>JBLXDQ010000045.1:0-5318 GCA_048263945.1 Epibacterium sp. | reverse complement strand
CCGTGATCATGTTTGGTCTTACGACTTCGTGCATTGCCGGACTGATGACGGAAGGGCGTTCCGCACGCTCAACATCATCGACGAATACAGCCGAGAATGTTTGGCAATCCGCGTGGATCGCAAGCTGAACTCCGGCAACGTCATCGATGCGCTGAGCGACCTGTTCATCCTGCGCGGCGTGCCTTCGTTTATTCGGTCTGACAATGGCCCGGAGTTCGTTGCGCAGACCGTGCAGGACTGGATCAAAGCCGTCGGTGCAAAGACGGCTTACATCGAACCCGGCTCACCCTGGGAGAACGGATACTGTGAAAGCTTCAACGCCCGGTTCAGGGAAGAGTTCTTGAATGGCGAAATCTTCTACAGCCTGCGAGAAGCTCAAATCTTGATCGAAGAATGGAGGAAACACTACAACACTAAACGCCCACATAGTGCTCTGGGCTACCGCCCTCCGGCCCCGGAAACCGTCGTCCAGATGGACCAAAGGCCGGTCATGCACTAACAATCAAATTGGACCACTCAAGTGGGGCTGATCATTGTGCTTTGCCGAAACTGATCTGCGTTGGACCATTCGGGCCGTTCGCTTCGGTCCAGCAGGTTGCGGTAAACCATGCTTTGCTGCGCCTTAGGCGAACGTCAACGAAGCGCTGATAGCGACCTTTGCAAAGTCGGCGAATCTGGCGGCATGGCGATCACTCCATGCCGCAGTCGCAAAGGGAAGAGCTGCCCTTCGCTGCATGTGCAGCCGCCGACCATCTTCGAACGGCGGGGATGCGGGACCAAGCTGCCTTTCAATTCGTTCGCACGAATGTCTGCTGTCGGAGTGGAGCATTGATCATCGCTCTGAACCACGCACAGGCAGCTTACTAGACGCCTTCATCTCTTTGAGTGACAGGTTCGAGCGAATGCTGGTCACACCAGGCAAGCGCCGCAGCGTGCTGTCGACGAAGGCGCTGTAGTCGTCCAGATCGCGCGCGACCACGATCAGCAGGAAATCGTCCTCGCCGGTGGTATTATGGCAGGCGAGGATATTGGGCGTGACCTCGATAATACGCTGGAACTCGGCGGTTGCGGCCTGATCGTGCTCTGAGCAGCTCAGCTGAACGAAGGCCATCACGCCGAGGCCCAGTTTTCGGCGATTGAGGTGAGCCTGATAGCCCTCAATGATGCCCGTCTCTTCCAGTTTCTTGAGCCTGCGCCAGCAGGGGGTTTCGCTCATGTTCAGGTGCTCAGCCAGTTTGGCGTTGGTCATGCGCCCATCGCTTTGAAGCAGTTCGAGAATTTGTGCGTTGACCGTGTCGATGCTGGACAAGAGAAGACTTTCCTCAATATTCCCTCATGGTGAGAGCTTTCTGCTCTAAATAATCAAAATATGGGGCAGAATGGCAAGGCAATTTCCCTGCAAACTGTTAGGTTCCACCTAGCCAGTCGATACAATCGAAAGACCCTGCCATGAAAGCTGTCCTGTTTGAGAAATTTCAAGAAGCCCCCAAGGTTGTGAGCGTGGCGGATCCGTCACCGGAACCGCATGGGGTCGTCCTCAAGGTCGAAGCCACCGGTGTCTGTCGCAGCGATTGGCACGGTTGGATGGGGCATGACAGTGACATAGACCTCCCTCACATCCCCGGTCACGAACTGGCCGGTGTGGTCGAGGCGGTTGGCAAGGACGTGAAGAACTGGAAGGTAGGCGACCGGGTCACCGTACCGTTCATCTGCGGTTGCGGGTCGTGCAGCGAATGTCATGCAGGTCATCAACAGGTGTGCCTGCATCAGGAACAGCCCGGCTTTACCCATTGGGGCAGCTTTGCCGAATATGTGCCGATCCATCAGGCTGACCTGAACGTGGTCGCCTTGCCCGAGGCGATGGATTTCGCCACCGCTGCCAGCCTGGGCTGCCGGTTCGCCACATCGTTTCGGGCCGTGATCGACCAGGGCAAGGTCAGCGCGGGTCAGTGGGTGGCTGTGCATGGCTGCGGTGGCGTTGGTCTGTCGGCTGTGATGATCGCCAGCGCGGCAGGAGCGAATGTGATCGGGGTCGACCTCGACCCGGCGAAACTGGCACTGGCCAAGGAGCTTGGCGCTGTCACAGCCATTGACGGCAAGGGCGACGTGGTCGAGGCGATTAAGGAGATCACCAAGGGCGGCGCGCATGTCTCACTGGACGCGCTTGGCCATCCTGCCACAATGACCAACTCGATCCTCTGCCTGCGGCCACGGGGCAAGCACATCCAGGTGGGCCTGATGCTGGGTGAGCACGCGGCTCCTGCTGTGCCAATGCCCAAGATCGTCGGTCAAGAGATCGAATTGCTCGGCTCCCACGGGATGCAAGCCCATCGCTATGGCGCAATGCTCGATATGGTCGAAAGCGGCAAGCTGAACCCTGCCCGTCTTGTCGGCGACAAAATCAGCATCGACGCGGCCCCCGAGGCGCTGATGAACATGGACAAGTTCCAGTCCATCGGCGCAACGGTCATCACGAGTTTCTGAGCCATGGACAAGATTACATTCATCGGCGGCGGCAACATGGCGTCGGCCATCATCGGAGGGCTGATCTCCAGCGGCTGGACGCCCTCACGGATCACGGTTGTCGATCCGAATGCCGACCAGAGGGATCGACTGGCAAGTGAGCACGGCATCCACGCAACAGACGATGTGGCCAGCGCCGCTGCCGCTGACATCATCGTTCTGGCTGTCAAACCTCAGGTCATAGCTGCTGTGGCTAAACAGATGGATGCAGACCTGTCTGGCAAGCTGATCCTCAGCATTGCCGCTGGGGTTACGATTGCATCGCTTGACAGTTTCTTTGGACCGGTGGCCATCGCGCGTACCATGCCCAACACGCCAGCCCTGCTTGGTCTGGGGGCGACAGGGCTTTACGTCAACGAGCATGCGTCCGAAGCACAGCGTGTAGTGGCGAAAGGCATCATCGCGGCTTTCGGCATTTCTGTTGCCGTGGAACGCGAAGACCTTTTGGATGCTGTCACGGCAGTTTCAGGCAGTGGCCCAGCCTATTACTTCCTGATGATCGAAGAGATGATCCGGGCCGGAACCACTTTGGGCCTGTCCCCTGAGGATGCCAGCGCGCTTACCCTGCAAACGGCGCTTGGCGCTGCCACCATGGCTTCCAAGGGAGATGCGCCGGAGGTCCTCCGAGCCCGTGTCACATCGCCCAACGGAACAACCCATGCGGCCATTGTCTCGATGCAGGAGAACGGCTTTGGGGAGGTGATCGCAAAGGCAATGACAGCCTGCCGCGAGCGGGCTGTCGAACTTGGGAAGGCATAGCAATGATCATTCGATGGTGGCGCGCCGTGGCCGGGTCTCAGGCCGTTCTTGACCAATACGCGGACCATTTGGAACGGACGACATTCCGGGAAATGGCTGAATTGCCCGGCCATCTGGGCGCGTCTTTGGCCGTCAAGGTGAATGGGACCGACTATGAACTGGTGGTGACCAGCCTCTGGTCCGATCTCGCCTCGGCGGGACATTTTGAACAGGGTGCGTTTGACGATGCCGTGGTCAAGCCGAGCACCCAGAAGCTTCTGAAATCCTTTGACCTGAAGGTCGAGTATTTCGAGACGCTGGTCACCACGGGGATTTTGGAGAAGGGCTGACGCAGAATGTTTGAACAGGTTGAGGACTACCCCGTCGACCCCATCATGATCGGGGCCGACTATTTTGCAGCCGATCCCCGCAAGGACAAACTCAACCTAACCGTGGGCATTTATCAGGATGCCCATGGCCAAACGCCTGTTCTCGAAGCCGTCAAGCTGGCTGAACAAAAGCTGGTCGAGACCCAGACCAGCAAATCCTACCTCGCCCTGACGGGGGACGCCGACTATTGCCGCGTGCTGGGGCACGAGATCATGGGCGATGCCTTTGACAATGGCTGGGTGTCCGCACAGACCTCCGGTGGCGCCGTAGCCCTGCGGGTTATGGCGGACCTCTTGGCGCAGATGCCAAATCCTCCTACCGTCTGGCTGCAAACACCGACCTATGGCAACTACATCCCGATCTTGACTGCGGCCCATGCACGGTTCGCGCAGGTGCCGTATTATGACCGGCTGAAGGCTCAGATCACCTTTGAGCAAATGCTGGACGGGCTGAAGGCCGCCCGTGCGGGCGATGTCTTCCTCATGCAGGGGGTCTGCCACAACCCAACCGGCGCGGACATGACCGCCGGGCAGTTCGACGCTCTGCTCGATCTTCTGGAGGCGCGCGGGATCGTGCCTTGGATCGACCTTGCATATCTGGGCTTCGCCCAAAGCTGGGCCGCCGATTGCGCCATGGCCCGAAAGATCGCCGCGCGGTTCCCTGAGTGCATCGTCTGCATCACCCTTTCCAAATCCTTCGGCATCTACCGAGACCGGGCGGGGGCAGCGTTTGTGAAAACGCGGGCGGGCGATCGAGACCGAATGCACCGCGCTGTATCCGCGATCGTCCGCTCTAGCGCGTCCCACGCGCCAGATCATGGCCCATCGGTGGTGCGCACGATCCTGCAAGACGACAGCCTCAAGAGGCTTTGGCTGGACGATCTGGACCGGATGCGCGCGCGCGTCGCCGGGGTGCGCCAACAGATTGTCGAAACTGAACGCACGCTTCTTGGCACCAATCAGCTTGCCTTTACAGGGAACCAATCCGGCATGTTCTCACTGTTGCCTTTGACCGATGCACAAGAGACAGCGCTGACGCGAGATCATGGCATCCATGTCGTGAAAGGCGGGCGCGTGAACGTTGCTCGATTGGGAGCAGATGACATCACGAAGCTGATCGTAGCGATCTCAGACGTAACGTCCGCCAAGTAGCGTTTGGCTTGCAGCAATAACGGTCAGCCGAAATAAATCTGGCCCGTCACAAGGCAAAGCAGACGCTCGCAGGAGCTGCAGCATCAGTCACTCTGGGCTCAAAGCTGCCTTGCGGCGGCGCAGCACCACACTTGCAACGATACCGCACCTGGTCTCCGCCATCAGATGACGCCAGCCAGCCCAACCACGAAATTCGTTCTGCACCTGCACCTGCACCTGCACCTGCATCGGATGAGGTCGCCAGCACGCCGGGCGGGAAGCAGACCTTCTCCGCATATGCATTATGATCTTCTTGGATTTGCCATAGCTGACGTTCGCTTCGGGTGACTTTGGAGGTTTCCCCATGATTTCCCTCAAAGGCAATGGATACAAAGACAATGCAAGCAACAAAGTTCGGGTACGCTCAGGCGGATACGGAGCAAGGCTTGAGGCACTGAATGATCTGATCCTCCCCCACTGAAGTGGTCCGCCCCTATAGTTAGGAAACGGAGGATCAGAAATGGGAATCAAGCGACA
>JBLXDQ010000044.1:0-5725 GCA_048263945.1 Epibacterium sp. | reverse complement strand
TTTCCTTCAGCCTATTGCTGCCTGCACTCGTCTATCCCGGTGGCGATCTCGCGGCCAATTTGGTTCGAACTGCCCTCCACGCATTTATCGTCGTTATGGAGACTGCTGTTTTGCTTGTGAGCATGAAGCAGCGGAATGACGCGAATAAGGAAGCTCAACGTCAGCAGGCGGCAGCAAAAGCGCAGGCTGAAGCTGCGTCGGCAGCTGAGGCCATGGCGTCTGAGGGGCAGAGGGCCGCAGCGAAGGTGGTAGATTTGTTTAGCACCCATTTGGCGAAGCTGGCGCAGGGCAACCTGACCTGTCAGATCCGGGAGCCTTTCCCAACTGATTACGAAGATTTGCGGCAGACCTTCAACACCACCGTGACAACTCTGAGCGACACCATAAATGAAGTCATTCTTGCCGCGCGTGGTATCGACGACACCTCGAAAGAGGTGTCTCGGGCCTCAGAAGACCTGTCGCGGCGTACCGAAGGCCAGGCTGCCACTCTGGAAGAGACGGCCGCAGCGCTAGAGGAAATGACAGCTTCTGTTCGAGCGGCTGCTGAGGGTGCACAGAATGTTGAGCAAATCATGGGCGATGCGCGTTCGGAAGCTGAGCAGAGTGGAACCATCGTCGCAAATGCTGTGTCGGCAATGCAGGCCATCGAGGCATCGGCAAAGAAGATCGCGCAGATCATCAACGTGATTGATGATATTGCTTTCCAGACCAATCTTCTCGCACTGAATGCTGGTGTGGAAGCTGCAAGGGCCGGAGAGGCCGGGCGTGGTTTTGCGGTGGTTGCGTCGGAAGTACGCGGTTTGGCTCAGCGCTCCGCCGACGCAGCGACGGAGATTAAGGGCCTCATCGGCGACAGCTCGCAGCAGGTAGACAAGGGTGTTCTTCTTGTCGGAAATGCAGGTACCTCGATCAGTCAGATTGTCTCGCGGGTAAATGAGATTTCAGGTTTGATTTCGGACATCGCACGAGGCGCGACCGAGCAGGCCAATGGTCTCAACGAAATCAACACTGGTATGCATGAATTGGATCAAGTCACTCAGCGTAATGCGGCAATGGTTGAAGAGTCGACCGCGGCAGGTCACATGCTGCACTCGGATGCTTCGCGCTTGGCTGAACTCATGGGGCGCTTCGAGATCGAAGTTGCCGATGGCCGATCAAGTCTCAAGGCAGCTTGATAGAAAATCCGTAAAGCTGTTCCTTGCGCCGTAGTCGACGGACGACTGCGGTGCTAGAGCTCTCTAAAACGGGCTGGATAGGCTGGAACTTGAACCCAATTCCTTTCGCCAGTGTTATCCGGTTTGATTGCCCATTCGCATTATTAAGCGCTTAACTGGCTGTAAGCATACCGAATTATCTCTGGTGTGAGCTTGAAGGTCCAGCCACCCCTATTGTGATGGACCCGCTACCGTCCGAGGCCTGATGGCCCTGATGGCCGTCATGGGCCTCCTAGAAGTCCCGCAAAAGATCAGTGGAGACCCGCGCAGGTTGTGCGGGTCGCATCTCGTCAGAGGTCAGGGCAGGACATCGACGGGCTGTCGCCCGCTCACCCCGACCCTGGCTTTCTTTCTTTATCTGGTCCGCCCAACAGACATGATCCGGAAAGTCAAAAGACAAGCGCCGCGCGAGCGCGTCGTCTGCGACAAGGACCGTGTCCTCGGCTTTTGGCCTGCGGGCCGCACCAACCTCGTCTGCGATCCTTTGACTGTCGGGTTCAGGCCCGTGGGTCGGGCTTCGCCCTCTCCCACTCTGTTCCGCCGAAAACATGCGTTTTCGGTCGGATCAGGTGGCCGAGGCGCAGCCCATCGGCGGAAGGAGGGCACCAAGCCTCCCCGTCTCACCAGTTAAGGAGGCCACAAATGGCTAAATTGGATTTCGACATCTACCAGCACGTTACCAACCAGATCATCGAGGCAATGGAAGCGGGCGTGTCCCCATGGCGCAAGCCGTGGTCAGGCGGCGAACAAGGTGTTTCGTTCCCGCTGCGGGCGAACGGCGAACCCTATCGGGGGATCAACATTCTAATGCTCTGGCTTGCCGCCCATGCCAACGGGTTTGGGTCGGCACATTGGTTCACCTTCAAACAGGCGAAGGATCTCGGGGCGCATGTGCGCAAAGGGCAGAAGTCTTCGACGGTGGTCAAGTACGGTACAGTCGAGCGGGAGAATGAGGAAGGTGAGGCGGTCGCGATCCCCTATGCCCGTGCCTATCGCGTGTTCAACGCCGACCAGATCGAGGGCCTGCCGGAAGATTTCTACAGCCGCCCCGAGGTGCAGGAAGATTTTGGCACGCGCTCCTTGCCGGAGGTTGATGCCTTTTTCCGGGCGGTTGGCGCTCATGTTACGCATGGCGGTGGTCGGGCATGCTATATCCCGGCGGAAGACCGAATCCAGATGCCGCCGGTGTCCGCTTTCATTTCCGCGCAGCACTACACGGCAACGCTTTGCCATGAGGTTTGCCATTGGACTGGGCACCAGTCGCGGCTGGACCGTTTCAAGATCGGCGCCACCAAGACGGATTATGCCCGCGAAGAACTGATCGCGGAAATCGGCAGCTGCTTCCTTGGGGCGCGCATCGGTCTAGAGCCGACCATCGACGAGGCCGCATCTTATCTCGAGAGCTGGCTCGAAGTGTTGAAAGAGGACAAACGGGCGATTTTCAAGGCCGCGAGTGCCGCGCAGAAGGCGGCGGACTTTGTTCTGGAAGCCGCCGCCGCCGGAGAGGCTGTACGCGCCGCCTGAACCTATCGGCAAGACTTCGCAAGGGGCCCGCAGTTGCGGGCCCCTTCTGTTTGCAACCTATACTTGTGTATGTCTGTATGTGGGTCATTACAGGCACGCGGCCTAACTACAGGAAAAATTTGCCGCGCCGAGACATCTGTCTCGCCGCGGCGGCCCGTGGTCGAGGTCAGTCGCCCCACATCAGGGCGCCGCGCTTATGTCAGCCGAAATCCGACAGTGTTTTGCGGAGAGGTAAATGCGCAATCCCACACGCATGTTTTCCATGAATATGCCCGTCGACGTCCATCGCGCCTTGAAGCGCGCAGCGTTTGAGCGGGCAACGACAATGGTCGAGATCGTCCTTGAGGCGCTTGAGCTTCGGGGCATCGACCGAAAGACGCTTGAGAAAGGAGCAGACCGTGCAGACGATCGTCATCGCCAACAATAAGGGCGGAGTTGGCAAGACGACCGTTGCCAGCCAGATTGCCTTTTACCTTGGTCGCGCAGGTCATTCGGTGATCGCCGTTGACCTTGACGGGCAGCGCAATCTGACCAGCGCCCTGAGCGGCACGCGAGTGGTCGGGAATGCATTGCAGATGCTTGAGCGAGGCGAAGCGCTAAGCTTCTCTGTCGATCCCGGGGATGTCGTCCTGATCGAAGGAGATCGAGACATTCCGGTCAGTTCGGATGATGAGGTATTGCAAAGCACTGTGGCAGCGCTGGACGGCCTTGTTGGCGCAGATTTATGCGTCATAGATACGCCGCCGACATTCTCAGCGCTGGTCTATGGTGCGCTTCTGACAGCGGACTTCATGCTGTCGCCCATCGAGTTGAAGCGGTTCTCTTTGGATGGGGTCGAGGGCGTTCTGAAAGCCTTTGTTCAGGTCCAGGAGATCAATGAAGAGATCCGGTTCTTGGGTCTGCTGCCATCGCGCTTTGACGCGGTGAAGAAGAACGAGCGAGAGACCCTGCTGGCCGTTGCCGAGTCCTATGCCAACCTTTTGGTGCCCCATGCCATCCGAAACCGGGTCGGATACGAGGCGGCAGAGGCGGAAGGTATTCCGGTTTTCGAGGTGCCGACGGCGAGTGGCAAGGAGGCCGCCGCCGAGTTCGGCGCGTTCTTCGATTGGCTCATCGAGGCTATCGAGAAGGAGGACTAAGCCATGACCGAGAAAAAGTTTGGCAGCACGATGCAGACGCTGGACCGGCTCAAGAAAAGCGGCGATCTTGCGGCCCTGACGCGGAAGACCAAACCGGGGCAGGGCGGGCAGCGCGAAATCCTACTTGATGACATTGTACCGGACCCGGAGCAGCCCCGTCGGCAGTTCGACAAGGATCAGTTGGCCTCTCTGGCAGAGAGCATCCGGAGCCAAGGGGTGCTGCAGGCGATCACTGTCCAGCCCGCCGACGCTGCCGGAAAGCACTTGCTGATCATGGGCGAGCGCCGCTTCCAGGCGGCGAAGCTGGCCGGACTGACCAAGATCCCGTCGGTCGTGCGCGAGATGACAGATGCCCTTCGGATGGCGCAGCTGACCGAAAACGTACAGCGCGCCGACCTCACAACCCTCGAGGTCGCGGAGGCGGTCGCCGCAATGCGGGCGGCAGGCCAGTCGCGCAGCGCGATTGCCGCGGCGCTTGGCTGGAACGAAGGCGAGGTTTCCCGCTTCTCCGCCCTGGCTAAGATGCCGGAGGTGTTACGAGAGGCGGCCGCGCGGAATGCTCCCATCCGCGCCCTGTCGGATTTGAGCGCGCTCTGGAAAAAGGATGAGGCTGCCGTTCGGTTGTTTCTCTGCGAGATTGAGGCGGGAGATATTTCCCGCGTGACGGTCGAGCGCTTGCGGGCGGAGATTGATGGGAAATGCGCTGGGTCCGAAGCGAGCGTTTCTGAGCCGAATAAACTCGAGGCCTCTCAAGCCGACGGTTTGAAGGTTACCCCTGCTGGAGGCGTCGACGTGCAGAATGGGGCAGGGCAGGGGAGCGCGTCAGATGACGTGCCAGTCGCGTCTTCTCCGTGCTTGCCCCAGTCACGAATTGCACGTGCCTCTCCAGCACTTTTGGTCCGTCATGCGGGGCTGCTCGGCCGGGCCTTGCTGGACCAGCCTGCCTCAAACAGCAAGTCCATGCTCATTCGCCTCAAAAAGGATGGTCGGGTGGTCGACGTGCCGCTGGCGGAGGTTGAGCTGGTGGAGTTTCTGCAGGAGTGAGGAGGACGACAGATGATGAAAATTGCGCTATGGCAGGCAATGTTGCTGATCCGAACGCCGGTTCAGATGTTGCTTACGTTGCTGATGGTTCTGCATCTGGCCGCCGCGGTAGCCGGAGCGGTGCTGATCTTCACCGGTTCCGGCGTCGATGCGGTTGATCGTCTCCCGTTCGTTTATCGGCTTTTGGCACCGGTGCTGATGGCGGGTATCTTCGTCGGCTTAAGCGCTTTATCCTTTTTCCTCGATAGCCTTGTCTTCCGTCTCACGCCGCACAATCGACTGCTTTTCCTCTGGGACTAGCCCACGCAAATGCAGGCCCGACGGGTTGAAACGCACCGCCTTCGGGTGGTGCGTTTTCCTTTTGGGACCAAACTCTTCGACGCGGCGAGAAACCACATGTCCGACCCCCGGCGGCAATTCGCCGTGCCAGAGGGTTTCCTCGGAAAACGTGGTCCCGGACCACGTTTGGGGCTAGGATTTTGACTAATGCAGGATAGGCGAAGCGCCAGCAAGTAGGCCACTTTTGAGTAATTATGCCCACAGAGAAAAAAGCCGCCAAGACGTACCTACCGCCGGAGCGCCATGCCCAATTGGCGGCATTGGCAGCCTCGGAAGGGCAAACGGTTTCGGTCCTTTTAGGGCGTTTGATTGGCCTGGCGCTGGATGGCGAGGAGACCACCTCTCCGCCAAGTCGCCCGCAATCCCGCGCGCGGCGAGAGGGAAAGGTTGATCCTCCCCCACTGAAGTGGTCCGCCCCTATAGTTAGGAAACGGAGGATCAGAAATGGGAATCAAGCGACACAAA
>JBLXDQ010000043.1:0-6507 GCA_048263945.1 Epibacterium sp. | reverse complement strand
GGAGAATTTCCTGCGGAGCAAGCGGATACACCAGCTCAGGGACAACACCGCGCTGCAAGCCTTTGTGGATCTTAAACCCATGCAACCGGCAACGAATGCCGACACCACGCAGCAGCGCCATCAAGAGCGTGCCTTTGGTATTGCACTGCCCGTAGCCGTCGGAAAGCACTTCGGATGCGGGGATGTCGTCGGCTCGATTGTATCCGAACGCGATTTCATTCCGAACGAAATCATAGGCAGCTCCGATCCGATCGTATTCGGATAAGCCGCGCCAGCCGCGGGTCTCAATTAGATGCGCAAGAGGCGCGGCGTCAAAATCCAGTAGTTTGGTGGGTGCAAGTAGGGGGTCGGTCATCTGCAACGGAGTCGCTCCTCGAATCGTCTTGGAACAAACCTAATTGCTATAGTCACTATGCTTCAACTTTCTTTCAGAATCTCCCGCAACTATTTGTCCGTGTGGACGCTTTGGGTGTTCGCCGTGCGTCGCGCAGGATGTCGATACCGCCCCAGGCCGCGATCCCGGCGACGATCACCGACGACAAGGTCCGGCCAGTTGGTTCTAGCCAGGCGACGAGGCCACCGGCCACGGCGATCGAGGTTCGCGGCGAAATCGTTGTAACGAAGGCCGCGATATTGACGTCGGATTTTGGCTTAGCGAGCAGCCAAACGCAGACTGCGTTGATAGCCGCCGCGATCAGACCATTGCAATCATGATCGTCCCGAAGCGGATCTGACCCACCGATGTAGCGGCGCCACGCATCGTAGAGGATGCCGGCGAACAGATCAGCAGCCACTTGAAGCGTTCGCCGCCCCGCGTTTCCGGCGGATCGACAAAGCGAAGGCTGATCGCGTGGCAAGCTGTCGAGAGGTTACGAGCCCGTTGGCGATCGGGCATGAGTCGCCGAAGGCTATTTGCGAAAAAGCCACGGCCAAACCGATGTGGGCGCCAGGGCGATCCAAAGCGTCCGTCTCTCCATGAACGGTTAGCGCCATTTGTGGTTGGCTTGTGTTGTACGACACATTAACCGCGGCAGATCTGCGTTCCAGCCGGAATGTTGGCTGAATTCCTTCAGGCCCCGATTTCCTCGTGTTCGGTCAAGCATTCCGAATGGTCCCGCAACACCTCAAGCACCTTGCAATCTCCCATCCGCCCGCCGCTGCATTCGTGAACCATGCGTTTCAGTTCCGTGCGCAGCGCCTTCAGGCGGGCCATGCGCTGCTCCACCTGTTTGAGCTGCCGGCGCGCGATCGCATCGGCTTCGTCACAGGGTCGGTTGGGATGGTCGCTGAGGTCGAGCAGCTCGCGGATCGCATCGAGCGAGAAACCGAGTTGTCGCGAATGGCGGATGAAGGATAGTCGGTCGAGCTGTGCATTGTCGTAGCGCCTCTGTCCGCCTTCGGTCCTGCCAGGTTCGGGCATGAGCCCAATCTGTTCGTAGTACCGGATGGTCTGCACCTTTGTGCCGGTCTTCTTTGACAGCGTACCGATCGTGAGCATTTTCGCCTCCATGAAAAAGATATAGTTTGTGTAGGTTTTGCCGTCGGAATAAACAAGTGCCGGATTCACAGACGCGTGAGTTCAAGCTATACCATGATTTCGTGCTTGAACCCTAGCGGCTAGAGGATGTAATCCGCACTTGCACAAGAATCGCACAGGCGAACAGGATTGTCCTCATCGGCACAGCAGTTTCTTTTCGGCAGGCGTGAAAGGTTGCCTGTATGGCTTTGCTGGTCCGATTATCGGCCGATAGCGGCCCGAACTGACGCCGAGCCGCCTTTTTCGCTGAGTTCGAACTGACGACCACCAGGTATGGTTCAAACCGGGAGGATTGCGCGCGATGGTTTTTTCGGTTTTACCAACAGTTCGACGTCTGCCCGACGACCTCATCTGAGGTCGCGGTGATGGACGGTCTGGGCGACGATGCCGCCAAGGTCCAGCCGATTTCATCACCACGACCCGAACGGGACACGCCTGCCGCACTTGCCGAATACGTCCCCGCCAACGATGTGGCATCGTCATCTGACTGGCACGCCGGAACAGACGCTGCCATCCGAGACGTTTCGATCTTCTTTGAACGCGTCGGAAGAGGCTGCGGTGCCGGATGGTTACACGATGGGCCACACGTCGCACGGTTCCTTCGATCCTGACGCGGCTGCGGACCGTGGCCCTACGGCACCCGCCGAAGAGATACTGCCGATCTGAAGAGAGGTTCTGACCGACATGAACCGTATGTCCGGAGAAACAGCCCCGGGCTGGCGGATCATCGCGCTCGTCGCCTCGCTTGCCGTGCTTTTTGTCGGCGAGGTGCTGGGCAGACGCCTGGGGGCGCTGGTTCCAGCGCGCTCATGTTCCCTGGCCATTGTCCTGGTCAGCCTTTGTGGCGGGACGGCCGCGTGGGGCGCCATGGCATTGGCGCTGGCGGCGGTGCAACGTTTCGTACATGGGCTGTATTCCGTCGGTTCCCGAACGCGAATGCACGGCCACCGGCCTCTTGCACCGATGACAACCAACTGGTCTTCGGCATCTCATCCTGCTGATGGCGCTCGCCGCCTCTGGTCACCGCGCAGCGGTTTTTCATTGAAGGACACACGAACATGAATCGACGCACCGATCCTGTCCGCCTGCCCTCGGCGCCGTTGGTTTCGGGAGCCACCTGGTTTCATCCGCCCCGGCCCAGTGGTCAGCGGAGCCTGTTGCCCGAACTTGCGGGAGGCGATGATCCGCCCACCGCTCATCCGCCTGCGGATGCGCCCGTCACGATCGTCGAATTCTTCGATCCGCCTGCGAGGCCTGTCGCGCCTTTCATCCCATCGTAGCGACATCATGGCCGAGCATGGGGAAGCTGTCCGCGTCGTGATCCGCCACGCCCTTCCACGGCGCGGCATCCAGGAAGCCATCCGCGTGCTCGAAGCGGCGCGCATGGCGACGTGATGCTGGTGCCGAGGCCACCGTGGAACAGCCGAGATGGGCGTCGCACGGTGCCCCGGCGCCCGCCTATCCCAGATCGCCGCCACGGCCGGACTCGATACGAAGCCGGCGCACGCAAATGCTGGCACCTGGTGTCGTGGCGATCCCAACCAGATCGCGACGTCGAGGCCGGGAATTCGCCAGACGCCCACATTCTTTGTGAACGGCAAGCCTGATCCACTGGGAGGCAGAGTTGCGTCGTCTGGTGGCCGGCCGCTGCCGCGCAAAGCCGAATGGAAAGGGCAGATCAGAACGATGAAAAGTATATTTTGACCGGCACACTGGCCGCGCTTTGACCCTGAGGGCTCGGCGGCCCGCGGGCCGGGACCGAGGATGCGGTTTGCCGAGAACGCGGTCCTGTGCCTCCATCGACGAACCGCCCAAGCCGCTTACATGACGATCCGCAACACTGGCGACGAGCCGGTGACGCCGATCGGTCTTTGGCGCCACCGTCGATGATGCCCGAACCACGAGACGAAGACCAATGCCGAAGGTGAGTCCATGAGCCCGGCGGGGAGATCGCGATCGCCCCGGGCGAGAGCGTCGCGCTCGAACCAAATTTGCACGCAATGCTGATGCGGTACAAGAACCGATGACCAGCGACACCTTCCGCTGACCCTGCTCGACGACGGGAAGCGAAGTGACGGTCAAGGTGTGCCGATCCGGAATCGCCGCGCGGGGGCCAGAGGACTGATGCGGCGACGGGCGGTCCTGGGTACGGCGCGGCTGGTGTCGGGGCGGTCGCCCTGATGCTTTCGTCGGTTGGTGGCAGGTCGATGGACCCGGTGGACCGAACCTGTCGGGCAGCGGCCGTGGCCCTGACCGAGATGGATTTCCGTCGACGGATCATGAGGGCAACGTGGTCGGGCCGGAAACCCTGATCGGTCGCCCGACGATGGCGTTCTTCGGCTTCACCTACTGTCCTGATGTCTGCCTGACCACGCCGACATTTCGGGATGGCTGACGATCTGGGAGACGAGGCCGACGAGATGAACGTGGTTTTCATCACGGTCGACCTGAGCGCGACTGTCGAAACGATGGCCGAACAGTCGGCTATCCATCCGCGATCCGCGGCTGACGGACCGGAAGAGCAGATAGCGCGCGTCAGGACGGCTTCCGCGCCACCTACGAGCGAGTACCGGCGGAGAGCGGCGATTACATCGATGAACCAACCGCGAGCGTCTTCCCCGCGGTTCGCAGCCCTGGGCGATTCAATACCACGATCGACCATCGCCTGAAGAATTGCGGTGCCGAAGATCCGTCATGCCGCTGGAAGAAGAAATGGAGGAAGTACGCGAGGCCTGAACTGCTGGCGGCTCAGGCCGTAAGTAGACGGTTTCGGGAGCGGCCATCGCCATCTCTGATCCCATGTCGAAAGAACCCGTGCCGCCGGAACTGCTCAGGCAGGTAGCTGGATGCCCTGGGGTCCCGGCCCCCCAGAACGTTGACATCCTGGCGACGCTGCCCGCGGCGGCATGGCAGACGATGCACCCGACCAGCCCGCTGCCCCTTCTGCAGGCCGCGTTTGCCGACAGGCCGGTACATCGACGTTCTCGTCGACGTGGTCGCGCGACATTGCTCCGGCGAATTGCTGATTTTGTCAGAGGCCGGTCTTGCGGCAACGATAGGTTTCAGCGGCTCTCGCGCTTGGGTGAATACGATCTGCGACGGCTGTGGCTGGGCACTGCTCACGAGCCACGACCAGACGGCAGCCCCGCACTGTTCACTGCCGTCGACGGGTTGGATCGAGGTGGTTTTCGGCGAGCAGATGTCCACGCAGGTCGGCCCGGATCCGATCGTAACCCTTGCCGGCGAAGCTACGATCGACAGCCCGATCTTCGCGGCACTCGACGGCCGGCATACCCGCCTGCTCGTGGACCTGCGCAGATGCTGGGGTCTTATCGCCGAGATGGCCGGTGGCGAAACACTAAGGCTTCTGGCGCAGCGCGGGTCGGAGAGGACAGACCGGACAGCCTGAATCCGCCTTCGCCGCACTGGAGATCGGCGGTTCGCTTTACGAGATGTATGGCCGACGACGGCAGTGGTCAGGCGACGATCTACGTCGATGGCGAGGTGCTGCGCGTCTTCGCACAGCCGGTAGAGGTGCGCCTCGCTGGTTTTCGCCGCCGCACGCATCCGGTCTTTGGCAACGTCCGATGCCACCGGCGTCGATTTTGCAGCGGCATGGACACGGTTCAAGCGACGCACCGGGGCGGGTCAATGGCTGGCGCGCGATATGGTCGCGTGTCGAAATCTGTACGGTACCACGATTGTTTTACGCGCACCGAGCGCCGTGCCGGGCGACGGCACAAGCCAACGCGTTGCGGCGGGAGACGTGATCGGCCGCGTCGGCGCGACTGGCAC
Organism: Epibacterium sp.; assembly: GCA_048263945.1. GTDB lineage: Bacteria > Pseudomonadota > Alphaproteobacteria > Rhodobacterales > Rhodobacteraceae > Epibacterium. The sequence goes on along the minus strand of JBLXDQ010000043.1, from coordinate 1,175 downwards.
GGCGATGGTGGTCCGAACCTGCACTAAGGAGGTGCTCGTGATGGCGCCCGACTGACCTCTCTGACGACCGGCTGCCGAAGCGGCTGAGAGCGAGCGGATGATACCCGCCTCTGGTCTGGTCGAGGCGCGGGCGCTTGAATGAAAACTGCAGCGAGATTGCCAAACGACAACCGAAAGCTCTGACCCATGAAACGCGACACAAGTTCTTACATCACGCTCGCCCTGTTCCCAGCGGCCCAGGCCCTCGCAGAAACGCGATCGACGTCCGCAAGACCACCCGATGCGGCTGCCTCTCGGATGAAACATCTCGAAGAGAACGGGTTTGTGCCGACCGGCCAGACATGTTCGGCGGCTTCCGTGCGCTTCGCCAGACAACGGCGTGCCGCAGCGCATGGTCTCCTGCCACACCGCGCTCATTGACGGCTACGTGATCGAGGCCATGTACTGGCCGCTGACATCCGCCGCCTTCCGAGAGCGCCCGGACGCCGTCGGCCCGTTGTTCGGATGCCCTACGGCTCGCCCGGCATGGGGCCAGAAGACGACCGCGAGGCCTATGATGTCTTCCTCATCCGCAAGGACGGGTCGACGGAAGTCTTTTCGAGCTACGCCGAAGGATAATCTGGCCCGCCCATGGAAAATTTGTCTCCGATAATGCTCGGCTTTCTCGGAAGTCTTGCCGCCGGATCGCTCACAGCAGTCGGAGCAGTTCCCGTGCTGTTCGGGCGCATCCCGTCTCGGGCCACACGCGATCTGTCGCTCGGCTTCGCTGCCGGTGTGATGCTCGCCGCTTCTTTCTTTTCGCTGATCATCCCGGCATTGGATGCGGCGGAGCCGATGTTCGAAAACGGCGCGATGCCTGCGGCCATCGTATGCGTTTCGATTCTTCTGGGCATGGGGGCTGTCGCCCTGATGAACGAAAAGCTGCCGCACGAGCACTTCAAGACGGGACGCGAAGGGCCCGAAGCGGCGTCTTTGCGGCGGGTCTGGTTGTTCATCATTGCGATCACGATCCACAACTTCCCTGAAGGCCTTGCCGTGGGGGTCGGCTTCGGATCCGGAGGTATGGAGGGCGGTCTGCCGCTCGCCATCGGCATCGGGCTTCAGAATGCGCCCGAAGGATTGGCCGGCGCTGGATCTCTGCTGGGCGAGGGATATCCGTAGCTGCGCGACTGGGG
>JBLXDQ010000042.1:0-6721 GCA_048263945.1 Epibacterium sp. | reverse complement strand
TGTCAAGCCCCGTGATTCATCATAGAAGCACGTCTTCTGGACCCAGAACTGTATTGGAGAGTCGCCCATGGCCCGCGTGACGGTCGAAGACTGCGTTGACAAGGTTCCCAACCGATTTGAGCTGGTGATGCTGGCCGCACATCGTGCGCGTGAGATCTCCGCCGGTGCTGAACTCACTGTGGACCGCGACAACGACAAGAACCCGGTCGTCTCCCTGCGCGAGATTGCCGAGGAAACTCAAAGCGCCGACGCCCTGCGTGAGCGCCTGATCGAGAGCAACCAGTCTCAGATCGAGGTCGACGAGCCGGAAGATTCCCTGGCTCTGCTCATGGGTGGCGAAGCGGACAAACCTCAGGAAGACGACATGAGCGAAGAAAAGTCTGCGCCCTGATGGAGGCCAGGGTCAAGGTTGATCCGGGCTGTTTGACAGAGAGGTTGTGACCCGCGATGACTTGCCGACGACCTGATTTCCCTGGTCCGCGACTACAACCTGCCAGAGAGGGACGCCTCGCTTTTGGCGAGAGTGCACGAGGGGCAGTTCCGTCATTCGGGTGAACCTATTTACGCATCCCGTAGCGGTGGCCGCGATCCTGACGGAGCAGCGGCTGGACGATGCCACGATTATCACCGCGCTCCTTCATGACACCATCAGACACGAAGGCTAATTTGAGGAGGTCTCTTCCCGCCTGGCGAGGAAGTTGCGATGTTGGTCGATGGGGTCACCAAACTGACGCAACCTGCAGCTTTCGTCGCGCGAAACCGCAGCGGAAACTTCCGCAGCTGCTTATGGTAATGTCCAAGGACCTCGGGTCATTTTTGTCAGCTTGCGACCGGCTTCACGAGGGATCATCCGCGCCATGCGTCCCGAAAAAAATGCGCGCGCGTGGATGAACACCACGCGCTGGCAGGACGCATGGGATGCAATGGATGTGCGAGGAGTTGGAAGACCTCGCGTTTAGGTGCTGAACCCAGAAGGGCGCCAGTCGATCATCCGTCGCTCGGTCACCCTGCAACGGGAAACTGGCGATGCATCCACGGATCACGGCGACATGCGGCGGGCTGGAAAAGGCGGGCATTGAGGCTGAATCTTTGGTCGCGCGAAGACCCTATTCGATTTGGCGTAAGATGCAGGAGAAGGATCAAGCCCGCCTTCCCGACATTTATGGGTTCCGCGTCAACACCGCTCCGAGGAAGACGCTATCGCACCCTTGGCACCATCCATCAGCGTTGGCGCGCGGTGCCGGGGCGGTTCGCTGTTATATCAGCAGCCAAAATCACCGGCTATCGCTCGATCCACACCACGGTGCCGGGCGCGATGGCAAGCGGGTCGAGGCACAGATCGCACCCGCCAGATGCATGACGTGGCCGAGTCGGCGTGGCGTAGCATTGGTCCTATCGCGACGGCGTGCGCACCAAAACCCCTGCTGTTGACCCTGCCAGTGGATTGCCTCGCTGACCGAACAGTTTGATGGCGAGGACGATCACGACGAATTTCTCGGCGGTCAAGCCGGAATGAGCCGGATCAGGTGTTCTGCTTCACCCCCAAGGGGATGTGATCAAGCTGCCCAAGGGCGCGACACCGATTGATTTTGCTTATGCGATCCACACCCGCATCGGTCATGCCTGCGTTGGCGCGGTTGACGGCATCCGCGTGCCGCTCTGGACCCGTCTCAGAAATGGCCAGTCGGTGGAGGTGATCACCGCCGAGGGCAAACTCCGCAAGTCAGCTGGTTGGAAATCGCCACCACGGGAAAGGCGCGTACGGCCATCCGCTGAGCCTTGCGCGAAGCAGACCGCAAGCCGGTGAAACTCGGTACGGCCCGTCCGCCTTGAGCATGTGAACAAGAAGGCCACCGACAAGGCGCTGGAAACCGCCGCCCGCGCCCTACGGGTGAGCGATGTGACCGAATTGCTGGCCCGTTTTGGTGCGGCGGTGATCACCGCCCAGCGATGTGGTGCAGGCAGTTTATCCTAACTGACCGACCAGCTGGGCGACGAGGTCTCTCGCGCCGCGCGGTGATCGGTCTGGAACCCGGACAAAATCGAACGTGCCTCCTGCTGTGAGCCACCGGTGAGCGGATCATCGGGCATCACCTCACGGGCAGGGGTTGTGGTACACTCTGCTGATTGCGATCGCCTGGGCGAATTTGAAGATCACCGGATCGCTGGGTGATGTGCATTGGTATTCGGCAACGCATCCGGCCGTTCGCGGCGTCACGCTGGAGTTGACCATTACAACGATGCGGGCGTTCTGGGGCGGATCTGTACGTTGATTGGTGAAAAGGCCAATATTTCCAACCTTGAATTCAGGATCGAAACTAATTTTACCGCTTGATGATGTAATGTGAATTGCGTGATGTGAACAGCTGCATTCGCTGATACTTATGTTGGAAGCGCGACGTCGCCGCGGTCGCGCGCCACCGGGAAACGCCTGAACGTAACCCACTTAGATTAGCCTCTTCAGTACGAGCTGAATAGGACGATCTTTGGTATTCAGGCGCCGAGACAGACGCCCGCCGCATAGGCGGCTGCGGAGTTTCTCTGGCCTGAGTTGGGGAGGGCGTTTTTGTATGTCAAACACGGGTGCGCCGTCTGCCGGATAACCCGAGCGCATCGCGCGTGGTATCTGGGCCGGTCTCTTCACCTTTACCCCGTTTTATGGTCTGCATTTTCTTGTTACGCAACCATTGCGCGGGTCATGAACAATATCCGCGGCGCTTTCTGCGACTTTTTGAAACCCGCTGACTTATGTGCCAATCGGTGTGATTTCTTTGCAGACCGGGCACTGGTTGCTGGGCAGTCAGCCGGTGGCGGAGGTTGATGCGACATTGGCGGACAAGTTCCTCGCGGCAGGGTGGGACCTTTGGTACAACATCTACGCCTATGCGACTGGGACGCTGTTGATTGGACGGGGCTGAAGATCTTTAGACGAGGTATTCTACCCCTATATGATTGGCGGCATCATCCGGGCCTCATTGTGCAACTGTGGGCTATATGCTTTCTGTTCCATTGATCGCACCTACCAGCAGCGGCGTCGCCGCAAGACCTGGGCGAAGTTCAGCGATCAAGAAGCGTGCAGAACGAACCCGTCAACAGCCCGCATGCACCGAGAGGAAACCCCCGCTGAGCTGCTCGCCCAAGATTGGCCGCACAGACTAAACGCGCTTGGCGGCGGAGAATTATCACTCTGGTTCTTGTGCCTTGCCTCTTTGGCCTTGCCCGCCAGGCTCGTCAAAAAGACATCCCTGACAAAGGACTTCTCATGTCCCAAAACTCCTGCGCCTTGGCGTCAATATCGACCATGTGGCCGCTGGCGGCGAAATGCCTGTGGCGGTGCCTATCCAGACCCGATCGTGTGGCGAAACTGGCAGAAGAGGCAGGTGCCGACGGCATCGCTCACTGCGCGAATACCGCCACATCACAGATGCGGATATTGACGGCTGATGGGGCGCTGTCGGTGCCGCTGAATTTTGAGATGGCCGCAACCGATGATGCAAAGATAGCGCTTCGTTAAGCTGCATGCGGTCTGTATCGTTCAGAAAGCGTGAAGAGCGCACCACGGAGGCGGTCTTGAAGTGGCCCGTGAAGAAACCGTCTGGCCCATTTATCGCGCCATTGCGTGACGCGGGTGCCGGGTGTCGATTTTACCGCCGCAGACCAAAAGCAGATCGGCATGCGATCACCGGTGCCAGGTCACGAACCGCACAGGGCCTGGCTGCACCACCATGAAGGGGCAATTCGCCGCGCGGGACAACGAACTGCCGCGCTGCAGGAAATGGCAACATTTGGTGCATTCACTCGGGCTAGAAGTACATGCAGGGCATGGGCTTACTTATGAAACAGTCGCGCCCGTTGCGGCTTTTCCGGAGGTGATGGGGCCAAACATCGGTCATTTCTGATTGGCGAGGCCATCTTTCGCGGTCTCACCTCGGCGGTGCAGGAAATCGCCGCCTGATGGATGAAGCACGCTCAGGAGACAGCACATGAAGCTGGCGTTTTGCTGTTATTTATCTCGCCATCATGGTCGCGTTGATGGTTTTGATCCTGCTGGTTCAGGCGATTTTCGGTTCGACATCTCAACGCAGGCATGGCGATTATCCCTGCGATGTAGCTGCGATGGCAGAGGGACAGGCCTTTGCTGGCGGAGGATCGCGCGCCTGAGACCTCTGAAATGTGGGCGTTTGCGCGGATGTGCCGGCTGGTTGTTCTTGGTCTGACGCTTTGTCGACCGCAGCGTTCAGCATCGCGGTTCCAGAGATCAAATTTGTGCCAGCCAACCCGGAGCGCATTGGTGCTTTGGCTCGCGATCCTGTTCCAGACCTGATTTCATTCGTGCTGGCGCGGTTCTTCGGGCGACAGGTGCGAAATCCATACTGCGCCCAGAAGCGTGTTGAGTATCAAGAACCTGATAAGAGGTCCAAATGATCCTAACGCACCGATCTGGCGAACATAGAGCGCATTCAAGCTGTGCTTGATCGTTTTGGTGACCGGTTCGAAACAGGGTTTTCACTGAGGTGGAGCAGGCGAAGTCTGAACGTCGCCTTGACGTAGCAGGCACCTGCTGCTGGGCTGCAAAGAAGCCCGCCAAGGCGCTCGGTACAGGCTGCCATGGGATCGCATGGAAGGATATAACCGGTCCAACGCGCGCGGCAGCCGGTCATGCATGTGACGGGTGGGGCGAAGAGCGCTCGACAAGATGACCCCGGTTGAAGAGGCTGTGATCCGGCGACACTCACCGATGATCACCCTGGGCGCATGCGATGGTCTTGATCGAGGCGCCGCCAGTGTCCCTACCGGTCCAGACCCAGATGACTTGTTTGGTGCGCATCGAAAGTGCGGCAGGCGTTTCACTTCTGCGCCACATCCCATATGTCTTGCCCACTGCTTGATTTGCGCGGACAGCCCGCACACGCGCCCGACCCGTCCACAAATGACCGGAGAGCCTGATGGCGTCGAAAACCACGACCGGGAACTCAATCGTCGAGACGATCAAGACAATCGTCTACGCACTTTTGATTGCCGGTGTCTTCCAATCTGTTTTTTCAACCTTCTGGATCTTCCGGCTCGATGAAGAGACGTTGCTGATCGAAGATTTTCTTCGTCAATAAGATGGCTATGGCTATTCTATGCGTCTGTCCATCCGCATCGGTGCTGTTGGCTCCACATCGATGCAAGACATCTGTGTTTTATCGATGGTGACAACACGCGCATCTCGGCAGTGAGCCAGAGCGCGGCGATGTAGGTGTTCCGCCATCCGGTGAATGGCTGGACCACCGCGTCTTGTGGGGCTGCCTTACGATAAGCTGCAGATGAATGACGGCGTCCTCTACATCCACCCGCGAAGCTGATGGATGATGGCGAGTTCGAGAAGAAAATGGAACGTCAGGGCGCAGGGTAACTTCCGCGCCAAAACGACCCTGTCGGGCAGGGCGGATTGTAAAATCCCGCCAGATTGAAACCTTGCCGGGTGGAACTTCTCACGCTGTTATCAATATCGGCAACCAGTCGAGCGATCATACCAAGGTTATCATGTCCCCGAGGTCATTTCTTCTTATGGGGACAACCGCGACAATTCCACCGACAGCCGCGCTACAGGCCGTGGGCGGCGGGATATGTACCGTTTGAAAACCTGATCGGGCGCGCAGATCGCATCATGTTCTCGTCCGCTGGCCGCTCCATGCTGTTCTTCTGGACATGGCGCAGGATCGGTTCTTTAGGGCATCACATAGTCAACGGCGACGCTGAACAAGGCCGTTGGCAGCCCTGCCTGCGGCCTTTTTTACTGTGGTAGGGATGCGAGGGCTATCTTAGCGCATGCGACACGCAGGTGCTTTCCTCTGGCGCTTTGCTGGGATAAGGAACGAACTCATCAAAGCCGAAACGCCCAATGATGCTCAAAGGACTACGTGAAGCTATTCGATATCCTCGCCTTTCAGGCAAGGCTGGGGCATGAATTTTCCAGCCCGGAGTTGTTGATCCGTGCGCTGACTCATCTTCGGCTTCTCGCCAAACCGTCAGGACAATCAGCGGCTGGAATTTCTCGGCGACCGCGTGCTGGGCTGGTGATGGCGACGGCGCTCCGAGCATGACAAACACGCCAGAGGGAATTGGCATTGCGTTCACGCTGGTGCGCGGAAGCCTGCGCGGATGTCGCGCGCCAGATTGATCTTGGTGCGGTGCTGAAACCTGGCCGATCTGAAATGCTATCGGTGGCGCAGGCAGCGCTTTGGGCGATGCGATGGAGGCCGTGATTGCTGCCGTCTACAAGACGCAGGTTTTGAGGCTGCCAAAACGTGATCCTGCGCCTGTGGGGAAGCGTGTTGGCACGGTTGAAGATGATGCCGTGACCCTAAAACAGCGCTGGGAATTTGTGCAGGCGCGCCGTCACCGCCACCCGCATATGTATTGATCGCCCGTACGGCCCTGATCACGAACCCGTCTTACCATCGCTGCCCGTCTTGAAGATGGAACCGAAGAACAGGCCACCGCAGGTTCAAAACGCCTCGCAGAACAGGCCGCCGCCAAGGCCATTTTGGCCAAACTGGAGCAAGAGACATGACCACACGCGCAGGCTTTATCGCCCTCATCGGCGAGCCCAACGCCGGGAAATCCACGCTTCTCAATCGCATGGTGGGGGCAAAAGTCTCCATCGTTACCCACAAGGTGCAAACCACCCGCGCGCGCATTCGTGGCGTGGCGATGGAAGGCGAGAGCCAGCTTG
>JBLXDQ010000041.1:0-7022 GCA_048263945.1 Epibacterium sp. | reverse complement strand
AAACTCGTAATGGAAGCCGAAACTGTCGAGAAAGGCGCGCAGGCGCGCATTCATGTGGGCGCCATAGCTGTCATGCGTGCCGAACGGGTCGGGCACCACGGTCAGCGGCATCTGCAGATAGTTCGCCAGCATCTCCTGATTGGGCAGATTGTCCGGAATCTTGCGCATCCCGTCCATATCATCGGAGACGCAGATCATCCGCGTCTGATACTTGCCCTCGGTCAGCGCCTCGAAGGCATGACGCACCATCGTGGTCCGCACCACCTCGCCAAACGTGCCCATATGCGGCAGCCCCGACGGCCCATACCCCGTCTCGAACACCACCGGTTTATCGCCCAGCCCATGCTGCTCGATCCGCTTCAAAAGCAGACGCGCCTGTTCGAACGGCCAGGCTTTGGCATTGAGGGCGAGTTGCGCGGTCATGGGAGTGGCTTTCGCTGTGTTGTCGACAGGCGAGCGAGGTAGGCCCTGCGGGGTTGGGCGTCAAGCGGCGCGGGCTTGGGGGAGATCGAAGCCGCCCACAAACCCGACACACCCCTCCTCCCGGAGGAGCGAAGCGAATTCCGGGACCTGCCAACCGTGCCGCAGCAAGCGCACCCCGCTCCGGCAGACCCCGGAACAAGTCCGGGGAAAAGATGTGGTGGTTCTGCCCCCGCCCCTAAACCCCACTCGCCTTTCACCCGCCCATGCGGCAACATGCCCGCCCAAGGTGAATCACGGGAACAAGCCACCCATGCCGAGCGAAAGCGAGAAAGCCGAAGCGAAAGCCGCGCGCGAAGCGGCGTGGTGGGATCGCTGGTGGGCGGCGGATTATTCCTGGGAGGGGCTGGCCAAGCTTGATGCGAAGGGCGAGCCCGAGAAGCCCTGGGTCGGCTGGTCGGTGACGCAAAACGACGAGCTCATCGAGACGACCAACGCACCTGTTGTTGCTCGCGCGGCATCACTGCAAGACTATTTTCGCTGGGACCCCACCAAGCAGCGCTTTCGAACACCCGCTGAATTGCGGAGCGCGAACCTTCTATGCAAAAGCAAGGACCAACCCACCTTCCACATATTTCACCTTCCGCAGCGTTACCAAGGTTCGGAGCAAACCTGGAAACATGAACTCGAGGCAGACAAGTGGGCGGCGCTTGAAAAAGAACTAGCGCTCTTACTTAGTCACGGCGCCGGGAGTGTGCCGCAAGACCACCCCGACCACTCGCCCGCAGATCGCCGGACCCAGTTGCAGGGCGCGATTTTGCGGACGTTTCCTCGGCCATCAAGCGCCCGACTACATCATGAATCGGAGTCAGAAGCCTCCCATCCAGCAGCACTTCACCTTGTTGCCAACCATGCAGCGTTCCTCAGCGATTGCGATGCAAGCAAACTCGAGTTTGGTTCACAAACAGACTTTAAAGACGCGTGCTTTTTCGCTGCCGTTGACTTCAGGGAAGCACAATTCTTTGGGGGAGGTGCCAGCTTCTGGGCCGCGCAATTCTTGGGCGGCATTGTCGACTTTGTCCGCGCACGCTTCTCCGGAGGCGACACCTATTTCACAAACGCACTGTTTTTCGGTGAAAGCACAAAGTTTGATGGAGCGGACTTCTCTGGCGGTAGTGCGGACTTCCTTAACGCCGAGTTCGCCGGCGAAGAAACCAGTTTCGCAAACACAATATTCTCAAGCGGGAACGTATCGTTCAGGAACGCCCACATTGCCTGCGATCACATCGACTTCCACGACGCCATATTCTCAGGCGGAAGCGTATCGTTCAGGGACGCCCACATAGCCTGCGATCAAATCGACTTCCAATGCGCCATATTCTCAGGCGGAAGCGTCGACTTCAGCTATGCTCAGTTTTTGGGCGAAGCAGCCGACTTCTCAAACGCTCAATTTGGCAAAGAGGGCTCCAGCGCCGCAGTTTCGTTCGCCTTTGACGAAGCCCGGTTTAGGCACCGATTTGCTGCCGTTCAGACTCAATTTTTCGGCCCGACATCATTCCGGGGCGCACAGTTTGAGGGAGCAGCTTTGTTTGGGGACGCCCAACAGTCTGGAGAGCTAAGCGAGCCAGTCCAGTTAGGCGCCCATTTTCATGATGCAACCAGCTTCCGCGGCGCCACATTCAAGTCACTCGCAGATTTCGCACGCTGCCAATTCCCCGACCGTGCCGAAAATCGAAACGCGGCGTTCGAAGGGGCACGTTTTTTTGAAAGCGTCGATTTCAAGGGCGTCGAACGATTGCCTCTGTCCGCGTTTCAAGGCGCACTGCTGGACAAAGGTATTCTGATTGGGCCGGAACATCCCAACTGCTCGCGACATTTTGAGGATGCCCTCAATGACGCGAGGCTCGCGGCAGAGAGGGACGAGTTAACGAAAAGCGAGAGCGCCTACGATCCACGGAATGATGCCGATTTCGAGAACAGATTCACCGACGCTCGTTTGGCGGCACTGGAAGGCGGCTGCCGCGTCCTAAAGCACGCCATGGCCCAGGTCAGCGACCGGCAGCGCGAGCAAGCGTTTTTCAACATGGAAATGCGAGCGCGAAGTCGCCGACCTTCCACATCTTGGACAATTCGGTTCCTAACAGGCGCTTATGGCCGTTTCTCTGATTACGGAGGAGCGGTTTTCTTGCCGATGCTGACCTCTACGGTGCTAGCCGCTATGTTTAGCCTAGGTTTCTTTGTGGTGACGATTGCCTTCGGGAGCACATCAACCCCTGAACTGATCGACGGCCTTGCAGTTGAATTTAGTTCTGTCGCCGAAGCGCGCCCCGCGCAATGGAATGGGGTCCCGGCACCAGAGGCCAAGCCAATCACTCGCTTGCTCATTGATACCAACCTACCCGTCCACCAGGCATTCTCAAATTCCATCCACCTGGCCGCGAGGAACATGCTCGGGCCACTCGGTCACCTCTTCCCCGGCGAAACACCATTCGCCTATGCTGGCAATGGTGGACGCTTCTGGTTCAATGCGGTTTTGGGACTGCTCAGTTTCTTTCAGACCATCCCATCCCTGATCCTGCTCTTCCTCGCCGGCCTCGCCCTGCGCCGCAAATTCCAGATCAGCTAGTCCTCCGCCAGCCCCCAGCCGCCCCTGCCGGTCAGCTTGCGGCCGGTCAGATAGATCGCCAGCCCGACCGGGCCGAACATCAGGGTGAAGAAGAGGCTCGGGGCCATCAGCCACCAAGGCACGTCGCGGCGCGCCGCGTCGCGGGCGATCCAGGCGCCGATGAAGAGGTCGAAGACGAGATAGTGGGTCCAGCCCGTCAGGGCGCCGACCGGGTGGGCGAAGAGGGCCATCACGCCGGCGAGGGTGGAGAAGCCGGCGCCATCGCTGGCCTGGCCGAAGAAGACCCCGGCGGAAAGGAAGCTCACATAGATCGCGCCCAGCAGGAGCGGGAAGAAGGCGGTGTGGACGAGGCGCTGCGTCCAGGTCCAGCGCGGCGCCAACAGCAGCAGCGCCCAGGCCGGGAAGATGATCAGGTGCAGGGCGAGATAGATGGTTTCATACATGGCGGATCTCCTTGGCCGCGATGGAGCCTGTGGCGGGCGGCGGCGTCAAGGTATGGCGGTCCGGCCTTCAGGGCGATATGCAGCCCGGCCGGAGCGCCACGCCCCCGTTCGGAAACAACACCTTGTCATCCCGGCCGGATGCCCCGCGCAGGCGGGGCGCAGAGCCGGGACCTACCCGCTATTCCAGCTGGTCTGGCGGGTAGGTCCCGGATCTACGCCCGGATCGCTGCCGCGTCCGGGCATCCGTCCGGGATGACAACGGGTTGGGGTTTTTGGATGTGGGGCTGCTGCGTTGCCGCGCGCCTATCCCCCACGTTTGACAACTATCCCACGTCATCCTGACGCAAGTCAGGACCTCGACGTGACAAGTGCGGAGCCTGCAATATCGAGGTCCCGGCCTTCGTCGGGATGACGATAAATCGTCAAACTTATCCCCACCCCCACCTCCTGCGGTTATGCTCACAGCGTTCCGGTCGCACGGGAGGCGTGAGCTCAGTCACTTGCGGCGATCGGGAGCGTGGAGCCCATCCGCACGGAGGCGTGACAGCCCGAGTTCCGGTGGGGCCATGATCGGGGAAGTGAGGCATTAGGGCTCGACCAATCTTCCACGGTCATTTCGAGGCAGGACCCGCGAGGGGCCTGAGTAAATCTCCACGTGCGGGACGTCTCGAATGTCTCAACTCATTATTGCGCTAACCGGCATTCGCCGGCGTCCCGCACACCTCCCAATCCGGGGAGGAACCCTCAAACCTCCAGCCGCAAAGCGGCGTGGAGATATTCCTGCATCCACCAAAAAAAACGCCCCCGGCAAAACCGGGAGCGCTTTTCCATACGGTACGGGGCGTTGAGCCTAGTAGCGGTAATGATCGGCCTTGAACGGGCCGGTCTTGGGCAGTTCGAGATATTCGGCCTGCTCGCTCGACAGCTTGGTCAGCTTGGCGCCGAGCTTGGGCAGGTGCAGGGCCGCGACCTTCTCGTCGAGATGCTTGGGCAGGATGTAGACATTGTTTTCGTACTGGTCGCCCTTGGTCCAGAGTTCGATCTGGGCCAGCGTCTGATTGGTGAAGCTGGCGGACATCACGAAGCTCGGATGGCCGGTGGCATTGCCGAGATTGACCAGACGGCCTTCCGACAGCAGCACGATGCGATTGCCCTCGGGGAAGTTCACGATGTCGACCTGGGGTTTCACATTGGTCCACTCGAAATTCTGCAGCGCCTCGACCTGAATCTCATTGTCGAAATGGCCGATATTGCAGACGATCGCCATGTCCTTCATCGCCCGCATATGGTCGATGGTGATGATGTCCTTGTTGCCGGTCGCGGTGACGAAGATATCCATATCGCCGATCACGTCCTCGATCGTGACAACCGTGAAACCGTCCATGCAGGCCTGCAGGGCGCAGATCGGGTCGATCTCGGTAACGAAGACGCGGGCACCGGCGCCGCGCAGGGATTCGGCGGAACCCTTGCCGACATCGCCATAGCCGCAGACCAGGGCGGTCTTGCCGGCCATCATCACATCGGTGCCGCGACGGATCGCGTCGACCAGGCTTTCGCGGCAGCCATAACGATTGTCGAATTTCGACTTGGTGACGCTGTCATTGACGTTGATGGCGGGGAAGGGAAGCTCGCCGCGCTTGTGCATCTGGTAGAGACGCATCACGCCGGTGGTGGTCTCTTCGGACACGCCCTGGATGGCGGCCTTGGCCTTGGCGAACCAGCCCGGGGTCGCCGCGATACGCTTCTTGATCTGGGCGAAGAGGGCGGTTTCCTCTTCCGATTTCGGATGGTCGAGCACGGACGGATCGGCTTCGGCCTTTTCGCCGAGGATCAGATACATGGTGGCATCGCCGCCATCATCGAGGATCATGTTGGCGGTTTCGCCATTGCCCCAATGGAAGATGGCGTCGGCGAAGTCCCAGTATTCCGCCAGTGTCTCGCCCTTGTGGGCAAAGACGGGCACGCCGGTGTCGGCGATGGCCGCAGCGGCATGGTCCTGGGTCGAGAAGATGTTGCACGAGGCCCAGCGCACTTCGGCGCCGAGGGCGGTGAGGGTCTCGATCAGGATGGCGGTCTGGATCGTCATGTGGAGCGAGCCGGCGATGCGGGCGCCCTTGAGGGGCTGTGCCTTGCCGAATTCGGCGCGCAGGGCCATCAGGCCCGGCATTTCGATCTCGGCCATGTCCATTTCGATCCGGCCCCATTTGGCCAGCGACATGTCTTTTACGAGATAGGGTTTGTCCGCAGCAAATTGCGTCATGACCATCAGGTCCTTCCATTGGGTATGTGTGTCTTGAAACAGTTGGGCAAACGGGCCGGTCTTGCCGGCCCGCTTGTATCAGATTTACGCCAGTTTGCGCAGCTCGTCGGCCAGGTCGGTCTTCTCCCAGGAGAAGCCGCCTTCATCGTCGGGCTTGCGCCCGAAATGACCATAGGCCGCGGTGCGGGCATAGATCGGGCGGTTGAGCTGGAGCCGGGTGCGGATGCCGCGCGGCGACAGGTCGGCCATCTGCCGGAGGGCGTCCTCGAGACGGGTTTCGTCGATCTGACCGGTGCCGTGCAGGTCAACATAGAGCGAAAGCGGCTTGGAGACGCCGATCGCATAGGAGACCTGGATGGTGCAGCGTTCCGACAGGCCGGCAGCGACAACATTCTTGGCCAGCCAGCGGCAGGCATAGGCGGCCGAGCGGTCAACCTTGGTCGGGTCCTTGCCGGAGAAGGCGCCGCCACCATGGGGCGCGGCGCCGCCATAGGTGTCGACGATGATCTTGCGTCCGGTCAGGCCGGCATCGCCATCGGGGCCGCCGATGACGAAGGTCCCTGTCGGATTGACGTAGAATTCGGCTTCCGGCGGGAACCAGCCCTCGGGCAGGACTTCGGAAACGATCGGGCGAACCAGTTCGCGGATCTGCTCCTGGCTGACGCCATCCTTGTGCTGGGTCGAGACCACGACGGATTCAACGCCGGCCGGCTGGCCGTTGACATAGCGCAGCGTCACCTGGGATTTGGCGTCGGGCTCGAATTCAGGGCGCTGACCGGATTTGCGCAGGATCGCCATGCGCTTGAGGATCTGGTGCGAATACTGGATCGGGGCCGGCATCAGCTCTGGCGTCTCATTGGTGGCATAGCCAAACATGATGCCCTGGTCGCCGGCGCCCTCATCCTTGCCATCGCCGGAATCGACACCCTGGGCGATGTGTTCCGACTGGCCATGCAGGAAGTTCTGGAAGTTGGAATTCTTCCAGTGGAAGCCTTCCTGCTCATAGCCGATATCGCGCACGGCTTCGCGCGCGGCGGCTTCGATCTCTTCCGGCTCGACATCGACGGCGCAGCGGATTTCGCCGGCCAGGATGATCTGATTGGTGGTGGTGAGGGTTTCGCAGGCGACGCGCGCCTCGGAATCCTTGGCAAGAAGAAGGTCGACGACGGTATCGGAAATCCGGTCGCAGACCTTGTCGGGATGACCTTCCGACACGCTCTCGCTGGTGAAAATGTAGGATGAGCGGCTCAAGGACGACTCCTCATATAACGAT
>JBLXDQ010000040.1:0-7336 GCA_048263945.1 Epibacterium sp. | reverse complement strand
GATACGAGCACCAAAGCCAAAGCTACGTAAAAGAACAGTTTGCCCATCGTTCCGCTTCTCCTGTCGCTTAGGCCGTCGCCCAGCATTCATGCATCTTTATCAGCGTCGGCGGATTTTTCCGCCTCAGCCATTTGTTTGTCCTGAATCTCGCGTGCGCTGCGGAGCATCACGTTCGCCCCGGCGGCCAGACCCAGCAATATGAACAGCACCATGAAAATGGGGGTCGTTCCCAAAAGAACATCCAACCCGTATCCTATGCCGAGGCCAATCACGAGACCGGCCACCAATTCCGTCACCATCCGCCAGGCCTGATTGGCCATGGAATAGTGTTCATCCGCGCGAGGTTCTGGCTCTTCATGCGCCTTCTTGGCGGCTGCCAGTTTCTCCTCCAGCTGCGCCATGCGCTGCTTTTGGTCGTCGTCGATCAAGGTGACGCATCCTCTCGCGAAATCTGAGGGTTTGCTAAGCGGTCCTCCGCTCAGAGTCAATTGCGCATTACGCCGATCTGCTCTGGGTAAAATACCAATATTTTCAGAGCACTAAGCCGTCACGTGTTTGCGCGCGGCGTCCTTCGCCTGAGGATATGCCTTTCGACATCGCCCAGGCATATTCAACCAAATGATTGATCTTGAAATCACACAGGAACCGGCGACGGAACGTCGTCCGTCGATCAGCAAAAGACCAAAAGGATCGCAAGCACCCCGACAGATGGCTGACCTCAAGCGGTTCTCCCAGAACCAAGACCTGAGTCGCTGGGGCGGGCGCGATCAGCGTCGGAAGGGTGACATTGGTCAGGCTCTTCGGAAGCACCCAGTACATGGCGATGAAGGCGGCAGGGTCAGCGCAAACCGATGATCAGCAGCTTTATGCCTGTGCGGACAGCGCGCGGCACCATCGGACAGAGGCCAGTGGCAGGACAAACACCGTCGCCCCGGTCCAGTGCCCAGACGCCAGCACGACTGGTTCCATGTCGCGAAACTGGCGCGCATTGACCGAAAGGCATAACACAGTGGCGCGCCCAAGGTGACGAGGATCGCCCAGATGGCAGAACTCTCCCGCCTTGCAGGATCGGCAAAGACAGCAGAACGATCCCCGCCAGCCCGGAGGCGACACCCAAACTCTTGCGCCAATGGCGCGCTCGCCACCCGGCCAGAAATGGGTACCACCCTGCGAGCGCCGGGGTACGGGCGGTACGTCCCCGCACCGCTGGCGATATGCGCTGCCGAGCGCATAACAGGAAAACGGATCGCATAACTCAGGGCTCCAAACCCCGCCAGAGCCAGCGCGCGCGATGGCGATATGCGCCATTCGCCCGCGCGCCAGCAGAAAACCCAGCACCCCAAAGCCCCAAGCCCGACACGCCCGCTGAGATCCAAAGGGTGCCAACTCGCGCAGCACCGCGTTGAACGCAAGGACATCCCCAGCCAATGCCGAGGATCGCGATGATGGCCCAATACCGCAATGCCATGGTGCTCTCCCTCAATGCGCCGCGGTACGCGCATACGCTTCGGGATTGTCGACCCGCTTCCTGCGCTTTAGGAGATATCCCCATGAGCGATACTCTTGATACTGTCTTTGCAGCCCTCGCAGATCCGACCGTCGAGCGATTCTGTCGATGTTGCTCGAAGACGATATGGCCGTCACCGTGTGGCAGAGCCGTTTGAATGTCGCTGGCGGCGATTTCCAAACATCTCACCATCCTCACCCGTACCGGTCTAATCCAGCAGGAAAAGCGCGGGCGGGTGAAATGGTGCAACTGCAACCGGTGCTCTGCGCGCCGCCTCGGTCTGGATGCAGGGCTTTGGTCAGTTTGAGCCGGTGAACTTGGATGCCTTTGAGCGGTTTCTCGAGAAGAGCTCCGCGACGACGAGTGGGGCATACCCGACGCGGACCAAGTGAAACTCGGCACCTTTAACCGTGTTCATCCCAACAGCAGCCAGAGCGCCACGATCGTCAGCGCGATCCCCACAAAGATCAGTGCCGGGATGGCTTTGCCCAGCGCGATCTCCCACAGGATCACCACGACGGCACCAGATAGGTATAGGCCATGACCTTTGCCGACGGCAGCCGCAGGATTGCAAATTGCAGCAGGACAAAGGTACAGGCCGAGCACAGACCGACGTAAATAAGACCGATCCAGACGATGGGCTTTGGCGCCCAATCCGTGGCGATCGATCGCGCCACGCCAGCGCGATCAGCGCCACCGCCCCGGCGACCAGCACCCAAAGGTGGTCAGCGCAGCTCGCCCGGTTCGGCACGCACCATCGGCGTATAGCGCGTGGGCCACACAGCCGACGAAATAGATTATCTGCCCTGGCCGATCTCAAAGCGGACCGCGGCCTCAAGATCTGCGCGAAGATCACCGCGCCCCGCCGCGATATCAAGGCCAGCGCCTGCGGCGTTGTGATCTGGCATAGCTTTCCAGCCAAAGACGCCGCTCATGGCGACGTCAGCGTAAAGACCGCCGCCGCGCTCACCGGATCTGCGGTTTTCAACCCGTAGAACATCAGTACGAAATATGTCGCAAACGCGCCAATAGCGCATAGCGCCGGGGCGCTGAAATGTTGCGACTTCAGGCCAACCGATGGCGCCGCCGCACCGATCAAAATCCCCTCCAGCACAAAGCGCACAACGTTCAGGCCGCAGGCGTGACCTCATTCGCGATCGGCGCGCCAAGCGAAAACGACCCGCCACCAGCGCCGAAAACGCCAGCATTGCCAGATGCCCCTTGTAGCTGTCGCGCAGACCGCCCCGAATGGGTGCCAGATCCAGATCGCTCGTAACAGGGCCAGGTTTTTGCGTGCTCTTTCCAAAAAGCGCACGAGCTCTGCACCTTATTGGTGCGATGCAGGTCCACATGGGTCACCAGCCAGATTTTGCCGTTTCAGGCCGTCACGGGGTCCATCATCATCACCGGATCGGGCAGCTTGCCTCCCCACAAGGATAAACCCAATGCACCCCAGCGGATGGCCTTATGTCCGGCCACGCATCGGGTAGCGAAACACAATGTTCTCAGCCGGGATGGTCGCACGCAGCCAGCGTTCGAACAGGGCGCGGTGTTTCATTGTCGCGGCAACGAACCGGTGGTTCACCATATCGTCTTGCCCGGGCATGCCGTGGCGCGCGACGTCTTCTTCCAGGCATAAAGCGCGAGGCGCTGCCCACGAAGGGTTGAACCACATTGTCCGGCTGTTCCGGTGCCGCCCCCGCGCAGGCCACATGTGCCTCACCATATTCCAGTCGGAACAACCATCCCCGGTCAGATAGCGGATCACCAGATCAAGATTGCATCTGCTGGAACTCCGTCAGCGCAGGCGCCAGCATAGCGCCATGGAGGACAGGGATGTCACCACCAGTTCGCCGGACACCTCGTCGCCTGCCCCTTGAACCGCCCAACTAATTGGCTGAACTGATCGTCTGTCGCCTGCGCAACACGCAACAGATCAACCGGCCTCAGTCGGCGTGTACCCCCGCGCATGGCGCTGGAACAGTTTCACACCAAGACGCGCTTCGATCGCATCAATATGCCGGATGACCGTCGCATGATGCACGCCCAGCACTTCCGCCGCGCCGCTCACCGTGCCAAGCCGCGCAACCTGATACGCAGTGCGCACTTCGTCCCAATTCTCCACCTGATCCCCGTCGCGAAGATATCTGTAAGTATTTGCGCGGATGCACCTGACTTTGTTCAATATCACAAATTGTGTTCGGGTGTGCAAATATCCATTCTGAGCCTCAGACGAATTTTCCTCCTCAAGGACCAAGACGATGGCTCACACCGTACTCATGTCGACAGCTCCGCCCGCCAATCGGCTCCACCTCTCGCGTGTTGACCGCGCAGGTGGTGGAACGGCTGAATGCCGAGACCGTTATTCAAACGCGATCTGTCGACGCCGCTGCCGCTGCTGGATGAGGCATGGATTGGCGCAAACTTCACCCCTGCCGATCAACGCAGCGATGAGCAAAAGGCGACGCTGGCCTTGTCGGACAGTTTGATGATGAACTCAAAGGCGGACACCGTGGTGATCGGTGTCCCGATCTGTTCACCATCCCACGACCCTGAAGGCCTGGATCGATCTGGTCGCCCGCGTTGGCGTGACCTTTCAATACCGAGACTGGGCCCGAAGGTCTGCTGAAGAACAAACAGGCCATTCTGGCGGTTGCATCGGGCGGCACCGAAGCCGGATCAGACATCGACTACGCCAGCCGCTACCTGCGGCACATGCTGGGTTTCATCGGAATTACGAACGAAATCGTCGCGGCGGATCAACAGCCATTGACGCCGAAGGTCCGTACAAAAGGCCAAGGACGCCATCGCTGGCCGCATAAGTAACAGAACGTGGGGAGGGGCGCTCCCGCCCGTCCGCCGATCAACCACAGGCTGCTCGCGTCCGTTGGGCCGGCAGGCCGCGGCGCGGGCGCAACACCTCAAACCTCGGGTTTAAAACAGTTCAATCCGCTCAGGCGCGATGCCGATTTTCTCACAAAACGTCATAAAATCCGCGCGCGGCATTGCAACGTGCGGTCATTCACAGCGGATGCATATATACGATCCGCCGTCTGAGCCTCAGCGTCCATAAGAACCTGACGCCCTTTGGCGCACCATTGATCATCGCCAGCGGTGACGGCGCCGGGGCGAATGCCGAGATGCTCATCAAGCGCTCTTCGGACCCAAATGACAGCCCTCCACCCCCAGTTGCGCACCAGCGCCGCCGGGTCGATCTCACGATCCTGCTGCAGCGAGACGAGATAATTTCGCTTCTTGCGATCCCGCAAATAGAGTTCTTGAGGCGGAGCGCCGTTTCACCAGGCACCAGCAAATCGTCCTCCACCGCCTGGACTCTTCGACCGTGCGCAATGGCACATGCTGGTGCAAAACATAAGACAGTCCCCATGCGTCCAGCTGGGCCAGCAACGCGTCAGAAGACGGGGCAAGCTCTCTGAGCAGCAGTCGGCGCGTCCATAGCTCCTTCAGATCAGGCAGTTCGGGCAGAAACAGTTATACACCCGCCCTTCTGACAGATTGCCCAGTATCTGTGCAACGCTGTTGCGACCAAACCTTAGGCGACTGCGGCAACCCGTGGCTCAAAGCACCTGAGCCAGCAGCATCAATAAACCATCTCGCGGCCTGATCCACTCGGGCCGCACCGAAAACCGCCGGATAGCCACAACGCTGTTCGCGCAGCCGCGCCGGCTCTGCATCCCGCGAACACAGATGCAGGGCGCAGGCGGTCCAAACCCTCAAGCGTCACACGCTGGTAGGGAAGCGCACTGCGATACGGGCTGAGATTGCCGATGCCGCATGTTTCTGAGCCGCAAATACTCAACCGCCGCGCCTTGGCGGCGGTGTTTCCGCCCATGCGGTGGGGACGACCGGCCTCGCCCAGCTGGTCTTCATGTCCTGAGTTCGCCCTGCGCCAAGGTCGATCATATCACAACCGAAGTAGTAAATCTGCGACGGCATCAGCAGCAAGCGCCCAATATCCCGCCGATACCATGCCCTCGCCGGTGTGCTGGCGCGCCGCCATAAAGGGTCTGAACCGGTGAAAACTCTGCCTCGGTGACAACTTTCTGATCGCCCTCCAGCAGCACGGGCCTCCTGTCCACGGAAAAGTCCCTTCTGGATCCCAGGTCCAGTCTTCACGGATGCTCCACGCATCATGGATTGCAACCACATGATCAAACAGTCCGACCGGCCAGCCTGCGGCCTCGTTCGCATAGGGAGCACTGCCAAGTATGAGGACTTTTGTCATAATTTCTTTACAACTCCTTGCCGAACCCGGCTTCCCGGCAAAGCAGGGGGAAGGTCAACGGAACCGCTCGAAAAAACTGAATATCCGATACCTATTGGTGACGATCCGCCAGAAATGGCGGTACAGGTGAAACTGCCGATGCCGCCAGAGGTGCCCTCTTTGCACTTGCGCCTTCTTCTTGACTCAGGTGCCCCAGAGTGGGCAGAGCCAATTCCGGGTCGTCGTGTCTTCGGTCCTCGGCATGGGTCGGGATCGCCCTCCACCAGCGCGTTGCGCCCGTGAGCAAACCTTAGTTTGCACCCCACATTTCTTACACGGCAGGGGCAAACCTTGTTGGTTTATTGCCTGTGGTTGCGATCTGGTGGCAGGTGATTGAGGTTCGTTCCACCGCTCCTTACATCAGAGCACACATCGTAACCGGCAATGGAGGCCGAGGCATGTTTGAAAATCTATCCGAACGCCTGTCTGGTGCTTTGACCGGCTGACGAAACAGAGCGCGCTCTCTGGGGATGACGTAAAAACCGCCCTGCGCGAAGTGCGCGTGGCTCTGCTCGAAGCTGACTTTCGCGCTGCCCGTCGCCCGTGATTTCGTCAAGAAGGTGCAGGAACAGGCCACGGGTCAGGCCGTTACCAATCGGTGACACCGGGCCAGCGGGTTGTGAAGATCGTCCACGCGCGCTTGTCGATACGCTGCGCGGCGGGCGACGGCGCGCTCAAGATCGACAGCCCGCCCGCACCGATCCTGATGGTTGGTCACAAGGCTCCGGTAAGACCACCACCACCGAAACTCGCCAAGCGGCTCAAGGAAAAGAAGGCAAGAAAGTCTCCTTTAGCGCTCGACGTCTACCGCCCGGCGGCGATGGATCAGCTGGCCGTGCTCGGCCCAGATCCGGCGTCGACACCTGCCATCGTCAAGGCAAACCCTGAATATCGCCAAACGCGCCAAACAGCAGGCGGCGCTGGGGGCTATGACGTCTATATGTCGACACCGCCGGTCGTTTGCAGATCGACGAAGTCCCTGATGAAAGAGGTCGAGGACGTCCGCGACGTGGTCTCCCCGCGCGAGACCCTGCTGGTCGTCGACAGCCTGACCAGTCAGGTCGCCGTCGAGGTGGCCGGAGTTCGACAACAAGATCGGCATCTCCGGCGTGGTCCTCACCCGGATGGATGGTGACGGTCGCGGCGGCGCGGCGCTCTCGATGCGCGCCGTGACCGGCAAGCCGATCCGCTTTGTCGGCCTTGGCGAAAAGATGGACGCCATCGAGACCTTCGAGCCGGACCGGATCGCAGGCCGCATCCTTGGCATGGGCGATATCGTCGCCCTTGTTGAGAAGGCACAGGAAACCATCGAGGCCGAACAGGCCGAGCGCATGATGAAGCGCATGATGAAGGGTCAGTTCAACATGAACGACCTGCGCATGCAGCTGGAACAGATGCAGCAGATGGGCGGCATGCAGGGCATGATGCAGATGATGCCGGGCATGAACAAAATGGCCAAACAGGTCGAAGAGTCGGGCTTTGACGACAAGATGGTCACGCGCCAGATCGCTATGATCCAGTCCATGACCAAAAAGGAACGCGCC
>JBLXDQ010000039.1:0-7524 GCA_048263945.1 Epibacterium sp. | reverse complement strand
GCCAATCGGAGCCCTTTCCGGACCCACCTCCTGAAGTTGAGCGTCACTGATGACTTGTCCCGCCGACTTGCTCCACGGTTTGGAGACGATGAGGGCAACATTGCCCGCGACGGGGGGCGCACCGACGAAAAGCACGACGAGCGGCGCAAGCGCCGCAGCGATCACCGACGTGCCAATCACAAGTCCATTCATGGCTCACTCCCTATGGGCGTGAAGTGTACAAAGGACGCCTTTCAAAATCCTTTACATTGAGGCTGCCATGGGCAGTACATTCGAGAAGTCTTAAACTAGCAAGCGCCGCTTTTTTTTGCTGAGGATGTACCTAACACAGTCATGCGCCTTTCGAGCTGGTTTCGGCCAAGTCCAACGTCCCACTATGGTTTTCGAAAGGCCGTTCTCAAAGCCGCGCCAATCCAAACTGCCCCCAGGCCTAAACCGTCCGTGCAGTTCAACCCGCCCGAAAAGCAGATCATGAGCCGGCCCCAGAACTGGAAACACATTCAGAAAAGCTTTTTCTGTCAGCACCTTGAATTGACGTTGATTGGCGTCTTTTCGCGCAAGGGGAAGTGAGGCCTTTTCAACCCTGAGGTGATTTGAAATAGCACTCGCGGGCTTGGCTCTTGGTGGTGAATAACCGCGACGACCGCTTTCCGGGATGCCTCTACGAGGCTCTGGAAACGGGCTTCACGCATTCCCAACCAAATGCAGGCCCGTTCACAGCCAACCGCTGCGCCAAGTGGTAAGCCGACACGACCCATTGCGCCGCCGATCTCTGAATCTGTGGCACGAAACTGACAGACCAGAAAGGAGGTACAGATGGATCAATCGAGCGAGGCTGTCCAACATCCAAAGCGCGCCCTGCTGCTCGGCAACAGAGTGCGCCAGTTCATTAAACGCGGTGGCCGCCTGCGCTACGAACCCCACAAAGACCCTGCAAACGGCAAGCTCGTCTGGGTGGTTATGGGTGTATTCCCCGACAAAACGGAAGAGCCGGTATTCACGACGTCATCTGGCGAGCACAAACATTTCCGCTCGGCAGACGCCATGATCCAATATCACAGCCAGATGTGCCCGGATGAGGATGTATTGATCGTTCCGATGCCCACGAGCCATTAGCTCATAGATTGAAATGGCTCCGCAAGGAGCCATTTCGCCGCTCAGCGGCTCCCGCGCGGGTAGCGCCAGTCCTGGCAGAACTGGGCCGCTAGGTCCGGCTCTGCCAGAGACACCAAACCCCGTTCGAGACCGAGCTCAACGCAGCAGCCAGATCCACAGGCAGATCCCCAGATCATGAACCCTGAGCGGAGCCCCGCATAAGCGAGGCTTAGGTTCTTCCTTCACCACAAAGGAAACTCATCACTGGGCGATGAGCCTATCATCGCGCGCTTTCGCAATAACACCATCGTGCCGGATGGCCGCGATCGTCGTTTCGGTGCGACGGCTCAGCTCGACGCCATCCCCTGACATCATCGCCTCGACGCCCTGCGTTTTCTTCAAGACGCAGCCATCCGCCTCAAGGTAGGTGGTTCCGCAGGAACTCTCCTGGACGACCGAGCCATCGGCTTTGATCCTGATCCGCATCCCCGCAACGGAGACGGTCAATCCTTCCGCATCTGCGATAATGCCCTCCCATCCGATCCCCGGATCTCTGCGCAGGACAATCTGATCCTGACGCAGTTTGATCTGCACGTCCTTGGAGTCCTGTTCATCTGCCGCCCGGACCACCACAAACGCCTCCTGCTCGGTCGGGTCGGAATGAATGGTGGCGCTGGCATTCTTGGGCGACCAGACCTTGGCCACATCCCGTTTGATACCGTTCTGATCCCGGTGGAACCCGATGAAGAGCTGGGCGGAACGCCATACTTTAGAAAACGCGTTGGGTTGATTGGTCATTGTCTTTCTCCGGGTCACATCTTTGATTCAATCATAGCGTGTAGTATTGCACCAGCTTCAATCCCATCGGAACCGCCAGCAGCGGGCGGGGCTAGCTCGCCCCGCCCTAGATTTCACTCCATGCCGTCCGGCAACCACGCCTCGATCTTGGCGGCTTGCGCATCGGTCACACCGAGGGCGCTTCGCAGGTCTTTCGCACCACTGAACAAGGCTTCCAGCTTCGTGGCCTTCTCCCCCTTTTTCAGCTTGGCAAAAGTGGTTGCGGTCGCATGATCCTCTTTCAGATCCAACAGCTCGTTCCACAGGTTGTTGAGGTAGGCGCCACCAACGCGAGAAAAGAAGTTCGCCGCCGTGGGGGTCCAGACCTCGCGGGTGTTCGGCTTGGTTTCCCGCTCGATCATGGCTTTGAGCTTTTTGTCACCCCCCTGCAGTTGAGCCGCCAGAAACCGCACCAATTCGCCCCGGATGTGGTCCGCGCCTTTCTGACGGAAGGCACGGAAGCTTTTCGCCAGATCCTTGCCGTACATGTCGCGCGGCTGATCCTCGGTCAGGCGCGGATCCAGCACATAGCCTTCGGCCTCCGTAGAGGGATCGGTGGGAACAAGATCGGTCGAGAGGCCGAGCGGTTTGCACCAGCGCAGGTCATGGCTCAGCTGAAACGCCAGCAGGTCAATCAACAGGTCCGGGTCGCGCAGTGCAGCGTGTTGGCGCGCACCAAGAGACACGCGGCCCAGATCTTCGCGAAGCTTCTGGGAAATCGGGCTTTTCGGCGCATCGTCGGCGCTGCGCGGCGATTTGGCCAGAAGACCGGCGGCAATCGCCTCGGCCTTGTCAGCTTTGCGGACAAGACCCGCGCAGGTCTGCACCACGCCATCCCGGTCCAGATAGACGATGAGACCGGAATGTGCGCGCTGCGCCTCGGTGAAATCGCCTTCCGCGATCCCCTTGAGGGCCACCAGTTCCTGCCTATCACCATCGGCCAGCGCGCCGGCATCAGCCAAATCTGCCAGCGCGTCGTATCGCTCGGCCTGCTCTGTGGAAAGCTCGCCTTCCTTCCGGTAGATGCGTTCAAAACCGTTCTGCTCGATGAACCAATAGCCCAGATAATCCTCGTCACTCACGTCCACCCATTTCCAGCCATCGTCCTTGTGGCTTTCCGCGATCTGGGCAAGGTGATCCGTAAAGACGGCGGCGAGGATATCGGGATCATCGAGAAGGGTTTCCTCCGCAAAGAGATCGCCGCCTATCCGGCCCCCTGCGGCCTGATAGGCCTTGATGCCGACGAACTTCGCGCGGCGGTCGGTGTCTTTCACCGCATCCGGCTTGAGCGCCTTCTTGATGTTGTAATCAGACCAGTTCTGGCTGCGGCATTGGTCCAGCACCTCAAGGCTGCGGGCTTCGTCCGTGCTGATGGTGAAACACGCCGCCGCCCCAAGGCTGATTTCATTTGCGGCAAGGGCGTCGATCAGCGCCTCCGGCAGACCGGCCAGAGCAAGCCGACGATAGACGCTCTTTTCGGTCACGACGAAGGCACGGGCGATCTGTGCGGGGCTGGCCCCGCTCTTTTCCATCTTGCCATAGGCACGGATTTCGTCGGCTGGATGCAGATCACGGCGGGCAGCGTTTTCGGCGACCGCCCAGGCTTGTGCGGTCTCATGGTCAGGTGCGATGCGGACCGGCGGGTATGCCAGGTCCGGACGTTCCTGAGCCAGGTTCGGGTGACGCTCTGCCAGCAGCTGCAGGGCGCGCAGGCGGCGGCCTCCTGCAACGATTTCCGCACCGCCGTTATCATCCATGATCCCGGCAAGGTTCTGGATCAACCCGGAAACCCAGATGCTTCCGGCCAGCTCTTCCACCTCTGCGGCGGGGACGCTCTGACGTGGGTTCATCGGGGACAGCGCCAGCTTGGCAAGCGGGAAACGGGCCTCGTCTGCGGTGATGGTCATTTGCTTTGTCATTGGGACATTCCTTGTGGTGATGTTCGGGTTCGTGGGATTGGTGCCCCAGTCCAGCAGTGCCCGTGGTGGGCTGGAGCGTTGGGCCTTAGATGGCCCCGTGCTGCATCAGGAAGCGGCGGCCGATGCCAAATTGATCGCCCTTCCTGAGAAGCGCCCAAGCCTCGGCAATGCGGCGCGTCTTGATCTCAAAGCTCATTCGATTTCGCCTTTCTTTTCCTCGTGCTGAGTGAGTGCCCCCTGCCCCGCCCTCGCGCCTGAGCGGCATGTCAGCCTCTGCGCGGAACAGGGAACACCCCGCAGCCGATCTCAGTATTCAGAGGGGTGGAGGATGGTGAGCACGCGGCGGGTCTTCACCGGGTCTGCGCAATCGTCAGAGCCGAACTGATAGGCCGTGTCGTAGAGGTCGATCTTCCAGTAGAGCTTCACGCTGTCGCCATCGTCATTGACGCTGAACACGCCAAAATCGTGGTGCCCGTACGGATCGTTGTCCTCGGTGAACTCAGAAAACAGCATCACCGAAGTCATGATCTCGACATGCGCCTCTGCGGACAAAGCCGCGACGCCCTGTGTCATGACGATCTGCCCCGGAACGGTGAAATCCGCGCCCCATGTGGAGCGGAAACGGTCATTCTGTTCCGCAATCTGTGCGATCCGGGCAGCCTCATTCGCACCCTCGGGGGAGTGTTCCATCTGTGTTTCAGCCATATCGGCCTCCTTTATGGTGACACGGTGGGGGCTTGGTGCCCTCCTTTCCGCCAGTGGCGAGACCTCCCTGATTTTCACTCTGGAAGACCCCGTGTCTTCCGGAGGGCAAAGCAGGGTGGGCGTAGCCCGACCTGCGGCCGGGCGGTGATCTGACACACGGGGCCGGAGCGGTGAAATTGGGAGGGACCCGCGCATCGCGTGGGAGGAACCGGGTTTCTCCGTGGAGGCTGACGCGCAGCGGCATCAGAACCCGTGTTCAGAGCGCCGACCGGATGGCAGGCGGATCAATCAAAGGAAAAGAGACAGGATTGGGATGAGCGGGCGCAGCCCGTCGAGACCCTGGCATGACAACTGTCAATATGTGATCCGCGCGGGCCAGCGCGGATCTCCACTGTCATTCGAACCAGTACTTTCCAGTCACGCCAGAGCCATATGGCAGGACCTATAGGTGAAGCACTGGACGCGCCCATAAACCACGAAGGATAGCGCTGTGCTTGGGGTGCACGAGGACACATGCCGCCTTGGGAGGGCGACAACCAATCCATTGTACTTGGCCGACAGACATGAAGAACCCGATTGAGCGCACCTTGGCAACGGCAACGCCGTGAAACTGCTCAGATAGAAGTTATGTCCCACGACTTTGACCGTCAGGTAGCCGATTTTCAGTTCCGTGCGGCCTTAAAGAACCACTTCACGGCCCACAGAATCCTAGTCACTTAGGTTCTGAAGACTGAGTGATCAGGAAAAGAGAATTGCCGCCATCAGCTGGTTTTTACAAACGCGCCGCCCACCGTCCTTCCTCTCTTTTAGAAGGCGCAACACTCTGCGGACCTACCCTTCAGAATATAGCTCTGAGCACCACTTGTGGACACAGGGGCGCAACTCCACATCTATTCCGGAGGCCGAAAATGGCCTCAAGGAACACACATCATGCTCCAAACCATTCTTTCGCTCTCCTTCGGCCTTATCCTTCTGGTCGCCGGAGGGGAGTGTCTCGTGCGTGGCGCCGTACAGGCAGCGCGCAAACTCGGCCTGTCGCCGCTGGTCATCGGCATCACGCTTGTCGGGTTCGGGACCTCAATGCCCGAAATGGTCACCTCGGTGAAGGCCGGCCTTTCCGGCTCACCAGGGATTGCCTTTGGCAATATCGTCGGCTCAAACATCGCCAACATCCTACTTATCGCGGGCGTATCCGCCGTCATTTACCCGATCATCGTCGCGCGCGCTGCCCTCAGACGCGATGCCGTCGTAATGCTGGCAACAGCCCTAGTCTTCGCAATTCTGGCACCCTTGGTGCCCATGGGACGGCTGGTGGGTCTAGGCCTGCTCGCGGGGCTCGGTCTCTATCTTTGGACGGTCATCAGACAGGAACGCGTTCGCCATGATGGCGGCGCAGCAGGCGACAAGAACTTTGCCCTCGCTGGTGTCGATCAGACCCTCGAGGCCCCGCCCCGCCCGCTTGGCATCTCCCTGTTGACCGCCCTTGGAGGGCTGGTGCTCGTCGTCGCCGGTGGAGCATTGTTGGTAGACGGGGCCATTGGCATCGCTCGCGACCTCGGCATTTCCGAGACTGTCATTGGGCTTACCATCGTCGCTGTCGGCACTTCGCTGCCCGAGCTCTGAGGTGCCCCTAGATTTGTAGACGCATTGCCCCCTAACTGTGAGGCGAGGAGGCCGACATGGGGACAAGCAATTACAGCGACGAGTTCAAACGTGACGCGGTGCATCAGATTACGGTTCGCGGATATCCGGTTCGGGAGGTTTCCCGGCGCTTGGGCGTCAGTACGCATTCTTTGTACAAATGGATGAAGCTGTTCGGGGAACCTGTGTCCAAAGCGAGCAGCATCGACCATGAGTCTGAGAACCGACGGCTCAAGCGCGAGCTGGCCCGTGTGACCGAGGAGCGCGACATCTTAAAAAAGGCAACGGTGTACTTCGCGCGAGGGTCCCAATGAAGTACGCCTTTATCAGGGCGCATCACGAAGAGTTCGGTGTCCGGGCCATGTGCCGGGTACTGCGGGTCCATTTCTCGGGCTTCTATGCATGGCTTAAGAATCCGTTAAGCCACCGTGCGCAGGAAGACATCCGTCAGACCGAACTGATCCGGCAAGCCTGGGCCGACAGCGGCAAGGTCTACGGCTACCGCAAACTCACCGACGATCTGCGCGACCAGGGCGAACGCATCTCGGAGAACCGGGTGGCCCGGCTCGCGTCCTTGGCCGGGATCGCCGCGCAGGTCGGCTACAGGCGCCGGCCTGGCCGCTACGGCGGGAAGCCAGCCATCGTGGCAGAGAACAGGCTGGAGCAGAAGTTTCAGGCATCGGAGCCTGACCAAGTCTGGGTCACCGACATCACCTATATCAAGACCCACGAGGGCTGGTTGTACCTATGCGTTGCCATCGACCTGTTCTCGCGCCGTGTGGTGGGATGGTCCGCCCAATCCCGCATGACCACTGATCTCGCCCTGCAGGCCTTGCTCATGGCCGTTTGGCGGCGAAAGCCCGCTGCCCAGGTTATGGTTCATTCTGATCAGGGATCTCAGTTCACCAGCAGGGAATAGCAGACGTTTCTCCGCCAGCACAATCTAGAACCCAGCATGAGCCGACGCGGCAACTGCCGCGACAACGCTGTGGCTGAGAGCTTCTTCCAACTACTGAAACGGGAACGGATCAGGCGTCGAACCTACCCGACACGCGATGACGCTAGGAGGGACGTGTTCGAGTATATCGAGCTGTTCTACAACTCAAAACGCAAGCACACGAACAACGGCATGCTGTCGCCCGTTGACTTCGAAGAAAGACAGCGGAAACTGAACGAGGCAGGTGTCTAGGAAATTAGGGGCACCTCAGACTGCCAATTCTGCGGGACGAGACTTGTGCAGACCCTTGGCAAACCCGGTGAGGAACAAATATCCGGAAAACTGATATACCGAGCGCGCCGCGGGGCAGGGATGCTTGAGTGCGCCGCG
>JBLXDQ010000038.1:0-7894 GCA_048263945.1 Epibacterium sp. | reverse complement strand
GAAACCTTCACCCCGATGGAACTCAGGCCAATCATGCACTAACATTCAAATTGGACCGCTTAAGTGGGGCTGATCACTGCCAACAGAAGCTTAAGCACAAGCAGAGGTCAAAGGCGGCTCACATGTATTCCAATAACATTGAAGTGTCGTGATAACCTGCTTAATACCGGCGGTCCCCTGCGGCTTCACGATGTAACCTGTCACGTGCCCGCGATACGCCTTGATGATATCTTGGTCGCTATCGGATGTGGTGAACATGAAGACCATGCAATCTTGTTCTTTATCGCTTGACCTCAGTATCGAAAGAAACTCATGCCCATTCATACGAGGCATGTTTATGTCTAAGAGTATGAAGTAAGGCTTGGGCATTTGATCTCGGTTAATAATCTCCAACGCCTCCAACCCATCCGTAGCGCGCTTGATGAAAGCATCTGGTGCAACTTTTCGCATCGCCCGCTCAACCATCATGGCATCAAGGTTATTATCCTCTACCAAGAGGACATTCATCTTTCGGTTCATTTCAGGCCGCTCTATCTACATTTCCATCGACATTTACGAGGTGTTTAGGCCAGCAAAACTCAAACACCGCACCATTGTTCACCGAGGAGTCCAAGCTGACGGTGAACCCGTGACGCTCTACTGCCTTCTTAACAATCGCCAAACCAATACCGGTACTTTCCTTTTGGTTGCCGCTTCTCAAGGTTTGGAAGACATCAAAGATCCGTTCATGATACTCTGGAGCGATCCCCAGGCCGTTATCCTTCACTGACACACTCAGCCGATCATGCAGATCCTTCACCACCACCTCGACCTTGGCTTTACTTCTCTCCGGATGATACTTGAAAGCGTTCCCCACGAGGTTCTCCACAATACGTCGGAAGTTATGGGTGTCACACTGGATGACAGGTACGTCACTTCTCACCTCAATCTGCCAAGCCTCAACTTCAAAATCTGCAACACAGTCGTCAATGACATCCTGCAACGGCAGTTCTGGTGCCTCGTCCTTGCCATGCATGACACGTGAGTAGTCCATGATCCCACGGGTTAGATCGTTCATCCGAGCAACCCGCTCGCGTATCATCGAGAACTGTGTTTTCAACTCTTGGTGCTTATCCAAAGAACCTAAGATTTCTTCTAGGTCCTCCTCCATAACATCGGCCAAGAATCCTATGCCGCGCACCGGTGTTTTGAGGTCGTGGGACGCAACATAGACAAATTGCTCAATCTCTGCGTTGGCCTTTTCCAGGTTCTCTGTTTTTGCCCTGAGTTCAGTTGTAAGCCGGTCTGCAAGACGGTGAGCCTTGTGATTGGACTTAGTCAGTAAAGCCAGAAGCGTGATCACAAGAATCTCGATGAGGAGCCCTCCAATCAAAATGAAAGTTGATTGAGCGGACGAGTTTTGTGCCCGGAACGCAAGGTTCGTGCGAATATCAACGGTCCACTGGCGACCGTACATCTCAATTTGAACAGTCTCATTAAACATTGGTTGCGCGTCATAAAGCGGCTCATCTTGTTCGTGCTCATCATAAATTACTTGGTCACCATCCATCAGGCTGAAGCGAACCTCTCGGAGTTCCTTGGAGAGCAGGCCATGGACAAGATTTCGCACAACAAATGGCGCGTAGACGACCCCCAAGAACTCTTCTTGACGTAGTTCCACAGGAGGCGTGCTTTCACTGCGATAAATGGGCGTGTAGAACAGGAAGCCAGGCGTGCGATCACTGTCCTGAACAAGAACGATTGGCCCTGTGATCTGAGCCGTACCAGTGTCGCGGGCAGCCAATAGGCCAGTTCGCCGATTGGTTTCATGCGCGACATCCAAACCTATCGCAGCCTTGTTAATGTTTTCTGGCTCGATGAAGGTGATTGGCAACAGGAAATCGAATTGATGCTCTGGGTAGATCGCAAAGGGCCGCTCCTCGGCTCCTCGGTCTTGCAAATACTGTGACAGATCACCCCTATCCACAAAAGGGATATAGCCGATCCCATTTACACCAGGATACTTTTCTTGAAGGTTTAAAGATCCGGCAAAGGTCCGCCACTGTGTCATGCTTATCGAACCGCCGTTGGCATCTATGAACGCCACACCAGACCAAAGCGCATCTTCGTACTTTGACATCCTATCTTGGATCAGGCCAATGGCGCTGTTCTTCGCAGCTTCAAAGCGAGATTCTACCTGTCTCTCCTCCTGACGCTTTGAGTAGAGCCAAGCTCCCACAGTCATCGCAAGCGAGAGAATAATGACCAAGATGTGAAAAGGGCGCAAAGTCCCCTCGATACCAGACTTGTTCTGCAACTCGAGCCTCCCTTGCGCCCTAGGCTTACTCTTTGCGCTCAACAGTATGTCCACAACATTTATTAACATCACATTATCTAAAGGTTGGTGCCGCGAGGGTGCTTTCGGCCTCAAAGGCGAACCACGTCCCCTTGACGTTTGGTCACCTGCGGCGGAGTTCTTACATTATACAATTCAATGGCTTGGGGGATAATTTCCATTGAATCACACGCCGCACCCCACCGTGAAATACGCCTTCACGAGCAATTTGCTTGAAGGTGTTTTCTGTTTTGCTAAAGATGGAAATGTCCTTCATCCAAAGAATGGACATTCTCAAAACACTCGCACACACCACAGGAGAGCCCCACCGTTTGCGGGGGCTCTCTATCGCTTGTGTGCGGCCTGAATAGTGTCCTCGGCGGTTTGATGTGATCTCCGAAGGTATCCCCTTTTTGACCTGAACGCTTTTAGGAAATCTCAGGCCGAGAAAGGTGCAGAAACCTATGAAGGCATCAAAGTTCACATACTCGCTGACGCCGCTCATCAGTACGCGGGTAGAGAGTGACCCCTCGGTGGTCTAGGTTTGCGGGAACTTGAGAACGCACATTGCCACAAGAAGCGGCGATACTGCACATTGTTCTAATCCAACCGATCGAAATTGGTCGGAGACTGCACCCACGGCTTATGTTGGCTTCCCCCCCCGACGCTTGCGCACAGCCTTCAGTGCTGCGAATGCGATGGGCATGTCCGCCTTGGGCTGGCTAGCGTCATTCCTCGGCAGGGACCGGTGCGGTATCCCACCAACCCGCTACCGCGCCGTCACAAGTCGGCAGTAAGCCCTTAGCCGCCATCGCCGCCTGACTTGGATGCTGCAGGTGCATTTGGCTGCTTCCAGCCCTGGCCGGTAGGCAGGGGCATCTTGCGCGGGTGCAGAACGAATGTCTTGATTGGGCTGGCTGGCGACCTCTGGCAGCGAAGACCAAGCGCGGTTTCGTTGCAACTATGCTGCCGCATCGCCGCAAGTCCGGTGTGAGCCCAAAGCTGACCGATACGGCCCCCAGGGCAGCCAGATTAGCGGCGGATCCAAAGACCGTAGCTGAGACTTTCTGCATCAAACGGCTCGATCCCGCAGCGCAGGACCGAGCCGTCTTGTCGTCAGGCAGCTTCGGCAGCGGCGTCGCCTTCTTCGCCGAGATGCTTCTTGAAGAACAGAATGATCTTCTCCAGCGCCAAGCCGACCGGCTCTTTCCGATCGTAGAGGTCGTAGTGGGACCAATCCGGCAGTTCGACCAGTTGCCGGTCCTCTGATGCCAAAGCGCGGCCGTAGATTTCCATGCCGTCCCGATAGGCCCCAAAGGCGCCGACCTTCTGGCCGATGACCACCATCATCGGCTGGGTCATCAGCGTCTCGGCGAAGGCAAACGCATCCCACGACAAGGTTTTCTGGGCATGGCTGAAGACCATGCGTGTCGCGCCACCAGCCGCTTGGCCGCGCGGTGTCTTATAGTAGTCTGTTGCCTCGAAGACGT
This sequence comes from Epibacterium sp., assembly GCA_048263945.1. Lineage (GTDB taxonomy): Bacteria > Pseudomonadota > Alphaproteobacteria > Rhodobacterales > Rhodobacteraceae > Epibacterium. Next base: position 4,090 of record JBLXDQ010000038.1, on the reverse strand, counting down.
CACGCTCGGTCATCCCGGTTTCGCGTGCCGCATCAAGGCTGGCAGGGAGCAGTTCGTTTACTTGCAGTTCTGCCCCCCGCGCCTCGGCATTGCGCTGTGCGGCCATGGCGGTCAGCGCGCCGACCGGATCGAACCCGCTGAAACCCTCTCGGAAGAGGCGACCGAGGTTCACCGGGGTGATCCCGACCACCGCCTTGATCCGTTTCTCGGTCAATGTGGCGTTCAGGGCATAGGCACCACCGCCACAGACGCCGATGACTCCGATCCGGTCCGCATCGACATACGGCAGTGTCACCGCGTGGTCGATCACGTGGCTGACGTCTTCCACCCGCTGGCTGGGGCTCTCGATCCAGCGGGGGCTGCCGCCGGACGCGCCCTGATAACTCGCGTCGAAGGCGATGACGACATAGCCCTGCTTGGCGAGCGCCTTGCCGTAGACGCTGCCAGAGGTCTGCTCCTTGCAGCTTCCGAACGGGTGGATGCTGACGATCGCCGGGTAGCGCTTGCCCGCATTAAAATCAGGCGGCAGGTGAATATCCGCCGCGATGTGCCAAGCCATGTCGGGGTTCTGAAATGTTACGCTTTCCATGGTTCTAACTCCTTGATTTGGAGGTCGGTTATGGTCGCCCCGCCCACTTTCTGGGCGGGGCAGGCTTCGTTAGAGGCCGATCAGGCGCTGAGCTTTTCTTGAAAGAACGGTGCCAGCACGCTGACCGCCTCATCGACGAAATTGGCACCGTCATAGAGGTCCATATGGTTCGCGCCTTCAACGACGTGGAACGTCTTGTCGTCACTGGCGGCCCGGGCGTAGAGGTCGTCGCTCATCCATTTGCTGCCCGCGACGCTGCCCGCCACGATCTGAAGGGGCTGGGTCAGGAAGGCCTCGGCGAAGTTGTAGGCGTCATAGCTGATCAGCTGGGTCAGGCTGCGCGCCAGACCGTAGCCCGGGGCGGTGGCGCATTGCGCGCGTTGGGTGTGGTAATACTCCCAGGCCTGACGAAGCTCCTCGTTGGGGGCATCTTCTTCCTTCAGCGGCGCCATCGGGATCTGCGCCAGATCACCGTCGGTGGCGAGCGCCTGTGCATCCGCAGTCCGGGCGGCCGCGCCCGCTTCGAGGAAGGGCAGCGCGTCCGCATCGGCCACGTTATTGTCCCAGCCATTGCGGAACATAGCCCCGATGTTGACAGCGCTTACTGTACCGACGGCCTTGATCCGGTGATCGTTGATCGCGGCATTGGCGGTATAGCCTGCGCCCGCACAGATCCCCATGGCGCCAATCCGATCTGCATCGACATAGCCGAGCGTGGTCAGATGGTCGATCACGGCACTGACATCTTCGGTGCGGGTATAGGGGTTTTCGAGCTGACGCAGGCTGCCACCGGACTCGCCTTGGTAGGAGGCGTCATAGGCGACGGTCACGAAGCCTTGCTTGGCGAGTTCCGCCGCATAGGTGCCCGCGGTCTGCTCTTTCACACCGCCGCCGGGGTGCGTCACTACGATGGTCGGATATTTGGAGGTCTCATCAAAGCCCTCCGGCAGGTTGATGACGGCAGAGATTTCGACGCCGGGGATGTTGGTATTGGGGATGGTAATCTTGGTCATGGTCGTCTCCTGAGGCTGGGGATCAAACCGATCCGCTGCTGATGGAGCCAATATGACACTTGAGCAGTTCAGAGATTAGACGGTAAGTTCTTCATGAACCTATAAGTGAGATGATAAATGCGACGTGAGGATATCGCGGATCTAACGGCCTTTGTTACGGTCGCCGAAGAGGGCAGCTTCACCAAGGCCGCGACCCGGCTGGGCATTTCGCAGTCCGCGCTGAGCCAGATCGTGCGGCGGCTCGAGGACCGCCTCGGGTTGCGGCTGCTGGCGCGCACGACGCGTAGCGTTGCCCCCACGCCCGCAGGTGACCGGCTGGTCCGGCGCCTTGGCCCGCTGCTGCGCGAGATCGACAGTGATCTCGCCGAGCTAAGCGAGTTCCGGGATACGCCGACCGGCAATATCCGAATCACCTCGGTCGAACATGCGGCCAAGACCATTCTCATCCCGGCGCTGGCCGAGATTCTGCCCGACTATCCCGACGTGACCGTAGAGGTCATCGTTGACTACGGGCTCGTCGATGTCGTGGCCGACAGGTTCGACGCCGGGGTTCGGCTTGGCGAGCAGGTGGCGAAGGACATGATTTCGGTGCGTATCAGCCCGGACATCCCGATGGCGATCGTCGGCGCTCCGGCCTACCTCGCGCAGCATCCCATGCCGAAGACCCCCGAGGAGCTGGTCGAGCACCGGGCGATCAACCTGCGCCTGCCGTCATCCGAGACGATCAACGCCTGGCGGCTGGCAAAGAACGGTGAGGCAAAGCGGGTCCGGGTCGAGGGCGCGCTCAGCTTCAACACCGTCGAACTGATCCGGGAGAGCGCTCTTCTGGGGCAAGGTCTGGCCTATGTACCACGAGACCAGGTCGAGGACGAGCTGGCACGGGGAGCATTGCGGCAGGTACTGGCGGACTGGACGCCTGCGCTGCCGGGGTATCACCTCTACTACCCGAACCGGCGGCACAACTCACCGGCGTTCCGGCTTGTCGTCGACGCGTTGAAGGCCCGGCTGCGACAGCTCGGTTGAGTAGGCAGCTGCGGCCCGGCATCTGCCGACCTGGTCGCAGACGAGTATGGCAACTTCGTTCCGCGCACCTGAGCTTGGCATACAAGAGCACACTGCACGATGCCACCGATGATCGGTTCGGGGAAGCTACACCGCGGCGAGGCCCGGCCTGGCGAATGTCCGCAGAGGGCCGCTCACGACATAGGTGGGGTTCGGCGGCCTCGACTTTGCAAAGGTCGCTATCTGCGCACAGCAGACCTAGGTGCAGAGTGAAGTGTTGCATTGGACGGTGGTGCAGTGAGGCAGGCCCCAGCACCGCAGTCGTTCGTCGATTATGGTGCTAGGCGAAGCGTCACTGCTGTTCTTATCAAGCTACCTTGAGACTTGATCGGTCATCAGCCGCTTCGATCTCAAACCGGCCCATAAGTTCGGCCAAGCGCGAAGCATCAGAGTGTAGCATGTGCCCTGCCGCGGTCGACTCTTCTACCATGGCCGCATTGCGCTGGGTGACCTGATCCAACTCATGCATCCCTGTGTTGATTTCGTTGAGACCGTTGGCTTGTTCGGTCGCGCCTCGCGCGATGTCAGAAATCAAACCTGAAATCTCATTTACCCGCGAGACGATCTGACTGATCGACGTGCCAGCATTTCCGACAAGAAGAACTCCCTTATCTACCTGCTGCGAGCTGTCGCCGATGAGACCCTTGATCTCCGTCGCTGCATCGGCGGAGCGCTGTGCCAATCCGCGTACTTCTGACGCAACCACCGCAAAACCACGCCCGGCCTCTCCTGCCCTTGCAGCTTCCACACCAGCATTCAATGCGAGAAGATTGGTCTGGAAAGCAATATCATCGATCACGTTGATGATCTGCGCGATCTTCTTTGCCGATGCCTCGATGGCCTGCATTGCCGACACAGCATTTGCCACAATGGTTCCACTCTGCTCAGCTTCCGAACGCGCATCGCCCATGATCTGCTCAACATTCTGTGCACCCTCAGCGGCCGCACGAACAGAAGCTGTCATTTCCTCTAGCGCGGCGGCCGTCTCTTCCAGCGTGGCAGCCTGGCCTTCGGTACGCCGCGAGAGGTCTTCTGAGGCCCGAGACACCTCTTTTGAAGTGTCGTCGATACCACGCGCGGCATGAATGACCTCATTCATGGTGTCGCTCAGAGTTGTCACGGTGGTGTTAAAAGTCTGCCGCAGGTCTTCGTAATCATTTGGGAAAGGCTCCCGGATCTGACAAGTCAGGTTGCCCTGCGCCAGCTTCGCCAAATGGGTGCTAAACAGCTCAACCACTTTCGCTGCCGCCCTTTGTCCCTCAGAAGCCATGGCCTCGGCTGCCGACGCAGCTTCAGCCTGCGCTTTTGCTGCCTCCTGCTGACGTTGAGCTTCCTTATTCGCGTCGTTTCGCTGCTTCATGCTCACAAGCAAAACAGCAGTCTCCATAACGACGATAAATGCGTGGAGGGCAGTTCGAACCAAATT
>JBLXDQ010000037.1:0-9148 GCA_048263945.1 Epibacterium sp. | reverse complement strand
GACCGCCGCCGCCCGCACGCCGGATCATGGCAAGTTGGAGCCTTGGCGCTTTGTCGTCATCGACCGCACGGCAATGGACAATCCCCATCTACTAAGACAGGTTCGCTCTCGAATAGGAGAGACACGATGACCGCAGGCATTACTGAGATGAACGCAGTTTCTGGTCAGCGCCCGCTACGCCCGCCATCCCTCGCCTACCTTTGACGCCTTCCTGCGCCGGTCGATTGACGATATGGCGCGGCAACTAGACCTGTAAGAGACCGCAATGCCCGTAGCTGACCCCTCCGCCCTCGCCTTTTTGCAAAACCGCCGCTCGCGCCCGGCCAAGACCCTTGGTCTGCCGGTACCCGATGCCGACGCCCTGCACCCCCTCCTGACCGCCGCCGCCCGCACGCCGGATCATGGCAAGTTGGAGCCTTGGCGCTTTGTCGTCATCGACCGCACAGCAATGGCACGATTGGCCGAGGTGGCAGAGCAACGTGGCGCGGCCCTTGGCCTTGCGCCAGAGGACATCGCCAAAGGGCGCGGCCAGTTCGATCAAGGCAACCTCGCTGTGGCGGTGATTGAAGTGCAAAAGCCTTCGCCCAAAATCCCACCGCTAGAGCAGACCTATTCTGCCGGGGCCGTCTGCCTTGCGCTGCTCAACGCGGCGCTTGCCGCAGGCTGGGGGGCAAACTGGCTCAGCGGATGGCCCAGCCATGACCGTGGTTTCATGGAGGAAGGCTTCGCCCTTGCCCCACATGAGCGCATCGCGGGAATCATCCATATCGGCACCGAAACCGCCCCGCCACCTGAACGCCCGCGCCCCAATATCGACGAGATCACCAAATGGCTGTAAGCGCGATCCTGCGGTCCTTCACCCGCGCGCTCGGTCAATTGGGCGATGCGCGTTTTCGCAAGGTCGTGCTCTTGGGCGTTGGCCTGTCGCTGGCGCTGCTGATCGCGGCCACGGCGGGCTTTGCCTATCTGGTGGACTGGGTCACGCCCGAGGACGCATGGCTGCCGGTGTTGGGGGAAGTGAACTGGCTCGACGATCTGCTCAGTTGGAGCGCGCTGATCCTGCTGATGGTCCTCTCGGTCTTCCTGATGGTGCCCGTGGCCTCGGCGATCACCTCGATGTTTCTCGATGAAGTGGCCGACGCGGTGGAAGAGGTGCATTATCCGCAGCTGCCCCCCGCCCACCGTGTCGGGATGGCCGATGCGATCCGTGATACGGTTAACTTCATGGGGGTGCTGGTGGGGGCAAACCTGCTGGCGCTGGTGCTTTACCTGCTGTTCGCCCCGGCGGCGCTGTTCATCTTTTGGGGGCTGAACGGCTTTCTGCTGGGGCGTGAGTATTTCACCCTCGCCGCGCTGCGCCGGCACGGGCGGGACGAGGCAAAGCGCCTGCGCCGCCGCCATGCGGGCACGATCTGGATGGCGGGGGTGCTCATGGCGGTGCCGCTGTCGGTACCGCTGCTAAACCTGTTGATCCCGATCCTAGGGGCGGCGACCTTTACCCACCTGTACCATGCGTTGGTGCCGCATTCGGATGCAGCCAGCCTTCGATATCCGCCACGCTGATCCAGCCCGACAGAATGATCGTGGCGCAGATCGCCCAGATGATCGCGGCGACCAGTGTCGTCCAAAGCGCCTTGCGCCCCAGATGATGCTGTGCCGGGGCGCCCGCATGGGTGCCGGGGACAACTTCGCCCGCGTCCCCCTGGGTCTGCACCCGGATTGGCAGGGCAACCATAAAGGTCATCGACCAGATTACGGCAAAGAGCACGAGGCCCGAAACGATCCCCATGCTCAGACCTCCTCAAGCTCGACAAGCGCGCCATTGAAGTCTTTGGGATGCAGGAACAACACCGGCTTGCCATGGGCGCCGATCTTTGGTTCCCCTGTGCCCAAGACCCGTGCGCCGGTAGATTTCAAATGGTCCCGCGCCGCGATGATGTCCTCGACCTCATAGCAGATATGATGGATGCCCCCCGCCGGGTTCTTTTCCAAAAAGCCGTTGATCGGGCTGTCGTCGCCCAGCGGGTGCAGCAGTTCAATCTTAGTGTTAGGCAGTTCGATAAAGATCACGGTCACCCCGTGATCCGGTTCGGCCTGCGGCGCGCCGACCTTGGCGCCAAGCGCGTGGCGATACTGATCCGCCGCCGCATCGAGATCCGGCACGGCGATGGCCACATGGTTAAGACGTCCGATCATCCTGAATGCTCCTCGTGTTTCGCCGGCTTTATGCCCGCCGATCCGCTGAACAACAATGCGTCACGTTAACGCGTCATTAGCCAACGCGGCGTAACGATTGAGTCGCAGATGTTGTTGGAGGCGAACATGGACGACACCGACCCCTTTGAAAGAACCACCCTCACCCCCACGGCGGAGCGGCCGCTGCTGGGTCTCACCGTTTTGGTGGTGGAAGACAGCCGTTTCGCTTGCGAGGCGATGCGCTTGCTGTGCCTACGCTCTGGCGCGCGGATCAGACGGGCGGATAGTTTGCGCTCTGCCCGGCGTCATCTGCAGGTATATCGCCCCGCCGTGGCATTGGTAGACCTTGGCTTGCCGGACGGCAGCGGGCTGGACCTGATTGCCGAACTTACGCAAAGCACGCCACGGGTGGAAACGATCATTGCCATTTCAGGCGACAGCCATATGGAACCTGATGCCCGCGCTGCCGGGGTGGATGGATTTATCGCGAAACCGATTACTTCGCTCTCCTCCTTTCAACAGGCCATTCTCGCAACCCTCCCCGAAGAACGCCGCCCCGCCGGGCCGCGCGTCCTCCCGGATGAGGATGTCTCGCCGGACCGCATAGGGTTTCAGGATGATATCGCCCATATCGCCGGTGTGCTCGGGGGCGAACCCGACGAAAACACCCTCGATTATGTTGCGCAATTCCTCTGCGGCGTCGCCCGTTCGGCCAATGACCTCCGGCTGGAGGAGGCTGCGAGAGCTTTGGCCCACAAACGCGCCCTTGGCCAACCGGCGGGGTCAGAGGCCGCGACCATAGCTGGAATGATCCAAATTCGCCTCTCGGAGAAAATTGCAATCTGAGAGGGCCAAGAGACAGGCCAGTTAAAGCGTCGGGTCGCCTGCCACGCGGACAAGGCGGGTCAAATCGCCCAACCGTTCTTTCTGCTTTCCCTGCCCGTCGAAATTACTGGGGGAAAGCCAAGCTTCAAACGCTTCTTTCAGCGCGGGCCATTCCGCATCAATCGCGGCAAACCAAGCCGTGTCGCGGTTGCGCCCTTTCACGATGGTCGCTTGCCGAAAGACACCTTCATAGCTCAGCCCCAAACGCTGCGCCGCGCGGCGAGATGGGCGGTTCAAAGCATCGCACTTCCACTCAAACCGGCGATAGCCCGCATCAAAGGCCCATTCCATCATCAGAAATATCGTCTCGGTCGCCGCAGGGGTGCGCTGTAAGGCAGGGCTGAAATTGATATGGCCCACCTCGATACTGCCTGCTTCGGGCTTGATCCGTAGAAAACTTGCCACGCCCACCCATTGGTCCCGCGCGCGGTCTTTCACCGCCATGAAATAGGGATCGGGCTTGCCCGCATTGTCGCGCACCCAGCGGTGATATTGCGCAGCCGAAGAGAATGGGCCGTAAGGCAGGTAGTCCCAAACGTGATCCTCCCCCACATAGGCAGGGTACAGCAAGGCGGCATGTTTCTCCGCCGACAGCGGCTCCAACATCACATAGCGACCGGCAATAACCTCACCGCCGGGCCGCGGAGGCTCGACCCAATTCTCAATAGCAAACCCGACAGGGCGTTCGGCTGATCTGTTGTTCATAGCCAAAGTTATGCACCGCCCCCTCCGACCCGCCAAGATGAATAAACTTGAATTAATCGCCACAGACCCCAGTCTTGGCATTCGAGTTACACATTCACGCCACATTCAACCTTCAGCATTATGCTGACAGAGAACCGCCACCCGGGGAGGGTGAGATGAGCCAGAAACACGCCAATGACACCGCAGGAGCTGAAACGCCGGTTGATTGGATTGTCGTGGGCGCAAATGTTCTCGGGCTAGCGATTGTCTTGATGGCGGCCTTTCACGCCCAAGCGGGCGGGCTGTTCCAACAGGTCGCTAGCCAAGCGGCCTCTGGTGCGGTTTTTTAGGCAGGAACCTGCCCGTCCCTGCGGCGTTACCAACAGGTAACTCCGAAGGATATTCCCCATGCCCTCCATTTATGACGCAATTAAAGAAGATCACGATGAGCACCGTACGCTGCTCAATACCATTGCCGATACCGAAGGCGACAGCGCCGAGCGCCGCGACGCCTGGGACCGTTTTTACAACGACGTGAAATCCCACGCCGCCGCCGAGGAAGAAACCTTCTATTCCAAGCTGATGTCCGAGACATGGGGCCAAGATCACGCGCGTCATTCGGTCCATGAGCATCAGCAGCTTGACGATCTTATGGAAGAACTGCGCGAAACCGACATGTCCTCCTCAGCTTGGCTGACTCGTTTCAAGAAGCTCAAGCATGATTACGAACATCATATGGACGAGGAAGAAGACGAGCTTTTTACCCGCGCCAAAAAGGTCATTGGCGAAGAGCAGAACGAAGAATTTGGCGACAAGTTCCTGAAGCGCAAGGAAAAGGAAGCCAAGCTCATCGAGGAAAAGCGCGAAGACAGTCTTGAGGATTGACCCAAGCCGCTTTGCCCTGCTAAATGTGTTCTCTTAACGTTCTTGTGGATATCCAGCCCCTCTGGGCAGGTAGCGGTTGCAAGAAAGCCCGAGGAAACGCAATATATTGGATATGAGCGATAATCCATCACAAGACCTACGCGACTTCCTGGGCAAAGACCGGTTTGGCTGCGTCATGGCGGACCCGCCGTGGCGCTTCACCAACCGTACCGGCAAGGTCGCGCCAGAGCATAAGCGCTTGGCCCGTTATCCCACGATGACGGTAGATGACATATGCGCCCTGCCGGTGGCCGACCACCTCGACGACCGCGCACATTGCTACATGTGGGTGCCCAACGCGCTGCTGCCTGAAGGGCTGCAGGTGCTTAAGGCGTGGGGATTTGAGTATAAATCCAACATCATCTGGCACAAAATCCGCAAAGATGGCGGCAGTGACGGGCGCGGTGTAGGGTTCTATTTCCGCAATGTAACCGAAATTCTGCTTTTTGGCGTGCGCGGCAAGAACGTCCGCACGCTGGATGCCGGACGGCGTCAGGTAAACATGATGCAAACCCGCAAGCGGGAGCATTCGCGCAAGCCGGACGAGCAATATGATCTGATCGAAAGCTGCTCTTGGGGCCCCTACCTCGAGCTGTTCGGACGCGGTGTGCGCGATGGTTGGACCGTTTGGGGCAATCAAGCCGAGGCGGATTACAAGCCCGATTGGAAGACCTACAGCTACAATTCCAGTGTCGCGGCTGAGTAATCTGGCGCGGCGCATCGACGATGCGGTTTTCGACAGCGACAGGCTTGTCGAAGACCTGCTGCCTGCCGATCTGCGCGACCGCTACTCCGTCACCAGCTACCGCAGCGCAGCCGCCGTCTTGCAACAGCGTGCGCCGGAAGAACTGGCCGCAATCATCCGCGTGCTGCGTCAGTTCACCATCAGCCGCAGCGAAATCCGCGCACCGGGGGGCAACCGCATGTCGGCCACGACCCGGTTCGCCCAATATGCGGCGGCCGAGAATTTCCACGAGGAAGTACGGATCAAGGCCGACCTATTGGTGCAACTGACCGCCGGCAAGGGCGACAGTGCCCCCGAAGTCGACCGCATCATCCGCGAGGATTTCATTCACAACCACATGGTCGACTTCTGGCGCGCGCGCGTGGCCTTTGACTATGAGTGGAACAGCAAAGACCAGACCTATGACCGCGACCTCTACGCCTTCCGCAGCTTTTTCGAAGCTGGCGTCATCGACGTAGGCGTGATCGTGACACGCGAATTGTCGAACGACTTTTTCAAATCATTGGGAAATTGCTTGGATAAATTCGGCAATGAGACCGACAAAACCGTGAGCGCGAAATTTGGAGCCAGCACCACCGGCACCCATAAACTCATCAGCCGCATCGCCGCGGGCCGCAGTGGCGGCTGCCCGGTGTTGGTGCTGGGCATCCTACCGGGCAATATCACCCCCGACTGAGCCAGGGGTGACGTTTTTATTCAGACAGGATCACTCCTGCGGGATGACCCGCAGGCCAAGCTCCATCAGCTGATCGCTTGTGGGCTCGGAAGGCGCATTCATCATCAAGTCTTCGGCGCGCTGGTTCATCGGGAAGAGGATGACTTCGCGGATGTTCGCCTCTTCGGCCAGCAACATGACGATCCGGTCGATGCCCGCAGCACAGCCACCATGGGGCGGCGCGCCGTATTGGAAGGCGTTAACCATGCCGCCAAAACGCTTGCGCACCTCATCTTCGCCATAGCCAGCGATCTCAAACGCTTTGAACATGATTTCCGGCTTGTGGTTCCGGATCGCGCCCGAGACCAGCTCGTAGCCGTTGCATGCGAGGTCGTACTGGTAGCCGAGCACCTGGAGCGGATCGCCCTGCAGCGCATCCATCCCGCCCTGCGGCATGGAGAATGGGTTGTGCTCAAAGTCGATCTTGCCGGTCTCTTCGTCTTTTTCGTAGATCGGGAAATCAACGATCCAAGCGAAGGCAAAGCGGTCCTTGTCGGTGAGGTTCAACTCCTCGCCGATCACGTTCCGGGCGCGACCTGCGACAGCCTCAAAGGACTTGGGCTTGCCGCCAAGGAAAAACGCCGCATCGCCAACCTCAAGGCCCAACTGCTGGCGGATCGCTTCGGTGCGCTCAGGGCCGATGTTCTTGGCCAGTGGACCTGCCGCTTCCATGCCGTTGCCCTGATCGCGCCAGAAGATATAGCCCATGCCGGGCAGACCTTCCTTCTGGGCGAAGGCGTTCATGCGGTCGCAGAACTTGCGGCTACCGCCCGTGGGCGCGGGGATCGCGCGAATCTCGGTGCCGTCCTGCTCGAGCAGCTTGGCGAAGATCGCAAAACCGGAATCGCGGAAATGATCGGATACGACCTGCATCTTGATAGGGTTGCGCAGGTCAGGCTTGTCCGAGCCATACCACAGCGCCGCGTCTTTGTAGGAAATCTGCTCCCAGGTCTCGTCGACCTTTTTGCCGCCGCCGAACTCCTCAAAAATGCCCGCGATCACCGGCTGGATGGTGTCGAACACATCCTGCTGAGTGACAAAGGACATCTCCATGTCGAGTTGGTAGAAATCGGTGGGCGAGCGGTCAGCGCGCGGGTCTTCGTCGCGGAAGCAAGGCGCGATTTGGAAGTATTTGTCAAAGCCCGAAACCATCAACAGCTGTTTGAACTGCTGCGGCGCCTGCGGCAGCGCGTAGAACTTGCCCGGATGCAGGCGCGACGGCACGAGGAAGTCGCGCGCCCCTTCGGGGGAGGATGCGGTGATGATCGGGGTCTGGAACTCACGGAAGTTCTGATCCCACATACGCTTGCGGATCGAGGTCACAACGTCCGAGCGCAGTGTCATGTTCTTTTGCATCTTCTCACGACGCAGGTCGAGGTAACGGTAACGCAGGCGCGTTTCCTCAGGGTACTCCTGATCGCCAAACACTTGCAGCGGCAGCTCAGCAGCCGCGCCAAGCACCTCGATGTCGCGTGCGTAGACTTCGATCTCGCCCGTTGGCAGCTTCGGATTGATCAGGCTCTCATCCCGTGCTTTTACGGTGCCATCGATGCGCACACACCACTCGGCGCGTACCTTTTCCATTTCGGCAAAGGCCGGGCTGTCGGGATCGCAGATCACCTGGGTGATCCCATAATGGTCCCGCAGGTCAAGGAAGAGCACCCCGCCGTGATCCCGCACCCGGTGTACCCAGCCGGACAGGCGCACATTGTCACCCTTGTTCTCAAGGCTCAGATCGGCACAGGTGTGGCTGCGATAGGCGTGCATGATGGTCCCTTCCTAGGGCTAATTCAGGTTTCGCGCAGGTACACCGTTTGACGGTCAGGAAGTCAAGAGTTTGCTGGCAATAACGCCGCGCGAGGTAGGAAAATTGCGTGGCTTAAATGGATATTGGCAGGGCGGATTGGTGGTTTTGTTAATAGTGGTTTTTCTCAGCTCGATAACAGGGAAGGCTTGGATGACGGTTAACTTCTTTGGGCGAATTGCCCTGATCTGCCCTGCCCACTGGCCGTCATAGACCGTTAAGATCCGCCGATCTTCGTAACGTTTGCTGCCTATCGAACCTTACAGCAGCCAAAAGAAAAGCCGCTGGCCCGAGGGCAGCGGCTTCTTCATTTTATTGGTTGCGGGAGTAGGATTTGAACCTACGACCTTCAGGTTATGAGCCTGACGAGCTACCGGGCTGCTCCATCCCGCGCCAATGCCCTCGGTCTAAACTTATAGCGTGGGGGCTGCAAGGGTATTCGTACAGAAAATTCAGATTTTTCTTGAGATTTTAGACGGCGCCTTTAGCCTTGCGCGGCTGAAGTCTGCGGCACCTTTCCGCTTTTCCCAACGCAAAACCGCCGCTGCATGTTATGCAGCGGCGGTTTTGAATGATCATCGTAGAGAGATACTGATTATCAGGAACTTATTAGGTTTGGCGATGACCTACTCTCCCACGTCTTAAGACGCAGTACCATCGGCGCTACGGCACTTAACGGCTGGGTTCGGGATGGGACCAGGTGTTTTGCTCGCGCTATGATCACCAAACCAAATAAATTCCTGACGCGCTTTGCTCTGCAGAGCGACGGCGGGAGGCAGGGTATCCGTAGGATGCCCGTTCCCGCACCGTCTCCATTGGAGCGCAAAGCGTGTTTTTGTCCAAGTCATGTACAACTGATTGTATGTGTATGCTTTTGATTGATAAGTTGAAGTCTTGCTTCTACTGGATCAAATCAAGCCTATCGAGCAATTAGTACCAGTCAACTGAACGTGTTACCACGCTTACATCTCTGGCCTATCGACGTGGTGGTCTACCACGGCTCTCAGGGATACCTTGTTTTGAGGGGGGCTTCCCGCTTAGATGCCTTCAGCGGTTATCCTGTCCGATCATAGCTACCCAGCACTGCTATTGGCATAACAACTGGTCCACCAGTGGATCGTTCACCCCGGTCCTCTCGTACTAGGGGCAACTCCTCTCAAGTATCCTACACCCACGGAAGATAGGGACCGAACTG
>JBLXDQ010000036.1:0-9373 GCA_048263945.1 Epibacterium sp. | reverse complement strand
GCGAAGGTCCTGCATCTCGGCAACTGTCAGACCGGTGTAGTGGGCTACGACCACCACGCCAGAGCTTTCGAAGATCTGGCCGAGTTCCTCGACCACTTTCTCTTTCTGGGCTCTATCCACAGTTCTCTCCAAGTTTAGGGGCAAAAGCCCCGGCTCATTATCTGCCGCGCCCCGAGGGGCCCGGCGGTCAAGTCCGTTTTACGGGGGTCTAGCCAAAGTCGCCCGAGAGTTTGGAAACTCTCGATCTTTCATTGGTCGTCTACCCGTCTCAGGAGGGAAATTAAGACCCGATCGACAGGTCACCCACCATCTTGGACGAAAAGGAATAAAGCGCGCAACGAATCGCACGCTTTGCTCCGTGTGGGGTACATAGACCCAAGGCAGATGATTTCCAACCCCTAAATGGGCGTTTTCAAGCCCCGCTCACAGGGCCGCGAGGGCCTCGGGCGATAGGCCAAATACCTCAGCGACCACGGCATCCACATCCCAGTTGAGCCGCAGGAGGGCACCGGCCTCCTCCAGGCGCTGGACACGCTCCGGGGTGGCGCGATGCAGGCGGTCAAACAGCTCTTTGAGGCGGGCGCCCTCATCCGCGGCTGCCAGAGCGGCCTCGATCTCTGCGGTAAGCGAGGTGGTGAAGCCGCGCGAGCCGCAGCGCCATGCGAGTTTGCTGCGCCAGACGTCGAAATCCGCGCCGATCATATGCAACAGATGGGCGCCGTCGCGATGGTCGAGGATCTGCTCGCGCGGTTCATCCTCGCGCCCCCAGCGCGGCCAATGCTGCCGCAAACGCAGCCCCGGAACGCCGCAGCGCACTGCGGACTTGCCCTGCGGATGGCCCACCAGCCCTGCCCTGCGCGGCCCGAACAAGGCCGCATCCGCTCCGTAGACCCGCTTGCGGGTGTCATATTCCATGGGGCGGCGAAACAGGCTCTCCGTGACCCCGTCCGGGGCGAGAAGACGCTCTGCCGTCACGATACGAACAGAAAGGGCATCGTCGGGAGCCATCGCGAGGGTCGCGCCGATCGTGCGCCCCTCGAAGAACAAAAATTCATCTGCGTCGACGTTCAACAGCCAGCCCTCAGGCTGCTGCTGATAGATCCACGTCAACGCCGCATTCTGGCGGGTGACAAAGGCATCCTGCGGCGCCAGCCCGAGGCTTTCCCAGAACTCCGCCGTACAGGGCACACAGGTGAGGCGCGGATGATCCGCCAAGAGGGCGATTGCGGGGTCGGTAGGGTTGTCAAAACAGATCACCACCTCCTGCGCACCGGAGGCGAGATACCAGGCCACGAACCGCAGGACCTCAGCCAAGGGTTCATTCATGATGGCGCCGACGCGCCATACCGCTGCGGAAGTCTCGTTCATCTGCTCGTGTTGCCTGTTCTTGTTGGCCGGAGCCTAGCGCAGGAAAATGGACAAAAAAAGGCGACACCGAAGTGCCGCCTCTTTCAAAAACCTATGGAAAAGCTGCCGATTACTCGGAGACAGCGCCTTCCACGTCAACGGTCACGCCCGGGCCCATGGTGGAGGACAGAGCGATTTTCTTCATGTAGGTGCCTTTGGCGCCCGAGGGCTTTGCTTTGGACACGGCAGAGATGAAGGCTTTGACGTTCTCGACCAGCTTGGCTTCGTCGAAGGACGCTTTGCCAACGCCAGCGTGCACAACGCCGCCTTTTTCCGCTTTGAACTGAACTTCACCACCTTTGGCTGCTTCCACGGCCGCTTTCACGTCCATGGTCACGGTGCCAACTTTGGGGTTCGGCATCAGGTTGCGCGGGCCGAGGATTTTGCCCAGACGGCCGACGATCGGCATCATGTCCGGAGTCGCGATGCAGCGATCGAATTCGATCTTGCCGGACTGGATGGTTTCCATCAGGTCCTCTGCGCCCACGATGTCTGCGCCAGCTGCGGTGGCTTCGTCAGCCTTCGCGCCACGTGCAAACACAGCAACGCGCATGGTTTTGCCGGTGCCGTTCGGCAGGCCAACCACGCCGCGGACCATTTGGTCTGCGTGACGGGTGTCAACGCCGAGGTTCATTGCGATTTCAACGGTCTCGTCGAATTTGGTGGTCGCGTTTGCTTTGATCAGCGCGACTGCTTCTTCAACGGAGAGGTTTTCTTTGCCAGCGAAGGCTTCGCGTGCGGCGCGGGTACGTTTACCGAGCTTTGCCATCTTACTTCACCTCGATGCCCATGGAGCGGGCAGAGCCCAGGATGATCTGCATTGCCGCGTCGATATCGTTCGCGTTCAGATCTTTCATCTTCGCTTCGGCGATTTCTTTCACCTGAGCGACGGTGACGGTGCCTGCGGTCTCACGGCTCGGGTTGTTCGCGCCGGATTTGATCTTCGCAGCCTTCTTCAGGAAGTAAGACGCGGGGGGCGTCTTGATGTCCATGGTGAAGGACTTGTCCTGGTAGTAGGTGATCACGGTCGGGCATGGTGCACCGGGCTCCATGTCTGCAGTCTTAGCGTTGAACGCTTTGCAGAATTCCATGATGTTGATGCCGCGCTGACCCAGCGCCGGACCAACCGGCGGAGAGGGGTTTGCTTGACCTGCAGGAACCTGCAGTTTCATCGAACCAACAAGCTTCTTAGCCATGTGGTTATCTCCTTATCAACAGCCTCAAGACGCGTCTTAAAGCCAATCTATGTTGCGTGGTCCGGCCCTTGCATCGCGACGCGCGGACCTCCCACAAGAATCACGACCCGGTCACGGGGACCCGGCGGATTGGCGGCTGATAGGCCCTATCCTGTATGGAATCAACCCCTGAATGTCGCAAAGAGGTCGCTGGTGCGGCGCAGGGTCAGCTGCGGGGCCCCTGCCCCATTGCCGCCTCGTACCAGCTGCGCGCCACATCGGTCCAAGCGAACTCGGCGACCGCCTTTTGGCGAGAGGCTGCAGACAGGCGTTCAGCCAAATCCGGCTCGCGGATCAATCGGTCCATACCGCCCGCCAAATCGCGAACGACTTGATCGGGGTAATCGACCTCGACAAACAGCGCCTCGGCATCCGTTGCAAGGCCCATCGGGCCGCCCCAGCGCAGGGTCAAGACCGGCAGGCCCACAGCCATCGCCTCTTGCATGATGATGCCATTGGCCTCGCGCAAGCTGGGAAAGATCATCGCGCGATGCTGGCGCATCACGGTCGGAACCTCGTCATGGGACAGCCATCCGGCAAAGCGGATGCGGGCCTCCAGGCCATGCTGACGCACCAAAGTCTCGAGTGCGGCGCGTTCAGAGCCATCGCCGTAGAGCGTTAGCTGCGCCTCTTCCTCCATCATGGCCAAGGCCCGGATCGCCAGATCGCCACCCTTGTAGGGTTCCATCCGACCAATCCACAAAAAGTCGCGCGGCGCCGCCTGAGGGTCCATCCTCGGCCCGGTGATGAGCTCGGCCGACAGGCCGGCGTCCCACACAGACTGCATCTTATCCTCGGGGCACCCTGCCCAACGCAGCGCCTCTTTGGTGCGCGCATAGCCCGAGACCAGCACCCGATCGACTTGTTTGTACTGGCGAAGGGCAAGGCCCAGCATCCGTTGCACGGGCCGATAGGCACGCCCCCGCAGCCGCGCCCCGATCCCATCCAGATGACGGAAGCCATCAGGGTAAAAGATATTGCCGGAGACGGGGCCAATCACACAACGATACCCTTTGGGCGGGAACCGCGGCTCCACCGGAGAAATCGGGCAGAGATACTGAACCACAACGTCGTCGCGATCATAGCCCCGGATCATCCGCGCGACTTCACGATGGAACAGCCCGTTGATCAGGCGACGCAGGCCGGGCACGCGCCAGCAGGTCTGCATGGCCGCGCTATCCTCAACATAGCGGACGCGCCCTTCGGGAAGCAGACCAACAAGACCCTCTCGGCAGCGCGCATGGGTGATGAGCTCTACGTCATGCCCCTGCGCAAAAAGCTCCTGCACATATTGCAAGGCCTTCAGCGCCTCGCCCCCCATAGCAAGACCGGCATTGGTCGAGATGACAATGAGCTTCATCCGGTGCGGTTCCTCTCGACCTGTCCTGCGGCCTCCCGCACCCAAGTCGGGCCGGACAAACAAAAATCGGCCCCACCATAGGGGCCGATCGCAGAAGTCCAAACCTGAAATGTCATCGCGCCCAAGCCGGGCCGGATCACATTTGCTTGGTGACTTGGGTAAAGTCCAGTTCGACCGGGGTTTCGCGGCCAAAGATGGAGACGGTGACGCGCAGTTTCTGGTTGTCGTCGTCCACGCCCTCGACCATGCCGTCGAAATCCTCGAACGGGCCGTCGTTGACTTTGACCTTCTCGCCAACCTCGAAAGAGATGAGCGTGCGCGGTGCTTCCACACCCTCTTCGACGCGGCCCAGAATGCCCTGCACCTCTGCATCGCGCATCGGCATCGGACGGCCTTGCGGGCCGAGGAAGCCGGTCACGCGGTTGATCGAAGAGATCAGGTGATAGCCTTGGTCGGACATTTCCATGTGAACCAGAACATAGCCCGGCATAAAGCGACGCTCGGTCGAGACCTTTTTGCCGCGACGGATCTCGATCACCTCTTCGGTGGGAACGAGTACTTCGTCGATCTGGTCCTCAAGGCCCTGCTCCACAACCGCGGTGCGAATCTGCTCTGCGATTTTCTTTTCGAAGTTCGAAAGAACGCTGACCGAATACCACCGTTTCGCCATGAACCTGCTCGTCCTTGTGTTCGCTGCAGACGGATGCCCGCGTAAATCTTCAGTGCAGCCTTTTGGCTGCGGCCCAACAAAAATCGGCGTGCGAATCGCCGCACGCCTCATCCAGTATTGGCTGACCTACCGCCCCATGCGGCCAAGATCAAGAGGCAACGGCCCGGCCTTTGATCCGAAGGCGCCCACCGCAAAAGGTCGGCGCCGCCCGGATATTTAGCCAAACATCCCGAGGATGCCGCTCAGACCGGCGCGGATCAGCACGTCTACAAGCGAGAAGAAAGTCGCCATCAGCGCCGCCATGATGAACACCATAACAGTGGTCAACAGCACTTCGCGGCGAGTCGGCCAAACGACCTTCGAAACTTCGGCGCGGACCTGCTGGATGAACTGAACGGGATTGATGGTGGCCATAGGGCTCTCACACTCTCTCTTGTCGACTGAGCGGCCATTTAACCGAGCCACCCGCTGATTTCAAGGCCTGCAACCGCCTGTGGCGCCTTGGATGTGCAGTGGCGATCTGCCGCCACGGCCCGACATGCATTGGCGCGATCAATTCAATCTTAATTCTTTGCATCCCATAACCGAAGGACCGGGAGGCAGAACCGCCTTTCCGCTCGATGCCCTTTTCGCCCTGAATATGGGGTTTCTCAAAGGGTTGAGAGACCCGGCCAGAATGAGCACGACAGCGAGATTGGACAGAATGACCTTCGCAACACACCAGCAGTTCGCTTCTGAAACGTCGCCTATGGTTGCACAGGACGTATTGGCTCCCCCCGGCCTTTCGACCTCTGGCCCAACCCTGCAATTGGCGAAACTGTCTCCAGAAGATCCGCTGCCGACGGAGATTGCGGAGCGCGTGTCGATCGTTTTTGCCGCTGGGCAAATCGCGGAATGCGCCACGGTCTGCGCCAAATTGCTCAACAGCTACCCGACCTCTGGCCTGTTGTGGTCGACGCTTGGCCTGTGCCACCTGTCCCGCAAAGCGCTAAATGAGGCTCTGACCTGCCTGAACCGCGCTTCAGAATTGGCGCCGCATATGTCCGCCCCGCACATCGGCATGGCGGATGTTTACACGAAATTGGGACAGGAAGGCACCGCCGAGGGGCATTTTCAGACCGCCCTGGCGCTCGAGGCCGACAACATCAGCGCCCTCAACAATTACGCCAATTTCCTGTCGGAGCGCGGCCGCACCGAAGAGGCTGTGCCCCTGTTGCAAAAGGCCTGCGGGCTGGCGCCGGACAACGCTATTTTGCACTACAACCTCGCCAATGCGCAGCGCCACCTTGGCGACCGCGCCGAGGCCAAGGCGCTTTATGAACGCGCACTGGATTTGAACCCTGACCTGCATGAGGCACGGTACAACTACGGGCAACTGCTGTGTCTGGACCAAGACTACGAGGCCGCGGGTTTCCAGTTTGACCAGCTGCTGAGCGTCGATGCCAAAGACGACCGGGCGCGGGCGCAAAAGCTGCATGTCATGGCCATGCTCAATGACTTTGCATGGGTCGACGACTACGAAAAACACCGCCGCCATCTTGGCCTTCAGGGCTCTGCCGTGGCGCCCTTCGCCACGCTTGGGCTAGAGGATAATCCGGACCTGCTGCGCGTCCGCACACAGGCCTACGCCCAGACCATTTTCCCGCCTCAGACCGACGCCATGCGCACGTTCCCTCGTCCCGAGGCGCGCCCCAAGCGATTGAAAATTGGCTATTTCTCCGCCGACTTCCACAACCACGCCACCATGCATCTGCTGAGCGGCCTCTTGCGCACGCATGACACCGAGCGTTTTGAAGTCCACGCCTTTTCCTACGGCCCAGAACGCGCAGACCGGCAGCGCGAGCTGGTAAAGGCGCATGTGGCGCAGTTCCACGAGGCTCAGGCCTTGTCCGACAAGGCGCTGATCAACCTCGCCTTGGCGCAAGAGCTTGATATTGCGATTGATCTCAAGGGCTATACGGGCAACACGCGGACGGCGATCTTCGGCCATCGGCTTGCGCCGGTGCAGATTTCCTATCTGGGCTACCCCGGAACGCTTGGCACGCCCATCATGGACTACCTGATCACCGATTCGGTCGTCAGCCCCGCTGGGTCCGAGCGTTATTACGACGAGCATCTGATCCGCCTGCCGCACAGCTATCAGCCCAACGACAACAAGCGTCGGATTGCCCCGCGCCAGTTCACCCGCGCAGATTGCGGCCTGCCCGAAGAGGGGTTCATCTTTTGCTGTTTCAACAACAGCTACAAGATCACCCCGCGGGAATTTGGCATCTGGATGCGTCTGCTGAACGCCGTGGAGGGCAGCGTTCTTTGGCTCCTCTCGGGCGGCCCCACCGCAGAGGCCAACCTGCGTCGCGAAGCCGAGGCGCGCGGCATCTCCGCAGATCGGTTGATCTTTGCCGAGAGGATGCCCCAGGACGAACATCTGGCCCGCCAAAAGGTCGCGGATCTCTTCCTCGACACCTTTGCGGTGAACGCCCATACGACCTGTAGCGATGCCCTCTGGGCGGGCCTGCCGGTGCTCACCCTGCCCGGCCGTCAATTCGCGGCCCGCGTGGGCGCCAGCCTTCTGACGGCGGTCAATCTTCCCGATTTGATTGCTAAGGATGAGGCGGACTACGAAGCCCGCGCCCTGCATCTGGCCACCGCCCCTGACGCACTGATGGCCCTGCGCGGTGCCTTGATGGTCAATCGCCGCACGGCGCCGCTTTTTGACACAGTGGCTTATACGGCAGCGCTTGAAGGCGCTCTGGATGCCGCACATGAAGCCTGGCGTCTGGGCCAGCCGCGCACCCATTTGACCGTCGCGCCGACTGTGCTGCGCCACAGCGCAAAGCATCGGGGTCGCCGCGCCGTGGCCGCTGCGTAAACCGAACCTAAATGCGCCAAGCTTTCCAATGAGGGCTTGGTGCAACAGCCAACGCTGGCGCTGTTTCGGTAGATAGGTTTGGGTGGGCGTGGCAGCAAACAGACAGAAGTCATCAACGGTAGCACCGTTGAAGAACGTGTTGTAACTGTCTGATTTAAATGGCAGGGGCAGCAGGGTTCGAACCCGCGACCTACGGTTTTGGAGACCGTCGCTCTACCAACTGAGCTATACCCCTAAGGCCGAGTGATCGTTTACGAGAGGCCCGCCGCCTTTGCAAGCGGAAAACGACACAAAATCTCTGGCCCATTTAACAGGGCCTGTCCAAACCGCGCACCCGTCGCCGCTCCAAGACAAGGAGCAGGAGACCTGCACCGGCGGCCGGGAAACTGGCCCCTACCAAGGCAGTGGAAAAACTCTCGAATGAGGCCAACAGCCCCATGACCGGGCTTCCCAACAAGGCCCCCACAAAAAGGCTATTCATATAGAGTGCCGTCGCGCGCCCCATGCGGCCCGCCGCGAAGCTTTGCACGAAGGATAATCCTGCGGCGGCAAAGGTGCCATAATAGCCCCCCCCTCCAGAAGACCCAAGAGCACCAAAAGCTCTTGCCGCCCCGTCATCGACATCAAATTGTAAACCGCCAGCGCCCCAAGGGCCGCCACTATCAAAAGACGCTCGGTCCCCATCTTTGAGATCAGCCAAGGCGAGGCCAAGATCACGATAATCTCTGCAAAGGTCTTCGCCGATAGTATCAGCCCCGGCGTTGCAGGGGGAAGGCCTCTCTCCTGTAGGACATAGAGGGCAATCGCCCCCGCCCCTATCGCATGGGCAACCGAGAACAGAAAACACACCAAGACGGCGGCCCAGATCCCATCTGGCGCAGCCCGCGTAGAGGGTGGCTTTATCGGCGCGACCTCGCCTTGAAACCACTTGGGCATAAAGACGAGCCAACAGATGCCCCATGCCACGCCGAAACCAAGGCCAAGGGTGAACACAGCAGAGGCGCCGAAGGCGCCTGCGACCGAAAACGCCAATGCAGGCGCCACCATCCACCCGAGTGAGGTTATGGCGCGCAGTTTGGCGTTATATCCGGCAACCTCCCAACCGAACCGGTCAGCAGAGGTCCGGCCAAAACTGTACATGGTCGTCACCGCAGTATTGGCGATTGCCATCATCGGGGCCGTGACCAGTAGCAAGACGACGTAGTTCGGGGCCACGCGCATTGCGCCAGCGGCAATCAAGTATGCGCAGCACGCTACAAGGAGCAAAGGTGCCACCCTAGCGCCCGCATCAATACGCGCCCCGAACCAGCGGTTCGCAATCAGTGTGAAGACAATCACGATTGTCGCGTAGGCCGAGATATGCAGGGGGCTCTTCCCCAGAGTCTCGACAATAAACACGCCCATATAGGGCACAAGAGAGGCTGTAGACAGCACACCAATGAGCAGGAGCCCCAAGGGCACGAGAGGGTGCGGCACGCGCGGATCCGGCATAACAACTCTGTCAGAAAGTTCTCGACCAATCCCAGTGCTCTATCACCTTTCGCAAGAAGCACCCATAGGTTGTGCACTCTTTCGCGCCCTTTCGCGTGCGCACAGCCCCTAGGCCCCCCTGCCCTAGGCAAAGATCCCCGAACGCAAAAAGGGCCTCCCGAAGGAGGCCCTTTCCATCAGCAATCAGGAGACCTGATTACTCGATGATTTTGGACACAACGCCGGCGCCGACGGTGCGGCCGCCTTCGCGGATCGCGAAGCGCAGACCGTCTTCCATTGCGATCGGTGCGATCAGCTCAACACCGAACTTCAGGTTGTCGCCCGGCATCACCATCTCGGTG
>JBLXDQ010000035.1:0-9539 GCA_048263945.1 Epibacterium sp. | reverse complement strand
CCCTCCCGGATCGGCCTCATGCTGGATATGACCCTGCGTGATCTGGAACGCGTTCTCTACTTTGAAAACTACGTTGTCATCGAGCCGGGTCTCACCGACCTGCAATACGGCCAGATGATGACCGAAGAAGAGTACATGGATGCGCAAGACGCCTATGGCATGGACGCCTTCACCGCCAATATCGGTGCCGAAGCGATCCGCGAAATGCTGGCGGCGATCGATCTTGAGGCAGACGCCGAGCACCTGCGCGCCGACCTGGCCGAGGCCACCGGCGAACTGAAGCCCAAGAAGATCATCAAGCGTTTGAAAGTCGTGGAATCCTTCCTCGAGTCGGGCAACCGTCCCGAGTGGATGATCATGACCGTGATCCCGGTTATCCCGCCGGAACTGCGTCCGCTGGTTCCGCTGGATGGGGGTCGTTTCGCGACTTCCGACCTCAACGACCTCTATCGTCGTGTGATCAACCGGAACAACCGTCTGAAGCGTCTGATTGAGCTGCGCGCACCTGACATCATCGTCCGCAACGAAAAGCGGATGCTGCAGGAATCCGTTGACGCTCTGTTCGACAACGGCCGTCGTGGTCGCGTCATCACCGGTGCCAACAAACGCCCGCTGAAGTCGCTCTCCGACATGCTGAAGGGTAAACAAGGTCGCTTCCGTCAGAACCTTTTGGGGAAACGCGTCGACTTCTCCGGCCGTTCGGTCATTGTGACCGGCCCCGAGCTGAAGCTGCACCAGTGTGGCTTGCCCAAGAAGATGGCGCTCGAACTCTTCAAGCCCTTCATCTACTCGCGTCTGGAGGCCAAAGGTCTGTCCTCCACCGTGAAGCAGGCGAAGAAGCTCGTTGAAAAAGAGCGTCCCGAAGTTTGGGACATCCTCGACGAGGTGATCCGCGAGCACCCGGTGATGCTGAACCGCGCACCGACGCTGCACCGTCTTGGTATTCAGGCGTTCGAACCCACGCTGATCGAAGGTAAAGCGATCCAGCTGCACCCGCTGGTCTGTTCGGCGTTTAACGCGGACTTCGACGGTGACCAGATGGCTGTGCACGTCCCGCTGAGCCTTGAGGCCCAGCTGGAAGCGCGCGTCCTGATGATGTCCACGAACAACGTTCTGTCGCCTGCCAACGGCGCACCGATCATCGTTCCCTCGCAGGATATGATTCTTGGCCTTTACTACCTCACGCTGGAGCGTGAAGGCATGAAGGGCGAAGGCATGGTCTTCGGCAACCTCGATGAGGTTCAGCACGCGCTGACGCCGGTGTTGTGCACCTGCACTCCAAAGTCACCGTTCGGGTTCCGCAGATCGACGAAGAGGGCAACGAGGTTTCCAACGCTTTGAGACCACGCCGGGCCGTGCCCGTCTGGGCTCCTTGCTGCAAAAACGCCAAGGCACCGTTTGAGCTGGTGAACCGTTTGCTGCGCAAGCGCGAGTTCAGCAGGTCATCGACACCGTCTACCGTTACTGCGGTCAGAAAGAGTCCGTGATCTTCTGTGACCAGATCATGACCATGGGCTTCGCGAAGCGTTCAAGGCGGGCATCTCGTTCGGCAAGGACGACATGGTGATCCCTGACAACAAGTGGACCATCGTCGACGACACCTGCGATCAGGTGAAAGACTTTGAACAGCAGTACATGGACGGCTGATCACTCAGGGCGAAAAGTATAACAAAGTCGTGGATGCCTGGTCGAAGTGTAACGACAAGCTCACCGAAGCATGATGTCCACCATTTCGGCGGTCAAAAGGCAGAAGACGGCTCCGACATGGAACCGAACTCGGTCTAATGATGGCACACTCCGGTGCGCGTGGCTCCGTGACGCAGATGCGTCAGTTGGGCGGGATGCGTGGTCTGATGGCAAAGCCGAACGGCGACATCATCGAGACCGGTTATCTCGAACTTTAAAGAAGGTCTGACCGTTCTGGAGTACTTCAACTCCACCCACGGTGCCCGTAAGGGTCTGTCGGATACGGCGCTTAAGACGCGAACTCCGGTTACCTGACCCGTCGTCTTGTGGACGTGGCGCAGGACTGCATCGTGCGCGAGCACGACTGTGTACCGAACGTGCGATCACTGCGAGACTGGGTCAATGATGGTGAGGTTGTGGCCTCCCTCGGCGAGCGTATTCTGGGTCGTGTTGCCGCGGATGATGTCAAACGTCCGGGCACCGAAGAGATCGTGGTCGCCGCTGGTCAGTTGATCGACGAACGCATGGCGGACGCGATCGAGGAAGCCGGTGTTCAGTCCATGCGCATCCGCAGCCCGCTGACTGTGAAAGCGAAGAGGGCGTCTGCGCCATGTGCTATGGCCGTGACCTTGCGCGCGGTACCATGGTCGCTCCGTGAGCCGTCGGCATCATCGCGGCGCAGTCCATCGGTGAACCCGGTACCCAGCTGACGGTGCGGCCCTTCCACATCGGCGGCGTGGCACAGGGTGGTCAGCAGTCCTTCCTTGAGGCGTCCCAAGAGGGCAAGATCGTGTTCGAGAACACGAACACGCTCACCAACGCCAACGGCGAAGTTCTGACCATCGGCCGGAACATGAAGCTGATCATTCAGGACGAGCACGGTGAAGAGCGCTCCAGCCACAAGCTGGGCTACGGCACCAAGCTGTTCGTCAAGGAAGGCCAGCAGGTCAAGCGCGGCGACAAACTGTTCGAATGGGATCCCTACACCCTGCCGATCATCGCCGAAAAGCCGGGTACTGCGAAGTACGTGGACCTCGTGTCGGTCTGGCCGTGCGCGAAGAAACCGACGATGCCACCGGCATGACCGGAAGATCGTGATCGACTGGCGTGCAGCACCGAAGGGCTCTGACCTGAAGCCGGAAATCATCCTTGTGGGTGACGATGGCGAACCGGTCCCAATTCCCTTGGCAACCCGCTGACCTATCCGATGTCCGTGGATGCGATCGCAATCCTGTGAGACGGTCAGAAGATCGAAGCCGGTGACGTTGTTGCGCGTATCCGCGTGAAGGTGCGAAGACGAAGGACATTACCGGTGGTCTGCCGCGTGTGGCCGAACTGTTCGAAGCCCGTCGTCCGAAGATCACGCGATCATCGCAAAATCGATGGTTACGTGCGCTTTGGCGCGACTACAAGAACAAGCGCCGCATCTCCATCGAGCCGGCAGATGAGTCCATGGAGGCCGTGGAATACATGGTGCCCAAGGGCAAGCACATCCCAGTTGTCGAGGGCGACTTCGTTCAAAGGCGACTACATCATGGACGGCAACCCGGCGCCGCATGACCATCCTGTCCATCATGGGTGTCGAGGCTCTGGCGAACTACATGATCGACGAGGTCAGGACGTCTATCGTCTGCGAGGCGTGAAGATCAACGACAAGCACATCAGAGGTGATCGTTCGCCAGATGCTGCAAAGTAGGAGATCTCCGACTCCGGCGAGACCACGCTCCTCAAGGGCGAACACGTCGACAAGCAGGAGTTCGACGCGGCAAACGAGAAGGCGCTCAGCCGAGGCAAACGCCCGGCTCCAGGCGAGCCGATCCTTCTTGGTATCGCAAGGCGTCGCTACCGACCCGCTCCTTCATCTCCGCGGCCTCCTTCGGGAGACCACACGAGTCCTCACCGAGGCTTCTGTGCAGGGCAAGAAGGACAGCTGGTCAGCCTGAAGAAAGAAACGTCATCGTGGGTCGTCTGATCCCGGCGGGCACCGGTGGTGCAACCCAGCAGGTGCGCCATATCGCATCCTCGCGACAATGTGGTCCTTGAGGCCCGTCGCGAAGAGGCAGGCTTAGCAGCCCTTGCAGCGCCGATGGCGGATGATGTTGCGGATGCGGATTTCCTCGTGGAAACCCCGGAAAGCCGCGATAAGCCCGACGGCTTGTTGCTGAATTGAAAGCCCCGCGTCCACAGTGACGCGGGCTTTTCGTTGCGTGCGCGGGGCCGGGCGGGCGGTGCACCAAGCCTCTTGGCAAGCGGGCGAGGGCGTGGTTTCTGTTGGTGTCAAGGCCGGGGAAGAGACGACGCGATGGCGGCAGCATTCAATATGGTGGGGTCATCCGCTTCTCGCTGCTGACACCGACCTTCAATGCAGACCGCTACCCGGAGCTGGACGCCGCCGCTGAGGCGATTTTTGCGCCCGACCGCATGGCACTGCGGCTGCGCGTTTGAAAAGCTGTGCCTGCCTTCCTTGGTGCGGCAGGACGCCGATTTCCATTTGGTGGTGGCGACCTCTGATCGTCTGCCGCAACCGGTATTAAACGCCTACAGGAGTTGCTTGCGCCACTGATCATATGCGGCTGTTGCGGTTTGCGCCGGAGAACCACCGTCCTGAAAGAGGCCTATGGCGCAATTCCGGAGATTTGGGGCGAAAACCACCGTATTCTGTTTCGCCTTGATGATGACGATGCGTTGGACGGCGGCTATGTGGCCCGGTGCAAACGGCTCGCTGGGGGCTTCTCCTTGCAGGCAAGCGCCGAGACACCTTTGCCATCGCCTTTAATCGCGGCATCTACCTTGTTCGCGAAGAGGCCAGCCACCCGTCGTGGTGGACAGTTGCGAACGGGCGCCGCTCGGCGAGCACCGCGTTTGCGGCCTGTGTCGGGCAAGGGCAATCCCTATCGCTACAATCACCGCAAGTTTGCCCAGCATTATCCGCTGTTTTCGGATATTGCCGTTCCATCCTTTTTGCGCACGGTCCACGGTGACAACCATTCCACCCCGGCAATGATGGGGCTGACGCGGCAGACCGAGGCCGAGATTGATGCAGACCTGCAAACCATTTTGGCATGAGCCTTCGTGCGCTCAAGGCGATCTGACATGGCAGGATCGTTGAGCCCGAACCAGAAGGCGCGCTCCTGATGCTGGGCAGCATGGCGTTCTTCACCATCAACGACACATTGGTCAAACTGGTGGGGGAAACCGTGCCTTTGTGGCAGATCGTGACTGTGCGGGGCGTGATGGCGGGCGTCCTGCTGCTGTGTCTCGCACGCCTGTGGGTGCCTTGCGCTTTGATCTCTCGCGTCGTGACTGGGGGCTGGTTCTGGCGCGATGCGCGACCGAAATGGCTGTGACCTATTTCTTTCCTGTCGGCCCTGTTGCAGATGCCGCTGGCGAATATCACGGCGGTGCTGCAAATGCTGCCGCTGACCGTGACGCTCTGTGCGGCGTTGTTCCTCGGGAAACGGTCGGCTGGCGGCGGAGCCTTGCTATCGCACTTGGGTTTGTCGGTATGCTGCTGATTGTGCGCCCCGGTGGTGCGGATTTGGTCCGGCGACGTTGTGCGTTGCTGGCCGTTGCGCTGCTGACGCTCAGGGATCTGGTAACGCGGCAGATGTCACCGGCGGTGCCCTCGCTCACCGTGACATTTCTATCGGCGTTCTCGTGATGCTGTTTGACCTTGGTTTGGGTTTCGGCGAGCTGGCAGCCGGTGGGCAGGCGCGAGTGGCTCTTGCTGTCTGCCACCGCCGTGCTGATCTTGCTGGCCTATCTTTGTGCGGTGATGACCATTCGCGTCGGCGAGGTCTCTGCCGTGGCACCCTGCGTTACACTGGGCTCGTTTGGGCGTTGCTGCTCGGCTGGCTGGTGTTTGGTGAATTTCCCTCCGGTCTTACGCTCTTGGGGGCTGGCATCGTGGTGGCGGCGGGCCTCTTCACGTTGCTGCGCAGAACGTCAGGTGGCTGAAAACACCTGACGCACATCTGCCTCGGATATGGCAAGCGTGCCTCGAACTCTGCGACCTGCGCGATCGTGAGCGGCGTCACGGGGATGGGTTTCACGCGCTTTTGCCGGGTCATTGGAAGAATGCAGCCCGCACGAACATCGCGCATCCGACAGGGTAATGGTGGGCATAAAGCGCAGGATCTTCTCATGGGCGAAATTCATGATGGTGAGTTTAGTGCCACCACGCACATACGCTGCAAGACCCGCGACAAAATAGGGACGGTGAATTTCCGCGGCAGAAATCCCATTCGCCCCGAACTCCGCCGCATAGCCCATATTGAAATCGACCGCCACGCTGCGATGACGCGACCAGTCCAGGGCGGTCTGAAATGGTGCCACGCAACCGCTCGATGAAATCGACCGAGACTGCATCGTCATCATCATATCGAAACTGGAGGCACGGTTTGTCGGATCGCGGCGCGCCTTGTTCAGAATGTCCTTCATGACCGCGCTGGGGCATTGGGGGTGTTTTCAATCCGGACCTGCGGCATCCCGGCGACAAGGTCACGAAGACGCGCCTCGTGATGGGCGGGCAGGCTGTCACCAATGACGACGATCAGATCGAAATCGGGATCTGTCTGCGCGCAGACAGGGCAGGGCGACCGTTTCAAACGGGCGAAAGCGCTCTTCAAGGCGGGCCTCGCCGTAGAGAAAGGCGATGCGCTCCTCGATGCTGTCGTGCTCTACTTGAAGCCGCCGATGGCAGGATAGGAAAATCGACAAAGCCCGATGACTTGCATCACTAGAAATCCTCATGAAGAAACACGCGCGACTATGGCGGGCCGAGACCCAACCGGACAAGGTCTGCAAGCAGGGGCATGTGTTGACAAGCTCTGCGACTCTCAATATACGCGCTATCCGGCATGGGGAGAAGTCCCTCTTACGCCGAACTCATATCTGTAGTGGCTCAAGGTCAGGGCACTTTTTTCCACCCGGACCCTCTGTAAACCCACCGCGACGTTCACCTCGGAATGGGACGTTTGCGGTTTTTGCGTTGCGCAGACGCTGCTGAAGATCTCGCCCGCCTGGCGCAGTGCCGTGCATGACATAGTGTTGCAAAACGGGGAATAACCGGAATGCCAACGATCCAACAGCTGATCCGCAAACACGTCAGCCGAAAGTAAAACGCTCAAGTCCATGCACCTGGGCAGTGCCGCAAAGCGCGGCGTTTGTACTCGCGTCTACACCACCACACCTAAGAAACCGAACTCCGCTATGCGGAAAGTTGCGAAGGTTCGCCTGACCAACGGTTTCGAGTGATCTCCTACATCCCCGGTGAATCCACAACCTTCAGGAACACTCCGTGGTTCTGATCCGTGGCAACCGTGTAAAAGACCTTCCGGGTGTCCGTTACCACATCCTGCGTGGTGTTCTGGATACCCAAGGTGTCAAAGACCGTAAGCAGCGTCGCTCAAGTATGGCGCGAAGCGTCTAAGTAAGAAGGATAAGCATAGATGCCCCGTGGACACGCTGCTGAAAAACGCGAAGTTCTGCCCGACGCCAAGTTCGGCGACCGCGTTCTCACCAAATTCATGAACAACCTGATGATCGATGGTAAAAAATCGGTCGCAGAGCGCATCGTTTACAACGCCTTTGATCGCGTTGAATCGAAAATCAAGCGCGCGCCCGTGGAAGTGTTCCACGAAGCTCTCGACAACGTGAAACCCTCCGTTGAGGTCCGTTCGCGTCGTGTGGGTGGTGCAACCTACCAGGTTCCCGTCGAAGTGCGCCCCGAGCGTCGTGAAGCGCTGGCAATCCGCTGGCTGATCACCGCTGCGCGCGGCCGCAACGAGAACACAATGGAAGAACGCCTCGCCGGTGAACTCCTCGATGCTGTACAAAGCCGGGGTACTGCCGTTAAGAAGCGCGAAGACACTCACAAGATGGCAGAGGCAAACAAAGCCTTCTCGCACTATCGCTGGTAACTCTTCAGAGGCTGATCCAATATGGCACGCGACTATCCGCTAGACCGCTACCGTAACTTCGGTATCATGGCGCACATCGATGCAGGTAAAACCACCTGCTCCGAGCGCATCCTGTTCTACACCGGCAAATCCCACAACATTGGTGAGGTGCACGACGGTGCAGCCACCATGGACTGGATGGAGCAGGAGCAGGAACGCGGCATCACCATTACTTCGGCTGCGACCACCACCTTCTGGGAACGCACCGAAGACGGGGGAACCGCTGACACTCCGAAGGACCGGCTGAACATCATCGACACCCCCCGCCACGTTGACTTCACCATCGAAGTTGAGCGCTCGCTGGCGGTTCTCGACGGTGCAGTCTGTGTTCTCGACGCCAACGCTGGTGTTGAGCCCAAACCGAAACCGTGTGGCGTCAGGCTGACCGCCAGTTCCGCGTATGGTGTTCGTCAACAAGATGGACAAGATCGGCGCGGACTTCTTCAACTGCGTTCGCATGATCGAAGACCGCACCGGCGCCCGCGCGGTTCCGGTAGGTATTCCGATCGGCGCCGAGAACGAGCTCGAAGGCCTCATCGACCTGGTTACCATGAAAGAGTGGCTGTGGCAGGGTGAAGACCTCGGCGCGTCTTGATTCAGGTCGACATTCGCGACAGCCTGAAAGACATGGCTGACGAATGGCGCGGCAAGATGATCGAAGCGGCCGTCGAAATGGACGACGACGCGATGGAAAACTACCTGATGGACGGCGCAGAGCCCGACGTCGCGACCCTGCGCAGCCTGCTGCGTAAAGGTACGCTGTCGCTCTCCTTCGTTCCGGTTCTGGGCGGTTCCGCGTTCAAGAACAAAGGTGTTCAGCCGCTGCTTAACGCTGTGATCGACTACCTGCCGAGCCCGCTCGACGTTGTTGATTACATGGGCTTTAAGCCGGGCGACGAAGAAGAAGTTCGTAACATCCCGCGTCGTGCCGACGACAGCATGGCCTTCTCCGGTCTTGCGTTCAAAATCATGAACGACCCCTTCGTTGGCTCCTGACCTTCACCCGGATCTACTCCGGCGTGCTGAACAAGGGCGACTCCATCCTGAACTCCACCAAGGTAAGAAAGAGCGCATCGGTCGTATGATGATGATGCACTCCAACAACCGCGAGGAGATCGAAGAAGCGTTTGCAGGCGACATCATCGCGCTGGCGGGTCTTAAGGACACCACCACCGGTGACACCTCTGCGACGCCAAGGAGCCGGTGGTTCTGGAAACCAGACCTTCCCGGATCCGGTTATCGAGATCGCCGTGGAGCCCAAACCAAGGGCGACCAGGAGAAATGTCCCAAGGTCTGGCACGTCTTGCTGCCGAAGACCCGTCCTTCCGCGTGGAGACCGACCTCGGGTCGGTCAGACCATCATGAAGGGCATGGGCGAACTTCACCTGGATATCCTGGTGGACCGTCTGAAGCGCGAGTTCAAAGTCGAAGCCAACATCGGTGCCCCGCAGGTTGCCTACCGCGAGACCATTGGTCACGAGGTCGAGCACACCTACACCCACAAGAAACAGTCGGGTGGTTCGGGTCAGTTCGCTGAGGTGAAGATGATCATCTCGCCGACAGAAGCTGGTGAAGGTTATTCCTTCGAGCCCCGCATCGTTGGCGGCCCGGCTCCCAAGGAATACATCCCCGGTGTTGAAAAAGGCATCAACTCGGTCATGGACAGCGGCCCGCTCGCTGGCTTCCCTGTGATCGACTTCAAGGTTGCCCTGATCGACGGTAAGTTCCACGACGTTGACTCCAGCGTTCTGGCGTTTGAGATCGCAGCCCGTATGTGTATGCGTGAAGGCATGCGTAAAGCTGGCGCGAAACTGCTCGAGCCGATCATGAAAGTCGAAGTGATCACCCCGGAAGAATACACCGGCGGTATCATCGGGGAGCTGACCTCCCGTC
>JBLXDQ010000034.1:0-10684 GCA_048263945.1 Epibacterium sp. | reverse complement strand
CGGCGGTGCGGGCTTCCCCACCGGCCCCAAATGGTCCTTCATGCCCAAGGAAAGCGACGGGCGTCCGGCCTATCTGGTGATCAACGCCGATGAGTCCGAACCCGGCACCTGCAAAGACCGCGAAATCATGCGCCATGATCCGCATACGCTGATCGAGGGCGCGTTGATTGCATCCTTCGCGATGAACGCACACACCTGCTACATCTACCTGCGCGGCGAATATATCCGCGAGCGTGAGGCGCTGCAGGCAGCAATCGACGAATGCTACGACAAGGGTCTCCTGGGCAAAAACGCCGCAGGCTCCGGCTGGGATTTCGACGTCTTCCTGCACCACGGGGCAGGGGCCTACATCTGCGGCGAGGAAACCGCCTGATCGAGAGCCTTGAGGGCAAAAAGGCATGCCGCGCATGAAGCCGCCGTTCCCGGCAGGCGCGGGCTTTATGGCTGCCAACCACCGTGAACAACGTGGAATCCATCGCCGTGTGCCGACCATCCTGCGGCGCGGGGCGGAGTGGTTTGCGGGCTTTGGCCGTCAGAACAACGCGGGCACCAAGCTCTTTGCGATCTCCGGTCCACGTCAACAACCCCTGCGTCGTCGAGGAAGCGATGAGCATTTCCTTTGAGGAACTCATCGAAAAACATTGCGGCGGCATTCGCGGCGGCTGGGACAACCTTCTGGCGGTGATCCCGGCGGCTCTTCCGTGCCCTGTGCGCGGCGAGAAAATGCGCGACGCGATCATGGATTTTGATTACCTGCGCGGCGAGCTGGGCTCGGCCTTGGCACCGCTGCGGTGATCGTGATGGACAAACAGACCGACATCATCAAGGCGATCTGGCGTCTGTCCAAATTCTACAAACACGAGAGCTGCGGCCAGTGTACCCCGTGCCGTGAGGGCACCGGCTGGATGATGCGCGTCATGGATCGTCTGGTCCGGGGCGAAGCAGAACTCGAAGAAATTGACATGCTCTGGGATGTCACAAAACAAGTTGAAGGCCACACCATCTGTGCATTGGGTGATGCAGCTGCTTGGCCCATTCAGGGTCTCATTCGCAACTTCCGCGAAGAAATCGAAGACCGCATCAAGGCTCAGAAAACGGGTCGCGTCGGCGTGATGGCAGCGGAATAACCTGAAGAGATGATAATGACCTCACGTTTTACTTTAACGCTGATATTGGCGGCCTCGGTGGGGCTTGCCCGTGGCGGCAAAACCCGCGAGGACAAGCGCATGCGGTTTGACGGCATCGCGTTCCGTACAAGCGTCAAAGCGATCAACAAAAGACCCTCGCGAATTTCCGCGTTGAGGTGCGTGATGCGCTGCGATCCCAGCGTGGTGCGCTGGCGGCTGCCGATCACGAGGCGAAACGCTACTGTATCGAAAACTACGGCACCTCGCGGTTTGATTGGACCAACATCGCGCTGACGCCGAGGGTAACTATAAAATCCAGCTCGACAAGACGATGCGATCTACACGGGAAGCTGCGAGTCTTGATGCGCAGATCGGCATATCATGGCCGGTTTGGCGGGGCGTTATTGAATAACAGCGCGTCTCACTCCTGTAGTTCTGTCAGAACCACAGGAGTCTGACATGTCTGAATCAATTGCCATTTCCCGGCACGCACCGCCGTGATGGCCACCTTCTGGCGGCTGGCAGCCCTGCTTCTGGCCTTGGTGCCAGCGCGGGCGAGGCCAGGCCGTCGTTGCGCGATGTGCAGGAAATCGAGATCCGCTCTTTGCCGTGGCCGTGGCCAGCGAAGTGGCCGATCAATGTGATCGCCTCGCGCCCCGCACGCTCAAAGGGCTGAACCAGCTCTATCAGATCCGCGCGCGCCAATGCGCTTGGCTACAGCGACGCTGAAATTAAGTCTTACATCAAGTCGGACCAGGAAAATCCCGGATGCGCGCCAGGGCGAGCGCCTGCTGCGGCAGGCAGGGGTCAAACTGGACCAGCCAGAAACATTCTGCGCCTACGGGCTGGCGGAAATTAAGAAAAACAGCGCGATCGGCGTGTTACTGAGGGCGAAATAGACCATGTCTGACCTCCGCAAGATCAACATTGACGGAACCGAGATCGAAGTCGACGGGGCGATGACCCTGATCCAGCCTGCGAGCAGGCCGGGATCAGATCCCGCGCTTCTGCTACCACGAGCGTCTCTCGATTGCGGGCAACTGTCGTATGTGCCTTGTGGAGGTCGTCGGCGGCCCGCCCAAGCCCGCCGCCTCCTGCGCGATGCAGGTGCGCGATCTGCGCCCCGGTCCCGAGGGTCAAGCGCCGCAGGTGAAGACCAATTCACCGATGGTGAAAAAGGCGCGCGAAGGGGTGATGGAGTTCCTCCTGATCAACCACCCGCTCGATTGCCCGATCTGCGATCAGGGCGGTGAATGCGACCTGCAGGATCAGGCGATGGCCTACGGCGTTGATTTCTCGCGCTTCCGCGAGCCCAAGCGCGCGGTGGATGATCTGAACCTCGGTCCGCTTGTGGGCACCGCAATGACCCGCTGCATCTCCTGCACCCGTTGCGTGCGCTTCACCACTGAGGTCGCAGGCATTTCCCAGATGGGCCAGACCGGTCGCGGTGAGGATGCGGAGATCACCTCCTACCTCAACGAGACGCTGGATTCGAACCTGCAGGGCAACATCATTGACCTGTGCCCGGTCGGTGCGCTGACCTCGAAACCCTATGCGTTTACCGCGCGTCCGTGGGAACTCACCAAGACCGAGACCATCGACGTGATGGACGCGCTGGGTTCGGACATCCGCGTGGATACCAAGGGCCGCGAAGTGATGCGTATCCTGCCGCGCAACCATGATGGCGTGAACGAAGAATGGATCTCCGATAAGACCCGTTTGTCTGGGATGGCCTGCGTCGCCAACGTCTGGATCGCCCCTATGTGCGCGTCGATGGCAAGCTGAAGCCCGCCACATGGCCGAGGCGCTGGAGGCTGTCGCCACCGCGATGAAGGGCAAGAAAGTCGCAGGTCTGATTGGTGATCTGTCCCGGTTGAGGCGGCCTATGCGCTGAAAAACCTGATCGAGAGCCTTGAGGTAAGGTCGAATGCCGAACCGATAATGCGCGTCCCCATCGGCAACCGTGCCGCATATGTCGGCACCGCCACCATCGAAGACATTGATAACGCCAAGTTTATCAGCTGATCGGCACCGATCCTCGCAATGAGGCTCCAGTGCTGAACGCTCGCATCCGCAAGGCATGGCTCAAGGCGCGCAAGTGGGCTTGTCGGCCCTGCGGTGGATCTGACCTATGATTATGCCCATGTGGCACTGATCGTGCCGCGCTCGAGGGTCTCTTGAACAAGACACGGTGCGGTGCTGGATGCGCCTTCTGTGGTGATCGTGGGGCAGGGTGCCCTGCGTGAGGCTGATGGTCTGGCGTTCTGGCCGCCGCGCGAAACTCGCGGCAGATACCGGCTCAAACTGATGATCCTGCACAGCGCGGCGCCCGGTGGGTGCTATGGACATCGGGGCTGTCACCGAAGGCGGCGTAGCTGCTGCGATTGACGGTGCAGAGGTGATCTACAACCTCGGGGCCGAGAGGTCGAAATCGATGCAGGCGCATTTGTGATCTACCAGGGCAGTCACGGCGACCGTGGCGCGCACCGCGCCGATGTGATCCTGCCGGTGCGGCCTATACCGAGGAAAACGGCTCTTCGTGAACACCGAAGGCCGTCCGCAGCTTGCCATGCGCGCAGGTTTTGCCCCGGTGAGGCCAAGGAAAACTGGGCCATCTGCGGCGCTGTCGGCGGAACTCGATGCAAAACTGCCCTATGACAGCCTCGCGCAACTGCAAGGCGCTGATCAGGACGTCCCGCATCTGGCCAAGGTGGATCGCGTTGTTGCCAATGAAGGCGAGGCGCTGCCGGTTGAAAAACTCGGCAGAGGCGGATTTCCTGCCTGCGGTCAAAGACTTCTACCTGACCAACCCGATTGCGCGCATCGCAGCTGATGGCGGAGCTCTCCGCTCAGGCCAAGGCGCGTCGCGACACGGCGATTGCGGCAGAGTGATCCGGGCGGCGCTCATATCGCTCGCGGGGCTTGCCCTCATGGCCTGCACGGATGTGTCGGGCGATGAGGTGAGCCGCGCCGCGCCGATTATCTGGGCGTGGACACCAGCCTCCTCGATGGGATCTGGTGCAGTTCCATGTCACCGCTGGATCGGTCGGGGCGCTTGAGGATCTGAACGACTATGCCGATTGCGCGGCAGCACAATATGCGCTGATCCGGGGATACGGCTTTGCGCGTCATGTGCGTACAAAACGAAACAGAGGCTGGTATTTGGAAGGCCGATGCGGTCTACACCATCTCGCCAGCCTTACCGCGCGGTTTGCGCACCCTCGACGCCGAAGTCGTGGTGCAGGACTGCAAGGCAAACGGAATCCTACGGTGTGAGGACCCATGGCTGAATTCTTTAACACCCCAGGCGGCATTGCTGTCATCATCCTGGCGCAGACCCTGGCGGTTGTCGCCTTTGTGATGATCTCGCTTCTGTTCCTTGTCTACGGCGACCGCAAAGATCTGGGCGGCTGTCCAGATGCGGCGCGGTCCCAACGTGGTGGGCGTCTATGGCCTGTTGCAGACCGTCGCGGATGCGTGAAATATGTGGTCAAGGAGGTGGTCATCCCGGCCGGCTCTGACCGGACCGTGTTTATCGTGGCGCCGCTCACCTCATTCGTGTTGGCGATGATCGCCTGGGCGGTGATCCCGTTCAACGACACATGGGTGCTCTCGGACATCAATGTCGCCATCCTCTATGTGTTCGCGGTCTCCTCGCTTGAGGTCTACGGCGTCATCATGGGTGGCTGGGCGTCGAACTCCAAATACCCGTTCGGCTCCTTGCGCTCTGCGGCGCAGATGATCTCCTATGAGGTCTCCATCGGCCTCATCATCATTGGTGTGATCCTGTCGACGGGCAGCATGAACTTGGCGACATCGTGCGGGCACAGGACGGCAATGCAGGCCTGTTCAACTGGTACTGGCTGCCGCATTTCCCGATGGTGTTCCTGTTCTTCATCTCCTGCCTTGCGGAAACCAACCGTCCACCGTTCGACCTGCCCGAGCGGATCGGAACTGGTGGCAGGCTATCAGGTGGAATATTCCTCGACGCCGTTCCTGTTGTTCATGGCCGGTGAATATATCGCCATCTTCCTGATGTGCGCGCTCACCTCGCTGCTGTTCTTTGGTGGCTGGCTGTCGCCGGTGCCTTCCTGCCGGACAGCCCGCTGTGGATGATCGCAAAGATGGCGTTCTTCTTCTTCTCTTGCCATGGTCAAGGCCATCACCCCGCGTTACCGCTACGACCAGCTGATGCGTCTGGGCTGGAAAGTCTTCCTGCCGTTCAGCCTGATCTGGGTGGTCTTCGTGGCCTTTGCCGCACGTTTCGATTGGTTCTGGGGGCGTTCGCCCGCTGGAGCACAGGAGGCTGATATGACCCAGATCGATTACACCGCGCCGCCAAATACTTCCTGCTGCAAGACGTGTGGCAGGGGTTCAAACTGGGGCTGAAGTATTTCTTCGCGCCCAAGGCGACCCTGAACTACCCGCATGAAAAAGGCCCGCTCAGCCCGCGTTTTCGCGGCGAGCACGCGCTGCGCCGTTATCCCAATGGCGAGGAACGCTGCATTGCCTGCAAACTCTGCGAGGCGATCTGCCCGGCGCAGGCCATCACCATTGATGCCGAACCGCGCGAGGACGGCAGCCGCCGCACCACGCGCTACGACATCGACATGACCAAATGCATCTACTGCGGTTTCTGTCAGGAAGCCTGCCCGGTGGACGCCATTGTCGAGGGGCCGAATTTTGAATTCGCCACCGAGACCCGCGAGGAGCTGTTCTATGACAAGGACAAACTTCTGGCCAATGGCGAGCGCTGGGAAGCCGAGATTGCCCGCAACCTTGAGCTGGACGCGCCCTACAGATGAGTGAGACGCCGAAAAACCCTTTCGAGGCCATGATGGCCCAGGCGCAGGAGATGGCGAAGGCCCTCAATCCTGCGCTTGAGAGTTTCTCTCCCAAAGGGTTTGAGGCGCTCTGGCCCACCATGCCCAAAGAGGTCATGGAGATGATGTTCGGCAACACCGTCAACAAAGACGGGCTTGATGCCAAAACCCGGCTGCTGCTGACGCTGGCGGGGTTGACCATGCAGGGCGCGCAGGCCGATACGCCGTGCGTCAGACCGTGCGCCACGCTCTTGCGGCGGGCGCGAAGAAACAAGAGATCGTTGAAACGATCGGACAGATGTCGGTCTTTGCCGGCATTCCGGCCATGACCCGCGCAATGGATTTGGCGCAGGAGGTCATGGACGACAAAGGGGACGATGAGACATGAGCGTGTTTGCCTTTTACCTCTTCGCCATCAGCGCCATCACCGGCGGGCTGTTCACTGTGATCAGCCGTCAGCCAGTGCATTCGGTGCTGTGGCTGATTCTGGCGTTTATTTCCTCGGCCGGGCTGTTTGTGCTGCTGGGGGCGGAATTTGTAGCCATGCTGCTGGTGATCGTCTACGTGGGCGCGGTCGCGGTGCTGTTCCTCTTTGTGGTGATGATGCTCGACGTCGACTTTGCCGAGCTCAAGGCCGAAATGGCCCGCTACATGCCGCTGGCGCTGCTGATCGGGCTGGTGATCCTGATGCAGTTCGTGATCGCCTATGGCTCCTGGGAGAGTGCGCATGACGTGGCGCAGAACCTGAGCCAGCCGATCCCTGTTGATCGGCACAACACCGAGGCGCTTGGCCTCATTATCTACGACCAATATTTCCTTCTGTTCCAGCTAGCGGGTCTGATCCTTCTGGTGGCCATGATCGGTGCCATCGTTCTGACCCTGCGCCACCGCCAGGATGTGAAGCGTCAGGACGTGCTCGCCCAGATGTATCGCGACCCGGCCAAGGCAATGGAGCTCAAGGACATCAAACCGGGGCAGGGGCTTTGATCAATGATCGGACTTGAACATTATCTCACCGTCGCGGCGACGCTGTTCGTTATCGGCATTTTCGGGCTCTTCCTGAACCGTAAGAACGTGATCATCCTTTTGATGAGCATCGAACTCATGCTGCTGGCCGTGAACATCAACCTCGTCGCCTTCTCGTCGTTCCTTGGCGATCTGGTGGGGCAGGTGTTCACGCTGTTCGTGCTGACCGTCGCCGCCGCTGAGGCCGCGATTGGCCTCGCGATCCTCGTCTGCTTCTTCCGGAACCGCGGCACCATCGCTGTCGAAGACATCAACGTGATGAAGGGCTAATCCAGATGGAAACCATTCTCCTCTTTGCCCCGCTGGTGGGGCGGTGATCTGCGGCTTTGGCCATAAGATCATCGGCGAAAAACCGCCATGTGGACGCCACCGGCCTGTTGTTCCTCACGGCGCTGTTGTCGTGGATCACATTCCTGACCTTTGACGGCGAAACCCGCATCATCGAGATTTTCCGCTGGATCGAGAGCGGCAGCCTGTCGACCTCTGGTCGATCCGACTGGACCGATTGACCGCGATCATGCTGATCGTGATCTCCACCGTGTCGGCGCTCGTGCATCTCTATTCCTTCGGCTACATGGATCACGATCCGCAGTACAAAGAGGGCGGAAGCTACAAGCCGCGCTTCTTTGCCTATCTGTCGTTCTTCACCTTCGCCATGCTGATGCTGGTGACCTCCGACAACCTTGTGCAGATGTTCTTCGGCTGGGAAGGCGTGGGCGTTGCCTCCTACCTTCTGATTGGTTTTACTACCGCAAGCCCTCTGCAGGGCGGCGGCGATGAAAGCTTTATCGTCAACCGTGTCGGTGATTTGGCTTTTCGCTCGGGATCTTTGCGCTGTTCTTCCTGACGGACAGCATCAACCTTGGCACCATCTTTGCGGCGACGCCGGATCTGGCGGAAACCACCGTGTCGTTCCTCTGGACCGACTGGAACGCGCCAACCTGATTGCCTTCCTGCTGTTTGTCGGCGCGATGGGGAAATCGGCGCAGCTGATCCTGCACACATGGCTGCCGGACGCGATGGAAGGTCCGACGCCGGTGTCGGCGCTCATTCACGCCGCAACCATGGTGACCGCGGGTGTGTTCCTTGTGTGCCGCATGTCGCCGCTGATGGAAGTTGCGCCCGAAGCGACCACCTTTATCACCGTGCTGGGTGCCACCACCGCGTTCTTTGCCGCGACCGTGGGTCTGGTTCAGACCGACATCAAGCGCGTGATCGCCTACTCGACCTGTTCGCAACTGGGCTACATGTTCGTGGCCGCAGGCGTTGGCATGTATTCGGCGGCGATGTTCCACCTGTTCACCCACGCGTTCTTTAAGGCGATGCTGTTCCTTGGCGCGGGTTCCGTCATTCACGCGATGCACCACGAACAGGACATGATGAACTACGGCGGCCTGCGCAAAAGATCCCCTATACCTTCTGGGCGATGATGATCGGCACGCTGGCCATCACCGGCGTTGGCATTCCGCTCACCCACATCGGTTTGCGGGCTTCCTGTCCAAGGATGCCATCATCGGAAGCGCCTATGCGGGCGGCTCCATGTATGGCTTCTGGATGCTGGTGATCGCGGCGGCGATGACGTCGTTCTATAGCTGGCGCCTGATGTTCCTGACCTTCTACGGCAAACCGCGCGGCGACAAGCACACCACGATCACGCGAAAGCCCGATGGTCATGCTGATCCCGCTGGGCGTTCTGGCGCTGGGGGCGATTTTTGCCGGTATGCTCTGGTACAACTCCTTCTTTGGTCACGCCGACAAGGTGGGCAAATTCTACGGCATCCCGGTGGCCAGGCCTCCACCGAGGGTCACGCCGCAGAAGGCGAGGCAGCAGCACATGGCACGGACGCATCCGAAGGCCATGGCGAAGAGACCGCAGCAGCGGGCGAACATCACTATGTGTTTGCCGGCAAGCCGGGTGAGGGCGCGCTCTATATGGCACCGGACAACCATGTTCTGGATGACGCCCATGCCGCGCCAATGGGTGAAGGTCTCGCCCCTTCATCGCCATGCTCCTGGGCTTTGGTCTGGCGTTCCTCTTCTACATCGTGAAACCGGAGCTGCCCAAACGCCTCGCGCAGCAGCAGCGTCCGCTCTACCTGTTCCTCAAGAACAAGTGGTACTTTGACGAGCTTTATAACGTGGTCTTTGTCAAACCGGCGCTGGCGCTTGGCCGCTTCTTCTGGAAGAAGGGCGACGGCAAGACCATTGATGGGTTCCTCAACGGTGTGGCGATGGGGATCGTGCCCTTCTTCACCCGTCTCGCTGGCCGGGCTCGGTCCGGTTACATCTTCACTTATGCCTTCTGGATGGTGCTGGGGATCGCAGCCCTCGTCACCTGGATGTCGATCGGCGGAGGATCGCACTGATGGACAATATTCTCTCCATCGTAACTTTCATTCCCGCATTGGCAGCCGCTGTGATGGCGCTCTTGATGCGCGGCCAGGATAGCGGCACAGCGCAACGCCAAATATGTTGCGCTGATGGCCACCTCGATCACCTTCTTTGTCTCACTGTTCATCTATTTTCCAGTTTGATCCCTCCAACACGGGCTTTCAGTTCGTCGAGGAACGCGTGGATCTTTGGCCTGAAGTATAAGATGGGCGTTGACGGCATCTCGGTGCTGTTTGTGCTGCTGACGACCTTTGTGATGCCGCTGACCATTCTGGCCAGCTGGTCCGTCACCACCGCGTCAAGGAATATGATTGCCTTCCTGCTGCTGGAAACGCTGATGCTCGGCGTGTTCGTGGCGCTGGATATGGTGCTCTTCTACCTGTTCTTTGAGGCGGGCCTGATCCCGATGTTCCTGATCATCGGCATCTGGGAGCGGCAGGACCGCATCTACGCCTCGTTCAAATTCTTCTCTACACCTTCTTTGGCTCCGTGCTGATGCTGGTGGCGATGGTTGCGATGTATTTCGATGCGGGCACCACCGATATCGTCAAGCTGCTGGCGCATGAGTTTTCTTATGCAAGCATGAATGTATTGGGCATTCACGTGCTGGGCGGCATGCAGACGCTGCTGTTCCTTGCCTTCTTTGCTTCCTTTGCGGTGAAGATGCCGATGTGGCCGGTGCACACATGGTTGCCGGACGCCCACGTTCAGGCCCCGACGGCGGGCTCTGTGGTGCTGGCGGCGATCCTGTTGAAAATGGGCGGCTGGCTTCCTGCGCTTTTCCTTGCCAATGTTCCCTGTCGGCTCTGAGGTGATGACCGATGTGATCCTGTGGATGTCGGCCATCGCGATTGTCTACACCTCGCTGGTGGCGATGGTGCAGGAAGACATGAAAAAGCTGATCGCCTATTCCTCGGTCGCCCATATGGGGTTTGTGACCATGGGCATCTTTGCAGCGAACCAGCAGGTGTGGATGGGGCGATTTTCAGATGTTGAGCCACGGCTTCATCTCTGCCGCCCTCTTCCTTTGTGTGGGCGTCATCTATGACCGCATGCATACCCGCGACATCGACGCTTATGGCGGTCTGGTGATCCGCATGCCCGCCTATGCGCTGGTCTTCATGTTCTTCACCATGGGCAACGTCGGCCTGCCGGGCACCTCGGGCTTTATCGGGGAATTCCTGACCTTGATGGGTGTGTTCCAGGAAAACACCTGGGTTGCCTTTGTGGCCACCACTGGCGTGATCTTCTCTGCCTGCTATGCGCTCTGGCTCTATCGTCGGGTGGTCTTTGGCGATCTGATCAAGGAAAGCCTCA
>JBLXDQ010000033.1:0-13126 GCA_048263945.1 Epibacterium sp. | reverse complement strand
GGTCTCCGGTTTCATAAGCTCGTACTCCCGCCCTCCCATGAAGCGCGCGGAGGGAACGGGATCGCCAAGGGCATTGACGTTCATCAAAGTGTCCCGAGCGGGGTCCAGAGCGGGGCTGTCGCCCCCCATACTCATGCAGATCACCCAAGTTCCGGTCGAGACCACGGAAAACGGACCGTCCAGTTGGCTCAGGTAGGGCAAAAGCGAAGCATTGCTGTCATGGAGACCGGAGCGGACCTTGGTCGCAACAGGCAACCCGGTCGCAGCGGCAATTTCAGACTTGACCCGGCCCGCAACGTCACTGGCGCGGCTGAGCGGCGCCATGGGCAGACCCAGCTGTTGCGGCAGGTCCGAAAATCGCCCCTGTTGTGGCAGCCAGAGGTCAGTATGACAGCCAAGCGAGGTGGCCTCCGTCGCAAAATGCCCGGTCAAGCGGCCCGACCAATACTGCGGATAGGTCACAACCTGCGCCACCCGATCCCGCAAGTTCGGGACGGTTTCCAGCAGCCAGTGCAACTGTGCCCCGGCGTTCAACCCCATGGGCAAGCGCGGTGAACCACTGTCAGAAAACGGCGGGCGGATCTTGTCGTAGTCTTGCGCCAGATCGTCTGGGCCATCGTGTTCATAGTCCAAGACCGGACAGGCGAGCTCCCCGGTTTCGGTCAGCAGCACCAGACACGCGCCATGTGTGGTGACGCTGATCTCGTCCACGCCATGGTCGGCGTGGAAATGCCGCAGACTGTCGAGAAAGAAATCCCAGAGGCCCTCAATATCGAAATGCGGATAGGGCGGAGCCTGCAGCACCCTGTTGGGGCGCGTCCGCACCGCGACTTCGATCATGCGATCCGTATCGACCAGCGCAACTTTGGCGTTGGTTTTGCCGATGTCGAGAACTGCGACTTTCATGGCAAGTGGAACAACGGCTGGAGTGTTTTTACGACCGGTTCATTGTTGGGATGAGTTTGCATGATGTCGGCCATATGCGCCCACCAGCGCTGCATCACTTCCGCGCCGGGCAGCGCGTCCATCCCGTGATCCTCCGTGCGCCACAAGACTCCGAACAACACATGGGTCTCCGGGTCAAGATGGATCGAGTAGTCGGAAATTCCGGCATCCTTGAGCAGCGCGACAAGCTCGGGCCAGATCTCATCATGGCGGCGTTTGTATTCCGCGGCCTGGCCAGGGTTCAACTGCATGGTAAAGGCGTGTTTTTCCATCACCCCCTCCACATCGTCCAAAGGCGCGGCAAAGCGATCACCGCGATCAGCATCAACCCGATGAAGATCGACATGACGATGCCCGGCACGTTCAACAGGCCAAGGCCAAAAGTCACAAGGCCCATGACAAAAGCGGCAATCACCACGCCGGGGATCGAGCCGGCTCCGCCGAGGATCGAAACGCCGCCGAGAACCACCATTGTGACCACCTCCAACTCCCACCCGGTTCCGATCGAGGGGCGGGTAGAGCCCAGCCGCGAGGTCAGGCAGATCGCCGCCACGCCGGACATGAGCCCGGTGAGCAGGAAGAGGATGAACTTTACCCGCTGGACACGGATGCCCGAGAACTGCGCCGCGGTTGGATTATTTCCAATG
This sequence comes from Epibacterium sp., assembly GCA_048263945.1. Taxonomy (GTDB): domain Bacteria; phylum Pseudomonadota; class Alphaproteobacteria; order Rhodobacterales; family Rhodobacteraceae; genus Epibacterium. The sequence continues at coordinate 11,534 of JBLXDQ010000033.1, read as the reverse complement.
GCATAGACGGTGCGGCCAAAATTGGTGCGATGCAATAGCACTGAATAGGCGGCAGCCAGCAGGGCAAAGAGGACGAACTCGAAGGAAATCACCCAGAAGACATAGCCCTGACCAAAGTAGGAGAAATCCGACGGGTAGGTCCGATAGGCACCATCCCCCAGAACGATAAAGGAAATCCCGCGAAACAGGCTCATGGTGCCGATGGTGACGACGATCGACGGCAATCCCATGCGGGTGACCAGCAGACCGTTGAAGGCGCCGCAGATCAGCCCGGTTCCCAACCCGATTCCAACCAGCCCGGGCGTTCCGACCCCAACGGAGGCCGCCGCCCCCATTGCGGTTGAGGCCAGCGCGATGATCGAAGCGACGCTCAGGTCAATTTCGCCCGCAATGATCAACAGCGCCATGGCAAAGGCGATCATCGCTTTTTCGGTAAAGTTGAAGGTGGCGTCACTCAAGTTCCAAGCGTTCAGAAAATAGGGCGAGGCCAAGGAGTTCGCGATAAAGATCGCCACGGCTACGCAGAGCAGCAGCACCTCCCAAGAGGCCAAGAGACGGGCGGCCGGGCTTTGCAGCCGGTCCGGGATGACACGCGGCGACAGACGGGCTTCGCTCATGCTTTGGCTCCTTCCAATGCGCCGTCTTGCGCTCTGCGTAGAATGATCCGGCCTTTGCCCTTTGACTTGCGGCTATTGAGGGTGACGGCGACGATGATCGCGGTGCCCGAAATCGCCATTTGCCAAAAGGGCGAGATATGGATCACCGGCAGGGCGTTCTTGATGATGCCAAGAAACAACGCCCCGAGGATGGTGCCGAGGATGGTGCCTGCACCCCCCGCGATAGAGATGCCGCCAATCACACAGGCGGCTACGACCTCCAGCTCAAAGCCGCCCGCGATGTCGACATAGGCCACCGCATAGCGCGCCACCCAAAGATAACCACAAAGCCCAGCCAAGGCCCCCGAAAGGGTGAAGGCCCAGAACTGGGTCTTCCCGACAGAAATCCCGGTATAGACCGCAGCATGAGGATTGCCGCCCACGGCATAGAACGCCCGCCCCAAAGGGGTTCGCGCAATCAAGAGCGCCATACCGAGTGCGGCGGCAATGCCGACCCAGGCCAGAACTGGCAAGCCGAGGATTTGAACGCGCGGAAAATCGGTAAAGGCCGCACTCATCTCATGCGCGTTGACCCACGCACCCTCGGAGATCAAAAAGATGATCCCGCGATAGATCGTCATGGTCCCGAGCGTCACAACAATGGGCGGGATCGACAGTTTCCAGACCATCACGCCGTTGACCATCCCCATCAATGCCCCAAGCGCGACGGCCATTGTTAGGATCACCGCCACCGGCACCCCTGGCGCTGCGGCATTGAGCATGGCGCAGACCATGCCCGTCAGAGCGAGGTTAGCGGCCACCGACAGATCAATGCAGCGCGTCAGGATCACCACCGTCTGCCCCAGCGCGAGGATCAGCAAGGGCGAGGTATCGGTAAACACGCGCACGAGGTTTGATGGCGCAACAAAGCCGGGAAACCGGCTGGCAATCAGCGCCAACAACACAAGGATTGCGCCCCCCAAAAGCACGTCACGCGATTTCAACAGGCTCATAAGGTCTCTCCAATTCCGGCCGCATGGCGCACCAGTTTCTCGGGCGTCAGATCGTCGCCCTCAAGCTCGGCGGCAATTAACCCTTCTCGCATGACGATCACCCGATCCGACATGCCCAGAACCTCGGGGATTTCCGAGCTGACCATAATCACCGAGAGCCCCTCTGACGCGAGTTCCGCCATAAAGGCATGCACCGCCGCCTTGGACCCGATATCGATGCCCTTGGTCGGTTCATCCAGAATGATGACGCGGGGTTTGGTGGCCAACCACTTGGCGATGACGACCTTTTGCTGGTTGCCACCGGAGAGGTTGCCGACATCCTGGTCCAAGGCCGCGGCACGCAGGTCGAGGCGTTCTGTGTAGGCGCGGGCCAGAGCAAACTCTTCGGACAGCCGCAGGAACCCCCTGCGGGAGGTCTGGCTCAGCGATGGCAGCGTGACATTCTGGAAAATCGGCAGGCCGATCACCGCCCCTTGCTTGCCGCGATCCTCCGGCACATAGACGATCCCGGCCTCCACCGCCTCGGCTGGAGAGCGGATGACCTTGAGCTTGCCATCGATCTGGGTGATCCCCTTCGAGGGTTTGGTAATGCCGAACAGAGCCTGCATCACCTCGGACCGCCCTGCCCCGACCAGACCATAGAACCCAAGGATCTCTCCGCGCCTCAGGCTGAAGGTGATATCCGCAAATTCGGTTGGATGGGCATAGCCCACCACCTTTAGGATTTCCTCGCCCGGGGTGTGATCCCGTTTCGGAAAAATCTGGTTTACATCGCGGCCGACCATCATGCGCACAAGGTCCGCCTCGGTGACCTCGGACATCAGGCCCGCGCTCACATGGGTCCCATCCCGGAACACTGTATATCGATCCGCGATCCGGAAAATCTCGTCGAACTTATGGCTGATAAAGAGGATGGCGCGCCCTTCGGCCTTCAGCCGGTCGACTAGCTCATAAAGCTCTTCGATTTCCTTATGCGACAAGGCCGCAGTGGGCTCGTCCATCACCACCACACGCGCATCGACAGAGAGCGCGCGGGCAATGGCGACCAGGTGTTTGGAGGCGATCCCAAGGTCGCGCAGGGGCGTGTCCGGGTGCAGGTCTGCATCGATCCGCGCCAGTATCTCTGCGGCGCGCGCCCGCAGGGTCTTCCAGTCGATGAGACCAAATCGCCCTCGCGGCGCATGTCCGATAAAGATGTTCTCCGCCACGGTAAGCTCATCAAACAGCACCGTTTCCTGATGGATCGCGGTGATCCCGGCCGCAGCGGCGTCCTGAGCCGTGGCAAAATGAACGGCCTGACCTGCAACCGAGATTGTGCCCCCATCCGGCTGGTAAATGCCGGTCAATGTCTTGACCAGCGTCGATTTTCCCGCGCCGTTCTCACCGATCAGGGCGGTGACCTGACCGGGGTACAGCTCAAGCGACACCTGATCGAGCGCTTTGACGCCCGGGAATGTCTTGGTGATATCGGACAGGGTCAGAACCGGGCTATGCGCCGCGGTCTGGTCAAACTGTCGGGATTCGACGCTCATCTGCATCGTATCCTCCGGTTGGTCAGGAATGGGACGGCTCCCCCGGCGCGTACTCCGCGCCGGGGGAGGGAAGATCAGAAGATGCTCTTGAAGGCGTCGATATTGCTTGCGTCATAGACAAACGGATCTGCCATCGCGCCTTCGTTATTGTCGTCGAGGGTCAGCGTGCCCATCCGACCCATGGAGATTTCAGCCCCCGGCGCGGCCTTGGCCGCTTCGGTCGCCAGCTCATAGGCGAGGTAGGTGGCCGAATACCCGAGGTCGATGGGGTTCCAGATGGCAAAGGACTTCGACGCGCCGCTCTCAATGGCGCCCGCCATTTCTGAGGGCAGGCCGAGACCGGTCACATTGACCTCCCCCACTTTGCCCGCGTCTTCGACCGCCCGTGCGGCGGCCACGATCCCGACGGAAGTCGGCGCAATGATCGCGTCAAGGTCGGGATAGGTCTGCATCAGGCCGGTCGCCTCGCGATAGGACTTATCCGCCAGATCATCACCGTAAACGGTACCGACGACTTCGATCCCCTTATAGTTCGGCAGCACCTTGTTCATCTCGTCGATCCAGATGTTCTGGTTGGTCGAGGTGGTGGTGGCCGAGAGAACAGCGACTTGACCGCCCTCGGGCAGTTCATCCGCAGCGAGCTTGATGATCATATTGCCGATCAGCGGGTTCGACGAAGGGTTCAGGTGCAGCTGCCGCCCTTCCGGCGCCACCCCGGAATCCCAAGAAATGACCGTAATGCCGCGCTGCATCGCCTTTTTCAGCGCCGGAACCAGAGCGTCAGTGTCATTGGCAGAAATCGCAATGGCATCCACTTGCTGCGCGATCAGCGCGTTGATCACTTCGATCTGGCCTTCAGCGGTAGTGTCGGTCGGGCCGGTATAGATCACTTCGACATTGCCCAGTTCGGCGGCGGCCTCTTCGGCGCCTTTTGCGGCGGCCTCAAAAAAGCCGATGCCAAGCGCCTTTACCACAAGCGCGATGCGCACCGGGTCGTCCGCCTGTGCCATGCTGCCCGCCATCAGCGCGGTCGCCATGGCTGCGCCACCAAACAATCTGCGTGTTAGTTTCATGATCTTTCCTCCCTTATGAAGAACGCCTAACCGGCGTTCGTTTCTCGCGCGGCGCTTCCCTGCGCCACGATCACCCGGATATCGGCAGCCTCCAGCATGGAGGCCGCGCGGTCCGTAATCCCTTCGTCCGTAATAACAATGTCGATGCGATTGAGCGGGCAGAGCACCAAGCTCGATCGGTTTTCGAATTTCGAGCTGTCGACCAGCACCACCAGTTCATCCGCTTGGCCGATCAGTTTTTCTTCCGCCTGGATCAGCAAGGGATCGCTTTCCATCAACCCGATTGGCCCAAGACCATGCGCCCCCATAAACATGCGCTTGGCATAAAAGTGCCGCGTCATGTCGTTGTCGAAGGGGGAGAGGATGATGTTCTGTTCGCGGTAAATCGCGCCCCCGGGCAACATCACCGTATTCTTGGTATTGCGCAGCAGATGCTCCGCAATCGGAAAGCTGTTGGTCAGGACCTGCACCCGGCGATTGGCCAGCGGATGCACCATCTGAAAGGTGGTGGTGCCGCCATTGATGATGATGGGCTCTCCATCGTCGCAGAGGGCCACGGCCTCGCGGGCGATGGCCGCCTTTGCTTCGGCATTGATCGCCTGGTTCACTGAGAACGGACGCCCCGCCAGCCCGGGCAGGGCCGGAGGTGACAAAGACTCCGCCCCACCCCGCACGCGACGCAGGCGCTTTTGGCCATCGAGCGTTGCGATATCACGCCGGATTGTGGCTTCGGATGTTTCCGTCAACGCGACCAGTTCCGCCACCGTGACGATGGGGCGTTCCTGGACGGCGGACAAAATAATCCTGTGGCGTTCTGTCTCGTGCATTGCGTCCTCCCTGAACCCAAAATGCCTGATTCACCGATTTGGTCAATCATTTTCTTTCATTTTCGATCATACTGCGCCGAAGCATGATTGATGTTGATTGGTTTTGCTTGACTTGCGGAGCCGATCCGATCAGGCTGACCGCAACGCAAGAGGCCGCATTGTGCGGTGTTCCAGGGAGGATGACCATGCTGACTCGCGCCGAAAATCGGCTTCAAAACCTGTGGGATGACGCCTGCGCTGAAGGCATGAGCGAGCCGGAGAAGCTGCTCTATCGCTCCAACCTTCTCGGGTCTGACAAGCGAATCACAAACTACGGTGGCGGCAATACTTCGGCCAAAGTCATGGAGACGGATCCGCTCACCGGTGGGGCGGTGGAGGTCCTCTGGGTGAAAGGGTCCGGCGGCGATGTCGGCTCTATCAAAATGGACGGCTTTGCAACGCTTTACATGGATAAACTGCGCGCCCTGAAGGGCAAATACCGGGGCGTCGACTTTGAAGACGAGATGGTCGGCTACCTGCCCCATTGCACCTTCAACCTGAACGCACGGGCGGCATCGATTGACACGCCGCTGCACGCATATGTGCCCAAGAAACACGTGGACCACATGCACCCGGATGCGATCATCGCCATCGCGGCCTCCAAGAACTCCAAGGCGTTGACGCAGGACATCTTTGGCGACGACATCGGTTGGCTGCCGTGGAAGAAGCCGGGCTATGAACTGGGGCTTTGGCTGGAGAAATTCGCCCTCGAGAACCCGGAGGCCAAGGGCGTTGTCTTGGAAAGCCACGGGCTCTTTACCTGGGCGGATGACGCAAAGGACTGCTACGAGCTGACGCTGGCGATCATCCAGAAAGCGATGGACTGGTTTGAAGAACAGACCGCCGGACGGGCCGCATTTGGGGGTGCTGCCCATCAATCTCTGCCCTCGGCCGAGCGGCGGGCAGTTGCGGCGCGCCTGATGCCCGCCATCCGTGGCTTTGTCTCCGGCAACCAGCATATGGTCGGCCATTTCGAAGACAGCGACACCGTCCTGGACTTTGTGAACGCAAAGGACATGCGCGATCTTGCCGCCCTTGGCACGTCCTGCCCGGACCACTTTCTGCGCACCAAGATCCGTCCGCTGGTGATCGATTTCGACCCCGCGCTGAACAACGTTGAGACGGTGCTGGAAGGGCTCGCAGAGCAAATCGCCGCCTATCGCGACGACTATGCCGCCTATTATGAGCGCTGCAAACACCCCGATAGCCCTGCCTTGCGTGATCCGAACGCGGTGGTTTACCTCGTTCCCGGTGTCGGCATGATCACCTTTGCCAAGGACAAGGCGACTGCTCGGATCTCGGCCGAATTCTATGTGAATGCGATCAACGTGATGCGCGGTGCCTCTTCGGTCTCGGATTACGTGGGTCTGCCCGAGCAGGAAGCCTTTGATATCGAGTATTGGCTGCTTGAGGAAGCCAAGCTGCAACGGATGCCAAAGCCCAAATCGATGGCAGGCCGCATCGCCCTGGTGACGGGGGGCGCCGGCGGGATCGGCATGGCAACAGCCGACCGTTACCTGTCCGAAGGCGCCTGTGTCCTGCTGGCCGACATCAATGCCGAGGCCCTGTCGCAGGCGCAGGAGGCTCTTTCGCAGAGCTACGGGCACGACGTGGTCCGCGCGGTCGAGATGAATGTGACCGACGAGGCTGCGGTCACTGCGGCCTATGCGGACCTCGCGGTTGAATTCGGCGGCATTGACGTTCTTGTGTCCAATGCGGGTATCGCCTCCTCAGCCCCGATTGAGGAAACCTCACTGTCGCTGTGGCAAAGGAATATGGACATCCTGTCCACGGGCTATTTCCTGGTTTCGCGCGAGGCCTTCAAGATGATGCGTCTGCAGGACATGGGCGGCTCTGTCGTCTTTGTCGCCTCCAAGAACGGGCTTGCCGCCTCGCCCAATGCCTCTGCCTATTGCACGGCAAAGGCATCTGAAATCCACCTCGCCCGCTGTCTTGCGCTGGAAGGCGCGGAGGCAGGTATTCGCGTCAATGTGGTCAATCCGGATGCCGTGCTGCGCGGATCAAAAATCTGGGAGGGCGAATGGCTGGAACAACGCGCTTCGACCTATGGCACGGACAAGGGCGGTCTGGAGGAAATGTATCGCCAACGCTCCTTGCTGAAACGCTCGGTTCTGCCCGAAGATATCGCCGAGGCGGCCTATTTCTTCGCCTCGGACCAATCGGCAAAATCTACCGGCAATATCATCAACGTCGATGCGGGCAACAAAGAGGCCTTTACGCGCTGACCCCAATTCTCGGAGGCGACGCGGGGCAGGCGCGGCACCCTGCCCCCCACATTCAATCGGGAGGACACATGAGTTACGAACAGGCCAGAGAGGCCTTTGCTGAATGGGGTGTTGATACGGAGGCCGCGCTGGCGACCCTCGCAACCATCCCGATTTCCATGCATTGCTGGCAAGGCGATGACGTACGCGGCTTCGAGAAACAAAAGGGCGCCTCAGGCGGCGGCATTCAGGCCACGGGGAACCACCCGGGGCGCGCCCGCACGCCGGATGAGCTGCGCGCAGATCTGGAATTTGCCTATTCCCAGATCCCCGGGAAACATAGGTTGAACCTGCACGCCTGCTACCTCGACACCGAGGAAACGCCGGATCGCGACGCCCTCGAATATCACCATTTTGCGCCTTGGGTCGATTGGGCTGCGGAACAGGGCGTGAAGCTGGATTTCAACCCCACCTTCTTTGCCCATCCCAAGGCAGACGACAATCTGACCCTCTCCCATCCAGACCAAGGCATCCGGGAGTTCTGGATCGAACACGGTAAGCGCTGCCGGGACATTGCCGCGCAAATCGGCGCTGCCCAAGGGGCAGAGGTGGTCAACAACATTTGGGTGCCGGACGGCTCCAAGGACAATCCCGTTGACCGCATCGGCGCGCGGCGGCGGCTGGAGCAGTCTCTGGATGCGATCCTTGCACCCAAACATGACAGGTCTCACCTGCTGGACGCAGTCGAATGCAAGCTCTTCGGCATCGGCGTGGAGGCGATGACCGTCGGCAGTCACGAATTCTACCTCGGCTATGCCATTCGCAATCAGACGGCTTTGTGTCTCGATATGGGGCATTTCCACCCGACCGAGAACGTGGCGGACAAGCTGACTTCGGTGGCGCTTTCCGTCCAAGACATCCTGTTGCATGTCTCTCGCCCGATGCGTTGGGACAGTGACCATGTGATCTTGCTGGACGAGAGCATCCGGGCCATGGCGCAGGAAATCGTCTTTGCGGATCTTTTGCAGCGGACCCGGATCGGGTTGGACTTCTTTGACGCAACCATCAGCCGCACCGCGGCCTGGGTGATCGGGGTGCGCAATATGCAAAAAGCGCTTCTCGAAGCGCTGCTTAGTCCCGTGGAGCCGTTGCGCAAGGCGGAGACCAGTCTCGACTTCACCACTCGATTGATGCTGACCGAAGAATTCAAGAGCTTGCCGCATGGGGTAATTTGGCAAGAGTTCTGTACACGACACGAACGGGGAACCGGTCAGCAGCTCATCACATCGCTCAACAATTATCAGCGAAGCGTCGCTGCGCGCTCCTAGGTTCCAGACCGTCTCTGATGATGTGACCGCCCTCCTTTGTGGATCAACGCAGTCTCACCTTGGTACAGCGATGGCGTCGGGGAGCGGTCACATCATCAGAGCCAGGAAGATCAGAAAACGATCTTGGGCATCGTTTTCCCGACGATTGGATGCACTGTGTGAAATTGCTAGGTCGGCGTCTTATGGTTCGAGACTTCGACCGTCACTAGGTCCGCGGATACACCGCGCTTGGCGTACCTGTCACGGAGATTGCGGGACACTGTACGTTCTTGAATAGGGGAACCTCGGCCATCATCCCAGTTATACAACAGCGAAGTTTGATTCAAAAAGAGGCGGACAGGAAGAGCCTTTTACTCTCTCGCCCTGCCCAGCCTCAGTAAGGGTCAAAGCCTCGGGGAGGAGGATGCTTCGACCAGCACAGCGTCGAGACTATCGCGCGAAACCCTTGCTACCTCGTCTGCGCTCATCTGTGCGAGCATGGGCGAAAAAACCTCTGCGCCCAGCTGATTGAGGCCGCCAGTCTTCGCCAAAATGCGGACAATCTCGACATTGGGAAACTGCCCGTCGCCCGGGAATTTCTGATCCTCCCCCACTGAAGTGGTCCGCCCCTATAGTTAGGAAACGGAGGATCAGATCTACCGTGAATGGGTGATCAGCGACGGCATGGCGATCCCGATGCAGCTTGGCGTCGATATTCAAAAATACGCCACCGATCTGGCGCAGGATCATTTCAACAAGGGCCTGCTTGCGCTTGATATCGGGGAGAACCGCCGCCTGATCGGGCAGTACCCGCCGGACTCGCAAGCGGACCTGTCCCTCGCCAGCACGGATCTGGAGCGCCATACGCTCGGCTGGCTGCATGACGTCTATAACCGCCGCATGTTTGGCCGTATCGACGAGGTCTATGCCCGCACGGCGCAGTATCATGGCCCCTTGATGGTGGAGACCTACGGGCGCGCCGCGATCACCCATCAGACCCTTGGCCTGGTCGGCACCTTCCCGGATGCGGCCTTTGAGCCACAATACATCTGTTCGACCCCCTGCGAGGAGGGTGGCGTCAAGGTGCATGTGCGCTGGCTGATGGAAGGGCATCACCTCGGCCATGGTATCCTGCGCCACTTGGGCAAGCCGACCGGCAAGCGGGTGCAAATCATGGGGATGAGCCATTTCCACTATAGGGATGGCAAGATCGTCGATGAATGGCGCGTCTATGACGAGATGTCCCTGCTGATGCAGGTGAAACTGGCGCAAATGGCGGATCGCCCGGCCGCCACACCGGAGCTTGAGCGCTAACACCGCCCCAAGCCACTGTTCCCCCGATCAAAAAGCCGCACAGCTTTCGGGTCGGGGAGAACGGTGGCGTACCAAATTGGGCAAGAAGTTCAGGCTACGAAATTGGTCGAAATCAACTTTGGTATCAGCCGATTGGATAAGGCCACTAAGAACAACACCGCTATGGTCGAGAAAACAAAGCTGGTTGGCCGCCGCGATGACATCCGGGAAAGATCGCTCAATCCCGCTGAGGTGCTTTCAGCGGCGTTTCCCTGACCCGCCAATCGTCTATCGCGTAGCAATATCTGAAGATGAAGGTCAGCAGGGCGGACAAACCTGTCACATCGCCGGATAGTTGCCCGTGAACCTCCCGACATCGGCCTACCGAGAATCAAGACTCGTCCATTGATGGCGACAAGTCCTATTCCGATGAGAACCATGCCAGCGAATTCCGGTCCGTTCAAATGTTCGCAAAACACTAGAACCCAGAAAGCGATCGCGGAAACAGAAATCAGGAAGGTCACGAGTAATAAGTTTGGTTGCCCCGGCGCACTTGAGGATATGTAAATAGATGATGGAGGCCAGACCTGTCGAGAAAACGGCAAGACCAACGATCACAGTTCAAGTTGATGGCGTTGGCATCGAAAGATCCCACGGGCGCTCTAATACGAGGGCAAACGGTGGCCTCCTATCGATTGGTCCGAGTTCATTGTTAGTGCGGTGAAGATCTGCTCTTTTTCGTGCGGCTGCGGCAAGGACCGCTCGCCATGTCTCTAGATGTACCGACTTTGGATAGAGCCCTTTCTGCGCTTCGTTGACATCGGACTAGGACGCAGCGAAGCATGGTTTACCGCAACCTGCTGGACCGAATCGATCGACCCAAACCTGCCGTTCGGTGAGGCGGTTGGCGCTGCGTCCTCAGGGCCGTAATTCGAGGAAACGCAACGAAAGGTCTCATTGGATCACGTATTAATATATCGATGGGTTCCTACGCTGAGAGTGTAAAATGTCGTTGGGTCGGTGCCCAAACAAAATCTCCCTTGAGTGACATACCGCAGGAAACTGTAAAACTATCTCGCAAGTGGATACTTCTATGCGAAGAAACATCCGCAAATTCCCCCTTCCCGCCAAATCACCCTGAAGTGGTCCCAGAAAACTGGACAGTCGGCTTAGGTGTATCCCGAACCTTTGAAGGGATACGAGAATGGCGAAACGCGGAAGTTCACAGACCAGTTTAAGGCGAAGGTGGCGCTGGAGGCGCTGCGTGGCGACAAGACGATCCAGGAGATCGCGGCGAAGCAGCAGATACATCCGAACCAGATGAGCACATGGAAACGCCAAGCGGTCGAGGGGATGGCTGAAGTGTTTGCCCGTGGCGGCAAGCCGGAGGGGCCGACCGAGGCCGAGATCAAGGAACTGCACGCCAAGATCGGGAGGCTAGCGGTCGAGAACGATTTTTTGTCCGAAGGGCTGAAGCGGTGAGCCCCGAAAAGAAACGCGCGATGATCAAACGAGACCACCCGCAGCTCAGTATCAGCCACCAGTGCAAACTGGTGCGGCTCAGCCGATCCGCGTTCTACTACACGCCGGTCGGGATCGACGCCGAAACGCTGGCGATGATGAAAGAGA
>JBLXDQ010000032.1:0-14603 GCA_048263945.1 Epibacterium sp. | reverse complement strand
GCCCCTCGGATAAGGACTCGGTGCATTCCGCGCAGTCGATGGCGTGGAAAATCAAGATGAACACCAATGACGAGCTGCGCCAGAAGTTCGTCGACCAGACTGTGCCACAGGCCGAATACCTCGGTCTGACGGTGCCGGACGAGAACCTCAAGTGGAACGAGGAAAAGGGCGGCTACGCCTTCTCCGAGCCCGATTGGGAGGAGTTCTTTGAGGTCATCAAGGGCAACGGCCCCTGTAACACCGACCGTCTGGCCGCACGTAACAAAGCTTGGGACGACGGGGCTTGGGTACGCGAGGGCATGATGGCCCACGCCGAGAAGAAACGCGCCCGCAAGATGGCGGCGGAGTAAGCGCCCCTTCGTTTTGACATTCCCTGCGGCAGCGCCGCGCGCCCGCAACCCGGGCGCGCCCTGTCTCAGCACCGAAAGGACCAAACATGAAAACCGAATGGCCCCTCTGGGAAATCTTCATCCGCGGCCAGCATGGCCTAGCCACCGTCACGTCGGCAGCCTGCATGCCGGACGCGGAAATGGCGATCAAGAACGCCCGCGACGTCTACACGCCGCAATGAGGGCGTGTCGATCTGGGTGGTCGAGGCGGCGCAGATCACCGCCTCCTCTCCCTCGGAGAAAGGCCCCATGTATGAGCCCTCCGAGAGCAAGGTCTACCGCCACCCGTCATTTTACGACATTCCCGAAGACGTGGGGGCGATGTGATGTCGCACGACGCTGCTTTTTATGAATTCCTGCTCAGGATGGGGGACAACACCCTGATCCTCGGCCATCGTGTCAGCGAATGGTGCGGTCAAGCGCCGGTGCTGGAAGAGGATATCGCGCTGGCCAATACCGCGCTCGATCTCATCGGCCAGACCCAGATGTGGCTTGGTCTCGCGGCTGAAGTGCAGGGCGAGGGCAAGACCGCAGATGATCTGGCCTTCCTGCGCGATGCCTGGGAATTCCGCAATCTCGTGCTGGTCGAAAGGCCAAACGGCGGGTTGTCCCAGACCCTGATGCGGCAGTTCCTGTTTGATGCCTGGCACGTGCTGCAACTGCGCGCTGACCGGCTCTGCTGACGAGCGTGTCGCGGCGATTGCCGCAAAGGCGGTGAAGAAGCGACCTACCATCTGGAACGCTCTGCCGAGACCGTCGTGGGCCTTGGCGACGGCACCGAGAAAGCCACGCCCGGATGCAGGCGGCGCTTGATTACCTTTACCCCTATGTGGGCGAGATGTTCCTGAGCGACACGGTGGATGCCGCGCTGGTCGAGGCCGGAATTGCCCTGATCCGCGGTTTGCGCGCGGACTACGATGACACTCGCCCGTGTCTTAGGCGAGGCGACGCTGACGCTCCCGGGCGCCGCGCCGTGGCGTGGCCGCGATGGCAAGATGCACCGAACACCTCGGGCATCTGCTGACCACCATGCAGTGGATGCAGCGCGCTATCCGGGAGCGACGTGGTGATGCTCGCGTTTACCCGCATGGGGCATCCCCGGCCTCGGGTGGGGGTGAAGCCCCCGCCGGGGGAGGTCGAGGGATGCCCGCCTATCGTCAGGCAAGGTGCTTAAATGGCAAATACAACATCCAACAACCTCCCTCGCGCAGATCTGGGAATGGCTCGACGCGGTGCCTGATCCGGAAATTCCGGTGATCTCCTCGTCGACCTCGGCATCGTGCGCGATGTTGAGTGGAGCGACGACGGGTTGATCGTCACCTGACGCCGACCTATTCCGGCTGTCCGGCGACGTCGATCATTCGGCTGGATGTGGAAACCGCACTCGCCTCTCACGGGGTTGAACGTGTGGAATCAAGATCAGATCGCGCCGCCCTGGACCACCGACTGGCTCTCAGAGAAAGGCCGCGCCCGGCCTGGAGAATACGGCATCGCGCCCCCTCCCCGCTGGCGGCCCCGACCATTGCCCCCGCTGCGGCAGCCCGATGTGACCCGCGTGAGCCGGTTCGGCTCCACCCGTGCAAGGCCCATTGGCGCTGCAACAGCTGCCTGGAACCTTTCGACTTTCAAGTGTATCTGAGGAGGCTCGCTCCATGGCCCGCTTTCACCCTCTCGAAGTCACCGACATTAAACACACCATCCGCGATGCGGTGGTGGTCACGCTGAAACCGTCAATGGCGCGGCGGCAGATTCGACTTCACCAGGCCAATACCTGACGTTTCGCCGCGATTTCGACGGCACCGAGCTGCGCCGCAGCTATTCCATCTGTGCGGGCAAGGACGAGGGGATCCTGCAGGTCGGCATCAAGCGCGTGGATGGCGGGGCCTTTTCACCTGGAGCCAACACCGACCTGAAGGTCGGTGACACGGTGAAGCATGCCGCCGCAGGGTCGGTTTTCACTGATCTCGATGCAGCAGCCGGAAACACTACCTGGGCTTTGCCGGTGGCTCCGGCATCACGCCGGTGCTGTCGATCCTGAAAACCACGCTGCAGGCCGAACCCCAGTCCCGTTTCACGCTGGTTTACGCCAACAAGGTATCAGCTCGATCATGTTCCGCGAGGAGATCGGGACCTGAAGAACCGCTACATGGGACGTCTGTCGGTGATCCATGTGCTGGAGGCGGATGCGCAAGAGGTGGATCTCTTCACCGGATTGGTCACGCAGGAGAAATGCGCCCAGCTGTTTGGGCGCTGGATTGATTCAGAGCATCGACACCGCGTTCATCTGCGGACCCGAGCCGATGATGCTTGGCATTGCCGAGGCACTGCGCCGGCGGGCCTCTCGGACGCGCAGATCAAGTTCGGCTCTTCGCCTCCAACCAACCCGGACGTGCTGCGAAAAAAGCCGCCAGCGGAAATGCCGCCGCCAGCGCGCCGGTCACCGCCGCGATCACGCTGGATGGGGCCACCGCTCGGTGACGCTGGATCGCAATACCAGCGTGCTTCAGAAACGACTCTGGACAACGCCATGGATGCTCCGTGGTCGTGCCGCGCCGGTGTCTGCTCCACCTGTCGCTGTCGGGTGATTGAGGGCGAGGTTGAAATGGCCGCCAACCACGCGCTGGAGGATGACGAGGTGGCCAAGGGCTTTGTGTTGTCTGTCAGGCCTATCCGCTGACCGACAAGCTGGTCGTAGCTACGACGAATAAGCGCGCCTTAGCGCGACAGATCGATACATTTCTGGCGTTGCTCGATATGTGTCGATCTGGCCTTTCGGCTGGACCTCGCCGCGCCTGCCCCTAACGTCCCGACAAATCACCCAAGACGTTCAAGAACCCGAGGTTTCCCAATGGCTGTCGGCAAGACGATCCGCACCTATTTCAACGGCCAATGGCATGATGGCGATGTGCCGATCATGTCCGCCGCCGACCATGCCGCGTGGCTTGGCTCTTCCGTCTTTGACGGAGCACGCTGGTTGACGGCGTCGCTTCGACCTCGACAAACCTGCGCCGCGCCAACGCCTCTGCCGAGGCGCTGATGATAGCCGCCACAGTGCCCGCCGATCAGATGGTGGAAATCGTGAACGAGGGGCTCAAGGCCTTCTCCCCCGCAGCGCCGTCTATATCCGCCCGATGTATTGGGCCAGCGAAACGATCAGACCCTGATCGCGCCCGCACCTGAGGCCACGCAATTTGCGATCTGCCTTGAGGAGATCCCGATGGCGCGAGGCGGCCTCCGCCACCCTGACCCGCACCCGCTTTCGTCGCCCGGTTCTGCGATCCTCCAGTCGTGGACGCCAAAGCCGGCTGCCTTTATCCAAACAATGCCCGCATGCTGCGCAGGGCGCGCGCCAAAGGTTCACCAGCACTCTGACCTGCGTGCCATGGGCAATGTGGCCGAAACCGCGACAGCCAATGTCTTTATGGTAAAGGACGGCGAGGTCTTTACGCATTGCCAATGGCACGTTCCTTGCCGGTATCACACGGGCGCGCCACATCGAGAACATGCGCGCCGATGGGATCGCAGTGCATGAAACCGTGCTGAGTTATACCCATTTTGAAGCGCGGATGAGATCTTCCTGTCCGGCAACATGTCCAAGTCACGCCTGTGACGGCCTTTGACGATGTGAGCTATCGGCATGGCTCTGTTACGCGCCGCGTGCGCAGACTTTACTGGGATTGGGCGAAATCCGGCAGCTGACCCCCGGTTGTACTGCCCAACCCACAGCGGAACGCTCCCGCCCCGCGCGATCTTCTGGCTGCACCAAGATCCCTGGCGGCGTTGGGCCTGCATCGCAGCCTGACAGACTGCGATGCGGTTGCGCCAGATCCTGCCCTCACCGCAGAACGCAACTGCGCCGGACGGCAGTCCGGCGCTCAACCGCACGGATGACAAATGCGTTCACAGGCCTCTATTGCGCGAGGGTTGCATCGGCCAGTATGGCCCAGACACGACAACAGAGGTTTTGATGCGCAAATTCTTGGTCGTCCTCGACGATAGCCGTGAATGCCTGAACGCCATGCGCTTTGCCGCGATGCGCGCTTCTAATACCGGTGGTGGCGTGGTGATTCTGTCGGTCATCCCACCGGATGGGTTCAACCACTGGATCGGTGTTGGCGAAGTAATGCGCGAAGAAGCCCGCAGGCATCCATGCTCATTTCGAGTCTTTGCCAAATGGATGCGTGACCGCCAAGGTGTCGATCCTGAACTGGTGATCCGCGAAAGGTGACATCGTGCCGGAAATTCTCGCCCAGATCGAAGCCGACCCGGAAGTCGGCATTCTGGTTTGGGTGCCGCCAGTGATCGCCAAAGGCCCTGGCCCCATTGTCCCCAATTGACCCGCACCGCAGGACGCTGCCGTTTCCGATCACGATTGTGCCTGGGGATATGTCAAAGAGAAACTTGAAGCAATCACTTGGGTCAGGTTCACGACCTGTCAGCATTGCAGAGCGATCACCAAACATCCGGTCTACCTAGCGCGCAGGTCGGTGTTCATCACATCAGCCCCATGAAACGGCACGTCGCAACCTCGCCACTGCATTTCGCAAAGACGGGACAACTAAAGCCGTTGCACTGAGGAAGGTAGTTCAGGAGTTCGCCGAAACCAATATATACAGTGACAGCCCAACCAGCTATCAGCTCAAACCAACTGAAAGAGCTGGATAAATGAGCTTCAGCACCTTCTGAATATATTGGTATGCAACTGATTTCATGGTGCTGCTGGAAAGAATTGAACTCTCGACCTCTCCCTTACCAAGGGAGTGCTCTACCTCTGAGCTACAGCAGCGCCGTGTGGGGGCTTCTATGCATATTCTCAGGAGAGCGCAAGAGCATCTGGACGGTTTTGACTAAGTTAGACAAGCTCTATGGCAGAGAAAAGAAACCCACCGGTAACCGATCGAGGCCTCGCGAGGACCGCTTAAAAGCGGCGCTCAAGGCGAATATGGCCCGGCGCAGGCCAAGCCAAGCACGGTCGAGGCAAAAGACGGCGCCTCGGGCGACGCTGAAGGATAGAGCAGATGGATTCGATTTTGGTAACTGGCAACGGCCCGCTAAGCAGGTGATTCCGATTGCCGGGCCAAAAACGCGTGCCTGACGCTGATGCCCGCCACATTGTTGAGCGAAGAACCGCGACCCTCACCAATGCACCGCGCCTCAGCGATATTCGCACCATGACCTCATTGCTGCAATCGTTGGGGCGGAAGTCTCGCGCGCCAGAAGGGCAAGTGCTGGCCATGTCCAGCCATGGGCTCGACAATCACACGGCACATTATGACATCGTGCGCAAAATGCGGGCATCGATTCTGGTGCTCGGCCCCATGCTGGCCCGCGAAGGGCATGCGGTGTGTCATTGCCGGGTGGCTGCGCCATCGGTGCACGTCCGGTTGATCTGCACCTCAAAGCGCTGGAGGCGATGGGTGCGGAACTGGATCTGCGCGACAGCTACGTCCATGCCAAAGCACCGGGCGGGCGCCTTACCGGTGGAACCGTGGATTTCCCTATTGTCTCGGTGGGGGCAACGGAAAATGCGCTGCTGGCAGCAGCTTTGGCCAAGGGCACCACGGTGCTGAAGAACGCGGCGCGTGAGCCTGAAAATTGATCTGGCCGAGTGCCTTATTAAGATGGGCGCTCAGATTGAAGGGCACGGCACCAGCACGATCACCATTCAGGGCGTTGATCGGCTGCATGGCGCGACTCATCCGGTGGTCACAGACCGGATTGAACTGGGCACCTATATGCTGGCGCCCGCGATCTGCGGCGGCGAAGTGGAACTGCTGGGCGGTCGGCGCAATCTGCTGGAAGCCTTCTGCGCAAAGCTCGAAGAGGCTGGCGTGGACATCACGAAACCGATGCGGGCCTGAAAGTGAGCCATAAATCGGGCCGCGTCAAAGCCGTCGATGTGGTCACGGAACCCTTCCCCGGCTTCCCGACCGACCTCCAGGCGCAGATGATGGCATTGATGTGCACCGCTGAAGGTGAATCGGTTCTGGAAGAAAAGATCTTCGAGAACCGCTTTATGCACGCCCCGGAACTGATGCGGATGGGGGCACAGATTGATGTTCATGGCGGCACCGCCAAAGTCACCGGCGTTGAACGCCTGAAGGGTGCGCCCGTGATGGCGACGGATCTGCGCGCCTCCGTGTCGCTGATCCTTGCAGGGGCTGGCGGCAGAAGGCGAAACACGCGTCAGCCGGGTCTATCACCTGGATCGCGGCTATGAACATGTGGTGCGCAAGCTCTCTGCGGTGGGCGCCAGATTGAACGCATCAAGGAAGACTAATGTCCGATGCCAGCTTTGAAGACGGCCGCGAACGCCCCTGAACCTCGGTGCCTATGAGGCTGAGGATCTGGAGGTCATCTCCTCGCTTGTTCAGGATGCAGTGTTTCCTGTCACGGAAATGAGCTGGCGCGCCTCTGCGCGCCGCTTCGCCATTCTCCTGAACCGGTTTCGCTGGGAAGACCGCGTCGCTGCCGAGCGCCGCGGGCGTGCCTATGAGCGGGTACAATCTGTGCTGGTTGCAGAAAACGTCCTGAACGTGGCCTCTCCGGGGATTGATCGCACCGATAAGGATATGATCCTGTCCGGTGCTTTCGGTTACCTGAGCCGGACGAAGATGGCGCCGGACATCTGTTGCTAACGCTTGCAGGGACGGAACAATCCGCCTGTCCGTGGAGCACTTGAAGTCGCACTCAAGGACGACACGCCCTACCGCGCACCGTCCAAACACATGCCCCAGCACGATACATGACACGGCGCGGCCTATCTCGGCCAATCAAACTTGAGGCAGACGCACAGTCAGGGTAAGGCTCCGCACAAGGAGTGCCGTAATACCCGTATTTCTGACCTCTTCCGATGCCACGTTTGAACAGTCTTTCGCCGCGCTTCTCGGCGCAAAGCGCGAGGACAGCCCGGATGTGGATGCCATCGTGGCCGATATCATCGCGGATGTGCGCGCCCGGGGCGATGCGGCCCTGTTGGAATTGACGGAGAAATTCGACCGTCTGTCCCTGCCAGATGCCGACGCCTTGCGGATCTCTGACGCCGAAATTGACGCGGCCATCGCAAATGTGCCGGAAGAAGAGCACGCGGCGCTGGAGCTCGCGGCGACCCGAATTCGCGCCTACCACGCCGAGCAAATGCCCGAGGATAAGACCTGGACCGATGCGGCAGGCGCCACGTTGGGCTGGCGCTGGTCGGCGGTCTCGGCTGCGGGGCTTTATGTGCCCGGCGGTTTGGCAAGTTACCCTTCCTCCGTTTTGATGAACGCGATTCCCGCCAAGGTCGCCGGTGTCGAACGCCTCGCCGTGACTGTGCCGACGCCGGATGGGGTCATCAACCCGCTGGTGTTGCTGGCCTGCCGCATCGCCGGTGTGGACGAGATCTACCGCGTGGGCGGTGCGCAAGCCGTGGCCGCGCTGGCCTATGGAACCGACACGATTGCGCCGGTGGACAAGATCACCGGGCCGGGCAATGCCTTTGTTGCGGCGGCCAAACGCCGGGTCTTTGGCAAGGTCGGCATCGACATGATCGCGGGCCCTTCGGAAATTCTGGTGATCGCGGATAAGGACAACAACCCGGATTGGATCGCCCTGGATCTCCTGAGCCAAGCGGAACACGACGAAAGCGCGCAATCCATCCTGATCACCGATGATGCCACCTTTGGCCGCGCCGTCGCGGCAGCCGTGGACAAACGACTGGAAACGCTGGAGCGCCGTGCGATTGCGGGCGCAAGCTGGAAAGACTACGGCGCAGTGATCGTGGTGCGCGACCTGGAAGAGGCTGCGGCCCTGTCCAATCGGATCGCGCCTGAGCACCTCGAACTATGCGTGGCCGACCCCGTTGCCCTGAGCGAGCTTACGATTCACGCTGGTGCGATTTTCTTGGGCCAATACACCCCAGAGGCGATTGGCGACTACATTGGCGGGCCGAACCATGTGCTGCCCACCGCACGCTCTGCTCGGTTCTCCTCCGGCCTGTCGGTGATGGACTTCATCAAACGGACTACGCTGAGCCAAATGACACCGGACGCCCTGCGTGCCATCGGCCCCTCCGCAGCCATCTTGGCCAAAAGCGAGAGCCTTGAGGCGCATGGGCTGTCTGTCCTGGCACGCCTGGATGCGCTCAACCACTGACTGTAAGGACAAGGTGGGCTAAGGCTCAGCTCTGCGGGCTGCCCTCCGCTAAGCTGAGCCTATTGCCTGCTCCTGACGGATGTCACGAAGCACAGGTCGATGGAACGCCTTTGCTGGTTAACAGAGTGTTGACGCTACTTGGCGACACCACGTAAAAACGCGCCGCTTCGTGTCATTTGACGCAGCGCTGACGCATCACTTGCGCAACGATTGTTTTGGCACTGCTCTCCGCGTGATTGTGCGAGACGGTTTGATCCGCTAGGTCTGTTTGGACGATAGACTTGGGACCAGAGCCATGAGCCGGATCAGCCACATTGACCTTGATGACCGCAACCTGCCGCCGCCAACGCCGGAGATCGAGCAGGAGCGAAAGGTCGCGATTTACGACCTGATCGAAGAGAACAGCTTTGTCCTGCCGGTGCGTGACGACCGCACGCCGCCGGAAGGTCCCTATCACCTCGGCCTTTCCATCCGCGACAAGCGGCTGGTGTTTGATATCCAGACCGAAGCCGGTGAAAAAGCGGCAGAATTCCATCTGTCGCTGTCCCCCTTCCGGCAGGTGGTGAAAGACTACTACCAGATCTGCGAGAGCTATTTCACCGCGGTCAAAACCCTGCCGCCGAGCCAGATCGAGACCATCGACATGGCGCGTCGCGGCATCCACAACGAGGGCAGCCGCGTCTTGCAAGAGCGGCTGGAGGGCAAGGCGGAGGTCGACACCGACACCGCGCGCCGTCTTTTCACCCTGATCTGCGTTCTGCATTTCGGAGGCTGATGCGTGACGGAGCTGCCGCAGTCCGTATTGTTCTGCTGTGACCACAACGCGGTCCGGTCCCCGATGGCTGAGGGGATCATGAAAAAACTCTATGGCACCGGTACTTACGTGCAATCCGCCGGTGTCAAAAACGACCTCGAGATCGACGGGTTCTGCATCGCGGTCTGCCATGAGATCGACGTGGAACTGTCGCGCCACCGCTCCCGCTCGTTTGACGAGATGGAGGAATGGGGCGACGATATTTCCTCTTACGATCTGGTGATCGCCCTGTCGCCCGCCAGCCAACGACGCGCGCTGGAGCTGACCCGTTTTTTTCACCTCGATGTCGAATATTGGCCAATTATGGACCCAACTGGGCTCGGCGACAGTCGGGAAGCCAAGCTAGAGAGCTATAGGCAAACCCGAGACCAGATCCGCGAGAGATTGATCGCGCGCTGGGGCACCCCGACGGAGACTTGATATGAACGACACCATCACCCGCTATTTCGCCGCGTTCAACGCAGGCGACACCGACGGCATGATCGCCTGCCTGGCCGATGACGTGGCCCATCACGTGAACGAAGGCAACATCCGCGTCGGCAAAGAGAAATTCGCTGAATTCTGCGCCCATATGAGCCGCTGCTACAAAGAGAACCTGACCGATCTGGTGATCTTTGCCACCGAGGACGGCACCCGCGCAGCGGCCGAGTTCACCGTGAACGGCACCTATCTGGAAACCGACGCCGGCCTGCCCGAAGCGCGCCAGCAGAGCTACAAGCTGCCCGCCGGGTCGTTTTTCTCGCTGCGCGATGGGCTCATCACCCGCGTGACCACCTATTACAACCTCTCCGACTGGATCAAACAGGTCTCGGCCTGATGGCCCTGCGGATCGAGACCCTGACCGGCGCGGCACTGGATGCCGCGCTGGACGATGTGGCGCGCCTACGGATCGCGGTGTTTCGCGACTGGCCCTATCTCTATGATGGTGACCTCACCTATGAGCGGGACTATCTGCAAAGCTACCGCGACAGCGCGGGGGCCGTGGTGGTCGGCGCCTTTGACGGTGAGAAATTGGTCGGAGCCGCAACCGGCACGCCATTGAGCGACCATGCGGAGGACTTCGCTGCCGCCTTTGCAGACAGCGGCCTCAACCTGAACGAGATCTTCTATTGCGCCGAATCCGTCCTGCTGCCCGCCTTTCGCGGCCAAGGCGCGGGACACGGGTTCTTTGACGCGCGCGAGGCCCATGCGCGGGCACTGGGGTTCAAACGCGCGGCGTTCTGTGGCGTGCAACGCCCGCTCTATCACCCGCTCCGCTCCGCAGGCTACGCCCCCCTCGATCCGTTTTGGCGCAAGCGGGGCTATGAACCACTGGAGGGTGTTGTGGCTGAGTTTTCTTGGAAAGACGTCGATCAGGACGCGGAAACCAGAAAGCCGCTGCAGTTCTGGATTCGCACCCTGTGATCTCCGCCAGACGTCAGGCCACGTCCTTCAGGGCCGAAGCCAGCGTCTTATGCGCCTCTGAATAGGTCTTGAAACTGGCTTGAGCCGCCTTCAGCCCGTCCTGCGCCTCTTTGATCGAGGCCCCGGCCGAGATGCGCTCTTTCTTCAGATCCTCGACCTTGAAATACTGCGGGAAGAGCGTGACCAGCTCTTTCAGCACCTTCGGTAGGCTGGATTTCAAGTTGTTGGCGTGAAGCGGCAGGTTGTATTTCTTCTGCAGCGCAACCAGACCACTTTCAAACCGCTTTGCCAGATCGCCCGGCACCTTGCCGTCACTGTCGCGCTGCGTGTCGAGCCCCTTGATCAGCTTGTTCACATCGGCGGTGGCCAGTTTCACATCCTTGGTGATCTCGCCACAGGCCTTGGCCATGTTCTTGGCGCGCTTGTCCAGCTCGATCAGCTCTTTCAGGATTAGCTCCTGCGTTTTCTCCTGCTGCTTCTTGAACTTATCAAGCTGCTTTTGTTCGTCCTGCAGCTGCTTTTCCTGCGCTTTTTCAATCTTATCCGCGTTTTTCAGCAGCTTGACCGCTTCAGCTTCGCGCTTGTTCACCACTTTGATGAAGCCTTCGCAGAACTGTTTCGTATGAGATTGCAGCTTGGTGCATTTCCCCTCGGCGCGGCCCAAAGCTTTGTAGAGCTCGCCCAAAAGGTCGATGATCACCTTCATATCGCTCAGCTTGGCCTCGGAGGGATCGCCAGAAGGGCCAATGCCGCGCTCGTTCAACGCCTTCAGGCATTTGGCCACGCCGCTGCCGCTGGTCACCTTGGAGCGATACTCTTGCCAGAACTTCGGCAGGAATCCCTTCTTTGGGATGTCTTTAATCACCGAGTTGATGTTCTTGTCGGTCAATGTGGTGGCCATATGCGGTTCCTCCCGTAAGTCCTGTCTCGTCAAAGACGATCGGCCCGCCGCAAGGACCGCGTGATTTTGTATAACCTGAATTTGCGCCCCGAGGGGAGCCGCTTGAATACAGGCTTTTACGCAGGACCGGAGGCTTTCCGTCGCGCCCCGCCCTACTTTCCGTAGCCAAGAGAATGCGCTAGCCCTGTCGCACCGAGGTTCTGACAGGAGCATGCCCAATGAAAATCGCCACCGCCGCCTATCCGCTCGACTGGCTGACCAGCTGGGCACACTATGAGGACAAGCTGGCCACTTGGGTGTCCGAGGCCGCGGGCCAAGGAGCGGATCTGCTGGTGTTCCCCGAATATGGCGCGATGGAGCTCTCGACGCTGGATGGTGCGGAGATTGCGGGCAATCTGGAGGCCTCCATCCAGTCGGTGACTGAGAAGATGGAAGCGGCCGCCACCCTGCACCAGCGTCTCGCGGCGGAATATGGTGTGCATATCCTCGGGGCCTCTGCTCCGGTGCATGCAGGGTTTGCCCGGCCCGTGAACCGCGCCGAATTCTACGCCCCAACCGGACAGCGCGCGCATCAGGACAAGCAGATCATGACCATGTTCGAGCGCGATCCATGGGACATCACCGCAGGCGGCCCACTCAAACTGTTCGATACGGCCTTGGGCAAGATCGGCGTGCTCATTTGCTATGACAGCGAATACCCCCTCTTGGGTCGCGCCTTGGCCGAGGCGGATGTGATCCTTGTCCCCTCCTGCACGGAGGCCTTGGCTGGCTATTGGCGGGTGCGGATTGGCGCCATGTCCCGCGCGCTTGAACAGCAATGCGTCACCGCCATGGCCTCGATCGTCGGTCCGGCGGAGTGGTCGGAGGCCGTAGACATGAATACCGGCATGGGCGGCATCTTCGGCCCGCCCGATACCGGCTTTCCCGCCACCGGCGTTTTGGCCGAAGGCAGCCTCAACCAGCCCGGCTGGACCTATGCCGAGGTGGACACCGAATCCATCGCGCAGGTCCGCCGCGAGGGCGTTGTGCGCAACAGAACCCACTGGGACGAGCAGGAAAAGCGCATAGAACAGGTCATTAACCATAAGATGCTATAAAACCGCCCTTGAAAATCGAGGGAAATGCGCTCATTTAAGCGCACGTCCCGGAGTTTTCGGGATAACGCAGATATGGAGACAACATGGCCAAGGAAGATACGCTCGAATTTCCCGGTGTCGTGAAGGAACTCCTGCCCAACGCGACATTTCGGGTCGAGCTTGAAAACGGCCATGAAATCATCGCTCATACGGCAGGTAAGATGCGCAAGAACCGCATCCGTGTCCTCGCGGGCGACCGGGTCCAGGTGGAAATGACCCCCTACGACCTGACCAAAGGCCGGATCAACTACCGCTTCAAGTAAGCGCTAGAGATTCGCCTTCAGGCTTGAGAGCCCGGCCCTTTGTGCCGGGCTTTTGCTTTGGGAGCAGCTCGCTCGGGCTTTTCTGTCCGGCTGCGGCGGCCTATGACAGTGACCAGATTTGACAGGAGTGCAGGAATGGCCTTCATCCTCGGTTCAGGCAGCCCCCGGCGGCTGGAGCTCTTGGCGCAGCTTGGTGTGGTGCCGGATGCCGTGCGTCCGCCGGATATTGACGAGACCCCGAAAAAGGGAGAGCTGCCGCGCGACTACTGCGCCCGCGTCACCCGGGAAAAGGTCGAGGCTGTGACGGCAGAGCCCGAGGATCTGATCCTCTGCGCCGATACCACCGTCGCCCTGGGCCGCCGCATCATGGGCAAGCCCGAAGGGGTGGCAGAGGCCGCGGAATTCCTGCTCGCCCTCTCTGGGCGTCGTCATCGCGTCATCACCTCTGTCGCCCTGCGTCGTGGCGATAAAGTCTGGCAACGCGATGCGGTCAGCATGGTGAAGATGAAACGCCTGTCGGATGAAGAGTTGAACGCCTATCTCGCCACTGGCGATTGGGACGGCAAGGCAGGCGCCTATGCGATCCAAGGCCCGGCCGGAGCCCTGATCCCTTGGATCAGCGGCTCCTTCACTGGCATCGTCGGCCTGCCTCTGGCGGAAACCGCCACCCTGCTCCAAACCGCAGGTTACCCTCTCTATAAGGACAAAGCGCCATGAAGGGCACGCAGATCATTCTCGACCATATCGATGGTCACGAGGCCGCCGCTCTGATGGTGGATGGCCGTTTGGAAGACTTCCTGATTGCCGGCGACGCGCCGATCCCCGGCACCATCTACCGCGCCCGCGCCGATCGCCCGATGAAGGGCCAAGGGGGCATGTTCCTCTCCACCCCGGATGGATCCGCCTTCCTGCGTCAGGTCAAGGGCTTGGCCCCCGGTCAGCATCTTCTGGTGCAAGTCACCGGCTATGCCGAGGATGGCAAGGCCATCCCCGTCACCCAGAAGCTCTTGCTCAAGAGCCGCTACGCCATCGTCACACCGGATGCGCCGGGGTTGAATATTTCCCGCTCCATCCGCGACGAAGACGAGCGAGATCGCCTGTTGGAAATCGCCAATACCGAAATGGACGGCGAGGATTACGGCTTGATCCTGCGGTCTGCCTGTGCGGGCGCTGACCCGGACGAGATTGCAGAAGACATCGTCGCCATGGTCACCGCCGCCCGTCAGGTTCTGACAGATGACGGGTCCGAGGCCGAAGTGCTGCACGAGGGCGACACCCCGCATCTGCAGGCTTGGCGTGAATGGACAGAGCCTGCGCAGATCGAACAGGAGCCCGGCGGGTTTGAGCGCTGTGGTGTCCTTGACGCGCTCGATGCCATCCGCAGCGGCCGCCTGCCACTGGATGGGGGGGGGGCGCTCTATGTCGAGCCGACACGCGCCTTGGTGGCTGTCGATGTGAACACCGGCAACGACACCTCGCTTGCGGCAGGGATCAAGGCCAACATGGCCTGCGCACGCACACTCGCCCGTGCGCTGCGGTGCTTGGGTCTCGGCGGCCAGATCG
>JBLXDQ010000031.1:0-15348 GCA_048263945.1 Epibacterium sp. | reverse complement strand
GGTGCGCCGTCGATCTGGTCGTAGGCTTTGAAGTCACCGAAGTATTTGGTGATTGCTGCGGTCAGCGTGGTTTTGCCGTGGTCAACGTGGCCGATGGTGCCGATGTTGACGTGCGGTTTATTACGTTCAAACTTTTCCTTAGCCATGATGGCCTCCTTTTAGCTTTGAGAGGAAGCGCGCCCCTGCGCACTTCCTCAATTCGTCAACGCTTACGCGTATTTCGCCTGGATCTCGTCAGAGATGTTCTGCGGGACCGGATCGTAGTGCGAGAACTGCATCGTGAACTGCGCGCGGCCCGAAGACATGGAGCGCAGGGTGTTGATGTAGCCGAACATGTTTGCGAGCGGCACGTTTGCGTTGATCGCAATCGCGTTGCCACGCTGTTCCTGACCGGACACCTGACCACGACGGGAGGTAAGGTCGCCGATGATGCCGCCGGTGTATTCTTCCGGAGTGATCACTTCGACTTTCATGATCGGTTCCAGCAGTTTCGCGCCGGCCTTACGCAGACCTTCACGCATACACATACGGGACGCGATTTCGAACGCCAGAACGCTGGAGTCCACGTCGTGGAACTTACCGTCGATCAGGGCGACTTTGAAGTCGATCACCGGGAAGCCTGCGAGCGGACCGGAGTCCATCACCGAGTTGATGCCTTTTTCGACACCCGGGATGTATTCCTTCGGAACTGCACCACCAACGATGCGGGACTCGAAGGAGTAACCTTCGCCTGCTTCTGTCGGGGAAATGATGAGTTTCACTTCCGCGAACTGACCCGAACCACCCGACTGTTTCTTGTGGGTGTAGGCGTGCTCGATCTCGTGACCGATGGTCTCGCGATAAGCCACCTGCGGTGCACCGATGTTCGCTTCCACTTTGAACTCGCGCTTGAGGCGGTCAACGAGGATGTCGAGGTGAAGTTCGCCCATGCCCTTCATGATGGTCTGACCGGACTCGAGGTCGGTCTCCACGCGGAAGGACGGGTCTTCGGCAGCAAGACGCGCCAGACCTGCGGACATCTTCTCCTGGTCGCCCTTGGTTTTGGGCTCGACGGCGATCTCGATCACCGGCTCCGGGAAGGTCATGGTTTCGAGAACCACCGGCTCCTTCGCGTCGCAGAGGGTGTCACCGGTGGTGGTGTCTTTCAGACCCGCCAGCGCAATGATGTCGCCTGCAAACGCTTCCTCGATCTCCTCACGGTTGTTGGAGTGCATCATCATCATACGACCGACGCGCTCTTTTTTACCTTTGGTGGAGTTCAGGATGGAGTCGCCCTTGTTCAGCACGCCGGAGTAGATCCGGGTGAAGGTCAGGGAGCCAACAAACGGGTCGTTCATGATTTTGAACGCCAGGCCGGAGAAGGCCATGTTGTCGTCAGCGCGACGTGCGATGTTACGAACTTCTTCTTCGTCGCCCGGCTTAAAGCCCATGTAATCAACAACGTCGAGCGGGCTCGGCAGATAGTCGATCACAGCGTTAAGAAGCGGCTGAACACCTTTGTTCTTGAACGCAGAACCGCCCAGAACCGGAACGAAGGAGAGCGACAGCGTGCCCTTACGGATCAGTTTCCGCAGGGTCGCGACGTCGGGCTCTGCGCCGTCCATCAGGTAAGCTTCCATCGCGTCGTCGTCCATTTCGACGGCCGCTTCGATCATCTTGCCGCGCCATTCGTCGGCGACGTCTTTCAGATCTGCACGGATGTCTTCCTGAACCCAGGACGCGCCGAGGTCTTCACCGCGCCATACCCACTCTTTCATGGTGACGAGGTCGATGAGGCCTTCCAGCTCGTTCTCAGCGCCGATCGGCAGAGCAACGGGAACCGCGCGGGCACCGGTGCGATCTTCGATCATTGCAACGCAGTTGAAGAAGTCTGCGCCGATTTTGTCCATCTTGTTGACGAAGACGATACGCGGAACCTTGTAGCGGTCAGCCTGACGCCACACGGTTTCGGTCTGGGGCTCAACGCCAGCGTTGGCGTCGAGAACACAGACTGCACCGTCGAGAACCGCCAGCGAACGCTCAACTTCGATGGTGAAGTCAACGTGGCCGGGGGTGTCGATGATGTTCAGACGGTGCTTTTCAGTGTCAGCGGTTTCGCCATCTTCGGTGCGTTCCCAGAAAGTGGTGGTCGCAGCCGAGGTGATGGTGATGCCGCGTTCCTGCTCCTGCTCCATCCAGTCCATGGTGGCTGCACCGTCGTGCACCTCACCGATGTTGTGGGATTTACCAGTGTAATACAGGATGCGCTCGGAGCAGGTGGTTTTACCTGCGTCGATGTGCGCCATGATACCGAAGTTACGGTAGCGGTCGAGCGGATAGTCGCGTGCCATATTGGATAAGCCTCTGAAGAGTTACCAGCGATAGTGCGAGAAGGCTTTGTTGGCCTCCGCCATCTTGTGAGTGTCTTCGCGCTTCTTAACGGCAGTACCCCGGCTTTGTACAGCGTCGAGGAGTTCACCGGCGAGGCGTTCTTCCATTGTGTTCTCGTTGCGACCACGAGCCGCGGTGATCAGCCAGCGGATTGCCAGCGCTTCACGACGCTCGGGGCGAACTTCAACGGGAACCTGGTAGGTTGCACCACCCACACGACGGGAACGAACCTCAACGGAGGGTTTCACGTTGTCGAGGGCTTCGTGGAACACTTCCACGGGCGCGCGCTTGATTTTCGCTTCAACGCGATCGAACGCGTTGTAAACGATACGCTCTGCGACCGATTTTTTACCATCGATCATCAGGTTGTTCATGAATTTGGTCAGAACGCGGTCGCCGAATTTTGCATCGGGCAGAACTTCGCGTTTTTCAGCAGCGTGACGACGGGACATCTATGCTTATCCTTCTTCTTACTTAGGACGCTTCGCGCCGTATTTGGAGCGACGCTGCTTACGGTCTTTAACGCCTTGGGTATCCAGAACACCGCGCAGGATGTGGTAACGGACACCCGGAAGGTCTTTTACACGGCCGCCACGGATCAGAACCACGGAGTGTTCCTGAAGGTTGTGGGATTCACCCGGGATGTAAGAGATCACTTCAAAACCGTTGGTCAGGCGAACCTTCGCAACTTTCCGCATAGCGGAGTTCGGTTTCTTCGGCGTGGTGGTGTAAACGCGGGTGCAGACGCCGCGTTTTTGCGGGCACTGCTCCAGGTGCATGGACTTGGAGCGTTTTACTTTCGGCTGACGCGGCTTGCGGATCAGCTGTTGGATCGTTGGCATTCCGGTTATTCCCCGTTTTGCAACACATGTCATGCACGGCTTACGCCGTGCGGCGAGATCTTCAGCAGCGTCTGCGCAAACGCAAAAACCGCAAACGCTCCCATTCCGAGGTGAACGTCGCGGTGGGTTTACAGAGGGTCGGGTGAATAAAGTGCCCGGACCTTGAGCCACTACAGATATGAGTTCGGCGTAAGGAGGGACTACCCCCAGTGCCGGATAGCGGGCGTATATGCAGAGTCGCAGCGCTTGTCAACACCACCGCCCCCAGCCCTGCGTTGGCCCAGCGGACTGCGTGGGGCTTGCTCGCCTCGGGGCGCGGCGGCATAGTCGCGCTGTTTGTGCCAAAGGGATTTCAGCGATGCAAGTGATCGGTCTCTGCCGGTTTTCCTACCCCGCCTTGGGCGGGTTTCAGGTGGAACACGACAGCACTGAGGCGCGCTGTGCCTATCTCTATGATCCTGCACGTTTGGAAGAACGGTTTCGCCTGTTTGAAACGGTCGCCCTGCCCTGTCTGCGGGCGCAGACGGATCCGGACTTCACTCTGGTTGTCGTCATCGGCGAGAGCCTGCCGCAACCGCATCAAGAGCGGCTCCGCGATATGGTCGCCGATATTCCGCAAATTCGCATTGAGGCCCATCCGCCGCGCCAACAACGGCCCATCATGAAGGACATCCTGAACGCCGCCCGCCACGATTCGACTGCGCCCTGTTTGCAGTTCCGTTTTGACGATGATGATGCGGTCTCGGTCGATTTTGTGGAGCGTTTGCGGCAAAGCATAAAGGACTGCCCCGGCCTGATCGCGCGCAACCGCACCGTTGCGGTGGATTTCAACATGGGCTTCGCAGCCACCTTTGGCGCCGAGGGGATCAGAGCCTCAGAGATCCACCGCCCGTTTTATACCGCCGCGCTCGGCATGTATGTGGCGGGGCGCTGCCAGCAGACGATCATGAACTTCGCGCACCAAAAGATTGGCCGTTTCATGCCCGCCATCAGCTACTCGGACGCGCCGATGTTTGTCCGCGGGCTGCACAGTTCCAACGACTCGCGCCAAAAGGACGTGAAACCGGCCGAGGTCAAACCGCTGACGCCCGAACTGATCGGCGCCTTCGAGGCCCGCTTTGCTATTCGCGACGCGGCAGTGCGTCAGGTGTTTTCCGCCACCTGACGTTCGCGCAACAGGGTGAAGATCCCCGCGGCCACCACGATGGCGGCGCCAAGAAGAGTGAGCCCAGAGGGAAACTCGCCAAAGACCAGCCACCCCAAGAGCAGCGCCCAGACCAATCCAGTGTAGCGCAGCGGCGCCACGGCAGACATCTCGCCAATGCGGATGGTCATGACGGAACACAGATAGGCCAAGAGGATCACAGTACCAGTGGCCCCTAGAAGCAGCCAATCCCGCGCGGCAATAGGCTGCCAGGTCTCGCCCAGCCCGAGACCAAGCCCGAACAGCATAACCGAAAAGGCCGCCAGAAAGGTCACGGTCAGCGAGGGCACCGCCGAGGACATTTGCCGGGTGAACAAATCCCGCAGGGTCAGAACCGCGACGGAGAGCAGAGCATAAATCGTGGCAGAGCCAAAGCCTGCCCCGCCCGGTCGCACGATCAGCAACATGCCAACAAAGCCACAAGCGATCGCCAATCCGCGCCGCCACCCGACCTGTTCGCCCAAGAAGAGCGCAGCGCAGAGGGTGACAGTCAGCGGCAGCATTTGCAAAACCGCCGTGACATTGGCCAGCGGCATCTCCAACAAGGCCGAAAGAAAGAAATAGGTCGCCGCCATTTCAGACCCGCATCGAGCCAGGACAAAGAACCAATCCCGGCGACCAAAATCAAACCGTAACCCGCGCATGGCCGAGGCCAGACCGAAGAGCATGACACTGGCAAGCGCACCGCGAATGGCCACGATCTGCCACAGGGGCACGGTTTGGCCGACGGTCTTCACGATGGTGTCGTTGAAGGTGAAAAACGCCATGCTGCCGAGCATCAAAAGCGCGCCCTGCTGGTTGGCGGAAAGCCGTGAAATCATCTGTCAAATTGCCTTGAGATCTGAAAGGGTCATGCCGAAATGCTGGATCAACGCGCGATCCAGCTTTTTGTCGGACAGTGTATGGGTAAGGCCCAGCTTTGCCGGGTTGGACTTGTTGTCGCCGTGAATGGTGCGGATGAAGCCGGGCACCGAGATATCGCTATAGGTATTGAAATGCTGCGCATATTTGCGGTGATTGTAGCGATAGGGGTTCATCGGACTGCCGACCGGTGCGACCAGCGTGGTCCCCGCCGAGAGCGGCGCGCGCTCGCAGGTGTCAAAGACCTCCGGGGCCTCTGGGGTGCTCGTGTCGAGATAAAAACCCCGATTGTAGGCAAGGACAAACGGCTCTTCCGAGGTCTGCAGCGGCAACAGCCCCTCGCTCAGACGGCGGGTGCGGGAGACAAAATCGAGATCCAGCGCGTCGTCATCATCCAACCGGAACAAAGCGCGGTGGGTCGCCTCCTCGCAGGGAACCAGATTATAGCCCTGCTTTAGCAGCTGGTAATGGTTGCCCGTCCCCACAGGCAGAAGGTGGATATTGTCATGCGGGGCGAGCAAATCCGCGAGGCGCTGCAGGTAGACCTCTGGCAGGCGTTCGGCGGTTAGAACCACCATATCAAAGTCTTGATCGCTTTGCCGCAGCAGGGACGGCAGGCTCAGGCGCTCAAAGAGGCGAAAGCGTAGCTCCATCCGCTCGGGCGAGAAGATATGCGCGGCAATCTCCTCCAGAGAGGAGAAGCGTTCGGAATAGTAGGTCGGGGTCAGCACGGAAAAGCGCAAGAGCCCGACCAGTTTCAATGAGTGCCCCATGCGCAGACCTTCGTGTCGTTCTGCTCGGCAAGAGACACCAAATCGCGCCCGAAGGCAAAGCCTAGCTGAGCGGCGTGCCAATAGGTGCCCCCGCCACCCCACAGGCCTCCAACGGTCCGGTCCGTCAACGAAAAACCCCCGCGCCGCAGAGGCGGCACGGGGGCGATTTCAAGTCACGCGAGATGCGTAATCAGGCGATCAATCGCGGCTTTCCGGGGTTTCCACCAGGAAATCGCTGTCGTCCACATCGGTCATCGACGGTGCGGCCAGCGCAGCAGCGGCCTCCGCCTCTTCGCGACGGGCTTCCAGCACCACGTTGTCGCGGCCAGATGCGATCTGACGCACTTTCTGGGTCGCACCACCGGTACCGGCCGGGATCAAGCGGCCCACGATGACGTTCTCTTTGAGGCCGACCAGCTTGTCCTTCTTGCCCTGTACCGAAGCCTCGGTAAGGACGCGGGTGGTCTCCTGGAAGGAGGCCGCCGAGATGAAGGAGCGGGTCTGCAAGGACGCCTTGGTGATACCGAGGAGGATCGGCTCGCCCTGAGCCGGACGCTTGCCGCGGGCAAGGGCCTTCTCGTTGGCTGCGTCGAACTCCTGCTTGTCCACATGTTCGCCTTTGAGCAGCGTGGTTTCCCCGGAGTCGGAGATTTCCCACTTCTGCAGCATCTGGCGCACGATGACCTCGATGTGCTTATCGTTGATCTTCACGCCCTGCAGACGATACACGTCCTGCACTTCGTCGATCATGTAGTTGGCAAGCGCTTCGACGCCCATGATGGCGAGGATGTCATGCGGAGCCGGGTTACCGTCCATGATGTAGTCACCCTTCTGGACGAAGTCACCTTCCACGACGGGAATGTGCTTGCCCTTGGGCACCATGTATTCGACGGGCTCCATGCTCTCATCTGCAGGCTCGATCGCGATGCGGCGCTTGTTCTTGTAGTCGCGGCCAAAGCGCACGTAACCATCGATTTCCGCGATGATTGCGTGGTCTTTCGGACGACGGGCTTCGAACAGTTCGGCCACACGCGGCAGACCACCGGTAATGTCCTTGGTCTTCGCACCTTCGCGCGGGATACGCGCAACGACGTCACCGGCTTCGATGGTCTGACCATCTTCGCAGGACAGGATCGCGTCCACGGACATCGGGTAGGTCACCGGGTTGCCCAGATCGTTGCGGACCGGCTCGCCATCTGCACCCACAAGGATGATTTCCGGCTTAAGGTCAGAACCCTTCGGTGCCGCACGCCAGTCGATCACGATCTTCTGGGTCATGCCGGTGGCATCGTCGGTTTCTTCGCGCACGGCCAGACCCGAGACCAGGTCCACGTATTTCGCGGTACCCGGCTTCTCGGCGATGATCGGCAGGGTATAGGGGTCCCACTCGAACAGTTTCTCGCCGCGTTTGACGGACTGGCCTTCCTTGACGAAGAGTTTGGTGCCGTAGCCCAGCTTGTGGCTGGCGCGTTCTTCACCGTGCTCATCTTGGATGATCAGCTTCATGTTCCGGCCAATGATCAGCACTTCGCCGTTGGCGTTCACGAGGGTGTTCGCGTTCTCAAACACGATTTTACCCTCTTGAGACGCTTCGAGGAAGGACTGCTGACCACCCTGCGCAACGCCGCCGATGTGGAAGGTCCGCATCGTCAGCTGTGTACCGGGTTCACCAATCGACTGGGCCGCGATGATGCCGACAGCCTCGCCAGAGTTCACCATGGTGCCGCGTGCAAGGTCACGACCATAGCACATGGCGCAGACGCCCTCTTCGCTTTCACAGGTCAGCGGCGAGCGGATGCGCATGGACTGAACACCGGCTTCTTGGATGGTGTCTGCCATACGTTCGTCGATCAGCTGACCTGCGGCGACGAGGATTTCCTCGGTGCCCGGACGCTTCACGTCGTCTGCAGCCACACGACCCAGGATACGCTCGCCGATGGAGGCCACAACCTCACCGTCGTTGACCGCAGCTTCTGCGGTGATCGCGCGGTCAGTGCCACAGTCGCGCTCGCGCACGATGCAGTCCTGTGCCACGTCGACCAGACGACGGGTCAGGTAACCGGAGTTCGCGGTCTTCAAAGCGGTATCCGACAGACCCTTACGGGCACCGTGGGTCGAGTTGAAGTACTCGAGAACGGTCAGACCTTCTTTAAAGTTCGAGATGATCGGGGTCTCGATGATGTCGCCGTTCGGCTTCGCCATCAGGCCGCGCATCCCGCCCAGCTGTTTCATCTGCGTAACCGAGCCACGCGCACCGGAGTGCGCCATCATGTAAACCGAGTTCGGTTCCATAACAGCGCCATTCTCATCGCGCTTGTCAGCGGAGATGGTGCCCATCATCGCTTCGGTGACTTTGTCGTTACACTTCGACCAGGCATCGACAACTTTGTTGTACTTTTCGCCCTGAGTGATCAGGCCGTCCATGTACTGCTGTTCAAAGTCTTTTACCTGCTCGCGAGTGTCGTCGACGATGGTCCACTTGGTATCGGGGATCACCATGTCGTCTTTGCCGAAGGAGATACCGGCCTTGAACGCCTCGCGGAAGCCCATGGTCATGATCTGGTCACAGAAGATCACCGACTCTTTCTGACCGCAGTAACGGTAGACGGTATCAATGACCTGCTGCACTTCGCGTTTGCGGAGCAGACGGTTGACCAGCTCGAACGGAGCCTTGGCGTTCTTCGGCAGAAGAGCGCCCAGACGCGCACGACCCGGAGTGGTTTCGAAGCGTTGGAACACCTCGTTGCCCTCTTCGTCGATCTGCGACATCCGTACGGTAACCTTGGAGTGCAGGTGCACGGCGCCTGCGTCGAGGGCGTGTTGCACCTCGTCGAGGTTGCCGAAGACCATGCCTTCGCCCTTCATACCTTCGCGCTGCAGCGTGAGGTAGTAGAGACCCAAGATCATATCCTGCGACGGAACGATGATCGGCGCGCCGTTTGCAGGCGACAGAACGTTGTTCGTGGACATCATCAGAACGCGCGCTTCCAGCTGGGCCTCGAGGCTCAGCGGAACGTGCACAGCCATCTGGTCGCCGTCGAAGTCCGCGTTAAACGCAGAACAGACGAGCGGGTGCAGCTGGATAGCCTTACCTTCGATCAGCGTAGGTTCGAACGCTTGGATACCAAGACGGTGCAGCGTCGGTGCGCGGTTCAGCATCACCGGGTGCTCGCGGATCACCTCGTCGAGGATATCCCACACTTCGGGACGTTCTTTTTCCACCAGCTTCTTCGCCTGCTTCACGGTGGAGGACAGACCTTTGGCCTCCAGACGCGAATAGATGAAGGGCTTGAAGAGTTCGAGCGCCATCTTCTTGGGCAAGCCACACTGGTGCAGCTTCAGCTCCGGGCCGGTCACGATGACCGAACGACCGGAGAAGTCGACGCGTTTACCCAAAAGGTTCTGACGGAAGCGACCCTGCTTACCTTTCAGCATGTCGGAGAGCGACTTCAGCGGGCGTTTGTTCGCACCGGTGATGACGCGGCCACGACGGCCGTTGTCGAACAGAGCGTCGACGGATTCTTGCAGCATCCGCTTTTCGTTGCGGACGATGATATCCGGCGCGCGCAGTTCGATCAGGCGCTTCAGACGGTTGTTCCGGTTGATCACACGACGATAGAGGTCGTTGAGGTCGGAGGTCGCGAAGCGGCCGCCATCCAGCGGCACCAGCGGGCGCAGTTCCGGCGGGATGACCGGGATCACGGTCATGATCATCCACTCGGGACGGTTGCCCGACTCGAGGAAAGATTCCACGACTTTCAGACGCTTGATGATCTTCTTCGGCTTCAGTTCGCCGGTGGCTTCGGCGAGCTCAGCGCGCAGCTGCTCTGCTTCTGCCTCAAGATCGATCGCCGCCAGCATTTCGCGGATCGCTTCAGCGCCGATGTTGGCGGTGAAAGCGTCCATGCCATAGGCGTCTTGCGCGTCCATATACTCTTCTTCGGTCATCATCTGGCCGTACTGCAGGTCGGTCAGACCCGGCTCGATGACAACGTAGTTTTCAAAGTACAGAACCCGCTCGAGATCGCGCAGGGTCATGTCCAGCATGAGGCCGATCCGGCTGGGGAGCGACTTCAGGAACCAGATGTGAGCAACAGGCGCGGCCAGTTCGATGTGGCCCATACGCTCGCGGCGTACTTTTTGCAGCGTGACTTCCACACCGCATTTTTCGCAGACAACGCCGCGATATTTCATGCGCTTATATTTGCCGCAGAGACATTCGTAGTCTTTGATCGGGCCAAAGATACGCGCGCAGAACAGGCCGTCACGCTCGGGTTTGAACGTACGGTAGTTGATGGTTTCCGGCTTTTTGATCTCGCCGTAGGACCACGAGAGAATCCGCTCCGGCGACGCCAGGGACACCTTGATCTCGTCAAAGACCTTCGGCGGGGTCAGCGGGTTGAACGGATTGTTCGTCAGTTCCTGGTTCATTTTGATACCTCAAATCTTGCGGAAGGGGGGAGTGGGGTAAGGGCGCGGGGCCCTTACTCCTCAACCTCCGCATCCAGGAGTTCCATGTTCAGGCCGAGGCCGCGGACTTCTTTGACCAGAACGTTGAACGATTCCGGTACGCCCGCTTCAAAGTTGTCCTCGCCCTTGACGATCGACTCATAGACCTTGGTCCGGCCTGCGACGTCATCCGACTTCACGGTGAGCATCTCCTGCAGGGTGTAGGCGGCGCCGTAAGCTTCCAGAGCCCAGACCTCCATCTCCCCGAAGCGCTGACCACCGAACTGCGCCTTACCACCGAGCGGCTGCTGGGTAACCAGCGAGTACGGGCCGGTGGAACGGGCGTGGATCTTGTCGTCAACCAGGTGGTGCAGTTTCAAGAGGTACTTGATACCCACGGTCACCGGACGAGCGAA
This sequence comes from Epibacterium sp., assembly GCA_048263945.1. Lineage (GTDB taxonomy): Bacteria > Pseudomonadota > Alphaproteobacteria > Rhodobacterales > Rhodobacteraceae > Epibacterium. The sequence continues at coordinate 4,433 of JBLXDQ010000031.1, read as the reverse complement.
CTGTTCACCGGTACGGCCGTCGAACAGGATCGACTGACCGGACTGGTCAAAGCCCGCGCGTTTCAGCGCATCGTTGACGTCATCCTCTTTCGCACCGTCAAAGACCGGCGTTGCGATCGGAACACCGCGGGTCACGTTGCCTGCGGCTTCTACCAGCTCTGCTTCGTCCATGTCGGAAATGCCTTCCTCATAGACGTCCTCGCCATAAGCGTGACGCATCGCGTCGCGCACCGGGGTCAGATCGCCAGAGCGACGGTATTCCTGCAGCGCGTCGTCGACCTTGATGCCCAGACCGCGTGCGGCCCAGCCCATGTGGGTTTCAAGGATCTGACCAACGTTCATACGGGACGGAACGCCGAGCGGGTTAAGGCAGAAGTCAACCGGGGTACCATCGGCGAGGAACGGCATGTCCTCCATCGGCACCACGCGAGAGATAACACCTTTGTTCCCGTGACGACCGGCCATCTTATCGCCCGGCTGAAGCTTACGCTTCACAGCGATGAAGACTTTGACCATTTTCATCACGCCCGGGGGCAGATCGTCGCCGCGACGGACTTTCTCGACCTTGTCCTCGAAACGGGCGTCCAGAGCACGTTTTTGTGCTTCGTACTGCTCGTTCAGAGCTTCAAGGATCTGTGCGTCCTGCTCTTCTTCCAGAGCCAGCATCCACCACTGACCACGGGTCAGCTGGTTGTCCAGCAGATCCTCGTCGATGACGGTGTTGCCGCGCACGCCTTTGGGGCCTTTGACAGCGGTTTTGCCGATCAGCAGGTCACGCAGACGGGCGTAGATGTTGCGGTCCAGAATGCCGAGCTCGTCGTCCCGGTCACGGGCCAGACGTTCGACTTCTTCACGCTCGATCTGCAGCGCACGTTCGTCTTTTTCCACACCGTGGCGGTTGAAGACGCGCACTTCCACGACAGTACCGTAGTCGCCCGGCTTCACACGCAGCGAGGTGTCACGCACGTCGGACGCCTTCTCACCAAAGATGGCGCGCAGCAGTTTTTCTTCCGGCGTCATCGGGCTTTCGCCCTTCGGTGTGATCTTACCAACGAGGATATCGCCCGGCTCCACATCGGCACCGATGTAGACGATGCCCGCTTCGTCGAGGTTGCGCAGAGCTTCCTCACCGACGTTCGGAATATCGCGGGTGATCTCTTCCGGCCCAAGCTTGGTGTCACGGGCGGCGACTTCGAATTCCTCGATGTGGATCGAGGTGAAGACGTCGTCACGCGCGATGCGCTCGGAGATCAGGATGGAGTCTTCGTAGTTGTAACCGTTCCACGGCATAAACGCGACGACCACGTTTTTACCCAGCGCCAGTTCACCCATATCGGTGGAGGGACCATCTGCGATCACCTCGCCCTTCTGGACGGTCTGGCCCACCTTCACCAGCGGACGCTGGTTGATGCAGGTGTTCTGGTTCGAACGCTGGAACTTGCGCATGCGGTAGATATCAACGCCCGCATCGCCCAGTTCGAGGTCGGAGGTGGCGCGGATCACGATACGCTGTGCGTCGATCTGGTCGATGACGCCTGCGCGTTTCGCCATGATCGCCGCGCCAGAGTCGCGGGCCACGATTTCCTCGATGCCGGTGCCGACGAGCGGCGCTTCAGCCCGCAACAGCGGAACCGCCTGACGTTGCATGTTCGAGCCCATGAGAGCGCGGTTAGCGTCGTCGTTTTCAAGGAACGGGATGAGCGAGGCCGCAACAGACACCAGCTGTTTCGGCGACACGTCGATCAGGTCCACGCTTTCGTTCGGTGCCAGCGTGTAGTCACCCGCCTGACGGGTGGACACGAGGTCGTTCACAAAGCGGTTGTCGGCGTCCAGCGTCGCGTTGGCCTGCGCCACGGTGTGACGCATTTCCTCGGTCGCGGACATGTAGTGAACCTCATCGGTCACCTGGCCCTCTTTCACGACGCGATAGGGGGTTTCGATGAAGCCGTATTTGTTCACACGGGCAAAGGTCGCCAGCGAGTTGATCAGACCGATGTTCGGACCTTCCGGCGTTTCAATCGGGCACATCCGACCATAGTGGGTCGGGTGAACGTCGCGCACCTCAAAGCCTGCGCGTTCGCGGGTCAGACCGCCCGGCCCAAGCGCGGAGAGACGACGCTTGTGCGTCACCTCGGACAGCGGGTTGGTTTGGTCCATGAACTGCGACAGCTGCGAGGAGCCGAAGAATTCACGTACCGCAGCCGCAGCCGGTTTCGCGTTGATCAGGTCCTGCGGCATCACGGTGTCGATCTCGACGGAGGACATCCGTTCCTTGATCGCACGCTCCATGCGCAGAAGGCCGACGCGGTACTGGTTTTCCATCAGTTCGCCAACGGAACGCACACGACGGTTGCCGAGGTGGTCGATGTCGTCGATGTCGCCTTTGCCGTCACGCAGCTCAACCAGCGCTTTGATGCAGGAGACGATGTCTTCCTTGCGCAGGGTGCGCATGGTGTCTTCTGCATCGAGGTTCAGACGCATGTTCATCTTCACGCGGCCCACCGCGGAGAGGTCATAGCGCTCGGAATCGAAGAACAGCGTGTCGAACAGCGCGGAGGCTGCTTCAACGGTCGGCGGCTCGCCCGGACGCATCACGCGGTAGATGTCCATGAGCGCGGTGTCGCGCCCCATGTTCTTGTCTGCCGCCATGGTGTTGCGCATGTAGGGGCCAACGTTGACGTTGTCGATGTCCAGAACCGGAATGTCGGTGATGCCCGCATCCAGCAGTTCTTTGACGGTGCCGCCAATGATGTCGCCGTCTTTGTCATACTCGAGGGTCAGCTCATCGCCAGCCTCGACGTAGATCGCGCCGTTCTCTTCGTTGATGATGTCCTTGGCGACGTATTTGCCAACGATATGCTCGAAGGGCACCAGAAGCTCGGTGATGGTGCCTTCGTCGATCATCTTCTTGACCGCGCGCGGGGTGACCTTTTTGCCGGCTTCGCAGATGATTTCGCCAGTGGCGGCATCTACGAGGTCATAGGTCGGGCGGGTGCCGCGAACACGAGACGGGAAGAAGGGGGTGACCCAGCCGCGGGACTTCTCGAGACGGAAGTTCACGGTGTTGTAGTAGGCATCCATGATGCCTTCTTGGTCGAGACCCAGGGCATAAAGCAGCGTGGTCACCGGCAGTTTGCGGCGACGGTCGATCCGGGCAAAGACGATGTCTTTGGCGTCGAATTCGAAGTCGAGCCAGGAGCCGCGGTACGGGATGATGCGGCAGGCAAACAGCAGTTTACCGGAAGAGTGGGTCTTGCCTTTGTCGTGATCGAAGAACACGCCGGGCGAGCGGTGCATCTGGGACACGATCACACGCTCGGTACCGTTCACGATGAAGGTGCCGTTGGGGGTCATGAGCGGCATGTCACCCATGAAGACATCTTGTTCCTTGATGTCTTTCACGGATTTCGCGCCGGTGTCCTCATCGACATCAAAGACGATCAGACGCAGCGTCACCTTCAGCGGAGCCGAGTAGGTCATGTCGCGCTGCATACACTCGTCGACGTCGTATTTCGGACGCTCAAGCGCGTAGTTCACGAATTCCAAAACGGAAGTTTCGTTAAAGTCCTTGATCGGGAAGACCGATTGGAACACGCCTTTGATGCCTTCGCCGTCCAGCGGGAGCTCTGCATCGCCGGAGCGCAGGAAGAGGTCGTAGGAAGACTTTTGAACCTCGATGAGGTTCGGCATGTCCAGCACTTCGCGGATTTTGCCGTAATATTTACGAAGACGTTTCTGGCCAAGGAACGATTGAGCCATGTCAGATGTCACCTTTCAGAGTTCTCAACAAACAAGGATGCCGCCGGGCCCCGGCACCTTATCCGTCAGAGACAGCGCAGGTCTGGATCCATTCATGGCCACCGTCCCGAATGGCGACCTCCCGATCCAGCGAACCTCGCCTGAAAAAAGGGCCCACCTGACGTTAGGTGAAAAGGCCCCTTTCTGAGACAGGTTCAGCCGGACCCGGGTTTCCCCGGATCCAGCCAAATTGAGTTGAGGCATTTAGAACAGAATTTCTAAGCAGAAATCCAGCCCGAATGTCCCCTATAGCAAAGCTTAGGCCAGCTCGACTTCGGCGCCAGCTGCTTCCAGCTTGCCTTTGATGTCTTCGGCTTCGTCTTTGGAAACGCCTTCTTTGATCTTGCCGCCGGCTTCGACCAGTTCTTTCGCTTCTTTGAGGCCCAGGCCGGTGATGCCGCGGACTTCTTTGATGACGTTGATTTTGGAAGCGCCGGCGTTCTTCAGAACGACGTCGAATTCGGTTTTTTCTTCCTCAGCAGCTGCTTCGCCGCCTGCCGGGCCGGCCATCATCACTGCGCCGCCAGCTGCGGGCTCGATGCCGTACTCGTCTTTGAGGATGGTTTTCAGTTCTTGTGCTTCCAGCAGGGTCAGACCAACGATGCTTTCCGCGAGTGCTTTCAGATCAGCCATTG
>JBLXDQ010000030.1:0-15474 GCA_048263945.1 Epibacterium sp. | reverse complement strand
CGAGAGCTGCAACAGCTTGATGGCTTGTTGTAGCTGGGGCGTCATCACCAGGGATTGACCCTGGCGCATCTCCAGCTTTTGCATCAGTCCGGCCATGAACGCCTCTGCGTGGTGGTTTACGGCAGAAGTTAATCAGGCAAAGCTTTCTCCGAGATAAACGCGGCGCACATCGGGATCGGCGCGAATGGCCTCCGGTGAGCCCTCGAACAGAACCTCGCCCTCATGAATAATCGTCGCGCGGTCAGTGATTTCAAGCGTTTCACGGACATTGTGGTCGGTAATCAGGATGCCGATTCCCCGGTCTTTCAGGAAGCGGATCAGATCGCGAATATCGGCAATCGCCAGTGGGTCGATGCCGGCGAAAGGCTCATCGAGCAGCATGAAGGAGGGGCGAGTCGCCAGCGCGCGGGCGATTTCGACCCGGCGGCGTTCGCCACCCGACAGCGAGGGCGCCGGTGCGTTTGCGAGGTGGGAAATGCGCAATTCCTCGAGCAATTGATCGACCAGCTCGTGGCGCTGCTTGCGATCCTTCTCGACGACTTCGGCGACAGCGAGCACATTCTCGCGCACGCTCATGCCCTGGAAGATCGACTTTTCCTGCGGCAGATAGCCAATGCCCAGACGCGCCCGCTGATACATGGGCAGGCGGGTGATATCCTCGCCATCAAGCAGGATGCGGCCGTAATCGACATCGACGAGGCCGGTGATCATGTAGAAGCAGGTCGTCTTGCCGGCGCCGTTCGGCCCCAGCAGGCCCGCGACTTCACCGCGTTGCAGTGACAGCGACACGCCCTTCACGACCGGACGCTTGCGATAGGTCTTGCCGATGGCTTCGACCACCAGTCCCGTGCTCAGCGCGGACGGGGCCGCGGCGACGTCTTCGGTCATTGTCATGCTCAACCTGCTCTCGATCCGAATTCTAGCGGCCGCCGGCGCCGCCGCCATTGCCGTTGGCGGGTGCCTGCTCGCTGCCGCGGGGATAGATCACGGCCCGGACCGGGGCGCCATTGCCCTCTTCACCGAAATTGGAATTCCCGGAGGTCAGGTTGGAGACAAAACGCGTGGTGGTGATGACATTCTCGCCCTGGGTGATGACGACATCGCCGGTCAGGGTGATGGTGTCCTGACCCATTTCATAGACCCCGAGATCGCCGGTGGCATTCTGCAGCGGTGAGAAATAACGCACATGGCCGGTCGCCACGACACGCTCGATATCGCCACGGCTTCCGTCTTCGGGCTGGGTCCAGACCAGCTCGACCCGGTCGGCCATGATGCGGCGGTCGCCCTGGGTGATATCGACATGCCCGGTCAGGATGGTGCGACCCTCGCTGTCGAGGTTTTCAATCCGGTCGGCGATGGTGTCGAGCGGTTGTGAGGAATCCCCGATCTGGGCGTGGGCACCCGCAAGCGGTGCCAGCAGGAGGCAGGACAGGGCGGTCAGTCGGACAAGCAGGCGGATCATTGATCCTCTCCTTCGCTGGGGGCGGTTCGGGCCTGTACAATACGCGCATGTACATTGCCTTCAAAAATGACGCGATTTCCGCCTTCGTGAATCTCGTAGCGGTCGGCGGTAATCGTGCCGACCGGACCAGAGCCGGTGACGGGCAGTTCGCCGGTCACACGTTCCTCGCGCAGGAATATGCGGGCGTGCTGGGATGCGAAGCTATAGCCGTTATCCGTATTCAGATTGACGTCTGAATACAGGTCGAGAATCCGGTTGGCCGGATCGAATGTGCCCGTCTGGGCCAGAACCTCGGACGGATTCGGCCCGGTATTGAGGAAGTCATAGTCGAGCCGGGGGCGTTCCAGCTCCGTCAGCCCGGTGGGATTGTCACGGCGGCGCACGGCGACATCGGCGGTAAGGGCGTAGGGGGTCAGGTTCTCGTCGCGGCCGGTAATGCGCGGATTGACCATGCGCACATCAGTGCTCACAGCCTCGGCCGGCACGGTCGGCGCGCCTGAGGATCCGATGTATAATTGCACGGCCAGCAAAGCCAGCAGGGCGATGATCGCGGCGATGAAGGCGAAGCGCAGCATGCGGACGAAGGCCGTCCGGCGCCGGGCGGCGCTCAGCGTCAATGCGCGGCGCGGTTCCCAATTGCCGTGCATTGTGGGCTGGAGCAGCTCGAGGCCGGGGGTTGCGGTCGTACTCATCGACAGATCATCATCTCGCAAACGGCAGGCACAGCCTGACCGCGCAACAAAGACCAGCCTTTGCAGGCCTTTTCAAGGCATACCCGCTCAGGCGTGGGCGAAAATATCGGTATCCGGCCAGCCTGCGAGATCGAGTTTCGCGCGCATTGGCAGGAAATCGAAGCAGGCTTTCGCCATCTCCATCCGGCCTTCACGCTCGAGCATCACCGTCAGACGCTCGCGCAACTGGTGCAGGTAGAGCACGTCGGAGGCGGCATATTCCAGCTGCGCCTTCGACAATTCGTCGGCACCCCAGTCGGAGCTTTGCTGCTGCTTGTTCATGTCGACGCCGACCAGCTCGCGCGTCACGTCCTTCAGTCCGTGACGGTCGGTATAGGTGCGGCACAGCTTGGAGGCGATCTTGGTGCAGAAGATCGGCGCCATGGTGACACCGAGGCTGCGCTCGACCATGGCGACGTCGAAGCGGGCGAAGTGGAGGATTTTCTCGACCGCCGGATCGCCCAGCAGGGCTTTCAGATTGGGGCAGTCATATTCCGGACGAATGAGCTGCACGACATGCGCATCGCCGTCTCCTGAGGACAGCTGCACAACGCACAGGGCGTCGCGGGTGAGCGACAGGCCCAGGGTTTCGGTGTCGATGGCCACCAGCGGGCCCAGGTCGATATCGGCGGGCAGGTCGCCGCGGTGGTAATGTACAGTCATCGGTCAATCCTCAATCTCTGGCACGCGTCCTAACGCCCAGCGCGGTCCCGCGCAATGCGGCTGATCTTGTCGTCCAGGCTGATCCAGTCGTCCCGGTTGAGATATTGCGGTGTTTCGACTTCCGCGACGGGGCCGGCGGCCTCAAGCAAATCGAACACTTCGCTCGCGGCCTGGCCGTCGGCCGTTTCCAGCCAGCGCTGCCGCCGTTGCCGGATCTCACCGGCGCTGGTCTCGATATTGTCCGCCGTCAGGCGCAGGCCCGTCAGCCCGTCAACGCCGCCGGTCTCGCCGCGCATCGTGTCCAGCATCGCCTGGCCGATATAGGGCAGGTAGTGGGAGGGCTCGTAGAAAGCCGGATGCGCCAGGCTCTGTTCGGGGCCGGGTGCCGGCAGTGCCGCAAAATCGCGATAGCCGGAAAAATCCCACAGCATGGCTGAACCGCCCTCGATGCAGGCATCGGCACCGGGGGCCGCGGCATGGCGCGCGAACACATCCGTCAGCGTCCGGCGCATCTCGAAATAGGTCTCGCTGCGGCCGGAGCGGAACAGGGCTTCCTCGCGCCAGGCATGCAGCGGGTGGATGAATCCGACCACCTGGATGCCATTCGATGCCAGTGCTTCAAGCGCCCGTTCGAACAGGGCGACACGGTCCGGGTCGAAATTATAGCCCAGATAGAAGCCGTAAATCCCGCGCACGCCGCTTTCATAGCGCTCGCGCTGGGCGCCAGCCGGATAGCTGTCGGCCCAGGGCACGCGCGGTGCACCGCCGCCGAGGTTGTCGGCCATCAGCTGCAACGAGGCCCCGAATGTATTGGGCGAGAGTGAGACGCGCGCCATGGAGAGCGTGCGATTGCCGTCATTGAGCGCCGAGAGCCAATAGGTGGCCTTGGCCCTGGAATGGGTGCCGAACTCGTCGAGATCGAGACCGATCACCACGCAGCGCAGTTGCGGATTGCGCGCCGCCAGCACCATGGCCTGGGAAAGCTCGAAAATATTGGTGCCGCGCATGCCGGCATTGTAAATCCCGCCCGGCCAGCCGGCGGGATCGTGCGGGAAGCCGTCAACCGTGCGCGAGGAGCCCAGCAGGATCGAGGTATCACCGCCGCGCGCCAGCCGGTCGGCGACATGGACCCGGCCACCATCATCGTAGAGCCGCGTGTCGCGCACCGTCAGGCCGGGAATGTCCGGCGCGCCGGTCACCGCGAACGGGTCGATCGCCGCATTGAAGGCCGCAAAGCCCAGCAAGATGGCGAACAGGGTGATCAGCAATGTTCTGGCGTAATGCTTCATGCGATCAGCCTTGGGCAAGGTCAGGGACAAAATCAGGAATCCGGTGCCCGTCCCCCGTTGGCGCGACGCTAGCGGGGCGCACCGGCCACGGCAAGTTGAGGCTGCACGCTGCGGCCCCCGGTCGCGCCCGGCCGGGTTTCGCGGGCGTGGCTGCCCTATCGGGCCGTTGCGAGCGTCTGTCGCGCTGTTGCCGCCCGCGGGCGCTTGAAGATCGTGACGCAATTCTCGCCCAGCTGGCCCGTCCCGCCGGGCTGATAGCCCAGCTTGTCGGCCAGTTTCAGCGAGGCGGTGTTGGACGGGCTGATGATGCAACAGGTCTCGTCGCTGGCGAGCTTCCGGTCAGACCAGTCGAGCACGGCCTGCATGGCTTCCAGCGCGAGGCCGCAGCCGTGAAAGTCTGACAACAGCGCCCAGCCCGATTCCGGGACCGGCCCGAGCGACGGCACCATGTCGCGCCGCCAGTCGGCCAGTCCGGCCTCGCCGATGAAACGGCCATCGCTGCGATCGGTAATGGCCCAATAGCCAAAGCCCAGGATCGCCCAAAGGCCGCCATAGCGCAGCAGGCGTTGCCAGATATCGCTTTCGCGGAAGGCAAGGCCGCCCATCGATTGCGTGACAACCGGATCGCTCCACAGGGCCAGGCTGGCCTCGAAATCATCGAGACTGTGGGGCCGCAGGATCAGGCGGGGCGTGGTCAGGGTCGGCGCGGCAGCGCTCAATTGCGGGTGCGGCATGGCAGGATCCGGCATTCAATCAAGCGGCGGGGCAGCGCCAGCAGGGCAGCTAAGCCCGGGGAGGCCGCAGCTGTCAATCGGCTGCCGGGCGCATGCCGCCGCCCGCTACGCGCCCGGCCCTGTCCCGGCAGTCCCCCGTGGCGCGAGGCCCGGCCGGGCGTTGCGCCTTCTGCTTGCAATCCGGCATGCGTCACTCGCGTCAGTGGAGAGTCGCCTGTAAGATCCGGGACGGGACCCCGATAGTGTCGTGATGCGGCGGGGGCCGGGGCGACCGTGCCGCACTGTTGGTGCTGGCGCGCTTGTCGGGGACGCAGATTCTCAGGGGGAAGACGCCATGCAGGACATTCTTGGAAGCATTGGCCCGGCCGGATGGCTCGGGATCGCCACGGTCGCGGTGGTCATTCTTGGCGCGCTCAAGCTCGCCGCCCGGCCGCAGCGCCGGGACAAGGTCCGCCCCGCCGGAGGCCGGACCTTCCGCTCCCGCTCGGCCTCGACCGCCACAGCCCTGCAGCGCGATGACGGCGGCCTGCCGCCCGGCATGAGCCCGGTCGATGTGCATCGCGCCCGCGTCGAGGCCGGCACCGAGGCCTTTCGCGAAGCCCGCGGCAGCGTCGTCGTGCGCATCGTGCATCACCTGAATTATGAGTATGTCGACGAATACACCGCGATCGAGGTCATCGACGCCCTGCGCAAGGCCGGTCCCGATGCGCCGGTCGACATCATCCTGCACACGCCGGGCGGGGCCCTGCACGCGGCGCAGCAAATCCTGCACGCTCTCAAGCATCACCGCGGCCGCAAGACGGCCTTCATCCCCTACAGTGCCTGGTCGGCAGGCACGATGATCGCCCTGGCCTGCGACGAGATCGTGCTCGGGTCCAGTGCCGTGATCGGTCCGATTGACCCGCAATATGGCGGCCTGCCGGCCCCGCTGCTCGCCGAACTGCTCGACGACAAGGGCCCGGATCATATCAATGACCAGATGCTGGTGATCGCGAAAATGGCGAGACAGGCGGTCAAGGAATCCAAGGCCTTTGCCTGTGATTACGTCAATCCGGTGCATAATGGCGGCAATGAGAGCTGCGCCCTGACCAATGAGCTCATCGGCAGCGGCCGCAATCACCAGGCCCCGATCATGCCGCAGGAGGCCAAGGCGATGGGGCTGAATGTTTCCACCGACATGCCGGAACTGCTGTTCCAGATCTGCCAGCCACCGCCGGAGGACGACAGCATGCTGATGGTCAACATCTTCGGTTCGCGCGTCGACGAAAAAACCGCCGCCCTGCTCGATCTCAAGGCACTCGAAAAGCTGGCCCGCTGACCCGCAATGACGCCGCCATGCGGCCCGCCCCGGTAGGAGGCAGGTTGCGGCTGTCAGTCATGCAGGAGGTCCAGTGGTGCCAGGAGAGGCATCAAATTAATGTCTTAGCGACTGGATTTAATTGTCGAAATCCAGACTGCTAAATCTATGTACCCGCAAATCTACCCGCAAACGTCGCGGCTTGAAGCCCTGCTGACCGGGGCGCTGGCGCAAATTCTCAGGCGCATTCAAATCATATCCCTATTAAGGTGCGACCCGCAAGAAGCGCCATCGTCGCGGGTCAAGGCATCCAAAGGCTTTTTTCGGGACGTTTAGGCCAAGCATGGAATGCCCGCCGGTTCCAAGTGCTAGGGTGATGGAGATTGGACGTGCCCCCCAGCGGTTGTGATGCCAATATGGAATCAAGCGCGCTTTGGGGGAATAAACGGCAATGAGCAATCTTCGCATCCTTCTGGATCAATACCGGCAAGCGGCCCAATCAGAGCGGGAGAAGGGCGGATATTTTGAACGCTTGGCTATCGTGTTCATGCAACGCGATCCGGGCATGGCTCAAGAATATGAAGATGCCTGGGACTACGCCACATGGGCGCGTGCTCACGATCTGCCTGCCACAGACAATGGGATCGATGCGGTTGCGAAGATCAGAGGCGAAGACAGCTATTGCGCCATCCAGTGCAAGTTCTACCGGGAAGGCGGCAATATTCCGAAGGCGGAGCTGGACAAGTTCCTTAGCACTCTGGGCGCATCAGGGCGCTATTTCTCACGCGGCTTGATTATCGAAACCACCGGGCGAGCGTTCAGCGAGAATGCGACGGCGCTGTTTGATGATCTGAACGTCACCACGCTGGGGCTGGACCGGCTGGAAGAAAGCCCGATTGACTGGCAAGCCTTCTTTGTGGACGGCGCGATCCGTCTGGCCCCGCCGAAGACGCTACGCAAACACCAGCAGGATGCGCTGGATGCCGTGCGCGCCGGACTCTCCGATGCAGATCGCGGCAAGATGATCATGGCATGTGGGACCGGCAAGACCTTCACCGGGCTGAAGATCGCGGAAGACATGGTAGGAGCTGGCGGCAATGTGCTGGTGCTGCTGCCGTCATTGGCGCTGGTGAACCAGACGATCCGCGAATGGACAATCGATAGTCAGACGCCGCTGCGCTCATACGCGGTGTGTTCTGATGCTCAGGTTGGCAAGCGCAGACGATCCAGCGATGACGTGGCAGAGGTCGAGCTTCACGATCTGGACTATCCCGCGACCACCAACGGGGCAAAGCTGGCCAGCCGGTCATCCCATCCAGCCCCTGATCGCATGACGGTGGTGTTTTCCACCTACCAATCCATTCAGGTGATCAGCGAAGCCCAAAAACGCCACGGCTTTCCAGACTTCGATCTCATTATCTGTGATGAGGCGCACCGCACAACCGGGGCGACGCTGGCGGGGGAAGACGAGAGCAAGTTCGTCAAAATCCACGATCCTGATTTCATCGCCGGGAAGAAACGCCTCTACATGACCGCAACGCCGCGCGTGTTCGGTGAGGCGATCAAGGCCAAGGCCAGCGAGGCATCGGCTGAACTGGCTTCGATGGATGATGAGGCCCTGTTTGGGCAGGACTTGTTCATTCGTGGATTCGGCTGGGCCGTCGAAAACCGGTTGCTGACGGATTACAAGGTGATCGTGCTGGCGGTGGATGAGGCCATGGTGAGCGCGAGCGTCCAGAGGCGGCTGATGGATGCCGACAGCTCCCTTGTGCTGGACGACGCCACCAAGATCATCGGTTGCTACAAGGCGCTGGTGAAATCGGGCATGAGTCAGGAGGTGCTGACCGATCCGCAACCCATGCAGCGGGCGCTGGCCTTTGCCAAGGATATCAAGTCGTCAGAGCTGATCCAGACAGAGTTCCACAATGTCGTGGCCGAATATCTCGCCTCTGATGAAGGGCGCGAGACGCTGGGGGATATTGAACCCTTGAGCGTCGATTTGCAGCATGTGGACGGCACGATGGGCGCGAAAGAACGCGCCGCCAAACTCGACTGGCTCAAGGAAAACCACGGTGATGCCGTTTGCCGCATCCTGACGAATGCGCGCTGCCTGTCCGAAGGCGTGGACGTGCCTGCCCTGGATGCCGTCCTGTTCATGCATCCGCGCAAGAGCCAGATCGACGTGGTGCAATCGGTGGGGCGCGTGATGCGCCGGGCACCGGGCAAGAATATGGGCTATGTCATCCTGCCCATCGGTGTGCCTGCCGGGCTGACACCGGAACAGGCCCTCAACGACAATGAGCGCTACCGCGTCGTCTGGCAGATTCTCAACGCCCTGCGCTCCCATGACGAGCGTTTGGACGCCCAGCTTAACCAGGCCGATCTGGGCGTTGATATCAGCCACAAGATCGAAGTCATTGCTGTGAGCAATAACCTGCCCGCTGAAAAGAAGGCTGGTCAGGACTCTGCCGGGATCGGAGGCGGGAGCGCCAATGACGGAGATGAGCGTTCCGACGGTGACAGCAAGGCAAAGCCAGATTCGCCATTTCAAGGGACGTTCGTATTTGACGAGTTTTCGCGCGCCATCATGGCCAAGATCGTCAAGAAATGCGGTCGCCGCGATTACTGGGAAAACTGGGCCGGTGACATTGCCCGCATTGCAGAGCGCCATATCAGCCGCATCACCGGCATCGTGGCCAAACAGGGCACACCGGAACGCGAAGCCTTTGACGCCTTTCTCGATGAAATCCGCGATGATCTGAATGACAGCATCACCGAAGGCGACGCTATCGAGATGCTGGCCCAGCACCTGATCACCCGCCCCGTTTTTGACGCTTTGTTTGAAGGCTACAGCTTCGCCCGCAACAATCCCGTTTCACGGGCCATGGAGGCCGTGCTGGGCGCGCTGGATGCGCACCAGCTGGGCAAGGAGGCCGACAGCCTGGATCGCTTCTATGAGAGCGTGAAGCGCCGTGCGGCGGGTATCGACAATGCGGAAGCCAAGCAACGCATCATCGTTGAGCTTTACGACAAGTTTTTCCGCAACGCTTTCCCGAAAATGACCGACCGGCTGGGCATCGTCTATACGCCGGTGGAAGTGGTGGATTTCATCATCCATTCGGTCAATGAGGTGCTGCAATCCGAGTTTGGCCAGACGCTGGGCAGCAAAGGCGTGCATATCCTGGACCCGTTCACCGGCACCGGCACCTTCATCACCCGGCTTCTGCAATCCGGCCTGATCGCGCCGGATGAGCTGGAACACAAATTCAAGAATGAAATCCACGCCAACGAGATCGTGCTGCTGGCGTATTACATCGCGGCGATCAATATCGAGGCGGTCTATCACACCCTGTCCGGCGGTGAGTATGCACCGTTTGAAGGCATCTGCCTGACCGACACCTTCCAGCTCTATGAGCAGGACAAGGATTTGCTGGCCACGTTGATGCCAGACAATAGCGACCGTCGCACCCGGCAGAAGGAACTGGATATCCGGGTGATCATGGGCAATCCGCCCTATTCGGTCGGGCAGGGCAGTGAAAACGACAATGCTGCGAACCTCGATTACAGGCGGTTGGACGGTCGGATCAGGGAGACATACGCAGCCCGGTCGCAAGCCAAGCTTTCGAAGGGGCTGTATGACAGCTATATCCGCGCTATCCGCTGGGCGAGTGATCGGATCGGCGATGCAGGCGTAATCGCATATGTGAGCAATGCAGGCTGGATTGAAAGCAACACCACAGATGGCTTGAGGCGATGCCTGGCGGATGAGTTCGCCAGCATTCATGTGTTCCATTTGCGCGGCAATCAACGCACTTCGGGAGAGCGTTCACGGCGGGAAGGGGGCAAGATTTTTGGCAGCGGTAGCCGCACTCCGGTGGCGATTACACTTCTGGTCAAAAACCCGGATGCGGATGCCCACAACCGAATCCGTTTTCACGATATCGGTGACTATTTGACGCGTGAACAAAAGTTGGAACGCATTGCCCGTTTTGGCAGCCTTGAAGGGGTTGGCCGAGCGGGGGGGTGGCAGGCGATCACACCCGATGAACATGGCGACTGGCTGGGGCAGCGTGATCGTTCTTTCGAAACGTTCATTCCGCTCGGTGACAAGGGCAAGAAGAGTAAGGCACCTCTGTTCGAAAATTTCTCGCTTGGCGTTGTCACCAACCGCGACGCTTGGGCATACAATGCGAGTCGGGAAGAGCTAAAGCGCAGCATGCGGGCCATGATTGGCTTCTACAATCAGGAAGCGGATCGATTTGATGCTGCGCATCCAAATGCCGACAAAAAGGCTCGTGAAGCCGCGCTGGGCGATTTCATAGATACTGACCCTGCAAAGATCAGCTGGACCCACAACATCAAGCAGGATTTGACCCGAAAGAAACGGCACGCCTTCGACGTAGATGGCCTTATCGTCAGTCTCTATCGACCCTTCACACCACAGTGGATGTATTATAACCGGACCTTCAATGAGAGGGTCTATCAAATGCCGCGCCTATTCCCAATCGGACGGGAAGTGGAAAATCGCGTCATCATGGTCAAGCAGCGCCCGCCACACGATAGCCAACTAGCATTGATGGTGAACCGTGTGCCGGAGTTGCAGACCGATGGCGGAACGCAATGTTTCCCGCGCTATCTCTACGACGAAGCCCCTCAACGTGGCGAACTGGCGTTGGGCGAGGCAGGTGAGGCTGGGCTGGTCAGGCGCGACGCCATCACCGATGCAGGGCTGGCTCATTTTGAGGCTGCATATCCCGGCGAGACCATCACCAAAGATGATCTGTTCCACTACGTCTATGGCCTGCTGCACTCGGAAGACTACCGCGAGCGTTTCGCTGACAATCTGACCAAGCAATTGCCCCGCATCCCGGCGGTGAAACGCATTGAGGATTTCCGGGCTTTCGTGGAAGCCGGCCGATTGCTGGGCGACCTGCACTGTGACTTTGAAGCCGCCGAACCTTTCCCGGTCCAGATCGCGCAAGGTGACTTGCGGTTGGCGGTGATCAACGATCCGGTGGCCTTTTTCCGCGTCGAGAAAATGAAGTTCCACAAGGTCCGCAATGCCGACCGCAAGCTGGTGGTGGACAAGAGCACGGTGATTTACAATCGCAATATCACCATGACCGATATTCCGCTGGAAGCTTACGATTACGTCGTCAACGGCAAGCCCGCGCTGGAATGGGTGATGGAGCGCCAATGCGTCAAAACCGACAAGGCCAGCGGCATCGTCAATGATGCGAACCGCTACGCGAATGAGACGATGGAAGACCCGGCCTATCCCTTTGATCTGTTCCGGCGGGTGATCACGGTCGGCCTGGAAACAATGAAGATCGTGCGCGGGCTGCCGCCGCTGGGGGATTTGTCCTGACGGAGCTTTGAGCTTGAAGGTCAAAGAAACAGGCTGATTTCCGGGCACCGGTGGAGATATGTGGCCATGAATAGCTGATTGGCCCTTTCCTCCAGCTGGAAGATCTTCGCCACGCGGGCCTCATAGGTTTTCCAATGCATGCCTTTTGGTTTCAGGGCGATCATTGAGCCGGTGCCAGGCCCCCCTCCCAACGCGGTGCGCCGCTTGTTGGCACGGCGCAAGAGGCGGTCGAATTCCCGTTCGGACTGGCTCGCATAGCCCAGCTGATAGCAGTGCCTGCAAAGGAAATAGGCTCCGCCCGCATGGAGCTTGGCGACGCGCCGTTCGCACCGCTTCCCGCTGACGATGCCGGGGCAGATAAACCATGGACGCAAGCCACCGAACCGGCAGGGCGTGAACGCAAGCGGGATCGGTTGCTGGATGCTCTGCCAATCGCCCCCATTCTGCTGGACCCTGAAGGCGAGGGTCAGTGTCTGACCTGTGCTGTGCATGGATATGTTGGCGACGCGCTCGCCATCTCGCGTCCATTGCCAGCCGCCTGAATATCCCGATGCAAGGCAGCCTTCCCGGTGAAGCCGATTGACGTCCAGGGAGCGGCAATCCTCCACCTTGGACTTCCATCCCGGCCTGCCCGATCCGTATCCACCCATGGCTATAACCTCGCTGTTTTTACGAAATCGTTTGTCAAACTGATGATTAAATCGGTGCTGGACGTGTCCGGCGGTAGGGCGGGTTTGAAGGCCCCAGCGGTTGTTGGCATCAGCGGCGCGTCCTGCTGTGCCTTCACCATCATGGTCTGGACTACTGGCCTAACCCTATACGGGTGTTGCCCGCTTTCCGGGCCACACGGCGCGTCACCGGATTGTCGCTCCACCATTGGGCTTTTCACGTCATGGCAGGACCGATAGAGGAATTCTGGATGCATCAGATTTGAGGCGTTCATGCTGATAATGTTTGGCGTGTAGATTTCATGCTCTTTGCCCATGTCTTGAGCGGCAAGTTCGGGTCACCGGCAGCTGTTTCAGTGTCATATTGTGTCAGCGATGCGATGCGCTCCCGACTGGCTGCGTCGCCCTGACTGCGACCCTTGCGCTCTTGCCTCAAGAAGCCACCAGCGATGAGTTCTGCCACCGCCTTCTTGGCGGTCGCCGGAGCGCATCCGCACATCCCGGCCATCCGCCTTTCTCCAACAGGGAACACGTTGGGCTTGTCCGGCCTGTAGGACGCCATCAGGATCGATATGATCTTGAATGCCGGAGGTGACAGCTTCAGCCATGCCGGGTGTTTCAGCCAATGATCATAAATCCGCGCGTGCGGGCGATCATGGCGACTGGAGGGATATGTTGGCTGTGACACGGGGTTTCGTCCGGCACCCGCGCCTATCCGGCACCATTTTCGATCAATGCGCGGATATCATCCACGCGCCAGACGGTCACGCGGGCACCCAGCTTCTGAGGCTTGGGAAAACGGCCATCCTTCACGCCCTGCCACCAGGTCGATTTGCTGACCGGAATGGGGCCGTGAGGGGCAAGGATGGACTTCAGGCGAACAAAGCCGGTTTCGGGAAGTGCGGGGCTGATCTGCATGGTGCGTCTCCGTTGGTTTGGTGACGACAAGGTCCGCCTGGATGCGGTCGGAAAATAGCGGGGCAGGTTCACAAAAGTTCAGGTCAGGATGAAGCGCGCTCTGCCCTACATTACCGCGCGCCGGGCTTGAAAGTCTCCCCACACAGGCAATCAAGTTGATGATATAAAACGCCAATTAAAATGGGATATGTTCCTCGGACACTTGTCTTGGCGCACCCCCAGCGGTTGCCCAATTGGCGACTCTTGCCAGCTCCTCGATGACATTTTCCATCGGTGCGCCGTCGCCACCGGTCAAGCCGAAGCGCGCGGCGTTTAACCTTAACCAGATCATCAGGCGTTGTTTTGGCGTTCCAGGCGCGTCAGACGATTCGTCAAACGCTTCCCAAGCCTCGGCAACAGCCGCCAGCTTTGCGGCATATCGCGGATGGGTCCGGTCCCGGAAGCCCGTTGATTGCTCGCCGGGTGCTGGGAAGGTGGAGCACGAATACCCCCGCTCTGCCAACCACCTTGCTAGATCTCGCGCATCGACGTGAGAGGTGTGGTAGTCGATTCTTTGATAGTCTTCCTCGTATCCACCGTTCGGGCTTTCAATAACGACGTAATTTATCTGGCCCTCTAAACAGTCCCGTCGGATGGACGACTCTAAAGCTTTCCTCGCCGCCAGATAGCCCTCTGGCTTATTGTCATCGGCCCGCGTTTCGATTGAATCCGAAAGCCCTTGAGGCTCGATCTCCAATATCAGCAATGTCGCTTCCACAATTGAAACAATCTCGACCAGCTTCCAAATCGCCGATGGCTTTTGATAATCATCTGACGAATTGGCCATCTATCACCCCTTTGCTTTTTCTGACTGTTTTGCGAGCGCAAGTATCTGGTCTGCCCACCAGTCAGCCATCATCACGCGCTCGTCCCAATACCGTGCCCGGTGGTAGGCGCGGCGCACCTCGTCCGCGCCAATATGGCCAAGTTCGGCTTCGATGGCATCTGCATTCCAGCGCCCGCTCTCATTAAGCAGGCTGGATGCGCTGGCACGAAAGCCGTGCGAGGTGTGCTGATCCTTGTCAAAGCCAATGCGCCGGAGTGCCTGATTGAGCGTGTTTTCGCTGATCGGCCGGTCTCGCGCGAGTGATGACGGAAAGGCGCGGTAGTTGCTGCCGGTCTCGGCTTGCAGCGTCCGCAATATGTCTACCGCCAATTGAGGCAGATGCTTGGTATGCTCCCGGCGCATTTTTGTTCGCTCGGCGGGTATCGTCCAGGTCGCGCGTTCAAGGTCAAACTCTTCCCATAGCGCCAGCCGCAATTCACCGGGACGGGAATAGAGCAATGCCATGAGTTTCAGTGCTGCCCGCGTGGAGGGTGATCCGCTTTCATAGGCCCAGATCGCGCGGATCAGCTCGCCAAATCTCTTGAGGTCAGTGACCGCCGCCATATGGGACACCTTGGGAGCGATCAGCGCGCCTCGCAGCCCATAGGTCGGGTCATTTTCTGCCCGCGCTGTTGCGATGGCATAGCGAAACACCTGCCCGATGGTCGCGCGCAACCGCTTGGCGGTTTCGAAATTGCCTTTCGACTCCACCTTTCGAAGCGTGACCAGAATATTGGCAGCACTGATTTCTGTGATGGGCCGGTCACCGAAGTCGCTATAGGCCATATCCAGCACCCATTGCTTCTTCTTCAGCGTGATCTCGGCCTTGCCCTCCTTTCGGAGCTTGGCCATCAGCTCGGCGGCAATCTTCTTGAATGTGTGTTCTGTCAGCGCCGCCTGCGTCGCCTTCTTTTCCTTGGCGTGTGCGCTGGGGTCTATGCCGTCAGCAAGAAGAGCTTTTGCTTCAGTCCGCAGCTCACGCGCCCGCGCCAGAGTGACCGCCGGATAAGCGCCAAACGAGAGCACGTTCTCTTTGCCGTTGAACCGATACCGCAACCGCCAGAGCTTCGACCCGGTGCTCTGGACCTGCACATACAGCCCGCCGCCATCGGCTTTCTTGTAGTCGCTTTCGCGCGGACTGAGTTGGCGCACCTGAATATCGGATAGCGGCATTGGCTTGCATCTCGTGGCTATCCCGCCAAAAGTTCGGGATACCCGCAAATCTACCCGCAAAATGCCCGCATGCCAACGGACATACCCGCACTACATCGGACAACCGAAGCGCTGGAATATCTCGTTTTTCGATTGATTTTAGTAACTTACGGACTTTCTCGCTTGGTAGTGGAGAAAGTAATGGTGCCCAGGAGAAGACTCGAACTTCCACTTCCTTTCGGAAACTAGCACCTGAAGCTAGCGCGTCTACCAATTCCGCCACCTGGGCAGGTGTGGAAGCGGGTAGGTAAAGAAGCCCCGGCCCCG
>JBLXDQ010000029.1:0-16007 GCA_048263945.1 Epibacterium sp. | reverse complement strand
CATGTGCAGAACCGGGTTTTCCTGAACGGCAACAAAACGGTGGTCTTCCCCGCCAGCCCCGGAGACTACGCCTCTGAACGGATGGGGTGATCTGAACGATCACTGCGCAAGAGAGGAGAGATTTGCCGCGACGGGATCACACAGGCAGAAGTTGAGCGCTTCGCAGGTGTTTACGCGCTTTCGGATTTGCAATTGCGAGGCGTCAGCCTAGTGTGGGCCTATGTTCAGAAGCCTCATTCCCCTATCCGCTCTCCTTCTTGGGTCCGCTTTTTTGCTCTTTGCCGGAGGGGTGAACGGGTTGATCCTACCGATCCGAGGTGAAGCGGAAGGGTTTTCTGCTGCGTCCCTTGGCTTTCTCGGCACGGGGTGGGCGGTTGGCTATGTTGCGGGCTGTCTGCGCACCCCGGTTCTGGTGGCGCGGGTGGGCCATATTCGCGCTTTTGGTGCGATGTGTGCGCTCGCGGCCATCGCGGTTTTGCTGTCGTTGTTGTTGATTTCGCCCTGGGTCTGGGTGCCTGTCCGCGCCCTATCTGGGTTCTGCTTTGCCGGGGCCGCGATGATTGTGGAAAGCTGGCTGAACGAGCGCGCTGATGCCACATCGCGCGGGCGCATTTTTGGCATCTATACGATGGTCAACCTTGCAGCCAGCACAGCCGGACAGATGGTTCTGACCCTTGGAGACGCCAGCGGTTATTTGTTCTTTGTCGTCGCAGCGATGGTCTATTGCCTTGCGTTGTTGCCCACTGCGATCAGTGCAACAGTGACGCCGCGCCCGCTGACGCGGGTGTCGCTTGACCTCGTGAAGTTGTGGAAGAATTCGCCAATTGCTGTTTTTGCGGTTCTCATGGTGGGGGTCTCCAATGCATCCTTTGGTACATTGGCTGCGGTTTATGGCGCGCGTATCGACCTGACGCTTGGCCAGATTGCGCTGTTTGCCAGTCTGCCGATCTTGGCGGGCGCGGCGAGTCAGATCCCGGTCGGGATCGCATCAGACCGATATGATCGACGCAAGGTACTGATCGCCGTGGCTGTGGTCGCTCTGATGGCCGATGGGTTATTCCTATTTTCCGGCGTCACCCAGCCGATGGTCGTGCTCATCCTTGCCGCGCTCTTTGGGGCAACGGTGTTTGCGATGTATCCGGTCATTGTGGCGCATGCGAATGACCACGCGGAACCGGGCGCCTTTATCCAAGTCAGCGGCGGGCTCCTGCTGGTCTATGGCATCGGCGCAATTGCCGGGCCGACCATCGCCGGTTTTGTCATGACGTCCTTTGGGGCCAATGCGCTGTTCTCGGTGACTGGCTCAGCCCATATTCTGCTGATCTTGTTTGCATTGCTCCGCCTCAGCATCGCACCTGCCGTTGCTCAGGATGACAAGGTGGCTTTCCGTGCCAAACCCTTGGCCCGCGCCTCTACGCCTGAAACCGCTGCTCTGGCTGCGGATCCGGAGGAGATTGAGGCTGAAGAGTCCGATCCCAAGGCAGCCGAGAGCGTGGACACGCAACCAGCCCCTAGGGAATAACGGTCAAGAACATCGGGTGGGGCGGGTAACGTGCCTCCCCATACTTTCCTTTGGGTAAGTATAAATATTTTGGGTGCCTTCTTTCGAATGGAAAGCTGCATCTTCATTTTCGTTTCACCAACCGCACAGGAGAAACGGACATGGCTTTCACCAATCGCACCATTCTAATTACAGGTGGCAATTCAGGTATCGGTCAGGCTCTGGCCCAAGCCCTGCTGGCCAAAGGCAACCGCATCATCATCACAGGGCGCAATGCGGCGACTTTGAAAGAGACCTGCGACAATCATCCCGAAATGACAGGCTATGTTCTGGATGTGACGGACACGGCCGCGCTTTCAGCCTTTGCGACGAAGGTCGTCGTGCAGCATCCAGACCTCGACACAGTGATTTTGAACGCAGGCATCATGGAAGGCGAAAACTACACAGCGGACCCCGTGTCGCTCGATGTTGCAAACCGAACCATCGCTACAAACCTCACCAGCCCGATCCAACTGGCAGCAGCACTTTTGCCACATTTGCAGCGCCAACCAAAGGCGGCGTTGATCACGGTCTCATCGGGGCTTGCTTTTGTGCCAAAGGCCAACAATCCGGTATATTCCGCGACGAAGGCCGCGATCCATTCCTGGACCCAGAGCCTGCGTCACCAACTGCGCGAAACTTCGGTTGCGGTGCATGAAATCGCACCCCCGCTGGTCGCAACCGAGCTGACACCGGGGCAATCGCAAATTGCCGCTGCCCTGCCGCTCGCGGATTTCACCCAAGAGGTCGTCGCTCTGATGAGCCAAGACATCGTGCCAGATGAGATCCTTGTGGAGCGCGTGTCTTTTCAGCGCCGGGCGGAGGCCGAAGGGCGCTATGACGCCGCCTTTGCCGCGATCAACGGGTAACGCACGCGGTGGGCCGATCCTGCAGAGGGTGTTTTGCCTGAGCGGGATCGGCTGCGAGGGTCAGAGCAAGACGTCCTTCAGATCCTGATAGCTGCCAGACACATGCGCCGTCAGCGGAAAGAGGGTCGCCTGAACGGAATGGTAGATATCCGGCTTTCCCGCAAATTGCGTCGCGGAGGGTGTGCCATTCGCGTCGATCTCTGGAAACCAGCCGCCGTGTTCTTGGTCGATGAAATGCGCTTGCGCAAAGGCCCAGAGCTTTTCGTACCAAACTGCGTCCTGCGGGCGGGGATCGGTTTTCAGAAGGGCCGCCATGACCCCGATCGCCTCCGTTACGGGCCACCAATAGCGATCCCGAATGGTCGGGCTGCCGCCGAAGTTGAGCGTGTAGACAAATCCGCCCTTCTGGCTGTCCCAGGCGTCCTCCGCTGCTCGATAGGCAAGGGTGCGCGCTGTCTCAACCCGTTGTGCCAAGGGCGCGGGGGTAAGCTCATTGTACTGCAACAACAACCGGGCGAGTTCAAAGGAATGGCCGGGTGTGGTGCCTGCTGGGCGGAACATTGGATTCTCGCTGTAGACCCGGTCAATCTGCCAATCGGCAGTGTAATGCTCTGGCAGGTGCCAGTTCTCAGCCGGAGCAATCCTGCCAATGAAGAAGTCCAGAATGCGCCCAGCTCGGGTGAGGAACTTCTCCCGTCCAGTGGCCTCAAACGCTGCCAACAGCGCCTCAACCCCGTGCATATTTGCGTTCATGCCTCGATAGGTGGAAAAAGGCGTCCAGTCGCGGTTCCACTCATCACAAAACAATCCGCGCTCTTCTTCCCAGAAGTGTGCATCAAGTATGTGGTCAACATCGTCGAGCAGCGCCATGCCATCTGGGTGACCAGCCATATGCGCACTGGCGGCGGCAAGCAGCACAAAGACATGACCATAGGCCAACTTGCGGCCATCATGCACCTCGTCACCGTCGAGCGCCCAAAGATACCCGCCATGCTCCGCGTCTCGGTGGTGACTGCGCAGATAGGCAAGACCGTGGTCGACGAGTTGATCACAGCCGGGGCGCCCTGCGATGTGACCCAGCGCATAGGAATGCACCAGCCGCGTGGTGGTGTGCAGCTCTTGGACGGCAGTGGGCAGCGGCTCGCCTATTAAATCCAACACATAAAACCCGCCCTCGGCCCGCAGGCTGCGGTCGAAAAAGGCGAACTGCGCCTGGCTGTCGGCCTTCAAAAAAGCGCGGTGCGTGGCGTCGGAGAGGATAGCGCTGGGAGGGGATGCGGTCATAGCTCTGGGCTTTCAATCAAAGGCTCAGCCTGCGGGGGCGGCGGAAATGGGTTGAAGAAAATGCAAGTCAGCCGGGTCTTCTCCGCGGATCGCGCGCAGCAGGATTGAAGCCATCTGGAAACCCGCCTCGGGCAGGTCTTCGTAGATGCTGTCGACACGCGGGCGCACCAGATCAAACAGGCCGGTGGTTTGTTTGATGACCAGCTTCACATCCCGTTCCGGAGCGAGCCCAAGATCCTGCACCGCAGCCAATGCAGCCAGGGCCGAGACCTCACCGGGCAGCACCAACCCGTCGGGCGCGTCAGGTTGGGAAAACCGGCGGGAGACGGCGGCTTTGATCTCTTCTGGCGCGCTATCAAGGTTTGCGTCGTCTAAGATTTCGAAGGCGACCCCGGACTCTCGTACTGCGGTCATAAACCCGTGCAGCAAGTGCTGGCGGAAAGTCAAACGCGCGGGCGGAAGCAGGATGGCCAACCGTCGTGCGCCCCGCCGGATCATCCGCAAAGCGGCCTCATAGGCAAAACTGAAATTGTCGTAGTCGACAAAGGGATGCGGCGTCGCAAGCTCCGTCCGGCCATGCGACACAAAGGGAAATCCAACTTCCGACAGGAACCGAACGCGGGCGTCATTCGGCTCTGTCCGCGAGAACATAATGCCATCCGCCAGCTTGTTGCGCACGATGCGGCGAATGGCGTCTCCGTCGTCCTCCATGCCAAAATCAGGCATCACAACGAGATGGAAAGAACTGCCTTCAAGCCCGTGCGAGATGCCTCGGATCATTGACGTACCAAAGCCGAAGATTTCGTCGTGGGGAGGCAGGATGAGATTGATGACCTTCGTTTTTCCGGTTCGCAAGCGCTGCGCGGCCCGATCGGGCGCATAGCCCATTTCAGCAGCGACTTGGCGCACCAGAACGCGAGTCTCTTCCGCAATCTTTGGGTCATCGGCCAAGGCACGCGAGACCGTTCCGACGGAAATTCCCATCCGATCGGCGATCGACTTCTGAGTCGGTCTGGGGCTGCCTAAGGCGTTCGACAATCTCTACTCCTCTTCTTGACGGCCTAGCGTATTTTAAAACGATTGCACCGTCAATGAAACTCACTTGAGGGCAGGGCGAAGTGAAATTTTCCCCGATAATAGGTAAATTTTGGCAATGCAGAGTGCATGGAGAGAAAAATTAAGATTGACTCTGATGGCGAGTTAAAACGTTATAAATGACATTGATCAGTCTCAGGGAGGAGAAAATGATTATGAAACAGATGCTGGTGGGCGTTGCAACGGCGGCTCTTTTTGCGGGGTCTGCACAGGCCAGCGACGTTGAAGTTCTGCATTGGTGGACTTCTGGCGGCGAAGCGGCGGCGCTGAACGTTCTGAAAGATGATTTGTCCGGGCAAGGCATCGGTTGGGTCGATATGCCGGTTGCCGGCGGCGGCGGTGAGGCGGCAATGACCACGCTACGTGCCCGTGTTACCGCAGCAGACGCGCCGACCGCGGTGCAGATGCTCGGCTTTGATATCAAGGATTGGGCCGCCGAGGGTGTTTTGGGCAACCTCAACGAAGTCGCCACCGCTGAAGGCTGGGATGCGGTGGTGCCCGCCGCCCTGCAAAACTTCTCCAAGAGCGATGGCAATTGGATCGCGGCTCCGGTGAACGTGCACTCGACCAACTGGGTCTGGATCAGCAAACCCGCGCTTGACGCCACTGGCATGGGCGCTCCAACCACCTGGGAAGAACTAATCGCCGTGCTAGACGCGATGAAGGTCAATGGGATCACGCCGCTCGCCCATGGTGGTCAGGCTTGGCAGGATGCGACCATCTTTGACGCGGTTGTCCTCAGCCTTGGCGACGACTTCTACAAGGCGGCGATGATCGACCTCGACCCCGACGCATTGGGCGGCGACAAAATGGTCGAAGCCTTCAACCGCATGGCGACTTTGCGCGGCTATGTGGATGACAACTTCTCCGGGCGCGACTGGAACCTTGCCTCTGCCATGGTGATCAATGGCGAAGCCGGGATGCAGATGATGGGCGACTGGGCGAAGGGGGAATTCCTGCGCGCCGACAAGGTGCCGGGTCAGGACTTTGTCTGCATCCGCTTCCCGGGCACCCAGGGCGCTGTGACCTTCAACTCCGACCAATTCGTCATGTTCGACGTGGCCTCGGACGAGGACAAAGCGGCGCAGCTGGCGATGGCCTCCTCGGTGATGAACCCGGTGTTCCAATCCGCCTTCAACGTGGTCAAGGGCTCGGTCCCGGCGCGCACCGATGTGCCGAACACCGACTTTGACGATTGCGGTAAAAAAGGCATGGCGGATCTGGCCGAGGCCGGTGGCTCTGGCCGTCTGTTTGGCTCCATGGCGCATGGCCAC
This sequence comes from Epibacterium sp., assembly GCA_048263945.1. Classification (GTDB taxonomy): domain Bacteria; phylum Pseudomonadota; class Alphaproteobacteria; order Rhodobacterales; family Rhodobacteraceae; genus Epibacterium. The sequence continues at coordinate 9,945 of JBLXDQ010000029.1, read as the reverse complement.
TCGGTACCCGCCTCGATCAAAAACGCGATCTACGACGTGGTGACCGCGCATTTCAACGGCGAGTATGACGCGGCCACCGCCGCAGCGGAGCTGGTGAACGCGGTCGACGCCGCCAAGTAACCTCCCAGAGCAGACCCCGGTCAGGGGGTCACTCTGCGCACCGGCCGCGAGCATCCCTTTGCGGCCGGTGCATTGTCACATCACCCAGACCCCTTCAGTACAGGAGGCGCAATTGGCCTCGCATCCCGCCCCCACCGACCTGCGCACGCGGTTGCAGACCTGGATCCCAAAGCTGGTCCTGTCGCCCTCGGTCGCGCTGATCTTTGCCTTCGTCTACGGATTTATCGTCTTTACCGTCTACCTCAGCTTCACCAACTCGCGGATGCTGCCGAAATACGATCTGATCGGCCTTGAGAACTATGAAAAGCTCTGGGGGCTGTCGGCCTGGTGGACGGCGGTGGGCAACCTCGCGGTCTTTGCCGCGCTTTATATCACCATCTGCATCGCGATCGGCCTTGGGCTGGCGATCTTTCTCGACCAGAAAATCCGCGGCGAGGGCGTGTTGCGGCCGATCTTCCTCTATCCGATGGCGCTGAGTTTTATCGTGACCGGCACCGCGTGGAAGTGGTTCATGGACCCCGGTATCGGGCTGGAGCACACCATGCACCTCTGGGGTTGGGAGAGTTTCAAGTTCGACTGGATCAAGGATCGCAATATGGCGATCTATACCATCGTGATCGCTGCCGTCTGGCAGACCTCCGGCTTTGTCATGGCGATGTTTCTGGCGGGGCTGCGCGGCATCGACAATGAGATCCTGAAGGCGGCGCAGATCGACGGGGCCTCCAATTGGAACCTCTATCGCCGCATCGTGATCCCGATGCTGCGCCCGGCCTTTCTGTCGGCCTTTGTCATCCTGTCGCATCTGGCGGTGAAGTCCTATGACCTGGTGATTGCCCTCACCGGCGGCGGGCCGGGGCGGGCGACCGAGCTGCCTGCGACCTTCATGTATTCCTATACCTTCACCCGCAACCAGATGGGCGTGGGGGCGGCCAGCGCGGTCATCATGCTGATGACCATTGCCGCGATCATGATGCCCTATCTTTATGCCGAGCTGCGCGAGGAGAAATCCTGATGTCCGTTGCTTCGCAAGACACCGCCATTCGCACTAACCGGGTGACGCGCACGTTGATCTATCTGGTGCTGCTGCTGTTTTCGCTCTTCTACCTCTTGCCGCTCTTTGTGATGGTGGTGAACTCCTTGAAACCGCTGGAGGAAATCACCGGCGGCAATATGCTCTCCCTGCCGAGGGACTGGACTTTTGCGCCGTGGAAATCCGCCTGGTCCAGTGCGCAGATCGGGGTAGAGCCGACGGGCTTGCGGCCCTATTTCCTCAACTCCATCCTGATGGTGGTGCCTGCGGTGGCGATCTCCACCGTCTTGGGGGCGCTCAACGGCTATGTGCTGACCAAATGGCGCTTTCGCGGCGATACGATCATCTTTGGGCTGATGCTGTTTTCCTGCTTCATCCCCTTTCAGATCGTGCTGATCCCGATGGCGACGGTGCTGGGTAAACTGGGGCTTGCGGGCTCCATTCCGGGGCTGGTGCTGGTGCATGTGGTCTATGGCGTGGGCTTCACCACGCTTTATTATCGCAACTATTACGCCGCCTTCCCGACCGAGCTGATCCGGGCCGCGATGATCGACGGGGCGGGGTTCTTCCGCATCTTCTGGCGCATCTTGCTGCCGGTCTCAGGGCCGATCACCGTGGTCTCGGTCATCTGGCAATTCACCAATATCTGGAACGACTTCCTGTTTGGCGCCTCCTTCGGGGGCACCACCCAGCCGATGACGGTTGCGCTCAACAACCTCGTGCAATCCTCGACCGGGGTGAAGGAATACAACGTTCATTTCGCCGGCGCGATCCTGGCGGCGCTGCCCACGCTGCTCGTCTATGTGATCGCTGGCCGCTACTTCGTCCGGGGCCTGATGGCTGGCTCCGTGAAAGGATAAGACTATGGGTTTTCTCGATATTTCCAACGTGACCAAGGCCTATGGCAACGTCGAAGTGCTGCACCGGGTCGATATCTCGGTGGAGGAGGGCGAGTTTCTGGTGCTGGTCGGCCCCTCGGGCTGCGGCAAGTCCACCCTCCTCAATATGATCGCCGGGCTGGAGGAGATCACCGGCGGCGAGATCGCCATCAACGGGCAGGTGATGAACGGGGTGCACCCCTCCAAGCGCAATATCGCGATGGTGTTCCAGTCCTACGCGCTTTATCCCAATATGACGGTGGGCCAGAACATGACCTTCGGGCTGGAGATGCACGGCGTCCCCAAGCCCGAGCGGGATAAGGCGCTGGCGGATGTGGCCAAGCTGTTGCAGATCGAAAATCTGGTGGACCGCAAGCCCGGCCAACTGTCGGGCGGGCAGCGGCAGCGGGTGGCGATGGGGCGCGCCTTGGTGCGCAACCCGGATGTCTTCCTGTTCGACGAACCTCTGTCGAACCTCGACGCCAAGCTGCGCATCGACATGCGCACCGAGATCAAGAAACTGCACGAAAAGCTGAAGACCACCACGGTCTATGTGACCCATGACCAGATCGAGGCCCTGACCCTCTCGACCCGGATTGCCGTGATGTATCAAGGCTATGTGCAGCAGCTCGGCACCCCAAAGGAGATCTACGAGACCCCCGCCAACGTCTTTGTCGCGACCTTTATGGGCAGCCCGGCGATGAACATTCTGCCGGTTCGTGTCGCGATGCACGAGGGCGCGCCCTGTGCCGAGGTCCAGACCTCTGAGGGCAATGCTGTGATGTTGCCCTTCAGCCAGCCGAACCTTGCGGCGTGGGAGGGGCGCGAGATCCTGCTGGGCATCCGCCCCGAGGCGCTGACCGATATCGACGGCGCCGACCGCAAATCCCGTAATATCGCGCGTCTGACGAACCGGGTGGAGGTCACAGAACCGGCAGGCTCCGACACCTTCGTGACCACGACGCTGGGTGACAAGGATATCATCGCCCGCCTGCGCGCCGATACCGAGGTGAGGGCAGGGCAGGCCTTTGAATTCGCGGTGAACATGGAAAAAGCCGTCGCTTTTGATCCCGCCACAGAACAAAGGATCGCGGCTGATTAAGCCAACTCCAATTTGCGTGAGGGGGCCGGTATTTACATCTGAAACCTAAGGGTTTTCAAATCCCGCCCCTGACCGCCTCACCATGCACTTGAGGTAAACTCTTGTTGTTGAGAGTTGCCTGAATCGCCTCCGTTGACCTAGCGTTAAGCATTAGTGTTTTGCGTTTGTGAGTTTGGAGGGGTGCAATGGGGACGTTTGACGTGCGTGGGGGCGAGCTGAAAAAGCTCATCAAGCTGGCCAAGAAACAACCCGTAAATTTTGCCTATAACCCGGGCAGCGGCCCGAAGGACGACTACTTTGGTCTTGACCGTCGCAAGCCCGCCAAGGTCGTTGGAAAGGCTGCGAAGGACGAGGGCACCGGCTCCAAAGCGGCCTTTGGTTCGCTAACAGTTGACGGCAAGGTCATGTCCCTCACCTGTGTGAAGGCTGTTCCGGCCATCGCGAAAAAACTGAAGAAATACCTGATTTCAGAGAAAATCCGCCTCAATATCGAAGTGCTGGACGAAAGTGGTAAGCTTTTGGAGGCCGACATCGAGGATGGCCTGCCGGACGATCCAGATCTGGCAGATGACGCCGCCCCTTCGGCTCCCGCCGCGCCGGCGCCTGCTGCGCCTCCACAGGGCGAGGCTCCGGCGGATGTCGCAGGTCTGAAGGATGCGCTCAAGGCCTTAGCAGCCCGCATACAGAGCCTTGAACCAGACGCAGCCAAAATTTTCTCAAAGCACTACAAACAGTTGTTGGAGCTGTTCAAAGCGGAGGAGTTTTCACGACTCGACGCAGGGTTGGATAAAGTTTCCCAAGCGCTGGACAAACTCACCGCCGCACCGCCAGATGCTCCGGTCGATCCCAACAAGGCCACATGGGAGGCGCTGCAACCCAAGATCCAAGCCATTTACGATAAGGCGATTGCGGCGGCCCCGTCGGCGGAGGGCAAGCTGCAAGCCGCTTGGGCACAAGTCATCGCACTGTCCAAGGCCGATGACTATGGCAAGGCCATCAGCGCCGCAAAAAAACTGGTTCCCGCGCTGCAAAAGCTTATCCAATCGGCCGAGCCCGCGGCGAGCGGCGGATCGGATGCCACCGAGATAGAGACGCAACAAGAGGAAGAGGACGACAAGCCCGCAAAGACCGGCAGCTTTGAGGCGGCGCGCGACCTTCTTCAGCAGCGCCTAAAGGCGATGGAGAAGGGACTGCAAACCGCGCGACGCGTCTTGCCGGATCAAGCCAGCAATATTGAAAAGCTCACTGCGCTCATCACCTCGCTGACCGAGGAAAGCGGCCTTGCTACCGCTCAAAAGGCTGCGAGACAACTTCAGCAGATCGCGGAAGAGGGCGCGGAGCGCGCTGCCCGGATTGCCGCTGCTCTCGAAGAAGTTGAGCGGGTGCGCGCTTATATCGACAAGAAAGGCGCGGAGTTTGCCACCTCGCTAGGGGACACCCCGCCTGACAGCTTGAGCCAGCCGCTGAAGACCGCCAAAGACGCCCTCTCTGGCGATCAAGAAGTTGACCCGGCCAAGATCGACAGTTCCGTCAGCCAAGCTTTGGAACAACTGGAAAAAAGCGAAAAGGATATCGCGACCCTTCTGGAGCAAAAGGCGGAATGGGAGGCCTTGCTGGACCTGTTTGAACCGCGCGTTCGCGCCTTGGAAAAGCACAGCTCAAAAGACCAGAGCGCGGCCAAAGAACGGATCCAACAAGTCACCGAAGGTCTCTCCGCAGCCAAGGCCCTCGCGTCTCAGCATAAATACAAAGAGGCCTATGATGCGCTGCCACCGCTTGCAGCAATCTGTTCCGAGGCCGAGCAATATGCCGATGCCTGCGCGCAATATTCTGCGCTTTTTGCCGACCGTAAAAAACGCGTTGATGACATGCTCGCAAAATACCCGCTGGGTGGACCGATCCACGATCTGGTGAAGGGCACCATCCGCAAGATCAAAGAAGAATTCGACGCCGCCGCCGCCCAAGCCTCTGCCACGCCACCAGATTTCATCGGTGCCATGGCGGTTTTGCACCCCATGGCGACCCGCGTGCAGGAAACCATGTGGCGCGGTGAGCGCGCGACAAACTACGCCGCTAAAATGGCCGAAGTGAAAGGCTATCTGCAACAACGTGAAGCGCATCCTGATGTCGCGGATATGCAGAAGTTCCTGGCCCCCTATCGCAAGATGATCGCGGATGCGGACATCTCGAAAACCAAGAGCTTTGTGAAGTCTTTGGCGATTTTAGAACGCGCAGATAGTTTGGATAACACCCTTTATAAAGCTATGAAGTTGGCGCAGGACTTCAACACCGCCTATGCCTCCGCCAAGCAACGTATCAAGAACCTCAAGGTCCATGATGGGAAGGATGGGCTGACCAAGCATATCACCCGCCTTGATGGGGATCTCGCGACCGCAAAGATCAAAGGGGAAGAGTCCAAATTCCTGCATGGGACAAAGATTTGTGACAAGATCCGCGCGGAATTTACCGAGCTGGCGAAGTTAGGAGTGGACTACAAGGCCTATCTCGATGCGAAGACGGCGCTCAAGGCGGTCAAGGACAGTTGGGACAAGACCTACATCGCGAAGGTGAGCGGCCTTTCGGATCAAGTCACCGCGCTGGAGGGCAAGGCGACAGAGGCCGTGGGGCAAGAAGATTATAAGCTCGCCAAGAAACACATAGACGAAGCCAAGGACTTGGCTGATCTCGCAAAGAAAGATGCCGATCTCTACGCGAAAAACACCCGCATTATCGAGGACATTCAATCAGATGTTCAATCTGGGTCAGGCAATTTCGCATCTGCCGTCAAGGGGGTGGAAACGATCTACTCCGCCGTGTCCAGCTTCGATAAAGACTCACTGTTCACAACTGAAATCGCCAATGCTGCCAAACCGTTACAAGCGGTCAAGACCAAGATCGGCCAAAACCCACAGGATGATGTAGGGATCAAGTCAGATCTGGAAACGGCCCGCAGTCAATTGGCCGACCTCTTGGACAAAGTGGTCCAGCAGAGTATCTATCGCAACTTGAGAAACACCCACCGCGGCAGGTACAATTCGATAACCGCGACAAACCGTGGGGATGCGCTGAAGCCCTACACCGATGTGATCGATCAAGTTTTTGAAGCGGCAAAGCAGCAATCGGAAACCAGCAAGGACCCCTATGCTGCAGTCACGGAAATCGCCAAGCTGACGGCTCTGCTGAAGGACTTGGAGCGGGCGGCTGCAGATTTTGACGCCTATGACGCCCTTCTGAAAGGCAACATTCAGCTGCGGGATAATTGGTACGACGGCGCAGATGGCGCTTACGGCAAACCCAAAGATGTGCTGAACACCGAATTTGCCGCTTACAGCAAGGAGAAAACCGCCGCCACGACAGATGCGACTGCCAAAAAATGGCGCGACGCCTTGGCGAAATTGAAAAAAGCCCAAGAGACGGCGGACCTCCATCAGAAGATCTTTGGCGACTACAAAAAAGCAGTGGACGAAAAGAAGACCCGCATCACGGATCGCTTGTCCCCGGTGGATACCGACCCGCTGGTCAAGGATATGTATGATGACATGAAGCCTATTTTAGAAAAGATTGATACGCTGATTGGCGAGCGCCAATACGATCAGGCGATTGCCCTTATGAAGACGGTGGCATGGCGCATTTACACCGCTCAGGACAAGTTGACGCGCCATGCGGTTCTTCAGCCGAAACGAGACGCGGCCGGGGAGGCCGTGCAAAAGCTGTTTGAGCAACGCTGTGGGCCGGTCGAGGCGGACTACGTGCGCGCCAAACATCTGCTTGATCAGGTCGATGCGGAGATCAAAGCCAATACCTATCCCAATGCGATGAAAATCGTTGACCAGATTGCGCCGATGTGTGTTGAGCCAACAAGAATTGGGAAGGAATACAAAGAATACAAACCCTTGCGTGAGGCCGCTGACGCTGCGGTTGCCGCATTGCGCAAGGATTTTCCAAAGGATGACACCGTCGCTTTGCAACTGGAACGGCTGAATACACGGTTGGTCAAGTTAACTGGCGCCGAAGCAAAACGCGGCTTTTCTGGTTTGAAAGCAGAAGCACAGGCCATTGCGGCTGAGGCTGCAAAAGTCGCGGCAGCAGCCAAGACGCAAGCCACGCTGAATAACCTGGCCCGAGATCTAAAGGACGCAGGCCCCACAGAGACAAATGGCCTTGAGACTCAACTGGCTGCAGTGCGCGGCGAATTGGTCAAATTGCAATCTCATCCGGGGAGCGCGTGCCAGCAGGCCAAGGATCACATGACGCGAATTACGCGCCTTCTGACAGAGGCTGAGCAGGACTTCTCTCAAGCGGGCGATATTGTAACTTCGCGAGACAAGTTGGCACAGGCGGCCGCTTCTGTTGCGCGGGCCTTCCTCCTGGCCGAGCAGTATGTGCAGTTGAGCGAAGAAGTTGATGCGCTTGAGACGCGACATGGCGCTGCTAAGGCGAAACACACCGAACCCGTCGCGCTAAAAGCGTATTTTGACATGTCAGAACGCTCCATCCTGAGCGCCAAAGGGGCTGTCGAGAGGGGGGAATTCAATACCGCCCTGCAATTTGTCACCTCTGCCGAGGAGCCGCTCGACAAGGCGATTTCCATCGGCACCGACCATGCGATCTACAAAGTGAAGCTTGCAGAGGTCAAACCTCGCGTCGAGGCCCTCGTCAGCCACAAGGCGCATTTTAGCGTCGCAAAGGAAGTGGATGCCGCCCGGCTCTATCTGGCCTCGGCTGAGGGGGAGGCCAATCGGTTAAATCCGAAACAGGCCCTCGACAGCCTGAAATCTTGCGAAAAGATCTGCACCATCGCGGAGGTTAAGGCGGATATGCACGCCAATGAGGCCCCCGATGAAGCCAAGATCCAAGCCCTCTTGGACACGAAAGAGGGCATGAAAAAGCTGGATGAAATTTTCGCCACGCTAGACCCTTCTGTGAAACGTAAGGCCTGCAAGAAAGTACTGGAGATGCGGTTCGGCCTAGAGCTCAAGCAAACCAGCGACAAGGAGGGCACCATCAGCGATGCGGATCTTGAAAAGATGGCCCCCAATGTGACACGGCTGTTTTCCGTTATGGCCGCTCTGGACGACGGGCACACCAGCGGCAACCCCTCGATGGCTTTGGTTCAACGGTTTGGAACACAGAAGGGCACATCCTCCTTTGGGCGCAGCTATAGCTTTGGCAGCAAGCGGATGACCAAGAACCTCGAGCTGCGCATCGGACGTGCGGATATGCCGGAGGAGACGGTGATCGGCCAAGAATGGCAATTGGGCGACGTTGATGAGAACTGCAAACCTGTCGATGATACGCCAGCCCAGTCGTTCAACTGGACCACGCTGCATGAAATCGGACACGCGGTAGACGACAAATATCGCGTCATGGCGCGCAATGGCAGTTCGAAAAAATATGGCGGTTGGAAGGAATACGGCGGCGACGTTAGCGAAATCGCGGAGAAGGCCGCCGCGCATTTCAAATACGACAAATCCTATGTCGCCTCTTACCTCTCCAAACCCGGGGGCAATTACGCGAAGCCCGAACCCGCAACCGGGGTAGAAGCAGAAGAATGGGACCAGCGCCGCATTGAGGTCGAGGCATGGTGTGACTCCATCAGGTCCGGCAAAACCATCTGGTATAGTGCCTCAGAGACCAATCGCTTGCAGATCGGCGGGCGCGTGTTTCAAGAGTCCTACCCGGGCAAATGGGTGTCCTATGACTTTGCCGCCCGCGCACAAGGCGTGCGTGGGTATCAATTCCGCGCCTCTGGCGAGTGGTTCGCCGATATCTATGCGGCCTTCCACAGCGGGAAGATGAACCCGAAACATCCCGCCCGCGAGTGGCTGGAAAAAGATATGAGCAACTGAAGGGGAAGCCAAAATGTCGATCATGAATGATATCACTGTGACATGCCCCTCCTGTGCGGAGCAGATCACCGTCACCCTGGCTGAAAGCGTGAATGCGGATCGCCGACCTGACTTGCGCCAGCAGATCATCGAAGGCAGCTTTCAGGCCGTCTCCTGTACGTCCTGTGGTGCGGAATTTATGCTGGATCCGGTGCTGAACTACCTCGATATGGGGCGCGGACAATGGTTCTCGGTGCAGCCAGCGGAACACTTAGGCGACTGGGAATATGTCGAGGCCGACGCCACCGCGATCTTTGACCTCGCTTATGGCTCCCAAGCCTCAGAGCAAGCGCGGTCCATTGGCGATGATCTCTCGCCCCGCTTGGTGTTCGGCTGGGCCGCTTTGCGTGAAAAGCTGCTGATCGGTGACGCTGGGCTGGACGACACGGTGGTTGAGCTGACCAAGTTGGCGATGATCCACGGGCTACCCGATGCGCCGTTGCAAGCTGGGGTCGATCTGCGATTGGTGGATATTCAGGAGGATGGAGGTCTGGTCTTTCAATGGGCGAATGTCTTCACCAACGAAGTTCTGGAAACGCTCGTCGCGCCACGCAGCCTCTATGACAGCATCGTCGGCGCCCCAGAGGCCTGGGCGGATATGAAGGCCGCGGTGGAGGAGGGGCTCTTTGTCGACATACAGAAACTGTTCATTGGCGAAGGGCGCGCGGCGGGGTGATCGCTAGACAAGCGTGACCGGGCGCCGTTGACGCCCCCAATTGCCCGGCGGCCCGTCAAAGATGCCGGGCAGGGGCGTGTGACAGACCGTACAGGCGCCGAAGTCATCAAGGTGCCAATCGCTGAGTTGATGCCAATCGCGTCCGATCACGCGGAGACCACATCCACTGCAATAGTGATCCTCCCCCACTGAAGTGGTCCGCCCCTATAGTTAGGAAACGGAGGATCAGAAATGGGAATCAAGCGACACAA
>JBLXDQ010000028.1:0-16796 GCA_048263945.1 Epibacterium sp. | reverse complement strand
GCCCTCCAGTCTTTCGATCACCTCAAGTAGGTGCGACAAAGACCGCGCAAGCCGGTCGATCCGCACGACGACCAGCGTGTCGCCCTTGCCAATCCGCTCCAGCACACGTGCAAGCACGGGCCGCGCCCGATTTCCGCCTGAGGCGTGCTCTTCAAAGATCTCTACGCAACCCGCAGATTGAAGGGCCTCGGACTGGGGCAGGGGGGTCTGATCCTCGGTGGAGACGCGCGCATAGCCAATCAGGGGCATGAAACTGGGCCGCTTGCAATTTAATGTATCGCTAATAAACGACCGATTGAAAGCTGAGGGCTATAGACCTGCGGCCTTGGTTAGATTCACGCGGAACCTGTCGCGGCGGCGCTGGTAGCGGCGGGTCATCTCGGCCGAGGCGTGCCCCAGCTGCTTCTGGACATAGCGTTCGTCGACTTCCGCAGAACTGGCGAGGCCGGCACGCAGCGAGTGACCGGAGAACAGCGCTAGGCGCTCCTTTTCTGGAAGCTCGGATCGGATGCCAGCGTCCAAGACCGTGCGCTTGATCAGGCGTGCGACATGCTTGTCGTTGAGCCGTGTATCGAGTGCGCGCTTGCCATCGCGCGAAGTGCCGACGAAGACCGGACCGAAGTCGATCTTCGCGAAGTGCAACCATTGCTCAAGAGCATGCAAGGGGCAGGTCTGATCCTCAGAGCCGCGGCCGATCTCGACCTCGCGCCAACCTGTCTTGGCATTGAGGGTGAGCAGCGCACCCTTCTCCATGATCTCAATCCATCCGCCGGAATCTGGCGTGTCATCTTTATGTACATCGAGGCTCACGATTTCGGAGCGGCGCAAGCCACCGGCGTAGCCGAGCAGCAGGATCGCGCGGTCCCGCAGCCCGCGCAGGTCGTAAGGCAGGGTAGCCACCATCGCAATGATGTCCTCGGCCAGGATTGCTTCCTTCTGGACTGGCGGCCGCGCGTGCTTGCGCTTGATGCCCGCCAGAACCGTCGCGATGTGCCGGTTCCTGCGATCAAGGGTGAATCCCCGCTGCGCGTAATTCCAGGCGAGGCCAGACAGGCGCCGGTCAATCGTTGCGACGGATAGGGCAGGGGAAAGGCTCGACCCGGACGCTAGGTCGGCCAGGTAAAGCCCGATCATTTCAGTTGAAGGAGGCAGCGGTTCTGCGCCCTTCATCCGGCACCAGCGCGCGAAATGCGCCCAGTCCCGCGCATAGGCCTTGAGAGTGTTGTCCGACGCCGCCGCACGTGCATAGTCGCGCGCGGTGTCGGCCAACCGATCGAGAGTTCCGGACCCGGCTACAAAAGAAGGCAGGCTCAAGGCTTCGCCTTCAGGCTGATCTCTGTCGTTGTCTTCGTTGGCCGAAGACCTATGCGACGGCTCTAAACTCGATTTCGCAGTGTTTGCTGACATGCCGCTGAGCATATTCTTATATGTCCGATAATGCAAACTTATTGGACATAAAACGAACCGAAGGGTGGGGCGGTTAGAGTGCTATTTTCTGGAATAAAGCGCCGCGCTGATGTAGGCTGCAGGCATGACTTTTGGCCCGCCAGATCACATCAGCGACCTCGACACGTTACCCCGGATGCCCGTCTGGGTCACCTCCGCGCGCGCTGAAACCCTTGAAGATGTTGCGTTTTTGTCGGGGGCTGCTCTGAACCACCTGCATCTTGTGTTAGGACGCGCAGAGGTGCCCCAAGCCTTGTTGCGGGACCGGATCGCGCTGCGTGCGGCCGAGGCTTGTCTGGCGTTTTCTGGACGGTCGGAGCGGGCAGGGGAGTTGCGTGATGCGGTGCATCTGTTGCGTCCCGGCGATCTGCCTGGACCGGCGGGGGAGACCTATTTGCACTGGCGGCGCTCGGTTGAGTGGCCGGTGTCGATCAAGGCTCTGGATCGAGCCTTGCCGACCATCGAGCCGGGCCAGATTGCCGCGTGGCTCGATGCGGGGAAAGGGGCGCGGGTATGCCGTGGGGTGATGGTGCTTGAGACGGTGTTGACGGAGGCGCCGCGCACAGACGTAGCAGCGCTGATCCTAGCGGATACGGCCATCGCCCAAGCACTCGGTTGGGATCATCTGGTGCCGCTACTCGCCGCGGGCCTGAAGCGCGCCGACCTGCGCAAGCGTGGGGACGATTTGCGGTTCGCCTGTCACCGGGCGCTGATCTCCTCGGCGGTCGAGGCCGTGCGTCTCTCCACCGAGCTCGCGCGTCGGGCGGCGCATCTGAAAGCCGTCGCGCCAAAGCTGCGGGCGAAGGGGGCGGGGGAGGCCGTTGACATGTTCCTGACCCGCGATGCGGTGGCGCCTTCGGCCTTGCCCTTGCCGGACCGCGCTGCGCGGCGGCTCTGCGACCGGCTGGTCGAACTCGGCGCGGTGCGTGAGCTAACCGGCCGCGATACTTTCCGGCTCTACGGGGTGTAGCGATGGCAAAGGATCGCCCTGACCCCGAACTGGATCGCGAGCTGTCCGACCTGCCGCCGGAGCTGCGCTGGCGGGAATGGATGCGCCGCATCGAGGGGGTGCTGTTCGCCTCTGCCTCCCCTGTGCCGCGCGAAGATCTCGCCCGCGTGGTGGGGCAGGAGGCCTCGGTCGATCTGCTGGTCGAGGACCTTGCCGCCGATCTGGAAGGGCGGGCCTTCGAGATCGCGCAAGTTGCCGGCGGCTGGATATTCCGGACGCGGAGTACCTATGCGCCGGCGATCCGCGCCGCGGCGGATGTCGGGGACCAACTGCTCGATCTGAGCGAGTTCGACGTCGCGGTCCTGGCCGCCATCGCTTACCACCAGCCGATCACCCGTGACGGGCTCAAGGACATCTTCGGCAAGGAAATCAGCCGCGACTTGATCGGCCGACTGCATGCGCGCAACCTGATCGGGACCGGGCCACGGTCGCCTCGACGCGGGGCGCCCTATACCTTCGTCACCACCGAACAGTTCCTTGTCGCGTTTGGGTTGGAGAGCCTGCGCGATCTGCCCGATCGCGAGCAGTTGGAGGACGCGGGGGTTGTGGGCGCAGCGCCACAAGTCGATTTGGGCTAACGCGTTGGCGATGCGGAGCGTGAAGTCCACCGTTCTGCTTATCGTTTCACTTGCCGTGCAACGATTCATTCGCGTGCCAAGAAAGTTTTACGATTACAATGTGATAATCGTTTCAGGATTTGCAAACGAAGCCTCATGCATCTATTGGCGACAGGGTATTCCCTCCTTGTCGTTGTGGGCGGATTGTGTTGAAAAACTCCGGTTTTCGCGAAAATGGGTGAAAAATTTGTCCATAGAAGGCCTCTCCGAAAATTCGTCGAGGGGGTCGGTCTAAGATCAGCGTTGGCAATGTCCGACGCTCCCAGATGCTCCACAGGGCACTCGGCTTCAATTTGGCAGGAGCACCGAATTCTGGCAGCAAAATACAACCGCCAGATTTTCGGGTTTTTCAACACAATCGGCGGAAAGCGGCCCCGGAGGCTGCTGCACTGCAGACGCAGCAAACCAGTAATAGCGGTCGTTCGTGACGAAGCCCCGTGACAAGACCCCGGGGATGCATGGGCGTCACCTTGGTACATTGATGCCGTCGGGGGGGACACATCGTCAAAACCGCGCGACTGCCCCGGCACCGCCCCGGCGCAAAGATGCGCCGGGGCCATTCTTTTGCGATCACGCCTGACGCAGATGCAGATCCCGTGCGCGATCGAGCGCCTTCATCTGGTCCCCGGCCGGGTCTGCCGTCAGCAGCGAGGGCTGGAACCGCACGGTTTCGATCTTGGCCACCCCGATGAAATCGAGCCACCAGTCCAAATAGGTCGAATGGTGATCGGTGCCGTATTTGGCGTGTGCCCCCGGCGCATAGACCCCGGAGGTATAGAACACCCGCGCCGACTTGCCGCGCAGCAAGCCGCTGTAACCGGCCTCGGGATCGAATCCGAAGAGCAGGCCGGGCTGGGTGATGATGTCGATATATTGCTTGAGCTTGTAGGGGATGCCGCCGTTCCACATCGGCACCGAGAGCACATATTCATCCGCCTCGATAAACCGGTTTGTGACGGTGACCACCTGGTCCCAGGCGCTTTGGCGCGGCGCGTCCATATCGCCCACGCCGAAGAACGTCATCTTCGCCGCCGCCTTGTCCCCGTCGAATTCGGGCAGATCGGCGTGCCACAGTTCGAGCCGGTCGAGGTGGATATCCGGTTGCGCCATCTGACGCGCCGCAAGATAGGCTTCGGCCAGCTTGCCCGATTGGGACATCGCACCGCGCGGCGAGGCCGCGATATAGAGAATTTTGGTCATTGGGTTGCTCCTTTGGGTTGCAGGGTGATCACTGGGAAAAGGTGTCGCGGATCGCGGCGCCGATGTCCGGGGCGTGGGTTTCCAGCGCGAAATGGCCGGCGTCGAGAAGCCGCGTCTCGGCATCGGGCAGCAGCTTTTGCAGGCCGGTCACGGCATCCATGGTGAAGAACGGGTCATTCTTGCCCCAAACGATCAACGTGCGCGGCTGCGCGCTGGCCAGATAGGCCTGCCAGGCGGGGTAGGCAGCGACGTTGTCACGATAGTTCCACAGATACTCAAGCTGGATGGCATCGTTGCCCGGCCGGTCTAACCCGGTCTGATCGACGACCCAGGCATCGGGGCTCAACCTGTCGCGTCTTGTGCTGCCCTGCTCGTATTGCCAGCGCGTCGTCTCGGGCGCGAGGAACGCGCGGACCGGCGCCTCGGTTTCGGGCGTGCGCTCGCTCCAGTAGGGCGAGAGCTGCGCCACCACCTCCGAAGACCAGCCTTCGGCATGCACGGTGGCGTTCTGGAACACGAGGCCCGCGATGCGATCCGGATGAGAGACAGCAAGCCGCATGCCCACCGGACCGCCGTAGTCCTGCATATAGAGCGTGTAGTCCTCGAGCCCGAGAGCCTCGGTAAAGGCGTTCATGGTCTCGGCCAGGGTGGCGAAGTCATAATCATAGTGCTCTGCCGCCGGCGCCGATGACTGGCCGAAGCCGGGGTAGTCGGGGGCAATGACGTGATAGCTGCCCGCGATTTCTGGGATCAGGTCGCGAAACATATGCGACGATGCGGGGAAGCCATGCAGCAACAGCATGACGGGCGCATCCGGCGGTCCGGCTTCGCGGTAGGCGATCGAGAGGCCGCCAACGTCCGCGCTGCGGTAGCTCACAGGCCAGGAAGCGGGGTCGCCCGCGGCGGCGGCAGAGGCGAAGAGGGGCAGCGCAAGGGCTGCCGCAATGGAGAAGCGGCTCGAGGAAGATCGGGTCATGTTACACCGTTGATTGAGGTTCAAGGCTGGTTCGGTGACCCCTTGGTAACCGTCAAAAATGGCTTTATACAGTTACTTTATTGTGATGGGGCGCACGGAGTCGTAACTAGTGAAATGCGCTGAAACCGGTTATCAAGGCGAATCGCAGCCTTGCCTCGCAGACGGAGGAGCAGATGACCGAAGGCACAAGACCGGCGCCGTTCTTCATCGGCGAGAGCCCGGCGCTGGATTTCCTAAACAGCGTCGCGATGCCACGCTCCGTGCGCTACGACTGGCTGGAGACCGGCCCCGATCTGTTGGACTGGCTTGTCGCGGCGGGGCTTGCCTCGGAGGTGGAGCTGGCCCCGTTCCGCGAGGCGGCCGCCGCGCCTGCGCTGGAACAGGCACGGCAGCAGATCGTGGCCTTCCGCGAATGGCTCCGGCCCTTCATCGCAGAAGCCAGCGGCAGCGGGTTGAGCGATACGCGCCACCCCGTGATTGCCGAGATCAACGAGGTCCTCGCGCGCGGCGCGCGGTTCTTGCAGATCGCCCCCGCCCCGGAGCCCGACGGCGATCGTGCGCGACCGTTTATCCTGACCGATAGGCACCCGCTGACCGCCCCGCGCGATCTGATCGTCAGGCTCGCGGCAGCCGCTGCGCGCCTGATCGCCGAGGCGGATTTCCACTATGTGCGGAATTGCGAGGGGCCAAGCTGCACGCTTTACTTCCTCGACATCAGCAAGAACCACAAGCGTCGCTGGTGCTCGATGGAGGTCTGCGGCAACCGGGCCAAGGCGGCCGCCCATCGCAGGCGCTGACCGGCGTGCGGGCACCGCCGCAAGATTTCCGGACTTTCTTTGTCACAGACTCGCTTGCCCCCGCCTCTTTCTTAACATGCGGTCGGGACTGGCCCGGCGCAATTCAGCGAGGACGCAAGATGAAAACCCATGACGTGCAATCCATCAGCATCGCAAAACCCCGCGCGGAGGTGTTCGCCTATATCGCAAACCCGGCGAACCTGCCGGACTGGACCAATGCCTTCAAATCCGCCGACGCAGAGCGCGCCGAGCTGGTGACCCCGAACGGGGCGGTTCCGATCCGGCTGGAAACCCGCGCCTCGGCCGAGCAGGGCACGATCGACTGGATCATGACGTTCCCGGATGGCTCGGTCGGTGCGGCCTATTCCCGGGTGACCGAGGATGCGGGCAACAGCTCGATCTATTCCTTCGTCCTGATGGCGCCGCCGGTGCCGCTCGAGGCGCTGGAAGGCGCTTTGGAGGCGCAGAAAAAGACCCTCGCGACAGAGTTGGTGTCGCTGCGCAAGCGGCTCGAAGCATGATCCATCTGGACCCGGACCAGGTGAGCGCCGCGCGGCAAGGGGACCGCGCGGCGCTGGCATCCGTGGCGCAGTCCCTGCAGGGCCCGGTCTTCCGGCTCGCCCTGCGGATGCTGGCCCATCCCGCCGATGCCGAGGATGCCACGCAGGAAATCCTGATCCAGATCATCACCCATCTCGGCACGATCCGCGACGACCGGGCCGCCGGGGGCTGGGCGCTGAAGGTCGCCTCCCGGCACCTTGTCGGACAGCGCAAGCGCAGCCGGGTCGAGGCGATGCGGATGAGCTTCAAGGATTTTGCGGACGATCTGGACCAAGGTCTGGCCGACCCCGAAGACGATCCGGCCGACGCCGCAATCACCGCCATCGCGATTGAAGAGATCAAGGTGGGCTGCACGCTGGCGATGCTGACCTGTCTCAGCCGCACCCTGCGCATCGCCTATGTGCTGGGGGATATTTTCGAGATGTCCGACAGCGAGGCGGCGGAGGCGCTCGAGATTTCCGCCACAGCCTATCGGCAAAGGCTGAGCCGAGCCCGGCAGGAGGTCACGCGCTTCGTCAAGACCCATTGCGGGATAGTGGCACAAACCGCGGCCTGCAGATGCGAGAAACGCCTGACGGCGGCACGGGCGAACGGCCTGATCACCTTGGGCGCTCCGGCGTTCCCGCTGACCTCGCCGGCCTGCGACATCCGCGACCTGCGGCGGCGGATCAGGACATTGGAAGAGGGGCGCAGGACGGCCGCGCTCATGCGCTCGAACCCGGATTTTCCGACCAATGTCGGCGATCTGATCCTGGAGGCGATGAAGTAACGCCGCCAAGGGACGGCTTCCACGCCGGTCGGTCTGATCGCTCGAACGCTGGCGGCGTGCCTCCTCCAAGGCAGCGCGGCGGCTTGGCGCGCGCGGGGGAGGGGCATCACGCCTGCCCGCATTCGGCCAATTTTGCGCCTCAGACGGCCAAAGGCAAGCTTTGATCCCGGATCGCGCGCAAACCTGTTATAGATGACAATCGCACAGACGAGGACGCCCGGTGATGATCAAACAGACCATCTTGTCACGACTAGAGAGATCGATCACCACCGCCTTTCTGTCCGGTCAGACAGCGCGGGGGGTCTGGATCAATGGCTGCCAACAGGCGCAGACCATTACGAGAATGGATATCTCCGCCCCGATGCTGATGTTCCCGATCATCGGGCTCAAAAGGGTCGTCGCGGATCGGCAGACCTATGATGCCCATCCCGGGCAGGTTCTGCTGCTCCCCAAGGGCGTGCGATGCGATGCCGAAAACATTCCAGAGCGCGGGCAAAGCCGGTTTCTGGGCGCGTCGCTGGTCTTTGACCGGCAAACCACGGACCTGTTCGGCAAGATATATTCCGATGGGCTGAAGGACTGGGATCTGACACCGAAGTGGAAGGCCGCCGGATCAGAAGAGCTTTATTCCATCGTCGCGGACTGGATCACGCATGACCAGACCTATCCCGCAGACCTGACCCAGACCCGCCACCGGCTCGTCGAGATCCTCCTGATCCTTGCGCGGCAGGGTCTGGCCGGAAACCTTCTGATCTCGCGCGGGGAAACCCTGTCGGAGCGGATCACCCAACATTTCAAGACCGATCTGTCGCGCGATTGGTCCATGAAGGATCTGACCCGGGTCCTTGCGATGAGCGAGCGGACCCTGCGCCGCCGGCTGCAATCCGAGAACACCGGGTTTCGCGATCTGCTGGAGGATACACGACTCAATCAGGGGGTGGAGCGGGTCATTTCCTCTGACATGCCGATCGGACAGATCGCCTTTGACTGCGGTTACCAGTCGCAGTCGCGCTTTGCCGAACGGTTCCGTCTGCGATTTTCCATGAGCCCGACCGAGTTGCGCGCGACGCAGGGGCGGCCGATGGGCGAGCTGGTGACCCTGAACCCAGCGCGCGCGCGCAATTGACCGTTTGCGGCGCGCCCCTGACCATCCGCAGCGCGAAAGCCCCCCGTATATGGCCCAAGTCTTGTCCAGCAACTCTGGAAAGGACCGCTGTGATGTTCTCCCTCAAACCCCTCCTGTTCGCGGGCGCCGTGATCGCCGCCCTGCCTGCCCTGGCGATGGCAGAAACCGAAATTCCCCTGCCCGATGCCGCATTCGCGCCGGAAGGCATCTCGCATGACGCCGCGGGCAATCTCTATGTCGGCAGCCTGACGCAAGGAAGGATCCTCAAGATCTCGGCCACGCGGAGCATCTCTGAATTCGCGCCTGCCGGAGCAAATGGTCTTGTCAGTGTCGTCGGGGTCCATGTCGCGGGCGATGAGGCCTATGCCTGTTCGTCCGATCCGGGCGTCAGCGCATTGACGGGAACGGCCGTCCCGGCACTGACCGCCTTCGACACGCAAACCGGCGCTCCCGCGGGCCGATACCCGCTGCCCGAGGGGGGCATGTTCTGCAACGACATTGCCGCCTTGCCCGATGGCACGATCCTGGTCACCGACAGCTTTGTGCCCCGCATCTATGCCCTGGCCCCCGGCGCGGAACGGCTGGAAATCTGGCTCGACGATGCCCGTTTTGCGGGCGAAGGCTTCAACCTGAACGGCATTGCCTACGATGACGGGGCGGTTTTCGTCGCGCGCTACAACACCGGCACGTTGCATCGGATCGCGCTGGACGCAGAGGTGCGGGCCGGGGCGATCACGGATCTGACGATGTCGACGGAGATCCATGGCGCGGATGGTCTGACGGCCCTGGGCGGCGGCAGGTTTCTGATTGTCGAAGGCGGGGGATTGTCTGCGGGCGCGCGCGGTGCCCTTTGGGGCGCCACCGTTTCGGGTGCTGAGGCGCAGCTCGAGGTGATCGCAAAGGATCTGAACGTCCCGACGACGGCGACGGTCATCGGCCAGACGGCCTATGTCGTCGAAGGTCAGCTCGACCATCTGTTCGACCCTGCGGCAGGTGCGGCCGATCCCTACCGTATCCTTGCGATCGAAATGCCCGCAGACTTTCGATAATCCCGGAAAGGAATTAGCCATGACAACGCATGTTATCGTGCTCTCGAAACCGGACCCCGCCAAGGCGGACGGTGCCAGACGCTACGCGGACGCGGTCCAACCCCTGCTTAAGGCCGCGGGCGTCATCCCGACGCTGCGCGCGCCCGTTGCGGCGAGCGTGGCGGGCAAGACCACTCCGGCCACGGTGTTGGTTCTGGAGTTTGCCGACGCGGCCGCGGCGAGCGGGTTCTTTGATCAGCCAGCCTATCGGGACCTGATCCCGCTGCGGGACGACAGCTTCGCCCATATGGAAATCCATATCTTGGGCGGCTGAGCGATGATTGCGGTCCCGGCGCGGCACAGGGCCGCGCCGGGACCCGGCCACACCAGGCGGTGCCCTCGCAAGCGCGTAACGCAACTGTGAGGGCACCTTCTCTTTCAATTAATAAGAGACCGGTCTATTCATGAGTCTTGAGCAGCAGGAGCCCCCTGAAATGGCACGACCCAAAAGCGAGAAGACGCATCTGTCGCACCGAGAGAAACTCCTCGAGGCGGGCGAACGCGCCTTTCGGGAAACCAGTTTTTCCGAGAGCGGGATCAATGAGATACTGGCAGCATCGGGCGTGCCCAAGGGCTCTTTCTATCACCATTTCCCCTCCAAAGAGGCCTTCGGGATCGCGGTGGCCGATCGCTACAGCGAGGCGCAGCTCGCGACCGCGAAAACGGTTCTGGAGGACGCCTCGCTCCCGCCCATCGACCGCCTGCGCGCCTTCTTTGAGGGAGCCCGCACAGACATGGGGAACCGCAAATTCCAGCAGGGTTGCCTGATGTGCAATCTCTCGACCGAGCTCGCCGACGAGAAACCCGCGTTTCAGGCCGCGCTGGATGCGCATTGGCGCGCGCTGACTGCGGTGCTGGAAGACTGCCTTGCCAAGGCCGAGCTGTCCGAACTCGGCCTGCAACATCTCACGCCGGCACAGGCCGCCGACTGGCTCCTGAATTCCTGGAGCGGGGCGCTGACGCGGATGAAGGTCCGCGGCAACGACGAACCCCTCGCCCTCTTCATGCAAACGGTTTTCCGAACAAAGGACCTGCAGAAATGACCTCCAAAACCATCCTCATCACCGGAGCAAGTCGCGGAATTGGCCTGCGCACGGCCAAATCGCTCGCGGCGCGCGGCCACAGTGTCTATGCTGGAATGCGCGATCTGAACGGGCGCAATGCCGCCGCCGCGACCGAATTGGCGGCATTTCCCGAAGGTCGGATCGTGCCTGTCGAGCTGGATGTGACCGACGACGCCGGATGCGCCGCGGCCGTCGCGACGATCGAAGCTGAGGCCCCGATCGATGTGCTGATCAATAACGCCGGGATCATGCCCGTTGGCCTGACCGAGGCCTTCACGCTTGATCAGGCCAAGGACCTGTTTGACGTGAACCTCTACGGCATCATGCGGATGAACCGCGCCGTTCTTGGGCCGATGCGCGCCAGAAAGTCGGGCCTTATCATCAGCCTGAGCTCTGCCGCGGGTCGCTTCGGGATGCCGTATTTTGGCCTCTACTGTGCCAGCAAATGGGCGATGGAGGCGTATTGCGAGTCGCTGCACTACGAGCTCGAAACACTCGGGATCGAGTCGATTCTGGTTGAGCCCAGCGGCCACGGAACCGACCTTGTCACGACGGCCCCCGCACCGGCCGATGCGCCGCGCCTGCGGGAATATGGGGATCTGGCCAAGGGGCGCGAGCGTCTTCTGGGGATGTTTCAGGGCATGTTTGACCAAGGCGATGCGAGCACGGATGCCGTCAACGTCGCCGAGCGCATCGCCGATCTTGTGGACATGACCGCGCCCCGTCCGATCCGGACGCAAGTCGGCCAAGACATGGGGGTTAGGGCCGTGAACGATGCGGTTCTGCCGATTCAGGCCGAGCTCATCAAAGCTCTGAAACCGGTCTATCGGGGGGCTGTCTGAATGTCCGCCAGCACGCCCAAACTGTTTCTCTTCGCGGTGATCCAGACGAAGCCTGAGCATTTCGAGGATGCCAAATCCGCCTTGGATGCGCTCATTCCGCCGACTCTGACGGAGCCGGGGTGCCACCTCTTTTCGGCCTTCGTCAGCAAGGACCGCAGCAACACATTGCATTTGTTCGAGTGCTTCGACGATGAGGCGGCCCTGAACGCCCATTATGCGCAGGACTACACGGTGGAGGTTTTCAAGAAATATGAAACCTGGCTCGCCGCGCCTGTCGAGGTGACGAAGATGTGGGCGTCCTCGCCGGTGAGCTGGGCGCAGTTTCATGCGTAGCGTGACGCCCGGTGCAGTTCTCG
Organism: Epibacterium sp.; assembly: GCA_048263945.1. Classification (GTDB taxonomy): domain Bacteria; phylum Pseudomonadota; class Alphaproteobacteria; order Rhodobacterales; family Rhodobacteraceae; genus Epibacterium. The sequence continues at coordinate 4,945 of JBLXDQ010000028.1, read as the reverse complement.
GTGACGTTCCAGCTCGCGGGGCCTTCACCGGCCCCGCAAGCGGCTGGGGCCCTATGACCGCGACCTGCGGCCCGCGGTCGATGCCGTCTGACTTTGGTCCGGGCGTCAGCGGCCCGACGCAGTCGATTGACAGTCCGGGATGGGATCAGCCGTGCCAGTGACATTGAGAACGCCCCACGAGAGCCCGTCTCCCTCGCTCTTCGAGCAATGCGTGGCGCAGGCCAACCGGCTGCGCGCGCGCGAACCGATCCTGGCCCGGGTTCTTGCCCCCCTTGCGGAGGCATCATCCCTCGAAGGGATGCTGGCGCGGCACCTGTCCGCGGTCCTTCATGCGCCCGGCGTCGATATCCCCGCCCTGTCGGATCTGTTCGCCGAGGTCCTGCAGGCGCATCCGTCGATCACCGGCGCCGCCGTCGCGGACCTCGACGCCGCCTGCGATCGTGATCCGGCCTGCACCAGTCCCTTCCACGCCCTGCTCAATTTCAAGGGGTTTCAGGCGGTGCAGGCCCATCGGGTCGCGCATCACCTCTTGCAAGACAGGCGCGAGGACCTTGCCAGCTGGCTGTCAAATCGGGTCTCGGTGGTCTTGGGTGTCGATATTCACCCCGCTGCCAGGCTTGGACGCGGCCTTCTGATCGACCACGGGACGGGGGTCGTGATCGGCGAGACGACGGTCGTCGGCGATGATGTCTCGATCATGCAGAACGTGACGCTGGGCGGCACCGGCAATGAGACCGGCGACCGACATCCCAAGATCGCCGAGGGTGTCATGATCGGCAGCGGCGCCAAGGTTCTGGGAAATGTCACAATCGGCGCCATGAGCAAGGTTGCGGCCGGCAGTGTTGTCCTGAAGGACGTGCCCCCGAACACTACGGTCGCCGGGATTCCCGCGGAAGTGGTGCGATGGCACGCACCGTCGCAGATGCCATCGCAGGCGATGGACCAACAGATCTGACAGGGCGGCGAAATCGTCCTCGGGCCGGAGCAGTCTTCCGCCGCGGAATTCGCTGCCGGGCTTGGCCTTTCGTCGGTAGTGTCGCAAGGTTTTTGATGGGTGGATCGGATTGGTCCCTTGACCTGCTGCGCCAATGACCTGCCACAGGTCTTTCATCCAGCCGCGATCGGAGCCGGTTGCAGGGTGAGTCCTATTGGCGTGGGTTGAACAATCGCCCGGCGCGCGGAACTGTCATCACGTGCAACGGGACGGGCGATTGCGGTGGTCAGGTGCAGGGCGAAACCTGCAGGGGTTTGGTATCAGAGGGCCGAGTGAGGGCGTTCGGTGTTGTAGTCGGTCCCCCAAGCCGCGATCAGATCACGGGTTTGGACCAGGTTGCGAAACAGGGTATCGTTCAGAAACTCGTCGCGCATCCTGCCATTGATGGGGAAGATGGCCCCGCTCCTGAGAAGGGACCGTATACTGGTCCTACTTTGCAGAAGGAGCATTCCCTTGAACCCAGCCACCGTGGGCCTTGATCTGGCCAAGAACGTGTTTCACGTCCATGTCGCCGACGCGTCCGGCAGAACGCTCGACAGCAAGCGGCTTACGCGTCGTGAGCTTCTACCTTTCTTCGAGTCGTTGCCCTCTTGTCTGATAGGTATCGAGGCGTGTGCGACTGCCCACAACTAGGCCCGTCAGTTGCAGAGGCTCGGCCATGACGTGCGCCTAATTCCTCCAGGTTACGTCAAACCCTTCGTGCGGCGGGGGGCGAAGAACGACGCCACTGATGCGGCCGCCATTTGTGAAGCGGTGACCCGCCCCAACATCGCCTTGTCCCGACCAAATCGCGCGAAGATCAGGCATTCCTGATGCTGCACAGAGCCCGAGGGCTTCTGGTCCGACAGAGAACGATGGCAGCTTGTGCATTCCGGGCGCATTTGGCCGAATATGGAGTTATCGTCCCACAGGGTAGGCACCGGGTCGATGCCCTCGTCGCAAAGCTGGACGAGATACGAGAGGATCTACCGGAGGATGCCTGCTTCGCTTTGGATGCTCTCGTCGGGCAACTGGATGCGCTGAAACAGCAGATCGATGGGATCGACATCCGGTTAGCGGAGATCCACAAAACCAATTCGATCTGTCGCTTGCTTGCGACCATACCGGGGATAGGGCCGATTACCGCAACGGCCTTTGCCGCGACTAGCCTCACAGTGAGCGTCCGGAGGGTCCTGTATTGCAAACTTTTCCTGGTCAATTTCGCCGGGCGAGTCACGAACGTCCGGTTTGGAGAAGCTGCACCGCAGCACCGGTCTTGCGCTGAGCGGTCGCATTGGGCCGTTCTTGTCGCTTGGTCGATGTGGGCCTTACAACGCGAACCCAATTGGTCATGATTTGCCGTCGTCATGAATCTCGTCCTTGTGCCTCAGAGGCTCGGGGAAGGTGTCCCAATAGTGCGATCTGGTCCTAAGCTAGACTGACCCACGGAAGCTTCAGCTTGAAAACTGTCAGAAACCAAGCTATATATCTGACACTAGGAGGCGAACATGCAAACCACATCTCAAGCGATCAAGGCCTATGCTGAAGCGCTGCCGGAGGGTGCGACCCTGTCGGCGCGGGAGTTGTTGCACCTCGGAGAGCGCGCGGCGGTCGACCAAGCGCTGTCGCGGTTGGTTCGGCGTGGTGAGCTAATGCGTGTGAGGCGCGGATTGTTCGCACTGCCCGTGAAAACCCGCTTCGGCAGCCGGGCGCCCTCGGTTCAGGCCGTGGTTGAGCACATTGCGAAATCAACCGGTGAGCGCGTGTCGCAAAGTGGGGCGTCAGCAGCGAACCTGCTCGGTATTTCGACACAGAATCCATCCCGCCAAGTCTATTGGACTTCCGGGCCGAGCCGTCATCTGAAGCTCGGAGCGCAAAGCGTCGAGCTTAAACATGTGCCGAGCTGGCAGCTTCGAGCGCCCAACAGCCGTGCCGGGCACGCCTTTCGGGCGCTAGCCTATTTCGGCAAGTCCGAAGCTGCTCATGCTTTGAGGCGCATCAAAGCGACGTTGAACGAAGAGGAGCAGCGAGAGCTTCTGAGCCTTCGCGCCTCTGCGCCGACCTGGATGGCAAAGGAACTTAGCGCACTTGCGTCATTGCAATGACCGAAAGCCAAACCTATTTTTCGCTGTCGCGCGAAGACAAGATTGACGCGCTGGAAGTGGCCGCCTCGAAACTGGGGCGGCCTGCAGACCTGTTGGAAAAGGACGTCTGTGTCGCTTGGGTTCTTAACGCCTTGTTCGACAGTGATCTCGGCGAACACCTGGTTTTCAAGGGCGGAACGTCGCTTTCCAAGGTCTACAAGGCGATCGACCGGTTTTCAGAGGATGTCGACCTGACATATGACATCAGGCAGATCATTCCCGATCTCATCAAGGATCCTGACGATCCATATCCGCCAAGCCGCTCGCAAGCTCAGAAATGGACCGAAGCCGTTCGGGATCGCTTGGGCGAGTGGGTTGGGTCAATAGTTGCCCCCATGTTGTCGGACAAGGTCAGTGCAGCGGCGCTCCCGGCAGAAATCCGTGTAGAAGGTGACAAGATCTACCTGGACTACGACGCGGTGCGCAGTGGCAGCGGATATGTTCGATCCTCGGTCTTGTTGGAATTTGGTGCCAGGTCCACAGGAGAGCCTGCGCAGCGTCACGAAGTGATTTGTGACCTCTCCGAGGCGCTGCCTGAATTGCTTACGCTCGTCGCCACGCCTCGTGTGATGATGGCCGAACGGACGTTTTGGGAGAAGGCGACAGCCATCCATGCGTATTGCATGCGAGGTGCGTTTCGAGGCGGCGACCGATATGCGCGACATTGGTACGATCTTGAGCGGCTGCAGGCTGTGGGAATCGCTGCACGGGCGCTGGAGGATAAGACGCTTGCTCAAGATGTTGCGAAGCACAAACAGCACTTTTTCCGCGAAACCGACCGCGCAGGTGCGACGATAAACTATGCCGACGCCGTCTCAGGGTCGCTTTGCCTGATCCCAGAGGGAGCGCCCTTGGAGGCGCTGGCCCAAGATTACCAGAAAATGCAGGAAGCGGGACTGCTTCAGTCAGACGCCATCGCTTTCGATGACCTAATGGCTCGTCTGATGGACCTTCAAGATCAGGCCAATAAGCGAGCTGAGTGAGGTGGGGCAAGTTTCTTGCTTTCGGCGTCCTCGTGATCGCCAGAAGGTTCAGCTTCCGGCTTCGTTGCAAACCCATGGTGAGCAAAAAACGAAACACGCCAAACCGGCTTTCATGCCGATCCCGCCTTTGTTGCGGGAAACTGTGTGATTTGATGATTTTGGCGCCTCCTGCCCTTTGGTCAGGACCGCGCTAGTCGGTTGGCTGAGCAGCCGTCCTCCCCTAACGGAAACGCCGCCTCTCCTAGCGACACGCCGCTGGTAGTGCCGTCTCCTTCGGAGACAGCCCGGCCAGCCGTCGCATGGTCATGACAACGCCTCATCTCGGCCGTTCTGGTTGCGGTCGCTGGGGCGGACGCATGACCTCAGTGATCTCGCTGGGTGAGTAACATATGCCGCTTTAAACATAGAAGCGGAATGGCTGTGGTGATCCCTCTTTTGCTGACCCCATCACAAGGATATCGCCTACCATCTTCGCAAAACGGACGGTGACTGGAAGACCGTCGTTAAAGTTGCACGAGTTATAGTTGATTTTTGTTAATCCCATGATGTCGTTGAGTACCGAAGTCAGTGCAGGGCGCTCATACTTTGCACGTAAAATTGTTATGAACAAAGGGTTCGGCGTTTCGGGGCCGACATAAGTGTCGAGTTGCGGGACGTAGCCGCTTGTCCATAGGTAGGCGTTTCTGTCATCGAGATGAAGCGCGGTTCCACGAATTACAGGATAGTCACCATCGCGAAATACTTTCGCGTCTCCAGTCGTCGATTTGATGCGAACGCCAATGACATTTGTTCCCGGCGGTGCTGCCTTACAGAATGCGTTCCACTCAGCATCATCGAACGAAGTC
>JBLXDQ010000027.1:0-19074 GCA_048263945.1 Epibacterium sp. | reverse complement strand
GGGTCGATCAGCACGTCGATGGGGTTGCCGATGGCATAGACGCCCACGAAGACGATGATCGACATGGCGAAGACCACGACCACCGCCTGCGCCAGTCTCTGGATGAAGTAGCCCAGCATGGGGGTCCTTTCGGGGCAGAAAAGGCCGGCACCTATGAAGGACGGTGCCGACCGGGTTTGCACGCCTTATTTCGCAGGCGTGATCTCATAGGCGCGGGTTTCCTGATCGACGCGGGGCATGAAACTCAGCGCCCCGGCATCCGCACCCCAGACCGTTTGCAGGATCACGGTGGGGATCAGCGCGCGGTCTTCCATCGCGATGAAGGAGGCCTCTTCATAAAGCGCCTTGCGCTTGTCCGCGTCCAGCGTCTGTGCGCCTTCGTCAAAGACCTTGTCGAACTCGGGGTTCGAATACTCGGTGCGGTTGAAGTTGCCGAACCCCTTTTCGGCGTCCTCGGTGCGGACCATGGCGCCGTAGGTATAGGCGGCCTCGCCGGTCAGGGTGCCCCATGCGGACATCGCCATGGAGTATTCGCGGCGCGCGGCGGCGGGGAAGAAGACCGTGCCGTTCAGCGCCTGCGCGTTCACTTTCAGGCCCAGTCGGGACCACATTTGCGCCAGCGCCTCGCAGACCACGGCATCGCCGGGCACGCGGTTGTTGGTGCAGGTGAAGTCGATCTCAAAGCCGTCCGGATAGCCCGCCTCGGCCAGCAGTGCCTTGGCCTGCTCGATGTTGTACTCCTTGGCGCCGATCTTGTCGGTGTAGCCAAAGAACCCCTCGGGCATCAGCTGGTTTGCGGGGGTGCCCAGACCTTCGAGCACCACGTTCACCAGCACGTCGCGGTTGATGGCAAGGTCCAGCGCCTTGCGCACACGCGCGTCTTGCAGCGGGTTCGCGTCGATCTCTTCGCCGTTCACCTTCACCTTCTGCGGCAGCACGTCGGTGACAGAGGGCTGCACATTCAGGATGTAGATCGAGTCCGATACGAAGGTTTCCAGGTCGCCGTCGTTCTGCATCGCGAGATAGTCAGAGGCCGGCACGTAGTTGATGAGATCCACCTCGCCCGAGCGCAGGGCCGCCACGCGGGCCGCGTCGTCGGGGATTTCCTTGCGCGTGACGGTGTCCCAGGCCACATCTCCGCCCCACCAGCCGTCGAACTTCTTGACCACCAGATCGCCCTTCGGCTCCCAGCTGACGAAGGTGAAGGGGCCGGTGCCGATGGCTTTTTCGCCGGAGTTGAACGCCTCGTTGCCCGCCTCCATTCCGGTTTCCGACGGCACAACGAACAGGCGGGTGAAGTCGTTCGGCAGCGCGGGCGCGATGCCTTTGGTCTTCACATGCAGGGTGTAGTCGTCCACGACTTCGACGCTGTCCACGTATTTGGTATACAGTGTCATGGGCATCGGGCCGGTCACGACCGGGATGCGCTCGATCGAGAACTTGACGTCCTCGGCAGTGAAGTCGGTGCCGTCGTGGAATTTCACACCTTCGCGCAGCTTGAATTCCCAAGTGGTGTCGTCGACCGGCTCCCACGAGACGGCGAGGCCGGGCTTCAGCTGCAGCTTATCGTCCACGTCGACGAGCGTGTCGAAGATGTGGCGCAGCGCCTCGGCCTGGCTGCCCAGCGTGGACCAGTGCGGGTCGATCGAATCGGGCCCGGCGCGCAGGCCGATGGTTAGGTCCTCGGCGGCGGCGGGCAGCGCGGCCAGCAAGGCCAGCGCGGCAGTGGCCGAACGCAGTCTGTGGATGGTCATCTTGGTGGCTCCCTGTGTTCTTTTGTTATAGAGTACTGAAACACTACGGCGCAGATTTTTAATCGGTCAAGAGTGTTCTGTGACGATTTCTGGTGACTATCCTCGAAATTCCAGCAATGGCGCGTGTTTAAGCAGAAATTTTCTCTTGGCAGTGGGCGAGATTTCAGCAAGTGTTACAGAATGAATGATACACAAGCACAGATGGAGCAGGCCCTCGACCGGATCGCCAAGGCGATAGATCGGAGCAGTTCTGTCTCCGTCTCGATCCAGTTGCGTGGCGGCGTCGAATTCGGCATCGCCAGCGGAGAGCTGCCCGCCAACGCCCGCCTGCCCTCCGTCCGAGAGATGGCAAAGCGCTGCGGCCTATCTCCTGTCACGGTCAGCGGGGTCTATGCCGCGCTGCAGGAGGCGGGACATATCGAGGCGCGGGTCGGCTCTGGCACCTTCGTCAGCGGCAAGGGTCCGGCGCGGGTGGACGGGGCCCAGCTGCGCCAGCTCGACCGTAAGATTGCCGAACTGGTCCGACTGGGCCGCGAATGCGGCGTCGGGCCTGCAGAATTGGCCATGCGTCTGACCATGACCCAAAGCAACGGCCCGCGCCCCATGCGGATGCTTTTGGCGGGCAATTTCCACGACGCCACCGAAGCCTACGCCGAGGCGGTCCGCCCCAACCTGCCCGAAGGCGACGAGATCATCGCCATGACGGTGGCCGAGATCGAGGCCGCGCGCCCCGCCAACGTCGACCTGATCGTGGCACCGCGGACTCTGCGCGCGCAGGCGCAGGCGCTGTTCCCGAACACGCCCGTCATCGACCTGACGCTGATCCCGAACGAGGCGACACGCGTCGCGCTCGCCTCTATCCCGACCGAGGCGCGGGTGGTGGGCTACACCTATTTCCCGACCTTCCTCGCCATCATGAAGGCCGGGATCACGCGCTTCGCCCCGCATGTCTCGGACCTTGCCATGGTGGTGCGCGGCGAGGACGGCGGCGAGGCGCAGATCAACGCCGCCGACGTGCTGATCTACGCCACCGGGGCGGACTACCTGCTGGAGGGGCTGAGCGACAGCCAGACCGCCTTCGAATACCGCCACACGCCCGACAACCTGTCCATCCGCCGCGACCTTCTGCCCGCGATAGAGGCCGCGCGCGCCGCCCTGCACGAAAAGGACCCCGCATGAAGATCTCTCAGTCGAACTGGTTCGAGGTGGAACGCTATCTGGAAACCGACGACCGCTGTGTCCTGCCCCTCGGGTCCACCGAGCAGCACGCCTATCTGTCGCTGTCCGTCGATTCGATCCTGTCGGAGAAGGTCGCCAGCGATGCGGCAGAGCCCTTGGGTGTGCCGGTCTTTCCGGCGGTGGCCTATGGGCTGACGCCTTACTTCATGGCCTTCCCGGGCAGCGTCTCGCTGCGACTGACGACCTACGCGGCGCTGCTGCGCGACATCCTCGATTCGCTCTACAAGACCGGCTTCCGGCGTGTGCTCATCGTCAATGGCCACGGCGGTAACAGCCCGGTGCAACCCGTCACGATGGAGTGGATGGAAGAGAACGAGGGCGCCCGCTGTCGCTTTCACGACTGGTGGCGCGCCCCGAAGACATGGGCCTGCGTGCAGGACATCGACCCCGTGGCCAGCCATGCCAGCTGGATGGAGAACTTTCCCTGGACCCGCCTGCCGGGACGCGAGATGCCATCCGACCAGAAACCCTTCGTCGACTTCGACCGTCTGCGCGACCGCAACGCGGCCGGCGTGCGGCAGGTGATCGGCGACGGCAACTACGGCGGCGTCTACCAAAAGCCCGAGGCCGACACAGACCGCCTGTGGTCTGTCGCGGTCGAGGAAACCCGCGCCCTGCTGCAAGGCGACTGGTCATGACGACGCTGATCTGGGGCGCTGGGGCCATTGGGGGCATCATCGGCGCCTATCTGGCCCGCGCGGGTCATGCCGTCCACATGGTCGATATCGTCCCCGAGCATGTCGAGGCGATGCGCACCACCGGCCTGCGGATCGAAGGCCCGGTTGAAGAATTCACGCAGGTTCTGCCCGCCTTCACCCCCAACGAGGTGCGCGGCACCTACGAGCGCGTCATCCTTGCAGTGAAGGCGCATCACACCGCAGAGGCGCTGGAACAGCTCCTGCCGCATCTGGCGGCAGACGGCTATGTGGTCTCTGCCCAGAACGGCCTGAACGAGCGCGTGATCGCAGAGCGCATCGGCGCCGCGCGCACGGTCGGCTGTTTCGTCAACTTCGGCGCCGACTGGATCGGGCCGGGGCAGATCCTTTACGGCAACCGCGCCGCCGTCGCGGTCGGAGAGCTGGACGGCCAGATCAGCAACCGCGCTCATGAGGTTCACGCGCTCTTGTCCATCGTCGAGCCGGACGCGGTGCTGACCGACAATATCTGGGGCTATCTCTGGGGCAAGATGGGCTACGGCGCGCTGCTATTTTGCACCGCGCTAACGCCCGACAGCATGTCCGACGCCATGGCGCGCCCCGAACATCGCGCCGCCTACGAGGCCCTGGGTCACGAGGTCATGACGCTCGCCGCCGCCGAGGGGGTGAAGCCGCTCGGCTTCAACGGCTTCGATCCAGAGGCCTTCCGGATGCGGGATCAGGCGGGCATGGACCGCGCGATGGAGACCATGATCGCCCATAACCGCAAGACTGCGAAGACCCATTCCGGCATCTGGCGCGACCTCGCGGTGCGCAGGCGCAAGACCGAGGTAGATGCGCAGATCGGCATCATGGTCGGGCTGGCCGCAGAGCATGGCCTGAGGGTGCCGGTGCTGGCGCGCATGGTCGAGCTGATCCATACCATCGAAGAAGGACGCAGCGCACAATCCGCCGCGCTGGTCGACGCCTTGGTGCCGCTGTGCGTGTAGATCTCGCGGGACAGGTCTTTGCCGTGACCGGCGCAGCGCAGGGCATCGGCGCCGCCATCTGCCACGCCCTGACAGGGGCCGGGGCCACGGTCGCCGCGCTGGACATCGACGCGACCGGCATGGCTGGGCTGGAGGTGGCCAGTCGCCACACCGCCGACCTCGGCTCTCGCGAGGGCGCGCAACAGGCTCTGACCGAGGTGGCCAAGGAACACGGCCGCATCGACGGCCTCGTCTGCTCCGCCGGGGGTGTGCGTGGGCAGGTCGGCCGCCCCATCGAAGAGATCCGCGAAGACGATTGGCGCGTTCTCTTCGCCGCCAATGTCGACGCCGCCATGTGGTGCGCGCAGGCCGTGGCGCCGGGCATGAAGGCACGCGGCCACGGGCGCATCATCACGATTTCCTCTGGCGCCGGGCTGCGGCCCTCGCTGACCGGCATTCAGGCCTATGCCTCGGCCAAGCACGCACTGGTCGGGTTGACGCGGCAGTTGGCGCTGGAACTGGGGCCCTCCGGGATCACCGTCAATTCCGTCGCGCCGGGCTTCGTCCTCTCGAACCCCTCGACGGCAAAGCAATGGGAGGCCTTTGGCCCCGAAAAGCAGCAATCAGTCCTGAACGGCATCCACACCCGCCGCCTTGGCCGCCCCGAGGACATCGCCGCGGCGGTCTGCTTCCTTGCCGCGCCACAGGCGGAATGGATCAGCGGGCAGGTGCTCTCGGTCGATGGAGGACATTCATGAGCGATCACCCCTGGCAATGGAATGAGGGGACCTGGCGCGGCAAGGTTGAGGCCGTGCGCGCCGGACGCTCGCTGAAGCCCGAGACATGGCCCGGCGGCGCCCGCTGCGCCGTGGCGCTCAGCTTCGACAGCGACCACGAGACCAACGAGTTGCGGGACGGCGCGACCTCTGTCGCCCGGCTCAGCTGGGGCGAATACGGCACCCGACAGGGTGTCCCGCGCATCCGCAAAGTGCTGGACCGCTTCGGCGTCAAGGCCAGCTTCTTTGTGCCCGCCGTCGCGGGGCTTCTCCATCCCGAGGAGCAGGCCTCGCTTGCAGCCGAGGGGCATGAGATCGGGCTGCACGGCTGGATCCACGAGCGCAACACAGAGCTACCCGCCGAGGCGGAACGCGACCTGATGCTGCGCTCTGCCGACACGCTGGAGAAGATCACCGGCCAGCGCCCGGTGGGGATGCGCACGCCCTCGTGGGACTATTCCGCCGCCACCCTGACCATCGCCCGCGAGATGGGGCTGCTCTATGACAGCTCGCTCTTCGCGGACTATGAGCCCTACGAGATCATGCAGGACGGTGAGCCCACTGGCATCGTCGAACTGCCCGTCGAATGGATCCGGGACGACGCGCCCTATTTCATGATGAACCGCTTCGGCGCGCAGCGGCCCTACACGCCTCCAGAGGCCGTGCTGGACATCTTCCGTCGCGAGTTCGACGGGGCCTACGCGGACGGCGGGCTGTTTCTGCTGACCATGCACCCGCATATCACCGGTTACCGCTCGCGCCTCTTCATCCTCGAAGAGCTTCTCGACCACATCACCGCCAAGGGCGATTGCTGGATCGCCACCCACGCGGATATCGCCCGCTACTGCGCGACGCAGGCGGGCCTGAAAGGCTGACCATGACAGACCATCCCTATGCCCTTGCCATCCACGGCGGCGCCGGCACCATCCTGAAGTCCACCATGACCCCCGAACGGGAAGAGGCCTACAAGGCCGGCCTGCGCACCGCGCTGGAGGCGGGCGAGGCGGTGCTGCGCGCGGGCGGCTCTGCGCTCGACGCGGTGACGGCGGCGGTCTGTGCACTGGAGGACGAACCGCTCTTCAACGCAGGGCGCGGGGCCGTGTTCACGACTGCTGGCAAGCAGGAGATGGACGCCGCCGTCATGGACGGGCGCGACCGCAGCACCGGTGCCGTGACCAGCATCTTCGGCCCGAAGAACCCGGTAAAGCTGGCGCGGTTGGTGATGGAAACGACGCCGCATGTCTGCATGACCGGCGCGCATGTCCTCGATCTGGGGCGCGCGGCCGGGCTGGACTTCCCCGCGCCAGACTACTTCTTCACCCAGGCGCGCTGGGACGCGCTGCAGGATACCCTTGCGATGCAGGCCAAAGGCGAGGACAACGAGGACCCGGCCCGCCGTCACGGCACCGTGGGCGCGGTAGCCTGCGACCGGCAGGGCAACCTTGCCGCCGCCACCTCCACCGGCGGCTGGACCGGCAAGCTGCCGGGCCGGATCGGCGACACGCCGATGCCCGGCGCGGGCAACTTCGCTGACAACGCCACCTGCGCGGTGTCTGGCACGGGCCATGGTGAGGTCTTCATCAAGTACACCGCCGGGGCGGAAATCGCTGCGCGGATGCGCCATCGGGGCGAAAGCCTCCAAGAGGCGGCGCGCCATGTGGTGATGGAAGACCTCGGCAAGAACGACGGCTCGGGCGGGGTGATCGCGGTGGACGCACAAGGTAACGTGACGCTGCCCTTCAACTCAGAAGGCATGTATCGCGGCTGGGTGCGCGAGGGCGCGGCCCCCGAGGTTGCTATCTACCGCGACTGAACCGCCAGAAGTGGAGCGCTTTGCTTCATGGGCACATGCTACTGGTTAGCCGCTGCACGCGCGTAATTCCGGAATATCCTGGGGGCCCGACTGCTTCGCGACTTCTGTTTCTGCAGGAGCAACAAATTTCTTCATTAACGGGCTGCGGTGCAGCACTTCGAACAGACGGTAGAGGTCCGGTACGAGCCGATCTTTCTCGCGGAACTTCGCTGCGACTGCGATATTCTGCGCCTGCTCACTGGGCAAAATAAGGCTCCAAGCCGACCCCGGATGCATCGCAGCATTCTGTGCTATCGTGTATCGTCAACGTCGGGTTGTCGATGTGGGAGGGCGTGGTGGATCGGAGGATCCATCATGCAAACACCAAACTTACCCGCCAATACGCGCGGATTGTGCGTGACTGGGTGACGTCCATTGGTCTGGAGGCAAGCGCCTATGGCACGCACTCGATGAGACGCAGCAAAGTGACCCAAATCTACAAGAAGACAGGTAACCTTCGGGCCGTCCAGCTGTTGTTGAGCCATACCAAGATGGACAGCACTGTCAGAAACCTTGGCCTAGAACTTGAAGATGCACTGGCAATCTCCGAAGCTATCGAAATCTATCCGACTGGGCCGTCTTCACGGACGGCCCATTGCGGCCATTGACCAGGCCTTGTTTCCGCTGCGACGCGGTCCTTCATTCCTAACCTTCGCTGCGGGCGCGAAATCAAAGTGGAGGCGAGCTGGTGGTGTGCGGGAGGGAGCTGCCGTCGTCCGCCTATGGGCGAACGCCCGATTCAAAGATGCGTGTCCAGTTGAACCCCACCAAAAGCGTCAACAGCATAGCGAGTGTTGTTGAAGCGGATTTAAGAATTGTGGCTGTGCTTGTGGCATAAACCAGTGGAGCGGAACTTTCCGGCCAGTTCCTGATCATGGCCGCGATCCCAAGGTTTTCGCCATAATCGAACAGTGCGCTACTAACCGAAAGGGCAATGCCAAAACGGACAAGTTTTCTGTTTGGCATGCGTTGCCCAAGCCAGCAGATCGTGGCAATCAAAGTCGACGCGAGCATGGCTGGATAAAGTGTGTCCAAAGCGATCTGGTGACTGAGATAATACGCGCGCCCTTCCACTCCCAACGCTTCAAGAAGCACAGCCGCCTTTGTCGGAGTATAGCCGAAAGGGCGCATGTCGAAGGGGACATGCCCTGAGACCACTTCGATGTGGGCGAGCGTGACATTGATCATCAGGAAATAGAGTGATGCACCTACCAGTCCTGAGACAACCGCAACTTTTCCGATATGTTTTGACAGATTTCTGTTCGCCATTTCGTAAACTCCGTGATCTGTGCCACACATGGCCTCAGACGCGGTCACCCGCATTATCATTTGATAAGGCACGCTGAGATGGATTTACGGACGTTTTTGATGCGGTCTCCTGATTTGAGAGACATGGCTCGCGCGGACGATTTTGCATCGGAATGGAAACGAAAGCACTTGAGCAAGGGGGCGTACCTTGCCCGGCAGGAACACCCTGAAGCAGACGAATACGTTCTTTTGGACGGGCGTTTGGTGAGCAGCATCTGTGACCAGGATGGCAAAGAAATGAGCGTCGGGCTTTACGTCGGTCCCTGTGTTGTCACGCCAAATATCGCTCGAACGCGGGAGGGTGTATCGCTCGTGTCGATTGTGGCAACGACCGATGCCCTGCTTGCAAGGATCGACAGTGATCTGCTTTCAAGTTGGATGATTTCCTCCGAACCAATCCGCAATTGGGCCAATGGTGTTCTGCGGGAAGCGCTATGCCAGAAGGTCGATCGTGAGTGGTGCCTTGCCGCTCTTAAGGGGGCTGAGCGGCTCACGTGGTTTCGCCAGGCATTCCCCGGCTACGAAGATATCTTTTCCCATATGTTGATTGCATCCTTTTTGGGGGTCACACCTGTCACAATGAGCCGTCTACGCGCCGCCGACAAACGCTGACAAAAAGCGGCCATTCGTGTGTCGCACAGTAACAGTATAGCTCAAAGTGGGTTCATTTCTGCCTTGCGTCGGTGCAGCAGCAAGGATGCAGCGTGTGCACAAATGTTCCTGGCCCTTAGAGGACGCCAGCCAGCCTTAACTCGACACTCATGCCGTGTGCGTGAAATTTTCAGTCACCCGCCGCGAGTAAGCGTTTTAATGTTTGCTCGGCGGACCAGTGCGATGGATGGCCTAGGGTGCTTCAAACAAAACGGCAGAGGACACCATCTCTGAAACCCGCGACTTCTCCAAATGTTTCGCCGGGTTGTCGATTATTCTAAGCGGCACCTCGCCGATACAAAAGCAGTGCTTGTCTACGCGTCGGTAGGTTATCATCCCTCCTTGCCCCCGATCGCTAGGCCTCCAGTATAAGGAAACCTAGAGCTTTCGTTGACGGCGAGATCGCATTTATCGCGCAGCCGCGGACGCTTTGGAATGAAGCAGTCTTGGAAAGGCCTGGCTTTGGCTGGGCACGTTTTCAGAACCCAAGGCCACCTGCAAGTAGTCGGCCTGCTTCATGTTCTTGAAAATCTCATGCCCACGGCGGCCCAACTCCTGGCGTCGCAGGGTATCGGACACAAGATTTTGGCACGTCTCAACGAGGCTGTCGTAGCGCGCTGGCTGGATGCATTCCAAAAGGATTGGATCAATCTGCGTGCTATCCGCTACTTCCGACACAACCGCCTTTTTGTTGGCCAGCAAATATGACACCCGAGCGATTTCAAAGATCTGCGTCTCGAAGTAGTGCATATTCAACACGACCTTAGAACGCGAGATCATGCCATCCCGCTTTGCGCCATAAACGCCAGTCACCGCTGTGACATTCAGTCCGGACGCCTGAAGCTCAGTGATAACCTTCTGCCGCCGTTCGTTGACCATGCCATAAAAGAGAACGTCGATCTCTTGCTCATCTCGTTCAGGGATCCGACAAAGGTCTTCGGCGAAGCCAAGCGGGACATGTTTGACGTTTTCGTCGCCTCGCAACCGCTTCAGGAACTCGATGTTCCGAGGACTGTAATCCCAAACCTCAAATTGGCAGAGCGCCTGTTTGTAAGGATCGCTGAGGGTCCAATTTGTCTCGCTGAGCTGTTCAAAGTTATAAATCACAGTATCCTCAGGCAGGCTCATGAGAGATGCTATACTGAGCAGATGACCGCCTAAAACGACATGGCGTGCATTTGGAACAATCTGATTGTCCGTTATGGTTGCAGAATAGCCGAGTTCTGCGAACCCTCCTTTAAGTCCAATGGCGATCTCGTTGAAGGCTGCGGCGTGTTGGTACCCTGACGGGCGTGCTTGCAAAATAGCAATCCGGTTGGACATTTGGGGTCCTTATTGAGTTAGAGCAAAGAAATATTGTTCTCACCGATGCGCGGTGAGCTACTTTTGGTGCGGGGTTGGGGTTTTAGGGGGGGGCGTGATCTAGCTGTTTAGGAGGTCAAAAAACCGCTCACCCCATCCGTTTTTCAAATAGATCTCTTTTCGAAGGTCCTTGGAGCCGCCCTGCTCGGTTGCATGCAATGCGCGTGCCGCAACCTCATGAATGTCGGTGGCGGAGTAAGGATAGGTGTGAACCCATCCCTCTGACCCCGGGATATCCTTCAAATATTCATTCTCATTGGTGATCACATGCGTGCCCTGCACGAGCGCAGAAATCACACGATCATGAACGCCATCCTCAAAGCCGGGATCAAAGTTCAAGGTCGCCTTGTAGTGCCCTAAAACTCGGGCGATCTCGGGGTGTGAAATCTGGCCGCAAAAGTTGAACCCTTCATGATCCGGGAAGGCTTCCTTCCAGCCGGTACCATAAAAATCCACGGGCAATCCGCGCAGACTATTGACCTTGCTATAGCGCGAAATCAGGCGCAGCATTCTGTCGACCGCGGTCGCTAAACGAAGAACGGAAGGATCCAAAAGGGCAGCAGTCGGAAGGCCCAACGCCGCAAGAATTTCTTTTGCTACGTTGCCCTTAAAGGTTTCGGACGTCACTCGGGCGATGATATCCGAGATTTGCTTGTCGGAGGTTCCTTCGGGGGCGTTGGAGACCACAAGTTCCGCGAGAGAATTTGCGGACACCGCGCCGACAGCAGGCAAAGCACCCAAGTTGCCGATGACGGCAATCGCCTCCTTTTTATCCGTATTGAGAGGGCCGGCCTGGAAGAAGCCTGCCATTGGCAGGAAGTGAACGGTCTTGTCGCAGCCGCGCTCTTTCCAGACGTCAGTTAGCATGCTTGCGAAAGAGCGTTCACAGCAGGCAAGGTGGAGGTTGGGGCGCGTCTCAGCAGCCTCAAAGAAAGCCCCGACAGATTTGAGGTTGTTAAATTCGTAGAGGATGTTGTCGATCAGGTAGAGTACGAACGGGCAGCCAAGTGCCTCGTAGATTGGCTTTTGGTTTATATTGAGCTTCAAAGGCAAGCCACCGAGGCTCAGCGCAAATTCTACTTTGCTTATATCGAGGCCCTCAATTTGTGGTCCGATATCTTGATCAATATAAATGATATGTGGTCGATAATTGAGCGCAAGCAGACCGCCGGCCATTTGCTCCAAAAAGTTCTCTACAACTAAGGATGGGTGAGTAAACCCCAACACGAGCGCAATTGGTCGCTCCGCTTTTCTCATCGATGTCCTCCTACACGTTCTGCGAGAATCATTCACTCTGTCTTTATTCTGGATTTATGGTCGAATGGCTTACCAATCCTTAATAGCTGCTCCCGTAAAACTCCCGTACAGGGCCTTAAAGGAAACGCCCCCAGAATTTGAAAAACTTAAACTGACGGGAAGATATGCGAGTTTTAGAATGAAGGTCGCGATTGTCGGCGCTGGCTGGTATGGATGCCATATCGCGCGCTTTTTAAAGTCTCTCGGGTATTCCGTCGCGGTCTTCGATCGTCGCGACGACATCATGACTGAGGCCTCCGGGTTTAACCAAAACCGATTGCACCAAGGGTTTCACTATGCGCGCGACTATGAGACTCGCATGCAGTCGCGTGACGGTTTCAATCGCTTTTTGGAGCGCTACGGGCATCTGACGGTTGACGTTTCACCGAACCTCTACGCAGTGGCAGCCGATCAATCTCTGATCGATTTCAGAACTTACAAAGCGATCATGGCGAGTAGCGGCATCGAGTTCACCGAAGTGTCCGCCACAACCTGTGGGCTCAACCTCACAAACGTTTCGGGCGTTATGGATACGGCTGAGCGCGCCATCAATGTGGATTTGGCACGAACCTTCTTTCGGTCTGAATTGCAGGACGATCTCGTTTTGGGAACTTCCATCCGCCATTCGGACATTGAGTACAGGCGGCATGGCGTTCTGTTGAATGGAGAGCCCTTCGACTTCTTGATCGACGCGTCTTGGTCGAAGTTTCTGCCGCTAAAGTCCTCTGTCTTCTTTGAGCCGACAGTTCTGTTTTACTACGAGTGTCCGCTCCCCTCCTTCGCTCTTACCCTAGTAGATGGGCCGCTCGCCTCGGTGTACCCAACCGGCCAGCCTGGGCTTTATACGTTGTCGAGCGTCACCCACACGCCCTTGGGGCAATACGCCACTGCCGCTGAAGCGGAACACAGATTGAACAGCGTCACGGGCGAAGAGTTGGACGACATCCGGTTCCGAATGGAGGAGCAGATTGCCCTCTACTGGCCGGACTTTATCAGCAACACCAAATACCTCGCGCCGCAATTGTCGATCAAGACAAAGCCGCATGGCTTACAGGATAACCGCGCGTGCAGCATTGAGCGTGACAATCGCGTGTTCAAGGTCATGTCGGGCAAAATCGACACGATTTTCTATGCGTCAGAAAGAATTCTGAGCGAAATTTCCAAGACGGAGGAACTGCCGTGGACCTACTCATCGGACACACCGGCCTTGTCGGCTCAACCTTGGCAAGAGCGCGAGACTTCGACCGGGTGGTCAACAGCGCAACCATCAATAGCATACGGGGGCAGACGTTTGATCTCGTCGTGAACTGCGGTGTTCCGGCTGAAAAATGGCGTGCAAACCAAAACCCGGAACAAGATCGCGCCAATATCGCTGGCCTGATGGACGTGCTTTCCACAATTTCGGCCAAGCACTTTGTGCAGATCTCGACGATTGACGTCTTTCGTACTCCGGTTGAGGTGGACGAGACTGTGCGCCCTAGCGAACAGGGGCTGCATGCCTATGGCTTACATCGCTTGGAGCTTGAACAGTTCATTTCGGCGAGATTTCCCAAGGTTACTGTGCTGCGACTGCCCGGCCTCTTTGGACTTGGCCTGAAGAAAAACATTATCTTCGATCTGATGCACCAGCGATTACTAGAGAATATCAACCCGAAGAGCGTGTTTCAGTGGTACCCGCTCGACAGGCTTGCCAGTGACATGACGCAGGCCATTTCAAATGACCTGACGATGCTGCATTTGGCACCGGAACCCATCGCCACAGAAGAAATGGTGGATCGGGTTTTCGCCGGCGCGGAGATTGGCGCGCCGCGCAACCCCGCCCCCATCTATGATTTCAGGACCCGTCACGCGTCTCTCTATGATCGCACCGATGGCTATATTATGGGGAAGGACGAGGTGATTTCTGCGCTGCACAGATTTATAACTGAAGAGACGAGCGCCGCATGAGCTTTCAAACGCGTCTTAGCATCTCTGCTCTAGCCTGGAGTGATGATGAGGAGGAGGAAGGGTTTAGCCTTTTATCTTCGCTCAACGTACGAGGGGTCGAGCTATTGCCCCCCCGCATTTGGAAATCCAACTGGGGGATTGAGGGCTACCGATCACGGCTGGCCGATCACGGGCTCACCCCAGTCGCATTTCAAGCTATCTACTTTGGGTTGGAGGGGGCTTCTCTCCTCGGTTCCGAAGAGTCTTTCGCGCGCCTCTTGGATCACACGCAAAAAGTCGCCCAACTGGCCGATGAACTAGGTGTGCCTTTGGGCGTGTTTGGGGCGCCATCGCTTCGAAAGTTGCCAACAACGTCCTGTTCCTTGAGCGAAATTGGCGCGGAGCGTCTGGCTCGATTGGATCGTGCCTTACAAGACTACCGCTTCAGACTGTGTATCGAGCCTCTGACAAAAAGCATGGGCTGCGAATATCTCAACACTTGCGAAGAGGTGATTGATGTATTGGGCTCCATTCGCGCTCACAGCTTGTGTGCAATGCTTGATACAGCCAGCGACCTTAGCGCTGGGAAGAACCCCATCGAAGAGCTGCGATGCCATGCAGAACGTATCGCACACCTTCACCTCTCTGAACCAAGGCTTTCGCCCCTCAAATCGTCGCCTATCGACTATGACCGCCTAGGGGAAGTTTTTGCCGGTTGCACTACTGCAAAAGTCTGGGCATCGGTTGAAATGCTGCGAAGTGGCGACCATTGGCAGCGCGATTGCGCTGAGGCCGTCACCATGTTGCGCCGCGACAATCGGTATAGTTGAACAATTTTGAATCCCGTAGAGCACATAGCGTCAACCTATCGCTCATACACTCCGATATTGATCCACTGTCGTTTTGGCTTCTCACCCGGCTGGGACAGAGGCTCTGCCTGATGCTGCGGTCAGCACCAAGGTCAGCCTTGCGCAGTAACCCCCGAAATCGGCCCAAACTGGGCCTTTGGGCTTCGACCAGGCCTTGAGGCTGCGGGACGGTGAGGTGAGCAATAAAACCCGTTTGAATATGGCTTCAAAGGCCTGTTTTGGCGCTAAGTCTGGGCTGGTTTTGGGTCTGAAATAGGCTCCGGAACTGGGACCTGACCCGCCCAGTTCGTTTGGATAGTCCCAGAACGGGAAAGTATCGGATAAATCAATTGTGTATCGGAAGAAGTCAGCTGGCTGGGTCCTGCGAAACTGGGACCCTATTTGGTGCGCCCAGGCGGTGAGACCGGCTCATTTTTGACCTGTAGGGAGGGAGACTAAAGTCAGAAGCGCGGAGTGTCTTCAGTCAGCCTTGGAGTGCCCCCACTGAAGTGGTCCACCTTTTGCGATAGTCTATCCCGGATAATGGAGGACTACTTAGATGGCAGGTAAGCGCGAGAAGCCGGAAGATATTGTCATAAAGCTGCGTCAGGTGGAGGTCGTGCAGGGGCAAGGCACGAAGCTGGCGGATGGAGATGCCCTTCCGGCGCAATTCGAGCGCCAGAGCGATCGGCCTTTCTCAGCAGCCTGAACAAAATCTGCGGGCGGGTGAAACTTATGTCCAACTCCCTTCGTGACTCTGGGTCGAGTGCGCCTGGATCACGCGCGTACCGTTCCAAACGAAAGGTAGGAAAATGACACCCAAAGCTCTTGTGACTTCTTTGATTGCTCTTGCCGCAACCCCTGCATTTGCGGGTGGCCACGCCGCGGTCTCCGGCTATGCGCTGACGGAGGGTGGGGCGACCCTAGTGGTCATGTCTGATATCAACGCGCCGGAAAAGGCGATGACCTTTGCTCTGTCGTCGCCCGTGCAGGCAATCGCCTGGCGCCCGGTGACGGGCGAGCTTCTGGGGTTTTCCGATGGGATGATCTCGACCATTGATCCGATGTCCGGCGTGATGACTGATCTGAAGGCGACCTTCATGGAAAACGCGATGATTGGCGAAGGCAAAATGGTGGCCTTTGACTTCAACAATAAAATTGATGCGGTGCGGGCCGTTACCACGGGTGGCGACAATCTGGTCTATTTCCCGGTTGGGTTTGGCGACAATGATGAGAAGGCGGGCTCTGTACGTCGCTTCACCGACCTTGCCTATGCCGAAGGGGACGCGATGGCGGGCACCAAGCCGATGATCTTTGCCAATGCCTACACCAACGCGATCAATGGCGCAAAAGCGGCGGACACGTTCCAATACGCGCTGGATGCTGAGACAAACACTTTGGTCAGCCTCGCCAATAACGCGGGCACTCTGGCCACGATTGGCAAGATCACCGTTGATGGGGCGGAAGTGGATCTGGCACCGATGGGCGGCCTTGAAATCGTTTCAACTGCGGAGGGCGAGAATATGGCGCTGGCGATCCTGCAGTTGGAAGGCGCGGAGACGGCGGGGCTCTATGCTATTGATCTTGCAACTGGTGCCGCCACGCTGAAATCGGATCTCGGCATGGGCGGTATCTCGGGCTTTGCCGCCTCCCTGGGCATGTAAATTCCGCCAAGCAACAGCAGGCCATTTGACTGAATGCCCTGGGCCCGGATGGCGTGTTGTTGCTGTCCGGGCCGCAGTATGTCATGCAAAGGAGAACGGCACTCACCTCCGGCGGTCTGACACTTACATGACGAACCGAGATGACATCGAAGAGTTGATTGCCAGGATTTCTCTTGGCGATAAGGCGGCCTTTGGGGCGCTCTACGATGCCACAAGTGGTAAGCTCTTCGCCGTCTGCCTCAGCGTTCTGAAGAACCGTGCGGAAGCAGAAGATGCCCTACAGGACGTCTATTTGCGGATCTGGAACAAGGCGGACCGCTATCTGGTGACAAGGCACAGTCCGATGACTTGGTTGATCACGGTGGCGCGCAATCTGTCGATTGATCGCCTGCGGGCGCGCCGCACAAAAGACCTTGATCTGGAGAGCGCTGGACCTCTGACTGAAAAACGCCCCGGCCCCGAGGCGATCAGCATCGCCAGTTCGCAGGCGCGACAGATCAATGTCTGCTTTGACGAGTTGCAGCCGGATCGTGCTCAGGCGCTGCGGGCGGCGTATTTGGATGGCGCGAGTTACCAGATGCTGGCGGATCACTTTGATGTGCCGCTGAATACCATGCGAACCTGGCTGCGCCGCAGCCTGATCGCCCTGAAGGAGTGTATGTCGCGATGAGCGATCCGCAGGACATGAGCGAAGACGAGGCACTGGCGGCCGAGTATGTCTTGCGTCTCTTGGACGCGGAGGCAGAGCGTGCCTTCAAAGCCCGTTTGGACCAAGAGCCCGCCCTGCGCGAACAGGTGATCTATTGGGAAGTCACTTTGGCGGGTATGGCCGAAGACCTGCCAGAGGTCACCCCGGATGCTGCGCTGCGATCCAAGGTGATGAGCACGGTTGGAACTGAAACACCTCAGCGCGCGGTGAGCTGGGCGAAGCGTTGGTTCGTCTTGCCGTCTTTCGCGGTGGCGGCTCTTGTAGCGCTGTTTGTATTTGGCCCCTTGATGCGCACGCCCGCTTTTGACCCGACGCTCCACGCCACTCTGATCTCAGACGATGGCACCCTGCACATCGAGGCGGGCTATGCGCCCAATGGGTTGATGTTCAAAGTGATCCCAGAGCGGGTCACACCGGCGCCTGGACGGGCGTTGGAGCTGTGGGTCATTGGCGCGCGAGGGGCGCCGCCCGTTTCCTTAGGCGTGATCCCGACCGATCATGAAATCACTTTCGAGATTTCCGCAGAGATCGCAGCCCTGATTGACGGCGGCATTCTGGCTGTTTCCGATGAGCCCGCAGGGGGCTCACCCACTGGGGCCCCGACGGGGGCTATTTTGGCGACGGACGAATTTTTTGACATTTAATTTCGTGCTGGGCTGAAACTCTTTGCGATTGGCTTTCGTGGCTTCTTTTGAACCGCCGATCCTCGGCGGTCATCTGACACGGGAGAAACCTCATGAAATTCACGACATCCTTTGCCGCCACCACCTTTGCCCTTGCCCTCGCGACGGGCGCGCAAGCGGAGAACCCCATGGTGGGCGGCGCTCCGATGTATGAAACCAAAAACATCGTCGAAAACGCGGTGAATTCTGCGGATCACACCACATTGGTCGCCGCTGTAAAAGCCGCTGAGTTGGTCGAGACATTGCAAGGCCCGGGTCCTTTCACCGTCTTTGCACCGGTCAATGACGCTTTCACCGCCCTGCCTGAAGGGACTGTCGAAACGCTCTTGAAGCCGGAAAACAAGTCGATGCTGACCAAGGTCCTCACGGCCCATGTGGTTGCGGGGGATTGGTCCGCCGCTGACATCATGGCAAAGGCCAAGGCCTCTTCCGACGGCTTTTATCATTTCAAGGCAGTGTCTGGTGACGCGCTCTCGGCCCAAGTCAAAGGCAACGCGTTGTATATCTATGACGAAAATGGGAACGCCGGTCGCGTGACCATCGCCGACGTGGAGCAATCCAATGGTGTCATCCATGTGGTCGACAGCGTTCTGGTCCCCAAGTGACCTCAGCGTAGGTTCTTTGGAACCGCCGACATAGACATTGGACAGTGCCAGCGCTTACGCATTGAAAGCGCTGGCCTGCGACACTTGTGTTTCAGACTCTAAATTACACATAGAGGCTTTTCGGTGTGCATGTCAGAGCCTTTGATTAGCTTGTGTGGCGATGAGACATTGCGCCTATTTTGCAGATTTGAGTTCCGACCCTGTCAGGTCACCTAATGTCAGCTTCGGTGAAGCTGCGGCGCAGCAATGGCAGGCCGGACAAAAAACAGCAAAGGGCCGGTGGCGTCTTCGGGCCTGGCTGGCCGCTCCGACTTTGCAAATTTTTTCACTAGCGCTTCCCTACCCTTGGTGCCAGTCGCAGCATCAGCCATTGCAGCCTCCGCTTGGTTAGTGGCGGTTGTCGGGCAACCGTTTGCAAGCAGCGGAGCGTTACAGCGCGATCATTTCGGTTGCCGATCTTCCGTAGGAAGCTAGGCGAGCGTCATCTCGATATGAGCAAGCCCTATCAAAGATATTGACGCGTCAATCGTTCACAACTAAAGGTCAATGTTATATCGTAACGCATTGGAGTTGCGCCATGCGTAGCCTTGTCTTTGCCGCTATCGCGGCCTTCTCTTTGCCTTTGGCCCAGCCCGTTGTGGCGCAAGAGGGCAAACTGACAATCGCCTATCATAGCGGTCCCACAACCGAAGTTGCGGATCTGATCCTCCCCCACTGAAGTGGTCCGCCCCTATAGTTAGGAAACGGAGGATCAGAAATGGGAATCAAGCGACACAA
>JBLXDQ010000026.1:0-27899 GCA_048263945.1 Epibacterium sp. | reverse complement strand
GCTTTGCTCCCCCTCAGCGCCAAGGTGGGACATTTCTACTTTGCGAAACCGGTGACATTTCAACTTGGTTGCAACATTTGAGGCTCTTCCCATGCGGTCAAGAGCATAAAAAAGTTGTTAACACGCGGTGTCATGCGCAATAATCCAGATGTGAGCCGCCGGGCGCGGCTGCGTTCATTAACTCTCCCAAGGTGCTCTTATGACGACGATCGTTTTGGCCGGGGTGCGCGTGTTCTTTGATGACAACGGCGACCCTTCTTCTCTTAGCTCTGCCTCGGCAGAAATTGTTCTGCCGCCCAACACCTCAGGCACCTTCTCTTATACGATTACAGGGACTGACGAAGGCGTTCCCCTGATCGAGTTGGACGAGGATGCCCTTGAAATCCGTCTGGATGGGCAAACACTCTCCGCGCTGGAGGGCAGCTATGACGTTCAGCCCCTGATCGCTCGGGTGCAATGGAGCGGTGGGACGACGACCATTCTCGGTGTCAATATTGCGCCTCAGAATGGCGGCAATGACTCCGAGATGTACTTTGTGCTCGATGGGCCGGCTCCGGATGTCGACAATGTCGGTGACTGGAATGATTTCGATGACTCCATCACCGCTATCGGGGCGCCGACCGGCAGCTTGGCGGCGGGGCAGGATATCCCCTGGAGCACCTTTGTCGACGACTCCATTTACGAAGAGGATGAGTTCTACGGCACCGCAGGTGATGATGATTTTGCCGGGGGCGGTGGAGATGACTATTTTGTCTCCTCGGAAGGCAATGACACCTATGTCGGGGGCAGCGGGTTTGACCAGGTCGCCTTTGTGCGGGATCCGGGTGGGGTGACGGTTGACCTCGGTGCGCGCACGGCCACGGATGGCTGGGGGGACACGGATCGGCTCTACAGCATTGAGATGGTGCGCGGCTCAGCCTATGCAGATGACATCACCGGAGATCGTCGCGATAACCACATTCGCGGACTTGCCGGGGATGATACTCTGGATGGAGGCCGGGGCGATGACCTGGTCCGCTATGACCGCGATGCGCGCTATGGCGGCGAAGATGGCGTGACCATCAACCTGAAAAGAGGCTACGCCATTGATGGCTTCGGTGATCGAGACGAGCTGAGCGGGTTTGAGCGCGCGATGGGCACAGACGTCCGGGATCGGATCTATGGCAGCGGCCGTGGTGAGGATCTTTACGGTCTTGGCGGGAATGACGTTATTCTCGCCGGTGGCGGTCGAGATAACATTGAAGGTGGCGCAGGTCGCGACCGGCTGGACGGTGGCAGTGGTAATGACACCCTAAGCGGCGGTAGCGGTGCGGATCGCTTTGTCTTTAACGGTAACTTTGGGGATGATGTCATTTCCGACTTCAGAACTGCGGGCCGAAACGAGAAGATCGACCTGCGGGATATTAGCGAGATCACGTCGTTCCGGGACCTGCGGAGACATCATGCCGAAGACAACGCGAATGGGGACGTGGTGATCAGCGATGATGATGGCAACACGATCACGCTGATCGGGGTCTCCCTTGATGACCTCTCGGGGAATGACTTCCTCTTCTAAGGACGAAAGACGGTGTCCGGGCTCATACTGTTATGCGCCCGGACGCAGGCCGCGTTGGTCAAAAAATAAAGTCATCCGCGTCGAGGGCATAGGGGCGTAAACCGGAGAGCAAAATGTCACCGGACCCTGTCTCAATGAGCGTCGATCGCCCCTCCCGTGTGATGTCGAGATCTTCGTAGGAGATCCGAAGATACCGCAGATCGATCACATCGCTGCCCGGGTGGAAATCCCGGATCGTGTCGTCTCCATGTCTGCGTGAGAAGACAAAGACATCGGCCCCTCTTCCCCCAACAAGCAGGTCATTTCCGCGACCGCCGGAGAGATAATCGGCTGAGGCGCCGCCTCTGAGCACGTCATCCTGCCCGCCGCCGCGCAGCCTGTCTGCGCCCCCGCCACCGAGCAGGAGGTCCTCTCCACTGCCGCCAACCAAAACATCGTTGCCGCCTCTTGCCACGAGACGATCATCACCGGCGCCGCCCTTGAGGGTATCATCCCCCCATCCTGCCTTCAGCCGGTCATTGCCACCGCCCCCGATTAGCATGTTGTCGCCGCGGCGATCCGAGAGGAGATCGGCACCGCCTTGTCCCTTCATGCGGTCGTTTCCGGCTCCCCCATAGAGGCGATCTTCGCCGCTGCCCCCGAAAAGCCGATCTGTGCCCGTCGTCCCAAACAGGCGATCATTGCCTTTGCTGCCATAAAGTCGGTCGTTGTCAGAGCCGCCATAAAGGCGATCATTGCCCTTGCCCCCCAACAGCACATCGGCACCCGCATCGCCATAAAGCCGGTCTGCCCCGCTATCGCCAAAGATCCGGTCGCCCCCCAGCCCGCCGTACAACAGGTCATTGCCATCCTGCCCCCGCAGCAGATCTGCGTCGATACCGCCCTCAAGACTGTCCTCGCCGGTGCCGCCAAACAATTGGTCGCGCCCGTCACCGCCGCGGATCACATCATTGCCGCCTCCGCCGCTGATGTGGTCATCGCCACCCTGCCCGTCCAGCGTGTCATGGCCACTGCCGCCAAGCAGGCGATCTGCCGCGCTGCCGCCATAGGTGATGCCATCATCGAGGGTTTCTCCCGCCACCCAGCGATGTGGCGTGCCCAGCCCGCGCGGCCAGATATCTGCCAGGCTGAGGGTCTGACCAGAGGCACTGTCGATGAGCATCCGATGCCCGTCGTAGCTCACCTCGATCCCGCCAGAGCGGGCCCGGGTGGTCAAATCCGCAAGGCTGCGCAGCTCGGTAAATGCGGAGAGGTCGATGCTGTCCTCGCCAAGGGTGAAATCGCTAATCCAGGTCAGATCATGGTCCGGGTCGCTCAACTCGGCGGGTACAAAGACATCCGCCCCGGCCCCGCCAGTGAGCACACTGCCGCTGGCCTCAGCGATCAGGATATCATCGCCCGCCGCGCCCGATAGGGTCTGCGCCCCCGTCAGCAGATCATGCCCCGCGGTGCCCTGTGACCCGGGTGCTGTAAACGCGCTCAGATCATAGCGCAGCTGGGCGATCCCTGCCCCATCTTGGCTGCTGACATAGATCTCCAAAGCCCCGTCGCGCGCGACCGCCGCAATGGCGTTGAGGGTTTGCAGGTCTTGCCCCAGCCCGGGGTCAAAGGCGGTGCGATGCAACAGCCGCCCATCGGGCAAGAGTTCCAGAAGCGACAGCCCCCCATCGCCGCCCCCCGCAAGCACCAGCACACGCCCATCGACCTCAACAACCTCAAGCGCGGTGACACGGCCAAATCGGGTGTCCAATGTGTCGCTCAGGTGGTCGGCCATCCGCATCCGGCCATCCGCTCCGACCGACAGAACCGTCAGCGAGTCACTGCCGCCCGCCGCCATAATGGCCCAGCTCTGACCAAAGGCATCGACGGTTTCTAGCGCGGTTGGGGTCTCGACCGGCAAGCCGTCAGCGGCCCCGATGTGGGACAGGGCGCTCAGCCGGCCCGCGCTGTCCACACGATAGCTGGCCAGCCCATCGAGCTCGGCATCGGCCACCAGCAAAACCCCGTTTTCGGCAAAGGCCAGCGCTTGGCCGGCCTGATGGGTGAAGGGCGCCCGCGAGACAGCCTCCACCTGATCTCCAGTGATCCGCCAACTGCTGAGCCCCCCGCTGGTATCCAGCGTCACCAAGATATCGCGGCCCTGCGACAAAGTCTGGGAGGCGAGATGCACGACGGGGGAACCCTGCCCCGGCAGGTTCAGCGCATGGTCTGCAGAAAGGGCGCCGGAGGATGCGATGTGATGCTCTGCGACACCGGAGTGCGCCCCCGATTGAACCAGCAGGTCATTTTCCTCCAGCACAGTGGCCTGCCCGCTGCGCAGGGTTGCTCCACGGCCATGCGCCTCAAGATCCGTCAGCACCGCCCCGCGCGCAGAAAGCGCATAGACCGCCACGCCGCCGTTGACCCCGGAACTGGCATAAAGACGCAGCCCCTCCGCGCTGTGGTGCAGATCCAGATCTCGAATATCCCAGTCGAACATCTCGTTGCCGCTGGTAAAGCGACCCGCAAATTCGATCTCTCTCTGTGCCATGACGGCCCCTTTCCCATGCGCTTGATGCAGGGGCGAAGATGTCGGGGCGGCGGGGCGATAAGCGGGCGGTCAATGCGGCGACACTGGGGTTATTGTCCCCATATTGACGACAATTGAGCGCATATTGGCATCAATACCGGGCTCGATTTACGATTGTTTCCAACAGCCTGCGGCCCGTTGCCAGAGGGGCGCACGCCCGGTTGAGCGGGTTTTGAGACGCGACCCCTATGATGACAGCGATGCCTTGCCCCGCTTTGTTCGACAGGAGCCTTTGTTTATGAGCCAGTCCTCTCCGCGTCTCGACCTGCCCTATCTGCAACCTGCCCAGGCCCAGAAACATGTGACCCATAATGAAGCCGTGATGCGGCTTGATGCTGTCGTGCAACTGGTTCTGCAGGACAGTGCTGCGACGGTGCCGCCGACCGAACCTGAGGCCGGGGCGGCCTATGGTCTTGGCGTCGGCGCGGTGGAGGCTTGGGCCGGGCAGGATGGTCTGTTGGCGATCTGGCAAGGCGAGGGCTGGCTGTTTCTCCCCCCGGCCGAGGGCTGGCGCGCTTGGGATCTGGCGGTCGGTGCCTATCGGGTTTGGGATGGCAGCGGCTGGGTCACGCCGCAGCAACAGGACCGCCTTGGCCTGTCGACCTCTGCCGATGAGACAAACCGGCTGGCGGTGGCGTCGGATGCGGTGCTGTTCACCCATGCGGGCGCGGGGCAGCAAGTGAAGATCAACAAAGCCGCCGCTGCCGAGACCGCCAGCCTGCTGTTTCAATCGAATTGGACCGGTCATGCAGAACTGGGGCTGGCCGGGGCGCAGGATTTTTCGATCAAAGTGTCAGACGGCGGCAGCTGGCAAGAGGCCGTGGTTGTCGCGGCTGATACCGCCCGGGTGGGCCTTGGCACCGCGAGCCCTGATGCCCGACTTGCGCTGGCCCATGGCGGCAGCGGAGATGACTATCTGGTCGCCGGAGAAGGCTCTGCCCTGTTCCGCCTCGCAGCCGACGGCAATGGCAGCTGCGCTGGCGCCTGGAGC
The DNA here is from genome assembly GCA_048263945.1 of Epibacterium sp. GTDB lineage: Bacteria > Pseudomonadota > Alphaproteobacteria > Rhodobacterales > Rhodobacteraceae > Epibacterium. The sequence goes on along the minus strand of JBLXDQ010000026.1, from coordinate 22,784 downwards.
GGCGGCGGCGCGGACTTTGCCGAATACTTTGAATGGCAGGATGGCAACCCGGGTGCCGAGGACCGGCGCGGTCTTGCGGTGGTGCTGAGTGGGTCGGGCCATATTCGCCAGGCCCGCGCAGGCGAGACCCCGATCGGGGTGATCTCTGCCCATCCCTGCGTGATCGGCAATGACGACGGGGGCCAAGACCCGGAGCGGTTTCTGCGCGACGCCTATGGCAGCCCCTTGCGCGATACTGCGGGGCAGCCCCGGTTGGTGCCCGATTTTGACCTCGAGGCCTCCTATCAGCCTCGCGCCACGAGGACGGACTGGGCGCTAGTCGGATTGATGGGGCGATTGCGGCTCCGCGCCGGACAATCCGTCGATCCGCGCTGGATCAAGATCAGGGACGCCGCCCCAGATCCGCGGAGCGGAATAGACCTCGAAGACTGGCTGGTCCGCTGACGGCTCTGTCGGGCTTGAAAACGCAGACAAAGAAAAACCGCCCCGGTCTGCAGCTCGGGGCGGTTTTGAATGTCTCATCCCCGGAAGGTTTCCGGGAGGGTCACCAGACCTTAGTTGGTGGTGGTGGTGGTGGTGGAGGTTTCGTCGTCTTCGTTCACGACAACGCCAACCACAACAGCAGCTGCGATCACGCCAGCTGCGATACCTGCGGCACCCAGACCGCCAACACCGAGACCAAAGCCTGCACCTGCGCCTGCGCCTGCACCGCCACCTGCGGCTGCACCGGCTTCACCGCCGGTTGCTTGTGCGAATGCACCGGTTGCGGCCAGCATAGCAATTGCGGAAGCTGCGATAATATTTTTCATAACTTAAACTCCTAGGAGATACGGGATCCTTGCACGGACAATATGCCAGTGCTGCGCTTATTTCAACGCTCGCAATAGCATCCTGATCCTTGCTTTTTCGTTTTTATTTTGCAGTTGCCGAAAAAGCGCTCAGGATCTTGAGGTCTGTGGCATCATTATGCCGGATTACGGTCAAATAACGACCTGGCGGAAGCGAATATAGCCGATCGAGGGGCCTGCCCACTGCCGCGACTGCCACAAACGGCCGCTGCGAGAATCAATCCAGTAGTCGTTCATGATCTTGCCACCCGTCGGCCCGGTGCATTCTTCCTGCACATGCCGGACGGAATAGAAACGCTCAACGATTTCAAGTGATTCGACCCCAAGCTCATGCAGCTCGCAGGCCAGCGTGATCTGGAACGACCCTTCATCGTCACCGCGGAACTTGTAGCGGCGCTGCCCGCCAGAGGCTGGCCCCATCGCCCCTTGCCCATCCGCGGCAACCTCCGCCGAGAGCATCGTGCCGCGCAAGCCCCGCGTGGAGATCAACATACCATCGCGGAAGGAGAAGGTGATATTGTCCACTGTGCGCCAGACCTCGATCTGGCCGGGAAGATCATCCTCGCGGGCCAGTTGCAGGGTGACATAGTCGCGCAGATCCGCCTCTTCGATCACCACCTCAACATGCGGTTCCTTGATCGTATCGAGCAGCGCGCGGGTCAGCACCGGGGGCTTGGGCGCCTCGGCTCGATTCCAGCGGTTTTTGATCTGATCGCGCACCACCTTGCCGATCTCCAGCTCAAACGGCGTCTCTTCTGGCCCTTTGGCGCAGGCTGTGGCCAGAGCCAGCAGGCCGCCCAAACAAAAGCTGCGCAGGAGTGTCTTCATCATAGAGCGTCTCATTCCCAGAATCTGGCGCGCTGGCCTGCAAGGCTGGCGCGATGCGCTTCGCGGACGGGGCCATAGAGCCGCCCCGGCACCGCAACCCGCTGGCCGCCATCCCGCTGCACCGGGCGGATGGTGAACCCATAGGCATTGCGCGAGGGTTGCCCCACCAGCCAGCCAAAGGGGATGGTCAGGGTGATGCCCTTGTCAAAGGAGCCTTCGCCAAAATCCTCGGCCGAGACATCGGTGAGGGTGAAGAACCCGCCCAGACGCCAGCCATTGTCAAAGGTCCGCACCAGCGAGAAGCTGGCGCCGAGGTCTCCGGCCAAATAGCGGCCTGCATCGACCTGCATCAGGTAGTTGTTCGGCAGCTCCAGATAGGCGGAGGCATGGCCGGTCAGCACGTCATAATCACGAAAGCTGAAACGCTGGTCGAAATCGCGCTGGCGCACGTAGTTCAGCTCCACGCCAAGACCCAAACGGCTGTCGACCGGCTTCCACAACAATTCGCCAGAGAGGCCGCCATACATGCTCTCAAACAGACCCGCCGTGGCGCGTGCATAGAGGTTGTGACCGGGCTTCCAGCGGCGCTCGACGTAAAGCTTCTCCAGTGTGGTTTCATATTGTGCATAAAGCGCCTGATCTGTCCGCACCGCAGGCAGGCGCGAATTGCTGGCCCGGCCTTCCGCCACGTTGCCCCAGATGCGCTGGCGAATGGTCCCTGCCAGACGCCAGCCCGGCGCCGGGCTGTAGCTCGCTTTGAACTCGCCGCCGAAGTCGACCCGGAAGGGCAGCGAAGGGTCAAAATAAGAGGGCGAGACATAGGGGCTGATCGAGGTGGCAAAGGCGGGATAAAGCTCTTCGGAGACCAGCGCCTCTGGGCTGGCGCGCCCGGCATCCTCCACCGTGGCCACGGCCCAGATTGCATCTGCCGCATCGGGGCTGAACTCCAGCGCTTCGAGATCAGAGCGGCGCAGCACCACGGCGCCAAGCCCCATGCCTCGTGAGGTCGGCACGATCCGGAAGGTCTCGACCGAGGGCGGCAGGGTGCGCGACATGGCCCGCGCGCTGCGTCCGATGGCCAGCGCGTCAGAGTTGTAGCGGCTGTTGCGAATGCGCACTTCGGCCGTGGTGCCCGTCAGGGTCACGCTCTCCAGCACCAGCCCCTCTTGTTTCAGAGCTTCCACCAAAAGATCGCGGGTCTTGAGGCGCGCGGTTTCGCTTTGCGCCCAAGTCTGCGCCCAAAGCGCCTCGTCCTGCGCCCAAACACTGCGCGGCACCACCGGGGTTGGCGCGGTCACCTGCATCTTGGTGGCCGGATGGCGCGGGTTCATCTGGATCTGCGCCGTCAGACCAAATTCGGAGCCATAAAGGTAATAGGCCCCGAGCCGCAGCTGGCGGCTGGCCTGATATTCCACCCCGAAGTTCAGGCTGGATTTGCGCTCAAAGACCTGGGCGCTGCCGGTTTCCAGCTCATAGGCATCCGAGGAATATTCCGCCTTTACGCCCCAATCGCCATTGGTCCACTCGATCCCGGCAAAGGGGGCCACATCGCCGCGGAACCACTGATCCGTCGACAGGCTGCCGCCGGTGCCGCCGTTGAACTTGCCCCGCTTGCCAAAGGTTGCAATCGAGCCGTGCGAGCCAAAGCGCCCCCAGCCAAGCCCGGCGCTGACCTTGAGCCGTCCGGGTAGGACCTTGGTGTCAAAACTTTTGGTGGCCACGATATATTCGCTGCCAAAGAGACCCGTGCCGGCAAAATCCTGTAGACCAATCGCGACGGCCGGGCGATAGCGCCCTTCTTCGAACACCCGGAACCGCACATCAAAGTTGCGGTCATAATAGGTCTCATAGCCAAACAGGAGCTGATTGGGATTGCCGTTCTTGATCCCGGAATAGCGGAAGGCCACCGTCATCCAAGGCATTGCCTGCACCTGCAGGTTCAGGCGCCCCTGCCCGGAGAAATAGCCAAAGGAGGTGGCAAATTGCGCGTCCGGCAGCATCTCGGCACTGGGCATGTCGACCAGACCGGGGGTGCCGTAAAAGTTGAGGCTGGGCGTCTCGGGCCAGGCAAACCCCTTTGGGGCGTTTTGCGCCAAAAGCGGTGCGCCCCCCAACACTCCGGCGGCACAGCTCATCGCAGTGCACAGAGCGGCGGCGCGGATCGACCGGGAGGGGATACGGGGTGTCACGGGCGGGCGTCCTTGCTCGGTCATTTGCGGTGCCAATCACAAGAGATCAGAACCGGGCCTTTGATAGAATGGGAGAGGCGATCACGCCTGCCGTCTGCTTGTGCCTCAGCCCTGATGGTCAATCAACGCCCAGCCGCGCGAGGGGCTGAGGTTTCTGGCGACCTGTGGCTTCAGGACGTCTTGCGATCGGCAAGCGGTTGCACATAGCCCTCGACCCAGCGGGCAATCACGCGACGTGCTCCCTCCCCATCGCCCGAGGCCACCACCTGACGCAGGGCCCGCAGCAGGGCGGCCACTTCGATTTCCGACAACACGGCCTCTCGGGCGCAGAAGATCTTGGAGTGGCGGGTGGTGATCAGATCGGTCGAGAGCGTCAGCTCCTCTTCCAGCTTTTCACCTGGGCGCAGGCCAATGATGTCGATGGCAATATCGCCTTCCGGGTGCTCTTCATCGCGCACCGTATAGCCGGCCGCTTCGATCACCTGCCGCGCCAGCTGCAGGATCGAGACAGGCTCGCCCATATCCAGCACGAAAACCTCGCCGCCATGGGCTTCGGCGCCGGCCTGCAACACCAGCTGCACCGCCTCGCTGATGGTCATGAAATAGCGTTTCACCCGCGGATCGGTCACGGTGACCGGGCCGCCACGGCTGATCTGGTCCTGAAACAGCGGGATCACCGAGCCCGACGAGCCCAGAACATTGCCAAAGCGCACCATCGTGAAAATGGTGTGACCTGCTGAACCATCTCCCTGCGCGCCAGAACGCGAGGCGAGATCCTGGATGATCAGCTCGGCCATGCGTTTGGAGGCGCCCATCACATTGGTCGGTCGCACCGCCTTATCCGAGGAGATCAGGATAAAGCGCTCCACCCCGAACTCGGCTGCCGCCCGCGCCAGCGTCTGGGTGCCAAAGACGTTATTTGCCAGCCCCGGCAAGGGGTTCGCCTCGACCAAGGGCACATGTTTATAAGCGGCGGCATGCAGCACCACCTGCACCTCGTGGCGCTCCAGAACCCGGCGCACCTGACGCGGATCGGTGACCGAGCCGAGCACAGGCACGAGGTCGATCCCGGTGCCCTCAAGCTGTTGGCTGAGTTCTTGATGGATGGTGTAAAGCGCCAGCTCCGACAGCTCGTACAGCACCAGCTTTGTCGGGCGGCAGGCCAAGACTTGACGGCAGAGTTCCGACCCGATGGAGCCGCCTGCCCCAGAGACCAGAACCACCCGATCCGCATAAGAGCCGGCCGCAACCTTCAGCGGCACATTGCGCTTTTCACGGCGCAGGAAGTTCTGCGGTGCCACCGGCGTCAGTTTCTCGATCAACGCCTCTTCGCCCACCAGCTGCGCAAAGGAAGGCAGGGCTTGCACCTCAAGCCCGAGTTTCTGCATCCGCTGGATGATCTGCGCCTGTTTCGGCTGACTTTGCGAGGGCATCGCGAGAAGCACGCGTTTGATCTCTCGGGATTTGACCAAATCCTCAATCCGCGCGGGCGAGCAAACCGGCAGCCCCACCAATGTCAGCCCCTGCAGGGATTTGTTGTCGTCAATAAAGGCGACGGGGTCGATGCCGTCATGGGCCTTCAACGCCTGGGCCAGCTGCGTGCCCGTGTTGCCCGCGCCATAGATCAACACCCGCGCGCGCGGGCGGGCCCGGCGATAGATCGCAAGCACCACTTGATAGAGCACACTGCGCACACCGACCATGATGATCAGGTAGCTGGTCGCAAACACCACATGGGTGCCAATGGGGACATGAGGGCCAAACAGCGCGCACATCACGCCCGTCATCACGCCCGCAAAAGCAGCCACCAAAGCCGTTTGCCCCATGGCGTGGCTTTCATAGGCGATCAGTTGCACCCGCGGCAGCCCCAGCCACATCAGCAGCGCGCCCGCCGCGATCATGATGTAGGGCAGAATCGGCAGCATTTCCCCGAACAGGGTGAACACATCCGCGCCGCGGTCTTGCACCATATAGGTAAACAGCAGCGCCAGCGGCAGCAGCAGCAAATCGACCCCGAGGAACACGTAGGACTTTTGCGCCCTGCTCAACCCGGTAATAAAATTGAATGCCGACACAGATACTCTCGTTCACATTGCACAGGGCGTTACACACCTGAATTATTTGGGTTTCCTATGTCACAAGACAGAGGCTAGATGGTTGGAAATATGCGACATGCGCTTAAAATCTGTATCCTTCACAATTCATCTGCAGCCCAGTCCAAGACCGTCTTCCCGCATTGCGCGTCACCACGCATGGAGCAAAATGTGACAAAGAGGTTGAAATCCCCACTCCGCTTCACACCAGCGTGCCCCGAACCACTTGCAGATAAGTTCACCATACGCTGAAGCGATCCTTTTTCAAAGCGCCCGCATCAAAATCAGGCGCATTTGCGCCATTTTGAACATCGTTTAAGCAGTTTTTTGGTGGTTTAGCGCCCGCGCCGGAACAGGTTGCCAATGGTCTGAAACACCAGATCAAAATCAAAGCACATGTTCCGATGGCGTTGATAAATCAGGTCGAGCCGCGCCTTGGCCGACACGCAGGTGCGGGAATAGACCGCATGGGTCTCCTCTGACGTTGCACAGCGCTCCAGCAGCATGGCTTCGTGTTTGTGATAGGTGATCGAAGCGATGCCGGTAACGCCTGGGCGCGACTTCAGCACTTCGGCGTAGATCTCGGGGTGGGCCTCCACATATTGCCGCAGCGGCGGACGAGGGCCGACAAAGGACAGATCGCCTTTTAGGATGTTCCACAGTTGCGGGAACTCATCCAGCCGCTTGCCGCGCAGCCAGGCGCCGGTCTTGGTGACGCGCGCCGCCTTGTCGCCGCCCGACACGCCGCTGTCCTCGTCAACCACGGTCATGGTCCTCAGCTTCCACAGCATGAAGGGTTGATCGACGCCTTTCATCCGCTCGGCCACGTAAAAGACCGGGCGGCCTTCTTTCAGCAACAGCCAAACCAGGAGCGCCAGCAGGATCGGGCCAAGGAGCACGATCAACAGGATCACAAAGAAGAGGTCAAACAGGCGCTTGTCCCAAGTCATCGGCGGGTCACTCTTTCATATATGGCTCTAATAGGGCCATTTCTGCGATCATCTCGGCAGGATCCGCCGGGGGCAGATCCAATGTCCCGGCCAGAAACGCCGTCAGCCGCGTCACGTCAAGCGCCACCTCCGCAATGGCACTCTCTGGTGCGGGCGCTGTTGCATAGGCGCGCCCCCCCGCCTGCAACAAGGCGCCCATCTCCACCGGGCCGGGTTGGGCGATATTCAAAACCTCGGGCAGGCCCGAGGCCTGCAGCAGGGCGGCGATCACATCGGCCAGCATCACGGGACCGATGTAACTGCGCCGGGGCGTGCGTCCATCGGCAAAGCAATCCAGCCGGAACCCCGGGCGCCAGCCTCCAAGGATGGCATCAAAGCCTGCGATATTGCCGATCCGCAGAGAGGTGACAGAAACGCCCAGCTCCTGCCCCAAGGCCTGAGCGCGGGCCTCCATCTCGGCCTTGGCCTGACCATAGGGATGCAGCGGTACCAGTGGCAGATCTTCCCCCAAGAGACCTTGTTGCGCGCCATAAACCGCCGCCGAGGAGGCAAGTATCACCCGACTGCCCCGCGGGGCAGCGGCGCGCACAGCAGCCTCGGCCAAGCGGATATGGTCCTGAAAATCGACTCCCGGCGCGGGCACCGGCCCCGCAAGGCATAAGATCTGCCCGGTCTCTCCCGCCGCAGCGGCCAGAGCGACGGGGTCTGCCAAAGGGTCAAACACATGCCACGCGTCCCCCTCTTGTGGCTGCCGGGTCTGCCACAGAGCGCCCGCGGCCCCAAGGCGCGCTCTTAAGGCCCGGCCGATCCGGCCAGACGCCCCAAGCACAAGCGGAAGGGAAGCAGATGTCATCCGGGCTCTCCTGTTTCATCTTGTCTTTCCCACCTGCAACAGCCTGCCACGATCATCGCTCTGGACGGGATGCGTTATTGACGCGCCACATACTGCCAGTATCTTGCGACCACTTGAATTCAAAGAGCTGCTCGACGGGATTCTTCATGCGCTGCCTTAAAACTATCCTCGTGCTGCTCGGGGTTTCACTGCTGACATCTGCCTGTGGCTCCCTGCCCGGAGGCGCCCCTGTCGGTCGCGACATCGTGCGGGAATCCGAACAGCCAGACGCCGGTTTCGCGATCTATCCGGTGACCCGCGCCTTTCTGCCCTCCGTCGCACAATGGCCCGAAACCGGAGCTTACGAGGTGCTGCCCTGGTTGCCCTATCGCCAAGGCCCCAAGACCCAGATCATTCAACCCGGTGACACGCTCAGCATTCAGGTCTGGGACAGCAATGACAATTCGCTGCTGACCTCGCCGCAACAGCGCGTGACGCAGTTGCAGGGCATGAAAGTCGCTCAGGATGGTACCATCTTCATGCCCTATCTGGGCAAGGTGTCGGTGCGCAACATGACCCCGGATCTGGCCCGCGCAGAGCTGCAGAAATCGCTGGAAACCATCGTGCCCTCAGCCCAGGTGCAGCTGGCCATGGCCGAGGGGCGCAACAACTCCGTCGATCTGGTCTCCGGCGTGGCCCGTCCCGGCAGCTATCCGATGCCGGACCGCAACTACACGGTGATGGGGCTGATCTCGGCCGGCGGCGGCATTGGCCTCAACATCAACAACCCGCAGATCCGCCTGGTGCGCGGCAGCCAGATCTATGGCACCTCGGTCGAAAAACTGCTGAACAATCCGCAGCTTGATACGCTGCTGCGCGGCGGCGACCGGATCTTTGTCGAAGAGGATGAGCGTTATTTCCTCTCCTTTGGCGCCACTCGCAATGAAGCGCTTTATACCTTCACCAAAGACGAGATGTCGGCGATGGAGGCGATCTCTGTCACCGGTGGTCTGCAAGACAATGCCGCTGACGCCAAAGGCATCTTGGTGCTGCGGGAATATCCGGCCTCTGCCGTGGCGCCCGGGATGCGTGGCCCGCGCGAACAGCGCGTTGTGTTCACCTTGGATCTGACCACCGCAGAAGGTCTGTTTTCCGCCCGCCAGTTCAAGATCAACCCGCAGGATCTGGTCATCGCCACCGAAGCGCCGATCAACGATGCGGTCACAATCGCCAGCCTGGTTGGCAACTTTGTTGGCGTCTTCCGCACCGTGTCTCGGGTTGGCAACTAAGGCGGCACAGCGCTGCTGAACAATGACAAACGCGCGCCCGGATGGGCGCGCGTTTTGCATTTCATCTTTAGACGGAGACGCGCTTAGCCCAAGCCGGCCCGCAAACAATCATGAATATGCAGCAAGCCCGCCACCCGGTCCGCCTCATCCAGCACGAAAAGGGCGGAGATCTTGCGGGTGTTCATGTCGTGCAACGCTTCTGACGCGAGGGAGCCGGTGCGGATCACTCTGGGGCCTCGGGTGGCCACCTCGCCTGCTGTACAGTCCATCAGACCGGCCATGTTGCGGCGCAAGTCGCCGTCGGTGATGATGCCGGTCAGGCGGCCATCCTCAACGAGGCCGGCCAGACCAAAGCCCTTGGCGGTCATGGTCAACAGCGCCTCCGCCATCGGGGTCTCGGCTGCGACCAGCGGCAGGGCCTCGCCCTTGTGCATCAGCGCCTCCACCAGCATCAACTGAGCGCCGAGTTTGCCGCCGGGGTGGAAGACCTTGAAATCCTCCCGCTCAAAGCCGCGCCGTTTCATCAGCGCCACCGCCAAGGCATCGCCCATCGCCAGCGTTGTGGTGGTCGAGGTGGTCGGCGCCATGCCGATGCCGCAGGCCTCGGGCGCGTCGGGCAATTGCAGGACCACATCGGCCTGTGCGCCCAGCGTACTGTCGGCCTTGCGGGTGATCGCAATCAGCGGAATGCCAAAACGACGGCTATAGGTGACGATATCGGCAAGCTCCGAGGTCTCGCCCGAGTTGGAGATCACCAGACAGACATCCTGCGGCGTCACCATGCCCAGATCCCCATGGCTCGCCTCGGTTGCATGGACAAACTGCGCCGGCGTGCCAGTGGAGGCAAAGGTCGCCGCGATCTTATTGCCGATATGGCCGGATTTGCCGACGCCAGAGACGATGACCCGCCCCTGCATCGCCTCGAGGATCTCGACCGCCTTCAGCTGTGCGGCGCCCAATTCGCCTGCCATCTGGGTCAGGGCCTCGGCCTCGACCCGCAGCACACGGGCCATCTCGCTCAGGGTTTCGTCAGCACTCAACGCGCGTGGGGTCATGATCATCTCCGGCAGAAACGCTTGCTGCCTATCTAAGCCCGTGCGACCCGGAAGGCCAGCCAGACCGGCAGGCCCGTCGATTATGGCAGGGCGATCGGGGCGGCGGTGGTCACCAGACTGTTGATACGACGCAGATGCTCGGGCAGGCAGCGGGTGAGGAAATCATACTCCTTGACCACATGCGCGCGCGCCTGAGGGCCAAGATGGGCATAGTCAGCAGGGGCTGCCAGAACCGCGGCCACCTGAGCCGCCAGCGCGGCGGGGTCGAAGAAATCCACCAACAGCCCGGTCTCGCCATGGGTGATCGCCTCGCGCACCGGGGCCACATCGGCCGCCACCACCGTGGCCTCCATCGCCATCGCTTCCAGCAAGGACCAGCTGAGGACAAAGGGCATGGTCAGATAGATATGACAACGCGACAGCTGGATGATCCGGCACAGGTCCGGATAGGGCACCCGGCCGAGGAAATGCACCCGGCTCCAGTCGACGCGATCGCCCACTTCAGCCTCCATCTCGCCCCGCAAGCCGCCGGGGTGGTCGCTCTCGCGCCCATAAGAAGCCTCATTGCCGCCGATCATCAGGATACGGGCGTTGGGGCGCGCGGCCTGAATTTCGGGCAAGGCGCGCATCATGATATGAAAGCCCCGCGCCCGTTCCATATTGCGTGCCACATAGGTCACCACCTCATCGGCGCGGCTGATCGGCTGGCTGAGCCGACCGAGCGACAGGCTGGCCTCTGGATTAGGGCCGAGCTTATCGGTACGGATACCATCGTGGCAGACATACATCTTATCATGAAACGAGGTGGGGAAGCGGTCGCGCTGCCACAGGGTCGGCACGTGGCCCAGATCCACCACATCGCGGTTGAGGCAGGGCACCACATTGCGGCCGCGGTTGAAATAGGCCGCATGGGGGCCGGGCGGCTGTTCGGGGTCAAAACCGACCATGCCGCCCTCCATATTATAATAGTACTCAAAGAAGCCGAGGATCGGCACCGCGGGCCAGAGATCCTTAAAGAACGACAGCTCGCCCCAACCGGTATGGCCGAGGATGACATCCGGGCGAAACCCGGTGTCCGCCTCGTATTTCTGCATCGCCTGCACCGCGCCAAAGCCCGCGCCCGCGGCTGCTTCCCAATCCTTGGAGAGACCAAAGGCGTCCGGGGCCGGGGTGCGGAAGGGTTTATAAACCACCGAGCGCACGCCGGGGATCTTGATGTCGCCGCGCTGGGTCAAAAACACCAGCTCATGCGCGCCGGTGGCGGCCAGCCATTGGATCAACTCCCGGTACTGGCCGGGCATGTTCTGATGCACAAAGAGAAGTTTCATAAGGCCGGACACTGTTCCACTCTGCGCTGCAATGCAAGCAGAGGCTCTGCGCTTACGATTGCATTTTTATCGCGACAGCCTTGCCACCCCAATCGTGAATTTATTGCAAATCCATAAGGTCGAGACCCCCATGGAACGTTCCTCACTTGATCAAAACAACTCAGGTTTGCACAGTATGAAAATCGTGAGGGGGATTTTTCAGATCTTATTTTTGGATCACAACGCGCAGGGTGAATAGCACCTGCTGTGCTCCACGGCTCCTTCGTCGAAATTTGGAATTTGGAACAGGGACTCTGTCCCGCTTGAAATGTATTGGAGACGAAAATGGCACGTATGACGTGGCTGAATGGCAATCAAGGCTCATACAGATATTTCGATGTTGCTTCGGGATATGGAGTGGAAAGGGCAGGCACCTCATCCCTCACACTGACCCGATTTTCGGGAACGGATGACACTGCACCATATCGCATCAAGCTCATATTGCAGGACGCCGAACAGACGGAAGACGCCTATGGTCGATCCCATTACACGGCAGGCCAGATCACAAAAATATTTTGGTATGATTCAGACGGTGATCTCACACATAAGGCGACCGGACTGTCCTTAGATCTCAATCTCGCGTCGACCTTTTATAACACCGGAAACGACAATGCACTCAAACGTCTGATCTATAGTCAGGTCGATACTTTTGTGGGTTCGAACAACAGCAGGAACCCCGATGGCTGGGATGGAGACGATATAGCGACGGGCCATGGTGACGACACCGTTCGCGCCAGAGCTGGCGATGATTACATCGGAGATAACGGTGGCAGTGATTACTACAATGGGGGGAGCGGCTTTGACGAGCTGAGCTACGCCTCAACCTTTTGGAATCCGCATCTGATCGACACAGGGATCACTGCCGATTTGCAAGCCGGTACGATTGAAGGACCAGATGGACATACGGATCGGGTCGTGAGTATTGAAGCCTTGCGTGGCACGCATCTCGCCGATGCCATGCTGGGGGATGATCGTGACTTTAACTCGTTCCGCGGATTGCAAGGAAACGACACGATCGACGGACGCGGCGGAATCGACGAGGTCCGCTACGATCGTGATTATCGGTTCGGTGGCACTTTTGGAGTAACCGTGGACCTTGCTAGAGGCACTGCGACGGACGGGTTTGGAAACACAGATACGCTTTTGAATATCGAACGGGTACGCGGGTCATATGAAGATGATGTGCTGCGTGATGATCGGGGAGACAACCGCCTGCGTGGCTTGGACGGAAATGACACGCTGCGTGCTTCGCAGGGAGATGACGAGCTTGAAGGCGGCTATGGTGCTGATGTTTTCCAGTTCAAAGGCAAGAACTTTGGCAATGACGTAATTTGGGATTTCGAACTGGGCACGGACCTTATTGAGATTACGTCGGCACGACGTTTCCGGCAGCTTGATATTGAAGACGATGGGAATGGCAACGCGCTGATTTCTTTCGCAGGCGAAACCATCCAGGTCGACAATATTTCGGCTGATGATCTGAGCAAGGATGATTTCCTGTTCTGATCGCAGGGCCGCTTTAAACAGTGTCCTGTTCAGCGGCATCCGCTGCTGAACAGGATGAGAAAGACAGATCGCTCAATCCAACAGACGGCTCAGATAGGCGCCATAGCTGTTCTTCTTGAACAGCTCCGCCCGGGCCGCCAGCGCATCGCGACTGATCCAGCCGGCGTGAAAGGCGATCTCCTCCAGACAGCCGGTCTGCAGGCCCTGCCGCTCTTCCAGCGTGCGCACGAAATTTCCCGCATCCAAAAGGCTGCCATGGGTGCCGGTATCGAGCCAAGCATAGCCGCGCCCCATGGTCTCCACCGAGAGGCTGCCCTCGTCGAGATAGATCTGCAACAGATCGGTGATCTCCAGCTCGCCCCGCGCCGAGGGGGTGATCTGGCGGGCCCGGTCCGGCGCACGACTGTCGAGGAAATAAAGCCCCGTCACCGCATAGTTCGACGGCGGCACCGCGGGTTTTTCGATGATCTGATCCGCCCGGCCCTCGCTGTCAAAGGACACCACGCCATAGCGTTCGGGATCTGCCACGTGATAGCCAAAGACCGTACCGCCCTCCGCCTTGGCATCCGCCGCCGCCAAAAGCTTAGGCAGGCCATGGCCAAAGAACACGTTGTCCCCCAGCACCAGCGCCGAGGGCGCGCCCGCCAGAAAGTCTTCGGCCAGCAGGAAGGCCTGTGCCAGACCATCGGGCGAGGGCTGCTCCACATAGGTCAGCGAGACGCCCCATTGGCTGCCATCGCCCAGCATCCGCTTGAACTGATCGACATCCTGCGGCGTGGTGATCACACAGATCTCGCGAATGCCTGCCAACATCAGGACCGAGATCGGATAGTAGATCATCGGCTTGTCATAAAGCGGCAGCAGCTGCTTCGACACAGCCATGGTGATCGGATAAAGCCGGGTGCCAGAGCCCCCCGCGAGAATAATGCCTTTACGCTGCATCGCCTGCCTCAAGGTCCTTTAAAATATCGTGCACCCCCGCCCGCCAATCCGGCTGGGATATGCCAAAAACAGTCTCTAACGTGGTGCAATCCAGCCGAGAGTTCAGCGGTCGCACCGCCGGGGTTGGATAATCCGTGGTGGGAATTTCCACCACTTTGCACGCCAGATCAGCCTGGGCAAAGACCTCCTGTGCCACCCCCGCCCAAGAGACAAAAGGCGCGCCCTGCAGATGATAGATGCCGGAGGCGTCCGGCGCCGTGCCCAGCCGCTGCACCATGGTCAGACAGGCGGCGGCAATATCGCGCGCCGGGGTCGGTGCGCCGATCTGGTCGGCCACAATGGTCAGGCTCTCCCGCTCGGCCCCCAGCCGCAGCATGGTTTTCACAAAGTTATGGCCATGGGCCGAAACCACCCAAGAGGTCCGCAAAATGGCAAAAGCGCCGCCCGCCGCCAACACCGCCTCCTCGCCCGCGCGTTTGGAGCGGCCATAGGCATTGGGCGGGGCGACCGGATCCTCGGGCTGCCAGGGCGTCTCGCCCGTGCCGGCAAAGACGTAGTCGGTCGAAATATGCACAAAGGGACTCCCGAGCGCCGCGCAGGCCTCCGCCATCGCACCGGGGGCGGCGCCATTGATGACGGTGGCCAGATCCTCTTCGCTCTCGGCCTTGTCGACCGCGGTATAGGCGGCGGCATTGATCACCGCGACAGGCCGTATCTCCGCGATCAGCGCCGCGCAGGCCGCCGGGTTCGACAGATCCGCCCGCTCGCGCCCCACACAGGACACCCCCTCATGGCGCGCCAATTCGCGGGCCACCTGTCCGGTTGCGCCAAACACAAGAATGGTCATTGCCGCCTCTTCTTCATCTTTCTTCAAATATCCCCGCCGGAGGCCGCTGCCCGCAAGGGCAGCTTTCTTTCAGGCCTTCACGCCGAGCCGTTCCCCCACGCCCTGACGCGACTGCAAGCTGCGCCACCACTCCTCATTGTCGAGATACCATTGCACGGTCTTCTCCAGACCTTCCTCCACCGTCACCGAAGGGCGCCAACCCAGCTCGCTGCGGATGCGCGAGGGATCAATCGCATAGCGCGCATCATGGCCCGGGCGGTCGGTGACAAAGGTGATCTGCGTGGCATAGGATTTGCCATCGGCACGGGCCCGCTTCTTGTCGAGAATCTCGCAAAGCGTCTCCACCAGCTCGAGATTGGTGCGCTCATTCTCGCCGCCGACATTATAGCTGCGGCCGTTCTGCCCCTTTTGCAGCACGCAAAGCAGCGCATCGGCGTGGTCTTCCACATAGAGCCAATCGCGGATGTTCGACCCATCGCCATAGATCGGCAGCGGCTTCCCGGCCAATGCATTGAGGATCACCACCGGAATGAGCTTCTCCGGGAAATGATAGGGGCCGTAGTTGTTCGAGCAATTGGTCAGCACCACCGGCAGCCCATAGGTCTCGTGCCAGGCGCGCACCAGATGGTCGCTCGCCGCCTTCGAGGCAGAATAGGGCGAGCGCGGATCGTAAGGCGTCTCTTCGGTGAACATCACCGATTTATCCGTCGGCAGGGAGCCATAGACTTCGTCGGTCGAGATATGGTGAAAGCGGAAATGGCCGGGCTTGCCCACCGCGGCCCAGAATTTGCGCGCCGCCTCCAGCATGTTGAACGTCCCGGTCACATTGGTCTCGATAAAATCGCCGGGCCCGTCGATGGAGCGGTCCACATGGCTCTCAGCCGCCAGATGCATCACCGCATCGGGGGCATGCAGCGCAAAGACCTTGTCGAGCGCGGCGCGGTTGCGGATGTCCACCTGTTCAAAGGCGTAGCGCGGGCTGTTGGCCACGCTGGCCACATTCTCGAGACAGGCCGCATAGGTCAGCGCATCGAGGTTCACCACCTCATGCCCCGCCGCAATCGCCTGCCGCACCACCGCCGAGCCGATAAAGCCCGCACCGCCTGTGACGAGAATTTTCATGGCTCAACTCCTCAATCTGTAAACCAACGCGCCCAGTCTGCCGCGAGGTCCTTTCTATCTTACGAATAGGGGTCGGACGCGAGGCGACCAAAGGGTTTGTGCCGCAAGCGCAAGAAGCGGCTTTCATAAAACCGAAAGCTCCCCTCGGCGAGCAGATAGGTGCCCCCCCAATAGAGCAGCAGAAACAGCGGATCCGCCTCCGAAAGACCCAGCTGCGCCCCAATCTGGCGCACCCCGTGCAGCACCACCAGGTGCAGCAGGTAAATCCCGTAGCTGACCATGCCCACCCGCACCAGCGGTCGCAGGCGCAACAGCCCATGCAGCAGACTGTCTTCGCGCAGCACCAGCGCGGCCAGCCAGCAGGTCATGCCAAAGTGCAACAGCAGATAGGGCCAGCCCGCCAGCACCTCGGGCAACAGCACAAAGATCAGCGCCAGCACCACCGCCATCAGCGCCAGCCCCATGCCCTTCTGACCAAAGAGCCGCCACACCAGAGCAAAGCCGCGCGGATCATGCAGACACAGCGCCAACCCCGCCCCCAGCAACAGCGGCGTATAGGTCACATCCGGCATGTGGAACCAGAACGGCCCCCATGTGACCGCCGAAATCCCGATCACGCCAAATCCCGTCACCATCGCCGTCAGATTGAGCCCGATCCCCAGCGCCAGCGCCCAGCCCCACAGGCGGCGCGGCAGCCAAACCATCAAGAGCGGCCACAACAGATAGAACTGTTCCTCCATCGACAGCGACCAGGTGGGATAGAGCGTCGGAATATGTTCGGTCAGGAAGTTGGCCAGAAACAGGTAATAGGCAGGCCAAAGCCGCGCCATCCCCTCGGCCCCCGTCACAAACACCGCATAGAGGCCCATCACCGTGACCAAGAGGTAATAGAGCGGCAGGATGCGCAAGATCCGCCGCCAGTAAAACCCGCGCAGGGAAATCCGCCCCTCTCGATCCCACTCCCGCACCAGCAGCGTGGTGATCAAAAAGCCAGAGATGACAAAGAACAGATCCACGCCGAGAAAGCCGCGCGACCAGGGGCCATGCACTTCGGCCAGGGCGCTGTGATGCACCAGCACCGCCGCAATCGCCAAGGCCCGCAGCCCGTCCAAGGCGCCAAAGCGGCTGCGCGCCAGATAGGCGCGATGGGCGAGAGAGGCTGGGCTGTCAGCGGCGTGGGACATCGGCGGCTTTAATAGGTGAAGGGGCTGTCGAAGGCGGCCAACGGCGGAGCCTTGGCGTCTTTGTCCGACAGGATCGGGGTGCCGTTGAACGCCCAGTCGATCCCGCAGCTGTCCCAGCGCACGCCGCCATCGCAGTCAGGCGCGTAATAGTCGGTGCATTTATAGAGGATCTCGGTATGAGGCTCTAGCGACAGAAACCCGTGCAAAAACCCTTTGGGCACCAAGAGCTGGCGTCCGTTTTCCGCCGACAGCTCCACCCCGATCCACTGCCCATAGGTGGGCGAGCCTTTGCGGATATCGACGGCCACATCAAACAAGGCCCCCTGCCCGCAGCGCACCAGCTTGTCCTGCGCATGGGGCGGCGCCTGATAATGCAGCCCGCGGATGGTGCCTGCCTCGGCCGAGATCGAATGGTTGTCCTGCACGAAATCGTAATCGAGCCCCTGTTCGGCCATCCGCTTGCGGTTCCAGCTCTCGCTGAAAAAGCCACGTGCATCGCCAAATCGGGCGGGGGTCAGGATTTTGACGCCCGCAAGCTTTGTATCTTCAATCTGCATAGGCCAAGGCCCTCAAAGTCTCGCAACAAATACGCCCCGTCTCAGGGCATCCCTCGTCTTGCTATAGGGGGGACGTGTTTTTTTCGCGACCTTTTCGGGGGCGGGAAAATCAAATTTTAATATACCCGGCAGGGAAAGACACATTTAGAACAGGAAGCTGTCGAAGTTTTTTGCCGATCCCTGCGCCAAGAAGGAGGCGAACCGCCTCCGCTTGTTGAAATGAAGGTCCTCTCATGTGCCAGATTTGTGCCCTGACCCGAACGTTTGATCCGCTGCGCCATAGCGATGGCGAGGCCGCAACAAGCTTTGCAGCCCTGAGCGAGACATCGGATGCCGCGGCCTCCAGCGCAACAGGCTATACGATGGCCGCAGGAGATACGTTCAGCGGCACGCTCGGCACGACCGGGGACCGGGATTGGGTCGCCGTCACGATGACAGCAGGCTCCACCTATGACATCTCCCTGATCGGCGGCACGCTGTCAGATCCGTATCTGCGTCTCTATAACAGCAACGGAACCCTGGTTTCGGAAAATGACGATGACGACGGGCTGGATTCCGGCCTGAGCTACACGGCGTCCACATCCGGCACCTATTACATCGCGGCAGGAGCCTTTAGCGACAGCGACACAGGCAGCTACGAGATTTCCTTTGACCTCAGCTATACGCCGACCACCCCCGATGGGGGAGAAGGGACATTGGACGAGCTCGCGGAGTTTTTGACCTCTGGCTATTGGGGACGCAGCGCGCGCGCCTATGACACCTCCAGCAGCAATGTGATCACCGTCGACATCGGCGCCCTGAGCGCGGATGAACGACAACTCGCCCGCTGGGCGTTTGAGGCTTGGGAGATGGTCGCGGATATCGATTTTGTCGAGGTCAGCAGCGGCGCCGAGATGGAGTTCGACAACACAGACAGCGGCGCTTATGCCAGCTCCACCCATTCGGGGGGGCATATCATTAGCTCCGAGATCAATGTCAGCGCGGTCTGGGCCAGCTCTTATGGCACCACCATCTCCAGCTACACCTTCTCGACCTATATTCACGAGATCGGCCATGCGCTGGGGCTGGGGCACCAGGGGGATTACAACGGCAACGCCACCTATGGGCGGGACGAGACCTTCTCCAACGACAGCTACCAGCTCTCGGTGATGTCCTACTTCAGTCAGGACGACAACACGACGGTGGATGCGGATTATGCCGAACCCGCCAGCGCAATGATGGCCGATATTGTCGCCATTCAAAACCTCTATGGGGCCGCCGACAGCAACAGCCAGACCGCGGGCAATACGGTCTGGGGCGAAGGCACCAACCTCGATGGTTATATGGCGGATGTGCTCAACAGTCTTGATGGCAGCAGCACCGCCGACCTCGGCGACGAGCCCATCGCCTTTACCATCTATGATTATGATGGCACGGACCTGATCAACCTTGCCACCAGCCGCGCGGACAACCGTCTGGATATGAACGGCACCGGGATTTCCGATATTGGCGGTCTCACCGGCAATATGATGATCGCCCGCGGCACCGTCATTGAAAATGCCACCATGGGCAGTGGGAATGACACGGTGATCGGCAATGACGCAGGCAACCGGATCACTGGGCGTCGTGGCAGCGATGACCTCTCCGGCGGCGACGGCCAAGATGTGCTCTTGGGCAACGGCGGGCATGACACGCTGTCCGGTGGCGCGGGCAATGATCGGCTAATTGGTGGCGGTGGACGAGATGAGCTCACTGGAGGCAGCGGTCGTGACCGTCTGATTGGTCATAGCGGGGCAGACACACTGTCTGGTGGCACTGGTAATGATGTGCTGGTGGGGGGGAGTTCCCGAGATGATTTTGTCTTTGATGTGGGCTGTGACCGCGACAGGATCCGCGACTTTAGCCTTGGGTTCGACGAGCTGGTTTTGGATGCCGAGCTGACCAATGGCCTCACGACCGGGGCAGACGTCTGGGACAGCTTCGGCCGTATCCGCAATGGAAATGCCATTTTGAATTTCGGCGACGGCGATGTCATCAAGGTCCTCGGCGTCACGGACAGCGCCGCTTTGATCGACGATATCGTCTTTGTGTAAAAACTTAAGCAGACTTGCACTTGCTCCCGCACGCCTGCTTTGACCTTGGCGCCTGAGCCATATTTTGCCCTTGTTTCTCCACTAGACTGCTGCCTTAACGGAGCCTGCCGTATATATTTTGAGCAGTAACACTAAGTGAGATTTACATGTGTGACATTTGTAGAGGAACCGCCAGCTTTGATCCGCGCCGCCACAGCGACGCCACGGGAGGATCCTCCCCAGACGAGAGCTTGGCCAACCTGCCCCTTCCGACCCGCCCTTCAGATCTGGTCCTCCCGACCGAGCCTTTACCGACTGCAACCCTCGATGAGCTGGCCACATATCTCACCAGCGGGTTCTGGCAAGAGTCCGGGCAGGATTCCCGCAGTTTCGCCGATGTGATCGGCAATTCCACCAACCACGTGATCACCGTGGACCTGACCGGATTGACCGCCGCAGGACAGCGACTGGCCCGTTGGGCGATGGATGCTTGGGAACTCTCAATTGATGTGCAGTTCACCGAGGTGCAGATCGACGGCGATATCACATTCGATGACGAGGATAGCGGCGCCTATGTGACCTATGACGTGGACGGGCTGGGCCGCCTGCACGCAGATCTCAACATCTCCACCGACTGGTTGGCCGACTATGGCACTACGATGGATTCCTATTCCTACTCCACCTATGTGCATGAGATCGGGCACACCTTGGGCCTCGGCCACATGGGCTTTTATAACGGCAGCAGTGGCAGCATGACCTATGCCAATGACAGCTATCAGGTCTCGGTGATGTCCTACATCCCGCAGGATCAAAACCCCAATATCGACGCCGATTATGCCGAGGCGGCCGGGCCGATGATCGCGGATATCCTTGCGGTGCAAAACATCTACGGGGTCTCGCAGGTCACAGAGGGCGACACCACTTGGGGCGTCGGCGGCACCTACTCTCGCCAGTTTGCAACGCTGTTTTCCACCGACCCTGACACCGGGCCAATCGGCTTTGCCATTTACGACGCCGGTGGCGACAATGACATGATCGACCTGCGCGCCAGTGACAGTGGCGACAGGCTCAATCTGAACGAGGAGAGCTTTTCAGATATCGCTGGTCTCACCGGAAATATCGCCATGGCCCGCGGCACCCAAATCGAGCAGGCGCATATGGGCGCTGGCCGAGACACGGTGATCGGCAATGACGCGGACAACCGGATCTGGGGGCACAACGGCCGAGATCGGATTTATGGGCAGGATGGTTCAGATCGCCTCTTTGGAGGCCGCCACGGCGACCGCCTTTACGGTGGTAGCGGCGAAGATAGGCTGGTGGGCCAAGGGGGACATGACCGTCTTTATGGCGGAGCCATGGATGACCGCCTGATGGGGCGGAGCGGCAATGACTTCCTCGATGGAGGCGAAGGTAACGACGTCTTGTTTGGTGGCTCGGGCGCGGATTCGTTCTTCTACGGCTTCGGCCACGACCGTGACACCATCCGCGACTTTGCTTTGGGGGAAGATCAGCTGGTGTTCAGCGCCATTGATTTCGGCACCCAGGATGCCCAAGATTTGCTGGCAACCTATGGGCAAAACATCGCCCGCGGCATTCGGCTCGATTTTGGGACAAGCGCCACTTCTGGAGCCAGCTACAACGATATTCTCATCCTCACCGGCGTCTATGACCTGGATGCTCTGGCCGATGACA
Organism: Epibacterium sp.; assembly: GCA_048263945.1. Classification (GTDB taxonomy): domain Bacteria; phylum Pseudomonadota; class Alphaproteobacteria; order Rhodobacterales; family Rhodobacteraceae; genus Epibacterium. The sequence continues at coordinate 1,432 of JBLXDQ010000026.1, read as the reverse complement.
TCATCTTTGTCTGATCCGCAGCCCTAAGCCTGACCGCCGCCGAAGATCCGGCGGCGGATCGCCCGTGCCTCTTGCGGGGTCATTTCCTCGGGCGTCATGATCGCATCAATAAAGGCGACCATCTTCTCTCCAGGCATCCGGCGCCCCTGTTGCCCCGTGTCGACGTCGTCTTGGATCCGGAAGCTTCTGTCAAAAGGAGCACCATATTGCGCTTGGAAAAACGCCTGATCCTGCAGGGCAGCCTGCGTGACCCGCTCTAGGAGTTGTGTCGTCGGGCGAAAAATCGGCGAAGAGAAATTCGGCCTCTCCCCGACCCCTCGGATCAGAAAGTTACGCCGCGACTGAACCTTTGAAAACCCGTGCCGCTTGCGGGCATGCAACAGGCAGAACAATTGCCGTTCGCTCAAGCGTTGGTTCGTTTCGACCTGTTGCGGCGCGCAGTCCACGCCAAGCAGCCGACAGGTTTTCTCGAGAATATCTCCGCCACCGCCCTCGCTGCGATCCAGGCTCAAAACATCAATAGCATTACCGTGATCTCCTCCGGCAAAACGACTGTAGAAATCCGAAAAGCTAAAGACCTCAAACCCATTGCGTGCCTTGAACGCATCCGCATAGGCCTCGATCCCGAGCGTCTCCGCCGCAAAGACATCTCGCTCCAACACCCGGAACAATCCGCCCCGGATGAACTGCGCAAAGGCAGAACTTAGAAAGGCAACCGGGTCGCGCAGGATAAACAGCAGCCGTACATTGCCCTGTCCAAATGCCGCATTCAGCGCATCGATCAACGCGGCACTGACCGGCCGGTCCCAGCGTGAGTTCAACAGCTCTTCTGAGGACAGAAGAATCCGGTTACAGCCCGCCTGATCCGCCTCTGCGGTAATCTCCGCAATGAGATTGGGGATCTCGTCCAACGGCGCATCATGCAAAGGACGGTGACTGCGATAGCCAACTTTGTCACAAGCAGTCCTAGGATAAAGTACGCCTTGCTGACAGTAGGCCTCATAGTTATGCCAAAAATGCGCCTGCAGTGAAGAAGACGCGCATTTAGGCATGCCAATATGCAGAGTTACTTTGGTCAAGTGTCACCTTCCCCTTAAATTCGAGCCAATGACAATGCCACGCCCGCCTTTATCTCTAAACTACCGGACGTCGTCTCTATACTTATCCTGGAGCTCGCTCCTGCTATCATCGCTCGGAGAAGGCAGACCACCAAAAAATACAATTTTTTTTCAGATGATCGCGCGTCTTTGCTTTGGCACGGCTGTGTTACACAAACACCATGTAGGGTTCATCTGGCTCTGATGATGTAACCGCCCCCCGACGGCATCGCTGTGCCAAGGTGGGATCGCAACAATCCTTGATGGGAGGCGGTCATGTCAGAGATTACCACGGTCGGACTGGATCTGGCGAAGAATGTGTTTCAGCTCCATGG
>JBLXDQ010000025.1:0-33563 GCA_048263945.1 Epibacterium sp. | reverse complement strand
TCTCTGCCTGTTCACGTTGGGGCAGAGTGTGACACTTCTACTTTGCAGATGTGGGACACTTTAACTTTGCGCGTACATCAAATAATCGGGTAATGAAGATTATGTTGATTTTATGCTTAAGGCGGCAGGTAGGCCGTCGCGCTCTTCTTCATCAGCATTTGAACTCAAAGGTAGTCTACTTGCTGGCGCTTTGCCTATCCTGCATTAGTCAAAACCCTCGTCCCAAACGTGGTCCGGGACCACGTTTTCCGAAGTCACGGACACGGTGGTTGACAACGGAAAGTGCTTTGCTTTGATCGGTCGTTTGTTGATCAATTCCTGCAGAACGAGGTCGAGTATTATTCCGAAGAATGCTGTGACCGGAGCGTCAACCCCTTCTTGGGGCACGTCAGTACCTTTGAGACAAACAAACCAAACCACCTGAGAACTGATATCAATCGCATGGCTGTTCGTTTGGAATGTCTAGGGCCGATCGTGTAGCCGCAGGGCATGCTCCAACGCATCGATGCAGAACTCGGTGTCCGTCCGCCATGCCGACATCGGAATAGCGCGCATTGCTTCGGCACTATCCGGTCAAAAAATCCCGGTAAGCATCCGCAATGCCGTTCTCGAGCGACCGGACATTGTTCCAGCCCATGGCGTGCAGCCTGTGGCTGTCCATCAGCTTGCGCGGGGTGCCGTCGGGTTTGCTGGTGTCAAAGACCAACTCCGCCTCGATCCCGACCACGCGGGCGATGGTTTCTGCCAGCCCGCGGATCGAGACCTCGATGCCGGAGCCCACATTGATGTGCTCATGGCCGGAATATTGCCCCAAAAGAAAGACCAGCGCGTCTGCGAGGTCGTCGCAATGCATGAACTCGCGCAGAGGCGTGCCAGAGCCCCAGAGCTCGACCTGCGCGGCTCCTGCCACCTTGGCCTCGTGGAACTTGCGCAAGAGTGCGGGCAGAACGTGGGAGGAGGTCAGGTCGTAATTGTCGCCCGGCCCGTATAGGTTCGTCGGCATCGCCGAAATCCAGTCGCGGCCATATTGTTGGCGATAGGCCTGCATCAGCTTGATGCCGGCGATCTTGGCGATCGCATACCACTCGTTGGTGGGCTCCAGCGGACCGGTGAGCAGGCTGTCCTCCGGGATCGGTTGCGGCGCCAGTTTGGGATAGATGCAGGAGGACCCGAGGAAGAGGAAGCGCGCCACATCGGCCCGATGCGCCGCCTCGGCCACATTCGCCACGATCATCATGTTCTGATAGAGGAAATCCACCGGGTAGTCGCTGTTGGCCTTGATGCCGCCGACCTTGCCTGCAGCCATCACAATTGCATCCGGGCGCATCTCCTGCATCCAGGCCTGCACCGCGGTCTGATCCACCAGATCCAGCTCGGCCCGGCTGGCGGTCAGCACCTCGCAGTCCTCCCGCGCCAAGCGCCGCACCACGGCTCCTCCGACCATGCCCCGATGGCCGGCCACAAAGATGCGCTTGCCCCGCAGGTCGAAAGCCAGATCAGATGTCATAGTGCTGCTTATTCCCCGATACAGACCGGCAGATCATAGCCGTGCTCCTTGAGGAGCGCGTGACGGCGGGCGGTTTTCAGATCCTCGACCACCATTTCGGCACACATCTCCTGCGCGGTGATTTCCGGCACCCAGCCCAGTTTTTCCTTCGCCTTAGTGGGATCGCCCAGCAGCGTCTCCACCTCGGCCGGACGGAAATAGCGCGGGTCGATGCGCATCACAATATCGCCGACCTTCAGCGCCGGAGCCTTGTCGCCGGTGATGGCCGCCACGGTGGCCACCTCATCGACGCCCTTGCCGGAGAACTCCAAGTGCAGGCCCAGCTCGGCCGCGGCCCAGGAGATGAACTCGCGCACGGTGTATTGCACGCCCGTCGCGATGACGAAATCCTCGGCCACCTCCTGCTGCAGCATCATCCACTGCATCCGCACATAGTCCTTGGCATGGCCCCAGTCGCGCAGGGAGTCGATGTTGCCCATATAGAGGCAAGGCTCCAGCCCTTGGGCGATATTGGCCAGACCGCGGGTGATCTTGCGGGTCACGAAGGTCTCGCCGCGACGCGGGCTCTCGTGATTGAAGAGGATGCCGTTGCAGGCATAGATCCCATAGGCTTCGCGGTAGTTCACCGTGATCCAATAGGCATACATCTTGGCCACCGCATAAGGGCTGCGCGGGTGAAACGGCGTGGTCTCGCGCTGCGGTGTTTCCTGCACCAGACCATACAGCTCCGAGGTCGAGGCCTGATAGAACTTGGTCTTCTTCTCCAGCCCCAGAAAGCGGATCGCCTCCAAAAGACGCAGGGTACCCATGGCATCCACATCGGCGGTATATTCCGGCGCCTCAAACGAGACCGCCACATGGGACTGCGCGCCCAGGTTATAGACCTCGTCAGGCTGCACTTCCTGCAGGATGCGGGTCAGGTTCGAGGTATCGGTCAGATCGCCATAGTGCAGTTTGAACCGCGCCTGATCGGCATGCGGATCCTGATAGATATGGTCGATCCGATCGGTGTTGAACAGCGAGGCACGGCGTTTGATGCCATGCACCTCATAGCCTTTCTCCAACAGGAGTTCCGCCAGATAGGAGCCATCCTGGCCCGTAACCCCGGTGATCAGCGCTTTTTTCATGTTTCGTCCTTGCATCAGGCAGTAGCTCGCGCGCCATGATACCAAGGAGTTTATTTAAAATTTCTTCATGCGCGGGCAGATCGTCACCTACCGACCTGAGGGGGCGACGCCCCCTCAGGTCCTTGCGTAGACGTCTTCGTAGCGGACGATGTCATCTTCGCCCACATAGGCACCGGTCTGCACCTCGATCAGCACCATCGGCACTTTGCCGGGGTTTTCCATCCGGTGCACACAGCCCAAGGGCAGGTAAACCGACTGGTTCTCGGTCACCAGCTTGACCTCGTCATCCACTGTAACCCGCGCAGTGCCTTCCACCACGATCCAATGCTCGGATCGATGGAAATGGCTCTGCAGAGACAGAGCGGCCCCGGGATGCACCAGAATGCGCTTCACTTGGAAGCGGTCGCCGACCACAAGGCTTTCAAACCAGCCCCAGGGGCGGTGATCCTTGGGGAATTGCACCGCCTGTGCTGCGCCTTTTTCTTTCAGCGCCGCAACGGCCAGTTTCACATCTTGGGCGCGGGATTTGTCGGCGATCAGCACGGCATCGTTCATTGCGACTGCCATGATGCCGTTGAGACCAATGCCGACCACTTCGAGGTTCTCACTGTCCGAGCGCAACAGCGTGTCATGGCAATCAATCGCGGTGGCAGCGCCACTGGCGACCACGCCGTTTTCATCCGGGCCCGCCTCGCGCCAAACTGCGTCCCAGCCGCCCAAATCGGACCAAGCCGCGTCAAAGGGCACCACCGAGAGGTTGGCTGCCCGCTCCATGACCGCATAGTCGATGGAGATATCTTCGGCCTGCCCCCAGGGCTCTGGCGCCAGACGCAGGAAGCCCAGATCGACCTTCGCCTCGGCCAGCGCGGCCTCCACCGGGGCAATCAGCGCGGGCGCATGAGCTTTGAACGCCGCGATCATATCCTTGGCCGCAAAGAGGAAGATGCCCGCGTTCCATTTGAAGTTGCCCGCCGCCAGCATCTCGGTCGCGCGGGTGGCATCGGGTTTTTCGACGAATTGCTTCAGCGGCACCGGGGCGCCATCGCCTCCGGGCGTTTCGGCGAGCTCCAGATAGCCATAAGCGGTTTCTGCATGGGTCGGGGTGATGCCGAAGGTGACCAGCTGGCCTGCAGTAACCGCTGTCAGCCCCTGAGCCACGGCGGCATGAAACGCCGCCACATCGGGCACAACGTGATCGGAAGGCGCCACAAGCAGCACCGCATCCGGATTTTCACCATAGGCCCGCAAGGCTGCCGCCAGAACCGCAGGCGCGGTATTACGCCCCTCGGGCTCAATCAGGATCGCACCGGGATCAATGCCAACTGCTTGCAGCTGCTCGGTCACGATGAAGCGGAAATCCGAGTTGGTCAGCACCATCGGCGCGCCAAATGCAACCCCATCGCCCTGCCCCGACAAGCGCTTGGCAGAGGCCTGAAATAAGGTCTCTTCGCCAATCAGCGGCACAAACTGCTTGGGGTAGCTTTTGCGCGACAGGGGCCACAGACGGGTGCCGGAGCCGCCGCACAGGAGGATGGGAGTGATCTTCATTGGGCTGTCCTTATGCCTGAACCAAAACGCGATACCTAAAGCGAGAGAATAGGCCTTAAGGTTACAGTATCGCGACACACAGCAAAACGGCGACCCCTATCGCCATGGCGGGTGACAGTGGGCTTGGTCAGCCCACCGCCGGTGTACGACAAGTCAATCGCCGCCGAACAGATCGCGGGTAAAGACCTTGTCGGCCACATCCCCCAACTCATCGGTCATCCGGTTGGCAACAATGAGATCGGCTTCGGCCTTAAAGGCGGTCAGATCACGGATCACCCGGCTGTGGAAGAAGTGATCCTCCTCCAGCACCGGCTCATAGACGATGACCTCGATGCCCTTGGCCTTCAGCCGCTTCATGATGCCTTGGATGGAGGACTGGCGGAAGTTGTCCGACCCAGCCTTCATCACCAGCCGGTGGATACCGACAACCTTCGGCCCGCGCATCAGGATCTGGTCGCTGAGGAAGTCCTTGCGGGTGCGGTTGGCGTCCACGATGGCGCGGATCAGGTTCTGCGGCACGTGGTTGTAGTTGGCCAGAAGCTGCTTGGTGTCCTTCGGCAGACAGTAGCCGCCATAGCCAAAGGAGGGGTTATTGTAATGGCCGCCGATGCGCGGATCGAGGCTGATCCCTTCGATGATCTGGCGCGCATCCATCCCGCCGGCCATGGCGTAAGAATCCAATTCATTAAAGAACGCCACCCGCATCGCGAGGTAGGTATTGGCAAAGAGCTTAATCGCCTCGGCCTCGTCAGAATCGGTGAAAAGGATCTCCACGTCTTTTTTCTCAGCCCCCTGCAGCAGCAGATCGGCAAAGATGCGCGCCCTTTCGGACCGCTCGCCAACGATGATCCGGCTGGGATGCAGGTTGTCATAAAGTGCTCGCCCCTCGCGCAGGAACTCGGGGCTGAAGATCACCTGATCGGTGTCCAACCGCGCCCGCAGGTCGCTGACAAAGCCCACCGGGATCGTCGACTTGATCACGATGGTAGCGCGCGGGTTCACCGCCTTTACGGTGCCCACCACCGCCTCGACGCTGGAGGTATCAAAGTAGTTGGTCTTTGTGTCGTAATTGGTCGGAGTGGCGACGATCACAAAATCGGCCCCGGCAAAGGCCGCAGCACTGTCCGTGGTCGCACTCAGACGCAGAGGGCGGTTGGCGAGGAAGTTTTCCAGGTCGGGATCAACAATCGGGCATTGGCCCTCATTGACCATGGCGACCCGTTCTTCAGAAATATCAGTGGCTACAACATCATTGCGCTGCGCCAGAAGGACGGCGTTTGATAGGCCGACATATCCAAGGCCGGCGACTGCGATTTTCATGGTCTAACTTCCTATGGTGAATGCGCCGATAGCTGGCTTCTATATGCATATGCCCTTCATATAGAAAAGAAATATGAGGGCCAACGTACGACATTAAAATTATGATCCTGACCTCAATAATCTAAGCGACCTAAACGAGCACATGGGACGGCACTAAAGCGGAATAGGTCCAAAGCGCTCCGAAAACGCCGCATTTGAAGCCGCAAAATGATCCTGGAGCAATGTACGTTGCTCCAAAGTTAAACCAATCCTCGGACCCTCAATCTTGAGTAAAAGTGCTAACAGTTCACGACGCAGGTGTTCCTCTAAATCGAGCCTATTCAGACGGCGCATAATCTCAGCGGCCGGGGCACACAACGAACGATTTTCTTGATCATATCGGCTGCTGATTCCCCCCTCAGCCACACCTATTGTGGCAAACATTGAGCCAATAACATCTGTACAGTAAGGGATCATCGTTACGTTGGTGTCTCCAAACACGTCTCCCCAAGGTGCGATACGTTGCATCCTATCGAAACGACGCAGCCATTTGTGATTTGCTAAGCGTGCCGCAAGTGGGATAGTCGCACCCGCCTTTATCCCTTGCCCCCAGACGGAAGGTACCATTTCATGCTGAGAGCGCACGACGACAAGAACCTCCACCCGACCGGCCAAGGGGCTAAGTGCATCTCGCAACCTCACAATATGTCGAGGGTGGCAATAATTCGAGAGATGCTCACAACTAAGAACTAACGCAGTTCCCGACGCCTCTGCCGCTATTCGATGAAACCCCTCCAGTGCTTTTTTCGCATCGACATCCGAACGCAATCGGCGACGCACATGGTCAGGTACGTTCTCTTCCATCGCGATTAAGAGCGTATCAAGGTGCATCACCCCATCCTGAGGCATATCGGGACGGCAAACCTGAGAAACAGGGTAGATGAAACCCTGTTCACTTAGCTGTTCTCTATTCGCGGAGAAGGTGTGCTGCACCGACGTTGTGCCAGTCTTCTGTGTACCAATATGGAGAATAATTCGAGAAAAATTACTCATGCGACAAAGGACCTCGCAGCACAGCTCAATCTGTAACAACCAATCCTGTGCATTCTCTCTCCCCTCCCAAAGCCACCGGACCTGCCGCCTTCGACGGGCCCCAAAGAACAGTCGCTCCTAAGATGAAGCTCCCGAATGCTCCGCATGATAGAGTTCATACTCCGCGATATTTCTCAATGAGGTTACCGCGTTTCTGATGGGCTTTACATGGCCGAGAAGCTCAGACCGGCTCCGATTGATACTGTTATTCAGCGCTCGCTCTGCTGTCATCAAGCGTTTGCGGTTGAACTCCATCAAGAAGACCTCGAGCGCAGCTCCCCAGCCGCGCTCTTCCAGCAGCATCGTGTATAGAGCAATTTCAGTCCCCTGAAATTCCTCAGGGAGGCCCGTCGTCGCTACACCTTGGCCGAGCTCTTTGAACACAGCCTCAGCCCGGCGAAAATAGAACGGAGCTGCTTTGGGTTGCAGTCGCCCAAGATGCCAGCTCATATTTCCGAGCAACCACGTCAAGGCCTGTTCGTGGAACACCGCAGGTGTCTCGGCTGTCAAATGCGACTTGATCGTTGAGAAGTGATCGAGGAAGGCAATCAATTCCACACCGGTACTGGCCATCGTTTGCCCCGGGCGATTGACCCGATGATAACATAGGGTCACATCAAGGAAGTGAATGCTTTGTGCCTTCAAACAGACCTCCCAATGGAACGGGTTGTCTTCAAAGAAGAAATCACCTTCGGGAAAGCGCAGCTTGTTCTGATTCAAGAACGCCCGTCGGTAGAACTTGCGCCAAGGAACTGCGATCAGCTTTACCGCGTCAAGCTGTTGATCGGCCAACCGATCACTGCCGGACAACTGCAGCCACCGCCACTCGTCGGCTGGCGCCTTGAGCACGTCCTGCGCCTCATCAAATTCCAAATAATTGGCCAGCAGAATATCGCAATCTGCCTGCGCGAAAGCGTCCCGCGCGATGTTGAACCCCTCGACATCCAGCCAATCATCGCCATCAACAAAGAACACACACTCACGCGTGGCCATGTCCATGCCGATATTGCCAGCGATACCGACGCCGCCCATCGTGTTGCTGCCCAAGAAAACCGGTTTGACCTCGACCCCTTCAGGGTGCCGTGCCGAGAACAAGAGCTCTTTAACAATCGACGCCGTCTCATCCTTGGAGCCGTCATCGACCACAATCACCTCATCCCCCGGACGCGCCACGTCCAGAACACTCACAAGACAGCGTTCGATATATGAGGCGATATTGTAAGTCGTGATGATGAAAGAGACATTCATGCCTTTTCCTCCCGGATCATATCCAGCAGAGCAGTGCTCAACCCCGGATCCTTCAAAGCAATCCGAGTGAACGTGTCTTTAGGCAAGTGCGCCAACAAGAACTTCATCCGCGTGGCCTTAAACTCTGGAACCAAATACAGCTCTAGATTGTTGGGAATCCAACGTGCCAGCTTGTTGAAAAATTGCCAATACGAATGCTGCATGCGCAACGGCACTTCGCCGTTTTCAAGCAAAGCACAGATATGTTCGAGAGCCTCAAACACCCGCAAGCGCTCTTCGCCCTTGCGATTGGTGATCCGGTCTCCGGTATCAATGACATGGTGCGTTACAGCGGTTTGATGGGTATACAGGATCCGCTCGGCGCGAAGAAAGCTTGCCCAATGCAACTCGATATCATTGTGCACAGGGATTTCTGTGCAGCGAATATCATTCGCTCTAAGAAAGTCCGTCCGATAAAGCTTGTTCCACGGATAGGCACTGACACAGGACATCAGAGCCATCTGTTGAGCCGTCATCGCTTGCGGATAATTTGCCTTGGGTAGTTCTTCCCAACAACGTTCATCAACCGGCAATCCAGCCTGGCGCCCTTGCGCAAGCTCGCGGGTGTCGAGATGCCGGAACATGGCAAAATCAAACGACTCCCCCTCGGCAAGGAACGCGGACAGAACCGCATTATACTCCGATGTCGGCAGGTCATCGGAATCAAGGAAGATCACATAGGGCTGTGTCACCGCGGCCAGACCGCTATTGCGGGCGCCCCCTCCCCCTTTGTTCACGTCATGCCGCAACATCTGTACTTTGGTCCCAGCCTCAGACAAGGCGTCCACTGTCACGGATTGAATTATCGGAGTATCCGAACAGTCATCCACAACAACAACTTCGGTGACGCAAGTCACCTCAGTCAAAGCATCGAAAATCGCCTGCACGCCCTCGGCATCGTTCCACGCGGGGACAACAACCGAAACACTCATGCCGCGAAAACGCTCAGTTTGGTCAGGCTGATATCGATCTCTTTGTTCGAGAAAAAGATCATGAGATCCCTCCATTCCGCCGTGCGCGGAATCTCGGGTACATCCCCTAGGCGACACATATCGATATGCACCCCGGCCTCTGTTGTGCTGACCAGATGCTTATCGAAGAAGTAGTCCCGGAATTTATTACCATTCCCGCTCCGCAAGCAGACCCGGGAGACGGTCGCACACTCCGCCGACTGCGAATGAATGACCACGCCAAGCAAATCAATAGTGTTCAGATTCAGCGGGCCCAGCACCATGTGCACAGACGTCCATCGCGATGCTTCATTCTCAGAGGCGCGCACCCGAAGCAACCGATCAGCAGGGCTGGTCGCTGTGATCTCGCGGGCATTGTCCCAATCTTGATCCATTCGAATGCCGGGCACAAATTCTTCTCCAACCGGCACTGTGCTGGTGCGGTCAAGAGCTCCCAAAGCCGCGATGCGTGCCTTGAGATCCTCAACACTTGGCACCGCAGTAGCTTCTACAGATGTTTCAGCAGTTTCCAAAGTCACAGGTACTTCCTCTTGGCGGGCGACGCCCAAATGATGTGATGAGAGAGGTGGCGGCGCTACGCTTACACCGCCGCCACAAAGAACGCCGGCACAGCCTCGCCGGCCGCGACCTTGGCCTCAAAGCCGCGCGCAGTATCCAGCGCCTCGCGGATGGTCACATCCATATCGAGATAGCGGTAGGTCCCCAGACGGCCCACAAAGGTCACGCCCTCGGCTTGCTCGGCCAGCGCCACATAGTCGTTGAGCAGCGCCTTCTCCTTCACCTGACGGATCGGGTAGTAGGGAATGTCCTCCGGCTCCGCCGCGCGAGAAAACTCGCGGTAGAGCACCGAACCTTCGTGGCTTTCCCAGGGGGAGAAATGCTTGTGCTCGGTGATGCGGGTGTAAGGCACCGCTTCCTCGCCGTAGTTCATCACCGCGCAGCCCTGATAGTCGCCGTCATGGGTGAAGCGTTCGAAATCCAGCGTCCGATAGCCAAGGCGGCCGAGCTCGTAATCGAAATAGCCGTCCAAGGGACCCGAGTAGAAGACGTGGTCAAACCCCTCGGCCATCTCGCGGGTGAAGGTGGTAGAGAGCTTCACCTCAATCCCCGGATGGTCGAGGATCTTCTCGATCATCGCGGTATAGCCGTTCTCCGGCATGCCTTGGAATTTGTGGAAGAAATAGTTGTCGTCGTAGTTGAAGCGCACCGGCAGGCGTTTCAGGATCGAGGCCGGCAGTTCAGAGGGGTGCATGCCCCATTGTTTGATCGTGTAGCCCTTAAAGAAGGCCTCATAGAGATCCTTGCCAACAAAGCGCATCGCCTGCTCTTCAAAGGTCTGCGGATCCTCGATCGACGTATCAGCCTGTTCATTGACGATGAAATCATGCGCCTCCTGCGGGCGCAGGGTCTTGCCAAAGAACTGGTTGATGGTGTGCAGGTTGATCGGCAGCGAGAAGACGCCGCGCTTGCCCTCGGGATCCAGGCTCGTGGTCTTCACCCGGTTTTTATAGGGCATGAAGGGCTCGAACCGGTTCACATAGTCCCAGACTTCTTCGTCATCAGTGTGGAAGATATGCGGCCCGTAGACATGCACGTTGACGCCGGTCTCCGCATCGCGCTCGGTATGGCAGTTGCCGCCGATATGATCGCGCGCATCCACGATGGTGATCTGATGACCCGCTTCGGCCAGGTGACGGCCAATCACGGCGCCAGAAAGGCCAGCGCCGACCATCAGAAGTTTTTGAGAATCCATATGTGTAATCCTTTGGTCGTCTTGCAGTCACCCCATAATCACGCTGCGCGTGCGGGCCTTTTCTTTTTACCGCCTGCCCCTTTTTTCTTGGGGGCTGGCTTTTGAAGCTGGTTGAATTTTGGGTCTTCGAATTGGCTTAGGTCAACGGCACCGTAGTTTTTGTCTTTAATCCGTTGCGCGACACCTCCGCGCGCCCCGCTGCGATACAGCACCTTGCGCCAGGTGTCACGATGCGGGGGCAAACCCGGAATGTCCTGAATGCCCTCCCAAACCAGTTTTTGGATTTTGGAATAGTCAGCATGGTGATTGATTCTGGCGCGCAAGAACTTGGTCTTCATAAGCCCGTCCTTATCCGCCAAGACCGGAGAGAGATCCCGCAACTCACACCGCTGCCCCACCAGTTCGGTCATCCGGTTCAGGAGCTGCGCCTGGTACCGCAGAGGCAGACCATAGAGCTTAAACCGCCGCCAGAAATAGTCGCGCGACACGCGACAGGGGGCGCCAACGCATAGCGCATACACATTGGTAAAGCCTGCGGCCTTCAGATCGTCGGCCAGCTGCGCCACCCCGTCTGCCGCTTCTTGACAAAAGCCTTCGGGGTCCATGAAATCACCGTTTTGCATACGGTATGACGAGTTAAACAGCGCATCGACGACGCCGAAATGCAGAAAGATAATATCCTGCGGCGCGGCCCCCTGCAGGCAGCGGATCACATAGGCACGGTTGTCCTCCTTGCGCAGCCCGCGCGCAGACCACCCCCCAGCCCAATAGCTGCGATACCGCGGCGATGGGCCAAAGATATAGTCGAGAACCTCAGTAGACGACGAGCCGAAGGCATAAACGCGTGCGGGCCGATCTGCAGGCACTGCACAGCCCACCGCACCGGTTTCAGGCGGGATGTAGGAGAATTTAATGGCCCGGCGCTTGCGAGCCTTGCGCACCGCTTGCTGCGGCTTGGCTTGCACGCTCGGAGCTCTGCTAGGGCGCATGCGCCCCAAGGCCGATCTCAAGGCCCGAAAGGCTTTGAACGCAATCCCCTTGGTCATAAAAATGCCCTTCTCAATAAATACCTCGCACTCCTTCGCATGTTCGCTGAGCTCACGCAATATTTTCGCCCCCCCATGGAGGCAACTCATCGCACTCAACCTTGTCAGATCCAGCTTCATGTTGTTTGACGAGCGCAAATCTTCTAGATCTAGCTCCGACACGGTTACATAGAGTATTCTAAATAAGATGCCGCAGCACAAAACTCTCATTTTTCACATTGGCGATCACAAGACAGGCTCAACGTCCATACAATTAGCCTTCGCGGCTAAACGCGTATCATTTGAAGGCAAAAGCGTGTTCTACCCAGCAAAACTTGCAATGAATGCGCTTGGCGCGCGTTGCAAAGCATGGGTGCAAGCTAGCACACCAGAAGAACGTAAGAGAGCCGCCAGACCGCTCAAGAAACTGGCGCAGACCGTGCAAAAGAGTGATGCAGACTACGTTCTCATCTCCGCGGAAGCTTTCGAATTGGTTCCAGCTGAAGTCCTACATGAGGTGGTGGAAACATTCTTTCGTGAGACTGCAGACGACATCCGTATTTTCGGGTACGTCCGCCCTCACGCGCCACGTTTGTTATCTTCCTTCTGTGAGCGAACCAAAGTCGGGGCACCGCGCGTCTTGGACGCGACACTGGAGCAATTTGTATCTCAAAAATCCCGCGACCAAGAGTTCATCTACCTACCTCGTTTCACTGCTTGGCTGGAGCATTTCGGCGAAGCTTTCACGCTCCGCCCGATGATCCGCGCTCAACTGCACAATGGCTCAGTGGTTGAAGACTTTCTGTATCATGCCTTTGATGGCATCCCCTATCAAGTAAGCCCCGGCAGTAGCGCAAATGAATCCCTGGACCTAGTGGATTTGATGCGTCTTAAGGTTCTCCATTCGGCGCTACGTCATGAAAGCCACGACCTTCGGCTCAAAGTCGGATGGGAATTTTCTCGCTTGATCAGCCATATGCCCCCCCCTTCCGCCCCGCAAAAACTACGCCTCCATCACAGTGTAGCCAAAAAAATCGCTGCGACATATCGCGACGATGCACGCGCAATGGACAAAACCTTCTTTGGAGGAGCCCCATTTTTAGAAGATCAGTTGCAAAGCGCTCTCATCCAAGCACAGGGCTATGACGCACAGTCTGTAGATCCGAAGGATTATCTTTCAACCGCCGAACTGCGGACCCTAACCGTGATGTCAAACTTTATGGCGGGCCTGCTTGAGAAAAAAGAGGTCAACTGGGAAGCACATCTGCACCAAAAACGCGTGGATGATGTACGAAGCGACAAGGCCTCGGAAAAACGCTCCTCACGGAAGATATTCCCAACGGTTAACTGACCGTCCCTATGAGTTTCCCCTATGAAAATCATCATCTACTTCGGCCACCACAAGGTCGGCTCAACCGCGCTGCAAGCCTATTTTGCAGGCAATGCTCTTGCCTTGCTGAAACAGGGCATCCTGTACCCGGCGGTTGAAAGCCAAGGCATGTCTCATCTGCTGGCGCAAGCGCTAGGGCAGCACGCCTCCCCCGACCTCAGTTGTATGAACGTCCGTGAGCCACATAATGCGCTCGGTTTCAAAATGCTGGCGCATAAGAACAAGGGCAAGACCCCCGCGTGGCACGGTCCACTTCCCGGCCTGCCTGCCATGATCACGATGATCCGCCATCAGGCCGACGTCCTAAAGCCGCATACGATCATCCTATGTTCCGAGGTGTTCTCGAATTTTGGAACTGGCCACAAGGATATGATCACCCGCCTGCGGAATATATTCCCAGATGCGGAATATGAGCTGTACTGCGCCTTGCGCCGCCCGGATGAATATATGACATCTTGGTATGGGCAGCGCCTCCGGTTTGGACACAAGCTGCGCCCCTTTGCCGAATGGGGGGATCTCGACTCGATCCACTTCAACTACCGCAAGATGGTGGAGCCTTGGGTGAAGATCTTCGACGAGAGCACCATCCATATTCGCAACTACAGCGATATCCTCACAGCGGGCGGGTCCGTGCAGGATTTCACCGCGCAAGTCGGGTGTAAGTTCCCCAAGGGGCTTTCTGAAAAAGGTCCCTCGAATGCCGGCCTGCCGCGTATCGCGTATGAAATTTTGCGCCGGGGCAATAGCGATTTGTCCGACGATCAGGCACAGCGGCTGCGCAGCTTCTTTCTTGCCCTGCCTAAAGCTGTCCTGCCTGTCCGCGATAGCGACGTTGAGTTGTTCGGCGCCGCACGTCGGGCAGAGCTGGCCGACGCCTTTGCCCCTATTCACGACTACCTCAATGAAGTGACCGGGAAAGATGCCTTTTTCCCTGACATTGAACAGATGCGCCAAACGCGTTCTGTGCCGGCAGAAGAAGCCACCCGCAAACTTCTCAACGGGTTTGCTGGCAGCATCTTACCTCGACTGCCCAAGGCCGAACTCTCCGAGTATATCTCTGAACTTAAATCAAAGCTCTAAACAGCTCTCCCCGCTGTAGAAGACCATTTTCGAAGGAACCGCCATGATTACCCTCCAGTCCTTCTTGACGCCTGACCCTGAGATTTGCAGCGAACAAGCCCTCTATGCACATACCCACGGTCCAGTCGCCTTCAGCACTGCAAGCCAGAGCTATGTCTTGGGCCGTGGCGGCGAGCTGGGGTTTGATACCTATTTCAACCTGTTCAACCTCGGCTCGTGGCGGCGGGTCAGCCCCCTGCCCCAGCTTTTTGTCGAGCTGGCCGGGCGCGGCAAAATCGGGCTGCGGATCTTTCACGCGCAGGAAGGCCGCTCTTGGAACCGGATTTACAGCGACGTGCACACCCTTGCCGAAGGGAACCCCGCACAGGTCGATCTGGCGCCCTTCCTTGAGGGGGTGAACGACGGCGTCCTGCTGGTCTCGTTGATCGCGCTGGATGACAGCGTTGAGATCACCGGCGGCCGCTTTACCATCCCTACCCTGCCCGACGGCACCGAACTGCCCAAGCTGACCATCTCGATCACCACCTTCAAACGCGAGGCCGAAGTGCGCCGCACGGTGGAGCGGCTGGAGGCGTTTATCGCTAGCTTCCCTTACGGAGAGCACATCCGCCTGCAAGTGGTCGACAATGGCCAAAGCGCCGAAATCAAAACCCGTGGTCCGGTGATCGCCTTTGACAATCCCAACCTCGGGGGGGCCGGCGGCTTTGCCCGCGGCCTGTTGGAGGCCGAAGAAGCCGGCGCCAGCCATTGCCTCTTTATGGACGATGATGCCTCTTTCAACATGGAGAACATCGCCCGCACCTATATGTTCCTGGCGTTGAGCCGGGATCCGAAATCGGCGATCTCGGGCGCGATGATCACCAATACCCATAAATGGCGGATGTGGGAGAATGGCGCCTGGTTTGATGGCTCCTGCCGGCCGCTGTTCAACGGCACCGACCTGCGCGACATCGGCCAGGTGGTTGAGATGGAACAGGCCGCCGCCCGGCAGGCCAATCCGAAGTTCTACGGCGGCTTCTGGTTCTTTGCCTTCCCGATCAAGGAAGTGAAACGCCACCCCTTCCCCTTCTTTGTGCGCGGCGATGACATCAACTTCTCGCTGGCCAATGATTTTCACATCCAGACCCTGAACGGGGTGGTCTCCTTTCAGGATGACTTCACCGAGAAGGAAAGCGCTCAGACGCTCTACCTCGATCTGCGCAACCACCTCGTGCAGCACCTCACCGTTCCTGCGCTGGAGCGCAGCGCGCTTGGCACCGCGCGGGTGGCGATCTATTTCACCCTGCGCTCGCTCTTGCGCTTTCACTATTCCACCGCTGCGGTGCAGCTGATGGCCTGGGAAGACGTGATGAAAGGGCCGGAGTTCTTTGAAGAGAACATCGACATGAGCGCCCGCCGGGCGGTGATCAAAGATATGTCCGCGGATGAAGCCTGGCAGCCACTTCCGCCAGAAAGCGATCTGGAAGAAACGCGGATCGGCATTTCATGGTGGCAGCCTCATCGTCGGCACAAATGGGGCATGTTGACTCTAAACGGTCACCTGCAACCGTTTGGGGCGAATTCTGTTTTTGTATCTGATATCGGCCGACGATCGCTGGTTTTTGAGGCGTTTGGCGCAAGGAAAATCACGTTCCTCAACACCAACCGCGACAAGGCCTATACGGTGACCCGGTCGCGTCGCCGGTTCTTTGCCTTGATGTGGCAGATGCTGAAGCTGACCCTGCGCTTCCGCCGCGAATTTGCCGCCGTGCAGGAGAAATACCGGGGCGGTTACGAGGCCCGCACGTCCAAAGGGTTCTGGCAGATGATCCTCGGCAAAGCGTAAGCGCCCGCCAAGTCATGCTGAGGACTGACCCTTGTGGTCAGCTCAGCATGGCCTGATGCAGGGATATCGCTTCTTCGAGATCGTCGAAATAGGTCGCCCTGCCCTTCTCCAGCACCACGCCCGCATCGCAAAATGCTCGCACCTGCGTCATGCTATGGCTCACCATGATGGCGCTAGACGTTTTCATGCGGTCAGCAAAGACCTCCCGGCTTTTACTCTTGAAGGACCGGTCCCCCACCGCTGTCACCTCATCCACCAGATAGGTGTCGAACTTAATCCCCATCGAGGCGCCAAAGGTCAGGCGGGATTTCATGCCGCTCGAATAGGTGCGCATCGGCATGTAAAACGAGGGACCTAGCTCTGCAAAATCCTGCACAAAGGCCACCAAATCGTCCGTATCAACCCCGTAGATCCGAGCAATAAACCGAACGTTTTCAAGCCCCGACAAATCCCTGTGAAACGAGGCGCTCAACCCCACAGGCCAGGACAGACTGCCATCCGTCACCACCCTGCCATGGTCGGGACGTTGGATGCCCGCGATGATCTCTAGGAGCGTCGACTTCCCCGCCCCATTGCGTCCCAACAACGCCAAAGAACGCCCGGACGGCAGCGTCAGGTTAAGGTCATTGATAACAATCTTGCGCCTGCCATTGACCCAAAAAGACTTGGTCAGGTTCTCAAATCGGATCATTGCCGCAGGATCTCCTCAGCTCCGATCCCGGATGGAGTAGTAAACAAGCACAAGGATAGACCAGATCAAGAGCAGAATGAGCCCAGCTAGCCCCGCCACAATCGGGCGATTGGGATACTCAGAGCTCTCGGGCAGAGTGGGCTTGATATAGGTGGCCAAATACCGGCTTTGACGCGCGGCCTCGTCCCGTGCCACTTCCATCGAAGCCAGGGCCGCCCGATAGGATTCCTCGGCATATTGCAGCTCGACCGTCAGCCGTTCGAACTCCGCCAAGAGCGAAGGGTAATCCTGCCCCACAGCACCAGTGTCGGTGTTGCTGGAGGTAAAGGTCTGCCGCTCGATGTCGATGCGTTCGCGAATGACACGAATGGTCTTTTCCGCCGTGGTCAGACGCGGGTCATCCGTGCTGAGAGAGCCGCGCAGCAGATCGTAGTTGACTAGGGCCTCGGCCAACTGCTGTTGCAGGTTGTTCATCACCCCCATGCGGCCTTGGATATCCGCCTGCGGGTCAACAATCCGGGTTCGGGTCCGGAACTGCGTCAGCCCCTCGCGGGCCCCCTTGAGCTGCTCCAGCGCCTCATCCAGATCGGTACGGGCATAGCGCATCGCATCAGAGCGCGCCTGCTCGTTCATCACGTTGATACGCTCTTGGCTGGCTGCCACAACCGCGGCTGTAATGGCCTGAGCGGTTTTCGGATCATAGGCCGCCGCTTGGATTTCGATCAGACCGGAGCCGCTCTCATATGAGATGCCCAGAACCCGTTGCCAATAGGACGTCAGATCCTCCAAGGAGGCATCAGGGCTGATGGCAAAGGCCCAGTCATCCGGCCAATGGGCGGAAAAATGAGCCCGCAAACCGACCTCGCGCTCCACGATCGCAACGATCTCCTGGCTTTGAATAAAGGCATAGAGCACATCGCTGTCGGAGGCGGTGGTATTGCCGACGAGCTTTGCAATCCCGCCCAGAGATTCACTGGCCGCCGAAGTTTCCTGACTGCGCACCACAAAGCCAGAGGTCGAAACATACTGATCTTCGGCAATAGTCCACAGATAGAAGATCACGGCTGCCAAGGGGGCGGCAACACAGAGGAAGAAACTGGCGAAGATCCCCCAATGGCGCCGCTTCATACTGGCAGGGCGCGCCACCGGAAAGCTGGGTTGTTCGTCGAGCTGTTCTTGCAGGCGACGGCTCGCCGCTTCCGCTGCGCGCATTTTGCGACGGAGCTTCTTCAGCTTTTTGGCACTTGATCGCTTGCTGCTCCGGGGGGCTTCGGAGGAAGTCTCCGTCTCGTCCGCTGTCTGCCGTTTTCCACGCGCCACTGTCATGTCCGCCTGTCCCGGCCTCTTGGCCGTTTTCTTTGTCATTGCTGGATTTGTTAGTGTATCACCGGCGTCGCGTCCACTCTCAACATCCGATTGGCCCTGTAGCCTATGTCATCTTTGTCAACATCTCCGCCCCCTGCCCCCCGCTCCAGAAAAACCTCGGTGACGAACTCGCCGCCCCTGCCTCCAGCGCAAATCCCCAAAGCATCGACCAACCGCCGCTTTGCCAGCCTTCGCACCATTGCAGCGCTTATTTTGCGGGAGATGTCGACCACCTATGGACGCACTCCTGGCGGGTATCTGTGGGCGATCCTCGAACCTTTGGCCGCGATCCTGTTTCTCTCAATCGGGTTTTCACTTGTTATGCGAAGCCCGTCCCTCGGATCCAGCTTCCTGCTGTTTTATGCCAGCGCTTATTTGCCTTTTAGCCTCTTCCAGAGGATCTCAAATATGATGGCCCGGGCGATCAAATTTTCATCCGGTTTGCTGAAATACCCAGCCGTCACTTGGATTGATGCTCTGCTCGCACGATTCATCCTCAACAGCGTGACACAAATCTTGGTCGGCGCTCTCCTGATTGGCGGCATCTTGATTATGGTGGACGCCCATGCCGTGTTTTATGCGCCCCCAGTTTTAGAGGCCCTCGGTCTTTCGATGCTCATGGCGCTGGGTGTCGGGACGATCAACTGCGTTCTGACGGGCCTATTTCCAATCTGGGACACGGTTTGGAGCATTGCAACACGCCCCTTATTCCTCGCATCAGGAGTACTTTATATCTACGAGGATCTTCCCGAGCAGGCGAAAGATATCATCTGGTACAACCCCCTGATCCATATCAACGGGCTAATGCGCACCGGGATCTTTCCGACCTATTCCGCAGATTACGCATCGCGCCTCTATGTCGTGACCATCGCCCTCACCTTGCTCGCGCTTGGTCTCATCCTGATGGGCCGCTACCATCGGGACGTCCTGAACAAACGCTAGGTTCAGCGCTCGCCCGCCAAAGCCTTCACATCTTCCAGCGTCGCCTCCGTGCGGCGCATGACCCCGTCGCAGACCGCGCGGCGCCAGAGCCGCAGGTAAGCCGCGCGCTGGTCGCCATAGCGGCCCGCGGTCAGGCGCCATTTCACCACCACCAGCAGCATCAGCGGCCAGAACAGGAGCCCCGCAGCCGCCCGATACATCATCAGGCCGTTGCGATAGGCGTAATAGACTTTCCACAGCGGCTGAAACACCCGCTGGCGATCATTGGCAAAGGTGGAGCAATCATGCTCGAACCGAACCCTTGGGTCGAACTGGATGCGAAACCCGCGGCGACGCAGGGACAGGGTGTAGATCACGTCATCGCCGTAAAGGAACAGGCCCGGATCGGGATAGCCCTGGGCCGCCGCCATCTCGCGTGACAGGAACAGCCCGACAAAGGAGGTCAGGTCGATCG
This sequence comes from Epibacterium sp., assembly GCA_048263945.1. Lineage (GTDB taxonomy): Bacteria > Pseudomonadota > Alphaproteobacteria > Rhodobacterales > Rhodobacteraceae > Epibacterium. Next base: position 14,207 of record JBLXDQ010000025.1, on the reverse strand, counting down.
GCGTCGGCTCCTGCGCCTCGTAGACGGAATAGGGCACGTGATAGCCGTCCCGCGCCTTGAACAGGGTGCGCAAAAAGATCTTGGGGTTCCAGAACGGATTGACCGAAGGGCGGTTCATTTCGCAGATCTTGCCATCCGGGAAATAGACCGCCGCCGCCGTGGCCAACTCCGGAACCTTGTCCAACGCCTGAAAGGCCGCAAGCGCGCCGGGGGCAGGGCGGGCGTCATCGTCCATCACCACCATCCAGTCGGGATCATGCGCCTCGACCGCGCGGCGCAGCCCGAGAGCAAAGCCACCAGCGCCCCCCTGATTGGTCTCGCTCACCACCAGATCCAGCCGCGCGTCTTGCACCGTTCGCAGCCAATCTGCGGTCTCATCGGTGGAGGCATTGTCCACCACCACAACCCGGCTCAGCTCGTGCTCCGGACTCTCCAGCAGCCGCGCCAGCGTGACCTTCAGCTTGTCGAGGCGATTGTAGGTCACCACCACGGCAACGAGTTTCTGAGAGGACATAAAAGGCGGCTCCAAGTCTTGGGTCAGCCTCTCAAAATGGACAGGCCGGCATAGGGGTGCGGGGGCAGGAGAAGCCCGAAAACCCCCGCTGAGTCAAACAGCTTTCCCGGGTTGGAGGCGGCTTTTCAGATAGGTCAACCTTCCTTACGCATTGTTTCGCGCGCGAAACAATAGGTCAGCACTACTTACCCAATGTTTCGCGCGCGAAACAATAGGTCATACATACTGACCTATATTGAGTATGAGCAAAATGATCTGCGGAGGTGTTCAAAACAGACTCTATAGAACGACAAAGCGCGCCCTACCGGGCGCGCTTTTCTAGGGTGTGAGTTGTGCAGAGGGTCAGCGGCTGGCCAGCCAGGCCTTCAGATCCGCCATCAAATCCGGGGTCACGCCGGGGCCGCTCAGCTCAAGCGTTTGCGCATCTGCCGTAAAGGCCAAACGCACGCCCGGGGCGGCTTGCAGGTTGATCCGCTCGCCGGGGGCAGTGGCGGGCTGCGTGGTACGAAGGCGCGGCGCGGAAGGTGTCGGCGCTGTCGGGGCAGGGGAGGGCGCAAGCGGCTCTGACGCTTGTGTTAGAGCCGCAGGCTGCACTTCCAATACGGCTTGCAGCAGGGCCAGTTCTTCCTCCACGCTTTGCGGGCGCGCGACGCGCAAGCGATCCGCAAGGGCCGGGCCTGCGCTGGCGTCTTCTTCAAACAGACGCGCCAGCGCGAGGCCCAGACGTTCGGGGATCGCGGTGGGATAACGCAGCACCGCATCCAGCGCCTCGACCAAAGTGACAAAGCTCGCGATCTTCGACCGCTTGGCGCGCGGTACGTTCAAGAACAGCCCCAAGAGCGCCTTGCGCTGGTCGGGGTAAATCCCCTCCTTCAAGGCGCGCACGGCGATGCGGGCGCGCTCGTAATGGCTGAGGTTGACCCGGATTTCATTCTCTTCGACCATCGCCAGATAGGCGTCGGCGGCGCTCTCGGGCTTGACCACCAGCGCGCGCACCGTGGCGAATTTAGGCTCTGAAGTCTCTGCATAGAGCCTACGCAACGCGGTGAGGCGGCGCCAGCCGGAGATCAGCCCATGGGTCAGGATGCTTTTGCCACCCTCGATGCGCATCACCTCGATCGGGGTTTGCTGACCGCGGGCGCGGATCGACTCCATCAGGGCGACCATATCGTCCTCGTCCTGCACGATGCGGTCGCGCACCAGATGCGCCTCGTCGATGGCATCGAGGGGGATCTCTTCGATCATCAACCCCTTGGCGCGCGCCTCGGCCAAGACGCTCGACAGCTCCTGCAGCGCCGCCGTGGCGGAAGTGTCCGAGGCCACCTGCGCAATCGGAGCCGCCCCCACCGAAACGCCCTTGCTGAGGCCGGCCGGAGCCGCCGCAGGGCGCGGGGTCTCGCCCGTGCTGAGGTAGCTGTCTTGGGCCGGGGTCAGCCGTCTGCGTTTTGCCATTCTTACCGTCCTTCTCGTCAGCTGCGGGGCCAGGGCATCCGGGGTGCCAGTCTCGCAGCAAAATCCTGACGCCGCCTCAGGAGGCCGCGCGCTCCTGTTGCAACGCCAGCTCCTCGCGCCGCCAGACGCCGGCGAGGAGCTTCTTGAAGGCGGCATAGGTCTCGTCAAAGGTCTCGCGGCCGCGCGCATAGGTCTCGCGGTTGAAGTCGCGGTAGTCCGCCTCGTAGATGCCGTTCACCTGCTCGCCGGCCTGACCGATGAGGGCGGTGAAATCCTGCCGGTGCGGCGAGAGGGTCGGCCCCATATAGGCCTGCACCAGCCCCGCCAGCTCGCCCTGCTGGGCGCCATCGTAGCGGGTGATCACCGCGCGCACAGCGTCCCACTCAAAGCCGATCTCCGGCCGACCCAGAGCGCGGGCGGCGAGGTTCTCGCCCTCCTCGATCGAGGCGAAGGTGGAATGCAGCATGTCAAAGAAACGGCCCGTCGAGTCGAACTCCAAGAAAGACGCGCCCATCGGCACGAGGAGAATGTCGGCCGCCGAGAGCCCGTTGATGGTGAGGTAGCCAAGTGCGGGGGGCGTGTCGATGAAGATCACGTCGTATTGGTCAAGGACGCCATCCGCCTCCAGCCGGTCGGTGAGCGCATCCCAGAGCTTCCAAGAGCGCGCCGCCATCCGCCAGACCGGGATCTGGAACTCGGCCCAGTACAAATTCAGCTGCGCGCCGATGAGGTCGATGTTCGGCCAATGGGTCGATTGGATCACATCCCCCGCCGTCATCTCCATCGCCGCCGTCAGACTTTCGTCGAGGGGCTGCGGCGCGTCGCCCCGGTCGAGCCGGCGCTGGTTCTCGATCCGCAAGTGCTCGCCGTAGTGGCGCGCAAGGAGCGGGAAGGCGGTCTGCCATTCGTCCTCCACCTTGCCGCCAAAGATCGAGGTCATCGAGCCTTGGGAATCCAGATCAATTACCAGCACCTTGTAGCCATCCAGCGCGGCGGACATCGCCAGATGCGCCGCGGTTGAAGTCTTACCGACGCCGCCTTTGAAGTTCGCCACCGCGACCAGTTTCGCGGGCAGACCTTCGGGGCGGTAGGGCAGGTAGTTCTTGGTCTTTGATCCTTGGGCGGCAAAGAAGGCGCGCAGCCGCAGCACCTCGTCCAAGGTGAACCACTTGGCGCCGCCCTCGGTTTCCGAGCGGCCCTGCGGCAGCTCCGGGTTGGCCTTCAGCACGCGGCGGAAATGCGCCTGGGCGACCGGGATCAGATAGCGGGTGATTTCCCAGGTGGAGAACAGGCGGAGGGATTTCGAGCCCTCCTCATTGAGGCCCCGGCTGGCGAGATCGGCCCGACCCCGGGCACAGCCCTCGGCAATCTCGGCAAAGCGCGCGGTGTCGGTGGGCTGGTCCAATTCGGCGAGGGCCGCATCGGGGTCGATGTTGAAATAGGGGGGCAGGGGGCTGCCTGCCTTCATGTGGATATCTCTGGCCATCCTGCCTCTGCCTCATGCTCGATGGGGGCGCCCGACCTCGCGACATACCCGTCGCGGCCTGATGTCAGATCTGCCCATGTATTGCCTTTTTGATAGAATAGCAGAAAAGGCAGCATGTGGAAGGATTATGATGACATCGCCCTAATTTTCTAAGCAAATCCGGGGCTTGCAACAGGCGGGTCGTGGTCTTTGGGCCACATCTGAGGCGGCTCTCAAAAAAACATATCCTGTTATTATTGTGTTATTTCTAGTTAAGGCAGCAGGTCCTGTCTTGCAAAGCCCTTTTTTCATTGGGCTTTGAGGGCAAATTTGAAGGGCAAATGACTCTGAAACCCCGATAAACTGACTCTGAACCCCCGATCTCGTGACTCCGAACCCCCGTTGTGTGGGGCTGTGGATAACCCTAGGGTGGGTGTAATCAAAACCACGAATGACTCGGGGGGCTAATCCTCGGGCGAAATTGAGCAGTTGGACAGGACATCATGACGGGCGTGAGCACGGCAGCGGCGGCATATCCGCCGGAAGGGCAGGGGGCGTATTTCCTCTGTGACATCTTTGACGCGATGCCGAAGAACGATCTCGCCTCGATGGAGCATCCCCTGTTTTCGCTCGGCACCCGCCCGGATCGGCGCATCCTCAACTACGAACACAACGGCGCCGAGATCACCGTGACGCCGAGTGTCAAAGGTCTGGCGACGATCCACGACAAGGACATCCTGATCTTCTGTGTGAGCCAGCTGATGGCGGCGCTGAACGCCGGTCGGCAGGTGAGCCGCACCCTGCATCTCACGGCGCATGACCTGCTGGTGGCTTGTAATCGCGAGACCTCTGGCGATGCCTACCGCCGCCTGCGCGAGGCGTTTGAGCGGCTGGCGGGCACCCGGATCACCACCAATATCGTCACCGGCGGTCAGGAGGTCACCACCGGCTTTGGCCTCATCGAGAGCTGGGAGATCGTGAGGAAGGCGCGCGGCGGGCGCATGGTCTCGGTGGCGGTGACGCTGTCGGATTGGCTCTACCGGGCGGTGCTGTCGAAATCGGTGCTGACCTTAAGCCGCGATTATTTCCGCCTGAGGAAACCTCTGGAGCGGCGCATCTACGAGCTGGCGCGCAAACATTGCGGTCGGCAAGACAGCTGGCAGATCTCGGTCGAGACCTTGCTGAAGAAATCCGGCTCCGCCTCGCCCCGCCGGGTGTTCCGCAAGATGATCCGCGACATGATCGAGGCCCAGCCCCTGCCCGACTACGAGATGGCGGAGCTGGAGGGCGACATCATCCGCTTTGCCCAGCGGGCCGCAGTGGTGGATGTGCCCCCGCCGGTGGTGTCGGAGGCCGCCCGTGAAGAGGCCCGCCGCCTGATGCCGGGGCAGGACGTCTATGCGCTGGAAGCCGACTGGCGCGCGGTCTGGGCCAAATCCGGCGCTCCGCGCCTGCGCAAACCGGATGGGGCTTTCCTGGGGTGGCTTCGCAAACGGAAGGGCGACTGAGGGGCGCGTATAGAGAACGGTAGGGCCAGCTCTGCTGTGGCGTGACTTGGACATGCGCCACCCAGCCTTCAGAAGAGCGGGATGATTACTGTTGTGTCACTCGAGGATTGTTGCAAGAAGTATCCTGCAGTTTGAACCAGGCACTACGCGCCTGTAGATTATAGAGAAAGGCTCGTTATGTACCTGATCACGGGCGGCACAGGATTTATTGGTGCCAATATTGCACGCCATCTAAGTCTTCTGGGCGAAGAAGTTGTCATCTGTGATTGGATGGGTTCGGATAACATCAAGTGGAAGCATCTCATTGGTGTTGCAATTGATCGGTTCATCTTCCCGGAAGAGCTGATGACCTCGTTGCCAAGCCTGTCTGGGAAGTTGAAGGGCGTCATTCACATGGGCGCAATTTCAGCGACGACGGAACTGGACGGCGATCTGGTGATGCGCTCCAATTTCGATCTCTCGTGCGCGCTTTGGAACTGGTGTGCTCAAGAGGAGATCCCGTTCATCTATGCCTCTTCCGCAGCGACGTACGGTGAGGGGGAATTTGGTTTCGTTGATGGCGATGCTTTGGAGGACACAACACGGTTGCGCCCTTTGAACCTCTATGGTTGGTCTAAGCAGTTGTTCGATATCTGGGCTTTGCGCCAGGTCCAAAAGGGCGGGCCCGTCCCGGCAAAATGGGCCGGGTTGAGATTTTTCAATGTTTACGGCCCTTGTGAAGGACATAAGGGCAGCATGATGAGTATTGTTTGCAAAAACTATTCTCTATGTGCGGATGGCGCAGCTGTGCGTCTGTTTAAATCTCATCGTCAAGGTATTGCAGATGGCGAGCAGCTCCGAGATTTCATCCATGTGTCTGACTGTGTGAACGTGATTGATTGGCTGCTTCGCACGCCAGCCGTGGGCGGCATTTTGAATGTTGGTACCGGTCAGGCGCGCAGTTTCCGTGATCTCATCCGAGCAACCTACACAGCCTGTGAACAGCCTGAGAACATCGAGTATGTTCCGATGCCTGAGGAACTGCGTGATCGTTACCAATATTTCACACAGGCTGATTTGACCAATCTGCGAGCCAAGGGATATGACAAGCCGTTCTTGTCGATCGAGGAGGGGGTCAAGCAATATGTTCAGGCCTACTTGGTGCGACCCGAACATGATCGCTGATGTCTTAGCTAGGCTCACGCGTTTACTTGATTAAGGGATAGGTTGTATTCGTGAAACGTTCTCCGATCGGCTTTGGCCAAGTCACTGTCGCCGTTATCGGTGATTACATTCTCGACAAATACGTGTTCGGCGATGTGAAACGCATTTCTCCAGAAGCACCTATCCCGGTGTTGTTGCAGAGCTCAAAGGCAGCAGTGCTGGGAGGGGCGGGTAATGTGGTCGGTAATATTTCGGCTCTTGGCGCGACAGCGATCCCGATCGGCCTTCTGAGTGGCGAGAGCGCGGGGCGGGAGGTGTGCGCAATTTTGCAGGAAATGGGCGTGGAAACGTCCGACCTTATGTTGAGCTGCGACTGGCTCACCCCGATCAAAACGCGCTTCATTGCCGACCAACAGCAGATCCTACGCCTCGACGAGGAAGAAGTGCGCAGCCCGTCGCAAGAAGAGCAGGATTGGCTTTTGGCTGCTGCACAGCGGGTGGACTGCGATGTTGCAATCCTTTCCGACTATGGGAAGGGCACACTGTCAGCGCAGATTGCACAGAGCCTGATTGAGATTTTCAGGGCCCGTGAAATTCCGGTTCTCGTCGATCCTAAGGGGGCCAATTACGCCAAATATGCTGGGGCGACTGCTGTGACCCCGAACCTGAAGGAACTGCGTGAGGTTTCCGGCCTCCCGCTCAAGGAAGAAGCCGAGATCATTCAATCAGGGCAAGCCCTGATTGAAGAATTGAACCTGGATTTTGTTCTCGCAACGCGCAGTGAGGATGGTCTCACCGTTGTGCAGAGAGACCATGCCTTCCATATGCCGACTAAAGCACGTGAAGTCTTTGATGTGTCTGGTGCAGGGGATACGCTGATTGCGTCTTTCTCCGTTGCATTTGCGGCAGGGTTGTCCTTGGAAGATAGCGCACACCTAGCCAATGTCGCCGCAGGTATTGTGGTGGCTAAAACAGGGACGGCGACAGCCAGTCTTGCAGAGTTGTCTCATGCTTTGGAAGAAGAGACTGGCGATCATCAAAGTAGGATCGCAGCACTGCAGCCCGCCCGGCTATTGGTTGAAAATTGGCGCGCAGAGGGGTGGCGCGTTGGATTTACCAACGGGTGTTTTGACATACTGCATCCCGGTCACGTTTCTCTTTTGGAGCAAGCGGCGGCGGGCTGTGACAAATTGATTGTGGGCTTGAATACCGATGCGTCAGTACGGCGGCTAAAAGGCGAGACGCGGCCCATCAACGACGAGTCCTCTCGGGCGCAGGTTCTGGCAGCCCTCGCAGCCGTCGATTTGGTCGTATTGTTTGATGAAGATACGCCCCTGGAGTTGATCACCGCGTTGCGGCCTGATGTGCTCATCAAGGGGAGTGACTACGAAGAACATGAAATCGTCGGCGCCGACATCGTCAAAGCACATGGTGGACAAATTTTGCGCGCTGTTCTGGTCGATGGAAAGAGTACGTCCAATATTATCCGTCGGATAGAAAACACAAATTTAAGAGGATTCTGATGGAAGACTTCAACAGTTATCTTGATCGTAGCGAAGACGTTCTGCGTCGCATGCGTGAAATCGGTTTTGGGGAACGTCTCGCGGAATGCGCAGAAATCTCTGTTACTGCGTTGCGTGCTGGCAAACCAATCTTGGTTTGTGGGAACGGCGGGTCGGCAAGCGATGCAGAGCATATTGCCGGAGAACTGGTCGGACGTTTTTTGAAGAACCGCCAAGGCTATAATGTGATTTCGTTGGTTTCTAATGCTGCAGTGCTCACAGCGTGGTCCAATGATTTTGAATATGACACCGTGTTCTCTCGGCAGGTTGAGGCACATGGGTGTGAGGGCGCTGTGTTGCTTGCGATTTCCACAAGCGGAAATTCAGGAAACGTTGTCAAAGCAGCTGAAGCCGCTCGTGCCGGTGGCATGCAGGTCATTTCCTTCACTGGGGAAGGTGGCGGTAAGCTTGCAGATCTTTCAGAAGTCCTACTGGATGTGCCGAGCAAGGTGACTGCATTGGTACAGCAGGGTCACATTACGCTTTATCACTATCTGTGTTATCTGATTGAAGAGCGGCTGGCGCCGGAAAACGTATCTGAGGCTACGTGACATATCTTTTCGAACCCGGGTTTTGGTTCGAGCGTCGAGCCACTGACTGTCCTACAAACGATCGGCCAGCCCTATTTCTTGACCGAGATGGGGTGATCAATGTCGATCACGGATATGTCGGAACGCCGAGCCGCGTAGATCTGATTGCCGCGACTGGGGCTTTGATAAAGCATGCAAATGCTTGTGGTGTGCCCGTTATTGTTGTCACCAATCAATCCGGTGTGGGGCGTGGGTATTTTGATTGGACTGATTTCGAAGCCACGATGGACGTCATTCACAACGGGTTAGCCCAGAAAGGCGCGTGTATCGATGCAGTTTTGGCCTGCGCCTATCATCAAGACGGCAATGCCCCCTATGACATCGCCGATCATCCGATGCGCAAGCCGCAACCCGGTATGATCAACACGGCCTGTGAAGCCTTCAGTCTGGATCGCACTCGCAGCCTGATTGCGGGAGATTCTTGGACGGATATGCAAGCAGGTCAAAGGGCAGGGCTGTGCGGTGGCATCTATGTTGGCGAGCCACGATACACCAAGCTGCCAGAGTTTCCTGTTACGCCCTATCGTTTGGAACAAGACGAAGACAGTACGCGTCTCTTGGAAGACTACGATGATTTTCTCCAGGGGCGCGGCTCTCCTTGGAGCCGCGCCTTCTGATCTTATTGGTCTACTGAACGTGCAGTCTCTGGCGCAGGGTGCACGTCTGCCAGATGTGCTAGAACCTGTTTCAGAACTGTTTCCAAAGAGATTTCCTCAATGCATTTGCAGGTTTTGAAGCGCTGATTGAACTGACAGGGAGCGCAATCTTTTTTCAGTTCAATGACATGGCTGTTGATAGACAGAGGGCCATTTTTGACCACGCTTGTCGGCCCAAAGATTGAGGTGAGTGGAATGCCAATCCCATCGGCTACATGCATCAAGCCACTGTCGTTCGCGACCACATAAGAGGCACCTTGAATCGTGCTGATACTCTCCTGCAATGGCGTTCCTGTTCTATCAATTGTGCCAGGAACATATTCGTCAGGTGCGCCAACAGAGATAACTTCCCACCCTCGCGCCATAAGTTGCGCAGCCAACGCCTCAAAGTATGGCCAGCGTTTCACAGCCCATTCTCCGGCCTTGCCACCTGCGTGAAGCACAATTCTATTGGAGGTCAGCCCTGTAGGCTCCAAGTCTCCAACAAAATATTTCTGTACATCGGCTTCATCGTAGGTGAAGCCGATATCTGCTGCAACAAGGCAATCGAGATTGTATTTCGCTTCATGCAACGTGTTGGTTGCTTCGAACGGTATTTTGTGCCGTGCGATAAAAGTTCGACGAGCATGAAAGCGCGGGACAGATTTACCGAACGAAGCCAGCACGATGACCAATTCATATCGCCGCCGTGTCGCCGAAGAAGAGGCATTGAAAACCATCCCCACATGTTCGGAACCGGCCATCAGCCATTCACAACCAGGGAAGTCTTGGTTCATAACAATATCAACAGGTTGGCCAAGATGCTCAGACAACATGCGAATAGCAGGCGCGCACTGAATAATGTTCCCAATGCCATTCCCGATCGCGACCAGAACCGGGCGTTTGGCTTGCGTTACAAGACCTTTGAGAGTGTCGAATTGTGGTGCAAAAGCATATCGTTCTGAGTTCTCACTGGCGAGCCTGGAGCGGGTGGTCCAGTAATCCGTATCTTCGGCCAAGCGGCGTAGTTCACTTGACCATGCGGAGGCATCCTCAGGTAGGGAAACCCCTGCCTCAGTTAGCAATAAGGGGACGTTTCCACGATCCGATCCTATAACAGGGACACCAAATCTGTGTGCTTCGATGACGACACGAGAGAAAGTTTCGATAAATCTATGGCTTGGGACGAGCACACACCAAGCTCTCTTGTAAAGTGCGCTCATATCACTGACGTGATCTAGGAGCTCGATATTTTCGAGTTGAGAGTCAACAATGGATTGGGCCGCTTCATCCTTACTGGATTGGGACGCAATGGTGACGAAGAGCAGATCCGGGTTTTGCTTTGCGATCTCTAGGAGAAGGTCAAAGCCTTTTTCGGGTCGAGCGTTGACCAACAATACGATATCACGCCCGTCTCTGGTTGCTTGCCGCGTCTCATCCGACGGGAGGGAGTAGAATACCGGAGAGATGAGCTCGTGAGCACTGTACTGCATTTCTCGAGTGAACTTAGAGTTCACATAAACAACCTCATTACGCCGTACGAGGTTCATGAACTCTCTCTTGGGGGCGGAAATCCGATCGATGTCAGGGAACCATCCGGTGCCAAGGAACATTTCTCTCCAGAAATGAGTTCCATAGATAACTGGAATGTTCAGGTCCTGTGCGGTGCGAATAATTTTGGGACCAGATCCCGTAACGACGTGCACTAATTCTGGGAGGCGCGCAACGAGGAACGATCTGAACTCACTCTCATCCTCTTCTCGGAACTCGAAAAACGGGATTCCGTCTGCCGTTGTGCCACTCTGATTTTCCTCCCCTCGATGACCTACGATGACAGGTGTAAAGCCCAGCTTTTCATAGAAGATGCACAAACCACGCAGGAAGTGCTCCGCACCTCCAAACAAGTTATGGCCTGACGAGGAAATCAGAAAGACTTCGCCCTGAAAGGAAAGTGGGGCAAGCGGGGTCGGGGAAGTTGTGGAGAGGGGAGGGTATATTTCTCGGCCGCGCACCTTCATGAAATCGTGGAAATCTATACTCTCTGACACACTCTGAATGTGGTCGTGGAGATCAGACATATCTTTCATGAAGTTTCGATTTGCTACACAAATCTCACCGGAGTGCGTGAGAAGCGACCCATCGGAAATGTCGAGTTGAGGGGTGATGTCCTCCATATCATCCGCGGAAATTTTTTCAGATCTTGCGAAAACAACCCAGTCTCCGGTTGCCTGTCGAGCGGCATCCTTCAGCGATGTTGAAGAGGCAATTATCTGCGCGTCCGGAATTTTAGATGACCATTCATCAATTTTATCCTTAGCGCACACAATGGTTAAGCTTCTCTCTTCAGAAGAGTAGAACAAGTCAATGTTCCTGAGCACAACTTTTGCAGCATCTCTATTCGGTTCAATTTCCAAAGACGCTTCCGCATGCTGTTTGGCTTTCTTGTACTGACCTTTTTCAAGATATAGCGCGGCAATGTCCGAGTTGGTGCTTCCAGAGTTCGGCTCGAGATCAAGGGACTTTTGAAGAAGGGCTAGAGCTTCTTCTTGCTTTGCCTCCAAAATTGCAATCATGGCCAGCTCTCTATATGCGCTCGCTTGATCTGGCTTTATTTCGATAACCCGTTCAAAGTGATGTCTAGATTTGGAGTTTCGTCCCTGTTTTGCGAGCGTTCTAGCCAATAGAAAGTGTGTTCTTGCGTTTTGGGTATCCTGTTGTAGCAAGAGCTCCAAGCGTTCCCGAGCCTGAGTGAACAGACCGCGTCTCAAATCACATTCAGCGATTTCTTGTTCGATCGCATAGGTATCTTCTGTTTTAGTGAGGGCTTTTTCGAGAAATTTGACGGCGGTATCAAAGTTCATGTTCCTTCTGAAGAAAATCCCCAGCTTCAGCAAGGCCCTTGCAGTTTTCGGGGTAAGCGCAGATATTTTTGCAGCAGTTTGTTCTGCAGATACGTCATCGTTGGATTTTCTTTGCGCCTCATGCAGCAGGAAAAGAGCGTCTAGATGAGATGGATCTATCTGATTAACAGTCTTAAATATTTCAATCGCTTCGGGAAACTTCTCGCAGTGTAGCGCCGCTCGACCAAAAGATATGGCATCTCGCTGTTCCAATGGCTGCAAACTTTTACCAGTCTCGAACGCGCTATAAGAATTTTGAAAGTCTCGAAGCATGTAATATGCACGACCGAGCATTGGCCATTTTTTCACATTTGAGGGATCCGTTGCTTTCAAATCTTCCAAATAGACCAAGGCACTTTCGAGTTTTCCTAGGCGCCCTTCTGCTTCGGCCAAGTGATAATAGGCTGCAAGCGGCACATTCTTGGAAGTTTCAATAATAGGCAGAAGGACGCGGCTCGCGGCTTCCGGATCACCAAGACGAAGAGCAGATCGTGCATAGAGAATGCTGGATTGCGCGCCCAAGGGTTCGAATTTTTGCGCGTGGTCTAGCACTTTGTGAACGAGCTGGAATTCGGCGGCATCAAATGCTGCAGTTGCCATTTTCTTCAGTAGAGTAACGTCGTCTGGTTTTGACTTGAGAAGATCGCTGAGTATAGAGATAGCATCTTGATGGCGCTTCTGCTTTCGAGCGTTTTCAGCTTCTTGGCTCATGTGCCGGGCCCAAGCCTCATTGTAGAGGGCTTGGGTGTGTTCTCCCAAAGGTTCCTGCGCGATCACCTTCTCTAGAGTTTGGACAACACCGGCGTCATTATTTAGCTGGTGTTGGACCAAAGCCATGTCCTTGAGTAGGCCTATGTCGTTCGGATGTTGCTCAAGCAGAGAGTTGAGCATCTCGGCGGCGTCCTTGAGGCTGCCGGCTTTCCGAAGTTCGAGCGCCTTTAGACGCAGGAGGCGTAGATTGGCCGTTTGATAAAGCTGAGTGGTGTGCTTTCCGAGCGGTTCGAGCGCTTTGACCTGATCCAGGGCTTCAATCGTACCAGCGTAGTCTTCCATTCCAGAGAGAGCGTTAGCAAGCTCTTTCAGAGCGGGGATGTCGCTAGGGGTCCGGGTGAGAATTTCATCCAAGATCTGGACGGCTACGTCAAAATTACCCGAACGACGTTTCTGCTTTGCTCGCTCTAGCAGTACTTCAATGTCAGTCATGCGTCTCTACTTAAGTGAATTTCATGGTTGCGACCGTCTTAGTCCGATTTCCCTATAGGATATAGGCCCTTCGGGTCTCTGCGCAGCTTGTAGCGATCACTGATTATACATTTAGATCATATCGTAAGTGTAATCTCCCGTTTTTGAGTGGGTATGGTAGTAAAATTTAAGCAGCCATCTTCAGTTTTTGTGCAGGTGTTGACGTGCTCCCCGTAGTGTCCGCGTTCTTTAGTTCGCTCTGTTCAGGTTTTGGTCCTCTACTGACGGTTGGTGATACTCCCACGGGTGAGCCCGTCGAGGCTCGTGTGGGGGCGGTGGTGATTGTAGTCGTCGCGCCAAGCCGAGATAAGCTCCGACATGACCGTCCTCCTTTGTGGATCATCGCAGACCCACCTTGGCACATCGATGCCGTCGGGGGGGCGGTCACATCATCAAGGCCACTCCACACTCTACGCGTTGGCATTTCCTAGGAGCCTGAGCACGCGTTTTAGAAATTGTGCGTTATCTCCATCGCTGCGTCGCAAAGCTTTGCCGGTCCGCACCTTGAACGACTTCAATCCAAGCTGACCAATATCCTCCAATTGGGAGAAGTCTATCGACGTTTTGCTCGGAGACACCGGATCAGGGAAGCGTTGTTTCAATCGGCTCTCGATCCACGCGTGGTCTTCAAGCACCGCCTCACGCGACTGGCCGAAAAATCCAAGCGTAAATCCGTACTTCTGGTCATCGAATCCTTCCACTCGGTTCACTATTTTCTTCCACAGCCGCACTTGCTCACTTGAGGCCAGCCCGCCGGTCAAGCGGCCACGTATTGCGTAGAGGATCGCCGTAGCCTCGGCCGAAAGCGAAGTATTGCGCCGCTTCGGAGGTTCACCCTTCACCTCGAGGTTCGCCCATTGCAAGAAGTCGGTAAGAACGTCCGGGATACTTTGATCCACGGCATCAAAACCCCGCAGGTGAACATTCTGGCGCTGAAAGACCGCGTCAAGATTTTGCACCCGTGTGCGATAGTCTGGCAGGATGTTCTCGATAGTAGGAAGTGCGCCGAATTTAAGATGCTGCTGGAACATACTTACCGCAAACTTCATCGGAGAGCGTACATACGCGTAGACTTCAATCTCGGGAAACCAACCGGAAAAGAACGCTTGACAACGTTCTAACTCTGTTCGCGTGGCCTTGGACACATATTCACCTGAGAACACGTAGGTTCCGATGTCACATTCGTCGAGAGCTGT
>JBLXDQ010000024.1:0-38888 GCA_048263945.1 Epibacterium sp. | reverse complement strand
TGACGGGCCTTCTGTTGGAACTGGATGAAGTAAACGGCGATCCTGCGATGTTCGCTTCTTTAGATCGCATCGACAGTGGCGGGCACTATGAACCCGGTAATCTTCAGGTTGTTTGCCGTTTCGCAAACTCCTGGAAAGGCGCGTCTGATGACACAGAGTTTCGACGTTTGATCGGAGTTATTCGATCATCTGCGTGCGCCTAGTAGATATGCACCTGGGCGAATGTCAGCAATGCGGGCTGCAGCCGCAGAATATTCGGATCGTGCCCAACGGCGGCTTTGGGCCGGTCGGTCGGGTTTCGCCGCTCGCAAGACCTGACTTTGCAAAGGTCACTAACTGCGCTTCGTGGACGTTCGACTAGGGCGCAGCGAAGCATGTTTTACCGCAACCTGCTGCACCGAAGCGAACGGCCCGACGCCGACCTCGGTGATTCCATCTCGGTGCTAGGGGTGCGACTGGTCAGAACGAGTCGTCCCGCTCCATCTGCCTCGTGGGCCTGAAACACATTCTTCGCCAGATCGAGCCCGACCGTGATAATCCCCGACCTACCTTGGCACATCAATGCCGTCGGGGGACGGCCACATCATCAGAGCCGGTTTGCGCCATGGAATGAATGTACGGATAGCTGCAAGTGGCCCAAGCAGCGAGATGATGGGCTGATTGGGCTTCCAGCCTCAGTACCGCAGACTTCTTACGTTAAAACGGGCACCCGGACTCAAGGTCTATCCCTATTTTCAGAGAATGTTCACTGCGACACGCCGGACTGGGATTCAAGGCTGAATGTCTCGACGATGACTTCCCCAAGCGTTACGCTGTCCAAACCGCGTGATAGCCTATAAACCGGCTCAACAGAGCCGTGCTCAACGGGCGGTCATTTTTTAGTTGCGAGACATTTTGTGATCCATTTTTTCCACGGCTTGATCGGGGACCATCGGCACTTTGCCGAAACTGCTGCCACATGCTTGGCCCAAGGTATACCCAGCCAGAACCCCGATATCTTCTATCTTACCACTGGTTACGCGGAAGTGCTGAAACGCCATACAACTCCAACGACCAAACCCGCTATCCGCGTTGGAAATTCCATCGGCTGCGGCCTCGCTCTGGCGACTGCCGGACAAGATGATCGTCTGATCTTGACAGCCCCGCCGTTCGATTTCAGCCCTGGTAGTGTGCCGCTTGGCAAGGCGAAAATAGGTGATTGGGTCAGGGAACTTTATGTAAAGAAGGGACAGATTCCGGATGAGGCTGCCATCTTTTCTTTTGCCGAAGAACAGCTGCTCGGCCTTATGCAATCTCGCGTGATGATCCGGCGCTTGCGGCAGTATAAACTGCTCGCGCAAACTTTTTGGAATGACCCGCAATTACGGACACATGAAGAACGCATCAACTTTGTGATCGGGCAAGAAGATTTTACAACGCCGGTGGACGCCTTTGCAGATTACGTTGCAAAGAAATTTCCGAAAGCGAGCCTCGAAATCTGGGAAAATTGCGGTCACGCTGTGCCGTTGGATTCATCGAAAAGTATCGCAGCACTTGTGATGAAAGAAGCCTCAAAGCTGTCAGTGACCTGCCTCTGAAATTTCATTCAACTGCGACTTGAGCCCGGTTGGTGTTTGCGCCGCTAGGAGCAGGTTGAGCGATCACCAGACGCGCGAAGCTTTCACCTCGCGTAGCTGGTCGGGTGCTTGCGGCGGTCAGGGTCCGCGCGTAGTCAGCCGGGGTCTGGTAATCCAAAGCTGAATGGGATCGGATCGTCGTCGCAGCGGAGGTCAGGAATCCGACATCTGTTGATGTTGCGCACTTGATGCGGTCGAATGATCGAGTCCGCTTCAGGCTGCCTGGAGGCATCTAGCTGCTTACTCCTGGCTGAACTTGCAGCGCCCAACCTTTGCAAGGCAGCTAAGAGTGATTTGCGGCCATTTTGCTTCGCTCTTACCGTGATGTGTGACATACTTAGGGTATGACACCTCCCCATATTTAGCGTGTTCTGAGACTCACACTCAAACCACGCTGGAGCTTAAAAGCCCTGCGTGCGCGCGGGGCTTTTTCACTAGGCCTGTTGGCTACAAAAAGGATCGCACCGAAGAGCGATGTTGAGCCCTTTTGATCGTAGCAGAACGCGCTCGTACATTGGCAAAATGAGATGTACTGGCTATCAATGGAGACTTGTTTGTTGAGGGGAGTGTGAATGGTCAACAATCTTTCCACCGGAGAGTGCCTTTGCGGCACCGTGCAATTCCACATTTTGGGCACCTTCGAGAGCTTTTTCCTGTGCCACTGTTCCCGCTGTCGTAAGGACAGCGGTTCGGCCCATTCTGCAAACCTATTTTCGGACACTGCCAGTCTCACTTGGGTTTCGGGCGAGGAAAAGATCAAGATCTTCCGGCTCCCCGGTACACGTCACTCAAAAAGCTTTTGCTCCGAATGCGGGTCAGCATTGCCTGTTTCCCAGCCTGAGGTGGGTTTGCTTATGGTGCCTGCCGGCTCGCTTGACAGCCGGATCGACATACGGCCCAACGCGCACATCTGCTATTCCAGTCGCGCGAACTGGGACAACGACCTAGCCTCCGTCGAAAAGCTCGATGGGCTTCCCAGCTGAAGGGGTAATCGTGAAGGCGATTTCAGACGGAACCGTTCCCAATTTCATATCAGCGGTAGCGCACAGGTGTCGCATAGGGCAGCGGTGCAACGAGTAACTGTCCTCGTTGTCGTCCGCCCGCCATCTGAAACAGCTTCTGCTCGACAGGGGAAAGCCTGAGCACCTTGGCTACGCAGGACTATCTCGAGCGTTCACCCTTGGTCTGATCCGACTTTTGTCGTTCCGGAAGGGGTCTTACCTCCTTGGAAGTCGCTCCATGCACCTGAGCCTCCTGCTCCTTGGTCACGTTGGCGAGCTTCTGTACAGAGATCTGTCTTCCGGCTTTCATACCTTGAGAGAGCAACTTGGCGGCGTGGTCCCGGGCGGTTTCGCGATCCTTTTCCGAGACGCCTTCGGCCCGAAGGCGCGCGTCCATGTGGGCCAAAACGCTGGCCGGACCTTTGGCGGCATGGTCGCCTGGTTCGTATCGCTTCATGCGGTCTTCGAGCCGATCGGATTTGGTGTCCTGCTCGCGCTGCTTGTCGGCCATCGGTACTTCCTCGGTGATTGCTTTCGCCGCAGATTTGCCCTGTGCCGCGCGGTGCGGCTGTGCTTCGCGCTCGATGTCCTTGGCGTCCCAGAGGCGCCGGTGTCCCTGTCGTTCGACGTCTTCGCCGGTCTTCTGGTCCTTGGTCTTGTAGGTTACGGGCTCGATGCCGGGAGAGAAGAAGGTCGCGCGGTCGCCGACTTTCAGGTCGTGCTTTTCAAGTGCGGCGGGCAGGGTGACGCTCCAGATATGCTCTCCCTTCCCCTTCGCGGTTGCGATAGGGAGCGGAGCCAATGTCGGTGATCTTTCCGGATATACCGTCGGAATAGTTTTGGCGCGGCGCGGCCTGCTGGTCATCTCGATCGGTCGTCTTGGCACTGGCTGGGAGGGAGGCGCGGTCCGACCGTTCGATGGTACGTTCTCCGATCAATTGGGATCGGCGATTGGCTTCTTCGTGATCCTTTTCTGTGGGGCGGTAGCCCTGCACCTTCAGGCCCTGGGCGGTGCCTTCGATCCACATCTCGCGTCGGAACTCTTCCGGCCCTTTCGCTTTCAGGCTCTGCCAGCCGCGATGCGCGGCCAGCTCGATCATGTCCATTGCAGTCCCACGATCCGCGTTTCGGGTGCTGAGCTGGTCTCCCTTGTCGATAATTGTAGGCCGGGCGTCATCATAGGAACGGTAAAGGTCCTGCTGCCCCAGTGCCTTCGTGACCAGAAACCTGTCGTGGTAGCTGATGGGCAGGTCAAAGCGATCCTGATCCGGCTTGCTCTTTTGTTTCTCGTTTGGGGAGATCGAACCCTGGTCGACTGACTGCTTCGCATGGCTGACCTTCTCCGCGACCCTGTCATGATAGCCTGTCCAGAAGTCTATGTCGGTCTGCGCCATACGGGAAGGGGCCACGCCATCGCGGTTGAGATCAGTGATATCCTTCCGCACTCTCTCCAGAGTGGGCACGGATTTCTGAATATCTGTGCCGATGGTGACAGTATGCGCAACTGTTCGTGCGCCTTTGTCTGTGGCCTCGACCACGTGCGGCTGCTGACTGGCGTCGGCATCCGCGAAGGCACGACCGGCGGCGGCGGCCGAGGTGAAGCGCTCTTCCTTGTCGTTGTGCGCGTAGGAGAGCGTGAAGCTCGTGCTCTTGTCCATCTCAGGCATTCCGTTTCCTTTCACCTTTTGCGGGGGAGACATCACAACCGAGGGCGGCGAGGATCTCGGTCGCGCCTTTGCGAGTCCCAATTTGTCCGGCCTGGTTCAGTTCCTTGATTTTGGCCTGTGCCTTCTGTCCACTCAGGGCCAGCCGATCAAAAGAGATCCCCTCCGGGTTGGCGATCTCCTCGTCGGTCATCGGGACTTCGGCTGGTTCGCCATTGGCGACGTTCTCTGCCTGGAAGGCTTTCAGCCCGGCGAGCTTGTCGACTTTTGCCTGAAGGTCAGAGAGGCTCTCGCGTAGGGCCGCGTTCTCGCTTCTCAGGATGGCTACGGTTTCGTCGAAGGCGTTGTGGTCGATCTTTGGGACCTCGGGGGGCGGTACCTTGGAACGCTCGAGAAGGGTCGCTTCGGCATAGAACCGGATTTTCTTCGCCCGGATCGGTGGGTGTCCGGCGACGAACACTAGCGCCTCTCTCTGGTCCATCTGCAGCAGTTCCTGCGGCAGCATGAGGGAGCGTTTCTGCTCGCTGTGGCTGACGGTCGTGCCTTTGCGGTTGGCGAGGTATTTGGATTTGGACTCGCTGCGGGCCTCGACGCCATGGGTGCCGAGCCGTTCCGACAGGTTACGCGCCTCTTTCACTCCCTTCGGCGTGAAGACGATGCTGACGCCGGAGTTGTCCATGTACGCCTCGGCGCCGTCTTGGCCGTAGATGTCGGCCAGCTGGGCCGGGGTTTGGACGATGGTCAGGACCTTCATCCCGTAGCCCGCGAAATAGCCGATGCCGCGCTTGAAAGCTGGAAGCTCCCCGACCGAGGCAAACTCGTCCATGCAGAGCAGGATCTTGTGTTTCAGAGCCGGATTATGCTCGGGCAGCTCCTGCATGTTCGCATCGACGCAGGATTGGAAGAAGAGGTTCATTAGCGGCCCGAGGCGACCGAGGTTGTTGGGGGTGATGCCGACATAGATCGTCATCCGCTTGCGGCGCAGATCGGCGAAGGAGAAATCCGACGCGGCGGTGGCCCGGTCGAGCATCGGGTTGGCGAAGAGGCCAAGGTTGGCGGTGATCGTGGATTTCACACTCTCAAATGTGTTCTCGCTCTTTGAGAGGAAGTCGTTGAGGGTCGAGATGGTTTGAACCGACAACGGGCGATCGGAGGCCTTTCTATCTTCGATCCGCTTCTGGAAGGTTTGGACGAAGTTCGGGGTCAGCGTGAGCTGACGGTAGATTTCCCCCAAGGTGAAGGGGCGTTCCGGCGTCTCGGCCAGATAGCCGCCAACGCCGACAAAGGCCGTCTGTGCCGCCCGATCAAAGAACGGGTCTTTCGAGGCCACCGGGATGAACAAGTCTGCCAGCCGCTGAAGATCCTCGATCTGGTAATCCGTGCCGCGTCGAACCGTCGAGAGCGGGTTCCAACGATGTGTGCGACCTTCCGGATCAAGGGGATCGAACAGAAAAACCTCCTGGCCGCCCGCCTTGCGGAAGCCTGCGGTCAGGGTCCAGTTTTCCTTCTTGATGTCCAGGACCACGGCAGAGTCCGGCCAGTTAAGAAGGTTCGGGATCACCACGCCGACGCCCTTGCCGGAGCGGGTGGGAGCATAAAGCAGGACGTGTTCATCGCCGCCATACATCAACAGGTTCTTCGAGGTCAGGTGCCCGGCCTTCTGGATCTTGACCGCGCCGCCCTGCTCGACTGATCGACCCCATGTGTCGACCTGCTTGCCATAGTGGCGGGAGGGCAGGGCGCCCGTGAAACCTGCGATCAGACCGGCCTTCGATCGCATGCCCGCCTGCCGGATGTCGCCGACGCGTGCGAACTCGGCGCGGCCATGCACATCGGGTTTCGGCTGTGCTTTCAGAATGGCGGCGGCGATCACGATGGTCGGCAGCAGCCCGGCATAGCCCGAGAGCTTGATCCATTTGACGGTCTCGGGATCAGTGTATCCGGCGAGTGCCGCTTGCGGCCAGAGCAGCAGGTCGCGCGGTAGGTGGAGCGGAACTTTCAGCCCCCACTGCATGACATAGGCGGCGGTGACGAGCCCTCCGGCGACAGCAAAGACCACCGCGGCCGAGATTGCGACCGCCCGCGCGGGGGTGCCAAGGCGATGCCAGTTCTGAACAATCATGCGACACCCTCGAGCTTTCTGCGGGGATCGAAATAGACCTCGGTGACCCTGCGCCCGGCGGCGGTCTTTTTGATCTGCACGACCACGTCGACCATCTGGTAGAGCATGTCCTTGATCTCGTCGCGCTTGAGGTCGCGCCCCGCCTCGCTTTCTTTCACCAGAAGGGCCAGCTGCTCGAAGGCAAGCGTGGCGGAGTCGGCGTGAATGGTGGTGATTGACCCGCCATGGCCGGTATTGACGTTACGCAGGTAGTAGAAGGCCGAGGCGTCTCGAAGCTCCTGCAGG
Organism: Epibacterium sp.; assembly: GCA_048263945.1. Taxonomy (GTDB): domain Bacteria; phylum Pseudomonadota; class Alphaproteobacteria; order Rhodobacterales; family Rhodobacteraceae; genus Epibacterium. The sequence continues at coordinate 32,200 of JBLXDQ010000024.1, read as the reverse complement.
AATATGCGGTCGGGCCGCATCCGGAGCGCGCTTTCCAGCAGGTCGCGGGCCGTGACCTTGGCCTCGCCCTGACCACCCTTGGAATAGATCATCCGCACCACGTTGGGCTGCGGAAGCTCCAGCTCGACGGTATCCTCGATGGTGATCAGCCGTTCGTCGGTTGGGATCAGGGGTATCAGAGCCTTCGAGAAGGTCGTCTTGCCGGAGCCGGTGGACCCCGAAACCAAGATGTTTTTCTTTGCCAGCACGGCTGCTTGCAAGAAGGCTTTCCAGTCGCCGGTGCGGTGGTGGCTGAGGAGGGTTTCTTCGTCGGCCGACAAGGCGGAGGGGACGTTGGTGACGCCTTCGAACATGCCCTGACCCAAAAGCTCGTCGAGTGTGAAAGTCCGGTGGGCCGGTTTGCGGATGGTGATGCTGACCGTGCCCGCCGGGACGGCAGGCGGTATCACGATCTGGATGCGCTCGCCCTGCGGCAGGGAACCGGAGAGAAGGGGCATGGTCTCGTTGATCTTCTGCCGGGAGAAAGTCCCCACGGTTGCGACGAGGCTAGTCAGGAAGGCATAGGTCAGGTCGGGCAGTTCGACCCGCTCCCATGTCCCGTGGGCATATTCGACGAAGACCTCACCGGGGCGGTTGATGCAGATTTCCAGAACGTCGTGGCGCTTTAAGAAGGGCGCCAGCGGGGCCATGTGAGAGGCCAGCGCCGGGGGCGCGGGCCTGTCTTGGGGCAGGATGGGCTTTTTCATCATTTCAGCCGGTAAACGCCGGAGAAATCGAGATCGCGCGCCACCATGACAGAGACCTCTTCGCCCTGGTTCTTCCGCAGGATCACAGGCACATCGATGGTGTTCTCAAGCTCTGTTTGCGCGAGGCTGCGTGCCGCTGAGCGGGAGTTTTCAAAAGAGTCCTCGTGGGGTCGATTCCGGCTGAGTGCAGAATGACACTCTAAGCGGCCAGGACGCGTCTTCCGTTCTCTCTGAGTTCCCCGTTGGGGCCGACATATCTGTAAATTGTGACGGGCTTGACGCCGAGTTCTGCGGCGAGCTGCGAGACAGAGGTGTCGCGGTTCGACATGGCCGCCTGCGCAAGACGTACCTGGGCTTTTGTTAGCGCGAATTTACGCCCCCCTTTTCGGCCCCGCGCCCGAGCGGCCTTGAGGCCTGCGATGGTGCGCTCGCGGATCAGTTCCCGTTCAAATTCTGCCAAGGCAGCGAAGATGCCAAAAACCAGCCGTCCTGCAGCTGTGGTCGTGTCGATCTGTGCGCCTTGGCCCGTGAGGACGCGCAGACCGATCTCGCGATCGGTCAGCTCCTGCACGATTGTCACGAGGTGTTTGAGGTCGCGGCCGAGGCGGTCGAGCTTCCAAACGACCAGGACATCGCCTTTGCGCAGAGCCTTGAGGCATGCATCGAGGCCCGGCCGGGTGTCACGCTTACCTGAAGCCTGATCTTCGTAGATCCCGTCGACTGCCACGCCCGCTTCGATGAGCGCGTCTCTCTGCAGATCAAGGGATTGACTGCCGTCAGCTTTCGAGACCCGGGCATATCCTATCAGCATGGGGCTATCTCATACGGTCGTTTGTGATGCTGTTTGGTGTGGCCTTGCATATCCGGACCCAAGTAAATCTTAATATGTATCGAAATCAAATATACACAAACGCTCTATAGAAAGCAAAAGAACTATGGCGCACCGCACCATCCTGACCGCGCGCCAACGCGCGGCGCTGTTCGACCTTCCGACAGACGAAGCCAGCATTCTCTATCACTACACGCTGTCGGATGACGACCTTGAGCACATCAATGTGCGCAGGCGTTCAGAGAACCGGTTCGGGTACGCGCTACAGCTATGCGCGCTGCGACATCCGGGCCGCCTGCTATCGTCTCGCGAGGTGATCCCTGAGCCCGTCGTCCGGTTTGTTGGGGCCCAATTGGGCATGACCGGGGATGAGATCCTTCCCTACGCCGCTCGGCGTCAGACCCGTCAGCAACATCTTCACGACCTCCGCCAGCTCCACGGTTTCAAGATGTTTTCCGGTCACCGCGCACGTGAGCTGAAGGCTTGGCTTGCGGGTGAGGCGGAGAACGCGGCCACCAACCATGATTTGGCCCGCCGGTTTGTCGATGAGTGCCGCCGGACCCGGACCATCCTTCCGGGTGTATCCGTCATCGAGCGCCTCTGTGCGGATGCGCTTGTCGCGGCGGAACGCCAGATCGATAGCGCCATCGTGGACCGACTGGATGATACCCTGAAAGCCCGCCTCGATGGCCTGCTTACGGAAATGGTCGAGGGCAAGGTCAGCCGGTTCGTCTGGCTGCGCCAATTCGAGGTGGGGCAGAACTCGGCTGATGCCACCCGCCTGCTCGACCGGCTGGAATTCCTGCAAGAGATGAACCTGTCGCCTGATATTCTCTGGGGCATTCCACCCCATCGGGTGAGTCGCCTGCAGCGTCAGGGTGAACGCTATTTCGCTGATGGCCTGCGCGACATCAGCAGTGATCGCCGCCTGGCCATCATCGCGGTCTGCGTGGTCGCGTGGCGTGCGGCGCTTACGGACGCGGTGATCGAGACCCACGATCGGATCGTCGGCAAGACATGGCAGGGTGCCAAAAAGCTCTGCGATGCCAAGATCGCTGACGCTAAAACGGCGGTGCAGGACACCCTGCGCGCCTTCAAATCCCTTGGTGCCGCCTTGCTCGACGCCAGAAGTGATGGCGCGCCCTTGGATCAGGCGACGGAGCTGGGGTGTGGATGGGAGCGGCTTGAAGGGTTGGTTGCCACTGCCGCCGAGCTGACGGACACGATGGCCGCTGACCCCTTGGCGCATGTCGGTCAGGGCTATCACCGGTTCCGGCGCTATGCCCCACGCATGTTGCGCGCGTTGGATATTCAGGCGGCGGGGGTCTCTGCGCCCTTGCTACAGGCCAGCACGCTGATCGCGGACGATGAAAGGCCCGAGGAGCGACCGGTTGGCTTCCTGCGGCGCAGCTCGAAATGGCATCGCCATCTGAATGCCCAGGAGGAAGACGGCCACCGGCTCTGGGAAGTGGCGGTTTTGTTCCACCTGCGGGATGCCTTCCGCTCAGGCGATATCTGGGTGCCGAATTCCCGGCGCTACAGCGATCTGAATCAGGCTCTGGTTCCCGCCGAGGCAGTGAAGGACATACCAAGACTGGCAGTACCGCTTGACCCGGAAGCCTGGCTTGCCGATCGCAAGGCACGCATGACCGGCGGCCTGGTGCGGTTGGCCAAGGCGGCGCGTGCGGGGGCCATCCCCGGCGGGTCGATCGAGAACGGCATCCTGCAGGTTGATCGCTTGAGCGCAGCCGTGCCCGACGAGGCGGACGAGCTTGTGCTTGATCTTTACGACCGGCTGCCCGCCATACGGATCACCGAACTGATGCAGGAGGTCGATACGGATATCGGCTTCACGGAATCCTTTGTAAGTGCGCAAACCGGCGCGCCCTGCAAAGACCAGATCGGCATGCTGACGGTGCTCCTGGCTGAGGGCCTGAACCTTGGCCTCAGTAAGATGGCCGAAGCGACCAACACCCATGATTACTTCCAGCTCTCCCGCCTGTCGCGATGGCATGTGGAGAGCGACGCCATCAATCAGGCCCTCGCCATGGTAATTGACGCGCAGTCTCGTCTGCCCATGGCCAAGTTTTGGGGTGGTGGCGTGACCGCCTCCAGCGATGGGCAATTCTTCCCCGCCGCTCGACAGGGCGAGGCCATGAACCTCATCAACGCGAAATATGGCTCTGAGCCAGGCCTCAAGGCCTATACTCATGTCTCCGATCAGTTCGGGCCCTTCGCGACCCAGAACATTCCGGCCACCGTGAGCGAGGCACCCTACATCCTGGACGGGCTGTTGATGAACGAGGCGGGGCGGAAGATCACAGAGCAGTATGCCGACACCGGCGGGTTCACCGATCACGTCTTTGCCGTGACGTCGCTGCTCGGGTTCCGGTTCATCCCGCGTATCCGCGACCTGCCATCCAGACGGCTCTACCTCTTCGACCCGGCGTCAGCACAAAACGAGCTGCGCAGCCTGATCGGTGGCAAGATCCGTGAGGGCCTCATCGCCCAGAACTGGCCCGGCGTCCTGCGGTCCGCGGCCACCATGGTGACGGGCGCTATGCCGCCCAGTCAGTTGCTCAAGAAGTTCGCGGCCTATCCGCGCCAGCATGAGCTGGCCCTGGCGTTGCGCGAAATTGGCCGCGTCGAGCGTACGCTCTTCATCATCGAATGGCTGCTCGACGCAGACATGCAGCGCCGGGCCCAGATCGGCCTGAACAAGGGTGAGGCCCATCACGCCCTTAAAAACGCCCTGCGCATCGGGCGGCAGGGCGAAATCCGCGACCGTACCGCCGAGGGGCAGCACTATCGCATGGCCGGTCTCAACCTGCTCGCCGCCATCATCATCTACTGGAACACCAAGCACCTCGGCCAGGCCGTGGCCGCGCGGCAGCGGGCGGGGCTGAATTGTGACCCCGCTCTGCTGGCGCATATCTCGCCGCTCGGGTGGGCCCACATCTTGCTCACCGGCGAATATCGGTGGCGGCGGCAAGTGGGGGCAAGGTTGTGAAGTAATCAGCCCTATATCTTGCCGCATTCACAGCCACAAAACAGGCGATCCACGCTCATCGCCACAACGAAGGTGGTCAGAGGGCTCAAAAACCGGGGGTAAAAGACGGGAGCGGGAGCCTTAGGGTGTCATTCTGCACTCAGCCGGAATCGACCCCAGCCTTGGCGTCGGTGCCGCAGCGATGATGACCTTTCGCACGATGATCGCGTCGACGAGGCCGAGCGCATTCAAGCGCGGTCCAGATGAACCGCGCTGCTATCTCAGCCAGAGCGAGATTGCACGTAAGCGGGGCGTTACCGCCTGCCGCATCCGAGAGCATGAGAAATCGCTCGTCCGAGCAGGACTCATCGAGAAGCGGACGATGGCGAATGGCGCGCGATCCGGTTTTAGCGGTTGCGGTATCTTCTTTGGGGTGGCGATCGCACGAGTCGACGAATTTCTGTCTCTACGCGACGAGATCGAAGCGGATCGCCGGGCTCATGCGCGTCTGCGGGGGCTCCGCAGCTCGCACAAGCGGCATTTGAAAGGTATCCTGGGCGAGCTGATTGTTCGTCAGGGGCTGACAGCTGAGGTTGAGCGCATTCAGCACATGTTCTTGAAGTGGCCGGCAGGGCAAGCGCTGCACCGGATGTCGCTCGAGGAGCTTCAGCAGCATGAGGCGGAAGCGGAAACGCTGACGATAGCTGCTGCAGATTTGCTGACCAAAACGCCCGATCGACCGCTCGAAAACGAGCGCTCTCATATACAAGATACAACTCAAGATTCTAGCAAAGTACTCTGTAACGACCCTGTCGAAACAAGGAGCGTGGGCAAGCCCACGCGCTCCACTGATATTGGGCCGCAGCCTGACGGCCGCGTCCATTACTTAGAAAAACAGGATGGGGCGGTCGGCGCGGCGCACAAGTCCAAATTCATCCAGAATCTGGGTAGTGATCGCCTGTATGGCCTCTGTTCCGAGGAGATGCAGATGTGGCTCGACATTGAGCGCCAGAAGCGCGGCAGGTTGGATTTCCATTCCTTCGTGATCGCTGCGCAAAAGCGGTTGCCTGAACTGGGTATCCATCCATCTGCCTGGGAGGAGGCCGTGAGCGTTCTTGATGAGGATGCCGCAATGCTTTGTGTGCTGATCACCGATGCAAAGGTTGCTGATCCCGAGGTCACCATCCTTTCCGCAGGGGGCTATCTTCGCGGCATGATCCGGGCCCATCGGACCGGATCCTTGAACATCATGGGAAGTTTGATCGGGCTGAACGAACGGAACAGGAGACACCATTGAAACCAGTTATTTTGGCCGTGCCGATAATGGCAGTCTTCGCAGCTCCTGTTGCTGCCCAAGAGCGTTGCATCGAGCCGATCAGGCCGGAGGCCGCATACCTCCTTGATGCCGGGTTTTCGGGTGCAGAGGTCCGGTCGGAGTTTCGACGTTACTTCAGCGAGGTCGAGGACTACCTGAATTGCCTGAACGAGACGTCAGCCCGGATCAGAGAGGATGCCCAAGCAGCAGTTCACGACTACCAGCATGTTTTGGAGACCACGGTGCCGGACAAGGCCGATCCTGCCGTTGATGGGTTTCAGCCCCCATCTCTCGCTTTGTACGACACCGGGGAACTCTTCTTGGATTTTCTACCAAAAGCCGAGCGTTCTAACGTCGCTCCAAGGTGATGTTCAGACAACAATCTCATACCGATTTGCGCGCTGATGTCGTTCAACCTATGGTGTCGCCGGATAGTGATCTTGGTTTCGATCCTCCCATTGAAATTCAACAAGGATTTAATTTCATGAAAGCGAATGCGACACCCGAATTGCGTCAAAAATGGTGGTCAACCAATAAGGCCAAGACGCTGAAACCGACAGGCCTGGGTAAGCTCTTGAAAGATTTCGAGGTCGCAGAAGACCAGATGGATTGGGACAAGGCGCTCAAAGCTCTGGCAGGTGTGAAGAAGAAAATCCCCTCTGTCATAAAGGCGTGTAATGAAACCCTGCACAAGGACACGCTTGCCGCGCTCAAGAAATATGCAAAGGTCATCGAGGCGAAGGAAGCCGACCTGACCGCCAGACAACAGGAAGCTGCCGATAGGGCCGTGGCGGCCTCGACTCCAAAACAGAAAGTTGGAAAGCAGGTCGTCATCTGGCAGCGGGACGTCGGCGCATTGGCCCTGAAGACGTACAAGCCGAACTTCCTCGAAGCGATGCACGGCTTTGAATTCAAGTTAAAGCTGAACGACGATATCCTTGACGTTCTGGAAGCCGAAAAGGATTTGGTGACGCCGCAGCAAATGGTTGATGACTGCAACGAGCGCTCCGAAGAGCTGGTCGCAAAGCTTGTTGCTCTGATGCGAACGATTGAAGCCGCGGCCGACAAAGAAGCAGACCGCGTCAAACGGCAGAAGATCTATGCGTTGTTTGAGCTGCAAATTCGGGCCGAGCTGAAAAAGGCCAAGGCCGATTTCGCCGACATCCCACAGGCACGATGGAACGTTTACACCAAGCGAAAGCAGCAATTCCGCAACTACCAAATTAAGACAGGTGTTGAGCTTACCCTCGGTGTCCTGAGTGTGGCAGGGGGCGCATTGGGGGTTGCGGGTGCAGCGGCGACCGGTGGCGCCTCGCTGGCCCTCGGTATTGTCGGACTGGTGCGGGGCGTGACGGCGCTTGCAAGCAAGGTCAAAGACATTGCGGTTTCTGTGAATACGGTCGAGAAAACACTCGAAAGTGACCTCGACACGCTAAAAGCGCGCTATCACACGGCTGTTGGCGCAGCCCAGAATGTGCAGGGCGTCTCCGAAGTCTCTGCCTCGGTGATAAAGGGTATTCTTGGCGAGGATGCCCCATTTCTCGCGACGCTACCAAAATGCGACCGAAATTTCGCGTTGTTGCAAAACAAGGTTGCGGGCCTTGAAGTTGGTGGGCGCGATCTCTCGGGCCAGATCGACAAGGGTTTAAAGGCTTGCGCAAAACTGGAACAGATCCTGAAGGCTTCGTCTGGCGCGAATGCCCGCAAGCAATTTGACACGTTGCGTAAGGGGCGTGCAGCGCTCGATAAAGCACTGGATGCTTGTTCGGATATGATGAACGATGCAGCGCGGGTGAGCAAGAACGCACCAAAGCTGGAGCAGTTGCTGGCTGCATTGAAAGGCACCAACCCGAAGTATGCGGACATCTTTGAAAAGGCGTTTCCAGTCGTAATGAACCTAGCCCTGACCGGCGCCAATGCCGCCGACGGCTTCAAAGGGGCCGAAAGCGCACTGGAACATGCAAACGCCAGTTTGGGCTTGTTCAACGACTTGCTCAGCGAGTTCGAAAAACAGATTGATGCCTAAGTGGTTGCTGTGACTGAGATTTGCCCTTGAACGACAACTTTTGGGCAGCGCAAAAAAAGCGGCACCAGATTTCCTGGTGCCGCTAGTTGTTCGTCCGTGAAAAGGAAGAGGTGGACGAACTTGGGGAGGCTGAATCTGGTAATAGGAATTATGTAAAATTAACTCTGGCGAGTGACCGGTGCGAGGCCCACCGCCGCTGTTAGTTTGAGCAGCCTGCAGGGGCGCGGAGGAGACCGGCGCCGTAGATGGCATCCGGTCCCGTCGGGCCAAGGTCCTGTGCGGTGCGTGAGAGCTCCCGACGTACCACCGCGGCGGTTTGCCCCAACAAGCGCGGATCCGAGGCGATGCGCGCCGTCACAAAAGGCGCTGCGATCGAGGTGCCGGTGACGAAATGCAGGCCTTTGAGGCTCGGGATGGCGATGTCGACGCCGGGGGACGCAATGTCCACATGTGCCCCGCGCACCGCCTTGCGGTAGATCTCGCGATTGGCATCCACGGCGGTCACTGCGATCACCTCGTCCAAAGCGGCGGGGAATTGCGGCGCGGCCTCCGGGCCTTCATTGCCAACCGCCGCGACAAGCACCATCCCCTGTTGGGCGGCGGTCTTGAGGCTGCGGTCTAGGAGCTTGTTATATGGGCCGGTGAGGCTGATATTCACCACCCGTGCCCCCTGCCCCGCCAGCCAGTCGAGCCCCTCGATCAAGCTGTCGACGCCGGCCATACCCGATTGACGCCCGGAGCCTTCGACAACGGCGGCACTGAACAGGCGCGCCCCGGGCAACCGGTCTGGGTTTAGCAAAACGGCGGCCACATCCGAGCCATGGGTCGGCGGCGCATCGGTTCCGCGCACAAAGCTTTTGGCGACAATGGCGGCCTCGGCGGCGGCGAAGCGCTGGGGGTCGAGGTCGGTGTCGAGCAAGCCTATCGGAACCGCGCCTCGGCAGCCGCCCTCTGGCCACTGCAAGAGCGCGTCCGCATAGTCAAACTGGCTTTTGCCGGGCAAGGCCGCGACCCGATAGGCATGGTTGACCCCAGCCGTCACCACGGCATCAGAAGCCTCAAGCGCGGCGATGGCAGAGGGGCCCTCGTAAGGCGCGGCATAGGAAAACCGCAGCATATGGAGGTTGAGCGCCGCCAGAGGCACCTCCTCCAGCAGGTCAAATCCCGCAGCCGCACCACGTTGGCGCACACGGGCGGCGGCAGACGGATCGGGAAACAGCGCGATCACCTCGCCCGGAGCAAAGAGCGCTGCAGCCGACGCCTGTTTTGGCTGAGAGGCACCAGTGCCCAGCGTACAGCCGACCAGACCCACGATGGCTAGCAGGTGCCCAATCCGTCGCAAGATGCGGTGAGGCTGTGGGTGGGGCATGGTCAACTCTCCTTTAGCGGGACGAGACTGTCTGTTTACGGCGCATCTGTCCAGCGAACTTGCCCACGATCTCCTGTCCGCGGCCGCGCTTGCCTTGACGGGCCGATGGTTTCCTTCGACAACTTCCGGTTATGGCAGGCAGGGACCAGAGAGGCCACTTTTATGCAGCACTGGGAGGATGCTCAGCTTTTGTCCCGCATTGCTGTGGGCGACAAGGCGGCGATGAAGGTGTTTTACGAACGCCACCGCGAGGCGCTGGCCGGGTTTTTGCGCAGCCGGGGGGCCGCGCCCGAAGAGGTGGCCGATGTGCTGCATGACGCGATGCTGGATGTCTGGCATGCCGCCGCGCGCTATCGGGCGGCGGCCTCGGTGCGCACTTGGCTTTTTGCGATTGCCCGCAACAAATTTGTCGACCGGGTGCGCCGCAATGATCGGCTGAGCTTTGTCGCGGCGGTGCCGGAGCCTGCGGAGGTTGAACCCTCCACCGAGACCCTTCTGGCTAATGCGCAAGACGCCGCCCGGGTGCGCTCCTGTCTGGCCAAGCTGAAAACCGTGCAGCGGGTGGTGGTGCGCCTCGCCTTTTACGAGGGGCTTTCCTCCGAGGAGATTTCCGAGCTGGAAAAGATCCCACCCGGCACGGTCAAATCCCGCATCCACCACGCCAAGCAGGCCCTGTTGCGCTGCCTTGGCCGTTAGGGCCGCGTGACCACTGCGATCAGGTCAGTGCGGGCCTGAAGCGCTGCCTCGGCTTTGGTGCGCGCTACCTCGCTGGCAAAAGTGAGCGTCAGAAGACCAATCGCGCTGGGGCCGGCGCTGATCTCTGCGTCGAGTTCAGCCAGAAGGTCAAAGGTCTCTGCAAGCCGTGCCTGATCGGTAAACCCGACGCGCAGGGCAAAGTCCATCTCCTCCACGCTGGCCGGGGTAAAACCGGGGTCACTTTGCGGCCTGAGGTTGGGCACCGCAAGGAACTGCCACGCGGCAATCGCCCCAAGGGCCACGGCGGCATATTTCAACATCTGCGGCCCGCGATTGAGGTTTGCAGGCGCCTGCGTGGCGGCGATGCTCTGCGACAGGCGGTCCCAGACCGGGTCCGACGCGCGATCCGCCGCGTCGTCCTGCGCCATCACCTCTTTCACCGCCCGCAGCGCCGCCACCTCGGCGCGCAGCTTGGGTCGGGCGGTCATTTCCTGCTCAAAGGCCGCAAGGGCCGCCCCGTCGAGCCGACCCTGCAGATAGGCCAAAATGCGATCGTCTTCGTCCATCTCTGCGTCCTCCTACAGGGACGACCCTGTCAGGGGCCGTCCTTTGGGTATGGAAAAGGCGCGGCCCGGGGCAAGTCCGATTTGCCCGGGGCCGTGCAGCATTCAGATCAGACCGAGACGCTCTCGTCTTCGGGGATATCCGAAACCTTCATCGGCTTGACGAGTTTTTTGTTGTCGGCGCGCAGGATCAGCACGTCCTCGACCGCGGCAAGGATATGGATGGCGTTTTTGAACTTCGCCCCGGTCTTTGCCTTTCTCGCACGCATCAACAGCTCTTTGGCGACCCGCATCGCGGGGCTCGCGTCGCTGCCTTTTTTGATGATCTTGGTGGCGATGTCTTTCAGCGCCTCGATCTCCTCCGCGCTCAAGGCATAGACCTGCACGAATTTGTCCCAATCCACCTTGTTAACCAAGGGCAGGTCCAAAACCACCCCTGCCCCACCAGAGGCATCGTCATCGTCCCGTCGCGGCATATCGCGCAGAACATCCACCGTGTCGGTGTTGGTGCCTACGGTCTCCGTCTCGTCCTCCTCCTGCGCTTGCCGCCCCTTCGAGCTGACAACCGGGTCCGGCACGCCATTGGCCTTGTCCAAGGCGCGTTTCTTGGCGGCCACAAGTTTGAGAATATCGTTGGCGGACATATCACCAAAGCGTCCCGAGGCCCCGACGAGCCGCGCGGACAGCCGTTCGGCAAGGGCGCGGGCGGTGCGCAGGTCGTGCTTGAGCATCGCCTTCAGGATCAGGCGCATCTGGTCACGGATATGGTCGCCAAGGTAGAATTGCTCCAGTCCCTCGGGGGTGCCGCTTGCCGTGCTCCCTGTGTCGCTGTTCGCATCGTCTTGGCGCGGGTCTTCTGAGGCCACAGTTGTCGCCTCCCCCTCTGCCTGTGCAGCCTGCCGTTGACTTCGGATATGCGCGCGCACAACGGCGTCGATCTCCGTCAAACCGTTGCGCAGCTCCACCTCGGGGCCCGCAAAGTCGCGATCCTGCTCTGCGGGCAGAAAGTTGTTCAGGACCCGCTCTGCGGTGATTTGCATCCGCAACCCTTGTTCCGACGCAATGTGACGCGCCAAGAGCAGCGCATTGGCAAGCGCCTTGCGGGCCGCAGAAACGTCACCGCGCATATAGGCCTGTGTGAAGGCCATCCCCAAATCTTGGAACCGCGTGTCCTCCCAGATATCGACGGGCAATTCGTTCGCGACTTCGGCCCGTTGCCGTTCCGCCCTTAAAAGAGCAGCAGCGGCGGTCAGCAGGCGTTTGGCGATTGTTCCGACCGACTCTGTGCTTCTGCCAGACCCGAACATCTCGCGGGCGACACGCAACGCCAGCGCTTTGGCCCCTTCGCGGTCGGTTTTCAGAAATTCGGCGATCTTTGCGATATCCTCCGGGTCATCCTCGGAGGGCTGCGATGCGTTGGGCGCGCCGGGGCCTGCGCCACCGTTGTCGCCGTCGCTGCCCCCGTCCGAGTCTCCATCAGAGCCGCCACCCGGACCCCCAACGCTCGGTCCTTGGCTGCCCGCGTCACTCTCATCTGCGTCCGTCACGAAAGGCGAGTCCGTATGACCCAGATTGGGATAGTCGGCCCCGCCGCCCTGCGCCCAGATATCAGCCGCCCGCAGCGCCTGATCGGAGATGTTCACCCGCAATTGCTCCACAAAGCCTTCGGTCGCTTCACCGGCCGCCATGCCGCGATCCGCTGCGATCTGCCGCGCCAGCGTTTCCGCATCGCGCACGAGCCCCGGATCGTTCCGCAAGGCCATATTGATCAGGCGGTTGATCTCGTCATCATATCGGGTGTCCCCCATGAGATCGAGATTGCGCGCCATCATATGGAGGAGGTTCTCGGCCCGCTCTTCGTTGAACTCACGCTGCTGCTCTTCTAATTCGGCATCCGCTGCCTCAGCCAGACTGACATCCACACCGCCCGCGTTGGGATCAAACCGGGGGTCGATATTGCCGTTGGGATCGAGCGGATCTTCATACAGGTCCTGCCAAAACTCCGGATCGCCGCTTTCGTCCAACATCGCCGTCCCAACGCGGATCGCGTTGCGGATCTCGGCGAGGATCTCGAATTGGTCGGCGTCTTCACCTGTCCAATGGTCAGGACCATGGCCAGGTTCGGAGCGGATCAGATCGGCGAGAGCCTTAGCCCATTTGTCTGCTGTTGCCTGATCGCCATCCTCACTCGCGGCTTGGATCTTGCGCAAAATCTCAATGAAGCGCTCGTCGAAATCGATGCCCAGAAAATTGAGGAGTTTCTGGAAATAAAGGGTGCTCCACTCTTGTGCCATAATGACTTCTCCTAAGGGGGCTGGCCGCCAATCGCGGCGTTTCATGCCCCTTAGTCGTGCGGGCGCGCAGATCGGTTCAAACTTTTTTCGACAAAGGATGAAAGAGGGGCATTCCCCGCCTTAAAGGGAAAACAGGGGCGGGGGTGAGAAGGTGGGTGTTGGTCTTCAAAGGAAAGCTCCTGGTTTAAAGAAGCACGGCGGGCGGGATCCCCCTGCCCGCAGTCAAACCAGGAAACGACGGAAGACAACAGGTTTCCCGGGATCACCGAAGGCGTGCAGGGCGATCAAGCCCTTTCTGATCCGCCAAGCTCTGCGCCTGTCCGGCCAGTTCCACATCCTCTTGTCGAGCTTTGCCGACAATGAGGTACTGGAGTGCCATTTGCTAGGCTTCATTTGCTGCTCGGCCCTGGTGGTCGGCACCTACAGCGATGTCACCGGCGAGGTTAACGTCAAGCCAATGCGGAATTGGCCTCCTCACATCTGGGGCCACCTCATTCCGACAACTGTACAGCCTGCCTAGGGCTCGGGCTTCTCCGGGAACAGATTGGGCATCCAATCGGCGGCAAGTGCGGCGGGAAATTGCAATCGAAGCGGGGATTTCGGTCCCTCGGAGGTGAGCGCCTCCAGCTCCAGCAAGCGGGCGCTGACCTTGCGGGCTTGACGGTCGCTGACCCCCAGCATCTCTGGTAGGGCGCCACGTTCCAGCTCGCCCTCGCTGAGCACCGCGCGCATCACCCGGTCGCTGCCCTTCAGCACCTGCCCACGCGCCTCTTGCCGTTGGGCCCAGTCCACAACACGAGTGCGTAAGTCGGCCGGGCGCATCAGCCCAGACATAAAGGCCACCTGATCAATGCAGCAGCGCAGGAAAAACTCGGCGAATTCCGCCAAACGCGCCTCCGACAGGGCGCCGCGTCCATCCGCACCGCCGGGACGACGCGCATCTGCTGCCGCCAGCCGCGCCTTATAGTCGCCCACGTTGCGCGCCAAGCCGCGCGAGGCGGACCACAGGCCTTCGGATTTCACCGTCTCGCGTAGCATCGCATGAGCCACCATGCGCGACACCCGCCCATTCATATCGGCAAAGGGATGCACCCAGACCAGCCGATGATGGGCGCAGGCCACTGCCAGCACCCGGCCCAGCCGCCCCTGCATCCCATACATCCGCTGCATATGTGCCAAGAGCCGCGGCACCGCCCCCGGACTGGGCGGGATATGCTGGCCCACCTGCACATAACCCTGCCGCAGTTGCCCCGGCATCATCTGTTCGACCGTGCCATCCGGCCCAGTCTGCCGCAACATGGCCTCCGGCAAGCCCTCGCAGAACCGCCGATGGATCTCGCAAAGCCGCTCCGGCGCCAGTGGGTCACCGTCAAGGCCGCCCTCGTCGATCCAGCGCTGCACCGCCACATGCGAAATAGCCTCCAGCTGCAGATTGCGCTGCACCGGATCAGCACTGAAATCGCGCCGCATCGCCCGCTCAATGTCGATGGGATGGGTGTCGTGACCCTCGATCAGGTTGGAGTAATAACAGTTCATCGACCGCACCAGCCCCGCCAAGGGCGCCCGCACCGCGAGGGGCAAGGCGGCGCTCAGCTCTGCCGAGACGGTGGCCAGTTCCAGCGCCAGATCGTTGAGCGCGGGGCGGTAGCGCGAGGCTTCCTCCGGGATCAGCGGCTCGATATCAAATGAGGTTTCCTGATCGTCCCGCATCGCGCCCTACCCTTTCGACCGCTGTGAGTTCCGCTTTGTGTGCCGGATTTATCAAGCGTGGATGATGTGAAAAAGTCAACAAAAACACAAATTTATGTGGAGGATTTAGGGCATTTACAGTTGATCACATCCGCATAAAGTTCCGGATCAGGGGCCGCGCCCCCTGCCCTGCCGCCCTCACATACCCCTGAGAGCGCCCGCAACGTGCCCTTGTGGCAGCCCCGCCCGCGGACACAACCTGTGGAAAAAAACCTTGCAAGAATCGAGGTTTTTGCCGCAATAGTTACGGAAGGCAGTGAATAACACGTCGACATCCGTAACAAACACTTCAAACATACGGAGCGATCGGGGGCAGTATGACCGATGTAGTAACAGAACAAGGCCCGTCCGCAAAGGCGCAGACGGGCCCTGCGGGCGCATCTCAGCAGATGCAGCGGGAACGAATCGACCTTTTGGTGGGCGAGCACGCGCGCAAGCTTTCCGAGCGGCTGCAGGCACATCGGGCCCAGCTCTTCCCGCCGGATGCCAAACGCTCCTTGCGGAAATTCACCTCTGGCGAGGCGGCAGACCTACTTGGGGTCAAGGACGCTTACCTGCGCAAATTGCACCTTGATGGTCGCGGCCCGTCGCCCGAAACCCGCGCCGGTGGGCGACGGTACTATTCGCCAGAAGATATACAAGCTCTGCGCGTGCTGCTGGAGGCCGGCGCCAAGTCCCCCGGCACCTATTTGCCCGGACGGAACAAAGGCGACCATTTGCAGGTGATCACGGTGATCAACTTCAAGGGCGGCTCGGGCAAGACCACCACCGCCGCCCATCTGGCGCAGAAAATGGCGCTGGATGGCTACCGCGTTCTGGCGATCGACCTCGACCCGCAGGCCTCGCTTTCGGCGTTGCATGGCTTTCAGCCGGAATTTGATTTGCTCGATGGCGGCACCCTCTATGATGCCATCCGCTACGACGATCCCGTACCGCTTAAGCATGTGATTCAAAAGACATATTTCACCAATCTGGACCTTGTCCCCGGCAATCTGGATCTGATGGAATTTGAACATGAAACACCGCGCGCGCTGGCCCAACGCGACAGTAACCTCTTCTTCACTAGAATAGGCGATGCGCTGCAAACGGTGGAGGCGGACTATGACGTGGTTGTTGTCGACTGCCCGCCGCAGCTGGGGTTCCTGACCATGTCGGCGCTCTCCGCCGCGACCGCCGTTCTGGTCACCGTGCATCCGCAGATGCTCGACGTGATGTCCATGTGTCAGTTCCTCCTGATGACCTCGAACCTTCTGGGCGTGGTCTCCGAGGCCGGCGGCGACATGAACTACGACTGGCTGCGCTATGTCGTCACCCGCTACGAGCCGGGCGATGGGCCGCAGAACCAGATGGTCAGCTTTATGCGTTCGATGTTTGGCGAGCATGTGCTCAACCATCCGGTGCTGAAATCCACCGCGATTTCCGATGCCGGTATCACCAAGCAGACCCTTTACGAGGTCGAGCGCAACCAATTCACCCGCACCACCTATGAGCGCGCCATCGAGAGCCTCAATGCGGTGAATGGCGAGATTGAAGCACTGGTACAGGAGGCATGGGGACGTCATGGCGCGTAAAAACCTGTTGCAAGGGCTGATGGAGCCCGCCTCCCCTGCCCCGTCCGATCCCGCCGTTGAAACGCCCGCCGCCGCCCCCGAGACGCCCAAGGACCCGATTGCGTCCCGCGTCGACGTGGCCCGTCCGCGGTATACCTCCGGCGCAATTGGCGCGGTCAGCCAGTCGATCTCCGATCTGAAATCCCGCGCCGTTCAAGAAATCGAACCGGAACAGATCGACGCCGGCGGCTTGCAAGACCGGCTCGACGGCGACAGCGGCCTAGAAGAGCTTGCCGCCTCCATCGCCGAATATGGCCAGCAAGTGCCGGTGCTGTTGCGCCCGAGCCCGGAAGAGGACGGCCGCTATCAAGTGGTCTACGGCCGCCGCCGTGTCGCCGCCCTGCGCGCCCTTGGCCAGCCGGTCAAGGCGCTGATCCGTCATCTGGACGACCGCGCGCTGATCCTGGCACAGGGTCAGGAGAACAGCGCCCGTCGCGATCTCAGCTTTATCGAACGGGTCAACTTTGCCCGTCAGATGTCCGACATGGGCTATGATCGCAAGGTGATCTGCGATGCGCTGCACGTCGACAAGACAGTGATTTCGCGCATGTTGTCGATTGCCGAGCGGATCCCCGTCGAAGTGATCGAAGCGGTCGGCGCCGCCCCCTCGGTGGGTCGTGATCGCTGGATGAAACTGGCCGAGCTGATCGAAGAGCACGAGGTCGACCACGCGCCGCTTTATGCCCATGGCGAGACCTCGGATGCCCGGTTTGAGGCGCTGATCAAGGCGATCACCCCGCGCAAGGGGGCTCAGGCGGTCAAAACCCGGCTCAAGGGCCACGACGGTCGCCAGATCGCCGAGGTCAAGCGCGGCAACGGCAAATCGACCCTCACCTTCAACACCAAAAAGGCCGAAGGCTTTGACGAGTGGTTGATCGAGAACTTTGAAGAACTTCACGCTCGTTTTACGCAAGAGGCGCGCAAAACGCAGTGATCCCCCTCCCCGCCATCACAGGCGCGGACAATCGAGCAGAGCACACAGCAGCAGGAGGCACGAAACAGACAGGGCTAAAAACAAAGACCCCCCAGGACATGAGATCCCGAGAGGCCTTAGATGGTAATGTAGCAATTCCACTCTAGGCGTCAAAGTTGACAGCTGTCAACTCTCACCCGTTCGGGTGGTCAATAAAGTTTTGTCTCGTGACAGCATATGGAACATTTGACAACGACGCCCTTTGGGCGGCGGCCGGTGACGGCTGGGCTGATGGCCCGCGCCACGGCCAATCGGCAGGTCGCCGAAATCAAAACCATGGACAAATGGAGCCTCTTTCGCGATCTCTCTGCGGCCCGGTCCGCCTATGGGTTAAATGACCGCGCGCTCCTGGTGCTGAATGCGCTTCTGAGCTTTCACCCAGGCGCCACGCTGCAAGACGGCAGCGGCCTGATTGTCTTTCCCTCCAACATCACCCTCAGCGAGCGCGCTCATGGCATGGCAGAGAGCACCCTGCGCCGCCATCTCGCCACCCTGGTCGAGGCCGGTCTGATCGCTCGCCACGACAGCCCCAATGGCAAGCGCTATGCCCGACGTCGCAGCGATGGCGAGATCACCCGCGCCTTTGGCTTTGACCTGCGCCCCCTTCTCCTACGCGCGCCCGAGATCATCCGCGCCGCCGAAGAGATCCGCGCCGCCACCGAGGCCCTGCGCAGCACCCGCGAGCGGATCACCCTGCTGAAACGCGACGCTCTCAAGCTCGCCAGCTATGCCTCCACCTCTGCCCTGCCCGGCCCTTGGGTCGAGGTGCTAGACGGCCTTGCAACCCTGCACACCCGCTTGCGCCGCAAATTGGCGCTTGGAGATCTGTTGGAAATCGAGGCTCAGCTTGTGGATATGCTGGGCCAAATCGAGAATCATTTGCCTGCTGAAACCGAAGAACTGAGCGGCAGTGACAGCGAAAATGGGCGGCACTATCAGAGTTCAGATAAAGAGTCTTGTGAATCTGAACCGCGCGAAGAAATGGAGCAAACCGAGATCGTTGCGTCCGAACAGCCAACCCAAGTGGCCCCCAGACCGAAACTGACCCTCGCCAAATTGCCACTGCAAATCGTCTTGCAAGCCTGCCCTGAAATTCAGCCCTACGCTGAACGCCGCATCGAAGGTTGGCGAGATTTGGTCAATGCAGCTGGGCTCGTGCGTGGCATGATGGGAATCAATCCTTCGGCTTGGGAAGAAGCCCGAACCACGATGGGAACAGAAGCCGCCGCTATTGTCGTGGCGTGTATCCTGCAGCGATTTGCTAAGATCAGAAACCCAGGCGGCTATCTGCGTAGCCTCAGCCTGAAGGCGCGAGAGGGTCAATTCTCACCGGCTCCGATGGTCATGGCGCTGTTGTCACCACAGGCTGCACATGCGGCGTGAAGTTGGAGTTGCGGATAAAGTTGACAGCTGTCAACTTTTGCTCGAAATGCGGCCACGCTGGAGAAAACTCACCGCTCGATCACATCCGAAAAGCAACGGTCCTAAGGGTGCGCCTTGCGGAGCCAAAACAGAGATCGACTCAAAGTTGACAGCTGTCAACTTTACCCGCAACCGCTCAAGGCGGGCCAAGCTTGAGATCTATGTCCTCCGCTCAAATCGCGTCAAGGATCACACCCCGCAGCCATTTGTGCATGGTCGACGCATTGGTTCGTGCCGTCCAGACCAGCGACAGATCAAAAGCGCCTCGGAACGGGCTGTCGCTGAAGACCAGCCTCTCCGAGATCCTCTGGCCAAGACGGCGGGGGATCGTGGCCACGAGATTTGATCCGGCCAGCAGCTCGGCAAGGCCCGCCGGGCTAGGCACAGTCAGCGTCGGGATCAGCTGGTGGCCAGCCGCCTCGATCTCTTGCAGATAGGCCGATTTCCAACCACCCCCGTAATCGATCAGCAGATGCTTCAGCTCAAGGTACTCCTCGACCGTTAACTGCGCGCCCGCCATCGGGTGCGATGCATCCATGAGGCAGGCGTAGTTCTCGGTGTAGAGACGGCGCGAATAAAAGCCCGTCGCCGTGCGACCGAATGGTCCGACCAACACGTCGGCTTGCCGTTGCAGCAAGCGAAGATGCCCGTCGCCAAGCGCGTTGATGACGCGGACCGTCATATTCGGAGCCTGCAACCGCAGCCGGGCAATGATCCGCGGGATCAACAGAATGCGTTCGTAGTAGTTGCAGGCAATCGTCACGGTCTGCGTCGAGCTTTCCGGGTGGAAATCCTCGGGCCGAGCCATTGCGGTCAGCATGTCCAGCATCTCAATCGCCTGTGCGAGGATCTGCTCGCAGCGCTGCGTTGGAACCTGCTGGCCCCCCTCGCGCACAAAAAGGGGATCGCCAAAACTGCTGCGCAGCTTGGCGATCGTATAGCTGACCGCCGATTGGTTCACGTCAAGCCGCTCGGCCGCAGCGGTGAAGGAGCCCAGCTCATGCACAAGCCGCAGCGTTTCAAGGGCTGCGAAATCTAGGCTCAGCGGATCGACGGTCATGACAGCTCCATCAAATTATTTGATGGCATATAATAGATTCATCTTCTGGTTCGGCAATGGGGGAACCTTTAGCGATGAGGGTGGAGTAGGGGAGGACGACGACATGGGCTTAGCGCCATTGGACACAGAGATCACGCTGGACCAGCTGACAGCGGATCCTTACCCGATCTACCGGCGCTTGCGCGCTGAGGCGCCCGTGTTGCGGGTAGGGGCTGTCCGGCGGACCTTTCTCACCAAGGCTGCCTTGACCAAGCAGGTGAAGGACGACCCGATCCTCTTCAGCAGCAACGACCCGAACACGCCGATGAAGCCCGCCTTTCGCGCGCATACTCTGATGCGAAAGGACGGGGAGGGGCATTTGGCTGAGCGCCGCGCGATCAACCCGGCTCTGACACCGAAGCGGATCAACACCGATTGGGGTCCGCTTTACGAACAGCTGGCCGAGGACTACATCGCGCGCCTGCCGCGCGGCGAGGTGGTCGACCTGTTCACGGCCATTTGTGGCCCGCTGGCCGCCCGCATTCTGGCGCATATCCTCGGCATCCCCGAGGCGAGCGACGCGGAGATGCAGCGCTGGTCGCAGCGCTTGATCGACGGGGCTGGAAACTTCGGCTGGAAACCTGAACCCTTTCAAGCCTCGGATGAGGCAAACGATCAGATGGACGCACTGTTTGATCGCCTCGCGCCGCAGCGGCGGGCCGAGCCTGACGGCTCTGCCTTTTCGGTCATGCTGACCGCAGAAAATCCGATCCCGCTCAGCCAGATCCATTCCAATCTGAAAATCGCCATCGGGGGCGGCATCAACGAGCCGCGCGATGCTTTGGCCACGGCGTTGTTCGGGTTGCTGACGCACCCGGACCAATTGGCCGAGGTGCGCGCCCAAGACGCATGGGGCAAAGCCTTTGAAGAAGCGATCCGCTGGGTGGCGCCGATCCAAGTCAGCTCGCGGCTGGTGACGGCCGACACCGAGCTGGGCGGATATGAGATCCCCAAGGGCGACACGGTCATGACGATCCAGGCTTCGGCCTGTCGGGATGAAGAGCTTTACGAGAACGGCGAGGCCTTCTTTGTCTTTCGCGACAAGAACCCGCACCAAGCCTTTGGCAACGGGCCGCATCATTGCGCGGGAGCCCATATTGCGCGGCGCACCGTCGGCAAGATCATCCTGCCGATGCTGTTCGACCGCTTTCCGAACATGCGGCTGACCGACCCGAAGGATGTGGTCTGGACGGGGTTCGGCTTTCGCGGCCCGATCAACCTGCCGGTCGTGCTGGCCTGAGCAGGCTGGCAAGGCAGACAAGACAGGAGGAATCAGATGGTCAAGGTCACCTATGTCGCGGCGGAGGGCACCCGCACGGAGATCGACGCGCGCGAGGGCACATCCGTGATGCATGCGGCCGTGGCACAGGACGTCGACGGTATCATCGGCGAATGCGGCGGGGCGATGATGTGCGCCACCTGCCATTGCTATGTGGACGAGGCCTGGGTGGAGCGGGTCGGCGACCGGTCCGAGGGCGAGGAGGACATGCTGGAAGGCGCCGCCTCGGAGGTGACGGGGCGCTCTCGCTTGTCCTGTCAGATCAAGCTGACGCCCGAACTGGTCGGGCTGGTTGTCCATCTGCCCGAGGAACAGATTTGACCGGTCCGGCCGTTGTCATCGTCGGCGCGGGGCAGGGGGGTCTTCAGGCCGCGATCAGCCTGCGGCAGGAGGGGTTCGCGGGGTCCATCACCCTGATCGGCGCCGAGCCGGGCCTGCCCTATCAGCGCCCGCCGCTGTCCAAGGCCTATCTGGCGACGGGAGACGCCGACGCGCTGACGCTGCGGCCGCAGAGCTTCTTTGCCACGAAGGACATCACCTACCTGCCGGCTACGACGGTTGAAGAGATCGACCGCGCGGCGCATCAGGTTGTGCTGAGCGGGCAGGGCGGGCAAGGGCGGTTGCCCTATGACCACCTGATCCTCGCGACGGGCACGCGCAACCTGCGCCCCCCGATTGCCGGGCTGGAGCGCGCCTGCGACCTGCGCACGCTTGAGGATGCCAGTCGTCTGCGGGCGCTGCTGGTCGAGCCGCGGCGTGTTGCGGTGATTGGCGGCGGGTTTATCGGGCTGGAGTTCGCGGCTGCCGCGCGCAAGCAGGGCCACGAGATCGCGGTGATCGAGGTGGCCGACCGGCTGATAGCGCGGGTCGTCTCGCCGCAGATGTCCGGCTTCTTTGCGAGGCTGCATCACGATTGGGGCACCGAGTTGCATCTGGGCCAGGCGGTCACGGGGGTCGACGCGACGGGCGTCACGCTGGCGGATGGCCGCCATGTCGCGGCGGATCTGGTGCTGGTGGCGGCGGGCGTGCGTCCGAACACCGAACTGGCAGCCGATGCGGGGCTGGTGGTCGAGAACGGCATCGCGGTGGATGCCCGCCTTCGGACTTCGGACCCGTCGATCTCAGCGCTTGGCGATTGCGCCAGTTTTCCCGACTCAAGGCGCGGTCAACGCATCCGGTTGGAAAGCGTGCAAGCCGCCACCGACCACGCGCGCCTGATCGCGGCGCGGATCGCGAAGGGCTCGGACGCGACCTATGCGGCTGTCCCCTGGTTCTGGTCGGATCAGGGCGACAAGAAGCTGCAGATCGCTGGCTTTGCCAATGCGGGGGCGCAGGCCGAGGGGATCGCCGATGGGATCGTGGCGCGGATCGACGATCTGGGCGTCGTGGCGGTCGAAACGGTCAACCAAGCCGCCGTGCACATGAAGACCCGGCGCCTTTTGGCGGGGTCTGAACCCGTTGGGTTGGCGCAGCTGAAAGACCTGCTTGCAGCTTGAGGAGGTTGCAAGATTAACGTGTTAATTAATGGCCTCCGTGGGAGCGGGGGCTTGTCTGGGAGGACGATCATGAAGGCCACAACGCTTATTTCCGGCGCATTCATTGCGGCGGCCATTGCCGCCAGCGCCCATGCGCAAGAACTGAAATACGCCAATTGGGCACCGCCCATGCACACGATCACCGCGGCGCAGATCGAGCCCTTGGCCGAAGCCATCACCGAAGGGACGAATGGCGCGGTCACGTTGCGGGCCTTCCACGGCGGCGAGCTGGGGGCAGGGCCGGCCGATCAGTTTGTCCGAGTTGTGCAGGGCACCGCGGATCTGGGCTGGGGCGTGCAGGGCTATACCTCGTCGCAGTTTCCCAAAAGCCTGATCCTCGAGCTGCCGGGGGCCTTGCCGCTGGACCAGCCGGGATATTCCGCCCTCTGGCGTGCCTTTGATAGCGAGCTGAGCCGCGAATACCCGATGACCGAGGTGATCGCCCTCTGGAGCTCGGAGCCGAACATCCTGATGATGCGCGACAAGGAGGTCCGCAGCCCCGAGGATCTGCGCGGGCTGAAGATGCGCGTTGCGGGCGCCATTTCGGCCGATGCGATGGAGGCGCTTGGCGCGACCCCGGTGCAGATCCCGATGACGCAGGTCTACAACGGGCTGCAGACCGGGTTGATTGACGGCGTGATCAGCGGGGCCTCGGTCTTGTCTGACTTCAAACTGGAAGAGGTCGTGGGCAGCGTCACCACCGGCCCGAATTTCGGCCGCCTGGCGTTTTATACGGTGATGAACAAGGCGGTCTATGACGGGCTTTCGCAAGAGGGCAGGGCGGCGATCGACAGCATCAAGGGCGAAGAGATCTCGCGCCAGTCCGAGGAGGCTTGGCTTGCCACCGCCAATGCGGCGCTGGAGGCCGCACGCCAGTCGGACAAGACCACTGTGATCGAGCTGCAAGGCGAGGCGGCCAAGGCCTTTGACGACGCGCTGGCTGAGGTGACGCAGACCTACGTCGCCGAGGTTGGCGGAGAGGCTGCGCTGGCTGCGATCCGGGGCGAGTGATGCTGGGCAGGCTGCAGAAGCTCACGGACAGGCTGATCGGCCTGTCCGCCATTGTCGGCACGGTTAGTCTGATGTTCGTCGTTGCGGTGATTATCGTGGACGTTGTCGGCAGAAATTTCGCCAGTCCGCTTTATGGCGCGCAGGACCTGATTACCATGAGCATGGTCCTGATCGTGTTCGGCGGCATGGCGCTCTGCGACCGTGTCGGCGGGCACATCGTTGTAGATATCTTTGAGGGCGTGTTCTCGGCGGGCCTCAATCGGGCCATAGACATCGTCTCGGCCCTGCTGGGGGCCCTGATCTTTGGCCTCATCGCCTGGACCGTCTGGCAAAGCGCGCAGCTCAGCCAGATGCTGAACCTTTCGACCAACCTTTTGCGCCTGCCGCTGGCGTGGTTCCAGTCCGCGCTCTGCCTCTGCGCACTTGTGAGCGGGCTGGCGCTGCTGATGCGGGCCGTCACCCTGCTAGCGGGCGGCCCGCCGGCCCATGCCCGCGCCGAGGAGATGCCATGACCCCCGTCGTTGTGGGCGCCACCGGGCTGGCCATCCTGTTGATCCTGCTGTTGATCCGCATTCCCGTCGCTTTTGCCATGCTTGCGGTTGGCTTTGTGGGGATTTGGCTGCTGAACGGGCTGTCGGCGGCAACGGGCCTTTTGGCGTCGGAGACTTTTTCGCTCGCCTCCAATTCCGAGCTGATCGTGGTGCCGCTGTTCATCCTGATGGGGAATGTTGCCAGCATCACCGGGATGAGCCGCAAGCTCTATGACGCGGCCTATGCCTGTATCGGGCAGATCCGGGGCGGGCTGGCCTCGGCCACGGTGATCGGATGCGGCGGGTTCGCGGCTCTGTCGGGATCCTCCGTCGCCTCGGCCCTGACCATGGGCCGCACGGCCTTGGCCGAGATGGACCGTTTCCACTACAGTCCACGCCTGTCGACCGGGGTTGTCGCGGCCGGGGGCACGCTGGGGATCCTGATCCCGCCCTCGACCGGCTTTGTGATCTACGCGATCCTGACGCAGCAGAGCATTGGGCGACTGTTCATGGCCGGCATCCTGCCCGGTCTTTTGTTGCTGACGATCTTCATCCTGACCGTCCTCTTGCTGTGCACGATCTGGCCCGAGATGGGGCCGCGCGGTCCTGCGACCTCGATCGCGGAAAAGCTGCGGGCCTTTGTCGGTGCCCTCCCGATCCTGTTCGTGGTCCTTGTCACCATCGGCGGCATCTATGGCGGGATGTTCTCGCCAACCGAGGCGGCCGGGGTCGGCACCGCGCTGGTGATCGCTATCGGCGCGCTCAGCGGTACGCTGACCTTTCGCAGCTTCTGGGAGGCGGCGCGCAGCAGCATCGTCACCACGGCCTCGGTCTTGCTGATCCTGATTGCGGCGCATCTGATCAACCCGTTTATTGCCCTCAGCCACCTGCCGTCGGAAGTCAGCAATATGCTGGTTGCGCTGGGGTTCGGCCTTTACGGCACCCTTATCGTGATCCTGCTGATCTACCTGGTGCTAGGCTGCTTTCTCGAAGGGCTGGCGATGCTGGTCCTGACGCTGCCGATTTTTATGCCGGTGGTGCTGCAGCTGGGGATTGACCCGATCTGGTTCGGGGTGCTGGTCGTGCTGACGCTGGAGATGGGGCTGATCTCGCCGCCGGTGGGGATCAATGTCTTTATCGTGAAGTCCGTCGCCCGCGACGTTCCTCTGATCGACATTTTTCGCGGCGTGACGCCCTTTTGGTGCGGGATGCTGCTTTGCCTCGCGATCTTGGTCGCAGTGCCGCAGATAGCGCTCTGGCTGCCCAGTATGATGTGACCTTGGATTGCTATGTTGGCAGGGTCATACAACGCCCAACAATGAAAGACCGATACGGTAGCAACCGAGCAGAAATGAGACAATCGACAGACTAACTGCTGCCACAGCAAAATGTTGCCATTTCTTTGCTTTTTTGAGTTCTGGTCGACGCTTGCGGAGAGCGATTTCGATGCGCCTTGCGTTGAAGAAAATACAAAGCCAAGCCAGGCTGGCTAGAGCAACGCCATTGGAAAATGCCAAAAATGCGAACCCAATTGGGCGCGCTTCTAGAAAGTGCGAAATCGACGGCAATTGACCAAGCAGTACAATAGCTGCGCCACTGTTGATCAGAATACTCGCCTTTATGGCGCCTTGGGCGTATTCTTGGGACATTATTTGATATTCTGCAGTCATCGAGGTGTTCCTGCCTAACCTTTTCATCGGCGACACTGAAAGCCGCTTAGCTCACTGACATTGGCGCTGTCTTGGGGAGAGACTGGTGATAGGTCTTCACACCTGCGGGCGCATTGTCGATGACGATACGGCGCAACTGAAGTGAGATCTCGAAACACGCGCCTGCAAGACATGGATGGCGACTCAGAGCCGAAAAGCAGAGCCGCTTAGAACAGGCCCGCAGACTTGGCTGCCAATGCCGCTTGTGTTCGGTTTCGCGCGTCAAGCTTCCTGCATAATGTGCGGACATGCAGTTTGATGGTCACTTCTTGCAACCCAAGGTCTTGAGCAATTTCCTTGTTTGATTGACCATTGCACAAGCCCTCCAATACTTCGACTTCCCTCGGCGTGAGGTCCTCAAGGAGAGGATGCGTTGGTGCCGTGAGACCCTCACGGAGTAAGTCGTGTGGGACATAAATTTCGCCTGCACACATGAATCTCACGGCGTTCAGTAGGGATAGGCCGCCAATTATTTTGGGGACAAAGCCAACTGCTCCTGCGTCTAGAACTTCTTGTGCGAGATGTGGCGGGGTGCTGCCGGACATGATCGCGACACCTTTCCCGCCATTTGCTTCGAGCGCTTTCTTTAGGGTCTCGATGCCGCTCATCCCTGGCATCTGGTAGTCCAGAAGAACAAGGTCGAACGCGCTTTCGGACTTCAGCGAAGCGAAAGCCGCATCGGCATCGCACACCGCTTCAACGTCGAATTCGCCTTCCGTTGAAAGATAGGCAGCTATCGCCTCACGGACCATGTCATGATCGTCTGCCACAAGCACACGCATCAGATACCCCACCAAAAAACACTAAATACAGGCCACCATAATACTCGCGATGGCTTAATTTCGGATGAATGCAGCCACGCATCACGAGCCGAGGTTGGGGGTATCCCTATTCTGCAGCCATCCTAGAGGCTGCGGCGGTACGGGAGGTTCTTGATGTGGCCGCTTGCCCAACATTGAACTGTGAAATTTCATTGCTAATTGCTACGGCATCTTCAGCCAGGCTGGAGCTAACTAGCATTGTCTTCTCGACCATCGCCGTGTTGTTTTGAGTGACCTCATCCAGTTGACTGATACCAGAGTTGATCTCGGCCAGGGTCGTAGCCTGCTCTTCAGCTCCACGGGCAATCTCGGACACATTTGTGGCGATGGAGTTGATGCTGGTAATGATCATATCCAGTTCACTTCCGCTTCTGTCGACCAGTCTCGCGCCGTTTTTGACAAACTCAGAGCTCTTGCTGATCAAGCCTTTGATCTCGCCGGCGGCTTCAGCTGAGCGCAGAGCGAGCCCGCGGACTTCTGAGGCGACCACCGCAAAACCTCGACCGGCTTCGCCAGCACGGGCTGCTTCGACGCCAGCGTTTAGGGCAAGAAGATTGGTCTGAAATGCAATGTCATCGATGACTGAAATGATTTTTGAGATCTCTGTAGAAGAGGCTTCGATCTGCGACATCGCTTTGACCGCATCACGCATCACGCCACCACTTTGTTCCGCCGCATCTCGGGCACTGGCAACTGTCTTTTCGACGTCTCTAGCCCCATCAGCGGAGGAGCGTACAGTCGAAGTCAGCTCTTCTACCGCTGCTGCAGTTTGCTCAAGGGTTGCGGCTTGGCTTTCCGTCCTATGCGACAGATCAGAGGACGCCGACTGGAGCTCACTTGCTGTTTCTTTGACACGGCTGGCAACAGATCCAGCCGTTTGTATCGCTTTTTGCAATGCGTCCACAGCTTCGTTGTAAGCGGCAATAAGGCGTTGCACATCTTCAAGGTCTGATGGAGAGCAGCGATGCGTCAGGTTCCCATCGCGTAGTTGCTCTAAGGCATTGGCTACGCTCAAAAGTTCGCTTCGCCGTGCAGTGATTTCTGTTGCGATTTTAACAATGCGCGTCACAACACCATTCTCGTCAATCAATGGTGCATATGTTGCCTGAATCCAGACCACCCCACCATCTTTCCGCACACGCGGAAATTGGTCCGCTAGGAACTTCCCGTCAGCCAGATCGCGCCACATTTGGGCGTAGCGCTCCGTCTTGGAGAAGCCTTTGTACACAAACATTCGGTGATGTTGGCCGACAATTTCCTCAAGAGAATATCCAAGAGTTTTTAGGAAATTTTCGTTGGCATGAAGAATTGTACCGTCGGGTTTGAACTCAATGACGGCTTGAGTTCTGTTGATCATGTCGACAATCATATCGTTGTCGCTTTTACGAGATCTATTTTGCGATCGTTTGATGAAGAACACGTCGCGCACCTCAATTCAGGGAGTTGGTTTGCTCGAAATATACCTTTCAAGTGTTTCTGAGGCCCTAAGAGGTTGTGACTTGTCCGGGTAATTATCGTGAAAAGAGAACACGAGTGATCGAGTACCCAGAATACGGTTTCAGGTTAGGACAACCCTATCGAAGGCGTTGCGCGTTTGCGGGCCAGTTTGAGTTCTGCCTGACTGTCGTCAACCCCATATTGCTCGCCATGGGGAACAGCTTCCTGACGCGAGCCGCTGACATGAGGTCAGTCAGGCGGACGCAACGCCATAACGGCTGTCTTGTTTTTGTTCTACCTCCGTGGATCAGGGCTAGAGTGGCCAGATGATTGGAACCAGCAGAACTGTAACAATGCCTGCGAGGAAGTTCATCGGAAGGCCGAGCCGCAGGAAATCGCTGAAGCGGTATCCGCCGGCGTTGTAGACCATCGTGTTCGTTTGATACCCGATGGGCGTGGCAAAACTTGCGCTCGCACCGAACATCACGGCAACGATGAAAGCGCGCGGGTCGAGACCGAGGCTTTGCGCCACACCTACCGCGATGGGGGTCATGATGACCGCGACCGCGTTGTTGGTTACAACCTCCGTTAGGATCGAAGTGACAGCATAGATCACAGCAAGGGCCGCAATCGGGCCGAGGTGACCGAGCGGGCCCGAAAGAGCGCTTATGATCATCGCCATTGCGCCGCTTGTTTCCATGGCGCTGCCCAGCACAAGCATCCCCACGACGAGCAACAAGAGCCTCCCGTCGATGGAGCCGATACCTTCGTCGGGTTCCACGCATCCCGTAATAAGAACCGTCGCCGCACCGATGACGGCGAGTGGCAGGATTGGTGCGATGTTCAGCGCCGCGCCCGCGACAACGAGCCCCAGGACCGTTAGAGCAATTGGAGCTTTGGTGCGACGAAAGGCGCGGGTTTGCAGCGGTGCGAGAAGGATCAGGTCTTCTTCATAGGCCAGACGTTCAATATCTTCACGCGCGCCGTCCAGCAGCACGGTGTCGCCGGGGGCCAGATTCTGATCTTCGGCGCCGATGTCGAGAGCGGCACCCTGACGATGGACAGCAATGGGATAGACGCCGTGACTTCGGCGCCAACCGAGGCCGGAGAATGGGCCCTTTCGATCTTTTATCAGCGCCTCGACCATCTGATGGCGTCGCGTTGAGGCAGGCTCAAGTCCCGGGATGGTGAGGCTGCGGCCACTGCCAGCTCGAAACCCCGCGACTTCAGCTTCGGAAGTGTGCAGCACCACACGATCGCCCATTTGGAGGATCTGGTCCTTCAACTCCCGGCGTAGCGAAGCGTCGTCGCGGATGAGGTCGACGAACCGCGTAGTCGGGCGTCGAAAATCGGTCACATCCGCTATGCGTCGACCAACCAGGGGAGAGCCTGCCGGTACGAAGAGCACTACCTGCCAAGAGCGGGTGCGGCTGGGGGTGGATTGTGACAGCCCCTGCCGGTCTGGCAGGAGGCGTGGCGCCGCAAGGAATAGGAACACACCGCCCGCCAGCGCGAGGGCGATCCCGAGCGGCGCAATCTCGAACAGACCAAAGGGCGCCAGACCAAGGTCCTGCGCCACTCCATCGACCAAAAGATTGGTAGAGGTACCGATCAGGCTACAGGTGCCACCCAAGATCACGACGAAGCTCAAAGGCATCAACAAACGAGAGGCGGAGGTGCCTAGGTCGCGAGCGATGCTAAAGATGACTGGAATGAGTATCATCACCACAGGTGTGTTGTTCATGAAGGCAGACGCCACAGCCGCCAATCCGAAAAATGCCGCGATCGTTATACGCGGGTGGCGCGCTATACCCTTGGTGAGAACGGCAGTGAGAGCTTCAAGGACCCCCGTGCGCACGAGCGCCGCGCTTAGCACGAACATCGCGCCGATGGTGGCAGGGGCAGGGTTGCTCAGAGCGGACTGCAGGTCTGCCGTCTGTATGAGGCCGAGCGCGAGTGCGACAGCCACACCGCAGAGCGCCACGACTTCGGCGGCGACCTTTTCTGTGAGAAACAAGGCAAAGACCCCTGCCACAAGGGCGCAAGCTGCCAAGGGTGCGTAGGCGCCGAGATCGAATAGCATACCATGAACTCGCGACATTGATGTCGGTGAAAGGGGGAGGGATTAGGCGGCCGTCGGCCAGAGCATCCAGACATAGACGACATAGGCCCCGAGGAGCAGCGCACCTTCCGCGCGGTGAATACGCAGGCCAGTCGCCGCAACCACCACGAGCAGCGCCGAGACAGCGACCATCACCGGCAGATCAAAGCGCACCATAGCCTCAGGGACGTGAGAAGGGGCGATCAGCGCGGTTGAGCCGCCAATCCCGAGAACGTTGTAGATGTTTGAGCCGACCACATTCCCAAAGGCCACGTCACCCTGTTTCCGCAGTGCTGCGACCACTGACGTGACGAGCTCGGGCAGCGAAGTGCCGACAGCGACGATGGTAAGCCCAATGACAGTCTCGGAAATGCCGAGGTCGCGAGCGATGCCAATGGCCCCGTCTACCAACAATGCTCCACCGGCGACGACGAGCACCAGCCCTCCAAGGGCGGTCAACAGGGAGATGCCAAGCGGGCGGGGCGGGGCCTCGAGGGTCTGATCGACACCAGCGAGGGCAAAGTTCTTGTCGCCTGCTGCGCCGCCATCATGGCGAACGCGTTCCTGTCTGATGACCGTCCAAAGATAGAGACCGAGCCCCGCGAGCAGGCCTAGGCCCACCAGCCGTCCCATGGGCACCAAGGGTGCCAGAATTGCGAAGACTAGGGCTGTTGCCAGCATCACGACGGCATCGCGTCTGAGGGCAGCGCGCGCGACGATGATCGGGCAAATGACGGCGGATACGCCCGCGATGAGAAGGATGTTGGCGATGTTTGAGCCGACGATATTGCCGAAGGCAATCCCCGGTGAGCCGGAAAGCCCGGCCTTCACCGAAGTGACCATCTCGGGCATTGAGGTCCCGAACCCGACAAGCGTGATGCCGATGACCAGCGGCGACACGCCGAGTTTGCGCGCTGCCTGTACGGCGCCACGCACGAGAAACTCCCCTCCGGCGACCAGAAGGATAAGGCCGAAGGAGAGCGAGAGAATGGTTTGGAGCATGATGTGCGTTCCTTGAGGCCATTTTCGGCCTCTGGAATAGATGTGGAGGTGAGCCCCAGTGTCCACAAGTGGTGCTTAAGCAATATTCTAAAGGGTAGGCCCGCAGAGTGTTGCGAATGACACGGTTGTGGTCGCAAAACTCAAACTAGTCTGGTCTGTACAATGAGTCATTGCGAACCGAGCGAAGACGTCTTTCGAGCAGGCGTCCATGTGCGAAGCCAGGTGATAGGGGGCGAAGCGCAGTCTGTTGGGGGCAAGAACAGGCAGATATGTGAGGGGGAACCAGTGATGGCGCTGCCGAACCCCTTGCTCTAAGACACCAATGTGATCATTCAGGTCTTGTGGAACAGCAACGTCAAAATGCCCTAAGATCTTTGGAAGCGCTTGGCTGGACCTTAGCCTTGCGGAACCAACTTCGTCCTGAAGATACAGGTTTTGAGCCGATGCGGATCTCGGTTGTTCATCGATCAAGGATGAGGGCTTTTTCGGTTGGCGGACAGGCTAAACTTAGCCCACCTGTGGGGATGACCACTGCAGAATTTGCAGTGGGGGATTGGGTGTTAGTTGATCCTCACAGCCACCAAATTACCCGCCTACTTGACCGTCACTCGCTGCTGCATCGTCAGACCGTTGGGGCGCGACAACTACAATTGATCGCAGCCAATATCGATACGGTTCTTATCGTGACCTCCTGTAACGACGACTTCAACCCAGCCCGTTTGGAGCGCTATTTGGCTTTGTCCAACGAAGCTGGGGCAGGCGCGGTGATTGTCTTGACCAAGGCGGATCAGGCCCCTGATGTGGCCAAATTCCAGCGCGAGGCTGCAGCGTAACAAAGGAGGCTGGCAGTGGTCTCGATCAACGGAAAATCGCAAGAGGCAATTGCCGCTCTGTCACCTTGGTGTGGTGTTGGTCAAACTGTGGCATTGCCAAGTTATCTGCGGTGGATTGGAATGAGCGCGAGACTGCGCAATCAGGCCGATAATTCGGCAGCATAACCTTCCCACAGCTTGAACGCGTCGGCTCTGGCATGGCGGTAAGAGAGAGTGGAAAGGCGATAGCGGCGGGGACGAAAGATCGTACTGATTTGGTCGT
>JBLXDQ010000023.1:0-39544 GCA_048263945.1 Epibacterium sp. | reverse complement strand
TGCTCTGGGCTACCGCCCACCGGCTCCGGAAACCTTCACCCCGATGGAACTCAGGCCAATCATGCACTAACATTCAACTTGGACCGCTTAAGTGGGGCTGATCACTATGACAGCCAAGGCACCGATGGCGGGTCGGTTGTCTATAATGGCGATGGGACCTTCACCTATACGCCGGGCGCGGGGTTCAACAGTCTCGGAGCGGGCGAAGCCGGGACCGATACCTTTACCTACACTCTGGACGATGGCCGCTATGCCTCCATGACCACCGTCACGGTAACCGTCACCGGGGTCGATGATCCCTTCACCGCGACGGATGACGCCCGGGTGGTGCTGGAGGATCAGGTGCTGACGCTTGATGTGTTGGCCAATGACATCGACCCTGATGGCGATCCGGTGAGCCTTGTCAGTGTCGGCACCCCAAATGTCGGCAGCGCTGCAATTGTCGATGGTCAGATCGTCTATACGCCGCCGACCAATTACAACGGGCCGGTGACCTTCACCTATGACGCCACCGATGGGCAGAGCGTCCAGACCGCGACCGTTTCGCTGAATTACGTTGCGGTGGATGATGCGCCGACCATTGTGAACGATACGGTTACGGCAACCCTAGGCCGAGGGCCTGTGGTCATTGATGCGCTGGCCAATGATTTTGATCCCGAAGGCGGTGCGCTGACCATCTTTGGCGCCACTTCCTGGTCCTCGCAAAGTGGCCCGGTTCAGGTCATCAACAATCAAGTGGTCTGGTCGCCCGCCGCCGATATTGGCCCCGGCACCTATGAGCTGTTCTACGCCATTCAGGATGACGCAAGTCATATCACCTATGATGGAAGGATCAGCGTGACCTTGCTCAATGAGCAAGCGCCCTATGCGATCAACTTTGTCGAGACCGCCTATGAGGATGTGCCATTCACCGGCTCGGGCACCGCATCTTATTCCGACGGGAATGGCGATGCGCTGAGCGTGGTCAGCATCGAGACCGAGAACATCGCCAATGCCACTGTGGTGGACAATGGCGATGGCACCTACACGGTCACACCGGATGCGAATTTCGTCGGTATTGTCTATGTGCCTGTGGTCGTGACCGATGGCGTCTATGAGGTCGCCCATGTCCAACAGATCAACTTTAACAACACCTATGACCCGGTCACGCTCAACGGTGATGTCTACCGGATTGGCATCGATGAGCTTTTAACGGTTCATACCGGCGATCTGCTGGCCAATGACGTCAATCCTGATGGCGCGATGAGAGGCTATGTCACCTCGGTCGGTCTGGGCACAAACGGCACGGTCAGCGGCTATGGCAGTGAAAGCTCGTCACAGAACTTCACCAATCCAAGCCACCCGGGTCTCATGGATGGCCCGAGCGCAGTGCTCAACTCTCAGGCTGGGGGGCATGTGAATTGCACCCCCGGTGCGGGGTTTCACGGCATTGCAACCTTCCAGTATAATTTCTTCGAGACGATCCCCTACCACTATGCGCCGACCAATGGCGTGGTGACCGTCTATGTGGATACGGATGTCGCCGCGCTGGAAGATACTGCCACCACGGCAGAAGAGACCGCGATTGTTGTCAATGTGCTTGCCAATGACAGCGATGCAGACGGGGATGCAATGGTCGTCTATGGTGTCGACCAGCCTGCAAACGGTGTCGCCGAAGTTCTGGGTGATGGCAGCATTCGCTACACGCCAAATGCCAACTTTAATGGCACCGAGACCCTGACCTATTACGTGGGCTCGGAGTTCCAGCCAGAGAGTGCAGCCAGCACCGCGATCCTCACCATTACAGTCACCCCGGTCGTTGACCCGGTGACGGCGGTGGATGACAGTATCGAGACCGCAGAAGACCAGCCTGTCGTGCTCGACCTTCTGGGCAATGATCGAGATCCGGATGGGCTGGGCGGCGCGATGCTTGAGATCGGCACTCCCGGTCACGGCAGCATCACGCAAGACGGCCAGACCTTTACCTATCTGCCCGAGGCCAATTTCAACGGCACAGATAGCTTTTGCTATACTCGAGGGGACGGTCTGGGCGGCACCACGACCGCAACCGTTACAGTCGCCGTGACCGCCGTCAACGATGCACCTGTCGCGCAGGCTGACAGTGTGATCGTCGCGGAGGATGGCAGCCTCACATTTGACCCGCGCGGCAATGACAGCGATCCAGAAAACACCGCACTGAGCATCGTCAGCCTCGGCACAACCTCTCATGGCAGCGTTGTTCGCAACAGCGATGGGACGGTGACCTATGTTCCGGAGGCCAACTTCAACGGCACCGACAGCTTCACCTATGATGTGAGCGATGGCGCGCTGACCAGTATCGCCACGGTGACGGTGGAGGTGCAGCCAGTGCAGGATCAGCCGCTGGCTGTAGATGACGCCGCGACAACCGCAGAAGACACGCCGGTGACTATCGACGTCACCGCAAATGACCTCGAACTGGATGGCGAGAGTTTGGTTGTGACCGGCGTCACAGGCGCAGCCCATGGCCAGGTGCAATTCTCTGGTGCCGAGATCACCTATACGCCCAACGCGGATTTCAATGGTCTGGAGCAGCTGACCTATACCGTGTCCGACGGACAGGGCGGCAGCGCGACGGCGGAGCTCACGGTGACGGTGAGCCCGGTCAATGACGCGCCGGTGGTTGTGGATGATACCTCGAGCGGGGTGCAAAGCGCGATCCAGACGCTCTCTCCGCTGGCCAATGACAGCGATGCGGAAGGCAATCCGCTTACCCTCACGGCGCTGAACGGCACCGCCGTTCTGCCGGGGAAAATGGTGACACTCTCCAGTGGCGCGCTGGCGGTTTTGAACGGGGATATGACCGTAAGCTATTTGCCCGGTGGCATTTTCGATCCCTTGCAGGAGGGCGAGAGCACCACCGAGAGCGTGAGCTATACTGTCTCTGACGGACGCGGTGGCCTCACCTCCGGCACGCTGCAATTCACCGTGAATGGCATCAACGACGCGCCGGTAGCAGCCCCGGACCACGCCTCCACCGCAGAAGATACTGCGCTGACGGTGGGCGTGTTGGCCAACGACCGAGACGCCGAGGGCACACCGCTTGTGTTGACCGCTGTGGCCGATCCCGCGCATGGCGCGGTTAGTTTCACTGCCACAGGCAGCTTGACCTACACGCCGGATGCAAATTTCAACGGGGTTGAGGTGATTACCTATACCCTGTCCGATGGGGTCAACAGCAGCACGGGAACGCTGACGGTTACCGTTCAGCCAGTCAATGATACGCCCCTTGCCGTGTCGGACACGGCCACCACCAATGAAGACACTTCCGTCACCGTAGATGTGCTTGCCAATGACAGCGACGTCGAGGCCACGCCCCTTCAGATTGTTGGGTTCGGTCAAGGCGCCAATGGCTCCGTTGAGTTGCAAAACGGTCAACTGGTCTATGCGCCGGACGCCAACTTCCACGGCATCGACAGCTTCACCTACGAGGTGAGCGATGGCGCGCTGACCAGCACCGCCACGGTGACGGTGGAGGTGCAGCCGGTGAATGATGCGCCTGTCGCATTGGGCGATGTTGCGACGACCGATGAAGGCTCACCGGTCACGCTTGCGCCTTTGGCCAATGACATGGACCCGGAAGGCACGCCCCTGCTGATCACCTCCTTGGGGGGCAGCCCGATCTCTGTCGGGGAAAGCCATGTGATGTCGAGTGGCGCGCGGGTGACCTTGAACCTGGATAGTACGGTTACGTTTGACCCCAACGGCGCCTTTGAGGCGCTGTCTGCAGGCGGCACGCCTGCGGTGGTCGAGATCCCATATGCCTTTGTCGATGCCGGTGGTTTGACCGCAAACGGGGTGATCGAAGTCACCGTAACAGGGGTCAATGACCCAGCCCAGTTCAGCGGGGCGTTGCAGGCCAGGATGTCAGAGGATGACCTTGGGACCCAAGGGGCAATCACGGTCGTGGATCCTGATAGCCCGGCTGGGATGCTTTCGGGTTCCTACACAGGCACTTATGGCACGTTGGCCGTGACGGAAGCGGGTCAATGGGTTTACACGCGCACGGCAGTTCTGGACGACCTCGCGCCGGGTCAAAGCGTCGTGGACCGATTTACACTGCAGTCCGTAGACGGAACCCAGACCGAGCTCGACATCACCATTGAGGGCGCACTCGACCATTTGGAGATCTTCGGGACCGCTGACAGCGACGTTCTAACCGGCGGTGATGGCAACGATACGATCACCGGGCTTGCCGGGGACGATACGATCACCGGGGGTCTCGGTTTTGACTACGCGGCCTATCTCGGCAACAGCGATACCTTCACCTTTGCCTTCGCGGCTGAGAGACGGGGATTGATCGTAACGGATGGCGACACGCTGGACGGGTTGGACGAGGGCACAGATCTTATTCTCGCCGGCACGGATGCCATTCTCTTTGCCGATGGCGCGGTGGGAGAGATGGTCTGGCAAGGCGATCAGCTGATGTCGATGGAGCTGCGCCATGACGGGGTGCTGGTGTCCCGCTTGGCAGAAACCAATGGCGGGCGAGGGCGCGCTGTCGTCTATGAGAATGGCGTTGCCACATCGGTGATCCTGACGAACACTGATACGAGCGGGGGGGCCCAAACATGGGCCACCCGCATCCAGACCTTGAACGAAAGCGGCCAGGTGGCACGCAGCGAAACGGTCTTTGAGGACGGGACCACGCGATCGGTTGACTACACATTCGTCAACGGCGTGCGCACGATGTCTACTTCGACTGATGGGAGCGGCGATCAAAGCGGTGCGCGGTGGCAGAGCCTAGAGCGCGCGTTCAATGCGGATGGGACCGTCGAGAGGGCAGAGTTTACCTATGATGATGGCACCACGCGCTCGGTTGACTTTACCTATGCCGATGGCGCCCGTACGGCCGCCACCTTGACCGATGGCGACGGGGACCAAAGCAGCGCGCGCTGGCAAAGCCTGGAACGCACGTTCAATGCGGATGGGACCGTCGGAAATGTGGACCTGACCTATGACGATGGCACCACGCGCACAATTGAATATACTTATGTTGACGGAGCCCGCGCGACAGCGATGTTAACAGACGGAAGCGGGTCTCAGAGCCGCGCGCCGTGGCAGAGCCTGCTCCGTACGTTCGATGCCGATGGCCGTACTGTGCATGAGGAGCTGGTCTTCGACGATGGTTCGACGCGTCAGCGAGAGTACACCTATTCCGACGGTGTCCTCAGCACTAAGATCGTGACCGATGGAACGGGTCCCTCAAATGGCGCGCGCTGGAGCACAGTGAGTTACTCCTATGACGCTGAGGGAGTGGTCACGCAAAAGGTGACTGATTGGGATGACGGCGATCGAACAACGGTCGCATTCGAGAGCGGCTTGCGGGTTTCGAGTACATTTGAAAACTTGAATAATGATCAGCCCTTTGAGGTCCGAATTGTGAGCTATGCGCCCGACGGGGCCGTCACCAATACGGAGTATGTTTGGGATAGTGTGAGCAATTTCTGGATGATGTAACTCACGGGGCCGGGTCCATGCTGGTGTCACGGTCGAAATAGGGGCCTCGCGGCCCTCGCCGTCGTTGCAACCGTCACCTATCGCGTATGATCCCAGACCGAAGGCTTGCCACAGTCGGCAGAGCAATCAGTTCTTTCGATGATTTGCCCCAGGCAGATCACGCCGCCAACAGGATTGGGTAAATGTCTCTCTTTTCGGGACCGTTTTGCGGTGGATAGCATGTTGTGAGCAAAAATTGCGCACTTCGCCGATAAGCGCCGCGCCGTTGGCGGGAAAAAAGGTTTCATTTTCTTCTACTTTGGGGCAAATAGAAATTGCGACCACAACCTAAGAGGTATTTCTCGCTTGGCGGGGGCGGTTGGTTCGCAAGTTTACTATATTGAGATCTGTTGAAATGTTGTGTGTTTTGGATGTTCGCAAGTTGGAATGTATTTCTGAATTCTTAGGCGCACAGAGGCAGCGCTGCAGCGCAGTAAAGGTTTCGCGAGCGGAGCGGCACATCCCTGTTACTTTTGCTGCCTATTCTAATATCTGAAATTTATTCTCTCCATTTGAAGGCATGTTTTATGACCTTACAGACGCGGCGACGTCTCCCTCTGCAGGAGGGTTTGATCTTCATCAGAAACGAGACGGTGGATTTCGAAAATGGCCGCCAAGTCTACTTCTCCCCTTTTGAGAGCTTCATTGAACGCGCGCATGAACGTGACCTGCCGATTCAGTTTGTGCTTCCGGCCACGGAACGCGGGGTGCGGCTTGCCTCGTCGACGGCCGCAGAACGAACCACGTTGATTGGAAATGCGCGGGGCTTCTTTACCGGGTTGAGGCGCACGCCAGAAATGGTCCGGCAGGCGCTGCGGCTTCGGAAAAAATTTGGCTTCAACACGGTCGTCGTTCGTGTGCCGGAACACGTAAGCCTTTTGCTCTTGCCCCTGCTGCGGTTGTTTGGGTTTCAAGTCGTTGCTTGGCTGGTCCATGATCGCCGCAAAGTACAGGAAGCGGATCTTCATCACCGCAAAGGCCTGCGGGCTGGTATTGCAGCCCTTGCCAGCGCTTTGAATGGGTGGGTGGAACAGCGGCTTCTTTGGCGCGGACCCGTGATCTCCAACGGAACGGCGCTGGCGCAGTCCTATTGCAACGGGAACCCAAGGGCTCGCGTGGTCTATTCGACCCTCCTGAACGAGGCAGATATGCGCGACCTCGGGTCCTGTGCACAAAACTACGCGCACCGTTCAGGCGAGCTGAACCTGATCTACGCAGGGCGGATTTCGGTCGAAAAAGGCATCGACCGGCTGTTTGATTTTCTCGAAGAGATGCAGCGACAGGGCATGGCGCGCGGTGTGACATGCACTTTGACATTGGTTGGAAAGCTCGATGACAGCATGCGCCAATATGTTGCCGAGCGGCAGTTTGGGCTGGCCGATCCGACCTGCGTGCGTCTGGCGGGGTTTGTGAAACGTGGCCCGGATCTGTGGAAAATCTATCGGGAGATGGATTTTTTCTGCCTGTTATCCAAGGCTGAAGGGACGCCGCGTGTGGTGCCAGAAGCATATGCCGCAGGCATGCCCGTTGTGATCAGCACAGACGCGAATTCAGATGCCATCGTCGATGTCGAAGGCTTGGTCACCGACGCAGGCGCGCTCGCCAAGACCGCTACACACGTGTTGGATCTGCATGCAGACAGGGCGCGTTATCTGGATCTCAGAGCCCGTCTGCGAGACCGTTCACATGACTACACGATTGACCGGATCTTGGACGTGTTTCTTGAGCAGATTGATCCGCCGTCCGGCGAGGTCGTTGCTGGATCGGTGCAGCCCTCATGACGCGCAGGTCTGACGAACACATCCTGCAAACGCTGGACGCCGTGCGGGAGAAATACATCAGCCCGAGTGATTTCTGGTCGCATTATCAGCGCGGTGAGGACGGGCTGCATGTGATGACGGTGAACTTGGAAATTTTCAAGGACCTGCTCGACGATCCAGAGCCTTTGGTGCGGGCGGATCGGTGCACGATCGATTCAGGTCTCCTCGAAAATGTGATGAATGCGCTCTTCCCGGAGACGTTTGAACGCCTCACCGGTCGGGAAATTGTTGCACGCTCGCCCGAGTTTCTCGCACAGCGGGGCGTGGTGTTGTTTGGGGCCAGCGAAGCCTCAAGAAAGGGTGCGCTTGCCAAGTATCGCGCGCTTGGGGCGGCGCCAGATGATGTGGCAATCTTTGAGGAGCCGACAGAGTTTTCGATGCCCCAACAAGGCGAGCATCGTCTCTGGGCCGGGTTCTTCGCCTATGGGCATCCCAAGCAAGAAACCCGCATCGCAGAGTTTAAGCAGTCTGTTCCTCATCTGCCGCTTATGGCGCTTGGGATTGGTGGGGCGACGGACTATTTCTCTGGCGTCGTGAAAACGCCACCGGCTGCGTTTCATCGCTTGGGGCTTGAATGGGTTTGGCGTCTGGGCTTGGAGCCACGCAAACGGGCCCGCCGCGTTCTTTCCATCGTGCCGCTCGGTCTGCGTCTGCGGCGGTTGATGAAGCGGGAGGTCGCGTGATGGCGGCGCATTCCAAGCCCGAGACATTGGCGTTGATCGGGGGAGATGGGCAATCAGGCGGGGCTGAGATCTTTAACGACCGCCTGCGCGCGCATTTACTGTCAGCGGGGATGCAGGTGCGGAGTCAGCCGCTCAATTCATACCTGCGGCGCGGGCGACCGGCGCTGTTGGTCTGGCGGTGGTTGGCTACAGTTTGCATTGCAATCCTGCGGGTATGGATCGGACGCCCCGACCACGTCCTGGTGAGCTGTGCCAACTTCCTAGATGTTCTGGCAGCGCGGGCCATAATCGTCGTGACCGGTCGACGGGATATCGCGATCATTGCGCATTTCAATTCCTCTTGGTCGTTCTGGCAAAAGCCAAAGTTTGTAGCGATCTTTCGCAAGACAAGCGCGCAAAGTCGGCTTTTTGCGATCTCTCCCAGCCAGCGGCGGTTTTTTATCGAGCAAGGCCTGACGGTCGAGCCTGATATTTTTCCAAACTTCTTCAACTACGCACCCGTTGCTTCCAACACGGGGCAGGCGAGTAAGGCACAAGGCAGTGCCCTCAAAGTGCTTTATGTCGGCCGGATCGTACCAGAAAAGCGGGTTGGTGAGGCCGCGGAGTATCTTTCGCGCCTCGCATCTGACGAGTTCCGCATCGCGCTTCGGCTGGCCGGGCCCTATGCGCAAAAGATCCATGACAGTATTCGTGCTGATTTGCCCGCGGGTTTGAGTGTCGCCTTCCTTGGCCCGCTTGCCCCCTCTGACGTGTCGCAGGAGATGAGCCAAGCCGAGGTTTTCATCTCCTTCAGCGGATCGGACACTTTGCCTCTGACCTATCTTGAAGCTGCGGCGCATGGGCTTGGTGTGCTGACGCTAGAGAATGACGTGACGCGCGATGTGCAGAGCATGACCGGCAATCTCGCCTTTGCCACCCCGGACGGAGACATCGGACAAGAGCGGGCGATTTTGCGGGGATTGGCTAACAAAAAGGGGGCCTTTGACATCTCCGCCCTCATCGCACGAAACAATCGCCTCGTCGTGGATTTGGTGCGCGATTCCTCGCGGCAGGAACAAGACGCGACGGTGCAGGTATGAGCCACGCCTCCGCCCCAGTCATCAACGGACGAATTACAGAAAGGCTGACCTTTCCGTTTGTGCCTGTTTTGTTGATGCTTGCGGTGTTCTCTATCCTGTTTCAGATCAATGGTTTACCCATCGCGCTGGGGGGCGTGTCGGTTTCCAATGCTTTTGTGGCCTTGGTGATTGGGATCCTGCTGTTGAAGGGGCAGTTTCTACAGCGGTTTCCTCGGTATTTTGTAGCGCCTTCGTTGTTGTTGCTCTCCGTGTTGCTTTTGCAATTGCTACAAGGCAATACGTCGAGCCTCATTTTCGCCATTCAGTCCTTTCTCTTCATGCTGCTTCCCTATGCGGCCTATCGTTTTGGGCGGTTGGAATGGCTGATCCGCTTCTGCTTTTTTTATGTGCTGATATCCCAGATCTATCTCTTGGGCCTGCATGGCGGGACCCTGCCGGCTGGTGAGATCGGTGGGTTCTTTGTCAGTCGTCGTACAGTTCATTGCTTGTCCCTGGCTCTGCTGGGGACCCTGTACATGCCCCAGATCCGTGGGAAACGTGTGCGAATCTTTTTTGCGCTGGGGATCTGTCTTATCCTGCTGGTGTCCCAAGCGCGCGGCGCGACGCTTCTGTTTGGGGTCGGCATAATTGCCTTTCAAAGCCAGGCTTTGTCCATCCGCCAGCGTGCCATGATCCTAGCCCTTTTGTTTATGGCTGTGGCCGTTTCATTTGTGACCTCACCAGACCTCCTCGCACACTATCAGGCGGCTATGTCCCTTGGGGGTGGGTCCTC
Source organism: Epibacterium sp. (assembly GCA_048263945.1). Lineage (GTDB taxonomy): Bacteria > Pseudomonadota > Alphaproteobacteria > Rhodobacterales > Rhodobacteraceae > Epibacterium. Next base: position 29,673 of record JBLXDQ010000023.1, on the reverse strand, counting down.
GACCGGATATCGAGCCTATCTACTGCAAATTTTGGTATCAGAATTCGACAGATATTGGCTGTTTGGAATGCCGCATGAAGACGTTCAGTGGCTGCTCGCCGACCGGTTCACGCAGGGCAAGCGTTATGTGGAATTCGCGCTCGATAACTCATTTGTTTATTTTGCACTGCGATACGGAGGGGCAGCGGTCCTCTTGCTAGGGGTCATCTCCATTTCCTTGCTCCGCAGCCGACAAGCGCATGCGTTCTGCTTCGTGGGATGGCTTTTTCTTGATGACATCATGGGAAGTGGGCTGGGCTGGTTCTTCCTAGGTCTCGTCCTCGTACAGACGATCGCGGTTCGGCAGCAGTCGGGTCAAAGCACTCCAACCAGAAGGAACGGGTGACGTGCATTCTATTATCATTGGGGCGCAAAAGGCCGGAACCACAACGCTTTTCGATATTTTGGCCCAAAGCCCAGACATCGATACGGCAGACGTGAAGGAAATCAACTTCTTTGGATTTCGCTTCGACAAAGGGGTGGACTGGTACCACTCTCAATTCCACGGTCAGGGCAAAGTGCGCCTAGACGCTTCGCCGCAATACCTGCACATGCCGGAGGTCGCAGACCAGATCGAAGACACTCTGCCGAGTGCCCGCCTTGTCTGCTTGGTCCGAGACCCGATTGCGCGCGCCGTGTCGAATTATCGGTTCAACGTTTCAAGGGGGGTGCAGGACCCTGCACAAAGCCTTGTCGAAGCCATTGGGACAGACAAGGGCAAAGAGATTTACCTCCACAAAGGGCTGTATGCCCGACAGTTGGACAGGTTTCGATCCTTCGCGGAGCGTGGCAATCTTTTGTTGGTGGACTTTGCGGATTTCACGCGGAGACAGCAGCGTGCCGTAGACCGTGTCAGTGACTTTATCGGCATCGAGGCGCCAAGCATTGCGCAAGAGACTGGTGAGATCAGCAACAAGACCGTGGCGGCATCGGGGCTCGGTGCGCGCGTGATCTATCGGGGGATGGAGTTTAAACGCGCGCACCTAGGGTTGTATGAAGGACTCCCGAACTGGGCCAAACGCATCATTCGTGGGGGCAAAGCAGCCGCTCGCCAAATGCCAGGTGGCGTCCAAGGGACTGATCCAGCGGCATTGCCGACGGAGGCTAGGGAGGAATTGCGGGCGTATTTTCGGGCGGATCTCACCAAGCTTCAACAGAACTATGAGTTCACGTCAGATTGGATGGCCTCTTACGGGTTGGATGTCACCGAGGCGGGCAAATGAAGGAATCTACGAAAGAGGCACTGGCTCTGACAAAGCTGTTTATCGGCGGGATCGAACGAAGCGGCACCACGGTTCTTGCGTCGGCTTTGGCGCGGTACCTGAATGGTGTCGCCATCCCCGAAGCGCAGTTCAAGAAGTTTCTATTGGCGTCGGAGGCTGGCCCAGAGGTGATGCGCGATGTGCGGCAAAGTATGCGCTTTCGCCTTTGGGATTTGCCACACCAAGAGTACCAAGCTGCCAGCGGTGCTGAGACGTTTGACTGTATCGTCAACCACATGCTGGCCAAGCATGGAATTGCCACTCCGGCTTTGACCATTGACCACACACCCGAAAATTGTGGGTGCGGGGCGGAGTTGCTGGCCGCATTTCCAGCAGCCTGTCTGATCCATATCACGCGGGATCCTCGCGCGGTGATCAGCTCCTTGATGCGCACTGATTGGGGTGTTCCGACCCTTGGGGATGCTCTGTCCTATTGGCGCAAACGCAACGCACTTGCCGAACGCGCCTTTGCGCTGGCGGAGGGGTCTTTTGGGGCGCGTGTGGCCACCCTGAGCTATGAAGAGTTATGCGACGCTCCGGATGAAACGCTGGCCCGGCTTTGTGGCGCATTGGGTGTTACCCCGTCTGCGTCTCAATCCGTTGGGGCGACATTGGTGCCGCGCTATACGCAAACTCAACACCAACGCGTTGCGGACCTGCCCCGCAACGATTTCCAATGGCGCACCCTCCTGTCGGCGTCTGACATTGAACGTATTGAGGCGGAATTGGCAGAGACACAGATTGGGCGCCTCTACGGGTTTCAATCCGGGCCAATCGAAGGCAGCTTGCCGCGTGCATCCGCGCCGAAAAGGGCGAAGCAGTGGATCCGGGCCCGACTTCGGCGCAGACGGAAGGGCGTGGACCGAATTGATCTGCCGCCTTGGTCAAGCACGGCAACTTAGGTCGCACAGTTGGATTGCTCTAGTAGTCGTTGAGGTCATCCGACACATTGGCCCGCAGTTTTGCACAAAACGCGTGAAAGGACGCCGCCGCGCGGTGAACCGAAAGTGTTTCGGCGATCTCACGCACCCCTTCAGGTGGGAGAGCAAGGGCATGTGTCATCGCCGTTTGCAGAGTGTCTGGCGCGCCGGGCCGATAGGCTAGGTGATAGCGTTCGGCAACTGTGGCGGATCCCGCATGTTCTGACACCACACAGGCGCGCCCGGCCAGTAGAGCTTCGTTAAAGACAAACCCCCAAGGCTCGCGAAAACTGGAAATCACAACAACATCCGAGCGCTCATAAGCACTGCGCATTTGGGGTGCCGCGAGTTTTCCCAAGTTGATCACCCGCACCCCGCGCTGAGTGGAGCGATGGACCTCGGTTCCACCTGCAATGAGCAATTCGATGCGGCGCTCTGTAAAGGCATGGATCTCGCTCAGATCCTCAATCAGCTGTGCAATTCCCTTTCGAGGATCGCTTCCCCCGATCACCAAAACCCGCAGGACAGGATGCGCGCCGCGGGGCGGCGCAGGAGGGGCCTCCGGGTCGGAAATTGGATGCCGGACTTGCCCTCCGGTCCAACTAACCCTTGGCAGGCGCGATGAGAGCCGGGTCTGAAGCCAGTCCTGAGAGTGCGAGCTGTAGTAGATCATCCCGTCTGCTCGAGCGGCGCAAAAAAGGCGCAGCCGATCAACGATACGAGCGACCAAGCCACCGCTGTCCGGCCCGTTCACATCGCCAACCCAATAGGCCAGCCGAGCCCCTTTAAGGCGCGCCATGAGGAGGCAAGCGAGCTGAACCAGCACCATGTCACGGGACAGGGTGCAGATCACCACATCGGTTCGGGTGCGTGCCAATGCCAGAATGCTGCGCAATGGGATCGTCATCCGACGGCCTGATTTTCCCAGTCGAATTGCCGGATCATTGGCTTGCACCACACCTTGGGCACTCTTGCCACTGGTCCAGCCGATCTCGCGCCGCTTGGCTTCTGGCAGAGAGGCATAGATGATCTGAACAGGATCGAGGGTCTGAATTTCCGAGAATAAGTCGTCTCGATAGGGCGTTAGATAGTTGTTGACCACAACAGGGATGGGGCGGCTTTGATCAGTCATGTTTCGATGGCTTCTCAGGGTTGCGGGAAGACTGTGCCTGCCGTTTGAGAAAGAGCATCACCCAGCCCGCGGACAGAAAAAAGTGACCAAACATGCAGAATGAATAGGCCTGTACCAACTGCAGGAACGGGATCTCGGCGTATTGGCTCCAAACGAAAACGGCCAAGACGACCAACATGCGTTGGGCATCCAGCATGAGCTTCATGGACTGGCGGTGAAAAACAGAAAGCGTCGGATTAATTGCGGTGAAAAGGATGAGCCCGATAAGCATCGGGGCCTGAAGTGCAGCAATCTGCCCAGCCAAGCGCCAGTGTTCGCCGAGGACAAAGCTCAGGACCGGTTCAGCGAAAAAGAACAAGAGAATGGCGAGGGGGACGGATGCCAGAGATGTGAGGCGCAAAACGGAAAGGGTCGTCTGTAGGATCTCTGCTGCACGATGACGGCCAAGGTGCGCGGTCTTACCAAATAGGGCGCGAGAAATTGACTTGCCGATCAACATGACGGGCAATGATATCAGTGTCATAGCCAACCCAAAGCTGCCGGTTTCCTGAGCGCCATAATAGGCCGAGATAAAGAAAACCGGAGCCCATTCCGCGGCCGTGCTCAGGAGCTGCGAAGGCAGAACATAGACGGGGAACCGCCAGTAAAAGCGCATGGCATGGCGCATTCGGGACCATGAAACGTGGTCTGTCAGTTGACGCAAATCGCCCTGTGCCGCTTTGAGCTGAAGCCAAATGCCGCTGCCTTGCGCCACCACCTGTCCCAAAACAAGCAGGCTGGGTGCCCCCGTCAGCCAGCCGCCAACGCATTTCACCACGCTGCCGTTGACGGCCTGCACCACAAGGCTGCGCGAGATAATGGAAAAGCTCCGTTTTCGCGTGGACCAGAAGCTGGCGAGTTCATACGCGCTGTTGAGGGCCAAGCTGAGGGGGATGATCCATAGGACACCCTGAAGCGGGGCAAGGGAGGAAAATGACAGCAGCCACTGGTACCCAAACAGGATCACCAGAGCGACTAAGCCGACGGTGGCCGCCCCGATCACGAGTGAGACCGCAACGAGATTGATTGCCAACCTATCAAGCTTTGGCAGGGGAACTGCCGCGGGATACCGGAGCGCAACCAATGGGTTAAGGACGCCAACAGAGGCGACAAACAACGACAGAACCGCGAATTCAGCGGGCGTATACAGCCGGGTCAAGAGGGGCATGACGAGGATGCCGATCGCTCGGCCTCCGACCATCCCGAGGAGCAGGGTCAGTGCTCCGGTCACCACCTCTGAACGCCTTGAGATCCAGCGCCTTAATTTGTTCGTCACAATCCAGCTCCGAAATTGGATTTTCTAAAATTGGCAAAATATAGTTTTAAAAGTGCTTTGCAGAAAGCCTGCTCAACTGCGCCTTATGGGGCTCGGTGATCAACTTGCATAGGCGGCTTTTACGGTATCACTCACCAAAATGAAAGTTTTCACAGAGCTGTCATCATTTCCGAGGCGAGTGCGCTTATTTAAATCGCAACTGCGCTATTTATTCAAAAGACGAGACCTGTCTTTGGTGTAGTGTTTTCGGACGAAGTTGATCACTCGGTGAGCCGCTCAATTGAACGCGCGAGGGCGGTGTAAATGCGATCATTCTGCATTTGAGCCACGTTGAACCGCATAAAATCCGCGTAGTCCTGTGCCGGGCTAAAGACATTGCCCGGGGCAAGGATGACGTCCTCCTCAAGACACATCTGGGCGACGGCGCTGGTGTCTATGCCATTGGGAAATTGGCACCAGAGATAAAATCCGCCCTCCGGCATTAAGGCTGGGGTGATCCCTAAGGGGGCAAGCCGGTCGGCGACACGCCTGCGCGCCGTGGCCAAACGGCGATGCAGATCGGCGAGATGCTTGCGATAGCTGCCGCCCGTTAAAACGCGGGTCAGGAGGTCTGTGGCCACGGGGCTCGGGCCGCCAAAGCTGGTTGCCACTTGCAGGTCCACCAAGGCTTCGATCCAGTCCAAGCGCCCGGCGATGTAGCCGCAGCGCACCGACGCGCTGAGGGTTTTGGAAAATCCGCCAATCCGCAGCACGCGGGCAAGGCCATCGAGCACGCTTAGACGTGTGGTGGCCTCGGGGGCGAGATCGGCAAAGGTATCATCCTCGACGATCGTGAGATCCGCAGCAGCGGCTATGGAGAGAATGCGATGCGCCCGTTGCGGCGAGAGGCGTGCTCCGGTTGGATTGTGCAGGGCGGAATTGGTGAGGTAGAGCCGGGGGCGTTGCGTTTCGACGATCTGGGCGAATTGCTCTGGGTCTGGACCCTCTGGCCCATAGGGCACTCCGCATATTTCCACCCGATGGGCGCGCAGCAGCGCGTGGAAGTTGAAATAGCCGGGATCATCAACCAAGACCGTATCGCCGGGTGACAGGAGCAAACGACAGATCAGATCCATCGCCTGACTGGCAGAGGCGGTGAGCATGATTTGCTCTGTCGGAATGGGCAGGTTCTCTTCGCCAAAGCGGGCGGCCAAATAGCGGCGCAACTCCAACGCGCCGCGCGCCCCGGCATAATGGGTCAAAACCTCACCCTCGCTGCGCGCCAGAGCACGCAGCCCTTTGCGCAGGGCCTCTTGCGGCATCCAGTCTTCGGGCAGCCAGCCGCAGCCGGGTTGCAATGCTCCGGGTTTGGCATCAAGCGCCTGACGGGATACCCAGAATGGATCGACCGCGCGCGGGCGTGCTGGTCCCATATCAGCCACCGCCATTGGGGGCAGGTGGGTGCCAGTGACGTAGAACCCGGAGCCGCGCCGCGCCTGGATCAGCCCTTCGGCGGCGAGGCGGTCGTAGGCCTCGACCACGGTTGAGGGAGACACGCCCTGTTGCGTCGCAAATTGCCGGATCGAAGGCATTCGGTCGCCGGGCCCAAGTCCACGTGTGGCGATGCGGCGGCGCAGTATGGCCATCAGATGTTCGGTCTTGGTCGTCACGGATAGAAGTCCTTTGTATGGCTCAGTGCACCAGTACAGTTTGCGCGTATCGTACTGATCTGTGTCTGGTTGCGCCAGAGCGTCTCGCCTATCCCAGCCTCATAAAAGGAGACGCTCTCATGGATGACAGATTGGCAGGTTGGGGCAGTGGGTTGATCGGAGTGCTGATTTTCAGCGGCTCTCTTCCGGCCACGCGACTGGCGGTATTGGATTTCGACCCGATGTTTTTGACAGCCGCACGCGGGGTGATTGCGGCGACTTTGGCCGGGCTGTGTCTTTTGGCACTCAAGCAACCATTGCCGCGTCGGCAGGATTTGGTCGGGCTTGCCCTGTCGGCGCTTTGTGTCGTGGTGGGGTTTCCCCTGTTGACGGCGCTCGCCTTGCAGCAGGTCAGTGCGGCCCATTCCATCGTCTTTATTGGTCTTTTGCCCCTGTCGACGGCCATTTTTGGCGTGGTTCGGGGCGGCGAGCGACCAAAGCCTGCTTTTTGGCTGTTTTCGTGCCTGGGCGCGGCCTCCATCGCGGGATTTGCGCTGATGCAGGGGGGCAGCGGGACCTTGGCAGGGGGCGTGCTGATGTGCGCAGCCATTGTGGTCTGCGGATTTGGCTATGCCGAGGGCGCACGCCTGTCGCGCCACTTGGGTGGCTGGCAGGTGATCTCTTGGACGGTGGTGCTGGCTTCGCCCTTTATGGGAATACTGGCGATCGCGCTGAGGCCCGAGGGGTTTGGAGACATCACACTCTCAGGCTGGATCGGCCTTGGCTATGTGGGCGTCTTCAGCATGTTTATCGGCTTTTTCTTTTGGTATCGCGGCCTTGCCAAGGGCGGCATCGCGGGCGTCGGGCAATTGCAGCTGTTGCAGCCCTTTTTCGGGCTCCTGCTGGCTGGCTTGATCCTGCAAGAGCCCGTGAGTGGTGCCATGGTACTAGCCTCTGTCGCGGTGGTCGCCTGTGTGGCCGGGGCGAAGCGGTTTGCCTGAGCCTTACTCCGCCGCGCGGCGTGGCGGCTGGGGCTGTGCGGCCAAGTCGCTCCAGGCGTCGTATTGCGCCAGATAGACCTTGCCGTTCAGGTCGTGCAGCAGGTGGGTGGTTTTTAGCCTGTCCATCACCGGGCCTTTAACCTCGGAGAGATGCAGGCCGACCCCCATATCCTTGAGGCGCGAGTTCACCGCCTCAAGGCTTTCTAGCGCGGAGTAATCCACCGCATTCACCGCCGAGAACATCAGGATGACATGGCGGATTGCGCAGCCCTCGGTCACGCGGGATTGGATCAGGTCCTCCAGAAAGCGGGCGTTCACGAAATAAAGGCTCTCATCCACCCGCAGGGTCAGCACGCTGGGATCGGTGGTGACATCATGGCGGTTGATGTTGCGGAAATGCTGGGTGCCCGGTACCAGACCGACCTCGGCCACATGGGGGCGGGAGGTCTTGTAGAGATGCAGCAGAATGGAGATTGCGACGCCACTGGCCACACCGACCTCGACCCCCATCGTGAGGGTGAGCAGGATCGTCGCTGCGACGGCAGCGAAATCTGCGCGGGAGTAGCCCCAAGTCTTTTTCAGCACAGAAAAATCCACGAGGCTGAGGACCGCCACAATGATCGTTGCGGCGAGTGTTGCGTTGGGCAGGAAATAGACCAGCGGAGTCAGCGCCACAGCGGCGATTGCCAGCCCCACCGCGGTAAAGGCACCGGCGGCGGGGGTTTCCGCGCCTGCGTCAAAGTTCACCACCGAGCGGGCAAAGCCCCCCGTGACGGGATAGCCGCCGGTGAAGGCCGCGCCGATATTGGCCGCGCCGAGGCCGATCAGCTCTTGGTCGGGGTCAATGCGCTGGCGTTTCTTGGCCGCAAGGGTCTGAGCGACCGAGACGGATTCAACAAAGCCGATGATCGAGATCAGCACGGCCGGAACGATGAGCGATTGCACGAGCGTCGGCGACAGGCTGGGCAGGGTTAAAGGGGGCAGGCTTTGCGGGACTGCGCCGACAATCTTGACCCCTGCCTCGGGCAAAGCCAGCGCCCAGGTGACGAGAGTGGAGGCGACAACTGCCACCACAGGTCCTGCCTTGGTCAGCACGCCTGCAAGGCCGGGTTTGACCCCCAATCGTTGCAACAGGGGCTTTAAGCCACTGCGCACCCAGAACAAAAATCCGGTGACCGCAAGACCGATGAGCAGCGTCGGCAGGTTCACCTCGCCCAGATGCGAGAGCAGCGACATTACGAATTCGGGCAGGGTGTGGCCGCTCGCGCTGACGCCTAGGATATGCTTCAGCTGGCTGGTGGCAATCAGAATGCCAGAGGCGGTGATGAAGCCTGCGATCACCGGATGGCTTAGAAAGTTTGCCAGAAACCCAAGCCGTAACACCCCGAGCAGCAAAAGAAATCCGCCCGACAAGAAGGCCAGCGTTAGCGCGGCCACTGCATAGCCCGCCGTGCCTTGCTCCGCCACTTGCCCGATGGCGGAGGCGGTCAGGAGCGAGACCACTGCAACCGGCCCAACCGCCAGCGCGCGGCTGGTGCCGAATATCGCATAGAGCACGATGGGTGCGATCGACGCATAGATCCCCGCCTCTGGCGGCAGCCCCGCGAGCAGCGCATAGGCCAGCGATTGGGGGATCAACATGATCGTCACGATCACCGCGGCAATCAGGTCGTTCGAAAGCGCTTCGCGGTTGTAGTGACGGCCCCAATCGAGGATCGGCATATACTGGCGGAGGAAATGCATGGGTCTTCTGTCCTATTGGCTCAATTGCTGCCGTGGGTCATGTGATCGCCGCTGTGCGCCGTGCCATATCCGCGCGCAGAGGCGTAGAGCATCCGCTGATGCGGCGTCAGCAGGGGCGTGGTTTTGAGATGCGCCACCAGATGCGCGGCGCGCAGCTCAGCCTCAATCGCGGCGGCCTTAGTAGTGGCCGCCTCCACCTCAGCAGCGCTGAGATCGGGGCGGTCGAACAGATGGTCCAGCTCTTCTTCGGCGGCGATCAGGGCAAGGCCGAGGGGCTGCACCGCGTCGAGCATCTCTTGCCGCAGCGCCTCGACCTGCGCTTGGACTTCGGGCGACAGATCAAGCTCATCCGCCAGCTCCAGCACATGCAGGGGGCCGGGCCAGCCGTTGAGCTCTGCCGCTTTGGCGTAGCCCAATCCGGCACCCGCCTGCAGCCCTGCGATGTGTTCCTCGGAGAGGGCGGCAATCGCGCGGCTGTCCTGACCCGCGTAGGGGTGATGGGCGCCGCCGTGCATCTCGTGCCCGGATTGCGCCAGAGCAGGCCCCGCAAGGCAGAGCGCGAGGAGGGGGACGCGGATCATTCAGCCACCTTCAGCGGTTCGGGTTTGGCCATCCATTCATGGCCGCGCAGCATCGCCTTCCAGTAGATCGGCGGCAGCATCCGTTCCTTGAGGAACCAAGCGGCGCGGGTCGGTTTGGTGCCGTCCAGCAGGATCTTCGGAAAGCTCGGTTTCAACACGCTGCCATAGCCAAATTCCGCCAGCACGATCTTGCCGCGCTCCACCGTCAGCGGGCAGGAGCCATAACCGTCGTATTGTGCCACCGCCGAGCGACCCGAGATATCGGCGACGATATTCTCCGCCACCACGGGGGCTTGCTTGCGGGCCGCGGCGGCGGTTTTGGCGTTGGGGGCGTTCATCACATCGCCGAGCGACCAGATATTGTCAAAAGACTTATGGCGCAGGGTGGATTGGTCGACGTCGATCCAACCAGCCTGATCGGCCAGCGGAGAAACCCGGATGAAATCGGGGGCAATCTGCGGCGGGCAGACATGCATCATGTCAAACTCCACCTCGATGCGGGTTTTCTCTTTTTCCGGTTCAGCCACCTCAAAGGTCGCAGTCTTGCTCGGCCCATCCACTGCCACGAGGTTGTGAAAGAAGTTCAGCCCGGCGTCGTATTTCTTGATGTAGTCCATCAGGGCGGGCACGTAGTCCTTCACCCCGAAAAGCACCCCGCCGGCGTTCATGAACTGGATGTCGATATCCTTCAGCACGCCGCGACGGAACCAAGCATCGCCCGAGAGGTACATCGCCTTTTGCGGCGCGCCGGCGCATTTGATCGGCATTGGCGGCTGGGTGAAGAGCGCGCGGCCTTTTTTCATGTTCTGCACCAGCTGCCACGTATAGGGCGCCAGATCATAGCGATAGTTGGAGGTGACCCCATTGCGGCCCAGCGTTTCCTCCAGCCCTTCGATCCGTTCCCAGTCGAGCTTGAGGCCCGGGCAGACCACCAGGCGGTCGTATTTCACCACCTTGCACCCATCCAAGATTACTGCGTTGTTCTCCGGTTCAAACGCAGCCACGGCGCCCTTGATCCAATGCACCCCGTCCGGAATGAGCGAGCCCATGGTGCGCGCGGTGGTCTGGGCGTCAAAAATGCCGCCGCCCACCATGGTCCAGCCGGGCTGGTAATAATGCACATCGGCGGGGTCGATCAGAGCAATGTTGAGGTTTGCCTTGCGCGCCTTCAGGCTGGCGGCGACCGAGATGCCTCCGGCACCGCCCCCGACGATCACAACGTCGAATTTCGCGTCACCGGTATCGGTTGGGGTCTTGCCGCCGTTGGCGATGCGACGGGCGACGCCATTGAGGTCATAGCCTGCGGATTTGGTCGCGGCGAGAATTTCTGCCATGGTCGCATGGCGCGCCTGAGACAGCGCCCAAAGGGTCGCAGAGCGCGTTCCTGTTCGGCAATAGGCCAAGGTCGGCCCCGGCAAATCGCGCAGGGCCTGACCAAAGGCCAGCGTGTCCTCATCCCGCACCATGCCTGCGGTGATCGGGATGTAGCGAACCTCTAGCCCGGCTTTGGTGGCGGCCACCTCAATCTCGGTGAAGTTCGGCTGGTCTGCGCCTTCGCCATCGGGGCGGTTGCAGATGATCGAGCGGAACCCAGCAGCCTTGATCGCGGGGATGTCAGTGGGCATGACTTGAGGGCTCACCGAAAGATCCGGTGAGATGCGCTTCTGTTCCATGGGCAAAAACTCCTCCCTTGGGGGTAACCTTACAAACCGTTTACGGGGACTTTCAGCATCGGGCGGCCGTCCTTGTCGGTCGGCACCTCACCTGCGCGCATGTTCACTTGCAGGGAGGGGATGATCAGCTTGGGCATATCGAGCTGGGCATCGCGTTCGGTGCGGAATTTCACAAATTCTTCTTTGGATTTGCCGCCGCCGACGTGGATGTTGTGGTCCTTTTCCGCACCCACTGTGGTCTCCCACTGGATGTCGCGGCCATTGGGGCCATAGTCGTGGCACATGAAGAGGCGCATCTCTTCCGGCAGCGCGAGTACTTTTTGGATCGAGTCATAGAGCACGCCAGCATCGCCACCGGGGAAGTCCGCACGAGCCGAGCCGCCATCGGGCATGAACAGAGTGTCCCCAACAAAGGCGGCATTGCCCATCACATGCACCATGCAGGCAGGGGTGTGGCCGGGGGTATACATGGCAAAGGCCTGAAGATTGCCGATCATATAAGTGTCGCCATCCTCAAACAGCGCATCAAACTGGCTGCCGTCGCGCTGGAATTCGGTGCCTTCGTTGAAGATTTTGCCGAAAGTGTCCTGCACCACCATGATCTTGGAACCGATGCCGATTTTGCCGCCAAGCTTGTCTTGGATATAGGGCGCGGCAGAGAGGTGATCGGCGTGGACGTGGGTCTCGATGATCCATTCCAGTTTGGCGCCAAGTTCCTGCACGCGGGCGATCATACGGTCTGCGTGCTCGTAAGTGATCCGACCGGCGGCATAGTCGATGTCCATCACACTGTCGACGATGGCACAGGCGTCAGAGCTCGGGTCCTTGACGATATAGCTGATCGTATTGGTGGCCTCGTCGAAGAACGCTTCGACCTCGGGTTTGATGTCAATCTGAACGGGGTAGGCGGTCATAGTCGGTAACTCCCTTGGTACGGGTCAATCTGGGCGTTTCAGGACGTGGATCACATCCGGCAGGTGCGGATGCCAAGCAGGCTGTAAAGCGGGCAATTGCGCATGGCTGCGACCAGCAGCATCACCACGCCAACAAGCGCTGCGCCGTAGCGAATGAGCGTGGCCTCAAACAGCGGCAGGCCACTCATGAAAGCGAGGTAGAGCAAGGCAACCCCGAGGCAAGCGCGCAGGATTCGGTCGATTGTGCCAACATTTACAGTCACTTCAGGTCCTCCTGAGATAAAACTTAGTCTCAAGATATATCTTTGAGGGACATCGTTCAGTGATTATGTCACCAAGCGGTCAAAGGCGTTCGTAAAACTTGCGTCTTGAGGTCAGGAACTGGCTGCAATTGCGCTTAAACCCTCGCGATTGGCGAGGGTGATTTGGCCTCGGGTCTGGGTGATTAACTCGCGGCGCTGAAAATCCTGCAGGACGCGGGAAATCACCTCGCGCGCGGTTCCAAGCTCGCTGGCGAGTTGCTGATGGGTTGCCGAAACGGTCGGGGAGGTGCCGGCTAGCGCGAGCAAACGTTCTGCCAGACGGACATCGATGCGGCCAAAGGCCACGTCATCCACCACACGCAAAAGGTCGATCAGACGGCGGGAATAGGCGGCAAAGACAAAGTCGCGAAACCCAGCCTCTTCCGCCACAAGGCGATCGAATGCCGGGCGTGGCAGGACAACAGCGGTGACCGGCGTCTCGGCCAGCCCTTCGGCATTATAGGCTTCTTCGGCGAGCATGCAGGCGGTTGTCAGCACGCAGCTGTCCCCAGCCTCAACCCGGTAGAGCACAATATCCCGCCCGCTGTCCGAGGTCTGCGACACGCGGATGGTCCCGTCGACAAGGAACATAAGGCTGTCGGGAATATGGTGCGGATCAAAGATCACCTGGCCCTTGGCATAGTGCGACACCCGTGCCTCTGCCAGCAGCCGGTCCCGGACGGACCGCGCCAGACGTCGGGTACCGAGAAACCGTTCTGTCCAATCGCCTATATTGCTCATTTCTGGCTCCTGACAGGGGCTTCGATGCCTTGTTCAAGGGGGGCGATCCGCTCCAACAACTCGCCTCGATTGGAGGCGATGTCCGCGAGCGTCAGGTCATCCAGCACCTCCATAAAGGCGCGGGTTGCGCGCATCAGCGCCTTTGACAATTTGCACACGCCAATCAGTGGGCAGGTGTTGACCTCGGGGTTGAAGCATTCGACCAAATCCAACGGCCCTTCGGTCAGTCGAACCACATCCCCGATGACGATCTCCTCGGCTGGGCGCGCCAGACGAAAGCCGCCACCGCGCCCGCGTTGGGTTTCAAAGTATCCGGCCCGGCCCAGCTCATGCACGATTTTCACCACATGCGCCCGCGCCAACCCGTGGACCTTTACCACATCGTCAACGCGGATCAGATCGGGTGATTTTAGGGCCGCAAGCTGCAAAGAGCGTAGAGCGAAATTGGAGTAAGACGTGAGCTTCATGGCGCCTCCTGCGGTAAAGTTATCGGCGAGGTCTATGTTTAACAACGCAAATCTCCGCCAAACGCTCGCCGGGCCACATTCCCTTTGCGATGACGCTAACCTTGGTTAACATGCGAGGGCAGGAGGACCGCTGAGGTGGCACGCAACACGAAGCATATCGACCGCATTCTCGAAGTGGCCGGCGATCCGGGTGCTGCGGCGCGCAGTCGTCTTGCCGCGTCGTGGCGACGCTCGCTGACCCATCACGGGATTGACCCGGCGCAGGGCGGAGCGGTGCGACGTGTTGACGGCACCCTTCTGACTGAGCGCTTGGAGAGATCCGAGTCCATCTTGCGCGTGGCCTCGCCGAGGTTGGACAGCCTGTTTCAACTGGTGGGCAGTTCCGGCTGTGGCGTTCTACTGACCGACGACATGGGCGTCGTGCTCGATGTGCGGGTCGGGGATGGCGACCAAAAGGTGTTCGAAAGCTGGGGCTTGGCGCTGGGAAGCGACTGGTCCGAAGCCTCAGAAGGCACCAATGGCGTCGGTACCTGTATTGCCGAGGCGCGCCGGGTCACCATTCACCGCGACGAGCATTTTCGGGTCCAGAACATCGATATGAGCTGTATGGACGCGCCAATCTTTGGGGCCGATGGCAGTTTGATCGGGGCGCTTGATGTGTCCTCTGCGCGGGCGGACCAGACCGAGGCCTTCAACAGATTGATCGCCGCGCAGGTGGCGCAGACCGCGCGTCAGATCGAAGTAGACCATTTCCGCGCCTCCTTCCCAACAGCACGTATCATTGTTGCAGATACCGATGGCAGCGAGGCCGCGATGCTCTTGGCGGTGGATCGCGACGATCTGGTGATTGGCGCCACGCGTGGTGCGCGCAAGGTCTTTGGTCTCAATCCGACGGGAGCCCTTGCAGCCCTGCCAGCCTCGGACCTCTTTGGGCGCGAGGACGAGAGCGATGACTTTGAGCAAGCGGAGCGGGCGGCCGTGATCCGGGCCCTGGTGCGAACCCAAGGCAATGTTTCCGAGGCGGCGCGCACGTTGGGCATCGGACGCGCAACGCTGTATCGGCGAATGAAACGTCTCGGCATTGGAGATGGGTCCTTCGAACTGTCTCAAACCTGAGACAGGTTGCCAGTTGACGTGGATCCGGCCCTGCTGACAGGCCTGCAAAATCAGCGCATTCTTCTCTGAAGACTTACTTTTGGAGGCCCGCTGACCTGATCGGGAGGCGGAGGACGCAACATGAGCGACGCCAACCTGATTTCCACCGAATCGCGACTGTCTATCGACTGAGCCTGAACCCAATTCCGGCCCTGGTGATGTGGTGCACCGCCTGAAACCCCTGAGATCAGCGCATTGAGCGCGCCGCGCCGTCCAAAATGTGAGGGACAGCGCAAAGCGACCGAGGCCGAACCCTATACGCGCCGCTGTTTGGCGTGTCCGATCCAGCTCGAGATCCTGCGAGCGAAGATGTTAAAGAGTGCCTCCTCCCCGTTTGTGTAGTTCCTAAGGGGAGAGGTCTTTACGAGTACCGCTGGCCGGGCAACCGGCCAGCGGCAATGTTTCCCGAATGAGGGCTTAGGCGCAGACGCCGCAGGCCATGGCGACCGAGGCGCGGACCCCGTCGATCAGCCGCACGGATGTCTCCTGTTGCAGCCGGTCTCGCAGCGCAGCCATGCCACCACATCCCAGCGCAATAGAGCGCACGTCATCCTCGGCGATAGCGGTGCGAATTTCCTCGGCAACACGCTCCTCGGCTTGTTCCAGCCCGAGCACCGGCACGCCACTCGCCCGCACTTTTGCAAGCGAGTTGCCAAGGCCATAGGCCAGCACATTGTCGCGCAGGATCGGCACCGAGACCTCGAGCGTCGTCACAACCGAGAATTTGCCACCCAACATGGCGGCCAGATGATAGGCGGCCTGGCCGATGCCAAACACGGGGCAGGGGGCGAGGGCCTGGGCCTCGGCGAGGCCAGTGTCATCAAAACACCCAATCAGGATGGCCTGCGGTGACAAGGGGGCGGCCTTTTTGACCAACTCCAACAGGGGCGGCACAGCGGCCTCGCCATCCTCGACCCCTTGGATCGAGGGCGGCCCGTCGTGCGATGTCCATCCTTCGACCTTTATCGCGCCCGCCTGATCCTGCGCGATGCGGGTCATGTCCTCGGTCATCGCTTCGGTGGAATTCGGGTTGATCAGCAGGATCATACGTCACCCTTTCCCGCGTCCGAGCCAAGCTGGGCCTTTTTGCGGCCGCTGAGCCAAAACAGCAGGAGAAAACCGCCGATCATCACGAGGGAAAACAGCGTGGTCAAAGTCCCAAGTGCATAGAGGACGGGGGTGGTGACATTGGTGGTCATCCCGAAAATCTCAAGCGGCAGAGTGTTGTAGCTGCCGGCGGTCAACAGGGTGCGGGCAAACTCGTCATAGCTGAGGGTGAAGCCAAAAAGCGCGACACCAATCAGCGAAGGCCCGATGATCGGGATCACCACATGGCGCAGCACCTGCCACGGGGTGGCGCCGAGATCCCGCGCCGCCTCCTCGTAAGAGCGATCAAAGCGGTTGAAGACCGCAAACATGATCAACAGGCCAAAGGGCAGCGTCCAGGTCAGCTGCGCGCCAAAGCCAGAGGTCGCCCAATGCACCTCAAGCCCCGATTGGCTGAACAACAGGCCAACACCCAGCGAAACCAGAATGGAGGGGATCACCAGGGCGGTAATGATGAGGTAGAACAGCACAGTCGAGCCGGGAAACCGATTGCGGAACGCCAACCCGCCCATGACGGAGACCACAACGGTAGTGACCATCACCATCAGGCCCAGTGCAAAGCTGCGGCGGAAGCTGCCCCAGATGTCGCCCACTGCTTGTTCCTGGAACAGGTCGTAAAACCAATGCAGCGAGACGCCGTTCATCGGAAAGGTCAGCCCGCCCTGCGGCCCTTGGAACGACAGGATCGCGATGGTGACGGTGGGGCCGTAGAGGAACAACAGAAAGAGGGTGAAGAACCCGGCCAAGACGTAAAAGGAGCGCGAACGCGGTTCCATCTCAAAGCTCCTTCCGAATATCGACAAAGCGCAACAGGATGCCGATCACCAAAAGCACGGTGATCAACAACACCACAGCGGTCGCGGCGGCAGAGGGGTATTGCAGCAGGGCAATATCGTTGGAAATCAGGCGGCCCACATTGGCCGATTGGGACCCGCTCATAAACCGAACGGTGATGAAATCGCCCATCACCAGCGTCAGCACAAAGATGGTGCCGATCATGATGCCGGGCTTCGTCAGTGGCACGATCACATGCCAAAGGATCTGCGCCCCATTGGCGCCACCATCGCGGGCGGCTTCAATCAGCGAGCGGTCGATCCGCATCATCGTGTTGAAGATCGGCACGACCATGAACAGCGTGTAGAGATGCACGAAAGCAAGGATCACCGAGAAATCGCTGAACAACAGCCAATCCAGCGGCTCATCAATGACACCCCAAGAGATCAGCACCGAATTGGCGATGCCATTACGCCCCAAAAACGGGATCCAGGAGATCATCCGAATGATGTTCGATGTCCAAAAAGGGATGGTGCAGAGCAAAAACAGCGCGATCTGCCAGGCAAGACTGCGCACGTGAAAGGCGAGGAAATAGGCCACCGTAAAGCCGATCCCCAGCGTGCAGGCCCAAGTGATCAATGCGTATTTAAAGGTGTTGAAGAACACCTTGTAAGTCACGGGTGATCCAAAGAGAAAAGCGTAGTTTTCAAAGTCAAAGGCCGGAACGATTGACCACTCTGTGGCTTGCCAAAAGCTGACAGTGACGATCATCGCGATGGGCAGGATCAAAAAGATCCCCATCACCAGCGCGAGGGGCGACACCATGATCCAGCTCTTCCAGTGGCGCGGCGTGTTGGTGGAAGGTCCCATATTCTATTGGCCTCGACTTGCTTTGGGGGAAGCGAGGGGGCAGGGCCCCCTCGTTCTGTCTCGCAGAGACTGATCCTGTGCCGGAGCCCAATTGGGGCTCCGGCTCCATTTTGCAAACAGCAGGGATCAGCGATCAGGCTGCGATGAACTCGTTCCACTTGCGAACCATATACTGGTTCTCGTCCATCACCGCGTTCCAGCAGGCCACGGCGCCCATGCGGTCGGTGAAGGAGCCGCCGTCGCGGGTTTCGCCAGCCTGCGCCATCACGTCGCCAAACGGGTTGGTGATCGCCTCGGTGGCCTCTTTGCCCTCGAACCAATAGCCCCACTCGTTGGCGCTCATGTGGTTCTTCGAGGTCTCCGGCACCGCCGAGTAATAGCCCTGACGCATCAGGAAGCCGCCGACCCAGCCGTCGAGATACCAGTTGATATACTCATAGGCCGCATCGAGCTCGAGACCAGAGAGGTTTTTCGACAGGCCAATACCGCCGCCCCAGGACCGATAACCCTCTTTCAGCGGCTGGTAGACGCAGGGAATGCCCTTGGATTTCACTGCGGTGATCGCGGGGGACCACATGGACTGGATCACCACCTCGCCCGAGGACATCAGGTTGACGCTCTCGTCAAAGCTCTTCCAGAAGGCGCGGAACTGGCCGTTTTTCTTCGCCTCGGTGAAGATCGCCATTGTCTTGTCGATCTCCTCCTTGGTCATATTGCCCTTATCGCCATATTGGATCTCGCCCATGGCCTCGCAGACCATCGCCGCATCCATAATGCCGATCGAGGAGATATCAAGGATCGAGGCCTTGCCCTTGAACTCCGGGTTCAAGAGCTCGGTCCAGCTGGAGATCGGACGGCCGATCAGGTCGGGGCGAATGCCCAGCGTGTCGGCGTTGTAGATGGTCGGGATCAGGGTCATCCAACCGGTCTGCTCAGCGGCGAATGTGGTGCCATCCGGCCCATCGGTAAAGCCGACGGTATGGGGGGCGGTGCCCTGCGCGATGGTGGATTCGGGCGTCAGCTTGCCATCTTTAAAGATGCCGACGATCTTGTCGTAATTCTTGATCTTGGAGACATCCATCGCCTGCAAGTTGCCGGTCGGCCAGACTTTTTTGCAGATCCAATATTCGATGTCGGCAATATCAAACGACTTCGGCTGAGTGGCCGCGCGCTGGGTCACGCTGTCGGAATCCAGCGCGGTCATCTCGAGGGTAAAGCCGAGGTCTTCTTTGACCTTCGCGGCCACCTCGTTGAGGTTGGACACGCCGGTGCCGAACTGGCGCAGGGTGATGTCCTTGATGTTCTGTGCCCAGATCATCGGGGCGCCGAGGGTGCTGGCGCCAACGGCGGCCACCCCGGTCTTGAGCAATTTGCGGCGGGAAATCGTCATGGTGTCTTCCTCTCCATATCGGACTGTTGGGAATGGGGCTGTTCAGCCTTCTAGTCGGTGCAATGTTTCTTGGTCCCAGGTCAGACCGACGGACTCGCCCGGGTTGCGTGGCTTGGCAAAGAAATCGCGGTCGCCGAGAAGGACCGAGATTTCTTGTTCATCTGTGGTGCGGGTGGTCACGCTGACGTGCGTGCCCTGGTATTCGACGCCGGTGATGCTGGCCTCGATCTGGCCCTGACCGCTGTCCGCCAGCGCCAGAGCATCCGCGCGCAGGGCAAAGCTGCCTTGGTCAAGGCGGATCACATTGTGGCTGCCGAGGAACCGCGCGACAAAGGCGGTGGTGGGGCGGTCAAACACCTCCCGCGCCGGGCCGGCTTGTTCGATCACCGCATTGTTCATCACCACGATCTCATCCGCGAGGGCGAGAGCCTCGTCCTGACCATGGGTGACATGCACAAAGGTGATGCCCAATTCGCGCTGCAGGCGTTTCAACTCGCCGCGCATCCGGATGCGCAGAAACGGGTCAAGTGCGGAGAGGGGCTCATCCAGCAACAGAACCTGCGGCCGGGTGATCAGCGCGCGGGCCAGGGCCACCCGCTGTTGTTGGCCGCCCGACAGTTGATCCGGCAGGCGGTCAGAGAGATGCGACAGGTCGACCAACTCCAGCATCTCGCCCGCGGCTTTCAGGCGGGCGGTCTTTTCTTCGCCCTTCATACGCAGGCTAAAGGCGACGTTTTCGGCCACGCTCAGGTGCGGAAACAGCGCGTAGTTCTGAAACATCATCGCGGTGCCGCGCTTGGCGGGCGGGCGGCGCGAAACGTCTTTTTTGCCGATCAGAATGGCCCCATCGCTGATGCTCTCGTGGCCGGCGATCATCCGCAGGGTTGAGCTTTTACCGCAGCCCGACGGACCAAGAAGACAGGCGTAGACAGAGGCGGCGAACCGATGGCTGATCGCGTCCACCGCCACGGTCTGCCCGTAGCGTTTGGTCACTTCGACCAGTTCCAATTCCGTGTGCTGCGCTGACATGCATCCTCCGCTGGTTGGTGATCCCATCCATCCCGAGATGCGGCGTTGCAGCAAAGCGCCTGCTGCACCGTGAAAGGCGGAATTCTTCAAATGCCCAAAGCTTTGGCAAATTTTATGCGGTATGGCTCAATATTGGGCGCAACGTTGTATACAATTGGTGTGTGCAAACTAATGGAGCCGCGACTCACTTGTCCAATGCGCCCCCCTCTGCCACATCGGATCTCAAGATGAGTGAACCCGTGACCACATCCCCCCGCAGCCGCAATTCGCAGGCTGAGACCGTTGCTTCAGAATTGATGCTGGCCATCCACCAGCATCGCATTCTGCCAGGCACCAAACTGGGTGAGGACGAGTTGGCTGACATTTTCAGCGTCTCGCGCACCATCATCCGCTCTGCGCTGCAATCTCTGGGCCATCATCAACTGGTGGAAATTCAGCGCAACCGCGGTGCCTTTGTGGCGCAACCTTCTGTGCGGGAGGCGCATGAAGTGTTTGAGGCGCGCGTTTTGATGGAGCCGGGTTTGGCGCGACGCGCAGCAGAGCGGACACAGCCGGACGACCTCGCGCTGTTGCAGCGCCATATCAAGGACGAACATGACGCGCTTGCCGCAGGGGACCAAGGGCGTGCGTTGCATTTGTCGGGGCTGTTTCACATAGAAATCGCCCGCATTGCCGATCACGCCACTTTGGCAGCTTTTGTCGAAGCGCTGATCGCCCGCTCTTCCTTGATTATTGCGCTCTATTGGCGTCGCCAAAGTGCGCTCTGTGAGAAACACGCGCACCATGCGCTGCTAGATGCTTTGGGGAGCGGGGATGGTCAGGCCGCCGAAGAGCTGATGAAAAGCCATCTTGTGGATCTACACTCGGCGCTTGAGTTGCGAGAACGCCCCAAACCCGCCCGTAGTTTGAAAGAAGCTTTGGGAACGCCCCATACGTGAGGGTAGGTTCCAGCTAGAGTCTTGTGTGTAAAAGAGAAACGCTCCTCAAGGAGGAGCGTTTTGGTTTTAAAAATCGTCCCAGCCTGCTGCTTTCTTGAAGGGTGCCTCTTGGGGCGCAGGGGCCGACGGTTCTTTCTCGGCACTTACCTTTGGCGCGGCCGCTTTTGGCTTTGTCACAGGCTTTGCATCCAGATCAAGCGTTGGGACGACGACCTCGTCAGCTTGTCGTTTCTCTGTGCCATCGGTTTTGAAGACAGCGACGACACGCGCCAATTGGGTCGCGTCATTCCGTAGGACTTGGCTGGCGGCCGTTGTCTCCTCCACCATCGCGGCATTGTGCTGCGTCACCTGATCGAGTTGCGAGACACCTATGTTGATCTCATTCAGGGTGGTTGCCTGTTCCTCGGCTCCGATTGCGATCCCGCTGACACGACTGGAGATATTCCCCACACGTCCGATCAGCTTTTCGAGCTCTTCTCCGGTGCGGCCCACCAAGCGCACACCTTCTCCGACCTGTTCGGTGCTCTCGCTGATCAGGTGTTTGATCTCTTGCGCCGCATCGGCAGAGCGTTGAGCAAGTGCGCGAACTTCTGAGGCGACAACGGCAAACCCACGACCGGCTTCGCCTGCACGGGCGGCTTCTACCCCGGCGTTCAAGGCAAGGAGATTGGTTTGGAAGGCGATATCGTCAATCACAGTCAGGATCTGCGAGATCTTGGTCGAGGAGGCCTCGATCTTGGACATGGCGTTGACCGTTTCAGAGACGACCTTGCCGCTTTCTTGTGCCGTTGCGCGGGCTTCGTCCATCACGCCTTCGACCTGGCGGGCAACCTCTGCAGCCGACCGGACGCTGGTGTTCAGCTGCTCCATCGCGGCTGCCGTTTCCTCAAGGGTCGCGGCTTGGCTTTCGGTGCGCTGAGACAGGTCCCCCGAGGAGACACTGATCTGCTCGGCGCTAGATCGAATACGTTCAGAGCTTTCGATCACCGAGTCGATGATGCTGACCATAGTCGCCCGGGTCGAGTTGAAGTGACGGCGCAGAGTTTCATATTCTTCGTTGAACGGCTCTGTGATGGCATGGGTCAGATCGCCATCGGACATTTGCTTCAACGCCCGGTTCAGCGTATCGACAACTTCTTTTTGATGATGCTGCGCGGCCTCGCGCTGTGCCACAAGGGCGCTGGCATCACTCAGCTGTTGGCGCAGGTTTTCGACGTTGCGGGCAATGCGCCCCACCTCGTCGCCGCGTGACAGATGCTGCTCCTGCTTGGAGTAATCGCCCTCTGCGATTCCATCAATGACCGCCCCCAGCTCTTGTAGCGGGGTGCTGACGATACGACGGATCATGACGGAGCAGATCAGGCACATCGCGATTACTAAGGCTCCTCCAAGGGCATAGGCGATCAACTGATCACGGAACACTGCGGATTTCGCGGCGGCGCTGGACCACAGCATAGCCACCGCGCCCACCGGATCCCCTTTGGACGTCAGGGCCGGGGCCGCCGCATAGCTGCCATCGCCGGTGGTTTCGGCGGCACCTGTCTGGCTGGAGGTGATCGCCAGGGTTGTGAGATCGGCAATCTGCGCCTCTGTGGCGGATCCGAAGGAGGCGACAACCTCGCCATTCATATTCACGGCGATCCCGTGCAAGGACTGACCTTCGGATGCCTCAATAACGCTTTGCAGGTCGGTGGCCAGCTTTTCGCTGTCGCCAAATCGGATCGCCCCGCCGCTGCGCGAAGCGACCGATCCGGTGACGTTGGCCCCGAGGGAGTAGACGCCCTCCTGTACCGCTTTGTCGATGATGACCTTATTGGCCACCGCAATGAACGTTGCGGTCACTAGGGTCGCGACGACCAAGAGTAAGCCAACCTTCGCAAAGATCGACATGCCCTTGGTGCGGGGGGAGGCTGCACGTGCTTTGGTCATGGGGCTTCCCGTGTCCTTGCTTGATCGTGAAGGGTTAGAGGAGGCTTTCCGCATCAACGCCCACTGTGATCGCACCGATCGGTGCACCAGTGTCCGGGTCGGTGATGGTCAGAGAGATTTGTCCCTGATAGCGCTGGGTCGATTCATCGAGTTCGACTTCGCTGATGTGAACACTGCCGGCCCCTTTGCCGTATGTGTCCTGAAACTTGGCCTCATCGCCTTGCCACATGTCAGAGGTCACATCAGAGGCCGCAACATTGAGGCCATGCTCATCCATCACGAAAACCTCGGTGATGGCACCGCCAGAGGCCTCGACATGCGCCCGCAGGGCATCGGCGGTCGGGTTGTTCAAGACGCCATTGATCAACGCGCTAGAGGCATTGCCGACTTCCGCCCGCCAGGTCTTGTCGAGTTCGTCAATTTGCGCCTGATCTAGTCCGGCATTCGCAGCATTTTGCGCCTTGATGGCGGCGACGATCTCCGGACCATTGGCCCATCCGCTGATCTCATCGTTCAGGTAAGCTTCGAAAGCGGGGGTGAATTCGTCTGCAAGGGCAGGAACTGCGAGCAGAAGGGCCGCGACAGTGGAAACGAGACGCACAAGTAAACTCCTTTATGCACGGGGCAATGGGGGACAGTCCTATTGTCTGGAGTAGCGCACAGTGTTTACCAGCCAATTAATCGCGCCTGCTCAGCGCATTGGTGCATAGCCTGTCGTATTAGGACAGTTCTACGTCCGCTTTGGTGTCGTGCCGTAATTCTTCTTGATTACAATCGCTTGCGCAGCGCCCCCGGGCTGAGCTCTTGGGGAACGAGGAAAAACCCTCTATCGGGATTTTGCGAAGAATATACGGTGGCCCCTCTGCATCTTCTCCCCCAAGGTGTGAAGGAGCCTGCATGGCGTCAACCGCAGGAGTGTGTGGCATGATCGAACTGAAGGACCTGCAGCTGTTGACGGCGCTGGCGCGGCATCAGCATTTTGCCAAGGCGGCAGAGGCCTGCAACATGTCGCAGCCGGCCTTTTCAATGCGTATTCGCAGCCTTGAGGACAAGCTTGGCCTGTCCATCGTGCGGCGCGGCAACCGGTTTCAGGGGCTCACCGGCGAGGGCCAGATGATCGTTGACCGCGCCCGGGGCATTCTCGACGATGCAAAGGCCTTGGAGCAGGAGGTCGCAGCCGCCCGGGGGGAGGTCACGGGCACACTTGTTATCGGCGTTGTGCCGACCGCGACCTCTTATGCCGCGCAACTCATCAACCGGTTGCATCAGGCCCACCCTCGTGTGCTCGTGCGGCTGGAGGTGACCACCTCCTTGAGCATCCAGCAGCGGCTCTATGATGGGACCATCGACGCAGGCGTGACCTACAGCGACAGCGTGGCCCAAGACCACATGAGCCTGACGCCGCTCTATGACGAGTCCTATGTCCTTTTGGCCTCATCCGGGATGGTGGAGGGCTACCCGGATCAGATCACATGGGCGCAGGCGGCTCATTTGCCGCTCAGCCTGCTGGAGCCGCAGATGCAGAACCGGCGCATTCTGGACCGGATTTTTGCCGACCTCGATCTGCGACCGGAAATCATGTCTGAATCGACGGGCTTTATGGCCTCGATGGTGATGGCGCGGGCCGGATCGGTTGCGACGATCCTGCCCAAAGCCTTGGTCGAGGCACTGGGTCCGCTGGAGGGCACGCGCGTTCTGGACCTCGTGGAACCGGAGCCGACGCGCCCCATTTGCCTTGCGGCTGTGGATCGCCAGCCTGAGCTGACGACCATTCGCGCCTTGCGCAATGTCATCGCGAAAGAGGCGCGATAAGCGATCCTTATCGCGCCTTTTGGCATTCAAATTTGACCATGCGGACCCCAAGGTGAGATGGCCTAGCGTCAAGGCACCTGAATTGGGAGTGACCCATGGCACCTCTGGACAACACAAAAGGCGTTTGGAAATCCGGACGCGGCAAGGGGCGTAAGACCCCAAAAGGTCGTCAGCTGGACGATCAGGCATATTCTGAGGTCCTTGACCTCCTGGGCGATCGGCCCCGCAACCGCGATTTGTTGATCGAATTCCTGCATTTGGTGCAGGACAAATTCGGCCATATCTCTGCCGCGCATATCCGCGCGCTGGCGGAAGAGCTGCGCACCGGTCAGGCGGAAATCTACGAGGTCGCCAGTTTCTACGCCCATTTCGACGTGGTGAAAGAAGGCGAGACGCCGCCGCCCGCGCTGACCATCCGGGTCTGCGACTCGCTGTCTTGCGAGTTGGCCGGGGCTGAGCAGTTGAAATCCGCGCTGGAGGCCGGGATGGACCCGTCTCAGGTGCGGGTGCTGCGCGCGCCCTGCATGGGGCGCTGCGACACCGCGCCAGTGCTGGAGATCGGTCACAACCACATCGACCACGCCACCGTGGAAAAGGTCGAGGCGGCGATTGCGGCGGGGGACACCCACGCGCACCTGCCGGATTACGAGACTTTTGCGACTTATGAGGCCGAAGGCGGCTATGCCGTGCTGAAGGAGCTGCGCGCAAACGGCAACTGGGAGGCGGTGCAGGACAAGGTGCTGGAGGCCGGTCTGCGCGGCCTTGGCGGCGCCGGGTTCCCCTCGGGCAAGAAGTGGGGCTTTGTGCGCGGCAATGCCGGCCCGCGCTATCTCGCCGTGAATGGCGATGAGGGCGAGCCGGGCACCTTCAAAGACCGCTACTACCTTGAGCGCACACCGCATCTGTTCCTTGAGGGGATGCTGATCGCTGCCTGGGCGGTGGAGGCGGAAAAAGCCTTTATCTATATGCGCGACGAATATCCGGCGGTGCTGGAGATCCTCGCGCGTGAAATCCGTGCGCTGGAAGAGGCGGGCATCGTCGAGGCCGGTTACATCGACCTGCGCCGCGGGGCAGGGGCCTATATTTGCGGTGAAGAATCCGCGATGATTGAATCCATCGAGGGCAAACGCGGCGAGCCGCGCCATCGTCCGCCCTTTGTGGCGCAAGTGGGCATCTTTGGCCGCCCGACCTTGGTGCATAACGTCGAAACCCTTCTGTGGATCGCGCGCATCAACCGCGAAGGGCCGGAGGTTCTGAACGCGGTGGAAAAGAACGGCCGTAAGGGGCTGCGCTCTTATTCCGTGTCCGGTCGGGTGAAACAGCCGGGCGTGCATCTGCTGCCCGCAGGCTCCACCATCCTTGACGTGATCGAGGCGGCGGGCGGTATGCTCGACGGGCATAGCTTCAAGGCCTATCAGCCGGGCGGGCCTTCCTCTGGCCTGTTGCCTGCGCATATGAACGACATTCCGCTCGATTTCGACACGCTGCAACCGCATGGCTCCTTCATTGGCTCGGCGGCTGTGGTGGTGCTGTCGGATCAGGATTCCGCGCGCGATGCGGCGCTCAACATGCTGCGGTTCTTCGAGGATGAAAGCTGCGGCCAGTGCACCCCCTGCCGGGTCGGCTGCGAGAAGGCCGTGAAGCTGATGCAGGCCGACAAATGGGATCAGTCGCTGCTCGAAGAGCTGAGCCAGACCATGGTGGATGCCTCCATCTGCGGTCTCGGCCAAGCCGCGCCGAACCCGATCCGCCTGACCATGAAACACTTCCCCGAGGAGGTGTGAGCATGGCCTCCGCAATGATGTCCCGCCCGGTGGGAACCACCGGGCCGCGCCTGACCTTCCCCCCGGGAAGGCGCGATTGCGCCTCCCCAAGGTCAGTCGCCGCCCTCATCTCATCTTCGCAAGCCAAGGAGATCTGAGCCATGTCGAAGCAAATCACCTTCACCCTCGACGGCGAACAGGTCACGGCCGAAGCAGGCATGACCATCTGGGAAGTCGCCAATGGCCGCGGTCTCAAGATCCCGCATCTGTGCCATAAACCGCAGCCCGGTTATCGTCCCGATGGCAACTGCCGCGCCTGTATGGTCGAGATCGAGGGCGAGCGCACCCTTGCTGCCTCCTGTATCCGCGAACCCAGCGAAGGCATGGTCGTCACCACCAACAATGCCCGCGCCACCAATGCGCGCAAGATGGTGATGGAGCTGCTGGTTGCTGACCAACCGGCGCAGGACGTCGCCCACGATAAGTCCTCGCATATGTGGGAAATGGCGGAGCTGAACGGGGTTTCGGAGTCGCGTTTCCCCAAGCTGGAAGAGGGCCATATCCCGCTCTTGGACGACAGCCACGTCGCGATGAGCGTGAACCTCGACGCCTGCATCTCCTGCGGGCTCTGCGTGCGCGCCTGCCGCGAAGTGCAGGTGAACGACGTGATCGGCATGGCCGGGCGCGGGCACAATGCCTATCCGACCTTTGATATTGCCGACCCGATGGGTGCCTCCTCCTGCGTGGCCTGCGGCGAATGCGTGCAGGCCTGCCCGACCGGCGCCTTGATGCCCGCCACCGTGGTGGACGAGAACCAAGTCGGCGACCGGATGGATTTCGACACGGAAACCGAGAGCGTCTGCCCCTTCTGCGGGGTGGGGTGTAAGGTTTCGTTGAAGGTCAAGGACGGCAAGGTCAAATATGTCGAGGGCATCAATGGCCCCGCCAACGAAGGCCGCCTCTGCGTCAAGGGCCGCTTTGGCTTTGACTATATCCACCACCCGCACCGCCTGACCAAACCGCTGATCCGCCGCGACGATGCGCCCGCCAAGGGTCTCAACGTCGATCCCGGCGATCTGATGACCCATTTCCGCGAAGCGACCTGGGAAGAGGCGATGGATGTCGCCGCCAAGGGGTTGATCCGCCTGCGCGATCAGGACCCGAAATCGGTGGCCGGCTTTGGTTCGGCGAAATGCACCAACGAAGAGGCTTATCTCTTCCAGAAGTTCATCCGCCAAGGCTTCAAGCACAATAACGTCGATCATTGCACCCGTCTGTGCCATGCCTCCTCGGTGGCGGCGCTGATCGAGAACGTGGGCTCTGGCGCGGTAACCGCGACCTTTAACGAGATCGTCAATGCCGATGTGGCCATCATCATCGGCGCCAACCCGATCGAGAACCACCCGGTTGCCGCGACCTACTTCAAGCAGTTCACCAAACGCGGCGGCAAGCTGATCGTGATGGACCCGCGCGGCGTCGGCATGCGTCGCTACGCGACCGAGATGCTGCAATTCCGCCCCGGCGCCGATGTGTCGATGCTGAACGCGATCATGAATGTGATCGTCGAGGAGGAGCTCTACGACAGCCAGTATATCCACCGCTGGACCGAGAATTGGGAGGCGGAAAAGGAACACCTGCGCGCCTTTACGCCCGAAAAGATGTCGGAAATCTGCGGTATCTCGCCTGAGCAACTGCGCCGGGTGGCGCGGATGTTTGCAGGGGCTGAGGCCGGGATGATCTTCTGGGGCATGGGCGTCAGCCAGCATATCCACGGCACCGACAACTCGCGGTGCCTGATCAGCCTCGCGCTGATGACTGGCAATGTTGGCAAACCCGGCGCCGGTCTGCACCCCTTGCGGGGGCAGAACAACGTACAGGGCGCCTCGGATGCGGGCCTCATCCCGATGTTCCTGCCGGATTACCAGACCGTGACCTCCGACGACGTGCGCCGGTCTTTCACGGATGTCTGGGGCGGCGGCGATTTCTCCAACGAGAAGGGCCTCACCGTGACCGAGATCGTCGATCAGGTCTACGCGGGCAATATCAAGGGCATGTATATTCAGGGTGAAAACCCCGCCATGTCCGACCCCGATGCGGATCACGCCCGCGAGGCCTTTGCCAAGCTGGACCTGATGATCGTGCAGGATATTTTCCTGACCGAGACGGCGAACTTTGCCGATATCATCCTGCCGGCCTCTACTTTGTATGAAAAGAACGGCACGGTTTCCAACACCAACCGTCAGGTGCAGCGGGTGCGTCCCGCCGTTACCCCGCCGGGTGATGCGCGCGAGGATTGGCAGATCACCGTCGAGCTGGCGCAGCGCATTGGCCTGCCTTGGGCCTATAGCGACGTCTCCGAAGTCTTTGCCGAGATGAAGCTCAACATGAAGTCGCTCGACAATATCACTTGGGAGCGTCTGGAGACCGAGACCATCACCTATCCCTCGCTGCATGAGACCGACCCCGGTCAGGCGATTGTGTTTGGCGATGGCTTCCCGCGCGCTGAGGGGCGGGCGAAGTTTACCCCCGCTTCGGTGATACCGCCAGACGAGGCGCCGGATGCGGACTATCCGATGATCATGACCACTGGTCGCCAGCTCGAACATTGGCACACCGGCTCGATGACGCGCCGGTCGCTGGTACTGGATGCGGTGGAGCCTGAGGCCAACTGCTCTCTGCACCCCAAGACCCTGCGCGCTTTGGGGGTGGAGCCCGGTGAGATGGTGCGCCTGACCACCCGCCGGGGCTCGATCGAGATCATGGCCCGGGCCGACCGCGCGGTGGCCGAGGATATGGTCTTTGTGCCCTTCGCCTATGTGGAGGCCGCGGCCAATATCCTGACCAACCCGGCGATTGACCCCTATGGCAAGATCCCGGAGTTCAAATTCTCCGCGGTGCGGGTGGAAAAGGCGCAAGGCAAACTGGCTGCTGAGTAATCGGCTCAGTCACATGGAATGAGAAACAGGCGCGGAGGGGAGAACCTTCTGCGCCTGTTTGCGTTTTGGGGGCGATTCCGGTTCGATTCCTGTGTTGAGTCTGTGGGTAAGCGGGGTTGTTCTGTGGATAAGGCGGTTTTGTGTGGATTTGGGGGCTTTGGGCCGGGTTGATTTCCGGTTGGGCGGGCTGGGTGGGTGTCTTCGCTTCAGAAAGATTTCCGAGTTAAGTCTTTGTTTTTGTGTAGTTTTGCG
>JBLXDQ010000022.1:0-43650 GCA_048263945.1 Epibacterium sp. | reverse complement strand
TGCGCTTGCTTTACGCCGATGGAGACGGCCACGACCTCAGTCGCCTTGCCCGCTTCCTTGAGGCGGATCGCCTCTTCAACGGCGATTTCGTCGAAGGGGTTCATCGACATCTTGACGTTGGCGAGGTCGACACCGCTGCCGTCCGCCTTCACGCGGACCTTCACGTTGTAGTCGATCACGCGTTTGACAGGCACGAGTACCTTCATTCTGGGATCTCCTTCGGGGATATTGGGGCGCCGAGGCGCCGATAGGTGTGGTCTTTTCGGGGACCTGAGGACGGTTAGTCGCCCGCCAGCCAGCGCTGCGCCAGCCTGCGGGTGCGGGTCAGATAGCGCGCATTGCGCGCCTCGGCGCCGGGCTCCTCCATCCGGGGAATGATCCAGCCGAGGTAGCTCGCTGAGCGCACCAGGATGAAGAGATCCAGCCTGGTCACGTCGATCCAGCGCACAGAGAGATAGCCTTCGAGCAAGGCGGCGCGCAGGTCTTCATAGTCCGGCTCGTCGAGGTTCTGGATCAGCGCGGTGGCCAGATCAAACAGCCGAAATCCGTATCCGCTGTCATCAAAATCAATCACTTGCAGACTGCCATCGGCGCGCTGCAAGAGGTTTTCGCGCACAAAATCCGCATGGATCAACCCATAGTCCAGCGCCGCTTCCCCGCGGCGCAGCATGTCGCCAAGGCTCTCTTTGACAAAGAGCATCAGCCCGCGATCCTTGGGTGCGAGGGTCGGGTTGTCCCAGAAGCGATCCCAGACCGGCGCCTCGCCCACCAGACCCTCGGTATCCCAATGGCAGCGGGTGAAGGGGCTGGGCGGCTGCCACTGGTCGCTGATCTGATGCAGCTCTGCCATCGCCTGCCCCATGCGGTGGAACAGGCCAGATCGGTCGGCACAGCTGAGGGGCACCTCGGTCGCGCCAATTGGCACCCCGTCGAGCCAACTGAGCACATCGACCCCCTGCCCTTCGACCTGATGCAGAAGTGCCCCGTCGCGGGCGGGCAGCGGCGCGGGCACTTGCAGGCCGCCTTCGGCCAAAGCTGCCATCCACAAAAGCTCCGAGTGGAGTTCGGCGGCAGTGCGATAGCCGCGCCGATGTAGGCGCAGGGCGAAGGTCTGGCCCTGATGCGTCACCCGATAGACATGGTTTTCCCGCGCCGCGATGAGCTGCACCTCGGCCCCTTCAAAGCCCCAAAGTGCCAGCGCCTGAACCAGCACAGCCATCATGCCACCAGCGGGGTCCGGGTCAGGACCTCGTCCAGCGTGTCAAACAACAGATCCGCATGGGCGCGCGAAAAGGGCATCGGCGGGCGGATCTTCAGCGTGTTCTTGTGGCGCCCAAGCTTGGAGAGGATCACGCCCTCGTGGCGCATCGCGTTGATCACCCGGTCGGTGAACTCAACCGCCGGAGCCTTACTCTCTGCGTCCAGCACCATCTCGGCACCAAAGATCAGGCCGGAACCGCGCACATCGCCAATCACCGCGTGTTTGGTGCGTAGCGCCTCCAGCCGGGTGCGGGCATAGTCGCCCACCGCGCGGGCATTGGCCTGCAGATGCTCAGCCTCGATCTCCTCCAAGACCGCCATGGCCGCCGCACAGGAGACCGGGTTGCCGCCGAAGGTGTTGAAGTAGCGATAGCCTTGGCGAAAGCGGCTCAGGGTCTCAGCCCCCGTCACCACGGCGCCGACCGGATGCCCATTGGCCATCGGCTTGCCCAGCGTCAGAACGTCCGGCACCACGCCCATCTTCTGATGCGCCCAGAAATGACTGCCGAGGCGGCCAAAGCCCGATTGCACCTCGTCGCAGATCAAAAGCCCACCGGCGCGGC
The DNA here is from genome assembly GCA_048263945.1 of Epibacterium sp. Classification (GTDB taxonomy): domain Bacteria; phylum Pseudomonadota; class Alphaproteobacteria; order Rhodobacterales; family Rhodobacteraceae; genus Epibacterium. Next base: position 41,827 of record JBLXDQ010000022.1, on the reverse strand, counting down.
GTACCACCTCGGCCACCGGACGCAGCCAGCCCCCGGCGTGATCGGGGAAGCCTTCGTTGAGGAAATAGGGGCAGATCAAGAGCGCCGCAAAGCCGACACCGCTTGCCTCATGCGCGGCGATCTGCTCCTCAACCGCGGCGGCAAAGGCCTGCCCATCGGGGTCCGGGCTGCGGTAGCTGTCTGGGGCGGCGACAAAGCGGAAATATTCGCCAAGGCCAAAGCCGACGGTGGGCGGGTTCGACTGGCTGAGCTGGCTCACCAGCGCGGTATTGCCGTGGTAGGTCGCATCCGTCGCGATGATGCCGCGCTTGCCGGTGACCGCCTCGGCCATACGCAGGGCGATGTCATTGGCCTCGGAGCCGGTGCAGGTCAGGATCGCACTGTCGAGCGCCGCATCCATCGTGCCGGTGAGGCGTTCGACATAGTCGAGAATGCCCTCGTGCAGGTAGCGCGTATGGGTATTGAGGGTGCGAGCCTGTGTGCAGATCGCATCAACCACGCGCGGGTTACAATGGCCGACATGCGGCACATTGTTGTAGCAATCCAGATACTTACGCCCCTCCGCATCCCAAAGCCAGACACCTTCGCCCCGCACGATATGCAAGGGGTCGCGGTAAAAGGTCGACACATTCGGCCCAAGAAGCCGGCTGCGATCTGCCATCAGCGTTTCAATGGAGCGGGTCATGAGGAGTCCTTTGTCGAAATTGAATTTGGGCGCGTGGGAAGGCGCTCAAAGCTGGATCCAGGCGGTCTTGAGGTCGTAAAACTTGTCGAGCGCATGGAGCGATTTGTCGTGGCCATTGCCGGATTGCCGATGACCGCCAAGGGGCACGGTCATGCCAGAGCCGCCATAGGTGTTCACATGCACGAGGCCAGAGCAAATGCCCGCCACCATCCGATGGGCGCGCGACAGGTCGCGGGTCCAGACCCCGGCGGCGAGGCCAAAGGTGGAGTTATTCGCCAGCGCCAGCGCCTCTTCTTCGGTGCGGAAGGTATTAACGGAGAGCACCGGGCCAAAGACCTCGTTCTGAAAGAGATGGCTGTCGGGGCGCACCTCAGACATCACCGTGGGCTGCATGAAATAGCCGCCCGAGGGCAGATCGAGCGCGCCACCGCCTGCGCGGCAGGTGGCGCCCTCCTGCAAGGACCGCTCGACAAAGTGGAGGTTGGAGGCGAGCTGCGCCGCGGAATGGACTGCGCCGACCTCGGTGGTCACATCCAGTGGATCACCCACCCGCAAGCTACGCGCGCGCGCCACCAGCCCGGCGATCACCTCCTCAGCGCAGCTTTCCTCGACCAAGAGGCGGGAGCCAGCGACACAGACCTGCCCGGCATTGCGAAAGATCGCATTGGCGGCACTGGCGATGGCCTTGTCGAGATCAGGGGCATCGTGGAACAGGATATTGGGGGATTTGCCGCCAAGCTCCAGATAGCAGCGCTTGAGGTTGGAGCGCGCGGAATACTCCAGCAAGCGCCGCCCGGTTGCGCCAGAGCCGGTAAAGACCATGACATCGACATCGGGACTGAGGGCCAAGGCCTCGCCCACCACGCTGCCCTTGCCGGTGACCACGTTGAAGACGCCATCGGGCAGGCCGGCCTCCACCGCCAGTTCTGCCAGCCGCAACAGGCTGAGCGAGGCGCTCTCGGCGGGTTTCAGCACCACGGAATTGCCCGCAGCCAGCGCCGGGGCGAGTTTCCAACTGCCGATCATCAGCGGGAAATTCCACGGCACGATAGCACCAACCACACCAACCGGCGCGTGATGGACCAGCCCCAGCACATCGGGCGCGGTGGGGGCAACCTGACCATAGTGTTTGTCGATCGCCTCAGCGTAGTAGCGAAAGCTCTGCGCTGCAGAGAGGGCCTCGGCCTTGTAGGCCATGGAAATCTCGGTGCCATTGTCGCGCACGCCAAGGACAGCAAGCTCCAAGGCCTCCGCCTCGATCAAGGTGGCGAGCCGCAGCAGGACCGCTTTGCGCGCGGCGGGGGATTGCCGCGCCCAGCGCCCATCGTCAAAGGCGCGGCGCGCACTGGCGATGGCGCGGGCCATATCCTCGGCGCTGCCTTCGGCGAGATGGGTCAGCGGTTTGGCGGTGATCGGCGAGATCACCTCCAGCCGCCCGCCCAAGGCCGCTGCGCTGCGACGCCCGTCGATGAAGTGGTCCTGATCCGGCACGGGGCGGTTGGACAGCTGCGTGATTTTGGCTTGGTCAAGCATGGATCACCCCTGCTGGCTCGAAGGAAGAGAGGCCTCGGGCTGCGGTTCGGGCCGCCGTTCGCGATACTCGCGCAGCAGGGTGCGCACGTGCAGCACGAGGATCAGGAGGATCAGCCCAAAGAGGGTCGCGGCCACCTGACGGTCGATAAAGTCGAGCGGTGTTTTCACCGCCGCCATGGCGCTGCGCAGTTTCACCTCCATGATGCCGCCCAGCACCATGCCAAGGATGATCGGCACGATGGGCAGGTTCATCCGCTTCAGGATCAGGCCAAAGACCCCAAAGCCCGCCGCGATGGCGCAATCGGTGATCGAGTTGCGCAGCGAATAGACCCCGATGAACGACAAGGTCAGGATCATGATGCCCAAAAACCGCGTCGGGATCTGCATGATCCGCAACAGAAGGTTGGTGGAGAACAACAGGAAGACCAGCACGATCACATTGAGCAGGATCAGCGCGAGATATAACGCCAGCACAAAGTCGAACTGGCTTTCAAACAGCTGCGGGCCGGGGATGACGTTGTGCACATAAAAGACCGAAAGCATCATCGCGGTCAGCGCCTCGCCCGGGATGCCCAGCGCCAAAAGCGGGATCATCGCCGCCGCTGGCACCGCGTTATTGGCCGCCTCAGAGGCCACCAGACCTTCGGTGGAGCCTTTGCCAAAGGCCTCAGGCGTGGCAGAGGTCTTTTGCGCGTAGGAATAGGACAGGAACTGTGCGGTGAACTCGCCCACCCCGGGGATCATCCCCATCAGCACCCCAAAGGAGGCCGAGACAGTGGCGATCCGTTTGAGGCCCAAAAGCTCCTTCAGGCCGCCAAGCATATCGCCCTCCACATGGGCCTTGCCGGGGGTATTGTCCTTTTCGATCAGCAAGAGAAAGGCCTGGCTGAGGGCGAAGAGCCCAAGCACCACCACAATGAGGTCAAAGCCAGAGGAGAGCCACGACTGACCAAAGGTGAAGCGTTGGGTGTATTTCACCGGCTCCAGACCGACAGTGCTAAGGAACATGCCAAAACAGGCCAGCATCCCGGCGGCAAAGGTCTGGCCGCGATGGGCGACGACCACCAAAAGCACCCCCATAAAGGCGGCCAGAAACACTTCGCGGCTGCCGAAATGCGGCGCGATCCAGGCCAGCAGGGGCGACAGCACGATCAGGCAGAGGATCGAGAAGCTCCCACCAAAGAACGAGGCGGAATAGGCCAAGGACAGCGCCCGATGCGCCTCGCCCCGTTTGGTCAGTGGAAAGCCATCATAGGTGCTGAGCGCATTGACCGGGGTGCCGGGGGTGTTGATCAGAATGGCGGGAATGGCACCGCCATACATCGAACTGCCGTAGATCCCAAGGAGCAGCGTCAGCCCCACGATAGGCTCAAACGCAAAGGTGGCGGGCAGCAAGATGGCGATGGCAATGGCCGGGCCAACCCCGGGCAGCGCGCCAATAATAACCCCGCCGATGGAGCCGATGACAAGCGCGGCCATCACCTCCCATTGTGCAAGGATCGACAAAGAAGACAGAAGCAGGTCCATAAAAAGCCCTCAGAGGTAGAGCATGGCAAAGCTGCGCAGACTGGACGGCAGATGCTCGTAAATCAGCCCGGACGGGATTTTGACATGGAGAAGACCGCGAAACACGACCACGGTGACCAGCGCAAAGGCGGCAGAGAGCGCCAGCGCCTTGCCGCTGTGAAAACCTGCGCGCAGGGTCAAAAAGAAGGTGAACAGCAGGGTCGCCGGCAGGTAGCCAATCACCGGCACCGCCACCACGTAGATCAGGAAATAGAGCACAAACTCGAGCGCGCGCAGCCAGAACAGCACCTCGCGGCCGCGGCCCGGAATGCGATCCGACACCAGAGAGCCGAGCGCGTGTAAGAGGCTGAACAGCAGCATGCCCCCTGTGGCGATCATCGGCCACAGAGACGGTTGGCCGAACCATTGGGTGCGTTTCACCCAGACGGTCTGGGCAGGCAGTTGCCAGACCAAAATCAGCGAGAGCGCCAGAAAAGCCAGCGCGAAGACCAGATCTCCGGGCCGTCGATGCCGCCGGAACAGGTCCTTGAAAAGTTGGATTTTTGCCATGAGGGAAGACCCCGCAAAAAGAGGAAGAGCAGAACCAACCGCCCAGAGGGCGAAGCGCGGGTTCTGGCGCGCTTCGCAAGGGTCGTTGCGAGGGGGTTACTCGCCCAAGAGCGCCTGAATCTCGCCGCTGACCTTGATGTCGCTTTGAATGCGCGCCTCAGAGGCGGTTTGGTCTTTCCAGTAGATCAGCACGCCGGTCTCCTCCGACAGGGACTTGGCGGCGTCGGATTGCAGCGCCTTGCGGGCCGCGGCGGTGATTTTGCGACGCGCCTCGACCGGGACGTCCTTGTGCACAAAGAGACCGTTCCACAGCGACAGGTTCACCTCCGGCAGGATTTCGGTCAGCGTGGGCGTGTCCGGGGTCAGCGAGGTGCGGCTATCGCCGATGCTGGCGAGGATCTTCAGCTTATCGATGCAGGGCAGCAGCGTTTGCAGCGTGGCATTGACCACATCCACATCGCCCGAGGCCAAGACGTTGCAATCCAGCAGATCAAAGGCCGCCTCGGAGGTGAAATCCCAGCCCGATTTCTGCGCCGCCGCAAAGGTCACTTGGGTCGGCGCCAGAAAGGTGCCGTAATGCCCCAGCGAGACGTCATTGTCCTTGGCATAGGCCGACAGCTCGTCCCAGGTGTCATAGGGCTGGCTCTCCAGCGTCGCGATGACAAAGGGATAGGTCATAAAGATGCCGATGGGCTCAAACGGCGCATCGGCCAGCTCCGGGATGCCAAGGGTCGGCCCGGTCACCGGCACGTCGATCACAAAGGAGCCCACCGTATAGCCATCGGCCGGGGCGGTTGCGACCTCAACCGCGCCCGGGAAAGGCCCGCCGCCGCCGCCCGGTTTATTCACCACCGCCGCCGGAACGCCATACATCTCTTGAAAGCTATTGGCGATCATCCGGGTCAACACGTCCTCCAGATCGCCCGGCGGGAAGGGCACCACAAAGGAGACGGGTTTCTCGGGATAATCCGCAAGGGCGCTGCTGGCCCCCAGCACAAGGGCAGCGAGTGAGGTCATCAGTCGAAGGGTCATGGGAAGCTCCGTGTTGGGATTTTTGGTTTCTATTGTTGTGTTGGTTTGGGCTGGCCCGAGGGAGCCAGTCCCTCTGCCACCAGCCCCTGCGCGACCCAGTCATCAAAGATCTGCAGGGCAAGGGTCGCGAAATCCGCATCGTTGATATGGGCGGGGGTTTCGCTCAGGGAGACCGAGGCGGCTTTGGTTGCGCGCAACTCGTCGAGAAAGGCCGCAAGCCCCTCGGGGTCGTGACAATCGCCGCCGGGGCGGTCCCATTCCTCGATCCCGCCGAGGGGCAGGATCAGATGGGTGGGGGAAGAGCTTTCGCCGAGCCGGGCATTCAGATCCCGGGCGATCGCGCGGCGTTCAGGCGCGGTGTATAAGGTGTTTTTCACCAGCTTATTGTGGGTATGGATCGGGCGACCCGCAAACTGAGCGGGGATCTCCTGCCAGCCGGCAAAGTCGATGAGGTCCATGCAGCCGGGCGCCACGATCTGCGGAATGCCTGCCCGCCCCGCGGCGCGAAACCGGTCCCGGCCCGCATTGACCACCGAGCCGGAGAGCAGATTGCCAAGCTCGGGTCCGGCAAAGTCCATCACACAGGCAAAGCCGCCCTGCCCCGCGATCTGCTCAAAGGCCATGCCGCCCATGCCCATCGCATGAAACACCGCAACCTCGTAGCCGCGCGCCTCAAGCGCTGGTTTCAGGGTTTTGATGTATTTCAAACAGGAGGTGCCGAGCGAGGTCACCCCCACCACGGGTGCCGCACTTTGCACCGGCTCTGCCGCCCGCGCCGCCCCCAGCACCGCCCCTGCCGCCTGCGCGAGAGAGGCGCGGCAGATCGCGTTCAGCCCATAAAGCCCCCCGGCCCAGAGGATCATCTGGATATCGGGCGACAGGCGCTCGGCCGGGATCAGCGGCGAAAAGGAGATGGTAGAGACCACATATTTCGGCAGGCCAATCGGCAGCGCCTGACAGACATCCAGCGCCAGATCGGTGCCCATGGTGCCACCGAGGCAGAGCACCCCGTCGATCTGACCTGTCTCGCTCAGGCGACGGGCCAGCGCGCAGGCGCCTTTGGACATCAGGTTCATCGCCACATGCTCGCTCTGGCTCGCGATGGCTTCGGCGATGCTGTGGCCCGCGGCCTCGGCCACCTGATGGCGGGAGTAGTCGACGCAGTAGGGCCCATCCGCCAGCACGCTGACATCAAGCGTCACCACGCCGCCGCCCAAGGCGCGGATCTTTTTGGTCAGAAACCCAAGCTCGTCGCTTTTGGTGTCAAAGGTCCCGATGACCAAGATGGTTTTATCTGCCATGTCCTTTTGCCTTTCTGCCTGTTGCCCTGCCTGACTTCCCTGCCCTATTTGCCTACCTTAGCCGCGCATCAAACTGCCGGAGGGGTCATAGAAGGGGGCCAGTTGCACGGTCAGCGGACGCATCTGTCCGGCGATCTGCACCTCAAACCCGCCCTCTTCGATCCAAGCCTTTGACACGCCAGCCTCGTGGTGCAGGCTCGCAAGGCCAACCATCGCCTCAAGCCTAAAACCCCAATCGCCCGAGGTCACATGGCCCACGATCTCGCCCTCGCGCCAAATCGGCTCGTTGTGGATGAGATAGGGCCCCTCAGCCGCACTCGCCCCTTCTACGCGACAGGAAACGGTTCGCGCCTTGGTCGCCGGGCCGCCCTGCTTTTGCGCGGCAAGCACGGCTTGGCCATTAAAGGCCTCCTGCTTGCCCAGCGCCACGGCAAAGCCAAGGCCGGTTTCCAGCGGCGTGTCGTCTTCTGCGATGTCATGGCCAAAGTGGCGAAAGCCCTTCTCCAACCGGCAGGCGTTCATCGCAAACATGCCCATGTGCCGCAGGCCGTGCTCCCTCCCCGCCGCGATCAGTGCGTCATAGACGTCGGCCATAAACTCGGTCGGGATCATCAGCTCAAACCCCAACTCACCCACAAAGGAACGCCGGATCGCCCAGGCCCGCGCATAGGCCACGTCAATTTCACGCGCCGAGCCAAAGGGGAAAGCCGCGTTCGACAGGTCATCGCCAGAGAGCGCCGCCAAGATCTCGCGCGACTTCGGGCCGTGCAGCGACACCAGCCCATAGGCGGAGGTGGCGTCGAAGATCTCAAACCGCCAATCGGCCTCGGCATGGTCGCGGATCCAGAGCTGGTCGCGGATCTGGCTTGGATGGCCGGTGATCACCATAAAGCTTTCGTGCGCGATCCGGGTCACGGTGACATCCGCCTCGATGCCGCCGCGCTGGTTGAGGAACTGAGTATAGACCGAAGTTCCCACCGCCACGTCCATCTCGGCACCGCAAACCCGGTTCAGCGCCCGCGCCGCGTCCGGTCCCTGCACCTGGATCTTGGCATACATCGACTGGTCGATCAGCACCGCCGCATCGCGCGCCGCGAGACATTCACGCGCCACATGCGGCGCCCAATCCTTTTGCCCAAGTGTCGGCTCCGGGTTCCAGCCCTTGGCCTCGAGGTCGAAATACATCGGCATTTCCCAGCCGATCCGCTCGGCAAAGGTGGCCCCCGCCGCCGCCAGACGGTCGTGCAGCGGCACCTTGCGCACGCCCCGCGCCGAGGTGATTTGGCGGCCAACCCAGGACACCCCGTAGTGAAAGCCCACCGACTCGGCGCTGCGGTCGTGGTTGTAGCGGGTGTTGCGCTGGAAGGGATGCGCCCGGCGCGCCAGCATCGGCCCCATCCCGCGCGAGGGTTCGCCGTCGATGAGCCACTCGGCCATCGTCAGCCCTACCCCGCCGGAGTTCAAAATCCCGTTGGAGTTCATCCCCGTCGCAACATAAAGCCCCGCCACCTCGCCCGAGGGGCCAAGATAGGGTCGCCCATCCGGAGTAAAGCTCTCCGGCCCGTTAAAGAAGGTCTGGATGCCCATATCCGCAAGGGCCGGCATCCGGGAGAACATCTTCTCCAGACAGGGTTCCACATGGTCCATGTCAAAGGGCAGCTCGTCGAATTCAAAATCCGCCGGGATGCCGTTCGCGCCATAAGGTTTGCCATGGGCCTCAAAGGAGCCGATCAACAGCTTGCCGGTGTCTTCCTTCCAATAGGTGCGCTCCTCCGCGATGTTGAGGATCGGCTGGGTGCCCGGCAGACCGGAGAGCGGCTCGGTCACGATGTAGAAATGCTCGGTCGCATGCAGCGGCACCGTGACCCCATGCGCCTTGGCAAAGAGGTGGCTCCACATGCCGCCCGCGAGCAGCACCTTAGAGGTGGCAATCTCGCCCCGGTCGGTGCGCACCCCAACCACCTTGCCGTCGCGCAGGATCAGCTCTTCGACCAGCGTGTTTTCAAACACTTTGGCCCCTGCGGCCTTGGCGCCTTTGATCATCGCATTGGTCACGTCGAGCGCATTGACCTGCCCGTTCGAGGGCACAAAGAAGGCCGAGCGCACGTCCGAGGTTTCGATCCACGGCCATTTTTCCTTCAACTCCTGCGGCGAGAGCATAAAAGTCTCGATCCCCATCCGGGCGGCGTGGTCATGGCTGCGCAACAGCTGCTCGTGCCGCACCGCGCCGAGGGCGAGGTTGATGGTACCGTTGGGTTTGTAGCCGGTCGCCTGCCCGGTCTCTTCCTCCAGATCGCGAAACAGCCGGGCGGTGTATTTGCCAAGCTCGGTTTGGGCGGTGCTGTCGCGCAGCTGACCCACGATGCCGGCCGCGTGCCAGGTGGTGCCGCTGGCGATCTTGCGCCGCTCCAGAAGCACCGCCGCCACGCCGCGTTTGGCCAGATGATAGAGGGTGGAGACCCCGATGATCCCGCCGCCAAGGATGACCACCGGAGCCGTTTCGGGAAGAGGATGTGCGAGAGCCAAAGCCGTGATCCTTTGTCAGTAGGCGAGGTCTCATCACGCGATCAGAGCGCGGCGACCTCGGGGAACAATTGGCATTTTTGTGACAGAGGCCGGGGCGTTTCCAAAAATATTTGCACCATCGGTGCGATTATCGCACCATTCTCCAGCCCGTGGTTTTGCGGGGGCCTTTGGGGAGAATTGCTGCATGAGCGTGAAAACGGTGGATAAGGCCATGCACCTGTTACGCCAATTTTCCTTGGAACATCTGGAGCTTGGCCTGAGCGAACTGGCCCGTGCCACCGGCGAGGACAAGGCCGTGACACGCCGTCTCTTGGTTTCCCTGATGACGCATGGCTTTATCGAACAGGACCCGGAGACCAAGAAATATCACCTCGGCCACGGTTTCTTGGCCCTCGCCCGCCTGCGCGAGGCGACGGTGCCGATGGTGCGCGCAACGCAGATCGTGTGCCAATGGCTCTGCGCCAGAACCAACGAGACCGTTCATGTAGGCATTGCCGGAAAGACAGGCATGTCGACCGTAGCCTACAAGTTGCCGCCGCGGGGAAACGTCATCAACCTACGCCCCGCCGAAAGCTACCCATTTCATTCCTCTGCGTCGGGCCTCGCCTTTCTCACCTTTTGTACACTTGAGACACGCGCTCAGATTTTCACCCTACAGCGGGATAAACTCACGCGCTTCACCCTCACCGATCAGGTGGATCTGGAACAGTTCATTCAACAGGCACATCGATTAGGCCATGCTTGTACGCGAAACACCGTTGAAGACGGTGTCGCCAGTGTTGCCATGCCCTTCTTTCGCGATGGGCGCGACCCTGCCGGAACAATCTCCATCGCCGTTCCCGATCTCAACCTTACCGAAGACCGCAAGGACGAACTGCTCTCGCATCTTTCAGTTGCGGTTGAAAAGCTCGAAATCGCCCTGACCGGGCGCGCCATGCAGTGAGGTACTTAGGGTCAGGACCCAATGTTTTTGGGGTGTCGTCGTGATCTAGGCTCCGCAAGGAGACTGATCGATGAACAACCTTTTCTAGCTGAGCGAAGCGCAGATGGCGCGATTGTCGCCCTTTTTCCCCAAAGCCATAGTAAGCTGCGCGTCGATGATCGACGGGTTTTGAGCGGCATTATCATCATCAATCTCAATGGGTTGAGGTGGTGCGATGCACCGAAGGAGTATGGTCCTGATAAGAACCTCTACAACCGTTGGAAGCGGTGGAGCGACAAGGGCGTCTTCGCCCGGATGATAGTTGGCCTGGCCTCCGAGGCCGCTGTGCCGTAGACGATGATGATCGATGCGCCCGATCTCACAGCCCACCGCACGGCGACCAGCCTGTGCGTCAAGTAAGGAGGGCCAGGAAGTGATCTGGGGGATCAATTCCCCGTCGAACGGGGGCGAGGCAGGAGCCCAAAGGGGCCGTCTAATCGGTCGAGCCAGGGGCAGCATGAACACCAAACGGCATGCCGTCGCCGATGCCGATGGCCGCCCGATCCGGTTCTTCATGACCGCAGGCTAGGTCCGCTATTACACCGGTGCAGCGGCCCTGCTGGACAGCCTACCAAAGGCGGACAGGCTGCTGGCCGACGGTGGGTATGACGCTGATTAGTTCAGGGAAGCATTAAAAGACAATGGCATAAAGCCCTGCATTCCTGGCCGGAAATCTCGCGAAAAACCAATCAAGCACGACAAGCGCCGCTACAAACGCCGCAACCGGATCGAGATCATGTTCGGAAGGCTAAAAGACTGGCGACGCGTCGCCACCCGCTACGACAGATGCCCGAAGGTCTTCCTCTCAGCCATCGCCCTCGCCGTAACCGTCATGTTCTGGCTATGAAACAAGAACGTGTCCTGACCCTAGTGTCGCTTTTACTGGAGCTATGTCGATCGTCGCTGATATCGGTGCGTTGCGCAGCATGTGGCGTAACCACGGTTACGCTTGAAACGCTGCATCTGCACTTTCAAGCGCAATTACTCGCGCCCGCAGCGAATGGCCGTTCTTCGCCCTTCCTCTCGGTGATTGGCATCATACTGCGGTTTGCACCGATGACCACTTCGCCTTGCCTGACTGGCGGCTAAGCAAATTCTTCGCGTGAACAGACAGAATACCTCGAAAGGGGGCGGTTGGCGCTGGCCTTGAAATACCCCATGAGAGGGGGGGCGTGAAAACCGCCAAAACGTGCACTCTTATGCGCCGTTGGCACAGAGAATGAATGGCGAGCCGTGGAGGACTCGAACCCCCGACCTGAGAATTAGAAGTTCCCTGCTCTAATCCAGCTGAGCTAACGGCCCTTTCATTAGACAGGGCTTATCCTTCACTTCCCGGAACCATGTCAACACGGATGTGCGTCGCCTTGGTCAGAAAACCAGTTTTAATCGCATTCTCAAATAATTAGGCCGCAGCTATGCAGACAGAGGGCCCCTGTTCGAACGTCCCGCGTCCTGCTCTTCCACTGGGTCTAGCACCGGGTCTAAGGCCACTTGGTCAATGATGGAATTTTGTCGTTCCGCCAACAGACGAGCGGTTTCTGCTGGAAATCGATTGAGGTCGCGCAGGAACCGAGTTTGAGCGAGGCGCAACTCTATCGCGGCGGCTTCAAATGTCGCACGATCTCCTGCTTTGCGCGCGTCTTGCAGGACGACCGACAAAGTCTCCATTTTGGCAAACGCCGCAACCAACGCCTGTTCATCAAGACCCTCCTGCGCGATCGGGGTCTGTGAAAGAGATGGATTGCGAGAGATGTCACACTCCCCTTCTGGTCGGTTCAAGAACGTCATTCGTTGCAATTCGCGCCGCCACGCTGCCCGAGGAAGACGGGAAGTGTCAGCGCGGCGACCGTCCGAGAGACCAAAACAACCATACTCTTTACGCACCACTCTCGGAGATCGACATGTAAATCGAACTTGTAAAAGGGTGGCCGACGACCCCCAACTTTGGGGACTGAGGATCGCCGGCACTGCACGAACCCCACACAAAGCAATGTACACCAACCACATCACTCTGCGCTTTTGGGCTCACGCCATGTTTGCGGAACTACTCAATACACTTTGAAAAGCATTGGTACTTAAAAGGAATTTCCACTCAACGAAACGTCCGCACTCACAAGTCTTACTATATCGTTTCTGCTTGAATGCTGCACCCGCATGGGTGTGATGAAAGCGTGAAAAAGCCGCCTCACATAGGGTGAGACGGCCTTTTTTGTCATTTTAGGATGATTTTCTATGCGCCAAACCGCCCAAACCGGCGCGATCAAGCGGTGCGGTTGGCCCGCGTGCGACAAAGGATTCGGGTGGTGCGAAATCGCGAGGGTCTGCACCTGGAATTTGGTGCCAGTCCGAAAGGGCCAGGGCCAATTGCCGTGTGACAATGGGGGCCGCGACGCTGGTTCCCGAAAGGCGCACCTTCGCCGACCCGCGTGACCCTGCCGCCAACTGACCCGGGCGCGCCGTACTGTCATCGGCGCAGGCATGAAGGGTCACATTTGCACCTTCCGCGAGGGGGCCGCCCGGTCCCGCTGCGGAATAGTCAGACAGCTTTTCCCGATCTCCGACCGAGGCCGCGACGGTCCAAATCTGCCTGCCACCCGACAAAGCGTTCAAGCTGCCACCGCGCTGAACAGTGCTATTGGGGTTGTCAAGGACTGTGCTGCGATGTCCGTCTGCGTCAAACGCCTGCCAGCGCGGATCTAGGAACCAAGACCTTTGCCGGATGGGGGCGACTTGATTGGGAACGTCATTACGCAAGACGCGCATCTCGATATCACAGGCCTCGCGCTGACCGGGGGCGAGGCCGACTTCGATGATCCAATCACCACCCGGAGGAAGCGCCCTGTAGGGATCTTTTGCCGCATTGGGTGGCAAGGCGACTGTGACGATTTCCACGCCATCTGAGGGGCTGTCGCCTGTTTCCGGCGCAAAATCCCTTTGAAACCCGTGGTAAATTCCGAACTGCGCCAAACCAGAACCGGCCTCTCCTTCTGATCGGTCGACCAACTGAAGGGCCGTGTCCATGGCCAGCGGGCCGCTTGGCAAGGCCGGAGGATAGATCCCTGCCCCACTCGGCGGTGTCACTGCGACGGATAGGGATGACAGGGCAGGCTTGGGCCCGCGACGCGAGACAGCGATTTCGACATAGGTCGAACCCCGGTTTTCCGGCGTGACGTGTACCACCGCGCGATGGGGTTGCCCGGGCGCGATCTCGGCCCGTGCGACAAGGCGCGATTGCAAAGTATTGCCTGCAGGAAGAACAACGCGCATCGGCACACCGTGGGTTTGGTGCCAATACTCCATCGCTTGCTCTAGCGCCGCGGCAATCAGATGGCCGCCGTTTTTGCCAATGCCGCCGAACCCAAAGCTGAGGTTCAACACCAGCGGAAAGGCAGAGCCCGCCTTTATCATCATAGCCTCTGTGCGCCGCAGGATGTCGCGGACACCGAGTATGATCGCCCCCGCCATGAACGTACCGCCTGTGTCGCTCACCAATGCAGTGGGCAGATTGACCGCCAGGATGGGAAAGCACTCTGGCCGGTCGTCCATCGCATCGCCGCGTCCCCGCCCGGCCGCAAGGTCTGCCACATGGGTTCCATGCAAACGGCGCGCGCGGAACGGCTGTTTGGCGCCCGCGCAGCGCCGCAAACCCTGATAAAAGCGATCTTCATCGCCGCCAGCCTCTTTAACCCTGCGATCAATCTCCGCGCGACTGAAGACTTGCCCAAAGGGCACGTCCACAGCGGGTCCAGCCAATTTGGGCGCATCTTGCTGCCATACAGCGGCAAATCGCGTGCCCTTCCCATCGGGCAGCCGGAACGTTGGATGGGCAAAGGCGATACCATCGTCGATCACCCCGATCACGGTACTGTTGGCCGGCACATCAGGTACGGCAACCGCCTCGGCTACCGCTGCGTCCGGACCCGCATGCAATGCCTCGGACGGCAGGACCGGCGCAAACAATGTCCGGTCACGCGTGCCGTCTTGAACGCGCTGGAGCAGATCCGCCAAGAGCGGATCCGTCGGAGCCTCTCCTTGATGGAGGGACTGCGCCTGATCCGGGGCAACCATCCGCGCCTCTACCTCCGACAACCCGGCGTCCTCTGCGACATCGAGGGCCAAGAGGGCCGCGGCTTGGCCTTGTTCGGCTGCGCGCGCCTCATCCTCGAGCGTGTACCACCAATGTGCTGCTGGATGGCGTGGCAGGGGGTTTGTTGCCCCTGCCTGCTCCTGTCGCCAAAAAAGCGGCATGGTTACGCCTCCTGCTCAGGGGCACCACGGCGCAATTCCTTGACGCAGGACTGCCACAACCACTCAAGCTGCGGGCTATAGCGCAACGACAACTGTTCCGTGCTGAGGGTGGTTACGGTTTGCCCATTGATCGCGCCGCCATCGCGCAGTGCAGCCATCGTATCAACGGTGTAATCCGCCGCGCCAAAAGCCTGCATATTGGCATCAAGCTTGCGCCAGACGACGGGGTCTGGGGCAACACCGCTTTGGGGGGCGGGCGTTTTGACTCGCGCAAGCACGTAGCGGGCCAATGTGTCCCCCAGGACGGCGCCTGCCGCGCTGTCGACCGGGAAATGCACACCCGCCATAGTGCGACTAGCTGCAATCCGCACCGCGAGCCGATCGCATTGCGCCCGAAATTGGCTCAGCCAGGCATCGCGGTCGCCAATAATCCCCAAAGACAGTTCTTCGGCCATGGCTTTGAATAGGGTGGCAAGGAACATGGCCTCGGTTGCGTGGCCACTTGGCAAGGTGCCATGTGCGGGTGTTTGGATCATCGGCATGACCTGTGGCGACAGGCTCGAGGGCCGCGCGCATCCGAACCCATGTTTGATCCGAAACTGAACCATGGCGCAGAACCGCAATGCGGCTTGGATGAATGTCAGTGTCGCTTTGTTGCGCGCAGGATGCATATGAGCGAGCGCTGCAAAAAAGGACGTGAGATCCGTCAGCTGGACGTCGATTTCCTCCATCCGGTCCGCGCGCAGGTCCGCGTAGTGATCTAGGTATTCAAGCTGTTGTGCAAACACATCCGGACCCGGCGCGGCCAGGCGCATCAGCTCTACCAAAGGGCTGTCATGCAGTGCATCAGAGTGACAGAGATGTGCAACCCCATGGGCGCCTTCGGCATCCGAGGGTTCAATGTCGATAAAGATTGGCGCCATCAGTTCATAGTCGATGACATAAGTCAGCGGCGGCCCAGACAGGTGACCGAGATCACCTCCATCAAAGCTATGTGGAACCGTGACTTCCGGTGGTTGCCAACTGCCGATCACGCCTTCGCGGGTCAACATCATCGCGGTCATCATTGCAGCGCTGTGCCCCGAGCCAGTGTAGGACGCGCCCGTATGTCCGGTGTGACCAGTGTGGCCTGTATGTCCGGTATGGCCTGTATGCCCAGTGTGACCTGTGTGCCCTGTATGGCCCGTGTGACCAGTGTGACCGGTATGCCCCGTATGTCCGGTGTGACCCGTATGTCCAAATCGCGCCATTGTTCGTTGTCCCCTTAATACTGTGTTGGTCTTCAAAATGTCCGCTGCGCTGAGCAAAGCCGACTGGGCCGCAAAGCGACCGTGAAAAATATGTGAGAAGCGCCGACGACGCGCTTAAGCCAGGCCCGCCCGCCGAAGGTTCCCAGAGGGGTATTCCGGCTCCGCAAGATCCTTGATGTCAAAACCGTCTTCCATATCGCGCATCTTGCCGACCAAGCTTTCGACCGCGTCACTATCCCCACGCTTTTGCTCCAGCGCGGCGAGGTATCGGACCGGCGGGCGAAAGCTCGGCACCAAGGAGTGCGCCATACGGCTGTGATCCCGTGCAGCGTCAAAGTTTCCGACCAAGGCAGCGGCCACCCCCGCCTGCATCTCCCACCAGTGCCGTGACCGAGAAAACCGGCCGATTTGTAGGGCTTTGCGCGAAAACTCCGCTGCGGCCTCAATCTGCCCCACCGCGATCTTTGCATTGGCCCAAGACGCCCAAGCGAGCGGGTTTGACGGGTTCAGCTCTGCGGCATCCCGTGCCAACTCCCCAGCCGCGGTCGCGTCCTGTCCGGTTAGCAAAAACACATGCGATGCCGCTGCTTTCAGGGCCGCGTTTTCCGGCTCCTCCTGCAGCGCGCGCCGTGCCAAATTGGCCGCGAGATGCGCCTGATAGCCGGGGTCTAGATCGGTGCTTTCGACGATCAGATTGGCCTGGATAAAAGCGCGCCAAGCGAGAAAGACACCCTTAGGGACCAACTCATAGGCGGCTTCCAGATCGCGGTCCGCTTGGTCCAGATCCGGGCGGTCCATGCTGAAGATGTTCCGCAAAGCCCGGAAGCCGAGAAGGCTAGCGTTTATATGGGTCTTGCGACCCTCGCTGAGAGTCAGCGCATCGACAGCGGCCTCTTGCGCGCGGTGCGCCAATTGCAGCAGGTCTTCGTCCTGACAGGCGAGGATCGCATCCTGCATGCCGCGCCAACTGGCGGTCCAATTGCTTTGTCCGGTGGGCGCACCGGGCAGAACCACGCGGAGCAAAGCTTCTTGACCCGTTTTCAGGATTTGCGTCTTGAGGTGAACCGAAGTCTCATCAATCTCCGCTTCAGAAACTTGGCGAATGTCGAGAGGGGCGAGATCTGTCAGACCCTTTTCAATCTGGCTCTGAAACACCTCATTGGCGATTTGCAGGTCCATCTCACCGATGCTGATCCGGTTGAAATAGACGCGGGGTTCGCCACTGTCGGTCGGCGGCGGCGGTGCAGCAGGAGTTTGCCCAACGGGCGCCCAGCTGACCTGCGCCCGCTGTTCGGTGAGCCACGTCGCCATCGGCTCCGGCAGGTCTAATCCCTCAAGAAACTCTCTCCGGTCAGGCTCCCTATCCGGTTCAAGAGAGACCTCCACCAAATCCGAATTGAGGCTCAGCACGCTGTTTTCGGACAGGATAATGTCCGGGTGATCAAAGGCTTTGCGGATCAGGCGCAATTCTTGTCGCAAGCTTGCAGAGGCCTGCGCCTTGCCGCGCCCTTGCCAGAGGAGAGCTTGCACCCAATCGCGGGTTCGCTGTCCCTTGCGCCCTGTGGCAAGTGTCGCGATCAGCAGCTTGCCGCGCTTGCTGGCGATGGTGACAACCGTTCCATCCGAAGCCACAACTTCGAATGGGCCGAACAGGTTAATCTGAAAAACAGCACTCTCCGACACGTTGATTGCCCGACACTCACCCCAATCCCCGAGGGAAAGTATCGGAAGTTCGGACAACCTGTGTCAATACTTCATAAAAGTATGGTTTCCCTGCCCTTTCATCCTACACATTGGGTTTGCATCGCGGTCGTCAAAAGATGCGCCCATCCATCAATTTTCGGGCCGTCCGTAGGACTTCGCTACGAACCAAATGGCCTTGATCTAATGTCGCCAAAACCACCAACGCCCCTGTCGGGTGCTCTATCGACAAAGACGGCTCGCTCCCCAGCGGGATCTTCGCAATAGGATGCGCGATGGTGCCCGGCGTCAAACAGGCCGTCGCAACACTCACCCCGGCAAAAACACCAAGTGCCTTGTGGCAGCGATGCGGGATAAAGCAGCGCGTCGAGATCGACCCACCCGCCTGTGCGGGACTAAGCAGGACCATCTTGGGCACAGAGGCCCCTGAAACATCGCCCAAACGCATGAGCGGACCAGCGTCCAGCCGAATGTTCTCAATCCGAGCGCGGAGGGCTTCGTCCGCTTCCAAGTCATGGGGCGCCTCATCCCCTCGCAAGCCAAAGTCCTCGGCGCGCATCAGGACGCATGGCATCCCGTTGTCGATCAACGTCACCTCGATGCCCGCTATCTCATCGACGAGGTGATCTGTCGGGAACAAGGCACCGCAGCTGGACCCTTCGGTATCTTGGAATGCAAGCGGTACGGGGGCGGCGGTTCCCGGCACGCCGTCGATCTGTGCTTCCCCTTGGTAGCAGACCTGCCCATCCGGCGTGGACACCCGTGCGACTGCGATTTGCCCAGTGTTCTCCATGTAAATGGTCACGCGGGTCTCGCCCTCTTGCGCGGGAACCAACCCGCGCTCGATCGCAAAGGGGCCGACCCCGGCGAGGATATTGCCGCAGTTCTGCGCATCGCTCACCCGCGCCGCGTCGACAAAGACCTGCAAGAAGAGATAATCCACATCCACGCCCGCCCGCGCCGAGGGGCGTACCACCGCTACTTTGGAGGTTAGCGTATCGCCGCCCCCCATCCCGTCGATCTGTCGTGGATCGGGCGAGCCCATCAGCCGCAGCAACAGCGCATCGCGCGCCGCAGGGTCGCTCGGCAGGTCGGAGGCGAGGAAATAGCCCCCCTTCGAGGTTCCCCCCCGCATCCAGAGGCAGGGAATGCCCTCAGACATAGCGCAGCCCCTTCGCCAAAAGACGCGGCCGCATGTCGTAGATATCAAGGCCCAGCTCGCCCGCCGCCAGCCGCTGGCGTTTGGCTTCTTCCGCCGCCAGCCGCTTGTCCGCCTGATCGGCCACCTCTGCTGCGGTGGTGCGTGGCACCACACAGATGCCATCGTCATCGGCGACGATCACATCGCCGGGCTGCACCAGCGCGCCGCCGCAGACGATGGGGATATTGACCGAGCCCAGGGTCTCCTTCACCGTGCCCTGCGCCGAGATGGCCGAAGACCAGACGCAAAAGCCCATCGCCCGCAAATCCCGCGTGTCGCGCACGCCGGCGTCGATGATCAGGGTCGAACAGCCCCGCGCCAGGGCAGAGGTGGCAAGAAGGTCGCCAAAATACCCCATGTCACAGGGCGCGGTGGGGGCCAGCACCAGCACATCGCCCGGCTGCAACTGCTCAATCGCCACATGGATCATCCAATTGTCGCCCGGCGGAGCGGAGATCGTGACGGCGGAGCCCGCGATGCCGACGTCCTGCTGGATTGGCCGCAAACGTGCCGCCATCAGCCCGGTGCGCGCCTGCGCCTCATGCACCGTGGCGACGCCTGCACGGCCCAGCCGCTCGATCACCTCGGTCGGGGCGCGTTCGATCTGTTGCACAACAACCGCCATCTTAGGCCTCCTCTTTGCTGGGCGGAGTGCCATGGGTGTGGAAGCTCTCAATAGTCTTCAGCCCCCAGGCCTGCCCCTTTTTACGGTCCGCCTCGGTCCAGCAGATCGGCTGCCAATCGGGCGCCATGATCAGCCGCGCCCCGGCATTGGCCAGCTCCACCCGATTGCCCGCAGGCTCCCAAACATAAAGGAAAAACGTGCCCTGAATGGCGTGTTTGTGCGGTCCCGTCTCGATATGCACCCCCTGCTGCAGGAAGTGATCGGCGGCCCGCAGGATATCCTCGCGCTGGTCGGTGGCATAGGTCACGTGATGCAGTCGCCCCTGCGCGCCGCCATGTTCCTCGGTGCAGGCCAGGTCATAGGTCTTATTGTTGACGGTGAACCAGCAGCCGCCAATCCGCCCATTGTCGAGCTGGATATACTCGGTCACCCGACTGCCCAGACAGACCTCCATAAAGCGTTTGAAGGCGCTGACGTCCTCGCTCAGCAGGTTCAAATGATCCAGCCGCCGTGGCGCCGCCCCGGTAAAGGCGGAAGCCGTGTTTTTCAGCACCGCCTGATCCGCGCCCTCGCCCTGATACCAGCGGGTGTCATAGTAGATCTCAAACACATGGCCAAAGGGGTCCTCGAACCGAAAGGCCGCGCCGTGGCCCGCGTCGCCCTCAACCCAGCCATGGTTCTTATAGCCGCTCTCCTCGATCACCTTGACCCGCCGCACCAGTGCCTCGGGGCTCGCCGCGCGATAGGCGATATGGCCGACGCCGGTGGTGTGATGGCGGGTCAGCTTCAGCGAGTGGTATTCGTAGTCATCCCAGGCCCGCAGATAGGCGCTGTTGCCCTCCAGACCAGAGAGTTTCAGCCCATAAACGCGGGTGAAGAAATCCAGGCTCTCCTCGAAACGGTCAGTGTACATCTCCACATGCGCCAGATGGGCAATGTCAAAGCTGGGGTTGGTCGGAGTTTTCATTCCCTTGATCTCCCTCACAATTCATCCACGGTGCGCGGGAAGACCGATTGGAAGCCCTCGACGAATTTGCAATCGCGCCCGCCCGCCATGCCGCCAGAATTGCGCTTGAAGTGATTGGCCCGCTGCTGTGCCACGCGGGTGTAATAGTCCCACAAATGCACCTGCCCGTTCATATGCTCCATCGCGGCGCGCTTCTTGTCCCAGACCTGGGTGATGTCGAGGAAAGTATCCGGCTTCCACCCCATCTGCTCGGTCTGATGCGGCTCAAAGAGATAGAGCTGCGGGGCCCCCAGCACCTTCTCGCCCGGATTATGGCCCCAAGCCTGCGCGATCATCCGACAGGTCAGCACAAATTCGGTCGTGCGCATATGGTCGGTGTTGTAGGGGTCGTACTGCGAATGGCACATCATAAAGGCCGGCTGCACCGCGCGAATGATATCCACCATCTGTGCCTCGGCTTCCGCCCCAAGGTCGAGGGGGTAATCGCCAAGATCAAGGCAGCGCAGCGCATGCACGCCAAGCACCTCTGCCGCCGCCTCAGCCTCGGCCCGGCGGATCGCCTTCACCTCCTCAAGGCGCTTGCCCTCTTTCCACAGCCGCGCGCTCTCGCCGCGCTCGCCAAAGGACAGGCAGGCCACCGTGACCTCATATCCGAGTTCCGCATGCAGCGCGATCGCCCCGCCACAGCGCCAGACAAAATCCGCCGCATGGGCCGAGATCACCAGCGCCGTCTTCTTCTCCCCTTGCGTCTCCGTCATGGTCACGCTCTCCAGCAAAAAACAACTGGCCTCATTTTTTCAGCAAAGCCCTTGCCTTTGCCATTTCAAAGCCCGAAGGCTACCATTCAAAATCTCTATAGGGAGTGACAGAGATGTTGGGAGAGGACTTCAACCTCCGCCACTTGCGCGCCTTTGCGGCGGTCTGCGATCAGGGCGGTATTTCGGCGGCCTCGGACCTCGTGCACCTGTCGCAACCCGCGATCACCCAAGCGATTTCCAAGCTGGAGCGGCTGTTTGAAACCCGCCTATTTCAGCGCAGCAGCAAGGGGATGTTCCCGACAGAGGCGGCTTTGGTGCTGCTCGGGCGGACCCATCGGGCCTTTGACTTCCTCGCCTCGGTGACCGACCTGCCGGGGCGGCGCGAACGGGTAGACCCCGGCTTTCTCAGTCTGGTAACCAGCACGCAATTGCGCGCCCTTATCGCGGTTGCGGCTCACGGGAACTTCTCGGTCGCGGCGCGCGCGCTCGCTATCGCCCAGCCCAGCCTGCACCGCGCCGCGCGCGACCTCGAGGCGCTGGCGTCGCAGGTGTTTTACCTCAAATCCGCCAAGGGGATCGAGCTCACCCCCGCCGCCGAGGCGCTGGCGCGGGCCGCCAAACTGGCCTTCTCTGAACTCGATCAGGCCATCGAAGAAATCGCCGAGGTGAACGGAGAAAAGGCGGGAACCCTGCGAATCGGCAGCCTGCCTCTGTCGCTCAGCGCCATCCTGCCTGATGCCCTGAACGAGATCACCGCCCAGCGCCCCGCCCTGCGCGTCTCGGTAATGGATGCGCCCTTTGCCGAGTTGCTTTACGCGCTGCGCAACGGCGAGATCGACATCCTGCTTGGCGCCCTGCGCGACCCGGACCCGGCCCCCGATGTGGTGCAAGAGCCGCTGTTTGACGACCGCCTCTGCGTGGTTTGTCGCCCCGGCCATCCGCTCCTGACAGAGCGCGAACCGGACCTCGAACGCCTCGCCGCCTACCCTTGGGTGGTCGCGCGCGGCAAGACGCCCACCCGCGCGCATTTCGATCGGTTTTTCGCCTCGGTTCAAAGCCTTGAGCGCGGCCCCGCGATCGAGTCCAACTCCCTCGTCATGGTGCGCCGCATCCTGCAGGGCAGCAACAAGCTGTCGATGATCTCGCTGAACCAAGCGCGCGAGCATCTGGAGGCCGGCACCCTGGGTCGGGTTGCAATTGATCTTCGCGATAGCCCGCGACGCATCGGCCTCACCCATCGGCAAAACTGGCAGCCCACCCGCGCCCAAAGCGCCTTTCTCGAGATCATCCGAAAGGTGGCAAAATCCCTGCCAGATGATCAGGATCTATAGCTAAAAAGAATAGGATATGCTGGCTTCGAATTTCTGGTTTTGCCCCCCGCTCCGCTAGCCTTGGATCCAATCGGTTGATCTAGGGAGGACACCATGAACCGACTGCTCCAGACCGCGCTGGCCTCAATGGCCCTCGCCGGCGCCGCGACTTTTGCGCAGGCCCAGGACGTCACCATCCGCATTCACCACTTCATGTCGCAAAAGGCGCCGCTGCATGCGCAGTTCCTCGCACCCTTTGCCGAAAACGTGGCGGCCGCCAGCGAGGGCCGCATCAAGGTGGAGCTGTTTGACAGCATGTCCCTCGGCGGCACCCCCGGCGACCTTTACACCCAGGCCGTTGATGGCGCGGTGGAGGCGGTGCTGACCCTGCCCGGCTATACCCCCGGCCTGTTCAACCGTTCCGAAGTGTTCGAGCTGCCGTTTATGATGCAGGACTCGGTGGCGACCTCCAAAGCCTATTACGATCTTGTCGAGAGCGAACTGCAGGACGGTGAGTTCCAAGACACCAAGATCCTCGCCGCTTGGGTGCATGGCCCCGGCGTGATCCACTCCGAAGAGCCGATCACCAAGCTTGAGGATATGGCAGGCAAGGAAATGCGTGGCCCGACCCGTCTGGTGACCGACCTGCTCGGCGAGCTGGGCGCCACCCCGGTGGGGATGCCCTTGCCGAAGATCCCGGAGAACCTCTCCAAAGGCGTGATCAACGGCACCGTGATCCCCTGGGAGGTGACGCCCTCGATCAAACTGGCGGAGCTGGTGAAGAACCACACCGAGCTGGGCGGCGACCGCGCGCTTTATACCGCGACCTTTGTGCTCGCGATGAACTGGGACGCGTATGACGGCATGCCGGACGATCTGCGTGCCATTCTGGACGAGCAGACCGGCAAGACCCTGTCGGAGATGGCTGGCCAAGTCATGGTAAAGGCGGACGAGTTTGGTCGCAGCAAGGCTGAGGGCAACAATCTGATCCTGCTTGATGAGGCCGAAGTCGCCCGTTGGATCGAAGCCGCTCAGCCCGTCTATGACCGCTGGATCGAAGCAGCGGACTTCGACGGTGAAGCCGCCATTGCTCAGGCCAAAGAGCTGATCGCGGCCAATCAGTAACCCCCTCGGGCTCAGCTACGCATTGTGGCCGAGCCCGTTCCTTTCGAGGGACCTTTTATGACTGTCTTCGACCGTGTCGACCGCGCGACCCACCGCTTTGCCGCGGGTCTGGCGCTCCTCGGCGGGCTTGGCCTGATCTTCGCCACCGCCGCCACCTGCCTCAGCATCCTGTTGAAACTTGCCCGCCGCAGCCTCGACGCCCTCTGGGGCACCGAAGCGGTCGGCACCGCGCTCCCCTGGCTCCACGCGATCCTCGGCGAGGAAGAGCTGGTGACTTACGGTGTGGGACTTGCGCTCTTTGCCGCGCTGCCTTGGGTGATGGTCAACAAGGGCCATATCAAGGTGGACCTGTTTGAGCCCCTGTTCAGCGGTCGCTTCAACCGCTTTCTCGACCTCTTGGGCGATGTGATTCTCTGTGCGCTGGCTTGGTTGATCCTGACCCGCCAGTGGTTCCTGATCTTCAAACCCGCCCGGCGTAAGCAAGAACCGATGCTGGATCTGTTGCTGCAAGGGGATTTGGTTGGCGCCCTGGCGCGGATGGAGACCCGGCAAGAAAGCCAAATCCTCGGGCTGCCCCTATGGCCGACGTACATAGTCGCTGAAGTTTGCGTGCTCGCCTTTTTTGTTGTCGCGTGTGTTTGCGTTTGGCGCAGCGCCCGTGCCTTCCTCTCCGCCCCTCATTCCGAAAGCGCAGCCTGACGCCATGCTGGACCTGATTTCCTCCGCCTTCACTCCGTTTCAGATCGGCCTCATCAGCTTTCCCGTGATGCTGTTGCTGATCGCCTTTCGCATTCCACTCTCGGCGGCGATGTTTGTCATCGGTCTCCTCGGCACCTATCTGGTGGCGGGCAATATGCGGATGATGGACAGCCAGCTGAAGACCTTCACCTATGGCACGCTGACCAATTACTCCCTGTCGATCATCCCGCTGTTTCTGCTGATGAGCGAATTTGCCATGCGCGGCGGAATGTCCCGCGCGCTGTTCAAGGCGGCCGAGGCCTGGCTTGGTCATCGGCGCGGCGGGCTGGCCATGGCGGCGATTGGCGCCTCGGCCGGCTTTGGCGCGGTCTGCGGATCGTCTCTGGCCACCGCCTCCGCCATGGGGCGGGTCGCCCTGCCCGAGTTGCAGCGCGCTGGCTATAGCGGGGCGCTCTCCACCGGCGCCTTGGCCGCCGGGGGCACCCTTGGCATTCTGATCCCGCCTTCGGTAGTGCTGGTGGTCTATGCGATCCTCGCCGAGGAAAACATCGAAAAGCTGTTCACTGCCGCCTTCATTCCCGGCATTCTCGCCATGCTGGGCTATATGATCACTGTGGCGATCTATACGCGACTGGTACCGGGGTCTGGCAATGCGCTGCCCCGGATGCCCTACCGCGACCGCATTCGCGCCCTGTTTGACGTCTGGCCGGTGATGGTGATCTTCGTTCTGGTGATCGGTGGAATCTATACCGGGGCCTTCTCGCCCACCGCCGCCGCCGCCGTGGGAGTCGCGGGAACCGCGCTGGTGGCGCTGGCGAACCGTAGCCTCGGCTGGCAAGACCTCAAGGACTCGCTCCTCAGCACCGGGCGGACCGCCGCGATGATCTTCTTCATCATTCTGGCGGCGGGAGTGTTCAACTCCTTCCTCTCTTCGGCCCAAGTGCCGCAGACGCTGGCGAATTACTTCCTCGAAGCGGAGGTCTCCGGCTGGACCATCCTGATTGGCATGCTTCTGTTGTACCTCGTGCTCGGCACGGTGATGGATTCGCTGGCGATGATCTTTCTGACGGTGCCGATCTTCATCCCGATCATCACCCAACTCGACTTTGGCATCCCGCAAGCTGAGGTGGGCATCTGGTTCGGCATCCTCGTCCTGATGTCGGCCGAGATCGGCCTCATCACTCCGCCGGTCGGCATGAACCTCTTTGTCATCAACGCCTTGGCCAAGGGCGTGGGGATTGGTCAGACCTATCGCGGCGCGCTGCCCTTTGTGATTTCGGATATCCTGCGGATCATGATCCTCGTCGCCTTCCCCTCAATCACCATGGGGCTGGTGCGGCTGCTTTACTGAAGCTCTGCACCTCGGTTGCTCAGGCGGCCGAGGTGCGCCCCACCGAAGGAAGGTCTGCGCGCAACACATCACGTCGCGCGAGTGCTGAGTAGCGTTGCGCGACGACTTTGCGCCCCAACTCACCGGCCAAAGCCTGCGCGAGGGACAGCTCTGGGAAGAGATCAAACAATTCGCGCTGATCGCCGGGATCGAGACCTCTGAGCGCTTCTGGTCCCGGCCAAAAAGTCTCTGTCGCGACACCTTCGGCAAAGACCACCTGATGGCGTTCTGTCATGATGTGAATGTAGCTCACACCTTGCGGGGTTGGGGCATTCATAACGGTTTCCGGTGTCAGCTTCTTCAGTAGTCGTGTGCGAATGAACGCCTCATTGATCGGGCTCAAGTCACCCAAATGCTGCCGAGGCAGCATGAACCTGTGCTGGGGCGAGACCAAAAGCGGGGTATCATTGGCGAGAAGACCCCCGGACGTGATTAAGATCGGTCGCAGATGTGGGCGGCGGGCCAGATCGCGGGCGGAGAGATCGCGCCTCCCCGTCCAAATCACCGGCTGAAACCCATTGTCGGCGGTTTGCAGCAAATCCCCAACTCGGATGTCCTCGACCCGGACAGCACCCCGCGCTGTGGCGATGCGGATGCCCGGTGTGTAGCAAGGAATACCCGCAGCATAGAGCTGCGACTGGGTATTGATCTGTCCCGGCGCCACCCCCTGCAGCACCAGCTGCTCGCCTCCGGGAAAAGTTAGGAGCGCATTGCCAGAGCCATCATCGCCGACAACCACATCCGCCGTGGTCACCAGCCCTCCGGGCCCCGAGCCGCCCACCAGATCGCTGACGTCAATCTGGTCGTTGTAAAACCCATTGGCATCACTGTCGCCAAGGTCAAAATCGGTGACCGTATCACGTCCGCCACTGGTGCTGAGGACAAACTGATCGTCCCCCGCCCCGCCGGTCATGCTGTCGTTGCCCGCCCCCCCGATCAGCGTGTCATTGCCAGCGGAGCCGATCAGCGTATCGTTGCCCTGCCCCGCATCCACCCAAACGCCGGTCGAGGAGGCGCTGGCGTTCAAGCTGTCGTTGTGATCGGTGAGGGTGAAGCCTTCGATCTGATAGAAGGTGGCGCTGTCGGCCCCATTGGTGAAGGTGCCATATTCGCTGAAGGCATAGTTGACCGTCGCCGCACCGCTAAGGGCCGACAGATCAACCGTGTCGAAATCGACCCCGCCATCGCCGCCGTAGAGGATGTCGCTGCCAAAGCCATCCTCAAAGACGAAGGTGTCCTGCCCATCCTCGCCATACATGGTGTCATTGCCGCTGCCACCTATGATGCGATCATCGCCGCTGCCGGCATAGATGACATCATTGCCCGCCTCGCCGTCGATCGTGTCATTGCCGGCCTGACCATAGAGCGTGTCTTGGCCCGTGCCGCCCGCAACGCTGTCTGTGCCATCGCCCGCATAGACCACATCATTGCCGCCGCTGCCATCGATAGTGTCATCTCCGGCAAAGCTATAGATCACGTCGTCGTTGCTGCTGCCCTCGACAAAATCATCGCCACCGCTGCCCTGGACGGTCGTGAAATAAGATATCTGGGTCGGTGCGCCGAGGTTGGCATCTGTGCCCCCTGCTCCGCTCTGGCCCACCGTGTACCAACTTGAGCCGTTCCAGATCGAGATCGTATTGGTGGTGGAGTTGATAGAGAATTCATAGCCCGCAGGCAGGCTCGTCAGGTCAAGCGTATGACCCGCCCCGCTCTCCGAAATCGAAGACCAGAACGCCGGATTGTTGTAGTTGGACGATGTTACAACATAGGTTGTCATCCGACCTCAGCTTTCATCCCGGTTTTCAAACTTGCGAGCCTTCGCAAAGGCATCAGGGTCACGGCAAAACCGCCCGGCACCCTCCCTTCCTCTGCTCAACAGCAAAAGCAAGGAGTGGACCCAGGTGGCAATTCTCAAAGGTCGAGCCTAAGCAAGAACGGTTAATGGGCTGCGAAAAAACGAAAAATCTCCGCCCGAATGAGCGGAGACTTTTGAGGTGATTAGCCGGAATTGATGCGGGTTTAACCCAGCACCGCGGTCACGGCGCGCAGCGTGCCTTCCACCACCTGATCTGCTTCAGCGCGGGTCAGGCAGAACGGCGGGGCAAAGCCAAGAATATCACCCTGCGGCATGGCGCGGGCGATGATCTTGTCTTGCTCCAGCAGCTTGGCCGAGATCTGAGGTCCGATTTTGTCGCTGGCCTCAAAGAAGGTCCGGCTGTCGCGGTCCTTGACGAATTCGACCGCACAGAGCATCCCCTCGCCGCGAATATCGCCCACATGCGGATGATTGCCGAGCGCCTCCGCCATCGTGGCGTTGAGATAGGCGCCAACCTCGCCCGCATTTGTCACGAGGTTCAACGCATCCAACAGCTTTAGGTTCGCCACCCCTGCCGCTGCCCCAATAGGATGCGCGGAATAGGTCCAGCCATGGCCAATTGGGCCATTCTCATCGGTGCCTTGCTCCAACACATTCCACATGCGGTCCCCGACAATCGATCCCGATAGTGGCGCGTAGGCCGAAGTCAGGCCCTTCGCGATGGTGATCAAATCCGGTTCAAGACCATAGTGGTCGGAGCCAAACATGGTGCCAAGACGGCCAAAGCCTGTGACGACCTCATCGACCACCAGAAGAATATCGTGTTTTTTCAGAACGGTCTGAATGGCCTCCCAATAACCTGCGGGGGGTGGCACAATGCCGCCCGTGCCCAGAACTGGCTCGCCAATGAAAGCTGCAATGGTGTCTGCGCCCTCACGCGCGATCAGCGCCTCCAGTTCCGCGACGCAGTGGGCGACGAATTGCTCTTCGCTCTGGCTCTGATCTGCGCGGCGGAAGTAATAGGGGGCCTCTGTGTGGATGACCTGATCCACGGGCAAGTCGAACTTCTTGTGGAACAGCTCCAGCCCGGTCAGCGAGCCTGTCACCAAGCCCGAGCCATGATACCCGCGCCAACGAGAGATGATCTTCTTCTTCTCCGGTCGGCCAAGGATGTTATTGTAATACCAGATCAATTTGACGTTAGTCTCATTCGCGTCAGACCCCCCAAGACCGAAGTATACCTTCGACATGTTGGACGGTGCGCGGTCGAGGATCATCTTTGCCAACGTGATCGAGGCTTCGGTGCCATGGCCCACATAGGCGTGGTAATATGCAAGCTCACGCGCCTGATCGGCGATGGCCTCGGCGATTTCCTGACGGCCATAGCCGACGTTCACGCAATACAGCCCCGCAAAGGCGTCCAGAAGCCGGATGCCGTCGCGATCCTCGATGAATACACCAGAAGCGGTCTTCACAACGCGGTTTGGGCTCTCGCCCCGCGCGTGCTGCGCCAAATGGGTCGACGGGTGAAAGAAGGTCTCGCGGTCCCACTGGTCCAATTGATCGTTCTTCAGCATGGCGTCTCCTTTCAAATTCTTGCCCGCAAAACGGGGCGCTTTGGGCGGAGTGTGCATAGGCTCTTGCAGAAGAAGGAACTGAAATTTGTTAACTTGGCAGATGAATCATCTGCCATTGAGCAAAATATCCAGTGGTGGCATCTGTGCGCCCTTCACGGGCTTGGTCACGACATAGGTGTAATAGCGGCTTAATCCGATGCGGGCCTCTAGCATAGCATCGATTAGCTGCTGGTAGGCATCAATGTCCCGTGTGACGACTTGCAAGAGATAGTCAAAACCACCGCCCAAGGCCCAGCAATGGGTGACTTCATCATAGCGCTGGATCGCAGCCTCGAAGGCCTGAAACCCCGCCGCTGTGTGGCCCGATATTTCCACGGCCACAAAGACGGTGACGTAAGGGGCGAGTTTTTTCAGATTGATGCGCGCACCATAGCCTTCGATCAAACCGGCCTTTTCCAGCTTTGCCAGCCGTTCCCAACAGGGGGTGGGCGTGAGACCGACGCGCTCTGCCAGAGCCGCCTTGGTAATGCGCCCCTCCTTGGACAGGATGCGCAGGATATCAAGATCGCGTTGATCCAGCTGCATGGCCTTAGGCCTCGCCCGGCACGCCGATCACCGCCACGCAATCGCCCGCCTTGATCAAGCCCGGAAAATGGCGGCTGATAACGATGCCCTCGCGCTTGGCGCGAAACTCTTGCGGGGCGATACCGGTGCGGTCTTGCGGCCAGATCCGAGCGATCAAATCGCCCGCTTTCACGGGATCCCCGAGATCAATCATCATCTCGAACAGACCGTCACTTTCGCTGAACAAATAGCAATCGTCATCCGGCATGGTCAGGGGGATCGACGGGTCGATCTGCATCTCGCCGTTCAAAATGCCGAAATGGATCAGGACGTTGCGCAGACCCTTTTTGGCAACCGCATTGCTGCGCGCCGTGGATGACCCGCCGCCACCAAGCTCCGTCGTGACCAAAACTTTGCCCATGTCCTCGACCGCAGTGTCGTACATGCCGACACTGTCAATCTCGCGCAGCTGCACAGAGTAGGGCGCGTTGAAGGCGGTCATCGCGGCGAAACAGGCCTCTTGCGTGGCGGCATCGTCCAAGAGGTGTGCGGCGGCGAAGGGCACAAAATCAAGCGTCTTGCCGCCGGAGTGAAAGTCCACCGCCACATCAGCCATCGGCAACAGGGTGCGCTGAATATAGTCGGCGATCTTTTCGGTCACTGTGCCATCTGGCCGCCCCGGAAACGCACGGTTCAAGTTGCCGCGATCGATGGGCGAGGTACGACTGCCCGCGCGAAAAGCAGGATAGTTGAAATACGGAAGGATGATCAGCCGCCCCTGCACGTCCTCTGCCTTGGTCTGAAAGGCCAGCTCTTGCAACGCGACGGGACCTTCGTATTCGTCGCCGTGGTTTGCACCGGTCAGCAGCGCGGTTTTGCCGACGCCATTCTGGATCACGGTGATCGGGATCATGACCGATCCCCAGGCGCTGTCATCGCGACTGTAAGGCAACCGTAAAAATCCGTGATGCACCCCGTCTTGGTCCAGCGGGATGGTGGGGGAAATCGGATTATCTGTCATTCTCAAGGCCTTCCTCGCTGAATTTGAAGTGATCTTGCGGCGCGAGGGTGCACTAGGCCAGCGGCGAAACGCAAGGCCGCGCGCCAACTCCACAACTATAAAGCGATAAGAATGGCGTCATCAGGCGCCCAAAAAATGCGCAACCCCGGTCCCGTTCCGACATTTTCGTCGCATCAAGGCCAGAAACCGCCAGACGACAGAGAGAGCCTCGGGCCGGAAAGAAGGACCCCGAAATGTTTGAACGTCGCATCCCCGAGTGGCTCCGCCACGCGCCACATCCCTCTGTCAAAGGCTTTGCCACCCTTGCCGGATTTGAGGCCGTCACCCGTGGCATGTTGATCTCGGTTTTCCCCGTGGCGCTCTATGACGCATTTCAGGACGCGGCCCTGATCAGTTCGATCTATTTCACCGTGGGTTTGATCTCGCTCTTCACTGGTCTGCTGGTGCCCTTCCTTAACCGATGGGTGCCGCGTCGGTGGCTCTATGGCATGGGGGCACTGTTCTACATCATCGGCTCAACCCTTGCGACAACTGGCGCGCCAGAAGCCTTGGTGGCCGGGCTGGTGCTCAACACTGTGGCGACGGTGGTGACCTTCGTTTGTTTCAACGCCTATGTGCTGGATTACATTGACCGCGTCGAGTTGGGCAAAAGCGAAACCCTGCGCATGTTTTACTCCGCACTTGGGTGGACCGTTGGGCCGGTTCTGGGCGTGTCGCTGTGGAGTTGGTCGCGAGAGGTGCCTTTCCTGATCTCCGCCTGTGCGGCCGTCGCGATGCTGGCGGCATTTCTCTATATGCGGCTCGGGAACGGGCGGATCATCACGCGTGCCAAGCGCCCTGCCCCCAATCCATTGGCCTTTCTTGGGCGGTTTTTCCAACAGCCTCGCCTGATCGCCGGCTGGCTTTTTGCGGTCATCCGCTCCTGTGGATGGTGGGCCTATGTGGTCTATCTGCCCATCTTCGCGGTGGAAAACGGATTGGGCGAACGCTTGGGCGGATCGCTTTTGTCGGTCACAAACGCAGGGCTCTTCCTCTCGCCCCTGATGCTGCGCTGGATGCAGCGCCATTCGGTGCGGCATTCGGTGCGCACGGGTTTTCTGACTTGTGCCTGTCTGTTCCTTGCGGCGGGGTTCTTTGGCATCATGCCGTGGATGACCGTGGCTCTTTTGTTCTGCGGCAGCTTTTTCCTGATCCTGCTCGACATCTGCGCGGGCCTTCCATTCCTGATGGCGGTGAAACCCTCAGAGCGCACAGAGATGTCAGCGATCTATTCCTCCTTCCGCGATGTGTCCGGTATTCTGACACCGGGGATCGCGTGGCTGGTGCTCTTGGTCACGCCAATCTCCGGGATCTTTGTGGCCTCCGGCCTGGCAAGCCTTGCTGCCTGGCGGATCGCCGGGCGTCTGCATCCACGTCTCGGGGCGAAACGCATGGCCCCGGTGCCAGATCCAGAGCCTATGGCTGCGCTCAACGCGCAGCCTTCTGCCTAAGGGAACCAAATCGAAAGTCAGGCGTTTTCCTTGCAAGAGCATGAATTTAGGAGACGTCTGATGGAATATGGCATTTTCGGCCTGCTGGTCCTTGTCGCGGATATTTACGCCATCCTGCAAACTTGGAACAGCGGGGCTAGCGGCGGGGCAAAGATCCTCTGGACCTTGTTGATCCTGATCCTTCCCGTTCTTGGTTTTGTCATCTGGTTCTTTGCAGGTCCGCGCGGACGCGCAATGTAACGGAAAAGCACACTTAGGAATAAAGGCGGCCCCATTTGGAGGCCGCCTTTTTCTATGTCTAACCGGTTTATGTCTGTCACTCGGGGCGAAGGGCATCTGGCGCCGGGCCATCGCCGCTCAGAAAGCTGCCAGCGACCGTCAAGGCCGGAATGTGATCGCAGAGTGATTTGAAGCAGACGAGGATCGGAACGGCCATCAAGGCCCCTGCAATGCCCCACATCCACGCCCAGAGAACGACAGCCGAAAAAACCGCCACGGCGTTGAGGTTCAATCTGCGGCCCAAGAACACAGGCGTTACAAATTGGCCCTCTACAAAAGTGGCCATCAAATAGGCCAAAGGCGGCAGAATGGCGTAGGACAGCGCGGAGAAGGTCACCAAAGAGACCACAGCACAAAGCCCCACTCCGATCAGCGAGCCGATATAGGGTAAGAAATTAAACAGGAAGGCGATTGCCCCCCACAGCGCGGGCTGCGGCATCCCCAAGGCCCACATGAGGCACCCCACAACAAGGCCAAGCCCGGCATTGATGACTGTGATCGACAAGAGATAGCGCGAGATACGCCGCTCAATGCTGTAAACGATGTTGAGCGCGCGGGTCTTCTCTGTGACGCTTGGAAAGCTCTCCACCAGTTTCACATAGAAGATGTCGTTGGAGGCCAGCAGGAACAATGCCAAGACCAAAGCGACCATGGAGGTCGTTGCCAGGGTCACCATGTCGAGCGCGGTAGAGGCGATGATGCCCGGCTGATCGATGGCCACTTTGACAACACCCGGCTCCTCAGCGCTGGCCGCGATGTCCTCGACCCGTTGCGAGGCCTCGCGCACCGTTTCCAGCGAGGCGGTGATATCGCGCAAGCGGTATTCCAGAATGGAGCGCATCCGGGGCGCATCGTCGATCCATTCGGAAAATGGCCCGCTTAGCAGGTAGATGCCGCCCGCCGCTGTCGCCGCCACGGCTAGGATCAACAATCCCGCTGAAATAACAGGCGGCACGCCGCGGCGCGCCAAGCCGCGTGTCAGCGGGCTGAGGGTCAGGGCAATCAGCACCCCCAAGACGAAGGGCAAAACAACATCCTTGGCGAAAAACAACAGCGCCGCGCCGCAGATCACCACGATCAAGCCTAGGAAATTGCGGATCAAAACGAGGTTTTGCTGCTCGGTCAATCTGCGTCCGTCGGCAGCGTGGCCTTGGCGCGCATCGGCTGGCGTATGGGAGAGCCGTCTGGCCTCCTCCCTCTGTAAGCTGGCGTCAGTCATGTCTGGTGCGTGTCTCCCTCAGTTCTGGTCAACGCGACGAAGGCCGAGTGGTTCCACCAGTCGATGCCCTCATGACAACTGAATGAGACTTTTGCGCTGCTATTGCGAAGGGGGTGAGCCTAGGTCTCTAGTCCCCTTCCCAAAATCAGACTAAAACTGCAGTACACGTATTTTAAAGCTCTCCTTGCCGCGACCGCAGACGTTTCTTGCTTCCCATGATCGTTCAATTTGATGCCTATCTCGAAGACCTTGGCTGCTTTGGGTCCCTGACCCTCAGTCTCTTTGTGTTGATCGCGCTGTTTATGCGCCTGAAAGAGACCAAAGGTCCGAAGCTGCATATCCACGCAATGATCGCCTTCTTCACGATCAATGCCTTCGACATGCTGGACTCTCTCGCATGGGGCGCGGTGTTCAGAGGTCCGTCAGCGCTTTACGGCTGGGAAAACCTTTTGATCCCCGGCTTCATGATTTCGGTCTATTTCTTCGTGAAAGGGCTGACCTCCCCTGCCCCGACATGGCGCCCAAAGGACCTGCTGCACCTGCTGCCATTCGCAGTGGCATTCCTATGTCTGGCGCCATTTCTCACCTTGCCCGGTTCAGTCCGCGCAGGCGGCGTTCCGATTGGCGTGTCCGAAACCCAATTGGCGCTGGCGGAACTGGGGGAAACTGGGTTTTGGGTGCTGTGGATTTTGGTTCTTCTGGTCTATGGCACGCTTTGCGTGCGGCGGCTGGCTCGGCACAAACGCAATATCCGCGATCTGTTTTCAGATCTTGAAGGCAAGACACTCAGATGGCTCGATCCGCTGATTGCAACGATTTTCCTTCTCGCGGGGTTTGTCATCGTCGATGAGGTGCGCATTCTGGGCGGCGCTGAGGATATGCGCAGCGGGGTGGTCTCGCTCCTCTATGATCTGGTGTTGACCGGTTCCTTTGGCCTCTTTGCGCTGCGGGCGGACCCGCCCCTGCCGGAGTGGTCCCACCCTGTGCTAGAGCGAGAGACCGCATCTCCCTCAGAAGACGAAGTCATTCCAACGAACGCCCCACAGCAGGATGCGCTGAGCGAGGCGCCCTCAACACGCTATGCTCGATCCGGTTTGCAGGCAGAGGATCTGGACCGCTTTGCAACCCGTCTGGAGCAGCGGATGCGCGCAGAGCAGCTGTGGCGCGATCACGATCTGAACCTACGCAGCCTTGCCACGGCAATCGCTATTTCGCCGATCCACTTGTCAGAGGTTTTGAACACCCGACTTGGTGCGACCTTCTATGACTACGTGAATCAATGCCGCATCCAAGACGCCTGTACCCTGCTGGTGCAGAGCGATCAGACGATGCTGGAGATCAGCGAAACGGTGGGATTCAACGCCAAATCCACCTTCAACGCCAGTTTTCGCAAGATTACGGGTCAAACGCCCAGCCAATGGCGAAAGTCCCAAAAAACAGCAGCTTGAGGCGTTAGACAGATACTGCACCGCCTCACCCAGCCTGTTCGGACGTCCTAACCCGCTTGTCCGGTCGCCCTTCCGACCGCTTCTGACCATCTGTCCGCCACGACATTCAACCGTTCAAAAGTATGCAGACATGAAACGTATTTACGCTCTTACCCTTCTCATCCTCGTCGCCGCGTGCAGCGACAGTGGCGCCAACGTGCAACCGATCCTTGATGGTCCGCCTTCTGCGGCCTTCTCCTATGACCTGTCAGCCTGTCGACAGCTTGCACGCGACCAGAAACAATTCGATCAGGAGACCGCAGGGGCCGCCGTTCTCGGCGCTGGCATTGGCGCGCTCTTGGGGGCCGCTGATGACGACGGGGAGGCCCTTGGCGGTGCCGTGGTTGGCGCAATGGCAGGCGGGCTGTCGGGCGCGGTCAACGCCAGTGAGCGCCGCGAGGCCATTGTTCTGGAATGCCTGAAAGTGCGCGGCCACAAAGTGGTGGGAAGCTAAGAACGCACCCTACGTCACAAATCAATCCCGACACAAAACAGCAGCCCATTGGGCTGCTGTTTTTGCATTTGGCGTTCCGAGCTGTGAGCTTTGCAGTCAGAGCACGCCAATTTCGGCCAAAGCTTGCGACAGTTCAGAGGGCAAAGGCTCTTCGCTCTCGCGCCCTTCTGGGAGATCCGCAGGCGTGTCCTCTGGCTTCAAATAGCGCCATCCCTGGAACGGGCGCTTCGGAGCGGTGTTGGTCCGGTGGACCTCCGGATCGAGCACAATCGCGCAGCGGCGAATTTCATCTTCGCCCATAACCTCATCCAGCCGCAGGATACGTTGGCGACATTGGATCAGGCCCTTGATCACCCAGTAAATCGAACCACCATTCAGGATCTCTTCTTCGCGCTTGGGCCACATGCGCGTCACATGTCGCGGAAGGCCGTCGCCCCAGCGCTGCGCATAGACCGCCTGCCAGTCCATGAGGCTCTCGACACTTTCAGAGCCGACAGAGAGCTTTACGAGGTTTACATGGTTATCCACAGGTTGTCCCCAGAGTCGTCCAGATATTCCACCGGATATTGTAGCTTCCGCGCCACTGGCGACAAGGTGTTGTGGTGCAATCGTGAAGAAAATGCTAACCTAATCGCAATTCACCGTTGAGACGATGCGCGACTCTGGCTATCCAGACCGCCACCTCCGTAACCGACCGACTATAGGGATTCGCCAAATGAGCCGCTTTGCCGCCCCCATCGCCGAGCAGATCTGGGATATGAAATATCGCTTCAAAGCCGCCGATGGCGCTCCGATTGATGTCACTGTCGAGGACAGCTGGCGCCGGATCGCACGGGATTTAGCCCGCGCGGAGGCAAAGCCCGACGTCTGGGAAGAAAAGTTCTACGAAGCGCTCGAAGACTTCAAATACCTGCCGGCAGGCCGCATCACAGCCGGTGCAGGCACCGCGCGTCAGGTCACATTGTTCAACTGTTTTGTGATGGGCACCGTTCCGGACAGCATGGCGGGTATCTTCGACATGCTGAAAGAGGCTGCTTTGACCATGCAGCAAGGCGGCGGTATCGGGTACGACTTCTCCACCATCCGCCCGCGCGGCGCGGATGTGAAGGGCGTCGCAGCGGATGCGTCCGGCCCGCTCTCCTTTATGGATGTGTGGGATGCGATGTGCCGCACCATCATGTCCGCCGGCAGCCGCCGGGGCGCGATGATGGCGACCATGCGCTGTGATCACCCGGATATCGAAGCGTTCATCACAGCAAAATCCGACCCGGCTCGTCTGCGCATGTTCAACATGTCCGTTCTAGTCACCGATCCCTTTATGGAAGCGGTGAAGGCAGATGGTCCGTGGGAGCTGGTCTTCGGCGATAAGGTGTATCACACGGTTCAGGCGCGCGATCTGTGGAACAAGATCATGCAGGCGACCTATGATTATGCCGAGCCGGGCGTGATTTTCATCGATCGCATCAACAAAGCGAACAACCTCTCCTACGTGGAGCAGATTGCGGCCACCAACCCCTGCGGTGAACAGCCTCTGCCCCCCTATGGCGCTTGCCTTTTGGGCTCCATCAACCTCGCCCGTCTGGTGAAGAACCCGTTCGAAAAGGATGCGGAGCTGGACCCGGAGGCGCTTAAGGAGCTGGTCGCGACCGCAGTTCGCATGATGGACAACGTGGTCGATGTGTCCAAATTCCCGCTGGAGGCGCAGGCCCAAGAGGCGCAAAACAAACGCCGCATTGGCCTTGGCGTGACCGGTCTGGCCGACGCGCTTCTGATGCTCGGCCAGCGCTATGGTTCTGACGAGGCGGCGCGTCAAACCGATGAATGGCTGCACGCAATCGCCCGCGCCGCCTATCTGGCCTCGGTGGATCTCGCCAAGGAAAAAGGCGCCTTCCCGCTGTTTGATGCCGAAGCCTATTTGGCCTCGGGCAACATGATGAACATGGACCATGACGTGCGCGACGCAATCCGGGAACATGGCATTCGCAACGCGCTGCTGACCTCCATCGCGCCGACCGGCACCATTTCTCTTTACGCTGGCAACGTGTCCTCGGGGATCGAGCCGGTCTTTGCCTATGCCTATACTCGCAAAGTGCTGCAGAAAGATGGCTCCCGCACCGAAGAGGAAGTGGTCGATTACGCGGTGAAGATGTACCGCGACAAATTCGGCGCCGACGCCGCCCTGCCCGACTATTTCGTGAACGCGCAGACACTGGCTCCGACCGACCACGTCAAAATGCAGGCCGCTGCGCAGAAGTGGATCGACTCTTCGATCTCCAAAACCATCAACTGCCCCGAAGACATCTCCTTTGACGCGTTCAAGGACGTCTACATGCAGGCGTGGGATCAGGGCTGCAAAGGCTGCACCACCTATCGACCGAACGATGTCACAGGTTCGGTTCTGTCTGTTTCCGAAAGCGCAGACACGGCGCCGGGTGAAGGCGCAGAAGCCCCGCAGGCAACCGAAGCCAATGGCGCCGAAGTGGTCTATATGTCCGAGCCGCTCGATCGTCCGCAGAGCCTGGAGGGTCATACCTACAAGCTCAAATGGCCGGACAGCGAGCACGCCATCTATCTGACGATCAACGATATCATCATCAACGGCCACCGTCGCCCGTTTGAGGTCTTCATCAACTCTAAGAACATGGAGCACTACGCTTGGACGCTTGCGCTGACTCGGATGATCTCAGCTGTGTTCCGTCGCGGTGGCGATGTGTCCTTTGTGGTGGAAGAGCTGAAAGCTGTGTTCGATCCGCGCGGTGGTGCTTGGATGCAGGGCAAATACATCCCCTCCATGCTGGCCGCGATCGGCGGTGTGATCGAAACACACATGGTCAAAACCGGCTTCATTGAAGGCGAAGGCATGGGGCTGAAGGCTGATCCCACGGCTCAAGTCGTCACCTTGAACCAGCCCCGCGGCAAAGCCTGCCCGAGCTGTGGTCAGTACGACATGCAGATGGTCGAAGGCTGCATGACTTGCCGGAGCTGCGGTCACTCCAAGTGCGGGTGATGTGAGCTCCGTTGAAGAGCCATTGTCGTCCGACATCGGAATCAGGGTTTTGCGACAAAAGCTGTGTTTTTGAGCCGACAGCTGGCAGAGCCTGAAATCTAAGCCAGAAGAACAAAAAGGGCGGCGCCAATTGGCGCCGCCCCTTCTTGCTCCGTGATCCGGTCGATTATTCTGTGAGAGCCGCCTCGACTTCGGCTTTCAGGTAGACTGGGCCGAAGTCGATACCGTCTTCGCTGAACGTGGTGACCCCAGCGTCCCTCAGTTTTCGGGACAGCAACTGCCAGGTCTCGCCCTTGCTCCTCGAAAGCAGCCTCAGTGTGGTGAACTTATTGTGGAAGGCTGCAGCATCCTGCGTGCCGATGAAACGCTGCAGGGCTCTGGTGCGCGGGTTGATGGACTCGGTCGTGGAGACGTGACCGTGTCGAGCCAGACGCGTGAGATAGACAGGATTTCCGAGGCCAACGGTCTTTGCGAAGAACTCGAGAGACATTGCCGAGGGCGCGTCCTGGGCCAGCATTTGCGCGATTTCATCCTGATACACATGGACAGAAGCATAGCCTTCGAATTGCACGTTGCGTGCGACACGTTGGATGCGGCCGTCCTGGATCGCCCTGACAATTTCGGCAGGGCGTAATTTCAGGCGCTGTGCCGCCTTGCCGATGGTTTCCCATCCATGTTGAGCCTGCTGGATCGTCTGGGCTCCCATCAAGAGCTTCTCCACGAAGGCACTTCCGTCTCGAGGGTCCCAGACATGCTTCGTGTTCGCATCCTGCAGCCTGGGTTCAAGTATCCCGTCTGCCACGAGAAGGTCGAATTGAGAGCGCCCGATATTGTGCGTTTCATGGAACTCCTTGGCGGATACGAAGCTCATCAAGGATGCCATCATCGGCTTCGCATCTTCAGCGTCGAACACGGCCCAGCTATCGGGGAGCTCGACGTCGATCATGCCTGCAGCCTCCAACATCTTGCGCAGGCGCCGGATATCGATCCCGGTTTCACTGGCCGCAGTCCGGACAGAATGAAGCCTGCGCGCGGTGACTGGCGTGCCGAGCAGATCGTCGCCTGGCCCCAGAGGCCAACTCTCCACGAGATGCTGTGCCAACACCTCGCGGTAAGGCGCAAAGTCAGGATCCTGAACATGCTCTCGTGACAAACGGTCGTACAAGACGGGAAAGACTGCCTTCGGACCGAGCCGGGGTTCTGCGAGTCGGTTGAGCTTTCGCAGATCTTCGAGAATTGCTTCTTCGCCATGACGCGCGGTTTCAAAGCCGACGTGATAGCAGGCCCATTCCGATCCCGGCTTCAGCTTTGAGAGACTGAGGTCGTGCAGCTTGAGAAGAGCGGTTCCCAGCAGACGACAGAAGACAGCCGCCGCATGCAGAGAGTGCCCATCAAGCCAGGTGATTGCATGAGGTTTGCCCGCAAGCCTTTGATCGAACCAGATTTCAAAAGGCGTCGGATCCCGTCGCGTGAAAGGTGCATCATCTGCCAGAACTTGATCTGCGATATTGGCAAACTGCGCTGCGGTGTCATACCGCAGGCTGGGTACCGCCTCCTTCCACAAGGGCACAAGGGGGCGTTCGTGGCGGAGGCAAAGCATGACATGATGAATGAGCCAATGCGACCGAAACGTCATAGCGCGGTGCGCAGGTAGAACAGATTGCTGAACGTCTTCCTGCAGGCAACTCGGACAGCCACGAACCTCGGAGGTCAGCGTCGGCCTCACCGGAAAGAGGTGACCGTGAAGTTCGCGCTTCGCTTTACCCGCAGCCAACGGCGTCCAATGGCGAAGAGCTGAACTTTCCAAGCCGATGATAGAGGCAATTTCCTCCAGCGTCTCTGGATCTCCTCGCAGCACTTGGACAAACGGAACCCCGATGTCTTGGCCGAAATCCACCGCTGACACGCCTCCAGTCGCTGCGAGACGTGACACGATCGCGAAGGCCGGCTCGCGATCGCGAGCTTCTGTGTACAGAAGAGTGTTGGCAGGGCTTTGCTTCATTCTGCTCACGTATGAGCCGAAAATTCGTCTGTCAAATGCCCAGCGGCGAGAAAAGCTTGGCGGGCAAGATTTCTTAAAAATAGGGCGGAAAGCAGGCTAGTGGTGGTCGCGCATGGCAGCGACAGCGGTCGGCCGTTTCTATGAAAGAGGCTGACTGGTGTCCCGGGAGGCGGTGGTGCCGCGAACCACTGAACATTTCTAAGGTAATTTCGCTGCACCCAAGTCGGGTTCCCCGATGGGAAAACTCTTGAATGAATTCGAGCCACATCGCCTGTGTTTCAGCAGTCGACCAATTGTGTTTTAACCACCAAACTGCGTGTTCGGGCGAACACAGTCACGGCTGTGGTGGCATCGCAGTGTTGCAGTAAGTAGCGCAGTCGCGTCGACTTGGACGCACCGTTCGCAAAGAATTTGGGATTGTCGATATTGACCTTCTGCTTGGGCGCGAAAAGTCAGCAATGTTCGTGTCCGAAAAATCTAGCACAAAGACCGGGCCTCGGACGAAGAAGAATAAAAGGAGGCTTCGAGCGGCACTCCGGCCTCAAGAGACCACCACCCCGCGATTGCTGAATTCGGTCGTCATGCGGTACAGAGGCGCATGGCGAAGACATGCACAACAAGCGAACTTATCGAGGCGGCATACTGGCAGCATCTGGCTGCGTTGCTGCCGACTGGCGGCGTGGCAGCGGCGTGGAGCACTGAGCAGATGTGCCGTGACCGTCTGGCCAAAGTCCGCTGGCCAAGCGGTGTCTCATGCCTCAAGTGTGAAGATCGCAATGTTAGTTATCTTACAACGCGAAAAACCTATGTCTGCAGAAATTGCAGATACCACTTTACGGTCTTAACTCGATCGTTGCTTCAATCTAGCAAGCAGACATCGCAACTTTGGTTCCACGCTGCGGAAGAGTACATACGGTGGAAAGCGACGCGAAGTGGTCGAGCCCCTACCATTCATGCGTTTGCGGAGATCATGGGAATCCCGTATCCGTCTGCGCGCCGCACCCGAATGCTGCTTGAAGCCGACCTCGGCATTGGTGGGTCACGGTTGCTGGTTCGATGCATTTGCGTTGGCGCTTGACCGAGCCCTCTGTTTTTCCTGAAGAAACCTATGCGCGTTCTGCACTTCGGCATAGTCCGCGAAACGCAGCGTACTCGAATTGCCGCGTCAACTTCAGGTCCCTGACAGCATGCTTGAATGTTGAGTTTTCTATACAGAAATCACCCTTTCAGCGGTGTCCAAGCAGAATTTTTGCGCCTACCTGCGAAATGTCAGTGGCAACGCTGACCGGAAAACAAAAGCAATGAACGACTTCCAGAGGGCCCAGAAAAGGCTAAGCATCGAAGGTTGTGCA
The DNA here is from genome assembly GCA_048263945.1 of Epibacterium sp. GTDB lineage: Bacteria > Pseudomonadota > Alphaproteobacteria > Rhodobacterales > Rhodobacteraceae > Epibacterium. The sequence goes on along the minus strand of JBLXDQ010000022.1, from coordinate 150 downwards.
AACCGTGTTTTTCGCAAGACGCTGATATTAAACAGGAAATAGACTCGATGTGGGTTGATGTGCTTTAATCAGGATGATCAGCCCCACTTAAGCGGTCCAATTTGAATGTTAGTGCATGATTGGCCTGAGTTCCATCGGGGTGAAGGTTTC
>JBLXDQ010000021.1:0-48258 GCA_048263945.1 Epibacterium sp. | reverse complement strand
GAAACCTTCACCCCGATGGAACTCAGGCCAATCATGCACTAACATTCAAATTGGACCGCTTAAGTGGGGCTGATCACCCGAAAGAAGAACAGCCTAAGGAACTGTTTTTGCGTGATTATCCAGATCTAACCTTTGTGAGATCAGTCGCTTTCAATCAGCATAGCGCCTATTCTCAGGTACTTCAGAACAGTTTCCTTCGAGACACCTAGCCCATGCTTGTCTGAAATACCTTCAATTTCTCCGGGGATCGGGCTGCGCGCGGCTCGCGGATCATAGCCATACTCTTCGATTGCAATCGCCGTAAGAAGCTTTGCAATAGACCGCAGCTCGCGAGGCTCGGGCTTCCTGTCGTCTTCATTCGGTGTGGTCACCACAGGAACTGCATCTTGCGCATTAAGCCGCTCCCATGCTTTCAGTAAAGCGCCTCGAAACGCTTTGGGAACAGTGAGTTGCACTTGATCTAGCCACTCTTTTGCCACGTCCGTCCGAATAGAGTTCCGCTGATCCCTTAGACTATTGGCTGCAACAAGCAGGTCTCTTCGACGCTGTGCCTCTTTTCTTAATCGAGCGTTTTTGTTTCCTAAGCGCGAAGAACTGTGCTCGAAATATTTTTTGAGATCTTCGTCGGGTTCCAACCCAATCGACAACCAAACAAACTCTTCGACACTAATCCTGTCCCGCATGCCCCAATAATCATAATCCGGCAACATGTCAGGATATGCGCCTATTGCTATCAGCATTTCTCGATCATATTGGCGCAATTTGGACAGAGCGGATTTTTTCGCCTGAGCCAGTTGGTCTTCCCTCTTTACATCAAGTGTCGCGCCATTCAGCCCCGCCGCGAGTTCAATCTCAGATTTAGAGAAGCTTTTCAAAACGCAAATAAATACCTGCCGTGCGTCCTCCAACGAATGAAGAAGAGCTGCGACTTCATCATCAAACTGCTTACCTAGGCACAAGGCACTATGCTGAACCTCAGGATATGCCCACAAAACGAACTGCCGTTGAATAGCTTTGCGAATAAGTGGGTCGTCATCGCCCTCAGACACAATGACCTCCTACAATTGTCTGAGATCATCCAACACTGCCGCCCACCAATCCGCAAGCTTTACGCGTTCATCCCAGTAGAAGCCGCGATTGTAGGCTTTGCGCACTTCGTTGCGCTCGACATGAGCAAGGGCTGCCTCAATGGCATCTGGGTTCCAAAGGCCGCTTTCATTCGCCAGTGTAGAGAAACTGGCTCTGAACCCATGAGCAGTCATCTCGTTACCTGAATAGCCCAAGCGCCTGAGCGCGGCGTTTAAGGTATTCTCGGACATAGGCCGCTGCCATGAGCGGAGCGATGGGAAAAGATATGTGCCGTTGCCCGTTATCATTCGCAGCTCATCCAAAAGCTTGATGGCCGGATCCGGTAACGGCACAGTGTGATCGCGTCGCATTTTCATTTTTCCTGCGGGGATAGCCCAAACCTTCTCGGAAAAATTAATCTCATCCCACATCGCATGGCGAATTTCACCAGGCCTCTGGGCTGTAACCGCCAAGAGCTGAAGGCCGATCCGAGTTGTGGGTTGGCCATTGAAACCATCGATCTCGCGCAGCAAACTGCCTAGCGCCTTGGGATCTGTGATTGCGGCGCGGTGAACGCGCGTCGGGCGGATCAGCGCATCTCGCAGCGCAAGGGTCGGATCGGTCTCAGCCAAGCCGCTGGCAACGGCGTAGCGAAAAACAGAACCGATCCGAGCGCGAAGACGATGAGCTGTCTCATGATTGCCCTTGACCTCTTGCTTGCGTAACACGCGCAAGATCATCGGCGCTGTGATTTCTGTGATCGGTTTGCCCCCGAACTCAGCGTTAGCAAGTTTTAGGTGATAGGCCGTCTTGTCCAAAGTTGCTTTGGATTTCCCCTCTTTCCTTTGCTTTTCGCAAAAGGCCTCCCCGATCTTCTGGAACGTATGGCCCTGAGCCTCTCGTTTGGATCTCTTGGCTTCCTGCTTAGCTTCGCTCGGATCAATGTCTCGCGCGAGAAGAGCGCGAGCCTCGTCCTTGAGCTTACGGGCTTGCGCCAGCGAGATTGCCGGATACGCGCCAAACGACAACAGCCGCTCTTTCCCGAAGAACCTATATTTCAACTGCCATAACCGAGACCCAGACGGTTTCACAAGGATGTAAAGGCCCTCAAAATCGGAAACTTTGTACTGTTTGTCCCTTGGCTTCAGGTTTCGGATCTGAACATCGCTTAGAGGCATCTGGGGGTATCACCTTTCCGCTAGAACAACGATACCCCCAAAACACCCCCAAATCTTGGGGTATTCCATCGGACAGCAAAAACCGCTACCGGACAAAGAGTATCGCCAAAACCCTTATAACACAGGGACTATCGGACGTCTTTGGATTTCTAAGGATGGTGAAATGGTGCCCCCACACGGCATCTTATGTCTATATCTTGATGTGCCGCTCTGACCGTTGCGTGGTGATTAGTCCATAAAAACATAGGAGGCTGTGTTTCAGGCCGTTCCACCTTGCCCCATCCTATACTATATGTTGGAGGGGGACCGAAAGGGGGACTGGAATGGCGCGCCCGTTGCACAAATTCAGCGCGGCTGAAATCAGGAATGCCCAACCGGGCAAGCATTCTGACGGCGGCGGCTTGTGGCTTTACAAGCAAGATGCCGATCATGCGAAGTGGGTCTTTCGCTTCACGGTCCACGGCAGGCGGCGTGAAATGGGGCTTGGGGCTTATCCTTCTGTCACCCTCGCGCAAGCGCGGGATAAGGCCAAAGCGGGGCGCGCCTTGGTCGAGGCTGGAAAAGACCCGATCAAGGACCGTGAGCGCAAGCGGCGCGAAGAAGCCCGTCAAATGCACCTGCTCCAAGATGTGGCCCTTGATGCTTTCGAAAGCCGGAAGGCTGAACTCAAAGGCGACGGTATGGCGGGGCGGTGGTTCTCGCCGCTGGAAATCCACGTGTTGCCAAAGCTGGGCAAGGTACCCGTCTCAGAACTGGATCAACGCGACATACGCGACACGCTCGCTCCCATCTGGCATAGCAAAGCGGATACGGCACGAAAGGCGATGAATCGCCTTAGCATCTGCATGCGCCATGCGGCGGCATTGGGGTTGGAGGTGGATCTGCAAGCCACAGACAAAGCCCGCGCCCTTCTCGGCAAACAGCGCCACAAGGCGCAGTCCATTCCTGCGCTCCCGTGGCAGGACGTGCCAGCCTTCTATCAGAGCCTTGATGAAGGCAGCCCGACGCACCTTGCCCTGCGCCTATTGATCCTGACGGCGGTGCGCTCAAAGGCCGTGCGATATCTGCATCTCGACCAGATCGAGGGTGATGTTTGGACAATCCCGGCAGAGAATATGAAGGGGCGACGGGACGCCACCACCGATTTTCGCGTGCCACTTTCATCGGAGGCGCTGACAGTTATTGAACAGGCTAAGTCTTTCGCCCGTGATGGATTGCTTTTTCCGGGTGCGCGAAAGGGCGTGATTTCCGACATGACAATGTCGAACCTGATGAAGCGGCGCGGGATGGAGGCCCGCCCGCATGGCTTCCGTTCCAGCTTTCGGGATTGGATAGCGGAAACATCAAGTGTTCCGCATGATGTTGCTGAAACCGCTTTAGGCCATACCGTCGGCAGCAAAGTCGAGAGGTCATATCTCCGCACTGATTTCTTGGAGCAACGCCAGACGCTAATGGAGCGTTGGGCGCGAAATGTATGTGCAAATTGCCAAGTCACACCGTTTGTTCGAACTGGTACCATAGAATGACCGAGTTACCCGATGTCTCGTCTTTCAAGATGGCGCAATCTATATTGGAGGATTCTGCCCGCTGGCTGGGTTGCAGCGAGGTGAAGCAACTGCGGGAGGTTGGCTATCCGAGAATACTAATGGAGATTTTGCCGGGGCTTGAAGCTATTACAGATGGCGAACGCCGCGTTTACTATCGTGTCAGCAATGAACTCGCTGAACAATTGGCAATTGTTGGGATTGGAAACCGTCCAGTCTTCGAGGTCGTCAAAGAAATCTGCATATCAAATATCTGGAACGGAGAGCCGGTGCCCAAACCTCTGAGGGCAATGTGCACAGGTTTGATCCTTGGGGAGCAAGTAGCACCACGAGGGACCGGAAGAGTGCCGGGCAAGAACTTCACGGTCCAATATGTTGCAACGAGAATAATCCAGTACCTATCGGACGCGTACGGTATCGACAAAACAAGAAATGAGGGAAGCCCGCCTATGAGCGCTACAGATATAGTAAAAGAAGCGATGGCAAGCTTTGGCATGTGCTATGACTTCAAAACGGTTCGAGACTGGACAAAAAGGGGCAAAAACAAAGACTTCACTTTATGGTCGGATGCTTTGATCGATTTGGAAAGTGAAGAGGTGTTGTTTGCTGCTGGAGCTATCAAGACGCGAAGACACCGCATCTTAAACCCGTGGGGGCAATTCGCTCCAATGCACCTTTCGACAAAACCTAAGCACAACGATTAGTCATGGAGCACCACAACATGAGGTGCTGAAAATGAACTACATCGATTTCCGTAGGCTCCAAGAAAAAGTAGGGGGGCGCAGTCGAAGCTCCATATATCGGGATTTCGGTCCAGATGGGTGGCTGCCCAAGCCGATCAAAATAGGATCACGCCTCTACTGGAATGAGGCAGACGTTGACGCCGCAATCGCGGCTCTTGCGGAGTAAGACCCGCCCCACCTGCGCAAATGCGCTGGGCAGAGGCGGGAATATATCCTCCAAGATACCCCCCCACACATACGCCCAGCGCCTTTCACATTCAATGTAAAGGACGACAAATGAAAACCGATCCCAAATGGGGCGCGGCGCGCTTCACTATGACCAAAGCTTGCGGCGCTGGCGAGGGCATCACCGTATCAGGGCGAGACCGTTGGGCGCTGGAATGCCTGATCGCCGCAGATCAAAAGGGCTGCACCCCCATCGACACCCCCGGCCCACGTTGGTCGAGCTACGTCCACAATCTGCGCAAATTGGGCGTTGAGATTGAGACCATCACCGAGTCGCATGACGGCCCGTTTAAGGGCACTCACGCGCGCTATGTGCTGCGCTCCACGGTCTGGCCCACCTGCAACGGGGAGGCAGCGCAATGACCTCTCCCAAGCACATACAACCACGCGACCCATGGGAACGCCGCCTGATACGCAAGCACGGCTTTTCGCAGTCTATGGCACGTGTTCACGCTGATCTTCGCAGGGGGCAGCCCGACTAATGGCAAAGACCTACAAACACCTCAAAAAGGGGGCTGGGCGTCACGTCCAGCTCTCCGAATACCTGCAATCGACAGAGGCATGGGCGCATATGAAACCTGGCCCCCGTGCGCTCTACATCGCTCTTAAGCGGCGGTATAACGGCCACAACAACGGGCGCATTGCCATCAGCCACGAAGAGGCCGCAAAGGCAATCTGCGTATCACGCAATACGATTGGTCCGTACTTCAAAACGCTGATCGAACACGGCTTCATCCGCGTGACTCAGAAGGGGTATTTAGGTCCGGAAGGAAACGGACGGGCCTCACTCTATGCGCTGACGGAAGTGCAGACGGCCGACAAAAAGCCCGCCACCCGCGAATTTGCCCGATGGAGAAAGCAAACGCCCCGCGCAGAAACTGTGCGTGACCATCCCAAAAACTGTGATTGAGGCCCGATTCTCAGTCACTATCACCCCAAAAATTGGGGCGCTATCCGGGAATGCCGTTTGTTTCCTCTGCCCAGAATTTGGGGGCATCTATAGATATAGCCATGGGGAAGGGGGTACGTGGCCCGCCACAGCGGATTCAAAAACAAGGAAAACTCTCGGACAGAGCTAACTGGATCAACGCTCTTGCGCTGTGATGTCGAGCTTGGGGATTTGTGGCAAGGTACTGAACGACGATGTCCACAACTTGCCCACTCTCAACGCCTTCCGGCGTGCAGGTCTGCAAAGCCAAATCCGTAATGGCATTGTAACTCTCACTGTCAAACTCATCCGGACTAGCCAACTGGATTCCACGCATAGCACCCCATTTGAGACCATCCACTGCCCCCAAAATAAAGCCGAGACAAAAACCATGTTCTACTCCTGCGGGGGTGTCCGACTCGCATGCATCCAACAAATCGTTGCCAGAAATTGATTCCGCTCTGGCTAGCGTTCCCGAGAATAGAAAGGCGACAAATATTAAAAATCGCGCAGCGTTCATTGCTCACCCTTGACCTGTCGCATTCTCGCCAATGGTTGCGTGCTGTGCTAAAATTAGCAAATGATTTCGAAGAATGCGGCGACTGACCATGGGGGCGAAGGGTATCTGTAAGCGCAGTTTTTTCTCTGCCAAGGACACGACAGACAGCTTGCGGTCGGTCGATGTTCGGCGCTGGGCACGCGATGGACTGCTACGCCCCGCAACCCGGTTTCATTGGCAATGGAGGACTGGCGAGGAAGTAACCGCATCCATTGAAGTGCAGATCGAAACACGTCACGCCTTGCGCCTGAACTATCGCAGCCGATCACCCGGCACAGATTGGAAGGGTTTTGACTACCCGGTCTTGATGGATTGGACCCCTTGCCACTTCGGAGGTGAGCGTCCTTGGTTCCGTTGCCCAGCAAAGGGATGTGGAAGTCGCGCTGCCAAGCTGTATGGGGGCGCTGTATTCGCATGTCGGCGCTGCCATGACCTCGCTTACCCTTCTCAGCAAGAAGCTGCCCTTGACCGCGCAGCACGGCGCTGCGAACGCCTGCGAGCGCGCCTTGGTTGGGGTGGTGGGATATTTGATTTCCCGGAGGGCAAACCCAAAGGAATGCACCGGCGAACCTATGAGCGCTTGCGACGCGGCGCAGATGACGCCGCGCGGGAAGCCTGCGATTTGTTGTTGGGGCGTTATGGGCACGACCCCGCAACTCGGCGCTTGATTGCGAGTCTTATGGATTTTGAAGACATAGCGACGGGTCAAGGGGGGACTTGGAGGGGGACTCAATGCGCTTCACCCTAAAATACCTGATATTTATCAAGTAGTTAGCATGGTGAAATGGTGCCCCCACACGGACTCGAACCGCGGACCTACTGATTACAAATCAGTTGCTCTACCAGCTGAGCTATAGGGGCGCAGAAGGTCGGATACTCAACTTGACAGACCTTTGCAAGAGCCAAAATCAACGAAGCCTCCCCGGCTGATGCGCGCAAGAAATCAGCGCTGCTGTTTGTTGTAATCTGGGGGATGTTTCGCGTCGTGGCCTGTTTCCCGGGGACGCGCGCCTTCTGTCGTGCGCGCGTCCCCGGGGCTGCTCAATGGCCGCCTGCCACTTTTGCACCGGAGGGTTTCTTCATCATCATCGCCGCGATGGACAGGCTCGCAAAAGCAAAGGCGAGGAGGACGAAGATGTCGATGAAGGACATCACCGCCGCCTGACCCTGCAGTCGGCCGCTCATCTGCGACAGGGCGGCGGTTTCGCCATCCAGCCCGCGTGAGGTGAGGTTTGCCGCCATCATTTTGAGCTGGGTCACGGCCTCGGGGTTGGACCAGGTGACCGATTCCGAAAGGCGGGCATAGTGCAGCTCGCGCCGGTCGCTGAGGATGGTGTTGATCACCGCCAGGCCCACCGCACCACCAAGGTTGCGCGTCAGGTTGAAGAGACCCGAGGCGCCCTTGATCTTGTCGGGGCTGAGGGTGCCTAGCGCCATGTTGTTGATTGGCACCATGGAGATCATCAGGCTCATACCGCGCAGGACCTGCGGGATCAGCAGCTCGTTGAAGTCCCATTCCGCCGTCATGCCGGTCAGCATCCATGTGGAGAGCGCAAAACCCAGAAAGCCGATCAGCATCATCACCCTGAGGTCGATCTTGGCCGAGAGCATGCCGGCAATGGGCGCGGTCAGGAACATGGCCAGACCGGAGACAAAGACCGTCTCGCCGATCATCAGACTGTCATAGCCCCGGATCATCGAGAGGTAGAGCGGGTAGAGATAGGTCAGACCATAAAGCCCGATCCCCATCACAAAGCTGAAGGTGGACCCCAGCGTGAAGTTGATATTGCCAAAGGCAGAGAGGTCGACAATCGGCTCGTCCCGCGTCAGGGCGCGCCAGAAAAAGACGACACCGCCAACCACCATCACCGCAGCAAGGATCGCCACGCTTTCGTCCTGCAGCCAGTCGTTGCCGGGGCCCTCTTCCAGCACGTATTCCATGCCGCCGAGAAAGGCGGCGAGGGCGGCAAGGCCCCACCAGTCGAACTTGCTGCGCAGCTCCCATTGCGGCTTGTCAAAGTCGATGAGGGACCAGGCGGCAAGGGCCACTGCGATGCCGGCGGGCACGTTGACCAGAAACAGCCAGTGCCACGAGAAAGTATGGCTGAGATAGCCGCCCACGGTCGGCCCCACGGTGGGGGCAAGCGTCGCCACAAGGCCGATCATCGGCGAGACGATGGGCCGTTTGGAAGGCGGGAAGATGGTGAAAGCCGCGGCAAAGACCGAGGGGATCATGCCGCCGCCCAGAAACCCTTGGATGCCGCGCCAGAGGATCATCTCGTTGATCGAGCCGGAGAGGGCGCAGAAGAAACTCGCCGCGGTAAAGCCCGCTGCCGCCACCGAGAACAGGATGCGGGTCGACATCAGGCGTGCAAGAAAGCCCGAGAGCGGGATCATCACCACTTCGGCGATCAGATAGCTGGTCTGCACCCAGCTGATCTCTTCCGGGCTGGCGCCAAGGCCGGCCTGGATTTCGGGCAGCGAGGCAGAGACGATCTGAATGTCGAGGATCGCCATGAACATGCCAAAGACCATGACCAAAAAGGCCAGCATCCGTTTCGGCGTCATTTCGGGCGGGGCTTGGGGGGCGGGGGCGGCTTGTGCCATGGCACGGGTCCTTTAAAGCGGTCGCGCCGCCCTCAGGTCTGGGGCGGCGCGGAGGTCTTAGTTGGCGTAGGCCATTTGATGCGCGTCTGCGCCATGGGTGCGGCTGTCCACCTCCACCTCGACCGAGAGGCCGGCGCGCAATTGACCTGTGGCAGCAGCCTCGGCGGGGACCGAGATCCGCACGGGCACGCGCTGGATAATCTTGGTGAAGTTGCCGGTGGCATTGTCCGGCGGCAGGAGGGAGAAGACCGAGCCAGTGGCGGGGGCAGCGGATTCGACCACGCCCTCGAACTCCTGATCGGGCAGGGCGTCAAAGCTGATGTGGACATGGGCGCCGGGGTGGATGCCCGCCATCTGCGTCTCTTTAAAGTTCGCTTCCACATAGAGCCCGCCATCGGCGACCAGCGCGGCCAGACGCGCGCCGGGGCTGACGAGGTCGCCTTGCTCCATCGCGAGGTTGGCTATCACCCCATCGGCAGGGGCGCGCAGGACGGTGAGGTCGAGATCGCGCTGCGCCTGTTCGACGGCCAGTTCCAGCTCGTGCCGCTGGCTTTCGGCCTCGGCGTGCTGCGCTTCAAGCACCGAGACCTGAGCGGTGGCGCTGGCCACGGCGGCCTTGGCCTTGGCGAGGTTGGCGGTTGCGGTGGCCAGATCCTCGGTCGCGCTGTCGAGTTGCGCCTGAGCCGCTACCTTGCGGTCACGCAGGTCCTTGGTGCGGTCGAAATTGGTCTTGGCGTTTTGATACTGCGCCTCGGCCGCCTGCTGGCTGGCGCGGGCCTCTTCCACGGTGGCGCGGGCGGCTTCGGTCTGCGCCTCAATCCGCTCGATCGAGCGGCCAGCGGTCTCAACCCGGCTTTGCGCGCTTTTGAGGGCGACGCGGTAGTCGCCATCCTCAAGCCGCACCAGTACATCTCCGGCCTTCACATGGTCGTTGTCCGACACAAGGATTTCCTGCGCATAGCCCTGCACCCGGCTGGAGATCAGCGTGATATCCGCCTGCACATAGGCGTCATCGGTGCCGACCATAAACCGCCCGGTGGTCCACCACTCCATCGCCTCATAGCCGCCGCCGACCAGCGCAAGGAGGGCGATGGTGCCAAGGACCACCTTTTTGCGGCGCGGCGGTTTGGCCGGTGCTTCGGGCGTCACGGTGGCGGTGGCGGGCACTTGCGCCGCAGCGGGGGCGTTCACCGGCTGGGCGTCAACGGGAGAAGGGGTGCGGTCCTGTTTCATCTAAGACTTCCATTCGGGCGGCAGAGGCAGAGGTCGGGACGGTTTGGGTGATAAATTGCACCGAACCGTTTGGTTCGATAACTAGCTAGGGCTCGCCGATACAGGTTTCAAGCCTTTATCGAACCAATCGGTTCGATTATATTGTGTCGAGACATGATTTGCGTATCTTGAAGGCTTTGATCCCAGCTGATGAGTGACACGACCTCTCCAGACTCTCCCGGCCAGCCCGTGCGTAGCGGCCGCCGTGCCGCCGGTGAAGACCCGGCAAAGCGCGACCAGATCCTAGATGGGGCAGGGGTCGTGTTTATGGAAAAGGGTTTTGACGGGGCGAGCATGAATGACATTTGCCGCGCCGCTGGGGTCTCCAAGGGCACGCTTTATGTCTATTTCGAGGACAAGCTGGATCTGTTCCAATCACTGATCTCGCGCAAGCGGGAGCGGTTCTATCGCGGCCTTGAGGAAGAGCTGAACACCGATGCACCGCTCAAGCATCGTCTCTATCTGTTCAGTCGTCGCATGGCCGAGATGCTCTGCTCGGACGAGGTAATCCGGGCGCAGCGCATCATCATCGGCTCGGCGGAAAAGATGCCAGAGATGGCGGGGCGGTTTTACGACGCGGGCGCCAGCCAGACCCACCGCAGCCTTGCCGCCTTTCTCGAGCGCGAATGCGCGGCGGGGCGGCTCCAGATTGACGATTGTCAGCTGGCGGGGGCGCAATTGGCGGAGCTCTCCATCGCCGGGCTCTGGCGAAAACGGCTGTTTGCCAAGGTGCGCGAGAAACCTACGCCGGAGGAGATTGATCGCACCGTCACCAGCGCGGTCGAAATGTTCCTCGCGCGCTACGGGGTCTAGGCCTTCACCGCGCTCAGAATGCTGCGCACCGCCTCGCGCCGCAGCTGCGCCTGACCGTCACGCGCAAAGAGATCGGCGCCAAAGTTGGTGCGGAAGGTGTTTTCGTTCGCCACGTTGAAAAAGCTCATGGCGCTGATCTGCCAGTGCAGCACGAGGGGCGAGACATCGGCGCGAAACACCCCCGCCGCCTTGCCCGCCGCACAGAGCCGTTCCAGCTGCGAAATCGCGGTGGAACTGGTGCTGGCGAGGTTTTGCAGCTCTTTCAGGTGGCGGGCGTTGTGAATATTTTCGATCATCACCAGCCGGATAAATTCCGGGTTGGCGCGGTGGTGATCAAAGGTGAACTCCACCAGTTTCTGCAGCGCCTCCATCGGAGCGAGCCCCTCGAGATCCAGCTCTGATTCTGCTTGCCGCACGCTGGCATATTCGGCCTCAAGAACGGCGCGATAGAGCCCTTCCTTATCTCCAAAATAATAGAAAATCATACGTTTGGAGGTTTTGATCCGCTCCGCGATCTCTTGCACCCTAGCGCCAGAGAGGCCGTGTTCTGCGAATTCTGCCCGGGCTGCGCGCAGGATGTCCGCCCGGACCGCCTCGGGGTCCTGCTTCCAGGATCGGGTGGTGGATTTCTTCTGAGGTTTTTCGGTCATTTTACGCGCTCTCCCTAAGGCAAGATCAGTGCCACAATTAACCCGGCGGTTCAATCCTCTTGACTGAATTAACCGCGCGGTTCATTTTGGGTGCCAGAAGAGATTCGCCGCATGTCTCGTGGAGGGGGCTGGCGATGTGGGAGGACAGAACATGCACAAGGGTGGGGATATCCTGCTGGCCGGGTTGGTCGGGCGCGGTATTGCGCTGTCGCGCACCCCGGCGATGCATATGGCCGAGGGTGAGGCGCAGGGGCTGCATGCCGCCTATCGCTTGCTCGACGCCGATCTCCTTGACCGCCCCTTGCCCGAGATCCTCGATGCGGCCGAGATGATGGGCTTCAACGGTTTGAACGTGACCTATCCCTTTAAGATTGACGTATTGCCCCTGCTTGACGAGTTGTCTGTGAATGCGAGTGCCGTTGGGGCGGTCAACACGGTGGCCTTCCGAAACGGGCGCCGTTTTGGCCATAACACCGATCTTTGGGGCTTTGCCGAGGGGTTCCGCCGGGGGCTGCCCGAGGCTGCGCGCGATCATGTGCTGCTGCTTGGAGCAGGCGGCGCGGGCGTTGCGGTGGCCCATGCGCTGGCCGGTTTGGGCGTGGCGCAGCTGTCGATCTTTGATACCGATCCGAAACGCGCCGGGGCCTTGGCCGAACAGGTTAGCGCTGGGCAGGCGGGATGTGACGCGGTTGCAGTGACGGATGTCGCCGCCTTGGTCCGCGCCGCGCGCCCGGATGGTGTCGTGAATGCAACCCCGATGGGGATGGCGAAACTTCCGGGCACCGCACTGGACACGGATCTTTTGAACCCCACCATGTGGGTCGCGGATATCGTCTACTTTCCGCTGGAAACCGAATTGCTGCGCACCGCGCGCGCCAAGGGCTGCCAAGTGCTGCCCGGCTCCGGCATGGCCGTGTTTCAGGCCGTGCGGGCCTTTGAACTCTTTACCGGCCGCAAGGCTGACCCCACCCGGATGAAGGCGACATTTGATGCCTTCGATCCACCGCGCGATCCCGCGCAAGACACCACGATCTGAACACTGACATTGCTTATCGGGAGGAGAAAAGCATGACCAAAAGTTTCACCAAATGGGCCACCGTTGCGGTTGCAGCGCTGACCTTCGGCATGGCCGCAAGCGCTGAGGCGCAGACCATCCGTCTGGCCCATGTAGACCCGGATGACTGGACCGCATCCAAGAAAGGCGCTGCGGCGCATATCTTTAAAAACATCGTCGAAGGCGAGACCGACCTGACGGTGGAGCTGTTCCCGGCAGGCGCGCTGGGCAATGAGGACGAGCTGGTCGCCCAAGCGCAAGAGGGTCTGACGCAGGTGGTTCTGGTCTCTGGCGCCATGTCCAAGGTCTGCCCGGCGGCCTCCGTGCTCGATATCCCCTATACCTTTTCCTCGGCGACTGTAGCCTGGGACGTGCTGGACGGTGAGTTCGGCGACAACCTCGCCGCGCATTGTCTGGAGCAAACCGGCCTGCGCACCCTGGCCTATGGCGAGACCGGTTTCCGCAACTTCACCAACAACACCCGCGAGATCAAAAGCCCCGCCGATATGGAAGGTCTGAAGTTCCGCGTGCAGCCGATCCCGCTCTATGTCGAGATGGTCAAAGGTCTGGGCGGCGAGCCAACCCCGATCGCCTGGACCGAGCTGCCGAATGCGCTGTCGACTGGCGTTGTCGACGGGCAGGAAAACCCGGTTGGCGTGATCTACAACAACTCGCTGCACAAGCTGCAAAAGTTCATGACGCTGGACGGTCACGTCTATGCAGCAGACTTCATCCTGATCTCGGATGAGTTCTTTGCGGGACTTACTCCGGCCGAACAGCAAGTGGTTGAAAAGGCCGCGCGTGTTGCGGGCACCATGGGCCGCGCCATCCAGCAGTGGGGCACTGCCGAGGGTGTGAACAAGGTGCAGGCCGAGGGCATGCAGGTCTACTCGCCCACCGCGGATGAGATTGCCGCCTTTGCCGAAAAGGCGCAGCCTGCGGTGGTGGAATACCTGCGCGGCGAGCTGGGCGATGATGCCGTCTGGATCGACAACCTGAAGGCCGCCGTCGCCGCGGCCAACTGATATATCGAGCAGACCGGGCTGCCTTTCTTTGCAAGGGCGGCTCGGCACCCAAGAGGGCATAGTCATGCACAGTCTGAACCGCCGTGTCGAACGGATCCTCGCGAGCCTCGCGGGACTGTCCATGGCTCTGGTCTTTTCCATCATCTTCATCAACGCGCTGCGCCGTTACACGATTGGCAAGTCCCTGCCCTGGGGCGAGGAGCTGCCGATTTACCTGACGATCTATGGCGTGATGTTCGGCCTTGCGCTGGCCTATATGCAGGACCGCCATATCCGGTTCACGCTGGTCACCGACATGCTGTCTGAAGGGGCGCGTGAGCGGCTGTTTTTGCTGGTGGACCTGGTCACCGCGCTGGCCGGGGTCGGGCTGATGCTGGCGGGTCATGCCTTTGCCACCCGTCGCGGGCATATCGACTCCTCGGGTCTGAAGTCCGCAGCAGGTTGGCTGCGCGACACCACCGGGGTCGAGGCGCTGGTTTGGGTCGGCAAAACCGGCACCTGGCAATATGCGCTGGCCATTGGCGGCGCGCTCCTGTGCCTCGCTGCCCTGTTGAAATTCGCGGAGCGTCTCTCCGCCCTGCGGAGCGCCTGAGCCATGGTCTATTTCGTTCTGATCGCGGGCCTTTTGATCGGTGCCCCTATCGCCATTGCGATCATCTCCGCCCTCTTGGTCTTTATGGCCACGGGCGAGGCGCCTTATACGCTGCGCATTGTTGCTTCGGAGATGTTCCGCAGCATGAATTCCTTTCCGCTCTTGGCGATCCCGCTGTTTGTCCTCGCAGGTGAGTTGATGAATGAAAGCGGCATCACCGGGCGCATCATCGCCTTTGCCAACGTGCTGGTCGGGCGGATGCGGGCGGGGCTTGCCATGGTCAACATCTGGGCCTCGGTGATCTTTGCGGGCCTGTCGGGTTCGGCGGTGGCGGATACCTCTGCCATTGGCAGGGTGTTCATCCCCGAGATGGAGAAACACGGCTATGACCGGTCCTTTGCGGCGGCGCTGACGGCGGCCTCTTCGGTGATCGGGCCGATCATCCCGCCCTCGATCCCGGTGATCATCTATGCGCTGATCGTCTCTGGCGTGTCTGTGCCGGCGCTGTTTATGGCCGGTGTGGTGCCGGGGCTGCTGCTTGCGGTGTTCCTCTCCGCCTATGTCATGCTGACCGTCAAGGTCGAGGACCCGCTGCCCGAGGTCGCGATGGAGCAGCAACCGGCGACCCAAGCCCTTCTGGGCGGCATCCTGCCCCTGTTGATGCCGGTCTTTGTCGTCGGCTCCATCCTTGCGGGCATCGTGACCCCGACCGAGGCGGCGTCCTTTGCGGTGGCCTATGCGCTGTTCCTTGGTGCCTTTGTCTATCGCAAGATCACCCTCGGCGCGCTGCCGCGGATTTTCACCGAGGCGATGCGCGACAGTGCGGTGATCCTGGTAATCATCGCCGCCGTGGGCGCGGCCAACTGGCTGCTGACCTATAATCGCGTGCCCAATATGCTGACCGACTGGCTGCTGGGCAATGTGGACAGCAAGACCACCTTCCTAATCGCGGTCATCCTGCTGTTTTTGTTTGTGGGTCTGTTCCTTGAGGGCATCGCGGCCATGCTGGTGCTGGTGCCGATCCTGCACCCCATCGCGGTCTCCATGGGGGTGGATCCGGTGCATTTCGGCATCCTTGTGATCTTTAACCTTATGATCGGGCTGATCACGCCGCCCTTGGGTCTCTGTATGTTCGTCGCCGAGGGCATCGCCCAGGTTGGCATGGCCCGGCTGACGCGGTCGATCCTGCCGTTCTTCTTTGTCGAGGTGTTGGTCCTGCTGATCCTCACCTTTGTGCCGGAAACCGTGATCTGGCTGCCGCGCGTGCTTGGGTATTGAGGGAGCCTTAGACATGAAAACCTCCATCGCCACCGTCTCCATTTCCGGCACCCTGCGGGAAAAGCTGGAGGCCGTCGCCAAGGCGGGCTTTGACGGGATCGAGATCTTCGAGCAGGACTTTCTGACCCATGAGGGCGCGCCGCGCGAGGTGGGGCATATGATCCGCGACCATGGGCTGGAGATCACCCTGTTTCAGCCGTTCCGCGACTTTGAATGCCTGCCGGAACCCCTGCGCGCCAAGGCCTTTGACCGGGCGGAGCGCAAGTTTGACCTGATGCAGGAGCTGGGCACCGATCTGGTGCTGATCTGCTCCTCGGTGCATCCTGCTTCCCTCGGAGGGATCGAGCGGGCGGCGGCGGACCTGCACGAATTGGGCGAGCGCGCCGCCGCGCGTGGCCTGCGGGTCGGCTATGAGGCGCTGGCCTGGGGGCGGCATGTCAACGACCACCGCGATGCCTGGGAGATCGTGCGGCGTGCGGATCACGCCAACGTCGGGCTGATCCTCGACAGCTTCCACACGCTGGGCCGCAAACTCAGCCCGGAGAGCATTCGCGCCATTCCCGGCGACAAGATCTTCTTTGTGCAGCTCGCCGATGCGCCCTTGATCGAGATGGACCTGCTCTATTGGTCGCGTCACTTCCGCAATATGCCGGGGGAGGGCGATCTCGACGTCACCGGCTTTATGCGCGCGGTGATGGCGGCGGGCTATCAAGGGCCGATTAGCCTCGAGATTTTCAACGACCAGTTTCGCGGCTCCAACCCTTTGACGGTGGCGCGGGACGGCTATCGGTCCTTGATCGCGCTGATGGATGACGTGCGCCGGGCGGAGCCTGGGGCCTCGGTCGATCTGCCCGCCTTTCCGGCGCGGGTGGCGACCGACGGCGTCGCCTTTGTCGAGTTCACCGCGCGCGGGGCAGAGGCGACGGCGCTGGGCGCAAAACTCGCCACTTTGGGGTTCCGCAAGGCCGGCACCCACCGCAACAAAGCGATCACCCTCTGGCAACAGGGCGAGGTGCGCATCGTGGTGAACTCCGAAACCGAGGGCCATGCCGCCAGCACCTGGAACGCACGCGGCACCTCGGTCTGTGACGTGGGCCTCTCGGTGCGCTCGGCCTCTGACACGGTGGCGCGGGCGCGGGCCTTGGGGGCCAGTCCCTTTGGTCAGCCCTTGGGGCCAGGCGAATTAGATATTCCCGCGATCCGGGGCCTTGGCGGTTCGGTCCTGCACTTCCTCGAGGCAGGCCCCAAAGGTGCGCAGGTCTGGGACGTGGAGTTCGTGGCGGAGGCGGTTGAGGATGTGCCGGACGCGGGCCTGACCCGCATCGACCACCTCGCGCAGACCATGAGCTATGAGGATATGCTCAGCTGGTCGCTGTTCTATACCTCCTTGTTTGATATCCAGAAAATGCCGATGATCGACGTGGTGGACCCCGACGGTCTTGTGCGCAGTCAGGCGATGGCGACCCGCGATGGTGCGCTGCGGCTGACGCTGAACGGGGCAGAGACCCACCGAACCTTGGCGGGCAATTTCCTCGCCGAGAGCTTTGGCGCCTCGGTGCAGCATCTGGCCTTTGGCTCCGACGATATCTTTGCCACCGCCGCCCGGCTCAAGGATTTGGGGTTTGAGGCGCTGGTGATCCCGGCCAATTACTACGACGATATCGCCGCGCGGTTCGACATCGCACCAGAACGTCTGGCGGCCATGAAGGACGCCAACCTCCTCTATGATGCCGAGGGCGGGGCGGAGTTTTTCCAGCTCTTCTCGCGCGGGTTCTCCGGCGGGGTGTTCTTTGAGATCGTGCAGCGGGATGCGGGCTATCAGGGCTTTGGCGGCCCCAATGCGCCCTTCCGCATCGCGGCCCAGAAACGGCTGATGCGCGCCAAGGGCGTGCCGGCGGGTTAAGGGGGCTGGCCGCGCCTTACCACGCGGCCAGTTCAGATGCTTACCGTTCGGTCAGGGCGCGGCTTAGCGCGTGATAGGAGGCTTTCGGCGTGCGGGTCAGCGTGTCGAAATCCACATGCACCATGCCAAAACGCTTCTCATACCCCAGCGCCCATTCGTAGTTGTCGAGCAGCGACCACAGGAAATATCCCTCGACCGGGACCCCTTCGGCGATGGCCTGACGGACCTTGGCAAGATGAGCGTCCACATAGGCGATGCGGCCCTGATCCGGCACCACACCATCGACCAGCACATCCGGATTGGCCATGCCATTCTCGGTCACGATCAAGGGCAGGTCGCCGGTGTACTCCGCCGCCGTGCGCTTCAGGAAGTTGTAAAGCCCCTCGGGGTAGATCTCCCAACCCATTTGGGTTTTGGGGAGCGGGCCATCAAGTTCCGCGTAATGCGGCCAGGGGCCAGCGTCTGGGCCGATCACCTTGCGGGTGTAATAGTTCAACCCGCACCAATCGACCGGCTGGCTGATGGTGGCGAAGTCGTCCTGCCAGCCTTTCGGCAGATGCGGCTCCAGCCCTTTCAGCGCAGCCTCTGGGTAGGCGCCTTTGAACACGCCGCCAAGGAAAAACCGGTTGTAAATCGCGTCATAGGTCTCTGCCGCGGCAAGGGCTTCGGCGCTTTGGTCGACCGGTTCAGCCCATTCAAAGTTGAACACCGCGCCGAGGTTTGTCATCCCCAAGCCCCGCATCACCTCAATCGCGCGGCCATGGGCCAGCAGGACGTGGTGCATGGCGCGGGCGGTGGCGCGGATGTCGCGCAGGCCCGGCGCGTGATGGCCGAGGAAATGCGACAGCCAGCCAACACACCAAGGCTCGTTAATGGGCGCGACGGAATACATCCGGTCGCCGATCCGGGACATGATGACTTCGGTAAATTCGGCAAACCAATTGCCAATCTCGCGGTTGCGCCAGCCGCCAAGGTCGGCGAGGGGCTGCGGCAATTCCCAATGATAAAGCGTCGCGCAGGGCTTCAACCCGCGCTCCAGCATCGCATCCACTAGCCGGTCGTAGAAATCGAGCCCTTCGGCATTGGGCGTGCCGGTGCCATCGGGCAGCACCCGCGCCCAGCTGGTGGAAAAACGGTAGCAATCCAGCCCGGCGGCTGCGGCGAGGTCGAAGTCTTCCTCAAACCGGTGGTAGTGATCGCAGGCCAGTGCGCCGTTTTCCGCGCGCACCACATTGCCCGGCGTGGCGGCGAAACTGTCCCAATGGGTCGGGCCCGCGCCGCCGAATTGGTGGCCTTCGATCTGGTAAGAAGAGGTCGCGCTCCCGAAGACGAACCCCTTCGGGAAGTCCTTGCGCGTAAAGGTGAAATTGTCCATTTGGTCAGGTCCTGTTTGGCGCGGGCCCGGTGGAGCGGCCCACGGTCAGCTCGGCTTCGAGCAATTCGGTCAGGGGCGCAGCGCCCGGGTTTTCGATCTGTGCAATCAGCAGCTTTGCAAGGCGACGCCCGGCTTCGCGCACCGAGGATCGGGTGGCGGTAAACACAGGGACTTCGGCCCCGTTGCGCAGATAGGAGAGGTCGTCGTCATGGGTGATGACAGAGATATCGCGCCCCATGACCAGCCCTGCCTCTTCGATCGCGCGGCGCACACCAAAGGCGGCGATGATCGAGGAGACCAGATAGGCGGTGGGCGGGTTGTCCAACGCCTGCGTGCGGCGCACACCTTCGTAGCCATAGACTTCGGTCATTTCGGCGGAGAACATCAACTCGGGATCCGGGGTCAACCCCCGTGCCTCTAGGGCGGCCTCGTAGCCCCGCCGACGGCGAAAGGCGAAATCCATGCTCTCGTGCCCGTTCAGCAGACAAATGCGGCGATGGCCGAGGTCGAGCAAGAAGTCGGTGGCGCGCTGAAAGGCGCTCTTGTTGTTGACGTCGAGCCAGCTGAACGGCGTCGCGATATCAGTAGCGCGGCCGTGAACGGCAAAGGGGATGCCGACCTCTTGCAGCATGGTGATCCGCGGATCGTTCATCTTTGGGCCATGCAACACGATGCCGTCGACATTCCGCTTCGCTGCCATTTCGTGATAGGCGCGCGACTGATCCTCGTCTGCCACCAGCGACAGCAACATGTCATAGCCGGCCTGACTGTAGGTCTCGCCAGCGCCGGAGATAAAGTCGCCAAAGATCGGGTTCATCATCTCGTGCTGGGTCGAGAGTGGAATCACGTGGCCGATGGCCATGGCACGTCCCGTCGCCAGTGCTTTGGCGCGGGTGTTGGGGCGGTAGTTGAACTGATCTGCGGCCTGCATCACCCGCTTGCGGGTGTCCTCACTCACCTCAGGATAGCCATTCAGCGCCCGGCTTACCGTGGTCTGCGACAGGCCAAGATGCGCTGAAAGTTCCTTGAGGTTCATGCCGCTAGCTCTCCAAAGCGCTTTGAAATCCCGTGCTGCAACCGATTGCAGAGCCCCCAACTTGCCTGTCTTTGACCAAAAGGAAAAGTCCTTATTTATCTTGTGAACTTACAGGCGCTAACAGAGACTCATTGACAGATGGCGTCGAATCCGAAAGTTTGTGATCTATCAAAGCGCTTTGGATGTTTGGTTTGAATGCTCGTTAAGCTAGCATTTTAAGAACAACTGCAATCCACACGAGAAGCGCAAAAACATCGGGAGGAGAAACGATGAAACGGACTTTGATGACGGCTGCGGGTGTCATGGCGTTGATGGCCGGCACGGCAAGCGCGCAGGACCTGATTTTTCCGGTCGGCGAGGGCGCCTTTAACTGGGACAGCTACGCGGAGCTGGAGAAAATCGACCTGAACGGCGAGCAGGTCACCGTCTTTGGTCCTTGGCTGGGGCCGGACCAGGAACTGGTCGAGAACGTTCTGGCCTATTTCGCAGCCGCCACCGGCGCCGATGTCCGCTATGCCGGCTCTGACAGCTTTGAGCAGCAGATCGTGGTGGATGCCGAGGCAGGGTCCGCGCCGAACATCGCCGTTTTCCCGCAGCCCGGTCTGGTGGCCGATATGGCCAAGCGCGGCTTTATCACCCCGCTCGGTGACGAGACCGCCTCTTGGGTGCGCGACAACTATGCCGCGGGCCAGTCCTGGGTCGATCTGGGCACCTTCCCCGGTGCGGATGGCAACGATGCGCTGTTTGGTCTGTTCTACAAGGCCGACCTGAAGTCGCTCGTCTGGTACAACCCCGAGAACTTTGAAGATTTCGGCTATGACATCCCGCAATCCATGGAAGAGCTGAAGGCACTGACCGAGAAGATGGCGGCCGATGGCAACACGCCTTGGTGTATCGGTCTGGGATCTGGCGGCGCGACCGGCTGGCCGGCGACCGACTGGGTCGAAGACATGATGCTGCGCACCCAAGAGCCTGCGGTCTACGACAAATGGGTTTCCAACGAGATCAAGTTTGACGATCCGGCTGTTGTGGGCGCGATCGAAGAATTCGGCTGGTTCGCCCGCAACGACGCCTTTGTCTCTGGTGGGGCAGGGGCCGTGGCCTCGACCGACTTCCGCGACAGCCCCAAAGGTCTGTTTGCAAGCCCGCCGCAGTGCATGATGCACCGTCAGGCCTCCTTTATCCCGGCCTTCTTCCCCGAAGGTGTGGAAATGGGTCTGGATGCGGACTTCTTCTACTTCCCGGCCTATGCTGAGAAGGGCCTTGGCAACCCGGTTCTGGGTGCGGGCACCGTCTGGTCGATCACCAAGGACAGCACCGGTGCGCAAGCGCTGATGACCTTCCTGCAGTCGCCGATCGCGCATGAAGTCTGGATGGCGCAGCAGGGCTTCCTGACCCCGCTCAAAAGCGTAAACACCGACCTTTATGCCACCGACACTCTGAAAAAGATGGGGGAGATCCTGCTCTCTGCTGACACCTTCCGCTTTGACGCATCTGACCTGATGCCGGGTGGTGTGGGCGCAGGCTCCTTCTGGACCGGTATGGTCGACTATGCTGGCGGCAAGCCCGCAGCTGACGTCGCGGCCGAGATCCAGTCCTCCTGGGACGCGCTCAAGTAACTGACCTCGCGTATCCCGCAGGGCTGCCCATCCGGGTGGCCCTGCCCCTCGCCGGTGGCCCCGCTCGCCTTGCGCGGCCCGTACCTACGGATCTTTGACGGACGCCAATTGGCGGATCCCAAGCCCCGGCACCCATGCTTTCTTCAGGAGCCAGTCATGCATCCAGCCATTCAAGGGCTGCTGACCATCGCCTTTGGCGTCGGGGGCTGTGTCGGCTATTTCTACCTTTCCAATATCATCCTCGACACCTTCATCTTTCCGGCACGTGGCAAAGATATCGCCAAGAACATCCGCCGCGCCAATATGGTGCGTCCGTGGCTGTTCCTCTTGCCTGCGCTGATCGCGCTGGGGCTTTATCTGGCCTATCCGGTTGTCGAAACCCTGCGCCTGTCGGTGACAGAGCGTCTGCCCGGCGGCGGGTCGGAGTTTGTCGGCCTTGATAACTATCGTCAGATGCTGGCCGAGGCCAAATTCTGGGAAGCGCTGCAAAACAACTTCCTGTGGCTGTTGTTTGTGCCTGCGGCCTCCACCGCCTTTGGTCTGTTGGCAGCACAGCTCACCGACCGGCTGGCCTGGGGCAATATCGCCAAGTCGCTGATTTTTATGCCGATGGCGATCTCCTTTGTGGGCGCGGCGGTGATCTGGAAACTGGTCTATGACGCGCGCCCGCCGGGCACTGAGCAGATCGGTGTCTTGAACGCTATCTATATCTGGCTCGGTGGGATGGAGCCGCAGCAATGGCTGACCATTCCCTTCTGGAACAACTTCTTCCTGATGATGGTGCTGGTCTGGATTCAGACCGGGTTCGCCATGGTAATCCTCTCCGCCGCATTGCGTGGCATCCCTGAGGAAACAGTGGAGGCCGCCATCGTCGATGGGGCAGGGCCGTTTCAGATCTTCTTCAAGATCAAAGTCCCGCAGATCATTGGCACCATCGTCGTGGTCTGGACCACCATCACCATCGTGGTGCTCAAGGTCTTTGACATCGTTTTCGCGATGACGAACGGCCAATGGCAGACGCAGGTTTTGGCCAACTATATGTATGACAAGCTCTTTGTGGCCCGTGACTGGGGTGTGGGCTCTGCCAGCGCGATGATGATCATGCTGTTGGTGCTGCCGATCCTGGTCTGGAACGTCTACAACGCACGCCGCGAAATGCGCTGAGGGGGAGTGGGACAATGAGTGCAATTGCAGGACAAAAGCCCGGTCTGATCTGGGCGCTCCGGATCTCGGTCGTGGTTCTGGTCGGTCTTTGGCTGTTCCCGACGCTGGGTCTGTTGGTGTCTTCCTTCCGGACGGGCGACCAGATCGCCACCTCCGGCTGGTGGAAGGCGCTGTTCCCGACAGAGCAGAACCGCACCCTGCGCACCGCCGCACCAGAGGCGCAGGTGCAGGTGGGCGACATGTGGGTGATTGAGGGCAATCTGTTTGAGGAAGCCAGCTCTGCCGAGATTTCGGTCTGGGGCACCAATGCGCGTGAGATCGACGCCTATCGGGCGGGCGATACCGCGACGCTGAAGGATGGCGCGAGCCTGACTGTGGCTGCGGATGGTTCCTATAGCCTGACCTCGCCGACCCAGATGGAGGGGCGCCGAGGCGAGCGGGTCTTTGTGACCGCCGTGGTGCCGCCGGAATTCACCTTGCAGAACTACGAGACCATCCTGATCTCGGGCGGCTCCACCGACAATATGGCCAAGGCGTTTTTCAACACGCTGACCGTGACCATCCCGGCAACGATCATCCCGATCCTGGTGGCGGCTTTTGCGGCCTATGCGCTGGCCTGGATGGAGTTCCCGGGGCGCGCACTGTTGATTGCCGCTATTGTCGGCCTTCTGGTGGTGCCCCTGCAACTGGCGCTGATCCCCTTGCTGAAGTTCCACAATGAGATCGGCATCGGCAAAGGCTACCTCGGCGTCTGGATGGCCCATACCGGGTTTGGCCTGCCGCTCGCCATTTATCTCTTGCGCAACTATATGGTCGGCATTCCGCGCGACATTATCGAGAATGCGCGGGTCGATGGGGCGACGGATTTCCAGATCTTCACCCGCATCATCCTGCCGCTGTCTTTCCCGGCCTTGGCCTCCTTTGCGATCTTCCAGTTCCTGTGGACGTGGAATGACCTTCTGGTGGCCATGGTCTTCCTGATCGACGCGACGGGCGAGACCACGGTGATGACCAAACAGATCGTCGAGCTCCTCGGTACCCGAGGCGGCAATTGGGAGATCCTTGCGACCTCCGCCTTTGTCTCCATCGCCGTGCCGCTCGGTGTTTTCTTCGCCATGCAGAAGTACCTCGTGCGCGGGCTTCTGGCTGGGTCGGTCAAGTAACGCGCGCGTTGCGCCGGTCTCCCCCCGGCACCGATCTTTTCTTCAACCTCTGATGACGGACCACATAAGAATGAACGCTCAGACCACTCTCAACCCCGCCTCTGTCCTCTCCGCTGATCCCGATTGGTGGCGCGGTGCGGTGATCTATCAGATCTATCCGCGCAGCTATCAGGACAGCAATGGCGATGGGATCGGCGACCTGCCGGGCATCACCTCGCGCCTTGATCACATTGCCTCGCTTGGGGTGGATGCGATCTGGATCTCGCCCTTCTTCACCTCGCCGATGAAGGACTACGGCTATGACGTCAGCGATTATCGCGACGTGGACCCGATGTTTGGCACGCTGAAGGATTTCGACGCGCTGGTTGCCAAGGCCCATGCCCTTGGGCTGCGGGTGATGATCGACCTCGTGCTGTCGCATAGCTCGGACCAGCACGCCTGGTTCAAGGAAAGCCGCCAGAGCCGCGACAACCCCAAGGCCGATTGGTACGTCTGGGCCGACCCGAAGGACGATGGCAACCCGCCGAACAACTGGCTGTCGATCTTTGGCGGCTCGGCTTGGCAGTGGGATGCGCGGCGCGAGCAGTATTACCTGCACAACTTCCTGATCTCGCAGCCGGACCTCAACTTCCATTGCCCGGAGGTGCAGGACGAATTGTTGGATGTGACCCGCTTCTGGTTGGAACGTGGCGTGGATGGGTTCCGTCTCGACACGATCAACTTCTACATCCACGACAAGGAGCTGCGGTCCAACCCGCCCTTGCCGAAGGAAGAGCGCAACGACACCATTGCGCCCTCGGTGAACCCCTATAACCACCAGCGTCACCTCTATGACAAGAACCAGCCGGAGAACCTCGCGTTCCTCGCACGGTTCCGGGCGCTGCTTGACGAGTACCCGGCAAAGACCGCCGTGGGCGAGGTGGGCGATGGCCAGCGCGGGCTGGAGATCCTCGGCGAGTACACTGCCGGAAACACCGGCGTACATATGTGCTACGCCTTTGAGTTCCTCTGTAACGTGAAGCTGACCGCGCCCTATCTGGCGGAGGTTTTCACCAAGTTTGACTCGGTCGCCTCTGAGGGCTGGGCCTGCTGGGCCTTCTCGAACCACGATGTGCAGCGCCATGTCAGCCGCTGGTCCCTGTCCGATGCGGCCCTGCGTCTGCATGCCACGATGATCATGTGCCTGCGCGGCTCGGTCTGTATCTATCAGGGCGAGGAGCTGGGGCTGCCAGAGGCGGAGATCGCTTTTGAGGATCTGCAAGATCCCTATGGCATCGAGTTCTGGCCGGAGTTCAAAGGCCGCGATGGCTGCCGTACACCGATGGTCTGGGCGCAGGACAACACCTATGGCGGGTTCTCTGAAACGCAGCCTTGGTTGCCCGTCAGCCTCGAGCATGGCGCGCTGGCCGTGGCAGAGCAGGAAGCCAACCCGGATGCGCTGTTGCACCACTATCGTCGGGTGATCGCCCTGCGCCGCGCCCATCCGGCCTTGGCCAATGGCGACCATGATGGGGTCACCGCAAATGGGTCGGTGGTCAGCTTCACCCGGTCTGGTGGCGGTGAAGACATCTTCTGCGCCTTTAACCTTAGCGATGCTGAGGCAGAGGTGACGGTCCCCGCAGGGGGCTGGACGCAGCTTGGGGCGGATCTTGGCACGGCTGCGGCACCTGCTGCGGGTGGCACTGTGAAACTCGGCCCCTGGCAGGCCTGCATCGCGCAGCGCACATAATAAAGAACTCTGGGAGGAGACCATGGCGAATTTGAAACTGACCGGGGTAGAGAAAACCTATGCTGGTGCGGTCAACGTCCTGAAGGACATCAACCTCGACATCAAACAGGGCGAGTTAATCGTCTTTGTGGGACCGTCGGGCTGCGGCAAGTCCACGCTTTTGCGGATGATCGCAGGGCTGGAGCGGATCACTGGCGGCACGCTGGAGATCGACGGGGGCGTGATGAACGAGATCCCGCCCGCGCAGCGCGGCATCGCCATGGTGTTCCAGAGTTACGCGCTCTATCCGCATATGACGGTGCGCGACAACATGGCCTTTGCCCTCAAGATTGCGGGCAAGGGTACTGAGGAAATCGACGCGGCCATCACCCGCGCGGCGAAGATCCTGCAGCTCGAAGACTACCTCGACCGTCTGCCCAAGGCCCTGTCCGGCGGGCAGCGGCAGCGGGTGGCCATTGGCCGCGCCATCGTGCGCGACCCGAAGGTCTATCTGTTTGACGAGCCGCTTTCCAACCTCGATGCCGCGCTGCGC
This sequence comes from Epibacterium sp., assembly GCA_048263945.1. Classification (GTDB taxonomy): domain Bacteria; phylum Pseudomonadota; class Alphaproteobacteria; order Rhodobacterales; family Rhodobacteraceae; genus Epibacterium. Next base: position 22,201 of record JBLXDQ010000021.1, on the reverse strand, counting down.
GTGGCAACCCGGATCGAGATTGCCCAGCTGAAAGAGGCGATGCCAGACAGCACGATGATCTATGTGACCCATGATCAGGTGGAGGCGATGACGCTGGCCTCTCGTATCGTGGTGCTCGCCAACAAGGGCATCGCGCAGGTCGGCACGCCGCTTGAGCTCTATGAGCGGCCCGAGAATGAGTTTGTCGCCCAGTTCATCGGCTCTCCGGCCATGAACCTGATCCCCGCCGAGGTGATCGGCACCGGGACCGTCACCCGGCTGCGGCTGGAAAACGGCGAGGAGGTCTCCTCTACCGTTCCGACGCAGGACAGCGACATGGGGCTCAAGGTCAATGTGGGCGTGCGGCCTGAGGATCTCTTTGAGAATGGCGAGGGCGGGGCGGTCATCGACACCACCGTCAACATCGTCGAAGCCTTGGGCGAGGTTACGGTGCTCTACTTCACGCCGGAGGCGGGCCGCGACGCGCTCATCGCCAAGCTGCCGGGCATTCACGAAGGTCTGCGTGGCACCTCTGTGCGGCTCTTTGCGCGGCCAGAGAAGGTGCATCTCTTCCACAATGGGCAGTCTCTGCTCTACCGTTAAGCGGCCACAGGGCTCTTTTGGTTCGAAAATGCGCGCTCCCGTCCTCGGGGGCGCGTTTTTCTTGGAGGCCGTTAAAAGTTTAACGACCACCGCCTCAGTTAAGAGTTCTGAAACATGTTCGAATGTGGCGATTCTGACAGATTCTCGGGGGCATCTGCCCGATTTTGCGGGCGGATTATCATTGGATCAGGCGACAAAACGGGCTGAGAGATGCGAAATTCGCTACAATTCGTTTTAAATTGCGGGACGTTAGCTCCAATTTGTCTATATTGTTAACCTTTCCACACGTAATTCCTTAGGATTCTGGCAGTCTGACCTCCTCTGACCTGGGGGGGTTAAGAAGTGTTAAGCCTGTCACAATCAATCCATGAATTCGTCCAAGGCCACCAGCTGCCAGCCATATTCCAGCCTCACCCCTAACCGAAGTTGTGAGCGTGGGAAAATGGAGTGGAACGATGAGACTGATGCTCGCGATTGTCGCGGCATGCCTATCTCTTGGCATGTCCAACGGCGCCGAGGCGGAAACCCGCCGCGCCAGTAGTCTACCGGGGTGGGAGGCCGTGGGGCGGCTGAACATTGCTGGAAAGTATATGTGTACGGGAACCCTGATCGCATCGAATTTGGTGCTGACAGCGGCCCATTGTGTTTATGACGCCAGAACCGGTCGACGGGTGACCCCCTCTGGCATCCGGTTTGAGGCCGGTCTTGATGGCCGAAACTTCAAAGCGGCGCGCACCGTGGCAAAGGCCGTGGTTCACCCGTCTTACGAATTCAAGGCCTCGGGCCGGGTTCAGCTGGGCCATGATATTGCCGTGCTGCGTCTGTCCAGCCCGATCAGCCAGTCGGAGATCCGTCCCTTCAGCATGTCAGCGCTGGCGTCGCAGGGATCGAGTGTGAACGTGCTATCCTATAGCTATCACCATGCGACCCGTCCGAACCTAGAGCGGGGCTGCCAGGTGCTCTCGCGTCGGACCCGGACTGTGGTCATGTCCTGCCGCGTCGATTTCGGGGCCTCTGGGGCGCCGGTGCTGGAAATGGTTCCGGGTCAAGCGCCCAAGATCGTTTCGGTGATTTCGTCAAAGGCTGCCATGGGGCAACGCCCGGTTTCGATCGGCACGACCCTCGACAGTACGCTACAGGCGATGATGCGGGCTGCGATCTGATCTGACCCTGACTTTCTCATGCCGGGAGCGGCAGGCCAGAACGGCTGTCCCCCACGCATGTTCCCACGAGTGGGACGTATTTTTCGAAGGTCCCAAATGCGCACCGCCCCCGCAAGGGCAGGGGCGATTTCGTCGTTTTCATATGTGAAGCAGGCCGCAGCTTATGGCTCGCGGAAGGCTTCTCGCGATTTATAGAGCGGCTTCAGCAGGTAGGTGAGGACCGTCTTGGAACCCGTCTGCAGCTCTGCAATTGCGCGCATCCCCGGACGGATTTCGATCTGCTGCTGGCGCGCGGTGAGGCTGGAGCGATCCACCCGCACCGTCACGCGATAATACGGCGTCGCGCGCGGGTCGCGCTCGTCCTCGAATGTGTCCGCCGAGACCACATCGACCTTACCCCGCAGGGAGCCGTAGATCGTGTAGTCATAGGCCGACAGCTTGATGGTCACGTCCTGACCACGCTGCACATTTGCGATGTCTTCCGGTTTTACCCGTGCTTCGACAAACAGCTCTTCGCCCAAGGGGATGATCTCGAGGATCTCGTCACCGGGACGCACAACGCCGCCAATGGTTGTCACGGCAAGGCTGTTGACGATGCCAGCCATGGGGGAGGTGATGACCGTACGGTTCAACTGATCGCGGGCGAGGCGTTGTTCCTGCCGCAGCGAGGTCAACAGGCGCAGGGTTTCGGAATATTCCTCGGCCAGCGCCAATTCGGACTGCGTGCCGATCTCGTCAAACTTGGCCTGCGCATCGCTGACGCGCTTCTGCGCCTCGTTCACTTCCAGCAGCGCGACGATCTTCTGGGCGTGCAGGGATTGCAGATTGGCCAGCTCGTTCTTCAGCTGGCGCAGGATGCTCTCGGCGCTGTTGCGACGGCTGTTGAAGTCGGTCTGGCGCGCCTTCAACAGCGCGCGTTCGGAGGCCAGGATATTGGGCGAGCGGGCGGCCAGCGGATCAGGCACGGAGAACTCAAAGGCGCCTTCGATTTCAGCCTCAAGCCGGTATTGCTTGATCTCAAGTGCGTCGATCTGGTCTTGCAGGTCGTCGGAGGCGGCGCGGAACTTGGTGTCCTGCAGCTTGGCCAGCATTTGGCCTGCCTGCACCGTGTCGCCTTGGCGGACATAAAGTTCCGCCAGAATGCCGCCCTCAAGGTTCTGTACGATCTGTGCGCGCGAGGAGGAGACTACCTGACCGTCAGAGCGCACGATCTCGTCCACCGAGGCAAAGCCCGCCCAGGTGAGAAAAAGCACTAGCACCAAAGCGACCAGCTGGATGATCCGGCTGGAGCTTCGGGTGCCTTCTAGGATGTCCATATCGGCTGCGATGCTCATGAGGCTTTGCTTCCTCCGTTGAGATGCGCCAGAACCTCGTCGCGGGGTCCATCCACCACCATGCGGCCTGCTTGCAGGATCAGGGTGCGGTTGGTCAGCGTCAGGATCGGCATCCGGTGGGTTGCGATGATTGCGGTACGTTTGTCGAGCCAGCCTTCGAGGCGGCTGACAAGGGTCCGTTCCAGCGTTTGGTCCAATGCGGCGGTCGGCTCATCCAGCAGCACAACCGAGGGGTTCTGCAGATGCAGACGGGCCCAGCCTACGGCCTGGCGCTGCCCAATGGAGAGGCCCGCGCCGCCATCCCCGATCACCAGATCAAGGCCGCGGGGATGGGCGCGCACAAAAGGCGCAAGGCCGGCAAATTCCAGCGCCTCCATCAGGCGCTCGTCATCATGGGTCAGCAGCGACAGGTTCATGTTGTCGCGCAGGGTGCCTGCAAAGAGCTTCACCTCTTGGCCCAAATAGCCAATGTGGCGGCGCAGGTCGCGCGGCTCGATCTGGCTGATGTCGGTGCCATCCAGCATGACGCGGCCCTTTTCCGGCGCATAGAGGCCGGAGAGCAATTTGAGCAGGGTAGACTTGCCGGAGCCATTGACGCCAAGCACAGCCACGCGCTGACCGGGCAGAATGGCCACCGCAGGCACATCCACCGTGGGCGCACCTTCGGGGTCGTAGCGGAATTGTACTTCGCGCAGTTCAAAGCGGCCTTCGACCTTGTCGCGGCGCAGATAGGCGCGACCCTTTTCACGCTCCTGATCGGCCTTGGCGATCACATCCAGCGCATCGAGCGCGGCACGGACGTTGCTCCAGCGGGCGAGGGTGCCCGCGAATTGCGTCAGCGGGGCGAGGGTGCGGCTGGTCAGGATGCCGGTGGCGATGATGGTGCCGACGGTGAACTCTCCGGCAAAGACCATATAGGTGCCGAGGATCACAGCGCAGATATAGGTCGCTTGCTGCACGCCCTGCGACCAATAGGTGAGGGCACTGGCAAGGCGGCGTTGGCTGTTCGACGCCTGAGAGGACAGCAGGTTCAGCTCGTCCCACAGGCGCAGAATACGGTCTTCGCCCCGTTGGGTCTTGATGGTTTCCATCTCGCTGACGACCTCCTGCAGGAGGCGGCCACTCTTGGCAGAGGCGCCTTGCGACAGGCGGGTCGCGGCCAGCATCTTTTTCTGCATGAAATAGGCCGGCAGCAGCATCAAAAGGCCGCCGATGATGATCACATAGACCACCGGCCCCCCAATCGAGGCCACCAACAGCAGGAACACGGCGATAAAGGGCACATCGGCCAGTGTCGACAGGGTGGAGGAGGTGAAAAACTCGCGTACGGAGGAGAAATCGCGCATCGCGGCAAACAGGCCGGAGGGCGGCAGCGGGCTCTTGTCGAGACGCAGGCCAATCACCCGGCGCATCAATTTGTGCTGCACCGCAAGATCGACCTGACGGCCGGCCGCATCGGTGATCTTAGCACGGGCCAGCTTCAACATGCCTTCCATGCCGATCGCCATCAGCGCGCCAACGGCCAGCACCCAGAGAGTGGATTCCGACTGGTGCGGCACAACGCGGTCATAGACCTGCAGCGAGAAGAGCGCGACGGCCACCGCAAGCAGGTTGGCAACCAGCGAGCCGAGCATGATCTCGGCCATCTGGCGGCGGTACTTGGGGAATTCGCCCCAGAACCAATGCGAGGTGTCCAGCTGTGGCGTGTGGCGCTCGGTCAGCTGCCCAAGGGTGGCGCGGGTCGAGAGGATCTGACCTGTGAAATAGGGCAGAAAATCCTTCATCGGCACTTCGGCGCGATTGTCCGGGCAGGAGGTGTCGTAGATGGTCACGCCGGCTTTGCCCTGGCTCAGCACCAGCACAGGCTGGCCGCCCTGCATGATCGCGATGCCGGGCCAGTTGCGGGGCGTGGGGCGTTTTGTCGTGGTGATCCGCGCCTTGAGGCCACAGCTCAGGAGGGCGCTCATCATCGCTTCTGGGCGCAGGGAGATCTCGCCGCTGGATTGCAGCTGCTCGACCAGGTCCTGCGGCGCGAGATTGACCCCGCGCAGCGAGGCAAGGCGGCACATCAGCTGCGCCCGCGCCCGCAGGCGCGCGACATAGGCCGCTTCTTCTTCGCTATTCCTCGGGCGTGGCGCGTTTTCAGCTGCGGGGGCTGCGTCCTCAGATGCGGTCGCTTCAGCCTCTATCTGGTCCGTCTCAACTTCAGCGGCAGGTTCTGGCGCCGGGGCGCTTTGTGGCTGTGCGGCATCTTCTGCAGCTTGCGCCTCTGCCTTGGCGCGGCGCAGCGCCTCGCGATGGGAAATCACCGGCGGCGGCGCGAGGTCCGGCTCGCCCCCTTCGGGGGCCGCGACTGGGGCAAGAGCTGTCGGAGCAGGGGCGAGGGTTCCCGCCTGTTGCACAGCGACCGAAGGTGCGGCCGGTGCAGGGGGAAGCATCTGGGATTCGACGCGTGCTTCGGGCGCGGGGGGCAGGCTGCGCGGGGCCTGAGTTGCAAGCCGGGCTTGCGGCATTGCCGCTGTCGGCTGCGCAGGGGCTTCTGCTGGCGGGTGATCCGCGGTTGGCTTTGCCTTCACCTTGATGAATGGCAGCGAAATCGTCTCCGCCACCTGATCCTCAAGCGAGGGAGCCGAAGGTTTCGCACCCATCGCGGAGGCGCCTGAGATACTGACCTTGGCGTCGCTTTGCGCCTTGGCCTTGTTGCGTTTCAGGGTCAGACCGCCGGAAATCCCCGCCAGTTTCAAACGCCGTTTGATCGGCTTTTCTGAGGTGTGTGCGGCGGTTTCGGTGTCTTGATCCATCAAATCTTGTCCCCATCCGCCAAGAGACCCAGAGAGGCGGCTAGGGCCAATTGGATCAGTACCACTTCATATTTGGCGTCGATATAGGCCTGCTCCCGCTTCACGAGCTCCTCGTAGATTGGGATCACGTCCATCACCGGACGTTGGCCTGCTTCGAATTGTTTTTTGAACAGCGCATAGGTCTCGCGGCTGGCGCGCGACAGGGCGAGGGCCTCGCGTTCTTGCCGCCGATAAGAGTTCAAGCGCTGGATTTCACGGCTGTATTCGCGTCGGGCGTCTTCTTCCACCTCGCCAATTCGGCGCATGGCGGCTTCTTTTTCGGCTTCGACTGCCTGCAGGGCTGCCGGGGTGCCAAGGCCGAGAGGTTCGGCGAGGTTCACGAGCAGACCCGCGCCAGAGCCTTCGCTGCCCGCTTGCGCGGAAGCTGAGACCTGCGGCAGCAGGCCAGCCCTTTCCATTTTGGCTTCCTCAATGGTGCGGGCGGCTTCGGATTTCGCTTTCAGAACGCTGAGGTAATTGCTGCCGCTGGGGGGCAGGGCCAGTTCGAGCCGCTGAGGGGCCGCATCAAAGGTCTGGCCGGTCATGGCTTCGAGTTCAGCGCGCGCGGTGCGTGCGGCATCATTGGCGGTGGCCATATTGGCCTCGACACCGCTGATCTTGGATTGCACCACATTGAGGTCGGAGCGGTCGGAAACGCCCCCGTTTACGCGTCCTACCACCACACGTTCGAAGTCGCGCATGGTGCGGATAGCGCGGTAGGAATAGGCCGCTTTCTCGTCGCCGCGCAGCCCAGCCACATAAAGCGAAAGGGCCGTTTGCACCCGGTCGTTCATATCCTCTGAGAGGCTGACAGCTGCGACTTCGACATCGGCGGCGGCAAAGGCGCGTTCCGCTTTGCGGCGACCATTGTCAAACAGCACCTGCTCCAACAGCATGCTGGCCACCATCTCGCCCAAGTCATTTAGGCTGACAGAGGGCCGCAGGCCCGGAAGCCAGTTCTTGGACTTGGCCTCAGCCCGCAGCCGGGCAGAAATCAGCGCGGCCTCTGAGGCGCGCGAGGTGCCGGTGAGGGCTGCATTGGCCACCTGCGCATACACGCTGCCCTGCTCCAAAAGCGAGCGGCGGTGCATCAGGGTGGTGATGACTTCGGATTGCGGGGCTTCTTCATCCTGAGAGAAATTGCTCCGAACTCCGGTCTCGTCCGTCCCCTTCGGGGATTGACCGGGGATCGGCATCCCGCACGCCGTTAAGCTGCACAAAAGTGCAACGGCAGAAATGCGTCGTGCCAGGTCCATAAGCGTTCCTCGTGCCTCTGATCCCGCGGTTCGTCCGCGAGTTATCGACGTGCTGCGGCGATAGAGCCCTCTCCCGGGAGAGAGGGGTCTTCACGCCGCAGCATGTGCGTTTAGATGATGACGTTTACGTCGTCTTCGACCAGGAGCGTGGTGTCGCCATCGCCGATCGTGTAGACATCGAAGGTCTCGCCATCCACGGTCTGTGTGCCTGCCGCAGTTGCGCCAGTCAGCGTAACCGTATCGTCAGAGCCGCCCAGAATGGTCAGCGTATCAGAGTTGCCAGACAGTGCGTTGATGTCGTCTTCGGTCAGGGTGAGGTTCACCTGATCCGCAAACTCGAGGTTGATGCGGTCGACGTTGAAGTCAGAGATCGACGCGTGATCCAGAACACTGGTTTCGGTCGCGTTGTCTTCAAACATCACTACTGTCGAGCTGGTGTTGCCCGCGTCGTCTTCCGAACTCACCACGAGGTTGGTGCCATCTGCGATCGGCGTGTCGAAGGACAGAAGCAACTCGCTGCCAAGATCCGCAGTGCTGAAATCCGCCTGCGGCGCAGCTCCACCGCTCTCCAACGTGTTGACCGAGAAAGTATCGCCGGAGGTTTCAGACACTTCAATGCGGGTGATATTGTCCACGCCATCGGTGCTGGTGCCGGTGATCACCGGAGTGTTGTACTCCGTGTCCACGCTGAAGGTCAGCTCGGTGCCCAGATCGTCGGTGCTGGTTGCCACGTTGCCCGCAGGGTCGGTGGCGGTCACGACCGCTTCAATCGTGCGGTTGCCCGCCGGGATATCATCGCTGTCGAGATCCAGTGTCCAGTTGCCGCTGTCATCAACCGTCGCATCGTATTCGGTGCCTTCGATCGTGACCACAACGGTGGAGCCGATCTCCACAGTGCCTGACAGGGTAAAGCCGTCCGTCAGCTCATCCAGGTTGATGACGCCATCGCCTGTGGGATCCGCATCAAACGTGAAGGGCACAACTTCGGTGTCGAGGCCGACTGTGTCACTGTCAGTTTCTGTGTTGCCATGGTCGTCAGTGATCGAGGCCGTCACATCCAGCGTGTCGGTCCCCGTCGGGATTTCGCTGGCTGCGAAGTCATAGCTCCAATTGCCATCCGCATCAGCCACGGTCGTTCCGCTCGCACTGCCGAGCATAACGGTAACCGTTTCGCCCGCTGTCGCTGTGCCCGTGATGGTCACGCCATCGCTGCGCTCTGTTGCATTGATGATGTCATCGGTTTCGATCGGATCTTCGTCCAGCTGCACAAACCCTGCATCGGTATCAACCGTCAGTGTCGATGTTGCTGTTGCAGAGTTGCCCGCCTCATCCGTCGATGTGACGGAGATCGTCGCATCGTACTCGCCGTCTGGAATAGTGCCAGCGGCATAGGTGACAGTCCATGTCCCATCCGTCCCAGCCGTGGTCGTTTGGGTCACCCCTTCCAGTTCGACTTCCACAGTCGCGCCTGCTTCTGCGGTGCCCGTAACTTCCAGATCGCTTGCAGATTCGCTAGCGTTCAGAACATCGTCGCCTCCTGCAAGACCGCTATCAATCGTGACAGAGGTTTCGGTGTCAACTTCGAGGATGTCGGTTACCGATGTGGTGTTGCCGTTCGCATCGGTGATCGTGCCGGAAACGCCGGTTTCATACTCCCCGGTGCTGATCTGCGCCGAGGTGAAAGTCACCGACCAGGTTCCGTCCTCGTCGACAACAGCACTTTGCGTTTCGCCATCAATTTCCAGCGTCACGGTCCCGCCAACGGTCCCCGTACCAGAAATCACAGTTCCGCTGGATTGTTCGGTGCCATCAACGATGTCGCCAACCGATTGCGTCCCTTCTGTGATCACCAGAGCCGGGGCGCTGGTGGATAGAGCGATTGTACTGGAGCTTGTCGCAGTATTGCCGACAGCATCGGTCGAGGTCACAGAGATAGCAGCGTCATACTCGCCAGAGGGGAGGGAGCCGCTTTCATAGGTGACGGTCCAGGTGCCGTCGTCAGTGGCAGTTGTGGTTCGTGAGGTCCCTTCGACCGTCACAACCACAGTTGCCCCAGCTTCGGCGGTGCCAGTGATTTCGACACCTGCCGCGGCTTCGGCAACGTTGATAATGTCATCCCCGCCCGCCAGGCCAGTGTCGATGGTGACAGAGGTCTCGGTGTCCACTTCCAGCACGTCGGTGGAAACAGTGCTGTTTCCATGCGCATCGGTGGTTGTGATGGTGATGTCGGTTTCGTATTCGCCGGTCGAAATCTGGGTGGAAGTGAAGGTCACGCTCCACGTGCCGTCCTCAGCCACGGTTGTGGTCTGGGTTTCGCCGTCGATTTCGAGGGTCACACTGGCGCCTGCCTCACCGGTACCGGTGATGACTGTACCAGAGGCTTGCTCATCGCCGCTGACGATGTCGCCAACAGACTGAGTGCCCTCGGTGATGATCACGGTAGGGGCGTCCGTGTCGATGTCGATGGTCGGACCGTCAAGATCGTCATAGGTGGTGCCATCGGGGGCAACCACATCCACAACAGTCTCGTAGACGCCGTCATCGGGAAGATCTTCGGTCGGAATATTCACAGACCAGGTGCCGTCGTCCTCCACGGTGGTGGTGACAACCACATCGCCAATGGTGACTTCCACATCAGAGCCGGCTTCACCGGTCCCGGAGATGGTGACGCCATCGGGATCGCCTTCCGGCACCTCGTAAGTGCCGTCTGCATCGTTGACGGTCGGCACAATTGCGTCGCCACCGCCGCTACCACCGCCACCTGCGATGACTGCCGCGCCTGCGGCTGCAGCGCCGAGGCCACCGAGACCGCCCAAGAAGGGCGCGGCCAGCGGTGCAACCACCGGTTCGACACGGTCCACGTCGAGGAAGACCATGTCGTCGTAGGCGCTCCATTTACCGGAGAGGTCGATCGGTTCGTAGCTGGCGAACAACATGCCCGAAGGCTTGTCTTCCAGAACGACTTCGATGAAATCACCCTGATCGCTCAGGAACAGGCTTTTGGGGCCGGTACCTGCGGTGCTGTAGAACCCATCGAGCTCTACGACCGTGCCATCTGCAAGGGTGACGAAAAGATCAGTCCCGCGCCGGGAATAGCTCTCTACATCGCTGGGTTGCAGGTTGAGAGAGATGTCCTTTGCGCTGGACGTGGAAATAACTGAGGGGGACCCTTCTGCAGAGGTCCCATGCTGATTGGTACCCGATGCGTCGCGGGCAATAAATGCAACGGTGCTCATGCCTAACTGCTCACTTTATACCGGACACGTAAGCATAAGTGAGCTCCGCGCCGCCTGTTTCATTAGCCTGTAGTTGTCTGCCTTGTGCCGTCTACGCGGCTTTATTGAGGTTAATATGCCTTGAACCTTCTTTAACTGTCCAGTCCAAGAATGGTTTGAAGCAAGGTCTTTCCGGGGCAATCGTGCCTCAAACACATCACTTTTTACGGGCATTGCCGCAATCGTGGCCTATTTGCTTCAGTGGTTAATGGAAGGTTAACAAAATCTCGCCGCAGTCTCGGGATCGCGGTCTTTCCTTGGCGAACACTCTTTTGCCTTAATTTTCATCGGGCGTTTGCAGGGCGCCGTGAAGAGGGGGAAGTCGCGCGGAGAGGTGCCGATTTTGTGGGGTTTTCAGTTGAAACGCCCAGATGTGGCGCAGCAATGGGCGCGCGCGGCAGGACAGCACTTTGTCCGGTTTGATTCAAAATCACATAAAAGTTTATCCGGGTTAACGGAAAATATACCAATGTCGGATAGGCTGAAGGCAACATCTAGTGTATGATTAAATGAAAATAGATCCGACGCTAAGGCCCTTGGCTTAGGTCGCATCCCCTCTAGTTCTTAGTGAAGAGAGGGACGCCGTGGCACTCAAGTCGCCTCGAGCGCCGAGCAGAACTCAAAACTACAATACCAACGCGGACACCTCAAAGGCCCTCGTCAGGCCACCCTGTTCGCGTGCGATCCAGATCCCAGGAGGACCGGGAAACGACGAAACCAGGAGGCACGACAACGATGAACAAAGTTGCAGAGCTTTTTGCAGAGGCCTATGGCCAGACGCGCGAGCAGGAAATGTCTTTGCAAGACTACCTCATGGCCTGCCGCGATGACCCCAGCATGTATGCCAATGTTGCAGAGCGGATGTTGAAGGCCATCGGGGAGGAGGAACTGGTTGACACATCCAAGGACTCGCGACTGGGTCCCATCTTTCAGAACCGCACGATCAAACGCTATTCGGCGTTTAAAGATTTCTACGGGATGGAAGACACGGTTGAGCGGATCGTCGGCTATTTCCGTCATGCGGCCCAGGGCCTTGAGGAGCGCAAGCAGATCCTGTACCTTCTGGGGCCGGTTGGGGGCGGGAAGTCCTCTCTGGCAGAGCGTCTGAAGCGGCTCGTTGAGGACCAGCCCATTTACGTGCTGAAGGCGGGCGATCAGATGTCGCCGATTTTTGAAAGCCCCCTTGGTCTGTTCGATCCCGTCCGCATGGGCAAGCTGCTGCAAGAGGAATATGGCATCGCGACCCATCGCCTTCCGGGGCTGATGTCGCCCTGGGCGGTGCAGCGACTTGATGAATTTGAGGGCGATATCAACAAGTTCTCGGTGGTGAAACTCTACCCCTCGCGCCTGCGCCGCATCTGTGTGGCCAAGGTGGAGCCGGGCGATGAGAACAACCAGGACATCTCCACCCTCGTCGGCAAGGTCGATATCCGCCAGCTGGAACACTACAGCCAGGACAACCCGGACGCCTATAGCTTCTCCGGGGGCTTGAACCGTGCGACCCAAGGCGTGCTCGAATTCGTTGAGATGTTCAAAGCGCCGATCAAGATGCTGCACCCGCTGCTGACGGCGACACAGGAGGGCAATTACATGGGGACCGAAAGCTTCGGCGCGATCCCCTTCAACGGCCTGATCCTTGCTCACTCGAACGAGAGCGAATGGCAGCAGTTCAAGAACAACAAGAACAACGAAGCCTTTATCGACCGGGTCTCGATCGTGAAGGTGCCCTATTGCCTGCGCGTCAGCGACGAGGCGAAGATCTACGAGAAACTGATCGAGCATTCCGAGCTGAGCCAAGCGCCCTGCGCGCCGGAAACCCTGAAGATCCTCAGCCGCTTTTCGGTGCTGACGCGCCTGAAGCCGCATGAAAACTCGAACCTCTACTCCAAGATGCGGGTCTATGATGGCGAGAGCCTGAAAGACACCGATCCCAAGGCCAAGACGGTGCAGGAATACCAAGACCGCGCCGGCGTGGACGAGGGGATGAACGGGGTCTCGACGCGCTTTGCTTTCAAGGTGCTGTCCTCGGTGTTCAACTACGACACCAAGGAGGTCGCCGCCGATCCGGTGCATCTGATGTATGTGCTGGAGCAGATGATCAAACGCGAGCAATTCCCGCAGGAAACGGAGTCGAAATACCTCGAGTTCATCAAGACCGAGCTGGCCCCGCGCTATGAGGAATTCATCGGCAACGAAATCCAGAAGGCCTATCTGGAGAGCTATACCGAATACGGTCAGAATGTCTTTGACCGCTATATCTCCTACGCGGATGCCTGGATCGAGGAGCAGGACTACAAAGACCCGGATACCGGCCAGCTTTACGACCGCGAGGTTCTGGATGCGGAGCTTTCCAAGATCGAAAAGCCCGTCGGCATCGCCAACCCGAAAGACTTCCGCAACGAGGTCGTCAAATTCGCCCTGCGTCATCGCGCCAATACCGGCTCGAACCCGGCGTGGAACTCCTATGAAAAGCTGCGCGATGTGATTGAAAAACACATGTTCAGCCAGGTCGAGGAACTGCTGCCCGTGATCTCCTTTGGATCGAAAAAGGACAGCAAGACCGAAGGCAAACACCAGGAGTTCGTCGAGCGGATGCGCGCCCATGGCTATACCGACCGGCAGGTTCGCCGTCTGGTCGAATGGTACATGCGGGTGAACAAGGCGGGCTAACAGGCGGGAGGTGTCTAGATGCACCACTTCATCGACAGGCGCGCCAATCCGAAAGGAAAAAGTTTGGGGAACCGGCAACGGTTCCTCAGACGGGCGCGGGAGAATATCAAGGAACGTGTCGACCGCTCCGTGAAGGAGAAATCCATTGGCGGCGGCGAGGCGGTGCCCGAGAATGGCGAAAAAATCACTATTCCTGCCAAAGGCTTGAAAGAGCCGCGGCTTTATCATGGTCCCGGGGGTAATCGAAAACATGTGCTGCCGGGCAATAAGGATTTTGTGGTTGGCGACACCATCGACCGCCCGCAAGGCGGTGCAGGGCAGGGGGGACGTCAGGCCTCCGAGGATGGCGAGGGGGATGACGAGTTTTCCTTCACCCTGACGCGGGATGAATACCTTGAAATCCTGTTTGACGGGCTGGAATTGCCGGATTTGGTGGAAAAGGCCACCGTGGAGACCGAAACCGTGGGCACCCGCCGCGCGGGTCTGACCACCGCGGGCACGCCCAATAACCTCAACCTTGTGCGCACCATGCGCAACTCTTTGGGACGGCGGATCGCCCTGCAGCGCCCCACGACCAAGAGCCAGCGGGAGCTGGAGGCGCAGATTGCCGAATTGGAAGAGGTCGAGGCGCGGTCCCCCAGTCAGGAGGAGCTTCTGGCCGAACTGAAGGCAAAGCTGGAAGGCATCATTCGCAAGCGCCGCGTGGTCGGCTATACCGACCCGTTGGATCTGCGCTACGACACCTTTGTGCCGGAGAAAATCCGCAACTCTCGGGCGGTGGTCTTCTGTCTGATGGACGTTTCTGGCTCCATGCAGGAGCGGGAGAAGGATCTGGCGAAGCGTTTCTTCCTGCTGCTGCACCTCTTCCTGACGCGCTGTTACGAGCACACCGAACTCGTGTTCGTGCGCCATACCCATTACGCGCAGGAGGTGGACGAGGAGACCTTCTTTTATGCGCGCGAAACCGGGGGCACCATCGTCTCCACCGCGCTGGAAAAGATGAAGGAGATCATCGACGAGCGTTACCCACCGGATGAGTGGAACATCTATGGCGCACAGGCCTCGGACGGGGAGAACTTCGGCAATGACTCGATGCGCTGCCGCAAGATCCTGACCGAGCAGCTTTTGCCCATGTGTCAGTTCTACGCTTACGTGGAGATCGTGGAGGAGGCCGCGCAGATGCTGCTCGACAACACCGAGGCGGGCGAGGATCTGTGGCAGAACTACCGACAGGTCAAGGCGGCCTGCAAACACTTCGAGATGCAGCGCGTCTCGCAGCCCAGCCACATCTACCCGATCTTCCGCGAGTTCTTCTTGCCCAAGGTGAAAGGCTAGCCCAGATGTACACCGCAGACACCGCCACCACACCGCTCTTTACCGGGCCTGAGTGGACGTTTGAGCTGTTGGAAAAGGCCCGTGACGCGATTGAAAAGATCGCGCTCGGGGACCTTGGGCTCGACGTTTATCCCAACCAGATCGAGATCATCTCGGCCGAACAGATGCTGGATGCCTATTCCTGCGTCGGGCTGCCCTTGATGTATCAGCACTGGTCTTTCGGCAAACATTTCGCCCGGGACGAGGCGCTCTATCGCACCGGGCGTCAGGGTCTGGCCTATGAGATCGTCATCAACTCCAACCCCTGCATCAGCTACAACATGGAAGAAAACACCATGGCGATGCAGACCCTCGTGATGGCCCATGCGGCCTTTGGCCATAACCACTTTTTCAAGAACAACTACCTGTTCAAACAATGGACGGATGCGGATGGGATTCAGGACTATCTGGCCTTTGCCAAGAACTACATAGCCGCCTGCGAGGAACGCTATGGCTATGGTGCGGTTGAGGAAATTCTAGACGCGGCCCATGCTCTGCAGAACCAGGGCGTGTTTCGCTATGGCCGCCCGCCCAAGCCCACGGTGGAGGAGCGTCGCGCCATGCAGCAGCTGCGCGAGGCCTATGAAAAGGGGCAGAGCGCGCTCGATATCTGGACGGATGCGACGCTGGGGCTGAAGCGGGACGCGGATGCCACGGATGAGGACCTCAGCCACGCTGACCGGCGCAAGCGGATGAACCTACCGCAGGAAAACATCCTCTATTTCCTCGAAAAACACAGTCCGGTTTTGGAACCGTGGCAATGTGAAATCCTGCGTATCGTGCGGATGCTGGCGCAGTATTTCTATCCGCAGAAGCAAACCAAAGTGATGAATGAGGGCTGCGCGACTTTTGTGCATTACTACATCATCAACGAGCTCTACGAGCAGGGGCTGATCACCCAGGGTTCGTTTATGGAGATGATGCACAGCCATACCAATGTGGTGATGCAGCCCGAATATGACGATCCGCGCTATTCCGGCATCAACCCCTATGCGCTGGGCTTTGCGATGATGCAGGACATCCGCCGCATCTGCGAGAGCCCCACGGATGAGGATCGCGAATGGTTTCCGGATATCGCAGGCGATCCGGACTGGCGCGGGGTGATGCGCAATGCCTGGGCCAATTACCGGGATGAGAGTTTCATCCAGCAGTTCTTGTCGCCGCATCTCATTCGAAAGTTCAAGCTGTTCACCCTGACCGATGATGAAACGCATCCGCAGTTGGTGATCAGCCAGATCCACAACCGGGCGGGCTACAAGGCGATCCGCCGCGATCTCGCGCATCAATATGATCTGGCTTACATCGAGCCGGATATTCAGGTGACGGATGCGGATCTAAAGGGCGACCGGACGCTCAAGCTGACCCATACGGTGCGGGACAATATCCACCTTGCCGAGGCGGATCGCGATGAGGTTGTGAAACACCTGCGCAGGCTCTGGGGCTATGATGTGAAACTGGCCGCCGTCAGTGCCAGCATCACCTAAGACGGGTACTTTATGCCGGAAAAGAAAAACGCGGGTCCGTTTGGGCCCGCGTTTCGGTTTTGGAAGTTTGCGCTGGGATTAGAATTCCACAACCGCGCGGATGGATTTGCCCTCGTGCATCAGCTCGAACCCATGGTTGATCTCGTCCAGCGTCAGCTTGTGGGTGATCATCGGGTCGATCTCGATCTTGCCGTCCATGTACCAGTCGACGATCTTCGGCACGTCGGTCCGGCCGGACGCGCCGCCAAAGGCGGTGCCGCGCCAGCTGCGGCCCGTAACCAGCTGGAAGGGACGGGTGGAGATTTCCGCACCTGCAGGGGCCACGCCGATGATGATGCTTTCGCCCCAGCCCTTGTGGGCCGCTTCAAGCGCGGTGCGCATCACGTTGACATTGCCGGTGGCGTCAAAGGTGTAATCGGCTCCGCCACCGGTCAGTTCGACCAGATGGGCCACCAGATCGCCCTCAACCTCGGAGGGGTTCACAAAATCGGTCATCCCGAATTTCTTGGCCATTTCCACTTTGCCGGGGTTCAGGTCGACGCCGACGATCTGATCTGCGCCGGCCAGACGCAGGCCCTGGATCACGTTGAGACCAATGCCGCCGAGACCAAATACAATCGCGCGCGAACCGATTTCGACCTTGGCGGTGTTGATCACCGCGCCGATGCCGGTGGTGACGCCGCAGCCGATGTAGCAGACTTTGTCAAAGGGCGCGTCTTCGCGAATTTTCGCCAGCGCGATTTCTGGCACCACGGTGTGGTTCGCAAAGGTCGAACAGCCCATGTAGTGGTGGATCGGCGTGCCATCCATCATCGAGAACCGGGTGGTGCCATCGGGCAGCAGGCCCTGACCCTGGGTCGAGCGGATCGCCTGACAGAGGTTGGTCTTGGGGTTGAGGCAGTATTCGCACTCGCGGCACTCGGGCGTATAGAGCGGGATCACGTGGTCGCCGGGCTTCAGGCTGGTAACGCCTTCGCCGACTTCGATCACGATGCCTGCGCCCTCATGGCCGAGGATCGCGGGGAAGATGCCTTCGGGGTCATCGCCCGAGCGGGTGAATTCGTCGGTGTGGCAGAGGCCCGTGGCCTTGATCTCCACCAGAACCTCGCCCGCCTTGGGGCCTTCGAGGTTGACGTCCATGATTTCTAGCGGCTTGCCCGGGGCAAGCGCCACGGCGGCGCGGGTCTTGATCATCGCTTTTGTCCTTCTTCTCAAGGCGTCTCAACGGTGCCCCGAGCAAAAGCGCAGGGCAGACGGGCTACTGTTGTGTCAGGCCTACATCAGCGCGCAGGGGCGGCGCAACAGTTCTGCGCTCAGCTATAGCGGTCGCAGGTGGCGACAGAGGTGCCCAAATGCGACAGAAGCCCCGCTGCGCGCGTCACCCTGTTGCGCGGCTGGTCAAGTTTCCGTTGGGCGGCTTGAGATTGCCGGAAAACTTGCCCATCTTGGAAGCCGAAGGCCCCGTGTCACGGATTGGGGCTCGGCTGGTGCAAGGAAGAGGGTGCGGCATGAATATCGGCGATGTTGCGGAGCGGTCGGGGCTGCCGGCAAAAACGATCCGTTACTACGAGGATATCGGCCTGATCCGCCCCAACCGCAGTGCCAATGGCTATCGCTGCTTTGAAGAGCGCGACCTGCATAAGCTGGCGTTTCTGGGGCGCGCCCGGGCGCTAGGGTTTTCGATCGAGGATTGTCGCCTGTTGCTGGGGCTCTACGAGGACGACACCCGCGCCAGTGCGGATGTCAAGCAGCTGGCATTGGCGCATCTTGGCAAGATCGAAGCAAAGATCGCGGACCTGCAGGCCATGCGTGAGGTTCTGAGCGAGTTGGTGACCTGCTGCGCTGGCGACAATCGGCCGGATTGCCCGATCCTGAAAGACCTTTCTGGCGACGCTGAAACCTAACTGTAGTGGCCCCGAAGGGGCGGGGGGCTCCCGCCCGTCGGGGATGCATGACACATGCATCGCCCTCCCGTTGGGCATGGCGCCGATCCCTGACGGGCTCGGCGCGGTTGCGATCTGCCGCGCGGGGGCTGGCTTAGAGCTTGCCGGGCCAGAAGGGGTTTGACCAAGCGCGCTTGCCTGCGCGGTCGATGACGGTGACGCGCAGCCAGGGGCTGCTGACCATGCGTCCCAGTTCGATCACCGCCTCGGTCATGCTCTCGCCGACCACCATCTCGGCCGCATTGCCATGGGCCTGTACCACAACGATCTGCGCCGCAGAGCAGGCCACGCGGACGCGGTCGCCCTCGAGCCAAATGCCATGAAGTTCCGGACCCTGCGAGGAATAGAACTGGCCTGCCTTGAGGGACGCGAGCAGGGCCTCTGGCGTGTTTTCCTGCGCCTTGACCATGACCCAGCCGCCAAAGGCATCGGGGCCTTTGAAATGCGCGTCATCCGTGGCGATGAGCGTGAGGTCGCGCCCTTCGGACAGCAGGAGGTCCAGCATCGGCATGCCCGTGCCGCGATCGCTGAGGCTATGGGCGCCGTGATTGTAAATCTCCACCGCATGGGCGGCCTCGATGCTGCGGGCGTCATTCATCGTGAGGCCAGACCATTGCGGATGAGCAATCGCCACAAAGGCCCCGGCGCGGGCCGCGCGGGCCGCGATTTCAGGCCCGGTTTCCTGCTCGGGGCGCGGTTTGAAGTCTGGCGAATTGGAGGGTTCAAAATCCGCTGGCACACCGACGGCCAGAAGATGCCAAAGCTCTCCATTCTCCTGCGCGCCAGAGTGCATTTCGATGCCAAGCAGCGTGGTGAAGCTGTCGTCGCGATAGGGGGTGGTGTCGACAATCGGATAGTCCCAACGGCCGACGAAATGGTCGGTCAGCGAGATAAAGTCATAGCCTTCTGCCTTGTAGCGGCGGCAGACTTCCTCGGGAGGAAGGGCGCCATCCGTGCGATCGGAATGGGTGTGCAGGTTGCCACGAAAGAAGGAGCCGGGCGCGTCAAAGGGGGGCAGAAGCATGGGAATCTCGATAGATAACGGAGTTTGACCCGGGCTTTATCGGCGCAATGCAACAGATCCATGACTCCGTACCCTTGCGGGGCAGTCGAGAAGGAGGGCCCGTTGCAGGCCAAAGGCCTTCGGGGGAGCGCATGACCGGAAAAACAGGGGGAGAGGCGGGAGGAGCCACGCCCGGCCGGTCCCGCTCAGCCCAAAGGACTGAAGCGGCGCACCGACAAAAGCGGCGCAGATACGCTCCCCGATGAGGGGATGCGCGTGGGTGCGCAAAATGCGCCTTGAGGAGGAGTGGGACAGCTCTGACTGTTGAGGAGATCAAAGCCACCCGCCACGCGCGGCGCTCGATTAGGCTGAAGTCTGCACGGGTGCAAGGGAAAGGCGCATCTGGCGCAGTCATTTTTTGAGGAAGCGAGGGTTATGCGCCTTTGGGGTGAGTGATCCGTCGCGGGTTCTCTTGGAGATCGACTTCGGCGCGGGAAGGCGGCGCCGGTCTAGGTGAGAGACGCACTGCTGCTTTTGCACGCTGTCTTGTGACGTCCGTCCAGCCGCAAGACACTGTTTCGCCACTCTGAACCGCAGGAGGTTTCTCGGTTTGGCCCGAATCTCTCTGCGTGAAACTGGCCAGACAGACGGCTTTAGGCCGGTTTAGGAGGCGAGTGTTTTCGAATGGAGTAGGGGAAGGGGACATGTTCCCTTCACCATGCGGTGCGCGACCATTGATGCACCTCCGCCATTTATGGGGAGGGCAGCACGATGAGGGATATGGCAGGTGTTAACGCGGGGATCAGCATGGGCGCCGGATCAGGAAGTTAAATGAACATTCAACAAATCTGGAAAAGTAAATATTTCAAGTGCTTTGCGAGGGTTGGAATCCTTATGGTTGTATAATGTAATTTTTAAAAAACACCCTTGGGTTGTGGTGTCGTAAAATTTGTTAATTTTGCTCGCGTCCAATTAACCAACCTTTAACGCGTTGAAACTCAAGGAAAATGGCAGGATTGCTTTTTTTGTTGGTCTTCGCCGGTTTTGGTGCTTTAATGATAAGTGTTAGGTTGCCGTGGCGCAATTTGTGAGTGTTTTGCCATGGCGGCTCGAGTATCTTGTATGGCGAGAGTGTCCAATGGTTGTAGTTTTGAAAGTCCGTCAGTACGGCGCGTTTGGTGTTTTTAGACCAGACGGCGAACCCATCCAACTCGGAGCAAAGCATCAGGCGCTGATGGCGCTGTTGATCACAGCTGAGGATGGAATTCGAACGCGCGCATTTCTAGAGCATACATTGTGGAGCTTTGCACAGCCCGAGCAGGCCAAGGCCAGCCTGCGCACTGCGCTGTCCACTTTGCGAAAACATATCGGCCCTTCGGCCTCCACGGCCCTCGTCGCGAACCGAGAGCGGGTGACGCTGGATCTCAGCATGATTGAGATCGAAAACGATCCGGCGCGCGGTGACTTTATGGAAGGGTTCGAGCTGCCGCATGAGGCGGTGTTCGCCCAGTGGCTGGCCGAGATGCGCAGCCACAACACCCAGCCGCAAACCGCGCCGCAGGATCCGCCCTGGGCGCCGCGCGATCGCAGCCGTGTTATTCTGGACGAGCTGCTGCCGTCGATTGCCGTGCTGCCCTTCGTTCAGCGCTCTCCCGGCAGTTCCACCGCGCCTCTGGGCTCGATCCTTTCTGAAGAGCTGTCGCGTCAACTCTCCCGCAGTCAGGCCTTCTCTGTGACCTCCTACATGGCATCGCGGCAATTTAGCCTGGATGCGGTGCGCCCGGCCGAAGTTTCCTCGGTGGCGGGTGTCAGCTATCTGGTATCGGGGTCCGTGTTCATCAACGGGCATGATTTCATCACCCAGATCGACCTGCATGACGCCCATCGCGAAAAGGTCATCTGGTCGCGCGAATTCCGCGGCGCACTGTCGGACCTCTTGATGGGGCAGAGCGTGGCTCTGCGGGATGCGACCGGTCAGATTGGTCAGACCGTCGTGGGCGAGGCCGTGCGCCTCGTCAGCTTCCGCCCTTTGTCGAACCTCGCCAATCACACGCTTCTGATGGCGGCGATCGTGATGATGCAGAGCAGCCATCGCGACCAGTTCGAGAAATCGAACGAGATTCTCGACACGCTGATGGAGCGGGAGATGCATCACCCGGTGGTGCTGACCTGGGCGGGGATCTGGCACGTGATGCGGGTGCAAAAGGGCCTGTCGGACGATCGCACCAAAAGCACGCTGATGGCAGAGAACCTCGCCAATGCGGCTCTGGCGCAGGATCCGGCCTTCTCCCTCGCGCATACGCTTAAAGGCATGATCGCGAGCTATCTGACTTTTGACTTCGACAATGCGCAGTATTCCTACGACAAGGCCTTGCAGGACAACCCGAACGAGGCACTTGCCCTGCTATTGAAGGGGGCAACCCGCGCGATGCAGAACCACCCGGACGAGGGCGTGCGTCTGACAGAAGCGGCGCGCAAACTGACCCCGCTTGGGCCGCAGCGCTACTACTTTGACTCCCTTGCAGCCTCGGTGAACTTGGCGGCGCGTGACTATGACCGCGCCATCGAGCTGGCTGACCAATCCTTGCAGGAAAACGACAGCTACCCGGCCACGCTGCGCACCAAGGCGATTGCGCTACAGATGTCGGGACGGTCTGACGAGGCCCGTCATGTGGTCGAAGATCTGATGCGTGTCACGCCTGATTTCAGTCTCTCACGCTATATGCAGGAACACGCGGCGGCCTTCACCCCCTCTGGGCAAGACTGGGCGAGCGCCCTGCGCGAAGCAGGTGTGCCGGAGTAAGAGACCGGTTCACTGAACGCCGAACAATCCCGCGGGAGCCTTAGGGCTCCCGCTTTTGGTTTTTTGGTCAATGCGGGTGCGGATCTTAAGCTAGGTTTAACGCTCGGAGTGGCCGTAAGGTGCTGGTGTCTAAGGGGAAATTGGAAAAAATGCTGTCTCGGCCTCTTTTTTGCGAAAAACCCCTTGCGGCCCCTCAAAACTCTCATTAGAACGCCCCTCACACAGAGCGTTGGGGTGTAGCCAAGCGGTAAGGCAGCGGTTTTTGGTACCGTGTACCGTAGGTTCGAATCCTACCACCCCAGCCAGTGTCTCTCCCAACATAGTAGCAAGAGCGTTGGTCGCGACAGGTGGGCGGAATGCCCCCGTTTAGTGCCCCAGTCCGTTGGCACGCGCCTTGGTGATCCTCCCCCACTGAAGTGGTCCGCCCCTATAGTTAGGAAACGGAGGATCAGAAATGGGAATCAAGCGACACAA
>JBLXDQ010000020.1:0-52680 GCA_048263945.1 Epibacterium sp. | reverse complement strand
AACGCTGCTGTTATCCTGAATAACAACAACGAGCCGGTCGGCACCCGTATCTTCGGCCCGGTTGTTCGCGAACTTCGCGCGAAGAACTTCATGAAGATCATCTCGCTCGCTCCGGAGGTGCTCTAACTATGGCTGCTAAACTGCGTAAAGGCGACAAGGTCGTCGTGCTCGCTGGTCGCGACAAGGGCAAAGAAGGCACCATCGCCTCCGTTGACCCCAAAGCCGGTAAGGCTGTCGTTGACGGTGTGAACATGGCCATCCGCCACACCCGTCAGACCCAGACTGCCCAAGGTGGCCGTCTGCCGAAAGCTCTGCCGATCGACCTGTCGAACCTGGCACTGCTGGACTCTAACGGTAAAGCGACCCGCGTTGGCTTCCGCGAGGAAGACGGCAAGAAAGTACGCTTCGCCAAGACCACCGGGGAGACCGTCTGATGCTTGATGATGCAACCTACACCCCGCGTCTGAAGGCCCTCTACAAAGAAACCATCCGTGGTTCTTTGAAAGAGGAGTTCGGCTACAAAAACGAGATGATGATCCCCAAGCTGGAGAAAATCGTTCTCAACATCGGTTGTGGTCGTGCTGCCGTCAAAGACAGCAAAAAAGCGAAATCGGCTCAGGAAGACCTGACCAAGATCGCTGGTCAAAAGGCAATCACCACCGTTGCGAAAAACTCCATCGCTGGCTTCCGCGTTCGCGAAGGCATGCCGATGGGTGCAAAGGTGACCCTGCGCGGCGACCGGATGTATGAATTCCTTGACCGCCTGATCACCATTGCGATGCCGCGTATCCGCGACTTCCGTGGCGTGTCCGGTACTTCTTTCGACGGTCGTGGCAACTACGCCATGGGCCTGAAAGAGCACATCGTGTTCCCGGAAATCGACTTCGACAAGATTGACGAAGCCTGGGGCATGGACATCGTGATCGCCACCAACGCTAAAACCGACGCTGAAGCGAAGGCACTGTTGAAAGCATTCAACATGCCCTTCAACAGCTAAGCGCGGGAAGGAAGAGACCATGGCTAAGAAAAGCATGATCGAACGCGAGAAGAAGCGCGAGCGTCTGGTGGCACAATATGCCGCGAAACGCGCCGAGCTGAAAGAAATCGCGAATGACGAGAGCCGCCCGATGGAAGAGCGCTTCAAAGCGCGTCTGAAACTGGCGAAACTGCCGCGTAACTCCTCGGCAACCCGTCTGCACAACCGTTGTCAGCTGACCGGTCGTCCCCACGCTTACTACCGTAAGCTGAAGGTCAGCCGTATTATGCTGCGGGAACTCGGCTCCAACGGCCAGATCCCCGGTCTGGTGAAATCGAGCTGGTAAGGGAGAGACTGATATGAACGATCCTATCGGCGATATGCTCACCCGTATCCGTAACTCTCAGATGCGCGGTAAATCCACCGTTCTGACTCCGGCGTCCAAACTGCGCGCTTGGGTTCTGGATGTGCTCGCAGACGAAGGTTACATCCGCGGCTACGAGAAAGTAACTGGTGCCAATGGCCATCCGGCGATTGAAATCAGCCTGAAGTACTACGAAGGCGAACCTGTTATTCGCGAACTGAAGCGGGTCTCCAAACCCGGTCGTCGCGTTTACATGGGCGTCAATGACATCCCGTCCGTCCGTCAGGGCCTGGGTGTGTCGATTGTCTCCACCCCCAAAGGTGTGATGTCGGACGCAAACGCACGCGCAGCCAACGTCGGCGGCGAAGTGCTCTGCACCGTCTTCTAAGGGAGGCCAAGTACAGATGTCCCGTATTGGTAAAAAACCGGTCGACCTGCCCAGCGGTGTTTCCGCGAGCCTGTCCGGCCAGACCATCGAAGTGAAGGGTCCGAAAGGCACCCTGACCTTCACCGCAACCGACGATGTGACCATCACCATCGATGAGAACCAGGTGAAAGTTGACCCGCGCGGCAAATCCAAGCGCGCCCGTCAGCAGTGGGGCATGTCCCGCACCATGGTTGCAAACCTCATCAAAGGCGTGACCGAAGGCTTCAAAAAAGAGCTGGAGATCCAAGGTGTGGGTTACCGGGCTCAGATGCAGGGCAACACCCTGAAACTGAACCTCGGCTACAGCCACGACGTCGACTATGTCGCTCCGGAAGGTGTCACCATCACCGCTCCGAAGCAGACTGAAATCGTTGTGGAAGGTGCAGACGCGCAAGCGGTTGGCGAAGTGGCGGCTCAAATCCGCGACTGGCGTCGTCCCGAGCCCTACAAAGGCAAAGGTATCCGCTACAAGGGCGAATTCATCTTCCGCAAGGAAGGCAAGAAGAAGTAAGGACGAACAACATGGCAAGCAGCAAACGTACCCTGTTTCTGAAGCGCCGTCTGCGCGTCCGGAACAAACTTCGCAAGGTGAACGCAGGCCGTCTGCGTCTCTCCGTGCACCGCTCGAACAAGAACATCTCTGTTCAGCTGATCGACGACGTCAAAGGTGTGACCTTGGCCGCAGCCTCGACCCTGGAAAAGGATCTCGGCTTCTTTGGCAAGAACAACGTCGAAGCGGCAACCAAAGTCGGTTCCGTGATCGCCGAGCGTGCTCTGGCCGCTGGCGTGACCGAAGCCTACTTCGATCGCGGCGGTTTCCTCTTCCACGGCAAAGTGAAGGCTCTGGCCGACGCTGCGCGTGAAGGTGGTCTGAAGATCTAAAGTCTTTCGGGCGCCCCGCTTTGCCGGGGCGTCCGTCGATTTTCGAAGAGTGGATCGCCCCGCGCGGTCCCGATGATCCGGGAGTTCGCCAATTGGCGTCTCACCAGGATTGGAACAGAAAGACGGAAGGCTCGCCTTTCGTCCCATGAACAAGGAAATGCCACATGGCAGAACGTGAAAACCGCCGCGGCCCGCGCCGCGAGCGTGAGGAAGCACCGGAATTCGCAGATCGTCTGGTCGCGATCAACCGCGTGTCCAAAACCGTTAAAGGTGGTAAGCGCTTTGGCTTCGCTGCTCTCGTCGTCGTAGGCGACCAGAAGGGCCGCGTTGGTTTCGGCAAGGGTAAAGCGAAAGAAGTACCCGAGGCGATCCGCAAGGCGACTGAACAAGCCAAGCGTCAGATGATCCGCGTCGCTCTGAAAGAGGGTCGTACCCTGCATCACGATATGGCTGGCCGTCACGGCGCAGGCAAAGTGGTCATGCGTACCGCTCCGGAAGGTACCGGGATCATCGCAGGTGGTCCGATGCGTGCCGTCTTCGAAATGCTGGGCGTCAAGGACGTGGTTTCCAAGTCCATCGGCTCTCAGAACCCCTACAACATGATCCGCGCCACCATCGACGGTCTGAAGAAAGAGCAGAGCCCGCGTGCTGTTGCTCAGCGTCGTGGTAAAAAGGTTGCCGACATCCTGCCCAAGCGGGACGACGCACCGGCGGAAGCAGAAGCGTAAGGAACCTGATCCATGGCTAAAACCATCGTCGTGAAACAGATCGGGTCCCCGATCCGTCGCCCCGCCGAACAGCGCGCAACCCTGATCGGTCTGGGCCTGAACAAGATGCACCGCACCCGCGAGCTGGAGGATACCCCCTCCGTGCGCGGTATGGTCAACAAGATCCCGCATCTGGTTGAGATCATCGAAGAGCGCGACTAAGCCTCTTTCGTGATTTGAACGAAAACGCCCCCGCCTTTCGGTCGGGGGCGTTTTTCGTTTGTGAGCCCGTCTGTGCCGCTTGGGCCCCTGTCTGCACAGACCCGCACAGAGGGCAGAGGAGAGGTGCGACGAATCTCCTGGACGCGGCTTTGCGGGCAAAAGCAGGGAAAGGGGAGGGCAGTCACGCGGCAGGATCTTCGCCATTTGCTCGCGATTTGTGCAGGATTTGCGGTTTGCCCAGCCCTTGGGCGCAGGGTCTGAAGAATAGGTTAACCTTACTGACCTTTCCTATGCTGCGAGTGCATAACGGGTCGACCGAACCGTCAGTTGTTAGCGCGAACGGGCTGCCTTATCTACTGGGCTGTCAAAAGAAAAAATCAACAGACACCAAGAGCCGCGGAAACCCGTCCCGGCTAGAGATAAGGACAAACCAAATGGCACATGCACTGAACACCACCGTCGCAACCTCCTCCGTCGTCGCTCGCCTGCGTGGCCTGGCTGACAATGCGCGCTCCTCCTGGGACCTCTACAAAGAGTACAAGCGCACCTATGCCGAGCTCGACGCGCTGAACGACCGTGACCTTGCAGACATCGGCATCCGTCGCTGCGACATCGCCGACCTGGCCCGCGCGCACGTTTACGGCGCCTAAGAATTCCAGATCCAGTCGCGGGGTCCTTCCTCCTCCCTCGGGATCTATGCGAGCTGACCGAAACGCCTCCACACCGTGGGGGCGTTTTTGTTGCGTGAGGGGCGTACGCCCTGCTGAGGGGATCTTTATGCGGCACGGGCATTGTGTTCGGCGAGTTGCGCAACTCGCGGGCCGGTCGTGGCAAGCCGGACCAAGACAGTGGAAGAGGGCTTTGCGGGTGACGCCGCAGGGCGAGAGGTTTGAGATCTCAGACTTTGCAACGGGTGACGCCGTTGTGCCAGTTCCGAACCGGCGGCGCCGCCATTCTTTGCTGAGGCAGCCATAGGCCCCGACAGAGGGCCGTAAATCGACAGGGCAGGGGCCTTGGCGATCTTACCGCTATGCGGTAATGCGCCGCGATCCGTGGCGTGGTGCGCAACGTGGTGCGCGACGTCGGCACCCTGGAGCAGCGCCCCTCGCGCGGAACAGTCTCTCAGGCGCACTTGATCCTTGGGGCCAACCCGTCTATACGCCCCCGGTGGCGTTCTGCGTCACAGAATCAAAACCAAGAAATGCCGTGTCTGACCCTGATCGCTTCATGGGGTCACTTCCGGCTTTAGGAGAAGCGATATGAAACTTCACGAACTGCGCGACAACGCTGGTGCAGCCCCGAAACGGACCCGTGTGGCCCGTGGTCCGGGTTCCGGCAAAGGTAAAATGGGTGGCCGTGGTATCAAGGGTCAGAAATCCCGTTCCGGCGTGGCCATCAATGGCTACGAAGGCGGCCAAATGCCCCTCTACCAGCGTCTGCCGAAGCGCGGCTTCAACAAGCCGAATGCAAAGTCCTACGCTGTTGTGAACCTGGGCCTGATCCAGAAGTTCATCGACGCAGGCAAGCTGGACGCAGGTTCCATCACCGAAGAGACCCTGGTCGCTTCCGGTCTGGTCCGTCGCAAGCTGGACGGCATCCGCGTTCTGGCCAAAGGCGAATTCACCGCGAAAGCAACCATCGCGGTAACTGGTGCTTCCAAAGCTGCTGTTGAAGCAGTCGAGAAGGCCGGTGGCGCCCTGACCGTGGCAACTGCAGCCGCAGCTGAGTAACGGCTTGTGAGCGGCGGAAATGCCGCTTACATAAGTCATCAGTTTTTCCATACGCCGCCCGAGCCGGAAAACGGTTCCGGGCGGCGTTTTCGCAAGAAGAGACCTCTTTCATGGTATCAGCAGCAGAACAAATGGCGGCAAACACCAGCTGGGCGGCGCTCGGCAAGGCCACGGATCTGCGCAACCGCATCCTGTTCACGATCGGACTCTTGGTAGTCTATCGTCTGGGCACGTGGATCCCCGTGCCGGGTATCGACGCAAATGCGCTGCGCCAGTTCATGGACTCCGCGGGGCAGGGCATTGGCGGCATGGTGTCGATGTTCACCGGCGGCGCGCTGGGACGTATGGGTATTTTTGCCCTTGGCATCATGCCTTACATCTCGGCCTCGATCATTGTGCAATTGCTGACCTCCATGGTGCCCGCGCTTGAGCAACTCAAGAAAGAGGGCGAGCAGGGCCGCAAGAAGATCAACCAATACACCCGTTACGGCACCGTGGTGCTGGCAACGGCGCAGGCCTATGGTCTGGCCGCCTCGCTCGAAGCGGGCGATTTGGCGCTTGATCCGGGTCTCTACTTCCGTCTGGCCTGTATGATTACGCTGGTCGGCGGCACCATGTTCCTGATGTGGCTGGGTGAGCAGATCACCAACCGCGGCATCGGCAACGGTATCTCCCTGATCATCTTCGTCGGCATCGTGGCCGAGGTCCCCTCTGCCATCGCACAGTTCTTTGCCTCGGGCCGCTCTGGCGCGATCTCCCCGGCGGTTCTGATCGGTGTTGTGGTGATGGTTGTTGCGGTCATCATGTTCGTGGTCTTCATGGAGCGTGCGCTGCGCAAGATCCACATCCAGTATCCGCGTCGCCAAGTGGGCATGAAGGTCTATGACGGTGGCTCCAGCCACCTGCCGATCAAGGTGAACCCGGCAGGCGTGATCCCGGCGATCTTTGCCTCTTCGCTTCTGCTCTTGCCGACCACCATTTCGACTTTCAGCCACTCCACCACCACCAGCCCGGTGATGAGCTGGCTTCTGGCGAACTTTGGTCCCGGTCAGCCGCTCTATCTGCTGTTCTTCATCGGCATGATCGTGTTCTTCGCCTATTTCTACACCTTCAACGTGTCGTTCAAACCGGACGAAGTGGCGCAGAACCTGAAGAACCAAAACGGCTTTGTACCCGGCATCCGTCCCGGCAAGAAGACCGCGGAATATATCGAATATGTCGTGAACCGGATCCTCGTGCTGGGCGCCGCCTATCTCGCAGCTGTCTGCCTGCTCCCGGAGATTTTGCGCGCGAACTTCGCCATTCCGGTTTACTTCGGTGGTACCTCTGTCCTGATCGTTGTCTCTGTGACCATGGACACGATCCAGCAGATCCAAAGCCACCTGCTCGCGCATCAGTATGAAGGCCTCATCGAGAAGAGCCAGCTGCGCGGTCGGAACAAAAAACGCACCAAACGGGGGCCTGCTCGCCGATGACCAACATCATTCTCATGGGCCCGCCGGGTGCGGGCAAGGGGACGCAGGCGCGTCACCTGGTTGAAACCCGCAACATGGTTCAGCTCTCGACCGGGGATATGCTACGCGACGCGCAAGCCTCCGGCACAGAGATGGGCAAGAAGGTTGCAGCCATCATGGCCGAAGGCAAACTGGTCACCGATCAGATCGTCATTGGCCTGATCCGTGAGAAGCTGCAGGAAGGCTCTGCTGGCGGCTTTATCTTCGACGGTTTCCCGCGCACCCTGCCGCAGGCGGACGCGCTGGAGAAGCTGCTGACCGAAATGGGGCTGAAGCTGGACGCCGTGATCGAGATGCAGGTCGATGACGAGGCGCTGGTTGCCCGCATCACCGGTCGCTCCACCTGCGGTGACTGCGGCGAGGTCTACCACGACGAGACCAAACCCTGGCCTGCGGATGGCAAATGCGCCAACTGCGGCGGCACCACCCAAAAGCGCCGCCCGGACGATAATGAGGACAGCCTCAAGACCCGTCTGATGGAATACTACAAAAAGACCTCGCCGCTGATTGGCTACTACTGGGCCAAAGGCGATCTGCAGCGTCTGGACGGTCTGGCCTCCATCGACGAGGTGAAAAAGTCCATCGCTTGGATCCTCGGCGACTAAGAGCTCGGCGGGGCAGAGCATCTTGCCAAAAGCCGCAGATCTGTCATTATGAAGGCCGTCCGATCAGGGCGGCCTTTTTATTCGTCGGGGCCGCACCCGGAGTTTTGCTGCGCAAGTGATTAACCCTTGACTGACCTCCGCACAGACCGTATCGACCAATATCCCTGCTGGGAATCATTCCAGGCGGGCAATTTGCGTTGTCCACCTGATTACCTCGAGACATGCCGGACTCTTTGGTCAATCGACCGGGACATGGTGTTGTGAAAAAAGGTTCTGGAGCTACGGAACCGCAACCAAAAGGAAAGTGACACGTGGCACGTATTGCCGGCGTTAACATCCCGACCTCTAAACGGGTCCCGATCGCCCTCACTTATATCACGGGCATTGGCCCTGCATCCGCCAAAGCCATCTGCGAGGCCGTGAACATCGACGCAACCCGTCGTGTGAACGAACTCTCCGACGCAGAAGTTCTGGCGATTCGTGAGCACATCGACGCAACCTACACCGTTGAAGGTGACCTGCGTCGTGAAGTGCAAATGAACATCAAGCGCCTGATGGATCTCGGCTGCTACCGTGGCCTGCGCCACCGTCGCAACCTGCCGGTCCGTGGTCAGCGTACCCACACCAACGCTCGCACCCGCAAAGGCCCCGCAAAGGCCATCGCTGGTAAGAAGAAGTAAGGGAGGGTTTGATCAATGGCACGCGATAAATCCCGCATTAAGCGCAAAGAGCGTAAAAACATCGCTTCTGGTGTTGCGCACGTGAACTCCTCGTTCAACAACACCAAAATCCTGATCTCTGACGTTCAGGGTAATGCGATTTCCTGGTCCTCTGCTGGTACCATGGGCTTCAAGGGCTCCCGTAAGTCCACGCCCTATGCCGCGCAGATGGCTGCAGAAGATGCAGGCCGCAAGGCACAGGAACACGGCGTAAAGACCCTTGAGGTCGAAGTGCAAGGTCCCGGTTCCGGCCGCGAATCCGCACTGCGCGCGCTGGCCGCAATCGGCTTCAACATCACCAACATCCGTGATGTTACCCCGATCGCACACAACGGCTGCCGCCCGCCGAAACGCCGCCGCGTCTAAGCGACAGCACTTACGCTGGGGCCTTGCCATGCGCAGGGCCCCAGTTCGTCATTAGAAACCTCGGGCGTCTGATCCTTTGGACATGGGGTTCAGACAGGAATGGAGGGAACGCATGATCCATAAGAACTGGGCAGAGCTGATCAAGCCCACGCAGCTTGAGGTGAAACCGGGCAACGATCCCGCACGTCAGGCCACGCTGGTCGCCGAACCGCTGGAACGCGGCTTTGGTCTTACCCTCGGCAACGCCCTGCGCCGTATTCTGATGAGCTCGCTGCAAGGCGCGGCCATCACATCCGTTCAGATCGACAACGTGCTGCACGAGTTCTCCTCGGTGGCCGGTGTTCGTGAAGACGTCACCGACATCATCCTGAACCTCAAGCAGGTTTCTCTGCGCATGGAAGTCGAAGGGCCGAAGCGTCTTTCGATCAATGCGAAGGGCCCGGCTGTCGTCACCGCAGGCGACATTGCCGAGACCGCCGGTATCGAGGTTCTGAACCGCGAGCACGTGATCTGCCACCTCGACGATGGTGCCGATCTGTTCATGGAACTCACCGTGAACACCGGCAAAGGCTACGTCTCCGCAGACAAGAACAAGCCTGAAGATGCGCCCATCGGTCTGATTCCGATCGACGCCATCTACTCCCCGGTAAAGCGCGTCTCCTATGACGTTCAGCCGACCCGTGAAGGCCAGGTTCTGGACTACGACAAACTGACCCTGAAAGTGGAAACCGATGGCTCCGTGACCCCTGAGGACGCGCTGGCCTTCGCTGCCCGCATCCTGCAGGATCAGCTGTCCATCTTCGTCAACTTCGACGAGCCGGAATCCGCAAGCCGTCAGGACGAGGACGATGGTCTCGAGTTCAACCCGCTTCTCCTCAAGAAAGTGGACGAACTGGAGCTCTCCGTGCGTTCGGCAAATTGCCTGAAGAACGACAACATCGTCTATATCGGCGACCTGATCCAGAAAACCGAAGCCGAGATGCTCCGCACCCCGAACTTCGGCCGCAAATCCTTGAACGAAATCAAGGAAGTGCTCTCTGGCATGGGTCTGCACCTCGGTATGGATGTCGAGGACTGGCCGCCGGACAACATCGAAGATCTGGCCAAGAAATTCGAAGACAGCTTCTAAGCTGGACATTCGAGAGGGGAGGGCCTAGGTCCTCCCCAATAAATTCCCGGACCTGCCGGGGAAAATCAGGGCCTTCCGCCCCAAGGTGAGCAGCCGACACGCATCAGCTGCCTGACAAAGCAAAACGCAAGTTAAAGGATATAGAAAATGCGTCACGCACGTGGTTATCGCCGCCTGAACCGTACTCACGAGCACCGTAAGGCCCTGTTCTCCAACATGGCTGGCTCGCTGATCGAACACGAACAGATCAAAACCACCCTGCCGAAGGCAAAAGAACTGCGCCCGATCATCGAAAAGATGATCACCCTGGCGAAACGCGGCGACCTGCACGCCCGTCGTCAAGCAGCTTCCAAGCTGAAAGAGGACAAGGACGTTGCGAAACTGTTCGAAGTTCTGGGCCCGCGCTACAAGGATCGTCAGGGCGGTTACGTCCGCATCCTGAAAGCCGGCTTCCGTTATGGTGACATGGCTCCGATGGCGATCATCGAATTCGTGGATCGCGACGTCTCCGCTAAAGGTGCTGCTGACAAAGCGCGCCTGGCAGAGTTCGAAGCCGCCGACGAAGAATAAGTTTCACGATCTTAGGATCGTCTGACTTCACCCCCGCTCTGGCAACAGGGCGGGGGTTTTTCTTTGGGCAATCGGGGAAACTGCGGCATACTTCCAGATATTCAGGATTTGAGTGTTTGCGAGTGGGAGAGGTGCCATGCCCAAAGGGTTGGACAAGATTGAAGGTGATTTTAAAAAGCTGCAGCCCAAGCTGAAGCCTTTGACCAAGGAGGCGGCGCTCAAGCAGCTCAAGGCGATCGCCACCACGCTGGACAAGTGCTGGGACCAAGAGGACGCGCTGCAGGAGGCCCTGACGGCGGCCCGGGAAGCGGGCAATGCTGGCAAATCGGCCTCCGAACTCGACAAGGACCGCGGATTTAAAACCGCGCGGGTGCTCTGGGAAAAGGCGGTTGCGGCCCAAAAGGCAGAGCTGAGCAAGCTCGTTCAGATGATCGTGGCGGCAAAGGCCTTGCTCAAAGATCTCGACAAGCTGACGACGCTGGCCACCAAGGAGGGGAAGTCAGCCGCAAAAGGCTCTGCGGATCAAAAGGCGGCAGAGGGGCTCGTGTCGCGGCTGGAAGCTGTCTCAAAAGAGCTGGCCTCGGTGGTCAAATCCGAAGGCAAGTTGAAACCGGCCGAGAAATTCTATGCGCTGCAATACAAGAAGATCCTCGATAAGATGATCGTGGAGGCGGGCAAGGGCGCCACAGCCGAGGCCGATCTGCCCAAGCTGCTGGAAGAGGCTCAGCTCAAACGGAGTGCTGCCAAGATCAAGAAATTGCTCGGCGAAATCCTCGCGGCGCATAAACGAGGCGTAGCGCTGGCCGAGAAGGACGCCCGCGCGGCCGAAAGCCAGTTGAAGGCCGCATCGATCAAGCTGAAGGGCCTGAAGAAACTGGTCGATGACTATCAAAAAGCGCGCAAAAAATGCGAAAAGGACATTAAGGAGGCCGCCAACAGCAAGGTGTTGATCGACCGCCTCAATGGCTTTGACAAGGCGCTGCGTGTGGCAGAGGGCAAGACGGCGGAACTCGCCAATAAAGTCGAGAAAGCCACCGCCTGAGGTCGGCATGACCCCTGCCTCTGTGGTGTTGGAGGCTGCGGGTGGTTACTCCGCCGCTTTCTTCACGAACTGGCTCTTGAGACCCATCTGGCCGATGCCGGGCACTTTGCAGTCGATGTCGTGGTCGCCGTCGACCAGACGGATGCCGCGCACCTTGGTGCCGACTTTGACCACGGAGGAGGAGCCTTTGACCTTGAGGTCCTTGATCACCGTCACCGTGTCGCCGTCAACGAGGATATTGCCAACGCTGTCGCGCACCACACGCTCGCCCTCGGCAGGGACCATGGCGGACCATTCGTGGCCGCATTCGGGGCAGACCAACAGCGCGTCCATTTCATAGGTGAAGGTGGAGGCGCATTCGGGGCAGGGGGGCAGGCTATCGGGCATTGTCGTAAGTCTCACTTGATAAAGGGAATCGGGTGCAGGGCGGCGGCGTAGGTCTGGCCCTCAAGGCGCAGATGCAGCCCCTCGGCTGCCTCCGCCAGATCGGCGCGGATTAGGGCATGGCCAATGGTGGTGCCAACGCGGGGCGAGTAGGCGAATTCGGCCACGTAGCCGACCTGCGCCTCTCCCTGCCACAGGGGCACTGGGCTGCCGGGCAGGGCGGGTGTGTCGGCGATGGTCAGGCCCACGCGCAGTCGGGCGGGCGGTTCCGCCGCCATCCGGGTCAGGGCAGCGCGCCCGACAAAATCATGGCCGCTTTCCAAGTCGATCAGCGGGCCAAAACCCATCTCGAACGGGGTCGCGCGGTAGTCTTGCCAGCGCATATCGGCGCCATAAGAGATCAGCCCGCTTTCCAGTCGCTCAATATCGTTGGGGGCGCCGGGACCGATGCCAAAGGGGGCGCCGGCCTCTTTCACCCGGTCCCACAGCTCCAGCGCGCGGGTGCTGTCCTGGAGATAGAGCTCATACCCGCCTTGTTTCGACCAACCAGAGCGCGCCAGCACCAAGGGGATGCCGTCCAGATCGGTCTGGCGGAAGCCGAAATAGCGCAAGTCCCGCACCCAATCGCCAAACAGCGCAGCGGTGACATCTTCGGCCTTGGGGCCTTGGATCGCGAGGGGGGAGACATCCGGCTCGCTCACCTCCACCGCCCAGCCGCGTTCATGCGCGATGGCCGCGGCCCAAAGGTGAATGTCGCTGTCCGCCACCGACAGCCAATAGCAATCCTCGGCAATCTTCAACAGAACCGGGTCGTTGATCAGCCAACCCGCATGATCGCAAAGCGGCACATAGCGCCCTTGGCCCACTTTGGTTTTCTCGAGATTGCGCGGGGTGAGGTATTGCGCCAGTCGCCCGGCGTCCGGCCCCAGAAGCTGCACTTGCCGCTGTACCGCCACGTCCCACATGGCCACGCCATTGATCAGCCGGTCGTACTCGCCCTCGGGATCGCCAAAATTCCCCGGAATATACATGTGGTTATAGACCGAAAACCCGCGTACCCCGTCGCGCACCGTGGCGTCGAAATAGGCGGATTTGCGAATATTGGGGCCGATGGAGAGGCTGAACTGCATAAAGGCGCGCTCCGGGTCAGGGGATGTCTTTCCCCTGAATTCCACCCCAAAGCGCCGGGCGCAAGGCGTTTGTCACACCTCGCGCGGATCGTCGAGATACATGCGCCAGTTATGCTCAGGGGCAAAGCCCAAGAGCTCCTCCGCCTTTTTGATCGAATAGAACGTTTCGCGCGGGCCCATCGGTTTTGCAGGCAGGCCTTGGTAATAGCGCGCGATAATCTCCTCGGTCGACAAGTTCACCGAATGATCCCGGTTTGCGACGTTAAAGATCTGATAGCCGAGGCCATCGGTCTCCAGACAGCGCTGCACCATCTGCCCCAGATCACGCGCGTCGATATAGGCAAAGATATTGCGTCGGCGCAGATCGGGGTTCGCCATATAGGCCGGGAAATTGGCCTTGTATTCATGCGGCTCGATCACATTGTTGATCCGAAGACCGTAGATATCCGCCCCGGTGCGGCGCTGGAAACACTGGGCGGTGACCTCATTGGCGACCTTGGACATGGCATAGCTGTCTTCGGGCACCACGGGGTGGCCTTCGTCAATCGGCAGATAGTCTGGCCGCCGCTCGCCCCCGGCGAAACAGACGCCATAGGTGGTCTCAGAAGAAGCAAAGATCACCTTTCGCACCCCGGCCTTTAGCGCCGCGTCGAGCACATTGTAGGTGCCGATAGTGTTGATCCGGTAGCATTCGTTGTCTGATTTCATCAGCAAGCGCGGCACGGCGGCGAAATGCACCACCGCCTCGAAATGCGGCGGGGCGCGGTGGTCCTCCATCTCGTCATAGCCGGCCCAGCTGTGCATCACGTCAAACATCTGCCCCGCGTCGGTCATATCGGCGATGCGATTGTCGACCCCCGGCAGGTCCAGCGGCGTGAGATCGACGTTGACCACCCGATGCCCTTGGTTCAGCAGATAGGCGATGGCGTGACGTCCGGCCTTGCCAGAGCCGCCGGTGAACAGAATGCGCATGATGTCCTCCTCTGGCCGCATTGGGCCCCATTGCGTGCTAGGATAGCGTTCAGGCCCTATCGGTCCAGCACTGAGGCGCGGATCTGTTGATTTCTGCGCTGCAGCATTCTATC
This sequence comes from Epibacterium sp., assembly GCA_048263945.1. Lineage (GTDB taxonomy): Bacteria > Pseudomonadota > Alphaproteobacteria > Rhodobacterales > Rhodobacteraceae > Epibacterium. The sequence goes on along the minus strand of JBLXDQ010000020.1, from coordinate 38,828 downwards.
ACCGATGCAGCTTTCGCAAAGGAACGACCCCATGACCGCCAAGCGCATTTTGACGCCGTTTGACCTGCAAGGCCTGTTGTTTGGCGTGCTGATGTGCAGCCTCGGCGTGATGTTCCTGAAGTCCGCAGGGCTGGTCACCGGGCAAACCGCGGGTATGGCGCTACTGCTGTCCTATGTGCTGCCCTTCGGCTTTGGTCCGTTGTTTTTTGCCATCGGCCTGCCGTTCCTGATCCTCGCTTGGGTGCGGCGTGGCGCGATTTTTGCCCTGCGCACGGTGCTGGTGGTGCTGGGGATCTCGGCCGGCGCTCAGATCCTGCCGCACTATGTCACCTTTGCCGAGCTGCATATTGGCGTCGCGGCGGTGCTCGGTGGCCTGTGCAGCGGAGCGGGGTTGATTGCGATCTTCCGCCACAATGCGTCGGCCGGGGGTATGACCATTCTCGGGATCATTATCGAACATCGCACCGGGTTTAAGGCCGGCTGGTTCCAGCTGGGCGTCGATGCCTGCGTTTTTGCGGTCTCCGCGCTGGTGCTGACATGGGAGCAACTGGCCTATTCCTTTATCGGTGCGATGATCACCAACCTGATTATCGTGTGGAATTTCGACGTGGCCCAAAGCGGCACCGGACGCCCCGGTTATGGCCGCGCCACCCCAACCGCTCCGGAGGCGTCCCGCGCGGATGCCGCCGAGATCGGTTAATTTGAGGTCGACAGGCTGGCGAATCTCCGCTAGCGTCCGGCCCATGACCCAACAGTTCGCTCAGTTCTGGTATTACTTTTATCCGCGCCACATGGCGGACGGAGGGTCTTCGCGTTTCTGAATTTGAGCTGACAGAAACACCGAATTACCGCACCAAACCGCCCCAGAACCCGGGCGGTTTTTTTGTTTTCCGGCCAGGTTCGACAGGGGCTCCCCGCTAAAGGACCCGAAAATGACCACCCTGTTCCCGACCCCGACAAACAATCTCCGGATCACCGATATGCAGGAATTGATCTGCCCCGAAGCGCTGGAGGTGAAGCATCCGCTCACCGAGGCTGCCCGTGACACCGTATTGAATGCGCGCGCCAATATTCAGAAGATCCTGCATGGTGCCGATGACCGGCTGATCGTGGTGGTCGGCCCCTGTTCCATCCACGATCCCGAAGCGGCGATGGACTACGCCCGCCGTCTTGCCCCGCTGCGCGCCGAACTGGGGGATCGTTTGGAAATCGTGATGCGGGTCTACTTCGAGAAACCCCGCACCATCGCGGGCTGGAAAGGGCTGATCAACGACCCCGATCTCGATGGATCGTTCCGCATCAACAAGGGCCTGTCGGTTGCCCGCAAGTTGTGCCTCGAGGTGAGCGAGCTAGGCCTGCCGGTCGGGACCGAGTTCCTCGACGCCTCGGTGCCGCAATACATCGCCGATCTGGTGAGCTGGGCCGCCATCGGGGCGCGCACCACCGAGAGCCAGATCCACCGCGAGATGGCCTCGGGCCTGTCCTGCCCGGTGGGGTTCAAGAACGGCACCCGCGGCAATGTGCAAATCGCGATTGACGCGGTGCGCTCGGCCGCCACGCCGCATCATTTCATGGCGCTGGCGCCGTCGGGTCTCGCCGCGATTGCCGCCACCTCGGGCAACCCGGATTGTCACATCATCCTGCGCGGTGGCGGCGGCACCAACTTTGACGCCGACAGCATCGATGCCGCCTGCAAAAAGGCCGAGGCCGATGGCATTCGGGCGCAGGTGATGATCGACGCAAGCCATGCGAACTCGGAAAAAGATCCGGCAAAACAAGGCGCTGTGCTCGACTCCGTGGCAGAGCAAGTGGCAGGCGGCGACTCGCGCATCACCGGCGTGATGATCGAGAGCCATATCGTCCACGGTCGTCAGGACCTGCCCAAAGACGGCGATCTCGCGAAGCTGACCTACGGCCAGTCGATCACCGACGGCTGCATCGGTTGGGACGAAACCGTTGAGCAATTGCGCAAGCTGGCCGCAGCAGTAGAGACCCGCCGCGCAACTGGCGCTCGGCTGGCGGGCTAAGGTCAGGCCCATCTGACTTTTTGGGGGGGAGGGGGCCTGTGGCCGCCCCCTTCACCAAACCGTGCGCCGCTTGCAATCTGCGCCGCGCCTCCGCATATCTGGGCCAGCACGTCCAAACTGACCGGAGGCCCCATGGTCCGCACCCCCGCAACCGCGCTGCTCCTTTCGCTTGTCCTGAGCACAGCCTTGCCGCTGGCGGCAGTGGCCGAGACAAAGGTCCCGCAGAGCCAGGCCGAGATCTCCATGGGCTTTGCCCCGCTGGTCAAGGAAGCGGCTCCGGCAGTTGTGAATATTTACGCCAAGATCATCACGCAGGCGCAGGGCCGCAGCCGGTTTGCCAATGACCCATTCTTTGACGAGTTCTTTCGCCAGTTCTCTAAGCCGCAACCGCGGGTGCAGAACTCGCTCGGCTCTGGGGTGATCCTGTCGGAAGACGGGATTGTGGTGTCGAACTATCACGTGGTGGGCGAGGCTTCGGATATCCGGGTTGTGACCAATGACCGCCGCGAATATGCGGCGGAGGTGATCCTGTCCGATCAAGCCTCTGACCTTGCGATCCTGCAGCTGAAAGGCGCGGAGGGGCTGCCGTTCCTTGATCTGCGCAACAGTGACGAGGTCGAAGTGGGCGAGCTGACCCTTGCGATCGGCAACCCCTTTGGGGTGGGGCAGACGGTGTCCTCGGGCATCATCTCGGGCCTTGCGCGCACCGGCACCGGCGGCGGGCAGGGGTTTGGCTATTACATCCAGACAGATGCGCCGATCAATCCGGGCAACTCTGGTGGCGCGCTGATTGACGTGAACGGCGATCTGGTGGGGATCAACACCCGTATCCTGAGCCGATCTGGCGGTTCTAACGGCATCGGCTTTGCCATCCCCGCCAATCTGGTGCGCGAATTTGTGCGGCAAGCACGCGAGGGCGATACCAATTTCCGGCGTCCCTGGGCGGGGATGACGGGCCAGCCTGTGGATGCGGACTTGGCCGAAGCCTTGGGGATGGAGCGGGTCGACGGGATGTTGATTTCCGAATTGCACCCGCAAAGCCCCTTTGTCGCGGCCGGGTTTGAGGTCGGCGATGTGGTGCTGGCAGTGGATGGCGAGCCGGTGAATTCCCCCTCCGAGATGGCGTTCCGCCTGTCGGTCTCGGGGCTTGGTGGCACCAGTGAGGTGACGCGGGTGCGCAATGGCCAAACGGAGACGCTGGAGGTGACCCTGTCTGAGGCGCCGGATGAGCCTGCGGCCCAGCCGATCAAGCTGAATGACAAGACCCCGATGCCGGGGCTGGTCGTGGGATCGGTCAATCCCAAGGTGATCACCCAGATGCAACTGCCCCTGTCGGCCACGGGCGTCGTGGTGATGGATCCGGGTCCCTATGCGGGGCGCGGTGGGGTACAGCCGGGCGATATCGTGGTTGCGGTCAATGGCGCAGCGGTCGAGGCGCCGGAAGATGTGGCGCGGCTGTTGCTGGACAGTGGCCGCTGGGTGCAGCTTGATCTGCTGCGGCAAGGCCAGCGGGTCTCGCTGCGCTTCCGTCTGTGAGGCGCTGATGGGCGATCTGTTCGACACGGGCGACGGGGGAAACTTGGGGGCAAACACGGGGGCGGGCGCGCCGACCGAAGGTGGCTCCGCAACGGAGGCGCCGCGCCCGCTTGCGGACCGGTTGCGGCCCCGCACCCTCTCGGAGGTGATCGGGCAGGCGCAGGTGTTGGGTCCAGAGGCGCCCTTGGGGGTGATGCTGGCCTCGGGGTCCTTGTCCTCGCTGATCTTTTGGGGGCCGCCGGGGGTGGGCAAGACCACCATCGCGCGGCTGCTGGCGCAGGAGACCGACCTGCATTTTGTGCAGATCTCGGCGATTTTTACCGGGGTGCCGGACCTGAAGAAGGTCTTTGAAGCGGCGCGGGTGCGGCGGCAGACGGGCCGTGGCACGCTGTTGTTTGTGGACGAAATCCACCGTTTTAACAAAGCGCAGCAGGACGGGTTTCTGCCGCATATGGAGGATGGCACCATCTTGTTGGTCGGGGCGACCACCGAGAACCCGAGCTTTGAGCTCAACGCCGCTGTGTTGTCGCGCAGTCAGGTCTTGGTGTTGGAACGCTTGAGCCTTGCGGATCTGGAGCGGCTGACGCAGCGGGCGGAGCAGGCGTTGGAGCGCAAGCTGCCCCTGTTGCCAGATGCGCGGGATGCGTTGCATCAGATGGCGGATGGCGATGGGCGCGCGCTCTTGAACCTGATCGAGCAGGTGGCCGCCTGGAAGACCGATACGCCCTTGAACCGAGAGGCGCTAGCGACGCGGTTGATGCGGCGGGCCTCGAAATACGACAAATCCGGCGATGAGCATTACAACCTGATCTCTGCCCTGCATAAATCGGTGCGTGGTTCGGACCCGGATGCAGCACTTTACTGGTTTTCGCGGATGCTGGAGGGCGGCGAGGACCCGCGATTTCTGGCGCGCCGCCTGACCCGGATGGCGGTGGAAGATATCGCACTGGCCGACCCGCAAGCGCAGGGCATCTGCCTGCAGGCCTGGGAAGCCTATGAGCGCCTCGGCAGCCCCGAGGGTGAGCTGGCGCTGGCGCAGGCGGTGATCTACCTTGCCCTCGCGCCGAAGACCAATGCGGGCTACATGGCCTATAAGGCGGCGCGGCGACTGGCCAAGGAAACCGGCTCCATGCCGCCGCCCAAACATATCCTCAACGCACCGACGCGGCTGATGGAGGATCAGGGCTACGGCAAGGGCTATGCCTATGATCATGACGCTGAAGACGGGTTCTCGGGCCAGAATTACTTTCCCGACGGGGTCAAGCGGCCGGTGCTCTATCAACCGGTGGAGCGCGGGTTTGAGCGGGAGCTGCGCAAGCGGACCGAGTTTTTCGCCAAGAAGCGTATCCAGCGGCAGGGGGGAAGTTCCTGATTTTGCCTGCAAAATCAGGAGGCCTCCGGCTGGGATATTTGGCAGAAGATGAAGGCCCGGTCAGGCGGTGACGCGGATCCAGGTGCCCATGCCTGCGGCGTGATGCGACAGCATATGGCAATGCAAGAGCCAGTCACCGGGGTTATGGGCCTGAAAGGCGATCTCGCGCGTCTCTCCCCGCAACATCAGGAGCGTGTCGCGTAACGGGCCTAGGGCACCATCCGGCAGAACCTCGGCAAAATGCATGCCGTGCAGGTGCATCGCGTGCGGAAACATCGTGTCGTTTTGCATCCGGATGCGATGGGTTTCGCCGAGGCGGGCGGTGAGCAGCGGCTCTGTGGGGCGGCCGGCGCTGCCGTTGAAGGCCCAGAATTGCCCCAGCTGTGCAAGGTCCTGACCGGAGAGGGGCTCCCCTTTGAAAGAGGCTGCGCTGAGCCAAGCCATAGCGCCCCCCTCCATCCGCAGGTCGGTTGTGGGCGCATCGGTCAGGGTGATGGGAAAGTCGGGGTTCGGCGGCAGAGGCTGTGGCGCGGGGCGAGTCTTGGTGCTGCCCGCAGCAACGGGGAAGCGGGCCAGTTCGTAGCCGCCGTCCTGTTCATATTGCAACAAGAAGGCCTCGCTCCCCGCGTCGGCCGTGACATCGACAAAGAGGTCGATGCGCTGGGCAGGCGCGAGGTAGAGCCGGTCGGGGAGCTCTTCGGGGGCGGAGAGGGGCATACCGTCATAGGCCATGATCCAGCCCGTGAGCCCTTGTAGCCCCAGCACAAAGATCCGCGCATTGGCGCTGTTGACCAGACGGAGCCGGAGGCGTTCGCCGTGTTTCACCGGCTGGGCGTAGGTCATCGCGCCATTGCACAGGAGCACATTGCCCAGCCGACCCGCGTGGGAGAGGTCGTGTGGGGCGGTGAAATTCGCATCCACAGCGGCGTCTTGCGTGACGCGCAGGTCGTCGATCATCAGGGGAATGTCCTGATCCACGTCCGGGGCGTCGGGCTCCTCTACGATCAGCAGGCCTTGCAGCCCGCGTTCCACCTGTTCCACCGATTGGGCATGGGAGTGGTACCAATAGGTGCCCGCATCGGGCAGGGCAAAGTCATAGGTGAAATCTGTGCCGGGGGCGATGGCATCCTGCGTGACGCCCGGCACCCCGTCCATTGCATTGTCGATGCGGATGCCGTGCCAATGCAGGCTGGTGGCCTGCGGCAGTTGGTTGTCGACCTCCACCGTGAGCCGGGTGCCTTGGCGGCGGCGCAGGGTCTCGCCCGGCAGGGTGCCGTTCACGCACCACAGATCGGTGGCGGGGTAGCCTGCGGGGGCGATCTGCTGCGCGCTGGGCGCAAGCGTCAGACGGTGCGGTGCGGCCAAGGCGTTCCGCGGCAGCGCAGAGGCAAGGGGCAGGGCGGCAAGCGTGCTGAGGAACTGGCGGCGGCGGATTATCATCGGGCAGAGCTTTCTCGTCATAACGTCGGGCAGAGGGTAGGGCGTGGCCCGCGCCCTGCAAAGACTTCCACCCACTGGAAGCTAACGCAGATGTGACCGGGGGGGCGAGGGCGGTCCGCGAGCTGCTCTGCGCTGGGTGCAAGGCGGTCAGACGCGGGGAAAACTTGACATCCCGGCCCGCCCGCGCGAAGGGAGCCGGTATGTTGATATCCATTCTGAACGTGGCGCTTGGGGGCGCCATCGGCGCCAGCTGCCGCTATCTGGCAGGCATTGGCGTGATGCGCCTTCTTGGGCCGACCCCCTTTCCGCTGGCGGTGCTCGGCGTGAACATCCTCGGCTCGTGCCTGATGGGTGTTTTTGTCGTGCTGGCCGCGCATAAGGGGCTGACCCATCTGTCGCCGTTTGTGATGACCGGGATCTTGGGCGGGTTCACCACGTTTTCGGCCTTCTCCTTGGAGGCTGTCACCTTGATTGAGCGCGGGGCCCTCGGGCAGGCTGTGCTTTATATTGGCCTTTCGGTAGGCCTGTCGATTGCGGCCCTTGCCCTTGGCATGATGGCCACCAGAGGAGTGCTGGCATGAGCGGCGTGCAGATGATCACCGTGACCGAAGATGACGACGGGCAGCGGATCGACCGCTGGCTGCGGCGCCTGTTTCCGCATGTCAACCAAGGGCGGATCGAGAAGATGTGCCGCAAGGGCGAGCTGCGCCTCGATGGGGCACGCGTCAAGGCCAACAGCCGCGTGGAAGCGGGGCAGGTGGTCCGCGTGCCACCGCTGGCGGACAGCGACCTGAAACCGGCGGCCCCGCGCGAGCTGAAGATCTCGGACGCGGATGCCAAAATGATGCGCGACAGCGTGGTCTATAAGGATGACGATGTGATCGTCATCAACAAGCCCGCAGGTCTGGCGGTGCAGGGGGGCTCTGGCACCACCAAACACGTTGATGGTCTGTCGGCGGCGCTGCAGTTTGATGCCGAGGAAAAGCCGCGTCTGGTGCACCGTTTGGACAAGGATACCTCGGGTCTCTTGGTGCTGGCGCGCAATCGCAAGTCGGCGCAGGCCTTGACGGCGGCCTTCCGGCACAAGAACACCCGCAAGATCTACTGGGCCTTGGTGGCTGGCGTGCCGACCCCCTATCTGGGCGAGATCAAGACCGGTCTGGTGAAGGCCGGCGGCCATGGCAAGTCCGGCGAGGGCGAGAAGATGATCCCTGTGCATCCGCAGGACATCGACAGCACGCCCGGCGCCAAACGTGCCCATACCTATTATGCGACCCTCTACCGGGTGGCGAGCCGCGCCAGCTGGGTGGCGATGGAGCCTGTGACGGGCCGTACCCACCAGCTGCGCGCCCATATGGCGGGGCTTGGTCATCCGATCGTGGGCGACGGCAAATACGGCGGCTCCGGTCAGGAGAACCTCGGCGATGGCTGGGGGGCGCAGATCGGCGGCATCATCTCGAAAAAGCTCCACCTGCATGCTCGTCGCTTGCAGTTTGAGCATCCGACCACCGGCAAGGTGGTGACGGTGACCGCCGCGCTGCCCGATCACATGAAGGAAAGCTGGGATACCTTTGGTTGGACCGAGGATCTGGCCTCTGACGATCCCTTCGAGACGCTGTTTTGACCTCTGCGCTGAAGCTTATTCTGTTTGATGTCGATGGCACTTTGGTGGACAGCCAAGGGACCATCGTGGCCTGTATGACGGCTGCCTTTGCCGACCAAGGGCTGGCGGCCCCGACGCCGGAGGCGATCCGCGCTATTGTCGGCCTGTCGCTGCCGCAAGCGCTGGCGATTTTGGCAGAGGATCAAAGCGACGCCGTGCAGGCGCGCTTGGTCGAAGGCTACAAGTCCAGCTACAAGGCGGCCCGCCTGCGAGAAGGCGCGGCCCATTCGCCGCTGTTTCCCGGCGCGCGCGAGATGCTGGAGGTGCTGCATGCGGTGCCGGAATACATCCTCGGCGTCGCTACCGGCAAATCGCAGCGTGGTCTGGATGGGTTGATCGAGGTGCATGACCTCAAGATGTTCGTGACCCGACAGGTGGCCGATCATCACCCCTCGAAACCGCACCCCTCGATGGTGCTGACCGCGATGTCAGAGACCGGCATCCCGCCCGCCGATACCGTGATGATTGGCGACACGACATTCGACATGGAAATGGGCCGCGCCGCCGGTGTCACCACGATTGCGGTCGACTGGGGCTATCACCCTGCAGACCGGCTTGTTGCGGACTACCGCCTGTCCCGCTTTGCGGAACTGCCGGGCGTGCTCAACCAGATTTGGCCGCGCTAAGGCCGAACCGACCGAAGACGGGGCTGAGGACGCAGCCCGAGACGAAGAAGGATCAATCAGATGAGTGAATGGAAACAGAAACGATTCTGGAAAACCGTGGGTGTGGAGCCTGAGGGCGCGGGCTTTGCCGTGGCGCTGGACGGGCGGCGGGTGAAGACCCCGGCAAAGGCTCCGCTTGTGGTGCCGACCCAAGCCATGGCCGAGGCCATCGCTGCCGAGTGGGATGCGCAGGTCGAAGTGGTGGATCCGCTGTCGATGCCGAACACCCGTTCGGCCAATGCCGCCATCGACAAGGTCACGATCCAATTTGCCGAAGTGGCGGATATGCTCGCCGAATATGGCGATAGCGACCTGCTGTGCTATCGCGCCGAAACCCCGGAAGAACTGGTCGCACGCCAGTCCGAAAACTGGGATGCGGCGCTGGATTGGGCGGCAGAGGCGCTGGGCGCGCGGCTGGCCCCCCGGTCTGGCATTCTGCACAGCCCGCAAGATGCGGCCGCGCTCGAAATCCTGCGCGCGCGGGTGCATCAGATGACCAGCTTCCAGCTCGCGGCCTTTCACGATCTGGTGGGGATTTCCGGCTCTTTGATCCTGGGTTTTGCGGCGGCAGAAGGGTGGAAACCTCTGGATGAGATCTGGGAGCTGTCCCGTCTGGATGAGCGCTGGCAAGAAGAGCAATGGGGCCCCGATGAGGAGGCCCAAGAGGTCGAAGCGATCAAGAAACAGTCCTTCCTGCACGCGGCAGCCTTTTATAAAATGGCTTGAACGCGCCCCTGCGCGACAGAATATTTTTGACCAATTGGTTCGAAAATGACCTGCGTAGGACAGCGACTCCTTAACCTCTTCAGCAGTTTGTCATGCGGCGACTCACACGGGTCGCCGTTTGTCGCTTTTGTGACAGTGAATTTCGCAAAGTGATCGCCCAAAAAAATACCATTGACGCCCTTATGTGAGCGAAAACCCCATTGAAAGCGGTGATCCTACCCTTGACGTTCCTTGATGAATCCGCCCAAGATCAGGGCGAAAACGGGGCGAACCCCGTTTCAACCAACCCGCACCGTGACGGGCGGGTGAAAAAGAAACCACCATATCCAGGTGGGTAGTCAGGAAGAGGTAAATATGAACAACTCCGTATTCTTTGGCGCGCTGACCATTGCCGGTCTCGCAGCCGGTGCAGCCGCAGCCGGCACGCTGGACGACGTCAAGGCACGTGACAAGCTGAACTGTGGCGTCGCGACCGGCGTTCCCGGTTTTGCTGCGCCGAATGCAAACGGCGAATGGGAAGGCTTCGACGTCGCGGTCTGCCGCGCTGTTGCAGCAGCAGTTCTCGGCGATTCGACCAAAATCGAATTCGTTCCGACCACCGGTAAAACCCGCTTCACCGCTCTTGCTTCTGGCGAGATCGACATGCTGGCCCGTAACACCACTTGGACCTTCTCCCGTGACGTCGACCTCAAGTTCGACTTCATCGGCGTGAACTACTACGACGGTCAGGGCTTCATGGTTCCCAAGGAACTGGGCGTGTCCTCCGCGAAGGAACTGGACGGCGCAACCGTTTGTATCCAAACCGGTACCACCACCGAGCTGAACCTGGCGGACTACTTCCGCGTCAACAACATCAGCTACGAGCCGGTGCCGATCGAAACCAACGCAGAAGCACAGCAGCAGTACCTGGCTGGCGCTTGTGACGTGTACACCACCGACGCATCCGGTCTGGCGGCAAGCCGCGCGACCTTCGACGATCCGGCGGCACACGTGATCCTGCCGGAAATCATCTCCAAAGAGCCGCTCGGCCCGCTTGTTCGCCACGGCGACAACGAATGGGGTGACGTGGTTCGCTGGACCCTGAACGCGATGATCGCAGCTGAAGAGCTGGGCGTGACCTCCGTCAACCTGGCAGAAAAAGCAGCTGGCACCGACAACCCGGAAATCAACCGTCTGCTCGGCACCGAAGGCAACCTGGGCGAGATGCTCGGCCTCGAAGCTGACTGGGCTGTGAAAGCTCTGGCAGTTGCTGGCAACTACGGTGAAGTCTTCGAAAAGAACATCGGTGAAAACACTCCGATCGGTCTGGCCCGTGGCCTGAACGCTCAGTGGACCGACGGCGGCCTGCTCTACACCCCGCCGTTCCGCTAATATCGCTAATCGGAAAGGGCGTGGGACACATCTCCCGCGCCCTTTTTCCCAAGTTTTATAACGAATGCTGTGGCTGATCGCAGAGCGGGGCAAACCTCGCCGGGATGATCGGAACCATAGGCCTCGGGGATCCCAACATATGTCGATTTTGACTGACCCGCCGAAAGAGAGTTTTCGGCTGTCGATGCTGATTTACGACACCCGCTATCGTTCGACCACGATTCAGGTCGTAGCGCTCATCGGGTTTCTCATCCTGTTTGGATGGATCATCAGCAATACCGCATCCAACCTCGCAGATCTGGGCAAGGAGCCGAGCTTTGGCTTCCTAGGCGAACCTGCCGGGTATGATATCAACCAGCGTCTGCTGGAATATGACAACCAGAACAGCCACATGCGCGCGGCCATCATCGGCCTGCTGAACACGCTGCTGGTTGCCTTCCTGGGCTGTATCACAGCCACAGTGCTCGGTGTGGTGATCGGCGTTCTGCGCCTGTCCAAAAACTGGCTCATCTCCCGCCTGATGACCATCTACGTGGAAATGTTCCGCAACGTGCCTGTGCTGTTGTGGATTGTGTTCATCATGGCGATCCTGATCGAGACCCTGCCTGGGCCGAGGGAGTTCAGAGGCGAGGATGCGACCGCATCCATGGCTCTGTTTGATACGGTGGCTGTGACCAACCGTGGGGTCTATGTTCCGGAACCGCTGTTCTCCAACTCGTTGGGCGATGTGCATTTCCTGGGCGATAGCGCGTTCCGCTTTGATGTCTCGCTCGACCTGATTGCCTTCTTGATCGTCTTTGGGGCGAGCCTTTTTGTCTCGGCCAAGATGAAGGCATGGGCGGATAAGACACAGGAAGCCACCGGTCTGCGCCCCACCACATGGCACATGCGCAGCGCGGTTGTTCTGCTGCCGTCGGCGCTGCTCTTCGTGGTGCTGGGGTTCCACCTGGGCTATCCGGAGCTGAAGGGCTTTAACTTCGCGGGCGGTATCCATATGCGGAACTCGCTGATCGCGCTGTGGCTTGCTCTGTCGCTTTATACTGCGGCCTTCATCGCGGAAATCGTCCGTTCGGGTATCCTTGCGATCTCCAAAGGCCAGACCGAGGCGGCTGCCGCATTGGGTCTGCGTCCGAACCGGATCATGAACCTGGTGATCCTGCCGCAAGCGCTGCGTGTCATCATTCCGCCGCTGATCTCTAACTATCTGAACCTGACCAAGAACTCCTCGCTCGCAATTGCTGTGGGCTACATGGATCTGACAGGCACCCTGATGGGGATCACGCTGAACCAGACCGGCCGTGAGCTTGAAACCGTAATGATCGGTATGCTCATCTACCTGACGATCAGCCTTGTGATCTCGGGCGCCATGAACTGGTACAACAATCGCGTTAAGCTGGTGGAGCGGTAATCATGAGCGACGTTTCTTTCGTACGAACCGAAATGCTGCCGCCGAAGGATCCGCCGGCAAGCGAAGTCGGCGCACTGGGCTGGGCTAAGGCCAACCTGTTCTCCGGCGTGTTCAACTCGATCCTGACGGTCGTGTCGGCAGTCTTCGTGGTCTATGTCGTCATGGGCCTGCTGGGCTGGGCCCTGACGCCCACATGGTCGATGACCTCGCTCGCCGAATGCCGCGAACTCTTCGCGGAAATGGGCCGCGGCGGTCACAATGGCGGTGCCTGCTGGGGGGTGATCTCCGAGCGTTGGAACCAGCTGATGTTCGGCTTCTACCCGCGTGACCAGCAATGGCGTCCGATTCTGGACTTCATGTTCCTGTTCATCGCACTGGCGCCGATCTTGTTTGCGGACCGTGTGCCCAGCAAGCTGATCTGGTTCTCTGCGGTCTACCCGTTCATCATGCCGTGGCTGCTGTGGGGTGGGACCATCTGGACCCCGGTTGCTGTTGCCCTTGGTTTTGTCTTTGGCGCTCTGACCTTTAAGGTGCTGGCGGAAAAGGCAAGCGAGCTGATCGGCATCATCGGTGGCGTTGTGGTCGCGGTAATCTGGTGGCTGTTCCTGGCCTCCATGTTCTCGTCGCTGCTGGCCTCCGTGCTGCCGCTGGCCTTGGAACCTGTGCAGTCGCGTGACTTTGGTGGCTTTATGCTGTCGATCACCATCGGCGTTGTGGCCATCGGCTTGTCGCTGCCCTTCGGGATCATTCTGGCGCTGGGTCGTCAGTCCGATCTGATGATCGTCAAAACGCTCTGCGTCGGCTTCATCGAGTTCATCCGGGGTGTTCCGCTGATCACGCTGCTGTTCGTGGCCTCGACCCTCTTGAACATCTTCATGCCGCCGGGCACCAACTTTGACATCATCATGCGTGTGTTCATCATGGTGACGCTGTTTGCCTCCGCCTATATGGCCGAGGTGATCCGTGGCGGTCTCGCTGCATTGCCGAAAGGCCAGTATGAGGGCGCCGACAGTCTCGGCCTCAACTACTGGCAGGCACAGCGTCTGATCATCATGCCGCAGGCGCTGAAGATCTCTATCCCGGGCATCGTGTCGACCTTCATCGGCGTGTTCAAGGACACCACTCTTGTGTCCGTCATCGGTCTCTTCGATCCGCTGAACCTGACCAACGCCATCCGTGCTGACGCCGATTGGAACGGCCTCGTGTGGGAGCTTTACGGCTTCATCGCGCTTCTGTTCTTCGTCTTCTGCTTCAGCATGTCCCGCTATTCCATGTATCTGGAGAAAAAACTCCAGACTGGCCACCGTTAAGGAGTTCAACAGATGTCTGAACTTGCACTCGATCGTGAAATTGACCGCTCCAAGATGACCGTCTCGGATGAGGTCGCCATCCAAATCACCAACATGAACAAGTGGTACGGGTCCTTCCACGTGCTGCGCGACATCAACCTGACCGTCAACCGCGGCGAGCGTATCGTTATTGCGGGTCCGTCGGGTTCGGGGAAATCGACCATGATCCGCTGCTTGAACGCTCTGGAAGAGCATCAGGCGGGCAAGATCGTGGTGGATGGCACCGAACTGTCCAACGACCTGAAAAACATCGACAAAATCCGCTCTGAGGTCGGCATGTGCTTCCAGCACTTCAACCTCTTTCCGCATCTGACCATTCTGGAAAACTGCACGCTGGCGCCGATCTGGGTTCGCAAGACCCCGAAGAAAGAGGCAGAAGAGCGGGCGATGCATTTCCTTGAGAAGGTGAAGATCCCGGATCAGGCGAACAAGTATCCCGGTCAGTTGTCCGGTGGTCAGCAGCAGCGTGTGGCGATTGCCCGTAGCTTGTGCATGAAGCCGCGGATCATGCTGTTCGACGAGCCGACCTCGGCGCTTGACCCGGAGATGATCAAAGAGGTGCTCGACACCATGATCGAACTGGCGGAAGAGGGCATGACCATGCTCTGCGTGACCCACGAGATGGGCTTTGCCCGTCAGGTGGCGAACCGGGTGATCTTTATGGATGCCGGTCAGATCGTGGAACAGAACGAGCCGGAAGAGTTCTTCAACAACCCGCAGAGCGAACGCACCAAGCTGTTCCTCAGCCAGATCCTCGGTCACTAAGACCTGCATCTGTTGCAAGATTGAGAAAAGGCCGGGCATTGCCCGGCCTTTTCGCTGTTTGGGAGAGGGGAGGGGGCGCTGCCCCCTTCTCGGCCCCAAGGGGCCCACCCCCGGAATATTTAAGAGAAAGGTGAAAGCAGGTGCGCCTATTCGCCCAAGAGTTCGCGCGGCACCACGAAGTCGATGGTGCGGCCGGTGCCAAGCTGAAGCTCTGACCAATCCTCGATGTCAAACCGGGCGACCAAAGTGGCGCCGGTCGGGTAGTCCTCAAACCGCGAGTGTGGCGGCGGGTGTTTGACGATCTGATGCGCAAACTCCAACAGGCCGGGGTTATGGCCAAGTAGAAGCACGGTGGGTTTTGTCGCTTCGCGCAGCACGTCGAGGATGATCTCTGGCGTGGCGTGATAGAGCCGCTCGGTGAAGGTTGCGGCGGCCTCCAGCTCCATCAGCTCCCAGGTTTCGCGGGTGCGCTGTGCGGAGGAGGACAGCAGTTGATCCGGCAGCAGCTCCTGATCGCGCAACCATTGTCCCAGCGCGCCCGCGGAACGGCGGCCGCGTTTGTTGAGGGGGCGGGCATGGTCGCTGGGGGCGTCCGTATTCCAGGCGGATTTGGCGTGGCGGGTCAGGATCAGGGTACAGGTCATCGGCGGTGAAAATACCTCATGTGGTGGGCCGTCTGTGCGGCGATACGGTCCGCCCCGGCGCTGAGGGGGCAGGCGCGGCGGGCGCGACAGCCGATTGAGAGGCAGTCCGCCCCTTGGGCCGTGTCCAAGTGGTCGTGACAGGCTGCCAGTTTGTAGGGCCCTCCGTCAACCAATGCGTGTGCGGGGCAGGCGGAAAGGCAGGGGCGATCCACACAGCTGTCGCAGGGCGACTGGTCCAAAGGGAGAGGGGGAATATCGAAGCTTTGGTCAAAGTGGAGCGCGCCGCGGTAGGAAATCATCATGCCAAGCTGATCATGCACCAGCATCTGCGACGGTGATGTGAAGGCCCGCCCAGAGGCCAGCGCCCAAGCGACGAATGGCGTGTAGGGTGGTCCGCCAAAGGGATAGAAGACCCGCGCGCCAAAGGCTTGCGCCATCTGTTCGATGTGGCGATGTGACCAGCGGTCCACCGGATCGGGGGCGCCGTCCTGCGCCTCTGCGCTGGTTTGAAACACCGGCCAGAAGTCGGGGCCCGTGCCGATCAGGATCAGCGTTCCGTCCTGCAGATCAGGGCAGGGCACACGCCCGGGATGTAGCGCGCCGTAGATCATCAGACCCAGCGATGTGAGGTGGTCCGTCAGGCGTTGATAGAGATCGGAGGGGAGAGAAGGCTGAGGCATGAGGCAGCTAAGCCGCCTTTGCCCCCTGCTGGCAAGTCAAAGGGCGACGCAGAGGCCGCCCTTTCTATTCTGGTGTCGAAGATCCGTGAGGTCTGCGGATCAGCTGCGGATCATCGAGCCCGCACCGTGGTCGGTGAACAGCTCCAACAGCACCGCATTGGGCACGCGCCCGTCGACGATGGTACAGGCCCGCACCCCGCCGCGCACGGCGTTCACGGCGGTCTCGGTCTTGGGAATCATGCCGCCCGCGATCACGCCTGCTTCGGTCATGGCTTCGACATCGGCGGCCTTGAGCTCGGTCACAACAACGCCCTCGGCATTTTTCACGCCAGCCACATCGGTCAGCAGCAGCAGGCGGTCTGCCTTGAGCGCGGCGGCCACCGCGCCGGCGGCGGTATCGCCGTTGATATTGAAGGTTTCGCCATTCTTGCCCGCGCCGATGGGGGCGATGACGGGAATGAACTCTTTTTCAAAGAGGTTCTTGAGCATATCGGCGTTGACGTCGGTTGGCGTGCCGACAAAGCCCAGATCCGGATCGGTCATCTCGCAGGTGATCAGGTTCGCGTCCTTGCCGGAGAGGCCGATGCCTTTGCCGCCCTGGGCGTTGATCGCCTGCACGATACGTTTGTTGACCATGCCAGAGAGCACCATCTCGACCACTTCCATCGTGGCCGCATCGGTGACGCGTTTGCCATTGACGAATTCGGATTTGATTTGCAGCTTGTCCAGCAGGGAGTTGATCATCGGGCCGCCGCCGTGGACGATCACCGGGTTTACCCCCACTTGGCGCAATAGCACCACATCGCGGGCAAAGAGTTCCATCCCTTCGTCGCTGCCCATGGCGTGCCCGCCCAGCTTGATGACGACAATCGCGTCGTCATAGCGCAGGAGGTAGGGCAGGGCGCTCGAGAGGGTTTCGGCAGTGGCAATCCAGTCGCGGTTCATGTCTCGGGTCTTCATCGCTATCAGGTCCTGAGGAGGCCCGGCAGACGGGCGCGGGGTGTCACTTAGGTGTTACGCATTTCCGCCGCCTCTGCCAAGGGAGGATTGCGGACTGCCCATTGCAGCCCCCACGGGTGGTGCTAGTGTCACCCCATCGCCAGCCCCGCAAAAGGACGTCTCTTATGCGACAAAAGACCCTGCTTCTGACCGGCGCAAGCCGGGGAATCGGCCATGCCACTGTCCGGCGGTTCAATGCCGAAGGCTGGCGGGTGATCACCTGTTCGCGTCAGGCCTTTCCCAAGGAGTGCCCCTGGGGCGGCGGGGAGGAGAATCACGTGCAACTCGATCTCTCTGACCCCTCTGACACGATCAATGCGGTGGGCGTCATCCAGGAGCGGCTGGAAGGTGGCAAGCTGGATGCTTTGGTCAACAATGCCGGGATTTCCCCGAAGGGACCCGAAGGCGAGCGGTTGAGCACGCTCAATACCGATCTGTTGGACTGGGCCAAGGTGTTCCACGTCAACTTCTTTGCCTCTGTCGTGCTGGCGCGGGGGCTGCGCGAGGAACTGGCGGCGGCCAAGGGCGCAGTGGTCAATGTGACCTCGATCGCGGGCAGCCGGGTGCATCCCTTTGCCGGGGCGGCCTATGCCACGTCCAAGGCGGCGCTGGCGGCGCTGACGCGGGAGATGGCGCATGACTTCGGCCCTCTGGGGGTGCGGGTCAATGCGATTGCGCCGGGCGAGGTCGAGACCTCGATCCTCAGCCCCGGCACCGACAAGATCGTCGAGAAACTGCCGATGCGTCGCTTGGGCCAACCGTCAGAGGTGGCGGATGCGATCTATTTCCTCTGCTCAGAGCAAAGCAGCTATATCACGGGGACGGAGATCGAAGTGAACGGCGGCCAGCACGTCTGATCGTCTGACTGGTTCAGGACAGGCCAGATCAGGACAGGGTTGGCTCAGGGCCGGCCGGTTCAGGAAAGCGTCAGTTCAGGACAGGGCTGGTGCGCTGTGGCTGTCGCCGAAAGGCGCGTGACGCTCTGGGAAGCCTGCGCTGTGGTGGGCCGCGGGGGCGCGATACCAAAGGGCCTGCTCTGGCCCCATGAGGGGCAAGGGCAATTCTGGCGCGGGATGCGGAGCCCAGACGGGCCTGCTGGCGAAAGGGCAGCCCGAGGGGGCGTAGGCGCGTGCCGCAGGCTGTGGGTCTTCGCTAAGGTCGATCCAATGCTCCTGCGGTGCGTCCTTGCTACAGAGCACCACAGGCCCCGAGACAACGCCTTTTGAGGCCACAGGGGTCCAGCCCGACAGGACCAGCCCGATGGCGGCAAGGCCACACAGCCCCAGACCAAGCGCGAGACGGTGCAAGGGCCTTAGTCCAACCCGGCGATGATCGACCGAAGCGTGGCGATGCCGTCGCCTTTCTCGGAGGAGGTCAGCACGATCTCGGGATAGGCCGCCGGGTGTTTGGAGAGCGCGCCGCGCACCTGATCCAGCACCTGCGCGCGGTCTTTTTCCTTCACCTTGTCAGCTTTGGTCATCACCACCTGAAAGGTCACCGCAGAGGAGTCCAGCAGCTTCATAATATCCTCGTCGACTTTTTTGACACCGTGGCGGCTGTCGATCAGCACAAAGGCGCGGCGCAGGGTCTGACGACCGGAGAGATATTGCTTCAGGAGCCTTTGCCATTTCTCGACCACTGCCAGCGGCGCATTCGCATAGCCATAGCCGGGCAAGTCGACGAGATAGAGCTCGGGCCCTTGGGTGAAATAGTTGATCTCTTGCGTGCGCCCCGGCGTGTTGGAGGCGCGTGCGATCCCCTTGGTGCCGGTGAGCGCATTGATCAAAGAGGATTTGCCGACGTTGGAGCGGCCCGCAAAACAGACCTCGAGCCGGTCGGCATCCGGCAGACCGTTCATGGCGACGACGCCTTTGACGAACTCCGTCTCGCCAGCAAAGAGCTTGCGCCCGGTCTCAAAGGCCAGCTCATCAGGCGCGTCGGCAAGGGGGAAGGGGAGTTGCATCGGACAGGGATCTCTCGGAACGGACGTGGAAAATTCGAATGGGCTGCCTTCTAGCACCGCTCTTGCCGGGGCTACAATCATAAAGGCATGGCGGACGGCATTGCCGCAATGAAAAACGCCGGACCCGAAGGCCCGGCGCATTCTGTCTTTGAGCGCGATGGCTTACTTCTTGTCGGCTTTGGCGGTCTTGGCCTTCTTCTTGTTGAAGCTGGACTTGATGTTGCCAAAGACGTCGGGCTTGTAGCCGTGGCTGCGCATGATCAGGTTCTGCTGGGTGAAGGTGATCATGTTGTTGGTGATCCAGTAGACCACGAGGCCGGAGGCAAAGTTGCCAAGCATGAACATGAAGACCCAAGGCATCCACGCAAAGATCATCGCTTGCGTCTCGTCGGTGGGCGCCGGGTTCAGTTTCTGCTGCAGCCACATGGAGATGCCGAGCAGGATCGGCAGGATACCAAGCGACAGGATCTGCAGGAAGCCGAGGTCCGGAACGCTGTAGGGCAGAAGGCCAAACAGGTTGAAGATGGTGGTCGGGTCCGGCGAGGAGAGGTCTTGGAACGGGCCGAAGAAGGCCGAGTGACGCAGCTCCAGCGTGACGAAGATCACCTTGTAGAGCGAGAAGAAGATCGGGATCTGGATCAGGATCGGCAAACAGCCGGCTGCCGGATTGACCTTCTCGCGCTTGTAAAGCTCCATCATCTCTTTCTGGACCTTCTGGCGATCGTCGCCTGCGCGTTCGCGCAGCTTTTCGATCTCCGGCTGCAGCTCCTTCATCTTGGCCATGGAGGCGTAGGATTTCCACGCCAGCGGCAGCACCAGAAGTTTCAGCAGGAAGGTGAGGGCGATGATCGCCACGCCCATGTTGCCAATCGCTCCATGCAGCCAGTGCAGAACGGCAAAGATCGGCTTGGTGAAGAAGAAGAACCAACCCCAGTCGATCGAGTCGAGGAAGCCCTGGATGCCGCCCTTTTCATAGGTGCGGATGGTGTTCCACTCTTTTGCACCGGAAAACAGCTGCGAATTGGCGCTTGCGGTTTCACCCGCGGCGACGGTCACGGTCGGCATCACCACATCGGTCTGATAGATGTCGCGACGCTCGTCGAACTTTGCAATCGCACGGAAGGCCTCGCCCGGGGCGGGGATCAGCGTCGACATCCAATAGTGGCCGGTAAAGCCGATCCAGCCGTTTTCGGTGACGGGAATGACCTGCGCATGGGCACCATCACGGGCGTCCACGTCGAAATCGGCCATGTTCTTGTATTTGACCTCCGTCAGCTCGCCATCCGCCATGCCAACGAGACCTTCGTGCAGCACGAAAAAGTTCTCGAGATCGGCAGGCAGGCCATGGCGTGCCAGGGTGCCGTAGGGGGCCAGCGACACATCCGCGCCGGTCGCATTGGTGACCGACTGGGTGATCGAGAACATGTAGTTGTCGTCGATTGCGATTTCGCGGGCAAAGGTCAGACCCTTGCCATTGTCCCAGGTCAGGGTGACCGGCGTGTCAGGGGTCAGGTTGGCACCGCCCTCCGCCTGCCACAGGGTGTTTGCGGTCGGCACGTCCTCGATGCCGAGACCCGCGACGGGTGCCCAGCCATAAAGCGCGTAGTAAGCGCCTGCTTCGCCTGCGGGAGAGAGCAGGGTGACGATTGGCGAATTCTCGTCCAGCGTCTCGCGGTAGTCTTTCAGGCGCAGGTCGTCGATGCGGCCGCCCTTGAGCGAGATCGAGCCTTCCAGACGCGGGGTGGCAATGGTCAGACGCGGGGCATCCTCCACCGTCTCAGGCTCGGCCGTCGCAGTGGTCGTGGCGCCCGCAGCAGGGGCTGCTGCCGGAGCCGGGGCTGTGGTGCCGCCGGTTTCAGGCGCGGTCAGAGCCGTCTCGGTGTCAGGCGTTGCGGTCTGCTCGGGAGCCGGGAAGAACGCATACCAGCCGAGGATCACCAGGAAACTCAGGCCAGTTGCGAGCAATAGATTCTTATTCTGATCGTCCATCTGGACAGCCACCTCATGCATGCAAAGACAGGGTGTGGTTCAACAGAGGTCAGTCCAGAAGGTCAAGGGAAATCCGGTCGCAACCGCGCTGCGAGGGGGGCGAATCCCTAAAAAACATAGGGAATCGCACGTTTGAGATTCTCGAATCGGGATCCAGCCGGATCAGGAGCGGTGCCGACCGATCATCGGCGCATCCTGCAGTTTCGCCTCGTGGCTGACCACCCAGTCGAGGGTCTGGTCAAAGGGCATGGGACGCCCGATGCCAAAGCCCTGCACATGGTCACAGCCAAGCTGAGCCAGAAGCGCGTGTTCACCTGCGGTTTCCACCCCTTCGGCAAGGGTCTTGAGGTCGAGCCGCTCGGCCATGGTGAGGATCGCCGCAATCAGCTTCTGCTGTTCGGGATCATGGTCCGCCTTGGTGACAAAGGAACGGTCGATCTTGATCCGCGACACTTGGAACCGGCGGACAGAGGCAATCGAGGCATGGCCGGTTCCAAAATCATCAAGGTCGATGTGGCACCCCATTTCGCCCAGCGTGGTGATGTTGCGCGCAACCACATCTTCGGGCTGGTCGGTCATGACCGTTTCTAGCACCTCGATGGTGAGGCGGTCTGCTGTCAGGCCAAAACGGTCCAGCTCCCATTTGATGCGATTGACCAGACCGGGATCGCGCAGCTCGTCCGTAGCAAAGTTCACGCCAACAGACGGCACGGTCAAACCAGCGGCATCCCAGGATTTGATCGCCGTCAGCGCCTGCTGCACCATGGTTTGGCTGAGTTTCTGCAACAGACCGGCCTTTTCCAAGGCGGGCAGGAAGGCAGAGGGCGGAATCATCCCTTTGACCGGGTGGCACCAGCGGGCCAGCGCCTCAAACCCCGACACGCGGCCGGTATCGGTGCTGATCTGCGGTTGGAACCACGCTTGGATCATGCCGTTTTCCAGCGCTGCCGCTGCGTCGGCCATCAGGTCGTCGTTGCGGTTCAGATGTACGTGCGTTTCGCTGGAGAACGCACGTATGCTAGAAGGGCCCACGCTTTGGGCGTCCTCCAGCGCCGCACTCGCACATTCCAGCCAGCCCCGCGCAGGCCCTTTCGGGGCGCGATGACGTAGGCAGATGCCGAGGGAGGAGGAAATGAACACGGAGCCACGCTCAACAGCAACGGGGGCTTCCAGCGCGGTTTGCACGCGACCGGCCAGCTGGATGCACAGTTCCAGATCCAATTGCATGATCGGGGTCAGGCAGATGCCAAAGCGGTTCCGACCCAGACGTGCCACAAGATCGCGATGCCGCAGCTGTCCTTCGATCCGTTCGGCACAGGCAGTCAGAACCTTGTCACCAACCTCTTCGCCGTGGGCGGCGACCAGCTCGTCAAAATCGTCGATTTCCAGAATGATCAGCGCAGATTTCAAGCCGCTGTCGGCAGTCCGCTGGTAGACATCCTTGATCTGGGCATCAAACCCGTCGGACATAACCAGACCGGTCAGCGTGTCGCGGCCAGAGACCACCCCGCCGGAGACACCGGACCAGCTGCCAAAGACAGCATAGATCAACGGCAACACCAAAGCGGTGATCAGCAACGCGGTTTCGCCACCAAACCAGAATGCCCCCAAAGTGACCGCAGGCAAAAACGCCAGCATCGCGGGGCCGAACACCACCAGGGCGATCCCGTCTCTGATCTTCTGGAGGAGACGTGAGTTCGGAAATTTCATGGCATAGGGACCTTTCGACTTCGCCGGTGGCTGTCGATTACACTAGGTCCCGGGTCTGACCGGGGAGTTAACGCAGGGTGGGGATTCCCTCGGATTCCGTCAGATCATCGAAATTTTTAAGTTCCAGCCCAGCAAAATCAAACAGTTTGGGGTCCAGAAGATGCGAAGGACGCGCATTCATCAGCGCCCGGAACATCACTTGCCGCCGTCCGGGGCTGTTTGATTCCCACCCGTCGAGGATCTGTTTCACCTGCTGGCGCTGCAGCCCGTCCTGACTGCCACAGAGGTCGCAAGGGATGATCGGATAGTTCATCGCACGGGCGAATTTCTCGCAATCCGCCTCGGCCACATGGGCGAGGGGACGGAAGACAAAGAGATCGCCTTCCTCATTGACCAGCTTCGGCGGCATGGTCGCAAGACGACCACCGTGGAACAGGTTCATAAAGAAGGTCTCAAGGATATCATCGCGGTGATGACCCAGTACGACCGCAGAGCACCCCTCTTCGCGCGCAATGCGGTAGAGGTTGCCACGGCGCAGGCGCGAGCAGAGCGCGCAATAGGTGCGCCCGGCCGGTACTTTATCCATCACGATAGAATAGGTGTCCTGATACTCGATCCGATGCGGCACGCCCATCTTCTCAAGGAACTCCGGCAGAACCGTCGCGGGAAATCCGGGCTGGCCTTGATCAAGGTTGCAGGCCAAGAGGTCGACGGGCAAAAGCCCTCGCCATTTCAGCTCGTAGAGCACCGCCAGCAGGGTATAGCTGTCCTTGCCGCCAGAGAGGCAGACCAGCCATTTCGGCACCGAGCCATCCTCGCGCCGTTCCACCATGCCATACTGCTCCACCGCCTCGCGCGTATAGCGCACGATGCGTTTGCGGAGCTTTTTGAACTCCGTGGATTGCGGCGCGCCCTGAAAGAGCGGGTGGATATCGTCGAGATCATCATCAAGCATGGCCGCCCCCGTAGCCTTTGCCCATGCGAAAGCCAAGTAAATTATAGTGCCTGCCCCTAGGGCGCGTCAGGTTTGCAGCCACATCGGGCGTGGGCGCGGTCATGTTCCGGATCGGCACCGGGCACCGGATCATAGCCAGAGCTTCCCAAGGGATGACAGCGCCCGATCCGCCGCAGCATCAGGTAGGTGCCCTTGATCGGCCCGTGCCGCTCCAGTGCCTCCAACGCATAGGCGGAACAGGTCGGCTGATAACGACAGTTGAACCCCACCCAGGGGCTGAACAGCAGCCGATAGCCGCGCACGGGCAGGGCGATGATCTGGGCAAGGAAACGCATGAGGCTGAGATAGGGCGCGAGAGGGGGCGGCGCAAGCGGGCTGCATCAGCGGCCCAGGCCAAAGCGAAATCGCCGCGACAGCGGCGCCATCGATCATGCGGCAGGGTTCGTCAGGCGCTGTGGATTTTGCGCAGGGCGTAGAGGAAGTCTTTTTGCATCTGATCAAAGGGGCGCGTCACGGTTTCGCCCGCGCGACCGATCAGAACGTAATCCCAGCCGGGTTGGCCGTGTTCTTTCAGCAAAAGCCGCGCCACTTCGCGCAGGCGGCGCTTGGCCCGATTGCGGGTGACCGCATTGCCGACCTTTTTCGAACAAGTGAACCCGACGCGGAACGGCGCATCATCGCCGCGCTTGCGGCCCTGCACCATCATCGACTGGGTGCCCTGCTTGCGGGCGCGGGCTGCGGCCACGAAATCCCCGCGCTTGGTCATCAAGACCATGCCAGCCCGCAGCTTCACGGGCTTCTTCGATGCTTTTTGGGCAGCAGGCACACGAACGGACACCGCCGGAGGCGTAGTCCCTTGGTCAGCTTGGCCAGCCATGGGAGCCTCCGGCGGTGTCATGTCCGTCAGAACTGTCGTCTGAGCGCGAAACTTACGCGCTCAGGGACTTGCGGCCACGTGCGCGGCGTGCGTTCAGGATCTTGCGGCCTGCCTTGGTGGCCATGCGCGCACGGAAGCCGTGGCGGCGTTTGCGAACCAGGTTCGAAGGCTGATAGGTGCGTTTCATCGCTCCGGTCTCCAAATGTTGTCATCGGGTACGGCGCGGAATCGCCCCCCGGGGTCTATCTCGAAGCCCGGTCTCTAGACGCCTCATGGCAGTCTGTCAAACCTGTTGGGCCTGTTTTTCGCCCCTGTCGCCACATTTCTGTTAAAAAAGCCCCCTTGCGCGGACTTCCCCTCGGCTGTGGCCGGAACTTGCGGCGCTATAACAGGCTCTCAGAGGGAATCACCAGCGCTAAATGTTACAGAATGACGGCGCAGCGGGCGGGATGCTCACGAAACGGCGCAAGGCCATCAAGCGGGCGTGAGCTGGGCTGTTGCCCTCTCGCCAGCTGCCCATTTGGGAGGGTACAGCAAAGGACAGACATGACAGGATCCCAATATGATGCGCGACGCCCCCGAGAATAAGCAGGCTAAGACGTCCCCAAGCCTGATGCGGCATTTGCCGCTGGCGCTGGTCGCGGTGGGGGCGCTGGTCGGTGCGCTGACGCTTGGCGATCTTCTGTCCTTTGATACGTTGCGGGACAACCGCGAGGCCCTCTTGGCCTTTCGCGATCAAAACTACTTTGGTCTCGTGTTGGCGTTTCTTGCCACTTATGTGGTGATCGTGGCCTTTTCGCTGCCCGGTGCAGCGGTGGCCTCGGTGACGGGCGGGTTCCTTTTTGGTCTGGCGATGGGCACAGCGTTGAATGTGCTGGCGGCCACCACAGGGGCGGTTGCGATCTTTCTTGCCGCTCGTGCGGGGCTGGGCGCGGTGCTTTCGGCCAAGATCGAGACCGGAGAAGGGCGCATTCAGCGTCTGAAGGTGGCCTTGCAAGAGACCGAGATCGAAGTGCTCCTGCTTTTGCGCCTCGTGCCTGCGGTGCCGTTTTTTGTGGCCAATCTGCTGCCCGCGCTGGTCGGGGTGCGTCTCTTTCCTTTCTTCTGGACGACGGCGGTGGGAATCATTCCCGGTGCGATTGTCTTCACCTCTATCGGCGTCGGCTTGGGCGAAGTGTTTGATCGGGGCGAGACCCCGGATCTGTCCCTATTGTGGGAGCCGCAGGTGATCGGACCGATTCTGGGTCTCTGTGCGCTGGCGGCGCTGCCGATTGTGATCAAGGCCCTGCGCGGCAAGACGGAGATCTGAGCGATGACCGATCTGAAATGCGATCTGTTGATCCTTGGCGCGGGCTCCGGCGGGCTGTCCCTCGCGGCAGGGGCCAGCCAGATGGGCGCCGATGTGATTCTGCTCGAAGGCCA
Organism: Epibacterium sp.; assembly: GCA_048263945.1. Taxonomy (GTDB): domain Bacteria; phylum Pseudomonadota; class Alphaproteobacteria; order Rhodobacterales; family Rhodobacteraceae; genus Epibacterium. Next base: position 13,267 of record JBLXDQ010000020.1, on the reverse strand, counting down.
CAAGATGGGCGGCGATTGTCTGAACTATGGCTGCGTGCCGTCCAAGGCCTTGTTGGCCAGTGGGCACGCGGCCCATGCGCAGTCTCATGGCACCGCCTTTGGCATCGCGGATCAGCAGCCCGTGGTCGACTATGCGGCGGCCAAGGCGCATGTGCAGGGGGTGATCGACACCATCGCCCCGGTTGATAGCCAAGAGCGGTTCGAGAGCTTTGGCGTGCGCGTCCTACGCGCCGAGGGACGGTTTGTTGACGCCAAGACGGTGGAGGCGGGCGAGGACCGAATCACTGCCCGCCGGATCGTGATCGCCACCGGCTCGCGCCCCTTTGTGCCGCCGATTCCGGGCTTGGAGCAGGTGCCTTACCTGACCAATGAGACCCTTTGGGCGCTGACCGAGCGCCCCGCCCATCTGATCATCATCGGCGGTGGGCCGATTGGGCTGGAGATGGCGCAGGCCCATCGACGCCTTGGCAGTGCGGTCACCGTGATCGAAGCGCAAACCGCCATGGGGCGCGAGGACCCGGAGGCCGCCGCCCTGCTGCTGGAGGCCCTGCGCGGCGAGGGGATTGCGATTCTCGAACAGACCGAAGCGCACTCCGTCCATCAAGAGGGCGCGGAGATCGTGGTCGAGACCCCCTCCGGCGCGATCCGCGGCTCGCATCTCTTGGTCGCGGTGGGGCGGGTGCCAAATGTCGAATCGCTTAATCTTGGCGTGGCGGGGATTGAGACCACGCGCGGCGGCATCACAACCGACGCCAGCCTGCGCACCAGCAATCCCAAGGTCTATGCCATCGGCGATGTGGCGGGGCAGGGGCAGTTTACCCATCTGGCAGGCTATCATGCCTCAGTGGTGATCCGGTCAATCCTCTTTGGCCTGCCCGCCAAGGTGAAAACCGCCCATATTCCACGGGCCACCTATACAGACCCCGAACTCGCTCAGGTGGGCCAAACCGAGGCGGAAGCCCGCAAGGCCCATGGCGCCGCGCTCGAGGTGGTGCGCTTTGACTATGCCCACAACGACCGCGCTATCGCGACCCGGCAGACGCGCGGGTTTATCAAGGTGATGGTGGTTAAGGGCCGCCCCGTCGGGGCTACGATCGTCGGCCCTCAGGCGGGCGAATTGATCGCCACATGGTCGCTCGCCCTCGCCAATCGGCTGAAGATGAGCCAGATTGCCGCAATGGTGGCGCCCTATCCGACGATTGCAGAGCTTAACAAACGGGTTGCGGGGGCTTATTTCTCCCCGAGACTATTTGAGAATACTTTCGTAAAGCGGGTTGTCCGGCTGATCCAACGCTGGCTACCTTAAGGCGACACCGAGGGCGGAAACGGGGGCCCATGTTAAACACGCTTTCGGGCAGATTTTTGATCCTGACAACGGTCTTCGTCATGTTGGCCGAGGTTTTGATCTTTGTCCCCTCCATCGCCCGATTCCGTCAGGATTACCTTGAGGACCGCTTGCAGCGGGCGCAGATCGCCTCGCTGGCGCTGCTTGCTGACGATATGATCGAGAGCGATCTGGAAAAGGAGCTCTTGGAGAACGCAGGCGTCTATAACGTGGTTCTGCGCCGCGACGAGATGCGCCAACTGGTGCTCTCCTCGCCGATCCCAAGCCCGATTGGCGCCACTTACGATCTGCGCGATGCGGGCGCTCTGACCCTCATCCACGACGCGCTGACCCGCCTGTTCAAACCGGGCAGCGAGATCGTGCGGGTGATCGGCGCGCCGGTGCGCGACGCGGGGCTGTTGATCGAGATCACCGTGGAAACCGAACCTCTGCGTATGGCGATGATCGATTACGGCCTGCGCATTCTGCTCTTGTCGGCGGTGATCTCGGTGCTGACGGCGGTTTTGTTGTTCATCGCGGTGCGGATGGTGCTGGTGAAGCCGATCAAGGGCGTCATCGGCTATATGCAGCGCTATGCGGCCGCGCCCGAGGACGCGCGCGGCATCATCACGCCCAAGGCCGGCGTGATCGAGCTGCGCGAGGCCGAGGAAGCGCTGCAAAAGCTGCAGATCGAGCTGACCCACGCCCTGAAACAGCGCGAGCGTTTGGCGCAGCTTGGCGGCGCGGTGGCGAAGATCAGCCATGATCTGCGCAACATCCTCACCTCGGCGCAGCTTTTTACCGACCGGATCGAGATGAGCGAAGACCCCCTCGTGCGGCGCTTGGCGCCGAAGCTGGTGAATTCCATCACCCGCGCCGTCTCGCTCTGCGAAGGCACGCTGGCCTTTGGCCGGGCGGAGGAGCCCGCGCCGTCCTTCAGCCTCGTCTGTCTGCATGACATCGTGGATGATGTGGCCGAGAGCGAGAATCTCGTGACCGGAGATTGCCAGGTGGAGATCGTCAACGCGGTGCCGCGTCCGGCGATGATCCGCTGCGACAAGGAACAGATGTTCCGGGTGATCATGAACCTTGTGCGCAACGCGCGGCAGGCGATTGCCGGGGGAACCCATGACGGCCATGTCACGGTCTCCCTGCGGGAAGAGGACAATGCCTGGTGGATTCTGGTCGCCGACAACGGCCCGGGCCTGCCGAAAAAGGCGCTCGACAACCTGTTCACCCCGTTTCAGGGCGGCGCGCGCAAGGGCGGCTCTGGCCTCGGCCTTGCCATCGCGGCGGAGCTGGTGCGTGGACACGGCGGCAACCTAGGCCTTGCAAGCACAGGCCCAGACGGCACGATTTTCGAGATCTGTTTGCCCAAGGGCGACGGGGCCGTCTGACCCGAAACCGCGCCCCTGCAAAGTCGTGCAGAAATAATTCGTTTTGGGGGTTGCGCCTCTCACGGGGCAAGAGTAAACCCCGCCGCAGTGGACCGATAGCTCAGCTGGATAGAGTACTTGACTACGAATCAAGGGGTCGGGGGTTCGAATCCTCCTCGGTCCGCCACTTCTTAAAAATCAAAAGCAACCAGAGGCGGTTGTTCGATGCGCAAGGGAATTTCCCCATTGCGCCTATCGCGATTCCTGCAGGCAAAGCCCTGTTCGGCCGGGGCGGAGATCCTGCCGGACAGGGCGGCCCGCCAGCGGATCCCGTGGCCTTTTCAACTTTCTTCGGCCTGTCACAAATTTTTTGGAATTGCCGAGTTTTTGCCCTTGCGCCCACCCGCAGCTAACTCTAAACCCCGCTCTCAGTGGACCGATAGCTCAGCTGGATAGAGTACTTGACTACGAATCAAGGGGTCGGGGGTTCGAATCCTCCTCGGTCCGCCACTACCCTCCCTACAGTGTAAAAGACGCCGGCAGCTTTCTGATCTGAAAGGCTGTTTTGGCCGCGCGCCGCGCATGAGGCGCGACCGGCAGATGCCGTCTTTCGGACAACCATCCGCAATTCGGGCACCTGCGATCTAATCTTTGAAAACAAGGCATAAGCACATGCTTACGCGGCTTGGTTTCAGCTTTTGTCCAATCGTCTCCCCCGGCTCACCCCCTCATATCGAAGCCACCGGAACACACCGGATCATTCAGATTGAGGAACTCTCCCATGACCAAGACACTTCTTCTCGCCACTGCTCTTCTCGCGGCTCCGATTATGGCGTCGGCCATGCCTGCGGTGGGGGATCACGTTGGCAACACGCCGGAAACAGCCACCGAAGCGCTGGCGGCGGCGGGCTGCACGGTGCATGAGTTCGAGGCCGAGGATGGCAAAATCGAAGCAAAATGCACCGATGAGGCCAATGCCCATTGGGAAGTCTATATCGATCCGGCCTCCGGCGATGTGGTGAAGATCAAGGCAGACAGCTGATGTCAGGCCGCTCTGAGCGCAGGGCGGTGGCGGAGGAGGGTGGCGTTGCGCCGCCCTCCCTCTGGGATCCGCTGGTGCGGTTGACCCATTGGACCATCGCGGCGGCGGTGATTGTCAACGGGCTTTTGTCCAGTCCGGGCGGCACTCTGCATGTCTGGGTGGGTTGGACGGCGCTGGGCGTTTTGATCGTGCGTCTTGTTTGGGGGCTGATCGGCCCCACAGAGGCACGGTTCACCTCTTTCTTGCCGGACCCACGGGCGGCGATGAGCCATCTGTGGGGGCTGTTGCGCCGGGCGAAGCCGCGCGACCATGCCTCGCACAATCCGGCGGGGGCTTTGATGGTCTATGCCTTGTGGGGTCTGTTGAGCGTCGTCAGCGTCACGGGGCTTGTGATGACCGAGGCGCGGACCCCCATGCAGGTGGCCGCCGACAATGCCGCCGTGGCGGCGGGCGATTGGTCGGTGCTTGCAAGTCAGTCCTCCGGCCCTGAAACTGACACTGAAAAGGCCCTCAAGCGGGCGGCAGGCACGATTCACGAGGGGGCGGCGAATCTGATCCTCTTTCTGGCCTTGCTGCATGTTGCGGGCGTGGTCGTGGAGGGACGGGCGATGCGGCGCAATTTGGTGAAACCGATGCTGTTTGGAGACAAAGGGTGAGGCGGCTGTCCGATCTTGTGCGCCGCCCTGTTGTTCTTGCTGCGGTGATCCTCTTGCAAGGGGTCGCCGCGATCTTTTTCACGGCAGATGCGCTGGGCGACATGGTGCGGGGCGGCAATGCGGTGGAGACGGGTATGGAGATCTTCGTCTCTCTGATGCTGTTGACCGGCCTCGCGCTGGGGATCGTGCAGCTGCGGGGCTTGCTGGAGGATCTGGCGAGCAAATCCCGCTCGCTTGAGGTTGCGCGCGGAGACCTCTCCCGCGTGGTGGAGGCGCAGTTTCAGTCCTGGGGCTTGACCCCGGCAGAGCGCGAAGTGGCGCTCTTTGCGCTGAAGGGGCTCGACGCCAACGAAATCGCGACCCTGCGCGGGGCAGCGAGTGGCACGGTGCGGGCGCAGCTGACGCGGATCTATGCCAAGGCGGGCGTGTCGAATCGCGGGCAGTTGGCGGCATATTTTGTTGAGGATTTGTTGGCGGACCCGCGCGAGGCCATCGAGAAATCCGCCTAGGCGGGTCGGGGAAAGAAAACCGCGCCGATGCACAGAGCGCCGACGCGGTTCTAAGGGTTTAAAACGGCAGGCGGCGTAGGATCAGGACGGGGCGCCCTCCTTGCCAATGTCGTTGCCGGTCACCGCGCGGGTTACCCGCATGATCAGCACATAAAAGGCCGGCACCATAAAGATCCCAAGGAAGGTCGAGGCGGTCATGCCGCCAATCACCCCGATGCCGATAGCGTTTTGCGAGGCGGCGCCTGCCCCCGTCGCAGTGGCCAGCGGCAGCACCCCGAGGATGAAGGTCAACGCCGTCATCAGAATGGGGCGCAACCGCAGACGCGAGGCCTCGATCGCGGCTTCGGCGATGGTGAGACCCGTGCGGCGCAGCTCCTCGGCGAATTCGACGATCAGAATGGCGTTGCGGGCGGCAAGGCCGATGGTCGTCAGCATCCCCACCTTGAAGTAGACGTCATTCGACTGACCAAAGTACCAGGCCGAAAACAGCGCGCCCAAAATGCCAACCGGCACCGCCAGCATCACCGCGAGCGGGATCGACCAGCTTTCATAAAGCGCGGCGAGGGCAAGGAACACCACCAAGGCCGAAATCGCATAGAGGATCGGTGCCTGATCGCCCGATTGACGCTCTTGATAGCTGAGGCCGGTCCAAGCGGCGGCATAGCCCCCGTCGAGGTCGGCAACCATCGCCTCCATCTCCTCCATCGCGGTGCCGGTGCTATAGCCCGCCCCCGGCGAGCCGGAGATCTTCAGCGCCGAGGTGCCGCCGTAGCGTTCCAGCGTCGGGGCGACCGGCTCCCAGGAGGTCGACATGAAGGCGGAGAAGGGCACCATTTCGCCGGCAGAGTTGCGGGCATACCAGTCAAAGATATCCTCGGTTTGCATCCGATGCGCCGCCTCGCCTTGGACGATGACCGGGCGCAGGGCGGAACCGAGTTCGAAGTCGTTCACCTCCGACCCGGCAAAGATCACCGAGAGCATGCCGTTTACATCCGACAGGGTCAGCCCAAGGCTTTCGGCCTTGGCGCGGTCGATGGTGATTTTGACGGCGCTGTCCTTTTCGGTGCCATTGGCCGAGAGGTTGGTGACCACTGCATTGCCTGCGGCATTGGCGATCAGCTGCTCGGCTGCGGCTTGCAGCGCGTCAGCCCCGGTGCCTGCTTGGTCCACCAGATACATCTCAAACCCGCCGGTATTGCCAAGGCCGCGGATCGCGGGCGGCTGCAGGACAAAGATCTGCCCGTCGCGCAGCTTGCGGAAGGCCATATTGGCGCGCAGAGCGACCTGCGAGGCGGCCAGTTCGGGCTGCCCGTCGCGCTCGTCAAAGGTGCGGAGCTTCACAAAGATCATGGCGCGGTTCTGCCCGGTGCCACCAAAGCTGAACCCCAGCGCGGCAAAGGTGCTTTTGACCGCTTCGGTCTCCTCCGTCAGGAAGTAATGTTCAAGCTTCTCCACCGTCGCCTTAGTCTGTGCGGTGGTGGCGCCTTCGGGCAGGGTGACGATGGTCATCAACACGCCCTGATCCTCGGTCGGGATAAAGGAGGTGGTGAGGCGATCATTGACCCACCACGCGCCCGCGAGAACGCCAACCAACACAAGCGGCATCACGAAGGGCAGCTTGAGCGAGCCTTTGACACCGGCGCCGTATCCGGAGGTGCCTTTGGCCACCACGCTGTTGAACCAGCGGAAGGGGGCAAACCACGGCGCGCCTTTCTTCGGGCGGAGCAGCCGGGCGGACATAGGCGGCGACAGGATGATCGCTACAAACAGCGAGAAGGTCATCGCCGAGACCATGGTGACCGAGAATTGCCGGTAGATCACCCCGGTCGAGCCGCCAAAGAAGGCCATCGGCAGGAAGACCGCCGCCAGCACCACGTTGATGCCTAGCAGAGCAGAGGTGATCTGTCCCATGCTTTTCTTGGTGGCTTCCAGCGCGTTGAGGCCCTCGTCCTCCATCAGGCGTTCGACGTTTTCCACCACCACGATGGCGTCATCGACCAAGAGGCCAATCGCCAGCACCATGGCGAACATGGTGAGGGTGTTGATGGTGAAACCGCCCACTTGCAGCACCGCAAAGGTGCCCAAGAGCACCACAGGCACCGCGATCAGCGGGATCAGCGTCGCGCGCCAGCTTTGCAGGAAGAGGATCAGCACAAGAAAGACCAGCACCACCGCCTCGATCAGCGTGTGATAGACCTGCTCGATCGACAATTCGACAAAGGGCGAGGTGTCATAGGCGATTTCAAAGACCACGCCATCGGGCAGGGACGGGGCTAGGCGATCCAATGTGGCGCGCACGGCTGCGGCGGTTTCCACCGCATTGGCTCCGGTCGCGAGGTTCACGCCGAAGCCGGTGGCATTCATGCCGCTAAAGCGCGAGTTGCGACCGTAGGTTTCCTGTCCGATCTCTACGCGGGCCACATCCGCGAGGCGCACAATGCCGCCGTCCTCATCCGCCTTGAGCAGGATCTGCTCAAACTCTTCGGTGGTGGTCATCTGGCTTTGGGCGGTGATGGTCGCGTTGAACTGCTGACCAATGATGGTGGGCTGGCTGCCGAGCGAGCCAACCGAGACGGTGGTGTTCTGCTCCGCCACCGCATTGACCACATCGGCCGGGGTTAGCTGAAAGCGGGCCAACGCAATCGGGTCGAGCCAGATCCGCATCGCATAGCCGGAGCCAAAGATATTCACGCCGCCCACCCCTTCGGTCCGCTGAACCGCGCCTTCGACCTGTTCGGAGAGGATATTGCCCAGCTCGACGCTGGAGTAATTGCCGTTCTCTGCCACGATCCCGCCAACCAACAGGATGGAGGAGGAAGAGCGCGACACCCGCACGCCTTGGTTGCGCACTGCGGTCGGCAGCTGGCTTTCCACCTGCGAGACCTTGGATTGCACCTCGTTCTGGGCATCGACCGGGTCCACGGATTCGTCAAAGGTCAGCTCGATCGACGCCGACCCCTGCGAAGAGCCGGCGGTCATGTAAATCAGACCATCAAGCCCGGTCATTGCGTCTTCGATCACGCGGGTGACAGAGTTTTCCACCGCCTCGGCTGTTGCACCATTATATGTGGCCGAAATCCGCACCGTTGTGGGGGCGATATCGGGGTATTGCGCCACTGGCAGGGTCAGCATCGACCAGGTGCCGATGAGCATGGTCATCAGGGCAAGCACCCAGGCAAAGACCGGGCGCCGGATAAAGAAAAGACCCATGAGTTAGCCCCCGTTCGCCGGTGCAGCGGCCTCGGTGACGATGCCGGTCTCGGAGATGGTGACGGGAACGGTGGTCACCTCGGCGCCATCGCGCATGTTGGACAGACCGTCGACGATCAACGCATCCCCCGCCGCGACCCCGTCGGTGACGATCCAGGCGTTCTGATAGCTGCCATGTTCCGTCAGTTTGCGCTGCTCGGCCTTGCCATCGACGGCGATAAAGGCCGTGAGAGTGCCATCCGCCGCCCGCGAGGTGGCGCCCTGCGGCACCAGAATGGCGCGGGTGGTGCCAAGTTCAACCTCAACGCGCAGGAATTGGCCGGGCATGATGTGACGGTCCGGATTGTCAAAGCGGATGCGGAATTCAAATGTGCCGGTGGAGGTGGAGACGCGGGTGCCGGGGGATTCCAGCGTGCCTTGCTGGTCGTATTGCACGCCATTTTCCAAGGTCAGCAGAACCTCCACGTCATCGCCGCGCTGCAAGGTGCCGCCGTCGATCAGCGCGCGCACCTCAGCAAGGCGCTTGCTTGATTCCTCGACGTCCACATAGATCGGGTCGAGCCGCGTGACGGTTGTCAGCGCATCGGACTGGTTGGCGGTGACGATGGCACCGGTGGAGACCTCGGGCACCGCAACCACGCCGGTGATCGGGCTTTTTATCTCGGTCCGGTCCAGATTGAGCTGCGCCAGCTTCAGCGCGGCCTGCGCGGAGGAGAGCTCCGCCTTGTTTTGCAGCACCGCGACGCGGGCGGTTTCCACATCCTCGATGGTGACGCCAGTGCCCTGCAGCCGTTCATAGCGCGAGCGGGTGCCTTCGGCGGCGGTGACGGCGGCCTCGGCGCGGGCGACCTCGGCTTCGGCGGCGGCGACATCGACCTCAAACGTATCGCCTTCGATGCGGAAAAGCGTGGCGCCTGCCTCGACCTGACGGCCTGATTCATAGGTGATTTCAGCAATGGTGCCGCCGACGCGGGGGCGGATGGCCACTTCCTCATAGGCGACGGCGCGGCCGGGCAGGGTGATGGAGAAGGGGACCTGCGCCTCTTCCAGCGTGATGACACCGGCGGCGATCGGGCCGGCCGGGCCGCGTCGCATCTGGGCGAGGGCAGGCTGAGTGAGGCTAAGAGAGAGGAGAGCCGCGCCGATCCATGTCAGCGGGGCAGGGCGGTTGGGGCGGAGGAGGGCCATGCGAGTCCTTGTTCTATCGATCAGTGTCGCGCGTGTTTTTGACGTTGAACGTAGCGCTGGCAGATTTCCGTCGCAGGTGCAGCATGAAAAGGAGCTGTTTTGCGGGGCAGGGGGCGGGCGCCGTCTGTTTTTAAAGGGATTTCACGGGGCGTGCACAAAAACGTGACAGGGGGGCGCCTCTTTCGCAGGCGCCCGCGCGGGTGTTGGCGCGCAAGGAGAGACCTGTGACGCGGGCGCGCCGAGGGCGCGGCCTGTGGGGCGACCGGGGCGGCGCGTCGTGCCACTTGGCGGCACATCGCAGGTGAGGCGCTGGGGCGGCGACGGGCGCAGAGGCTAGGCTGTGGTCAAGACGACCGACAGTATCAGTGGTCCAAATGACCGCTTTCGCCAGCCACCCCTGACAGGAGCGCCCGCATGAGCATCCGTTTCTTTTCTTCCAAGCATCGGCCTGTGCATCTGGGGCCGTTCCCGCTGGAGCGGCTCAAACGGCAGGAGCGGGCGGAGCCGGGCGAGGTGCCCCCGACGCTGCCCCTGAGCTTTCGGCGCCCGGAGCAGCCCGCCAGCATCGTCAATGCAATGTGCGAATATCAGGCGATGATGGATGCGATCCGTGATGGGTTGGTCAATAGTGCCCGCGCCGACCTGCCCCAGGACCCGCAGGAGCGGTCCGACCACCTGAAGGCCTTTGGCTATTTCGCCGACGCGGCCATGGTCGGTATCGGGCCGATGACGGAGGACGCCCGGCTGGAGGTGCCTTTTCACAACCCGGATATCGCGCGTCTGGCCGAGGACCTGAAAACACGGCAGACCAAGACGCTGGCCTCTGGCATCGATATGATCATGGCGGATCTGAAAGAGGCGATGCAGGCGCCGCCAACCACCATCGGCGCCCATAAACACGCGATCGTTTTCCTCTACGAGCGGCCACGTGACCTGCGCCCGGGCGAGCCGGGGGGCGACTGGATCGACGGAGCGGAGGCGCATCGCGCCTGTCTGCGCAGTGCCGAGACGGCGGTGGTGATCGCCAATTACATCCGTCTGCTGGGCTGGGACGCCAAGGCGCACACCCAGACCTCCTCCGATGTGGACCTCAACCGGCTGGCGGTGGCGGCGGGGCTGCTGCGAATGGAGGAGGGCCAGTTGGTCGCGCCATATATCGGCACGCAGTTCGGCCTTGCCGTGGTGACCACCGATCTGGACCTTGCCGAGGACCGCCCGCTGGCGCCACTGGCAGAGCAACCGGGGCATCAGGGCCGTGACCTCAAATGGTGGATCGGGCTTGGCGCGGAACGCTCGGCGCTCAATGGCGATCCTTATGCGGCTCGGGATTTTCGCGACGGGCCGCATCCGTTTGAAACCCTAAAGCGGGTGGAGACTCCGACCACCTATATAGATGAGGCCCGTGTCGCCCGGGTGCCGAAACGGGCTGATATGTTCGCCCGCGCGCAATTCGGCGATATGGGCAAGACCAATCAAAAGGCCGCCACCGGAGGGTATTACGCCCGCAAGGCCGCGCCGTCGATGGCGCAACGGCGGATGCTCGGCGCCTTTGTTCTGTTGCAGGACGGAACACCTGCGCCGGGGCCGCGTCCTACTGATGCGCAAAGAAATGCGGATCTGGTCAAAGCGGCCTCCTACTGGCTCGGGGTCGACGCGGTGGGTATCTCGCGTTGCCCGGAGTGGACCTGGTACAGCCATGACGCCACCGGTGCGCCGATTGTGCCTGACCAACCGCATGCGATTTCGATGATCGTCGATCAGGGCTTTGACACCACGGAGGGCACCTCGGGCGATGATTGGATCGCGGTGGCGCAATCCATGCGCGCCTATCTGCGCTTCTCCCTCCTTGGCGGGGTGATCGCGCGGCAAATCCGCAACCTCGGCTATAAGGCTAAGGCCCATACGGTGATGGATGGCGAGGTGCTGCAACCGCCCTTGCTGCTGCTCTCTGGCCTTGGCGAAGTGTCACGCATTGGCGAGGTGATCTTGAACCCCTTCCTTGGTCCCCGTCTGAAGTCTGGCGTGGTGACCACCGATATGCCGCTGGCGCATGACAAGCCGATCGACTTCGGCCTGCAGAGTTTTTGCGAGAGCTGCAACAAATGCGCCCGCGAATGCCCCTCGGGAGCGATCACCGCCGGGCCGAAGCTGATGTTCAACGGCTATGAAATCTGGAAATCCGACAGCCAGAAATGCACCACCTACCGGATCACCACGCCGGGAGGGGCGATGTGTGGTCGCTGCATGAAGACGTGTCCGTGGAACCTTGAGGGGATCTTTGCCGAAAAGCCCTTCCGCTGGGCGGCGATGACCCTGCCCAAGGCGGCACCGCTCTTGGCACGGCTCGACGATGCGCTGGGCCATGGCGAGATGAACCCGGCAAAGAAATGGTGGTGGGACCTCGAACTGCAAGAGGACGGCGGTTATCGCCCGACCCGCCATCCGGTGAACACCCGCGCGCTGCAAAAGGACCTTGATTTGCGGTACGAGGATCAGACCTTGGCGGTCTATCCTGCGCCCTTGGCGCCGCATCCTTATCCCTATCCTTTCCCGATGGACCGGGAGGCGGGGATTGAGGCCTATCAGGCGATGATCACGGCGGAGGAATACAAGTCACGCCGCGCGCGGGGCGAAAGCGGCGCCTGGGATCACCTCTATTACAACGACAGCGAAAGCCCTGTGCTGCAGGTCGTCGTCAGCAAGGCGGAGGTCATGGCCGACGGGGTGACGAAGTATGAATTCCGCCGCCCCGATGGCGGCGATCTGCGGGAGTGGACCGCCGGCGCCCATCTCGACATTGTCGTCGCGCCGGAGTTTCTGCGGCAATACTCCATGTCCGGTGATCCCGCCGATCGCTCCAAGTACCAGATCGGCGTGCTGCGCGAAGATCAGGGGCGCGGAGGGTCAAAGCTGCTGCACCGGATCTTTGCCGAAGGGCGTAAGATCTTCATCTCGCGCCCGATCAATCATTTCCCCCTCGTGGAAGAGGCTCGCAAAACCTATCTGATGGGCGGCGGGATCGGGGTCACGCCGATGATTGCCATGGCGCACCGGTTGCACGCGCTCGGGGCGGCGTTCGAGTTCCACTATTCGGTCAAATCGCGCGAAACAGCGGGCTACTTGCAGGACCTGGCCCAGATGCCCTGGGCGGCCAACATCACTCTGCATATCTCTGCCGAAGGAACGCGGGCGGACTTCAATGCCATTCTGTCCGAATATGCGCCGGGCGATCATGTTTATACCTGCGGGGCAGCGCCTTACATGGACGCCGTGATGACCGCGGCAGAGGCGGCTGGCTTTCCCGAAGAGGCGCGTCATCTGGAGTATTTCTCTGTGCCGGAGCAGCCTGATTATGAAAACCACCCCTTTACCGTCCGCCTGTCCCGGTCGGGGCGGGAGGTTTCCGTGCGCGCAGATCAGACCGCGACCGATGCTTTGGCCGCTCAAGGGATCCATGTGGATGTGAAATGCGCCGACGGAATTTGTGGCGTGTGTAAATGCGGCCTGATCTCTGGCGAGGTAGAGCACCGCGACTTTGTCCTCTCTAAAGCGCAGCGCGAAACCTCGGTTATCCTCTGCCAATCCCGGGCCGCCCAGCCGGATGGCGTGATCGAAGTCGACCTCTGAGTGGGCGCAGAGGCGCGTTTCCCCGAGCAAAAACACACAAGTGGACTGGAATCGCGCCGCTACACACGGCGACTCGCAGCGGTGACTTGTGTGTCGGGGCATTGCCTCCGCTATATCTTGAGAGTGCTGTCCTGCCCCTCTTGGCACAGACCGCCAAAGGACAGGGTGGCACAGGGGGCGTCAACGTCAGTCGCAGCCCGCAAGGCTATGAAAATAAGCACGATTGGCGGCGGGAGACGGGTTTTTACAGAAATGTCAAAAAAAGGGGTTGCGACTCTTTGTAGGTATCCGTAGAAGACCCCTCACCGGCGGCGCTGAGGCGCTGGTTGGCGCGG
>JBLXDQ010000019.1:0-54407 GCA_048263945.1 Epibacterium sp. | reverse complement strand
CGGCGGCGGAAGGCCAGCGGGCAGGGCGGGTGAAAGCTCCCCCCCGGCGGCGGCGAGCGCGGCGAGGGCACCTCGCCTCCCATCGGGGTGCGGTCGCGGCGGGGGGCTTCGAGGTCGGGGATCGTGTCCAGCAGCATCCGCGTATAGGGGTGCAGCGGGTTGGCAAACAGATCGGCGGTCGGCTGGATCTCGACGATGCGACCGAGGTACATCACCGCGATCACATCGGCCATGTGACGCACGACGCTCAAATCATGGTTGATGAAGAGATAGGTCAGCCCCATATCCCGTTGCAGGCGCTTCATCAGGTTCAGCACCTGCGCCTGCACCGACACGTCCAGCGCCGAGGTCGGTTCGTCGCAGACGAGGAACTCCGGCTCTCCGGCCAGCGCTCTTGCGATCGAGATGCGCTGACGCTGCCCGCCCGAGAATTCATGCGGGAACTTCAGCCCGTCCGCGGGTGCAAGGCCCACGGTGCGCAGCAGCTCATCCACGCGGGCGGACACCTCGGCCTCGGGGGTGCCGGGGCGCAGGGTGCGCAGCGGCTCGGCGATGATGCGGGCGACGCGCCAGCGCGGGTTCAGGCTGGCAAACGGATCCTGAAAGATCATCTGCAACCGGTCGCGGTCGCCGTTGAAACGGATCGCCCCGCCCGAGGGCGCGTGCAGCCCCGTTACCAGCTTGGCGATGGTGCTCTTGCCGCAGCCGCTCTCCCCCACGAGGGCAAGCGTCTGGCCAGACTCGATATGGAAGTCGACGCCATCGACGGCGCGCAGGGTGCGGCGCGGCTTGCGTTCGATCATCCGGTTCAGCCAGGGGGCGGAGACATCGAAGCGTCGCTCCAGCGCAGAGACCTCCAGAATGGCAGTATCACGGGTCATGCGGCGGCTCCTTTCGGGGATGTTTCGATCTGGGTCGTTCCGGTCTGGGCCAGCCAGCAGGCGGCGCCGGTCTGGTCGATGCGGGGGATCTCGGCGCGGCAGCGCGGCCCGGCGTGGGCACAGCGCGGGTTGAAGGCGCAGCCCGATGGGATCGCGTTTAGCCGAGGCATGGCGCCGGGGATCATCTGCAGTTCTTCCACGTCGCTGCGCAGGCTGGGGATCGAACCCATCAGCCCGGCGGTATAGGGATGCTTCGGACGGCGCACCACGTCCTCGACATCGCCGATCTCGGCGAGGCGGCCGGCGTACATCACTGCGACACGGTCGGCGGTTTCGGCGATGACGCCCATGTCATGGGTCACAAGCAGCACGGCGGTGCCCCGCTCACGGCAGATGCGTTTCAGCAGCGCGGTGATCTGCGCCTGGATCGACACGTCGAGCGCGGTGGTCGGCTCGTCTGCCACGATCAGCTCCGGCTCGGCGCAGAGCGCGAGGGCAATGACGATACGCTGCCGCATCCCGCCCGAAAACTGGTGCGGATAGCTGTCGACACGTTCGTCCACCGCCGGGATGCCGACCTCACGCATCAGTTCCTTGGCGCGCGCACGGGCCTGCTGTTTCGTCAGGTCGGTGTGCAGTCGGATGGTCTCGACCAGCTGGTCGCCGACGCGGAACAGCGGGTTGAGCGAGGTCAGAGGATCCTGGAAGATCGCCCCGATGCGCCGCCCCCGCACGCTCTGCATGGAGCGGTCGTCAAGGGTGTCGATGCGGTCGCCCGACAGATGGATTTCGCCCGCCGCGATGCGCCCCGGCGGCTCCAGCAGGCCGAGAATGGACATGCCGGTCATCGACTTGCCTGCACCGGATTCCCCGACCATGCCCAGGATCTCGCCCTTGCGGATGGTCAGCGAAATGTCGTCCACGGCGGTCAGGATTCCCTTTCTCGTGGGAAATTCGACGTGCAGATTGCGCACATCCAGGACGGTATCGGTCATGGCTCGGCCCTCTCGTAGCTGGGGGTGAATATCGTCTCGACGGGCGGGTGGCCCGCCGTGCGATCGGGGTATTTCGCGATCAGCCCGTCGAACTGCGCCTGCGCGCGCGAGGCATCGGCGGCGGCATCGACGCCAGGGATGACCCCGTTCGCCATGACACGCCGCCCGTCGATCCAGGTGTCGCGCACGTCGCGCCCCGAACAGGAGGTCAGCAGCGTCTGCACCGGGTCGGCGGTCTGCAAGGTCTCGCGCAGGTCGATCACCGCGATATCCGCCTTGGCGCCCGGCTCCAGCCGCCCGAGGTCGTCCCGGCCAAGCGCCCGCGCCCCGCCCAAGGTGGCGGCGTCAAAGAGGTCTTCAGAGTGGATTGCCTCCATCCCCTCGGCCAGCCGGGCGGTCATCAGGCCGATCTGCATGTTCAGGATCATGTCCGCGGGATGGGTGTCCGTTCCCATGCCGATGGTGAGGCACATGTCCCGGCAGCGCGGGAAGCTGCGCAGCATCCCGCCATGGCGGGCGGCAACCAGAGGACAATGCACCAGCGCGGCCCCGGCCCCTGCGACCCGCGTGAACTCGGCCTCGGTCGCGTGGGTGCCATGGGGCAGCAGCCAGCGCGGGCCGAGTACGCCCAGCCGGTCCAGCCATTCGATTGGCCCGCAGCCGTGCTGCGCGCGCACCAGCCGCAGTTCGGTCGGAGACTGGGCGCAATGCTGGCGGACCGGCGCGCCCATCTCGGCGGCGGTCTCTGCGGTGCGCTGCAACAGCACCCCGGTGCAGGTCTCGATCCGGTCGGGGGCAAACATCGCCCGAATGCGCCCGCCCGCGATGCCGTCGATGCGGGCGGCGAATTCCGCCGCCGCGTCCAGACCTTGCAGCCCCCGCGCCTCGTCATAGACAGCGCGGATATTGCCTGCCTCGTCCGTCACCTGCCCGCCGGTGCGATAGGCGGGTCCGAGGTAGACCCGCAGCCCGAGGTCTTCGGCGGCGGTGGCGGCCGCCTCGAACTCGGGCACCGTCTCGCCCCATGCGCGGTAGAACAGCGAGGCAATGGGCAGCGCCGTGGTGATGCCGTTGCGAATGAGCTGGGCAAAGGCGTGGCGCTTCTGAAACGCCAGTTCCTCGGCATCGTACATCTCGAAGGGGCCACGGGCGATGTAGCTTTCCGGCCAGACGCGCCCCTTCTTCCACGCCGGACCGTTGTCGATGCCGAGGATCGTCGTGTCGAGATCCGCCAGCGCATCGAGGTCGATGAACCCCGGCGAGATCACCGCCTCGCCGTAGTCGATGCGCTGCGCGACCTCGCCGTCGAAGCGGTGCCCGACGTGGATCACCTGCGTGCCTTCGATGACTACCACGCCCTTCTCATACGTCACATGGCGGCCTGCGCGATGGCCGATCACCCAGCGGGCGGAAAGAAGCGTCCGGCCCTGCGTCATGGCGCGGCCCGCATGCAGGTGCCATCCTTCGTCACGACATTTCCGCCCTTCAGCACCAGCCTGCGCGGCGCGTGGGTGACGATGGCTTCGGCCAGTGTCTCGCCCTCGACCAGCACGCAATCGGCGTGGCAACCAACCTCCAGCCCGTAGCCCTCGAGCCCGAGGATCGCCGCGCCACCGAAGGTGCAGATCTCCAGCGCCAGTTCGACCTCGTCATCCCGGCGCAGGTTGTTGCGCATCCCGATATGCATGGCCTTTTCCAGCATGTCGGAATTGCCATAGGGCCCCCAGGTGTCGCGGATGCCGTCGCAGCCCGCCCCGGTGAGGATGCCCGCCGCCTTCAACTCCTTGACCAGCGGCACCGGGGCCGAGGCAGGCGCGGTGGTCAGGATGTGGATACGGTTCTCCGCCAGCCGCTCGTGCAGCCCGTGGACATAGGCGCGATCCACCGCCCCGAGGCAGAAGGCATGGCTGATCGACACTTTCCCCTGCATCCCGAGCGCCACCGTGCGGTCGATGATCTCTTCCATCGAGAACCAGCCCAATGCGTCCCGCTCATGCAGGTGAATGTCGATCGGCTTGCCGTGCTTCTCGGCCAGCGCGAAAACGGTATCGAGATGCCCCTTGGGGTCATGTTCCATCCCGCAGGGGTCGATGCCGCCGACCAGCTCGGCACCGAGGCTGAGCGCCTCGTCCATCAGCTCGGCGGTCCCGGGGCGGATCATCATCCCCGATTGCGGAAAGGCGACGATCTGAATGTCGATCATCCCCGCCAGCTTCTCGCGGGTGGCCATGACGCCCTCGATCCCTGCCAGTCCGTGATGGGTGTCGACGTCGACATGGCTGCGGATATGCGTGCAGCCGTGGGTCATAGCGAGGATGGCATGCCGTTCGCTCTGCACCTGCGGGTTGAGGCCGAGCGAGACCTTCACCTCGCGCTCGTTGTCGATCTTGTCGATGAGGCGCGGGCCGGCCTCGTTGCGATACCACGGCAGGCCGAGCAGGGATTTGTCGAGATGGGTATGCGCCTCGACCAGGCCGGGGATCGCGATGCGCCCGCCGCCGTCGATGACCTCGGCATCCTCCGGGGCCGCGGCGGCAAAGAGGCCGTCCACGATATGCAGGTCGGTGGCGGGGCCGCCCATCGGGCGAACATTGCGAAGGATCTTGGACGTCATGGGAAATTACCGAAGCTTGGGGTTGAGCGCGTCGCGCAGCCAGTCGCCGATCATGTTGACCGACAGGACGATCAGGCAAAGCTGGATCGAGGGGAAGACGACGATCCACCACAGCCCCGAGAACAGGAACTGGTTGCCGATGCGGATCAGTGTCCCGAGGCTGGGCTGGTCGGGCGGCATGCCGACGCCGAGGAAGGACAGTGTTGCTTCCGACAGGATCGCAAGGCCGAAGTTCAGCGTTGCCGCCACCATGATCGGGGTCATGCAGTTGGGCAGGATGTGGTGCAGCATGATGCGCCACGCCTTGACGCGGATGAGGCGCGCGGCCTGCACGTATTCCTTCTTCGCCTCGACCATGGCCGAGGCGCGCACGGTACGGGCGTATTGCACCCAAGACGGCACCGCGATGGCAAGGATCAGGATCGGGGCGGCCAGCGTATCCTTCAGGCCGGTTGGCAGCGAGGCCGAGGCGATGGCGGTGATCAGGATCGCGATGAGGATGAAGGGCATCGACAGCAGCACGTCGCCGACGCGCATGATCACGTTATCGATCCAGCCACCGAAATACCCCGCGATGAGCCCCAGCGACAGCCCCACCGCCAGCGCCAGCAGCACAGAGCTGAACCCGATGACCAGCGATATCCGCGAGCCGTAGAGGATCGCCGACAGGATGTCGCGCCCTTGCGTGTCCGTTCCCAGAAGGTAGGGCATCTGCCCCTGCGCGTCCCAGATCGGGGGCAGCTCGGAATTCCACAGCTCCAGCGCGGCGAGGTCATAGGGGTTCTGCGGCGATAGTACCGGGGCCAGCAGTGCGGTCAGCGCGACCAGCGCCAGCAGCGCGGCGGCGAAGATCGCCGAGGGGTGCGTGCGGAAGGAATGACACAGGTCACTGTCGCGCATCCGGGCAAGCCGTGAGTGGCGCACGGGAACCGGGTCGAGCGTGGCGTCGGTTGCAGTATCGGTCATTTGAGAAAAACTCCGGTCTCAGCCCTTGGCGGTGTCGTCGCGCAGACGCGGATCGACCCAGGCGTAGGTGATGTCGACGGCGGTGTTCAGCGCCACGAAAACGAAGGAGACGATCATTAGGTAGGCGGCCATCACCGGCAGATCGACGAAGGTCACCGCCTGGATAAACAGCATCCCCATGCCCGGCCATTGGAAGACCGTCTCGGTGACGAGGGCAAAGGCAATCAGGTTGCCGATCTGCATCCCCGTCAGGGTGATGACCGGCATCAGGCAGTTGCGCAGCGCATGTCGCCACTGCACTCGGGCCGTGGGCACGCCGCGCGCCCGAGCGAACTTGATGTAATCGGCGCGCAGGGTTTCCAGCATCTCGGCCCGCACCAGACGCATCACCAGCGTGATCTGAAAGGTCGAGAGCGACAGCGCCGGCAGTACCAGCGCCGCGCGGCCAGAGGGCGTCAGCAGCCCCGTCGACCACCATCCGATGTCCACCGTCTCGCCCCGGCCGAAGGCAGGCAGCCAGCCCAAAGACACGGAAAACGCCAGGATCAGCAGGATGCCCACGACAAAGCTCGGCAGAGATACCCCCACGATCGAGCTGAGCTGCAGGGCATCCGCCAGCCTGGACTCGCGATGCACGGCGGTGATGACCCCCAGCGGGATGCCCACCACCAGC
This sequence comes from Epibacterium sp., assembly GCA_048263945.1. Classification (GTDB taxonomy): domain Bacteria; phylum Pseudomonadota; class Alphaproteobacteria; order Rhodobacterales; family Rhodobacteraceae; genus Epibacterium. The sequence goes on along the minus strand of JBLXDQ010000019.1, from coordinate 48,278 downwards.
GAGATCACTGTGGCGACGATCACCAGCTCGAAGGTCGCGGGGAACCGCTCCTTGATCAGCACCATCACGTCCTGCTGGTTGCGGTAGGAGATGCCGAAATCCCCCTGCACCGCGTTGGTGACAAAGCGCGTGTACTGCGTGACCAACCCGTCGTTCAGCCCGAGCCGCTCGCGCAGCTCGATTCGGTCCTGCGCGGTGGCCTGCTCGTTGACCATCATCTCCACCGGATCCCCGAAGAAGCGGAAGATGACGAAGGCCAGCAGCGCCACGGCGAGCATGACGAAGACAGCATTGGCGGTGCGTTTGATGAGGAAGGCGATCATGGCGGTTTCCTGCCTTTGGGGAGAATGCCGGGCCCCTTGCTCGGGGCCCGGACGGGATCACTCGGCGCTCTGCGCGAACCAGAGGCGCGGCTTGTTGTCCGGGAAGAGCGGCATCTCGGCCACTTCCTCGGTCACGGCCCAAGCCATCGGCTGCTGGTGCAGCGGGATCATGATGTGCTCATCCTTGACCATCTGCAGCGCCTCGGTTTCCAGCGAGAGCCGCTTGTCGGTGTCGAGCTCGCTGCCCGCCGCGTCGATCAGCTTGTCTAGTTCCGGGTAGGACCAGCCGCCCCAGTTGAACACGCCCGCGTTGCCAGTCTTCGAATGGAAGATCTGCAGCAGCGGCGAATAGGCGTCGAGCATCGGTAGCGTCGCCCAGCCCAGGGTGTAGACATCGGTGGCGCCGTTGGTCCGCTTGGGCGACTGCACCGCGCGCGGCGCGACATCGAGTGAGGGCGCAAGGCCGATCCGGGACCACATGGATGCGATGGCCTGGCAGAACTGCTCTTCGTTCACCAGCCCGTCGCTGAGACAGTTGAACTCGAATTCAAGCCCCTCTGGCACGCCTGCGGCTTCCAAGAGCCCCTTGGCCGCCTCGGGGTCGAAGCCGGGCAGCTCGTCCAGCTCGGGCGCGTAGCCGGGGATCTCAGGGGCGACGGTGGCCCCGGCTATGCGGGACTTGCCGCGCATGATGCGCTGGTGGATCAGGTCGAGGTCGATCGCCTTGTAGAGCGCCTCGCGCGCCTCCTTCTGCACGAAGGGGTTCGGCGCGCCGCTGGCCAGCGTCTCGCGGAAGGGGAAGCCGATCATGACCGTGCGCAGGTCGACACCCTCCAGCACCTCGACGTTCGGCGCCGCCTCGAGGCGCGGCAGATCCTGCACCGGCGCATCATTGGTAAAGTTGATCTCGCCCGACAGCAGCGCCGCGACCCGCGTCGCCGCAGAGCTGACCGGCGTCAGCTCGATCCGGTCGAGGTTGTGTTTGGGTTCGTCCCACCAATCGGGGTTCACGACAAAGACCGTCTTCGCATCCGGCTGGCGGCTTTCTACGATGAACGGCCCGGTGCCATTCGCGTTGTAAGTGGCGTAGCCCTCGACGCCGCCGCCGATGTCGGTCGGCTTCAGCGCGTCGTGCTCGGTCATCCATTCCTCGTCGAAGATGTGGATGTTGGTCAGATCTTTCAGCAGCAGCGGATAGGTGCCGTTCAGCACGATATCGACGGTCAGGTCATCCACCAACGAGGAACTAACATAGGCCGGCAGGTTACCCTTCAGCGGCGAGGCGTCGTCGCTCACCCGGGTCAACGAGGCGACCACGTCGGCAGCAGTGAACGGGTTGCCGTTGTGGAAGGTTACGCCTTCGCGCAGCTTGAACCGCCAGGTGACGCCATCCTCGAGGATCTCCCAGCTGGTGGCAAGCGCCGGTTCGATGGCAAGGTCCGCATCATAGCGCACCAGCCCCTCGTAGACGTGGTTCAGCACGTTGATGGTAAAGCTGTCGCCGAAGGAATAGGGGTCGAGCGAGCCGATATCACGGTTCGCTCCCCATTTCAGAACGTTCTCTGCCTGCGCCGTGCCCGAAAGCGCGGCGACTGCGGCGGAAACGAGCAAAACCTGCCTGATCTTCATGTCTGTTCTCCCTGTACTGAGAATTGTATCCCGGAATCGCCGGAATTGGATACGATATGGCATAGGTGGAGGATTGCTGCGCGCCTTGCAAGCAAATTGTATCCAGTTGACGAAAAAAATCGTATCCGATATGACGGATGCAGAAATGACAGGCAGCGGTACCATGAGCGACAAAACAACCACCCTGACCGACGCAGTGCATGACCTTCTGAAAAAGGCCATTATCGAACAGGCTCTTAAGCCCGGAATGCGCCTGCCCGAGGACACCGTGGGCGAGCAGTTCGGCGTCAGCCGGACCATCGTACGCCATGCGCTAGTGCGGCTCGAGAATCAGGGGCTGATCGTCACACGCCGCAACCGGGGCGCCTTTGTTGCCGAGCCGACGAAGGAAGAGGCGCAGCATGTCTTTGCCGTCCGCCGCTGTCTTGAGAACGAGGTGATCCGGATTCTCTGCCTTGGCATCCCCGATAGTGGATACGATCGGCTCGAGGCGCATGTACGCAGCGAGCAGAGCGTCAAGGGCAAGGACGGGCCGGTCTCGATCCGTCTTGCCGGGGAATTTCACGTACTGCTGGCGGACATGACCGGCAACGACGTGCTGGCGCGCTACGTCTCGGAGGTGGTGCTGCGCTGCTCGCTCATCATGTCGCTCTATGCCCGCAGCCATTCCTCGGATTGCGCTGTGGACGAGCATTTTCAGATCATCGAGGCCATCCGCAAGGGCGACGCACAGCGCGCCATCGACATCATGGAGCATCATCTCAGCGCCGTTGCGGGCCGGGCGGAGCTTTCCCCGAAACCGGACAGCATCCAGTCGATCCTTTCCCATTACGGCAAGGAACTGGCGCATTGACCGGATACCACGCTTTCGATTTCTCGGCGCTGACCGCGCGCGAGGCCTACAAGGTGATGATCGGCACCATCGTGCCCCGCCCCATTGCCTGGGTCACGACCGTCTCGCCCGAGGGCGTGGTGAATGCCGCGCCTTATTCTTTCTTCAACTGCCTGTCCGCCGATCCGCCCATCCTTGCACTGGGGGTGGAAAACCACGTCGACCGCAGCTTCAAGGACACCGCTTGCAACATCCGCATGACCGACTGCTTCACCGTCAACATCGTGGACCGGGCGAATGTGGAGGCGATGGCCGCCACCGCCGCCGCCTTCGGCCCCGAGGTCGACGAGCTGGAGATGGCGGGCCTCACTGCCGCGCCGGGGGAAAAGGTGATCTGCCCGCGCATTGCCGAAGCGCCGGTCGCCTTCGAATGCGAGCGGTTTCTTGGCGTATCGATCAGCTCGGCGCGCGAGATCATCCTCGGGCGCATCGTCATGGCGCATATCCGCGAGGACATCATCGACCCCGCGACCTGCTATTCCGACCATGAGAAACTCGACGCGCTGGGGAGGATGGGCGGCAACGGCTATGCCGGAACCAAGGATTACTTCGACCTGCCCACGCCCTCTGCCGAGCAGGTGATCGCATCCCGAAAGGACAGCGGCCTGTAACGGGCCTGACCATTCTGTCAGATCGGCAAAAGCCCCGCAGGAGCATCCTGCGGGGCTTTTTTGCTGTCTGCCGCCTGCGCCCGGGCATTCCAATTTATCGAACGATGCATGGCTAATTTCGATATAAATGGCAACGACAATTTGCCGCTTGCAACCGTATCTGTCATGCACCTTGAAGGCCCCATGGTTTGCGCTCTTTGCATAGAGCGCTAGCGATATTGACGAGCTTTCGTGCGAGCGCAGTGATGATGAACTTGTGCGGTTTTCCGGCGTCGCGCTGTCGGTACGTGAAGGCTTTCAGGGGGTGTCTTGCAGCGCCGAGCGCGGCCTGGAACAGGACATGCCGCAGGGCGTGCCGTCCTCCGGCGATGGTTCGTTTGCCCCGCAACGCACCGCTGTCGTGAATTATAGGAGCGAGCCCCGTCAAGGCTGCGGCCTGTTCTCCGGATATGGCCCCGAGCTCGAGCCTTTCGGCGTTCAGCATAGTGCTGGCAACCGGGCCGATCCTGGGAATGGAGCGCAGGATGCGTTCTTCCGATCCCACAGGTCGCCTGTCGAGGAAGGATAGGCGCAGGCACCGCAAATCTTGGGTGAGGAGAAATGCGAGCGCCGAACCGAGTTTTTCAACGGAATATCCGCACTGCTGACCTTGGGGCCCTGGACTATGCTGCGCAGTGCCATGAAGGTCCGGTATGGGGAAGCCGCGCTGCGGCAATGGTGATCCTGGCCAATGACCGGTGTGGGCCGGTCGCTTCGGTCCAGTATGCTGCCGGTAAGCCATGTATCGCTGCGCCTTGGTTGGACGTCAGAGAAGCGCAATAGGGACCTTTGCAAAGTCAGGGCGTTCTACGTGGGTCCAGTGGCGTGACCGGCCCAGAGCCGACATCCAACGACCAACCCAGATGCTGCGGTCGCAGCCCGCTTTGCGGCCATTCGCTGCAGCAACTAAATCTCAAGCCTCGCGAATGAGAAAGGGCGCGGACTTTGCCGACATTGGGCAATGTGCTTAAAGAGCGCCATGTTACAGCACACGATCAATACCGAACGACTACTGCTGCGAGGCTGGAAGCCTGATGATCACGCACCATTTGCGGCAATGTGCGCTGATCCCGACGTAATGCGCTACATCGGAAATGGGAAAACGCGAACCGCGGACGACGCGGCACGATACATCGCGTCCTTTGAGAACGAGTGGAACGAACGGGGCTTCGGGTTGTTTGCTGTCGAATCCAAGCAAACCGGTGAGCTGATCGGCTTCACAGGGTTGTCTTGGCCGGGCTTCTTACCCGAAGTGCTCCCCTCCGTCGAAATCGGTTGGAGGTTTTCCAAGCCGAGTTGGGGGAAAGGCTTCGCAAGCGAAGCGGCGGCTGCCGCTCTTTCATTTGGCGTCAACGAACTGGGCATCACCGATATCGTGAGCATTTACCAGCTCGAGAACGGCGCGTCGGCGCGCATCATGCAAAAGCTCGGCTTGACCTTTGACCGACGAACAATTGATCCAACCTGTGAACGCGAGGTTGAGGTCTATCGTCTACCTAAACAATAACGGTAGGTGTGCGCTCTCTTAGCCGACTTCGGATGCGACGCAGCATCCTGTGATATGGTGGCATCGTCAACGTCGGGTTGTCGTTGTGGGAGGGCATGGAGGATCGGAGGATCAGTCATGGAAACACCATACTTACCGGCCATTCGTGCGCGTCGCCCGGCTTGGAACAAAGGGCGCATCGGTCGGCCCTTACCGGACATTCGTTGAGGTGGTTGGCGCTGCAGTGCGGTTCGTCAAACCGGACGTTAATTAGGTCATGTTGACAAATGGCGGACTGACGGAATGTCGATGGAGCCCAGGGGCTCTGAAGATGTGACCGCCCCCCAAACCCGGTGAGGCACTTGCACACCCGCAGCTTAGTATCGCCTCAGAGAGTATGTGGCTGTGGACAGTCTAAGGTGATCTGTATTCACCTCTCGCCCAATTTTTCAACGGTTGTAAATAGATCATCACCTGCCAGTTTGGCGTGGAAGCGTGGAAAAGGGGTGCGTCATGCCAAAGGAACACATGGTCGGAGTCCAATTGATTGGTCACGGGGGAATAGACAAGCTGGAATACCGGACAGATCTACCGGTTCCGGTCCCTGCTGAGGGCGAAGTTCTGATTGAGGTGGCCGCCGCCGGAGTGAACAATACGGATATCAACACACGTATCGGCTGGTACTCCAAAGCGGTTGTGACAGATACTGAAGCCGGTGGCGCCGATGGCTTTGACTCCGTGGACGACGAAGATGCCAGTTGGTCAGGTACACCTTTGACCTTCCCCCGTATTCAGGGTGCCGATGTCTGCGGATACATTGCTGCAGTTGGCGAAGGTGTTGACCCTGCCCGCATTGGAGAGCGTGTGATTGTGCGGAACATGTTGCGCAGCTACGTCGACTATCGCCCTTTTGAGTGCTGGACCCTTGGCAGCGAATGCGACGGTGGCTTTGCCCAGTTCTGTGTCGCGCCTTCTCGTGAAACTCACGCGGTGAACTGCGGTTTAGAAGATGTTGAGCTGGCCGCCATTCCCTGCGCGTATTCGACGGCAGAAGGCATGTTGGTTCGTGCCGCTCTAGGTGCCGAGATTGTCTTGATTACCGGTGCATCCGGCGGGGTCGGCTCGGCTGCCGTGCAACTCGCCAAGCGTCGGGGTGCCTATGTGATTGCGCAATGTGCGTCCTCCAAAGCAGAAGCCGTGATGGCGCTTGGCGCGGACCGAATTGTCGCACGGGACGCAGACCTCGTGGACGAACTCGGTAAGGAAAGCGTCGATATGGTCATCGATCTAGTTGCAGGTCCGCAGTGGCCGAGCCTACTTGAGGTGCTTCGCAAAGGCGGCCGCTATGCGACGGCAGGCGCGATTGCCGGCCCGATCAGCCAGATCGACATTCGCACGCTCTATCTTAAGGATCTCACGCTGTTGGGTTGCACCTTTCAGGAGGACGAGGTCTTTGAAAACCTCGTGCGCTATATCGAAGCCGGAGAAATTCGCCCCATCATCGCTGCGACCTATCCGCTCGACCAGATCGCGCGCGCTCAGGAGGACTTTCTCGCTAAAGCACATACCGGCCAATTCGTCCTTATCCCACCACAGGTGATGTCATGAAAATCAACAAGATAGAGCTTTTCGACCTTCACCTGCCCTATTCCGGCGGAACCTACGAATTGTCCGGAGGGCGTATCTACACCGGTTTTGACAGTGTCGTTGTCTGTCTGACAACCGATACGGGACTGGAGGGCTGGGGTGAGTCCACCCCTTTTGGGCCGAACTACATCGCAGCGCATGCGCGGGGGGCGCACGCTGGAGTGGAAGAAATTGCACCCTACCTGATCGGGCGTGACCCACGCGAGGTAGACCGGATCAATGACGTGATGGATATGGCGCTCACAGGGCACAATCATGCGAAATCCGCTATCGACCTCGCCTGTTGGGATCTGTTCGGAAAATCCGTCGATTTACCGGTTTACACCTTGCTGGGTGGGACAACCGGAAACCGTCTTCCTGTGATCAGTTCGATCTACGCGGGCGCCCCTGAGGATATGCGAACTCGCGTGGCGGAACATCGTGCCATGGGCTACCTTGGCCACTCGGTCAAGATCGGGGCTCTTGACCGCGACGGCGGCCCAGCTCTGGATGCAGAGCGCATCGCTGCGTGCCTTGCAGATCGCAGGCCGGGTGAGTACTTCATCGTCGACGCAAATGGCGGCCTGTTGCCCGAGGCGGCCCTGCGTATGCTCCGCATGTTGCCCGGTGGGCTAGACTTCGTTTTGGAAGCGCCATGCGCAACCTGGCGGGAAACGATGTCTCTGCGGCGGCGGTGTCAGGTGCCGATCATCATCGACGAGCTCGCACAGGATGACGATGACATTGCAATGATCGTCGCTGAAGATGCGGCAGATGGCATCGGGTTGAAGATTTCCAAAGCAGGGGGCCTCACTCGCGCGCGCCGTCATCGCGATATCTGCCGTGCGGCGGGCCTGACCATAAGCGTGCAGGACACCGTCGGCTCAACCCTTTCGGCGGCTTCGATATTTCATATGGGAGCGACTGTGCCCGAGCAGTATTTGCGTTGCGTCCTTGATCCGCGAGACATGGTCACTGTGCCGACCGGGACATTCGACGCGCCTATCAAAGACGGCGGGGTGATACCGCCTTCAAATCCGGGCCTCGGTGTGACAATCGATCGGGAAGTGCTGGGCAAAGCCGCAAACGTATGGTGAAGCATGAGCCTTTAAACTGCTGCTTCTTGTCGACTGAGCTGTATTGATCGGGCGCCTCATCCTCCTACCGACGGTAGAAACAGACTAATCTAGTTCATCCACTAAGCTGCTGCCGATGCAGACTTTTCGGGCCAAAGGGCGTAGGCTCTGAAGATCCTGCATTCATTCTCCATACAACAAAACTAGGCTCCAGGCTGATTGAGTTTCACAGCCTTCTTGCGGGACATCAGAGCTAGAAAGTACATCCTGAACCTATTCCACCAAGTTCCGGAACTGAACACCAATGCGCAGCATCTGGAGCAACAACGCCCAACGGAAGGGACGCGCAACAAACCGTCAAATGTGAAGGTTTCATGACACCCCTTGCGCCCTAGGAGCTGGAGTACCTAATCTTTCAACGCAGGATGCGCAGCGGTATTCTGCGGAGGATTTCAAGTAGATGACGATTTTCAGCATGGGGCTTCCACGATGCGCAAAATCCTGACAGCAGTTGTGGTGGGCGCGGGCCTATTGATCCTGGCAATCGCGCTTGTAGGGCCGCCTTCGGGACCCAAGGCCACGCTGGCTATCGTCGCAGGATCGGAAAACAAGGCGCTGGAGCCTATTATCCACCAATGGGCAGATGACAATCGTGTCGACGTGTCGGTCAGCTACCAAGGTTCCGTCGATATCTCGCGAGTGCTGGGACAAGGCAAAGCCGGGGCCTTTGACGCGGTCTGGCCAGCGCAATCGCTCTGGATCGAACTGGGCGATACACAGAAGGTGGTGAAACACCGCGAGTCGATCCTGCGGTCGCCGGTGGTATTGGGGCTAAAACGCCCGATTGCCGAGAAACTGGGTTGGGTGGGGCGCGATGACGTCACCATCCAAGACATTCAGCAGGCTGCGCGGGATGGCGCATTTCGGCTGGCGATGACCTCGGCAACGCAATCGAATTCCGGGGCTTCGGCCTATTTCGGGTTCCTCTATGCCCTCGCAGGCAACCCGGACGTCCTGACGATGGAGACCTTGCAGAACGCCGCAGTTTTAGACGGTGTGCGCGACCTGCTGGCGCAGGTGGATCGTTCCTCCGGGTCCTCTGGCTGGCTGGTGGACAGCCTGATCGCGAACCCCTCTGCTTATGACGCCATGTTCAACTACGAGGCGTTGATGATCGAAGCCAACCAGGCGCTGACCCAAGTGGGACAGCTCCCTCTTTATGTCGTTTACCCGGCCAATGGGTTGTCGGTGGCGGACAGCCCGCTGGGCTATGTCGACAAGGGAGATGCGGCGAAGGAAGAGGCGTTCCTCGCGCTGCAACACCACCTGCTGAGCGCCCCGGTGCAGGCCGAATTGGTGAGCCTCGGTCGGCGTGCCGGGCTATTGGGGCTAGATGCGTCATCGACGGATGCCGCGGTGTGGAACCCGGATTGGGGCATTGATGCGGGACGGTCGATCGCTTCGATCCCAATTCCTGCATCCGATGTGATCGCTGAGGCGCTGAAGCTTTATCAGACCGAGCTGCGCAAACCTTCGCTGACCGTCTGGGTGCTGGATGTGTCCGGTTCAATGGAGGGCGAACCTCTGGCGCAGTTGAAACAGGCGATGCGGCTGCTGCTGGACCCGGACGCGGCGGCGCTGAACCTGCTGCAACCCTCGTCGCGAGACGTGACCATAGTGCTGCCCTTCAACCATGAGCGGGGCACCCCTTTGACCATCAAAGGGTCTAACAGGGCCGACCTGGCCAACGCACTGGCCATGGTCGACCGGCTGGTGGCGGATGGCGGCACGGACCTTTATGGCGCGGTCTGGACAGCGCTCGACCTGCTGCAACCCTATGCCGACAACGGAGAATTGTTCGACTACCTGCCCGCCATCGTGGCCATGACCGACGGTGCCTCGGCGCCCGACAACCGCGAGGGGCTCATGGACAAGATGCAGGCCAGCAGTTTCGCCCGCGACGTACCGATCCACGCCATCGCCTTTGGTCAGGCGGACGAGACGCAGTTGAAGGAGTTGAACGCCGCCACCATCGGGCGCATGTTCACCGCTGGAAGCGACCTTGCAGAGGCGCTGCGCAGCGCCAAGGGATACAATTGATGGGCTTGCACGAAGGACCGCGGCAGGTGCTGGCAGGCGGGTTAGCGGCTGCGATTTTCCTTGGTCTGTTCTTTGGTCTGACGCTGGTTTGGTGGTTGGCCCTCGTTCTGGCAGGCGTGGCCTTCGGCGCGTTGCTTCTTGTGATCCCACGCAAGCGGCGGGCAGAGGAAATCCTGCGCGGCACCGCCGTGACGCAGGCCGACATGGAGAAGGCCGCCTCTGCCCTGAAGGACCATACGCAAAGGCTGGACCGGAGCCTGCCCGCGCTCCCCCCATCGGACCGCGCCGCGGTGCAATCCATGGCCGCGCATCTTATGTCGATCCATGACAATGTTCTGAAGGACCCCGAGGATTATCGCAGCACGCGCCGCTTCATCTTCACCTACCTGCCGAACATGGTGCAGACCATCGAAAGCTACGCCGGGATCGCCGGGCAGGCAACGGGCGCACAGGCCGACCGCGTGGCGCAACTGGGCGCGCAGATCCGCGCCTATGTCCCGGTGATCGAGGAAATCGACCGCGCCTGCATCGAAAATGACATTTCCGCGCTGGAGGCCGAGGTCGACGCGTTGGGAACACAACTGAGCCGGAGACTGAGATGAACCGTTCGCTGATTGGCCTTTCCATCCTCGGGATCGTAGCCGCCGGGGCCATCGCCGTGTCGCAGTTGGACATCGCCTCGTTGTCCCGCAAGGTCGAGCGCCGAGACCCTGCCTCAGTGTCGATCTTCTATGGCGGTGAGAAATCCGCTCTGCTGGCCAATCCAAAGGTCCGCGAAATCATCGAAGACCGCTACAAGGTGACGCTGACCGCCTCCAAAGCTGGTTCGATAGAGATGGCGACGACGCTGGACACCGCGGGGCGCGACTGTTTGTGGCCCTCGACCATGGTCGCGGTGGAATTCGCTCGTAAGGCGGGAAAACCGGTAAAAGGGGACGAGACGATCTTCAACTCGCCCATCGTGTTTTACGCCTGGGCCGAGGTAGCCGACGCGCTGGAAAAGGCTGGCGTGGTGCGGCAGGGCGCGGATGGCTTTCCCGTCGCCGACGTAAACGCCATCGGCGCGCTGATCCACGAGGGCAAGCGCTGGAAAGAGGACCTCGGACTGAACATCTATGGCGCGTTCAAGGTGTTCTCGACTGATCCGGCAAAATCAAACTCCGGCAATATCTGGGCGGCACTTTTGGCCACGGCCTTCAACGGCGGCGAGCCCCCCACCGAAGCGGACTTGCCTGTGATCTTGCCGAAAGTGGACAGCTACTTCGCCGCAATGGGCTTCATGGAAGCCTCCTCTGGCGACATCTTCGAAAATTTCCTGAAACAGGGGATGGGCTCGCGTCCCATGATCGTGGGCTACGAGAACCAATTGGTTGAATTCCTGACCCAAAACGCCAGTTACGCCGACACAATCCGGCAGAAAATCCGCGTAATCTATCCGGAACCAACGATTTTTGCCTCCCATCCGCTGATCGCCCTTTCCCCGACCTGCGACCGCCTGACTGAAGCATTGAAGGACCCAGACCTGCAAGCCATTGCATGGGCCGAACACGGTTTTCGCACCGGGCTGATTGGGGTCGAGAACGACCCGGCCGCCATTGGGAGTGCCACCTTACCAGAGACGGTCAGCTTGGTCGTGCCGATGCCTTCGGCCAAGGTTATGAGCGAGATAGTCGGCAGCCTAGAATGAGGAACAGATCATGCTCATGAGGTTCCCCAAAAGTGGGACACCTCTTAATAAGTGAATTCGATCCAAGTCATTCTGTTTCTGCTAGCGCAGCGCTTTGTTGCAGGAATCATAAGATGGATTCATTGTTTGAATCCAGAGCTGTAGCTGGCGGCTATGAGCAGTTGATCTCCCACGAAGCATACGCCTTATGAATGACAAATCGGTCACCGTTGTCTAGGCTCCAGACCCATTGATTTCATGCTTCTGGCGTGATTCAGGGGCGGCAAGGAGACCTGAGCGATGAGCAATCTTTACTGGCTGACCGACGCCCAGATGGCGCGTCTGAAACCTTTCTTTCCAAAAAGCCATGGCAAGCCTCGCGTCGATGATCGGCGCGTTTTGAGCGGCATAATCTTCATCAATCGCAATGGGTTACGGTGGTGCGACGCGCCGAAGGAATACGGCCCGGCAAAGACACTTTATAATCGCTGGAAACGCTGGAGCGACAATGGCGTCTTCGCCCGGATCATGGTGGGCCTTGCCGCCGAGAGCGCCGAACACAAGACGATCATGATCGACGCGACGTATCTCAAAGCACACCGCACGGCATCGAGCCTGCGGGTCAAAAAGGGGGGCGAGCGCGCCAGATCGGGCGAACCAAAGGCGGCATGAACACCAAGTTGCACGCCGTTGCTGACGCGAAGGGGCGGCCAATCGGGTTCTTTATGTCGGCCGGACCGGCAGTGATTACACCGGCGCAGCGGCTCTGCTGGGCAGCCTGCCGAAGGCGGGATGGCTTCTGGGCGACAGGGGTTATGACGCCGACTGGTTCAGAAGCGTTGAAAAGCAATGGGATAAGGCTTGCATTCCCGGCGAAGTCCCGCAAGAAACCCGTGAAATACGACAAGAGACGATACAAACGGCGCAACCGCATTGAAATCATGTTCGGGCGCTTGAAGGATTGGAGGCGTGTCGCCACTCGATACGACCGATGCCCGGAAACCTTCTTCTCCGCCATCCTCCTCGCTGCAATTGTCTTGTTCTGGCTGTGAATTTTAATGAGTCTGGAGCCTAGTCATGATGATGTGTCTCCAATCTTCCATCGTTGATCGGAGAATTGCCTAGAGCATTGACACTAACGTCAGGGTCAAGAGCTTGTTTGCCACAGATCGAAGTTTCGTGAACAAACCGGTCATTGATGCAAACCGCAGCATCCATCGCTCTGGGCTCATTCCTGCCTTGCGTCGATGCAACAACAGGGTTGCAGCGTGGGAACAGATATTCCCGGCCCTCAGAGGACGCCAGCCAGCCCTACCACTACAATCATGCAAGGCGCACCGAAGAGGCCGCTGGGAGCGCGAAAGGCTTTCCGAAAAGCGGACCTCCAAGTCGGCTCAGTTGAGGCAGGCGATGCTGCACCCTGAACCGTAAATTACTTCATCGTTGTTGTTGGGTCCCTGGACTTCCCCCACTGAAGTGGGGCTGATCCGAAGTCGATCTGGATCAACGTGAAACCCATTTATGTGATGTCGAAAGCCGTTCTCGACGCACCCTAACTCTCGCTCTCTGCCTCACATTGCAGATCGCGCCCACTGCGCAAAGCGTTCAAGGTCCCCGAGACGCCGGTGCCCCTTTAAGGTAACTGCCCAAAAGATCCGACCTGGCAAATCGGTTTTCGAGAGGCATATCAATTGCCCAACCGCCAGGGCCGATGCGGTCAGGACACTGGATGCCAAAACAACCCCCTGCCCTGCCAGTGCTGCGTCGATAGCATTAATTTCCTCGGAATACTGCTGTGCAACGGGTATAGCGTCTGCTTGCAATCCAGCGACTTGCGCCCAATGCCGCCAACTCGGAGCGGAATTTTTGCCGAGCGCCCATCTGTATTCGATCAAGGGCAAGCGCAGGATATCAAAATCATCCTGCGGGAGTTGCTCTTGCACCAATTCCGGCGCGCAAAGTGGGATAACTCGGTCTTCGAACAGTGGCAGCCAGTGGCCTTCAGGACTAGGCTGAAGAGCATAGCGTATAGCACAGTCTACGTCCCTGGAGGAAAGATCGACAGGTCGATTGTCTGCTTCGACATTCAAGGTCAGCCCGGTTTGGCGGACTAGGTCAGGCAATCGTCGCATAAGCCAAAGGCTCGCGAACGCCACTGTGACAGATACGGTCAGGGGAAGGTTTTTCTCCTGCTGCTTAAGGTCAGTCACAGCATGCGCTATGCGATCGAAACTCTCGCACAACACAGGATACAAGGCCGAGCCCTCATCCGTTAGGCGGATAGGACGCGGATAGCGATGAAACAGTTTGACGCCAAGGATCTCTTCCAACTGGCGAACTTGATGGCTGATCGCGGTCGGTGTCAGGTGGAGCTCCGCAGCAGCATTGCCGAAATGAAGATGACGAGCGGCGGCCTCGAAAGCCCGAAGTGCATGCAAGGGGGGTAAGCGCCGCATTGGACCAATCCTTCCCGTTCCACAAGCAAGATGAATATCATTCATCTATGCCCTGAAAAATTCGCTTTCGCCAGTGGATTGGCCGCTTGGTAGGCAAAAACGTGCCACGCAATTCTTGAGGAGATGTTTCATGCCAACCTTACTGCGGATAGATGCAAGCGCCCAACTCGCAGACCGCTCACTCACACGACGTTTGACCGAAATCTTCACCACTGCTTTTTTGGCAGAGGCCCCTAACGCCAAGGTGATCCCCCGCGATGTCGGCCAAACGCCAGTGCCCGCGATTGATCACAGGTTCATCCATGCGGCCTTTACTGCGCCAGAGGAGAGGATGCCGTGGATGCAGGAGCGGTTGGCGCTCTCTGACACACTGATTGAAGAAGTCGCAGTCGCGGATATCATCGTGATGGGTGTTCCGATGTACAACTATGGTATGCCAGCGGCCCTCAAGGGGTGGATCGACCATGTTGCTCGGATCGGCAAGACCTTTTCCTTTGATCTTGAACGGGGCGATACTCCCATCGCGCCGATCCTATCTGGCAAACGGTTGGTGGTCCTGTCCGCACGCGGAGAGTTTGGCTTTGCGCCTGATGGCATACGTGCACATCTCAACGCTTTGGACCCTGCACTGGCGGCCTGTGCGCATTACTTCGGCGTTGCACCGGGCGATATTGAGACGATTGCCATCGAGTATCAGGAATTCAAAGATGAGCGCTTCCAAGCCTCTTGCGCGGCTGCCGAACGTCGAGCCCGTGAGCTGGCCCTGACACTGGCGCGCAGTGATGCTCAAGCCGCCTGAGGTAGCCCTCAGGTCCTCAAAATTCCCATGACGCGGAGCTTTCTCCGCGCCATGGGTTTCACTTGGCTGCCTGAAGGGAGCTCTCCACTCAAACAGCCTTAAGCGGCAATGGTCTGTGTGCCTCTCCTGACGCGATTTCCAACAACAAGAAGCGCCCCAGCTGCTGCCAAACCGGCTGCTGCGATGGGAACGGCAGCAAAGCCCAGACCAGCATGGATGACCCACCCGCCGACTGCAGCACCAATGGCATTGCCGAAGTTAAAGGCGCCCACGTTTATGGACGAAGCCAACCCCGGCGCCTCTGCAGCTGCGAGCATCACGCGGGTTTGGACGGGTGGAACCATCGCAAAAGCTGCAGTCCCCCAGATGGTGAAAACAACGGCTGCTCCGGCCTCGCTCCCAAGCAGAAATGGCATCACAAGACTAAGAAGGGCCGCTGCGAGCAGGAACAAGAAAGTCGCGCCATCCAAGGACCATTCAGATAGCTTGCCTCCGATCCAATTCCCAATGGTGAAGCCTATACCGACCAAAACCAGCACAAGGGTGACAAATCCTTCAGTCGCACCGGTCAAGGTTTGCAACATTGGCGCGACGTAAGTGTAGACGCCAAACAAGGCTGCGGACCCCATCACCGTGGTCGCCATTGCTCCAAGAACTGCGGGGCGTGCAAGCACGCGCAGCTCTTTGCCAACATCGGGTCGCTGACCTTTGGCGCCGGCTGGCAAGGCGGCCCAGAGTGCTAGGATGGCGACCAGCCCAAGGGCGGCTGTGCCCACAAAGGCCATTCGCCAGCCGATCTGTTGACCAAGCCAAGTTGCCGCCGGCACGCCACCTATATTGGCGATGGTCAGCCCCATAAACATGGTGGCAACCGCACTCGCCTGTTTTTCCTTAGGGACGACAGCGGCGGCGACCACAGCACCCAGCCCAAAGAAAGCGCCGTGATTGAGGGAGGTCACAATGCGTGATGCCAACAGGGTCCAGTAGTCCGGAGACAGTGCAGAAAGGGTATTTCCAAGCGTGAAGATCCCCATAAGCGCCATCAAAGCCTCCCGCCTGCCAAAGCGGCTAAACACCAGCGTCATCACCGGCGCTCCCAGCATGACCCCGATTGCATAGGCACTTACGAGGAGGCCTGCGGTTGGGATTGAAACCTGGACGCCTTCTGCAATCACGGGCAAGAGCCCCATAGGCGAGAATTCAGTGGTTCCGATGCCAAAGGCACCAATGGCAAGCGCGAACAGGATCCATCCTGGACGCGCGTCAGTCGATGAAGTGGTTTGCGTCATGCAAAAATCCTTTTCCGGTCGCATAGGCGGCGTGGGATGTACCGCTGCTTTGTCGGCGCCATCACGCCGTTTGATTTCGTGTGACAGGCGAGATAGCTTTTGACGCGAGGATTGATAATGACGCCACAATGCACATTATATGTGAAATAAATTCACAAGGTGGCCATGATGGACAATCGAGCCGGAGAAATGCAGGTCTTCCTACAGGTCGTAGACAGCGGCAGCTTTTCCGAGGCCGCACGTATGTTGCGGATGACCCCATCAACAGTCAGCAAGCTGATTGCGCGTGTAGAGGACCGGCTAGGCGTACGCTTATTGGAGCGGTCTACCCGGCGTCTGGCGCTGACAGAAGAAGGGCGCACTTACTACGCACGCTCTCGCGATGTGTTGGCAGAACTGGAGGCTGTTGAACGCGATCTATCGCAGGGCTCTGCCTGTCTTGGAGGGCGGGTTCGTGTGAGCAGCTCCGTTGGCTTCGGGATCCTCGGCATTGAACCTCTGCTCCCAGCGTTTCATCAGGCCCATCCACGGATCACAGTGGATTTGTCACTCTCTGACGAGATCGTGAATCTGTATTTGGATCGCACGGATGTGGCATTTCGAGTGGGACCCTTGCCGGACTCCTCTATGACCGCGATCCGGTTGGGCAGTGCTAAGCGAATGATTGTCGCGAATCCAGCTTATCTTGATCGTCGAGGTGTGCCGCAATCCGTACAGGACCTAACAGAGCATGCTTGCCTCGGGTTCAATTTTCGCCGCGCCAATGCGGTATGGCCTTTGCGAGACAGTGGTCGAATTGTCGATCGCACCGTCGAGGGGCCACTGATTGCGAATAACGGCGAAACGGTGCGCCGGGCTGCGGTGGCTGGCATGGGGCTTGCCCGTATCGGAGCGTTCCACGTGCGCGAGGACCTAGAAGCTGGCCGACTGGTCGAAGTTCTAACAGAAGCCACTGAAGGCGACATCGAAGAAATCCACGCTTTGTTCTTAGGCGGGGAACGCGTGCCAAATCGCGTTCGCGCATTTCTTGACTTCGCCACACCAAAGCTGCGCCAATTTATATCTGGCAAGGTTTAGGCTGCATTCCTCTCCATACTGCGAAAGCTTTGCAGTATGGGCGAATGGGATTGTTGAAGTGGTGTATGCAAACTGGCGACGACAAATTGGACCAAAGCAACAGAGGACGGGTCAAGGCCGTTTGGGCCATCAGGCCGAATACCTGCAGCTCAGGTCATCCGGTCACGTTGCAACATGGGCGTCACGCCAAACGCAGAACGGTAGACGCGCGAGAAATGGCCGGGACTGTCAAATCCGCAAGCCATAGCGACTTCGGTGATCGAGGCTTCACTTTGCAATAGCAAGTGCCGCGCGCGCTCCAATCGCATTTCCATGAAGTATTTCTTAGGTGAGGAGTTGAGATACTTGCCAAAAAGCCTCTCCAGTTGGCGGGTGGAAATTCCTAGATCCTTGGCAATCACCGCTGGAGAGACTGGGGTTTCCAAATTGTCGTGCATTACTTGAATGGCCTTGGCGAGATGGGTGTTCCGCATACCGTTTCTGGATTGTAGGGACACCCGTTGCGCAGCGGTAGAATTGCGCACCGCATTGTACACCATCTGATCGGCAACCGCGACGGAGAGGTCATAGCCATGGTCGCGTTCTATGAGGTGTAACATAAGATCAGCAGTGGCGGTTCCGCCAGACGCGGTGACGTGCTTCTCATCGGCGACGAAGACATTCCGCACCAAGTTCACCTCAGGGAAAGTTTCCATGAAACTGTCATGATAATCCCAGTGGATCGCGGCCATCATTCCGTCGAGGAAACCAGCGCGTGCGAGGATATAGGCCCCGGAACAGAGTGCTCCGATCGCGGTGCCGCGCGCGCGTTCACGACGCAGCGCGGCGATCAGACGACTGTGATCCTTGCCGGTCATATGGATGCCCGAGAGCACAAAAACACGATCACACTGCGGTAGCGCATCAAAAGGGTGATGGACCAACGTGACAGAGTCATTTGAAGCCTTGGCGGTCTCGCCATCCAGTGAAGCGAAGGACCACTGGTAGAGTGTTTCGCCGGAGATAAGGTTGGCGATGCGCAAAGGATCCACAGCGCAGGAAAACGCCATATGCGTGAAGTCTTCGACAAGGGCAAAGACGAAGTGCTGCGGGTCAGCCATGGCCGTGCCTCCCAATAGGAAAAGCCGCGCCCCTCGCAAGGGGCACGGCAAAGAATTATTGCGCGGCGGCGCGGGCGGCGTCCAGCCAGCTGTGATACTCTGCCTGATGCGCGGCGATCCACTCGTCCACGTGACGGTCGATATCGGCGGAGCTGTCCTCGCCGTCGGCCATCTTCTTGTTCTGCGCCGAGATATCGTTGACGTCGAGACGGGCGACCTCGAACAGTTTTGCCGCGGCTGGATTTTCAGCGATGAAGTCATCGGTGGTCAGCACATACATGCTGTCGACCGCAAAGCCGAGGTTCTTGCCGTTAAATGTGGTGTCAGCCTCAACCCCATCGGGCAGCGACGTATAGGGCACGTCGAGCCATTCCACGTCCTCGCCTGGTACCAACGCGCCGGAAACCCAATAGGGCGTCCACGTGAAGTAGACCACCGGATTTCCGGTCTGGAGCCGCGCCATCGTGTCGGCCATGATCGCGTTATAGGCCCCTTGGTTGTGGTTGACCGTGTCGCGCAGGCCAAACTCGGTCAGTTGATGCTCGATGATGCGTTCACAGCCCCAGCCGGGAACGCAGCCCGCGAGATCCGCCTTGCCATCGCCATCGGCGTCGAATTTCGCGGCAACCGCCGGATCCTTCAGATCGCCGAGGTTGGTGATCCCTGCGTCATAGCTGGCTTTGTCGACCAGATAGCCTTGTAACATGCCCTCGACAAAGGGGCCGACCTTTTCCAGCACCGCGTCGCCGCCGGATTCTTCAAAGAATGCGGTGTGCAGCGTACCCCAGTGGATCGGGTAGAAATCGGCGTCCCCGGTGCCAACCGCGAGGTGCGCGGTCTGGATCTCGGTTTCCAGCGGCTCTGCCACTTCATAGCCGAGGTCGCTCAGCGCGTGAAACAAGATGCGCGACTGGAAGTATTCTTCAGCAATCAGGCCGACGACCGGGCGCACGGTGGTGCCTTCGCCCGGCTTTTCCTGCGACCATGCGGCGGAGGCGAGGATCGTGCACGCGGCGAGGGCCGAAGTGAGGGTGGTTCTGAACATGGTTTTTATCTCCCTGTGTGTGTTCAGTTTTCGGTCTTCAGATCGTTTGAAGCGGTCTGATTGGTGTGGGGAAACAGGCGCAGTACGGCGCCGATAGGTCCGCCCTGCCACCAATGGCGATAGCCACGGTCGCGGCCCGATTGGCCCATGCCTTGGGTGATGCGGTCGAGCACGATGGCGAGGATCACGATGCCGAGGCCACCGACGATGGCCTTGCCCGCATCAAGTCGGCCCATGGCGCGCAGCACTTCGTTCCCGAGGCCTTTGACCGCGATCATCGAGGCGATCACCACCATCGACAGCGACAGCATGATGGTCTGGTTGACCCCGGCGAGGATGGTGGGGGTGGCGAGCGGTAACTCGACCTTGAACAGCACCTGCGCCGGGCTCGCCCCAAAGGCGCGCGCGGCCTCGACGACTGAGGGGTTCACCCCTCGAATACCTAGCGAGGTCAGACGGATAAGCGGCGGCAGCGAGAAGATGATGGTGACGATGACGCCCGAGACATTGCCGATCCCGATCAGCATCACCACCGGCACCAAATACACAAAGGCCGGGATCGTCTGCATGGTGTCGAGGATGGGGCGCATCAGCGCCTCAAACCGGTCGTTCTTGCCCGCAAGGATGCCGAGGGGCAACCCGATCAGGAAGCATAGGATTACCGCCGACACGACGATCGCCAGCGTGGTCATCGCCAATTCCCAGGCGTTGGGCGCGAGGAAGCCGAGGAAGGTGAGGCTGGCAGCAACCAGAATGCCAACCCGCGCTCCAGCTGCCTGCCAGGCGATCAGCGCCAAGATCACCAGCATTACCAGCGGCGGCACGGAATTGAGCGCATTGTCGATGCCCACGATCATCTCATTGAAGAAGCCTTTGATCGGCTGAATCAACTCTCGGTTGCCAATCGCCCATTGTTTGATGCCGTCGGTCTTGTCAGCGATCCCAAGGTCCACCGCAGAAAACGGGTCGAGAAAGTTGAAAGTCGTCTCATTTGCCATAGGTTTGCCCTCCGGTTACTGCGCCACGCGGGCAAGGTCCGCGCCCGGCGTCTCGCCCTTGATCCCGCGCAGCAGCGCGTTTTTGGTGACGATGCCCAAGGGCTTGCCGTCCACCTTCACCACAACCGGATGCTGGGTCGCGATCGAGAGGTTCACGAGGTCATCCAGCGGCTGATCGGGATGCGCCTCGGGCCAGGCGGCAAAGTCGACCGGGCCACGCCGCTGCTCGTAGGCGGCGACGGGTTCCATGATCTTGCCGGCCGAGATCAGCTCCAGCTTGGAGATTCCGGCTACAAAATCAGCGACATAGTCATCGGCCGGATTGGTCACGATGTCCTCAGGTGTGCCAACCTGCACCAATTGGCCGTCCTTCATGATCGCTATGCGGTCACCGATGCGGATCGCCTCGTCGAGGTCGTGGGTGATGAACAGCGTGGTCTTTTTCATATCGGCGGAGAGTGACATGAACTTGTCCTGCAACTGGCGACGGATCAGCGGGTCAAGCGCGGAGAAGGGTTCGTCCATCAACAGGATCGCGGGATCTGCGGCAATCGCGCGAGCCAGACCCACTCGCTGTTGCATCCCACCGGAGAGCTCGTCCGGGTATTTCTGATCCCAGCCGTTGAGGTCCACCGCGTCGATGGCGCGCAGCGCGGTCTCGCGACGGGCGCGCGCATCATGGCCGCGCACTTCCTGGCTGAAGGAGACATTCTCCAGCACCGTGCGATGCGGCATCAGCGCCATGTTCTGAAACACCATGCCGATTTTTTCGGCTCGCAGGGCGCGCAGATCGCGGGCTGACAGGGCGTTGACGTCCTGTCCTTCGATGAACAACTGCCCCGAAGTGGGCTCGATCAGCCGGTTGATATGGCGAATCAAGGTCGATTTTCCGGAGCCGGAGAGGCCCATGATGCAGAAGATCTCTCCCCGGGCGACTGTAAAGCTGGCGTCTTGAACACCGACCACGCAGCCAAATTGGTCGCGCACCTCGATCTTTCCAAGCCCCTGTTCCCGAACGGCTTTCATGGCTTCGTCAGCGCGTTTTCCGAAGATCTTCCATAGGTTTCGGCAGTCAATCACCGCGCTGTCGCCGCTAGGGCCCCTGTCTGTCATCCCGGTTTCTCCTTGTTCTTTATGTCAGACAACACAGCAGATTTTTTGCTTGTACACAAATTGTATTTTGCGTTAGTGCAGATTGTAGGTTCTTGTTGCGCATCCCCTCTCCTTTGTGGATTCTTGGGACGAACGAGGCCTTCGAACGGAGAAAACCCGGTGAAAGACGCAGCCAAACAACGCAAATCGACGCTCTATGACACGCTGAAGCGGCAGATCCTGACACTGGAGCTGCGGCCCGGCGCGGATTTGGACGAGAGCGAATTGTCCGAGCAGTTCGGCCTGTCGCGCACCCCCCTGCGCGAAGTGCTGCGGCAGCTGGCTGGTGAAGGCTATGTCGACCTGCGCGAAAATCGCGGCGCGCGGGTGACCGAGATGTCCTACACCACGTTGCGGGATTTCTTCCTCGCCGCGCCAATGATCTACGGCGCGATCCTGCGGCTGGCCGCGCAACATGCAACGCCGGTACAAGTGGCTGCATTGAAGGCCTGTCAAGAAGACTTCCGCGCGGCACTGCGTAAGGGATCGAGCGCTGAACGGGCGCTGGCCAACAACCGGTTTCACGAAATTACTGGGGACATGGCGGCTAATGTTTACCTGCTGCCATCGTTCAAGCGCCTGCTGATCGACCACGCGCGCATCGGCATGACCTTCTACCGGCCGCAAACCAATGAAATGGCGGAAAACCTCACCGAGGCCGCCGACCAACACGACGCCATCATCGCCGCCATCGAGGCCGGGGATGAGGCCGCCGCCGCCAAACTGTCCGAAGATCACTGGAACCTGTCGCGCGGCCAGATTGAACTGTTCGTCATGCCAACGGCGCTGGATGTGCCGATGGGGACGTTCTCCCGAACCACATCAGCCTAGAGGACTTCGATGACCCCCATCTTTCAGTTTCAAGGGATCTATACCCCTGTTGTCACGCCCTATTCGGGCGCGGGCGACGTCATTTGGGACGCTTTGGCGGACCAGATCGAATTCCTCGTTGAACAGGGCGTGCATGGGCTGATTTCTGGGGGCTCGACGGGAGAAAACTATGCCCAGACCGTGGCGGAACGACTTGAGCTGGCGCGCTTCACCAAGGAACGGCTGAACGGGCGCTTGCCTTTGGTGGTGGGTACCGGCGCGATGATGACGCCGGATTCGATTGCGCTGGCAAAGGGTGCAAAAGAGATCGAGGCGGATTCGATCCTGCTCGCCAGCCCGCCCTATTCGGTGCCAACCGACCGCGAAAACGCGCTAAACGCGCTGGCGATCGACAAGGCGGCGGACCTGCCGATCATGCTCTACAACTATCCCCATCGTACCGGCACCATGATGGGCGAAGAGTTCCTCGACAGGGTGGGCCGCAGCCGCAATTTCTGCGGCATCAAGGAAAGCTCGGGCGATATCAACCGGGTCCATCTTCTGGCGCGCGACTATCCGCATATTCAGCTCGGCTGCGGCATGGACGATCAGGCGCTGGAGTTCTTTGCCTGGGGCGCGCCCTTTTGGGTCTGTGGTGGCTCGAACTTCCTGCCGGCGGAACATGTGGCGCTGTATCAGGCCTGCGTGATCGAGGGCAATTTCACCAAAGGCCGCCGGATGATGTCGGCGATGATGCCTCTGATGAGGGTGCTCGAACAGGGGGGCAAGTTCATCCAGACCATCAAGCACGGCGTCACCCTCAACGGGATCGAGGCCGGCGCGATGCGGGCGCCTCTGACCGGGCTCAACAAGGACGACAAACGTGCGCTGGAACAGGTGGTGCGCGTGCTGAAAACCACTATCGCTGACATCGTGGCCGAGGGCTGAGAACATGGATCTGCTGACACAAGACGAATACCGCGCCATCGCGGCCAACCTTTCGCTGCCCACCGCTGCCTTTATCGACGGCACCTTTCGCCCGGCAGCCTCGGGGCAGACTTTCACAACTGTGAACCCGGCCACGGGCGAGACCTTGGCCGAGATCGCTGCCTGCGGGGCGGAGGATGTGGATTTTGCCGTCGCCAAGGCGCGCGAGGCCTTTGAGGATGGCCGCTGGTCCCGCTTGCACCCGTCGGAACGCAAAGATGTGCTGATCCGTTTCTGTAAGCTCCTCACCCGTAACGCGCGTGAACTGGCGGTGATGGAGAGCCTTGATAGCGGTAAGACCATCTACGACTGCGAGACGGTGGATCTGCCGGAGACCATCCATTGCCTGAAATGGCACGCTGAGGCGATCGACAAGATTTACGATCAGGTCGCCCCCGCCTCGGACAATCACATCGCCATGGTAGTGCGCGAGCCCATCGGCGTGGTGGGGCTGGTGTTGCCCTGGAACTTCCCTCTCTTGATGCTGGCGTGGAAGATCGGTCCGGCGCTGGCAGCGGGCTGTTCGCTGGTGGTGAAACCGGCCAAGGAAACGACGCTGACCGCCCTGCGCGCGGCCGAAATCGCCCATGAGGCCGGTGTGCCGCGTGGCGTTTTCAATGTCGTCCCCGGCGGTGGCACCGAGGTGGGCGAGGTCATCGGTCGCCATATTGATATCGATATGGTCTCCTTCACCGGCTCTACCGTTACGGGCAAGAAATTCCTCAGCTATTCTGCCGAAAGCAATGCCAAGGAAGTGGTGCTGGAGATGGGCGGCAAGAATCCCGCCATCGTGATGGACGACGCCGAGAACCTCGACCGGGTGGCGCAGCATCTGGTGCAGGGGGCCTTTTGGAACATGGGCGAAAACTGCTCGGCCTCCTCGCGGCTGATCGTCCACAAGGCGGTAAAGGCGGAGCTTTTGGCGCGCATCGCGCATCATGCCAAGGCCTGGAATGTCGGCGATCCGCTCGACCCCGAAACCCGCATGGGGGCGCTGGTCTCTAAGGCCCATTTCGACAAGGTCTGCAGCTACTTGGCCCAGGCCGAGGACGTGGTAATCGGCGGCAAGTCCCATAATGGCGCCTTTGTCGAGGCAACCGTGGTCAATGTGCCAAACAACGATGCCGTGCTGGCGCGTGAGGAAATCTTTGGGCCTGTGCTGAGCGTGATCGAGGTTTCAGGCTTTGACGAGGCGATCCGCATCGCCAATGATACCGACTATGGTCTCTGCGCTTCGATCTTTACCGCCAATGCCAAACGCGCGATCCGCGGTGCCCGCGCGCTGCGGGCCGGGACGGTGACGGTGAACAGCTTTGGCGAGGGCGATATCTCGACCCCCTTTGGTGGGTACAAACAGTCCGGCTTTGGCGGGAGGGACAATTCCGTTCATGCCCATGACCAATACACGCAACTGAAGACCATCTGGATCGACCTTGCCGACGACGCGGATGAGGCCGTGTCTTGACGGCCTACTCTGCCAAACGACTGCCGGTCCAAGCGGGACCGGCAGCTTGGAATACCCTGCTCGGCCCACCGGCGGGCCCTGAGTTGTTGACGGAGGACACCACAGCGGACTATGTCGTGGTGGGCGCAGGCTTTGCGGGGCTGTCCGCCGCGCGACGGCTATTGCAAATCCAGCCCAAGTCCCGCGTTCTTGTGTTGGAGGCTGGTCGGGTGGCCGAGGGCTCTGCCGGGCGCAACTCCGGCTTTATGATCGACCTGCCGCATGATCTGGCCTCGGACGATTACGCAGGCTCTGGCGATGATCGCAAGATGATCGCCCTCAACCGTCAAGCCATCGAATTTGCGGGGGCGGCGGTGGATGAGTATCAGATCAACCCCAATTATTTCGAACGCGCCGGCAAGGTGAACGGGGCGGCGAGCCTCACGGCTGCCCGCCACAACGAGAGCTACGCGGCGCATCTCGCCTCGCTGGGCGAAGTCAGCGAGCAGCTGGACGCGCAGGCGATGAGGGAGATGACCGGCTCCGCCCATTACGTCAGCGGACTTTATACACCGGGCACGGTGATGTTGCAGCCAGCGGGTTATATACGCGGGCTGGCGGCGGGGCTGAGCCGCGCTGGCGCGCGGATTTGCGAGGGCACGCCGGTCACTGGCTTTGCCCGTCATGGCGCGGATTGGGTGGTCAGCACCCCGCGCGCGCAAGTGACGACGCCGCGGGTGATCCTCACGGTGAATGGTCACCTAGAGAGTTTCGGCGTGGAGAAAGGACGGCTGATGCAGCTCTTTCTCTATGCGGTGATGACGCCGGAATTGAGCGCAGAGGATCTGGCTCGGCTTGGCGGTGCGCCGCGCTGGGGGATCACGCCTTCGGACCCCATGGGAACCACCCTGCGCCGCATCGACACAGGACAGGGCGGCAACCGGATCGTCACCCGCACCTGCGCGACGCTTCTGCCCAATGCACGCCCCTCGTTGCGCGAGCTGGCCCGCGCCGCGCGGGTGATGCAGCGCAAGTTTGATCAGCGCTTTCCGCAACTCGCGGGCATGAAGATGGAACACGCTTGGGCTGGGCATCTCTGCCTTAGCCTCAATGGAGTCAGTGTCACCCGGCAGCTGGAAGACGGCGTTTATTCGGGATGTGTGCAAAACGGGCTTGGTACTGCGCGCGGTACTCTTACAGGGATTGCGGCCGCCGATCTGGCCACAGGTGAGATGAGCGACATCTCTTGCCACTTCAGCGCCGAAGCGCGCCCTAAGTCACTGCCCCCGCAGCCCTTTCAGCAGATCGGGGCCAATGCAGTGCTACGTTTTAAGGAATGGCGCGCGCGCGCGGAATAGCCCTCGACAGATATCTTAACGAGTAAAGAGCGGTAGGCCACCTGCCGCTCCTTTTGCTTCCCTACCTCATGAAAAAGCCCGCCGCTTGATCCAAGTGGCGGGCAAGTGTTCCAGGAAGAGGAATGATGCTGAGCGGTCAGTAGCTCTGGTTCAATTCATCGGCGGCAGGGATCTCCCGCTCGCGGCGCGCGATATAGGCTAGGAGTTCCTCGTTCTTTGCCTCATCCAGCTTAGGCTCTTCGTAGTCTGCTAGCAGTTTTTTCGCGCGCTTGAGGGCGCGTTCGGTGATCTCGACGCTACCCTCCGCCTGCCATTGCTCGATCGAATTATTGTCGAACATCTCTGGCATGAAGAAAGCCGATTGAAAGTTCTCCTGCGTGTGCGAATGGCCTAGGTAGTGACCACCGGGGCCGACGTCCGACACCGCGGAGACTGCTTGATCGAAATCGCCCCATTTCGGGCCTTCGGCCATCCGATAGCCCATTGCACATTGCTCCGCATCGACGATGAATTTCGCGACAGAACAGTGCATGCCCGCCTCGTTCCAACCGGCCGAGTGCCAGATATAATTGGCGCCGGCATGTAACACTGCAGAGAGGGTCGTAGCGCTTTCATAGCCCGCCTGTGCATCAAAGGTCTTGGCCCCGCCCAGAGTGTTGGAGGTGCGCCAGGGCACGTCGTAGTAGCGCGCCATTTGACCGATCATGAAATTCATCAGCGAAATCTCCGGCGTGCCCGCCATTGGCGCGCCGGATTTCATGCTGACGGTCGAGAGGTAATGGCCGTAGATCGCAGGTGCACCCCTTCGGATCACCTGCGTATAGGCCAGTGCCGAAAGCGCTTCGGCATTAAGCTGCGCGACGGCCGCGGGGACCGAGGCGGGCGTATTGGCGCCGCCCAGCACGAAGGGCGAGCACAGAACCGGTTGGTTCTTTTTACAAAAGGCCCGCATCGCCCCCAGCATGGTCTCATCCCAGACCAGCGGCGAGTTGCCGTTGCAGTTGCCAGTGGTGACGGGATGTGTCTCCATGAACTCCGAACCAAACAGGATGGCACACATCTCCATCACATCCTCGGCGTTCTTGGGGCTCGTTGTCATGCCCATGAACATTTTATCCGAGTGCTTCATCGAGGAATAGGTGATCCGCAGATGCCTCTGGCTGATCGGGTGGTCGTAGGGTTCCACGATATGATGGGCCGACGAATGCAAAGCAGGCATCATATGCGCCAGCTTGTGAAACATCGCCAGATCATCGAGTGTCGGGTTGCGGCGCACATCCTCAAGGTCGCGCAGGAATGGCGCGCCGGTCATCGGAACAAAGACCGAGTGCCTGCCACCAAGCCGCACGTTTTTGGCGGAGTTGCGGGCGTGGTATGTAAACTCCGCCGGGATCGTAGCAATCAATTCCCGCACCAAGCCGCGATCAAGGTAAACTCGCTCGCCCACCACTTTAGCGCCGACACGCTTCCAGTCGGCTAGGGCAATCTCATCGCGAAACTGCACGCCAACATTTTCGAGAATATTCATCGAAGCATCGTCGATCCGCTCCACCTGCGCGCCATCCATGACCTCGCACAGGGGCAGCGAACGGGTCAGTCCCGGCAACATGCTGAAGTCACTGGCCGTACGCAGAGTTCGGCGAGCGGAGCGCCCACCAGAACGGGCGCGAGGACGAGTTTGAGTGTCGGTCATGATGGCATCTCCTTTGACGCCACTATCCCGCGCGGTCGGGTGCTCCACCTGTAGAATTGCGAAACATGTTTGCAGTAAGCGACCACACAGCGCATTGGGTTATCGCCCGTCGGCACCGGAGGCCATCGTCCAGTTGGACCAAAGGCGATCATGTACTATGGATCACTCAGGTGAGGCCGATAACGCCCGCCCTGTAAGTTCTGTCGACTTGATGCGGTTGGCGGATCGGGTCCGCTTCGGGGCTGGCTGGCGTCATCTGGCGGCGGAAACTAGGAGTGCTATCGTCGCAACTACAGTGCCGCCGCGCAGCATGTCGACTTGGAGCCTATTTTGACGAATGCCGCTCGTGACGCAAAATCGGATGGTGAAGGTCGGCTCAGCGTGACGTGCTAGACTTTACCGACTGTATCGATCACGCGGCGGATAAATGCTCCCAAAGGATCAAGGAACCGAGGCCCACCAATGCGGCGCCACCAATGATCTCTGCGATGCGACCGAAACGACGTCCAACAAATCGTCCGACGAGAAGGCCGGTCGAACTCATCAACATCGTGGTCGCACCTACAGCGAGCGCGATTACGAAGATGTTGACCTGAAGAAAGGCCAACGATACCCCTACGGCCATCGCGTCGATGGACGTCCCGACAGCTGTCACGATGGTCTTCCACATCGATGTTGAGGCTGCCTCCTCATCGGATGCTCCCGCATGCAGCGCCATGTGCAACCCGACACCCGACAGGAGGATGAAAGCGATCCAGTGATCAACCGCCGCGACATATTGCGACGCGGCCATACCGACGCCCCAGCCAATCAGGGGTGTCAGGGCTTCGATGAAGCCGAAAATCATGCCGGTGCGTAGGGTATGGCCGAAGCTGGGACGAGGCCCGGAGGCCCCTTTGCCAACCGACGCGATGAAGGCATCGACAGACATGGAGATGGCAAGCACGCCGATTGAAATCGGAGACATTTGGGATCCTCAGGGCTGAACCGGGCGATGCACGGACCCCGCCCGCAGGATCGCCACGCCACGGTCTCGCAAAGTCTCTTTGGACCGAGCACGCCACGCGGATGAGCCGCGAATATGTTGACGTGCTCTCATCATCGCTGATGATCGCTACTCCCCGATACCCTGGACATAGGGTGCATAAAGGACATGGTCAACATTTTGCCGGTCATTCAGGTTGACCGACGTTCTGAGGCGAAAATCCGCTTTTGAGTATCGACAGAGATACTCTCGGCACCCACTGCGGGCTCAGAGCAGGCTGCGCCCATGCAGCGAACGGCGGAAAAGTCCGCACTGCTGACGACGGACCGTATTTGAGGGCTGCAAGCGCGGCGAACGGCGGCTTCCCCTAGTGCGTGTGCAGCGTGGGACTTCCGCACTGCTGGTAAGAACCACGACTTTGCAAAGGTCACTAACCTGCGCACTGCTGACGCTCGTCTGATGCGCAGCGAAGGTCGACTGTCCGCCCGACCTTTTGGGGGGCTTGTTGCCCAGCGGTGCCAAAAGGAATGTCTCCTTTGGGCTGGCTGAAGTCATCTGGCAGCAGAGACCAAGCGTATACTAGCTGCGCCCTTTTAGCCCCAAGCAACGAATGCTGCGACTGGCCTGAATGTCGGCTTTCGCATTACCCATCTCGCCCGGGTTCATTGGGATCGCTGGAAAACAATGCGATCTTGTTGCCTTGAGGATCGCGAAGATAACCGACGTAGAAGTGGGCTCCATACGAAGCCCGGAACCCAGGTTGCCCTTCGTCTGAGCCACCCGCGACCAAGGCCGCTGCATGAAGGTCGCGGACCTGTTTCTGCGAAAGCGCCTGGAACGCGACCATTGCGCCGTTCCCAGCCGATGCACACTGGCCATTGAAAGGGGATTTGACGTAGAAATCGGGATGACCGGAGTATCGATTTGGTTCTGCAGGTAAAATGTAACTCAGGTCTCCATGATACACTTCCAGCCGATAGCCAAGACTTGGGAAGAAGGCTGAGTAGAAGCGTTCTGCCTTTACGATATCATCTGCGCCGACGGTGACGTAAGCAATCATCTTGTGGCATTCCTCCAAGAGTTTCAGCGATGGTTATGGGAGCGCCGATGGGCCAGAGAGTAGCACGATCGGAAGCGGTCACTGCAACAGCCACTGCGCCCCGCCCCGTTTCGTCCCGCAGAGCTGCCATCAGCGACACGCGTAGAGCCACGTGACCATCTGAGAAGCTTGAAGGTTTGCCGCGGGCGGAGGAGTGGTTGGCTTTATGTATGTCCTGCAGCTCCGGCCACCTGAGTTTGTTTGGTGCGGAAGGCGAGTGCAGCGCGGTACGGGGCGGGGGCTAGAGCAGTCAGATGTTCCCTATGCAGGACGAACCCGCAGAGAGATGGTGGCACAGGTGTAAAGAAAGCTCTTGTGGATGCTGGATGGAGCCTAAACTTGATCTGAGATACAAATTCCCGCAAGCATTCGTTACCGCCATTTTTTGTGAGCACCATTCGAAATCAATAGAACAGGCAATTTTTGTTATGCGGCTTCGCCTTATCGGAACAGACACCCAATTTTTCAACAGTGCCCTCCAGGGGCGAGTTCAGGAACAGGTAGCCGCTGGCCCCATTGTTTTTACGGATGAGCTCGGCCGTTATGTCGAAGTGGACACTTCTGCCAGCGAGCTAGGTACGGACAATGTTCCTTATGATGGTCGTGTCTTCGAGATGCGGTTTTACTCAAGCTCGGGTGAGCTTCAGGCGGTCATGGACGAACTGGAATGGGGCCTTGCCGATTTCTTGACCGCACGTTCTGAACTCAACGCGGGGAACTCGGATGCCATGGCGGCCTTGTTCGAAACGCCATCCAATTTGGACGTGCAGTCTCGGAATGCTGTGGATTTCAACTTCACTGACCTTTTCGGTTCGATCGTGGATGAGTTGGGTCAGTCGATGCGATTTTCTGGCAGTGCTGCGCATGATCACGCAAGCGGTGGCAGTAAGAACGATCGCCTTTCAGGCGCAGGTGGAAACGATACCCTCCGCGGCATGAATGGGAAGGATAAGATATTTGGCGGAGCGGATGACGATTTCATATCGGGCGGAGGCAAACGTGACCGGCTTGTCGGAAACGGAGGCGACGACATCTTGCTCGGCGGTGGCGGAAAAGACCACATCAAAGGTGGCGGGGGCCACGACCGTCTGGTCGGCGGCAAGGCAGACGATCGTTTGTTTGGTAACTTCGGTGATGACGAGCTGCGGGGCAATGGCGGGCGAGATCAGCTTGATGGCGGGGACGGCTCAGACACGCTGTTGGGCGGTGGTGGAGGCGACTACCTAATTGGTGGTGATGGAGATGACAGCATGGCCGGCATGGCTGGCAGCGATGCTCTTCTTGGAGGTCGTGGAGCGGACACCCTTTCCGGTGCGGGAGGGCGCGATACGATGGCTGGAGGGTCAGGAGATGACTACATTACCGGCCAGAGCGGCGGCGATTTCCTCTATGGTGACAATGGTGACGACACCATTTACGGCGGTGGCGGCGACGATGTCCTGCGAGGAGGCTCAGGAGCGGACGTTCTGAACGGTGATAGTGGGAACGATACGCTCGTGGGCTATAGTGGCGATGATGTGTATTGGGGTGGCGAAGGTGAAGATCATTTCCGTTTCAACACCGTCGGGGCTTCCTACACCGTCACAAATTCTTACTGGGGTTTTGTGCAAGCGGCAGGTGCTTTTGGTGCAGACGGGGATGATACGGTCCGCGACTTTAGCGAAGAGGACATTCTGACAGTAGGCGGGCAACGGTTTACTGCGGATAGCTTGCGAGCCTATGCGGCATCGGATGGGAACCGAGACGGAGCCTCGATATGGGTTGAAGGCGGGCAAGGCGTCGGCGCGACAGATACGGTTATCTACTATGACCGCCAAGGGTCGGTTAATCCCGATACTGCGGAGTCAAATCACACTTACCTATCCAGCGTGACGCTATCTGACTTTTCGACTGGGACCTCCTCCGGAGGTGGCACTTCTGGATCAAACCTTGCTGCTCTATCTGGGAGTTTCAGAGGCTTCGAACTGACTGGCATGATGCCATTGACAGGTGAACAAACTGGAGGCCGCTTCGGGGATTTTAACAGGGACGGGTTTTCGGATCTGCTCATCAGGGGAAACAGCCTGGTCGCTGATGAATATCATGTGCTGTATGGATCTGCATCACAGACGGATACCATCGATGTATCAGAGGTTGCCTCGGGAAATACCGGATTCACGGTGACGTTGGACACCGGAAATTGGTTGGATCTGGCCAACTTTATAGGTGTCCTAGAGGACGTTGATGACGATGGACGCGCTGACTTGGTCTTGGGCGTTTCCAATTTTGGAGGTATTGGAGCAACCTTCGTTTACACCGGCTCCACTAGTGTGACCTTGGCAGACGGTACAGAGTTGAACACTAGGTTTATCGAAGGCGCTGGAGAGTTTCTCGGAACACTTGGGATTAATGGTGCGGCGCTAGGTGACATAGATGGTGATGGGAACAGCGATGCCCTAGTCATGGACAGCTCGCGCGTGATTGATGACACTGATTTCAATCACCTGATTGGCTACGTCATCACGGATACTTCTGTATCCAATGTGCTCCCTATCGAAGGTGGCGCAGGGGGCTTCGTAATCGACTCCGCAGACGGCTTGGCGACAGGCTCCAGTGTGTGCACCGCTGGAGATACCAATGGGGATGGGCTGGATGATTTTGTAATCGCAATGCGGCACGTCTCTGATCGAACAGAGAGCTTCTTCGTGGTGCAAGGCCGGGATGCTGGGGCGCCGGTATTATTGGAGGATGGATTTTCTGATGGTGGGTTCCAGATCAGGTCACATCTGCAGTATTCTGATGATCTCGAATGGGCCGAAACTGGCGGTGCGCAACTGTCAGGTGGCGGTGACTTCAACAACGATGGTTTGGACGACATCCTTATAGGCCTACCTTATGCAGACAGGGGCAATCGGGAAAACACAGGCGCAGCTTACGTTGTGTTCGGAAGTGAGAGCTCTTCCGCGGTTGAGTTGGGTGACCTCGGCTCGCGCGGTATAGAAATCATTGGGACACAGGAACTTTCCGCAATTGGCAGCTCGGTTACGTTCCTCGGAGATGTAAATGGCGACGGACGAGACGACATTGCCATTACCGGGAGCGACGTAAACACTGGAGAGGCCCTTGGCGTTTACGTGATTTTCGGGACGGGTTCGACCGAGGCTATTCGCCTGTCCGATATTGCCGCGGGAGACGGCGGCTTTGTCATTCGCCCGGCAGATGAAACTTCAACCAACTACGTGGACTCTACTGCAGCTGCGGCGGGAGACATGAATAACGACGGATATGACGACATTCTTGTTACCCTGTCAGATGTCCATAACTACGTAATTTACGGCGACGATATGCTCTAAGTCGCGGTAGAACGTGCTTTGTCTTTGCCAGCTGGACTGCTCTACGGGTTTTGTGGAAGTTATGCCGAGAGCAACGGCGCGCTGCGACCGTCAAAATTGTCACCGATAGGATTGCGTTGGAGTGCAAGCCAGATTGCGCTTCGCAGACATCAGTTCAGGGTGCCGCATCGCCTGAGACCAATTGGCAGACTTGAAAGTCCTCTTTCGGGAAACCGTTCGCGCTTGCAGCGAAGACCCGCCGCTCCTTATATGAATGTGAGCTTCGGGCCGTTTCGTCGCTTTGAGCAGAACTCAAGCCGTGCATATGCAGCATGAGTGCGCCTGCGCCACCCCCGGGAGCTTATCTCGGCCTGGCGCGACGACTACAATCACCACCGCCCCACACGAGCCTCGACGGGCTCACCCCGTAGGAGTATCACCATCGGTCAGTAGAGGATCAAAACCTGAACAGAGCGAACCAAAGAACGCGGACTCTATGGGGAGCAGGTCATGATCTTGGCCACATCAATCATCAGATAGCAGATCCTCGGACCGGGCATGTGTGATCTTCAGCCGATTATCTGTCTCGGTTGCTTCAGGGCCAAGTGGCGCCGATTACTCGATCTCGATGAGGAGCGATGGCGTCGCATGCGAGAAATCATGCCATGTCGGGGCAGCAAACGTTCCGTCTGGCCGAAGGTTTCTGCCCCATATGTCCCAAATGAAGGCCCCATAGCTGGAATTGCCGTTCGCATTTATCGGCGAACCGGGTAGCCAATTGGTGAAGGTCATGGGCTCACCGGTGACCCACTGCCATCCACCATCCGGTTCTCGCGCTCCGTCGATCTGAAAGAGACCAAAAGTCGGACCGAAGGTGGTGGTGTCGCTACGGGTGCTGTGCCCCTTCCAGAAACGTCTGTCATATCGGACCAGTTCAAAAACGAAGGCATTCTCGTCTTCGGACGTAAGCGTAGCGAGGTACCCACCGACGTCCTCGGCTATCTTCTCAGCGACCTCGTATTCCTCCCACGTCCAGTTTAATAGCCCGACATAAAGCCGTCCCTCAAAAAAACCGTAGACGAACTCCTTGCCGTCGAGTACCCGCGCCGCCTTGATCAGCCGTGAATCATCTTCGATCAGTGCCAACTGTGACGGGTCATAGCGACGAGCATTCTTCGATAC
Organism: Epibacterium sp.; assembly: GCA_048263945.1. Classification (GTDB taxonomy): domain Bacteria; phylum Pseudomonadota; class Alphaproteobacteria; order Rhodobacterales; family Rhodobacteraceae; genus Epibacterium. The sequence continues at coordinate 14,045 of JBLXDQ010000019.1, read as the reverse complement.
GTAGATCTCCCGGTCGCTCTCTTCGAACTCGGTCAGTACGATGCCCAACGCCTTTGCCGTTCCCTTCGTCACCACGCCGGTAGACGGCAAACCCGCCGCGGCCTGGAAATCCGCGATTGCTCGCCGCGTTCGCTTCCCGAAAACGCCATCCTCCGACCCCGCATCGTAACCACGCGCGTTCAGTGCCGCTTGAACCGCCAGTGCATTGTTTGGCGAAAGCCCCAATGAGCGTTCCGCAGCGGCAGCCGCCTCGCGCGCAACGATTATGCGCCCAGTGTCGCTCACGACGCTGCCTGGGGCGCCAGCCAGGGCCTCGGCTGTCAGATCCTCGCGCGCCGCCACCGCTAGGTCCCGCATCGCGCCCGATGGGAAGCGCTTTAGATAGATATCCCACGCCCTCTCAGAATTGATCGCTAGCGCCGCCTCGAAGACTGCCTCTTCCTGCACCGCCGCGAGAGCAGCGCCCTCTCCGCCTTCTCCGAGGTTCAGGTAGACCTCCAGCGCCAAGTCGTTTGTCACAGTCGGCACCTGCTTGTCCTCGGTCTCGGCCTTCACGTCGCGGATCACACGCTTCATCAGTGTCAGGATCTCGACATTCTCGGTCGGCAGATGTTTCGCAAGCGCCTGCGTGAACGGCGAATTTCCCAAGTCGCCGTCATAGGCCACTTGTCCGGGCGAGGCCGCAAACATCAGCATCGAGCCCTGGAAGCGCTCCGACATCGGTGCCAGGCCTCGCGTTGCCAGCGCCCGGGTGGGCGAGAAGTTCTGCGAGTAGAACTGTGTCGCCAGCGGATTGTCCCGGCAGGCGTCGACGAAGACAAGCGCGGCACGTGCTTTCTCTTCTAACATCTGCACGATCCGGTCGAGCGGTAGTGCCTCACTCTGTACGTCGAAGGCGCTGCGCAGTGCGGCGTCTGTGCCAAGCAGGTAGTTCCGCCCCTCGAACTGCATCCCGTGGCCGGCGTAATAGAACAGCGTCACGTCCGCACCCATGGTCCGGTCGAGAAAGGCCGAAAACTCGGCTGCCAGCCCCACCCGGGTCAGATCGGACGCCAGCGTGACGTCGAAGCCCAGCCCTTCGAGTGTGGCGGCCAGCAATCTTGCGTCGTTGACCGGGTTGGCCAGAGGCAGCGCGTTGGTGTAGGCGGCGTTCCCGACGATGAACGCAGTGCGTTTCTCTGCTAGAGCAGGAAGCGATGAGAGCGCCATAACACATGCAAGAACAAGAACACGTAACATCGCCAACCTCTTTCCGATCGATCCGGTCATTGCTATCCGTCTCCCCCTGCTTACCCAAAACCGACCAATGCACCAAGCCTCATCCTGATCGGTGGTGTGACGCATTGGCTGTGTCGGTTATTGATCGCGACAGCGAGGTTGAGAACGGCGGTGAGAAAGTCGACCACGGTAGCGGCGGGATGAGCCCGCTGCGGGTGGTGTAAAAGTCGCCCAGCTTTACCTTTTCTGGCGGTAGGGAGGGCGGGAGGATTTTCACCGTGGATTAGTATCGGAAGGTTCGCCTGACTTGTTCAGAGGGCATGAGCCAGCGCGAGGCTGCAGGCGCCGCAAGGCGGCTTGGAGCCCAAAGTGTGGAATGGCGAGTGTGGCCTGAAGGTCGGCTCTCGGCCCTGAGCCGCCGTTCAGTTCTTGGCCGATCGCCGCGGTGCAGCTTCACCAGATCGGCCATTCGTCCATCTCGCAGCATTTTCCGAGGATGAAGGTCGGCAGGGCGGGACAAAGTGTGAACTCGCTGCGTTTGCGCAGGTAACTGCTTTCGCGTGCTTTCCGGTCCTTCATTTTACGGTGCACACAATCGGCAGCCTCGAGCAGCAAGTCGGCGGCTTCGTCGACGACTACAACAACCTCCGACACTTCGAGAGCCTTGGCGATCTAACGCTCGCTGACGCCGCCACGGCCGGGGCGCGCAGATCCTGAAGATGAGAGAGGAGATCAGGGCCCGCAGGACGACCATCCAGAACCGCCGCCTTCGACACCAATCCTCCGCGGCCCAAACTGACGCACAGAACATGCCAGAGCCGCCGCTACGAAAGACCCAGTCTTTCCGGAAGACCCTGACGACAGACACGAGGCAGCGAAAGATCACGACCTCTTCCGGTCATCTGGGCTGGCAGGATCGAAATCGAACCTGTCGGGTAATGCCAGCCCGTTTGGCAAATGGTGCTCCACTGCCATGACCGAAACTCCGTCGCGATAGAGCCAGGGATCGCGCGTCTGGCGCTGCCAGGCCTCCATCCGGTTGCGGAAGTCCGCCAGCCTCTCGGCATGTTCGGGTGCCTCGGCGAGGTTGTGCACCTCCTGCGGGTCGGCCTCCAGATCATAGAGCTCTTCGGGCGGGCGGCGCACATAGCCGCGCAAGGGCCGCTGCCCGATCATCACCGGATCGCTGCGCCGGATGCCCTCCCACGAGAGCGAGCCATAAAGGTCTCCAGAAAAAGGGAAATCCAGCTGCCAGGCCACGTTGCGGTGGTATTTGTAGCGCGGCGTGCGCAGAAAGCGCGTCGGCCAGTAATTCGTGACCTCGTGGAATGTATGCGAGCCGAACACGATGTCCCAACCCGGCAGCAGCGTGGTCTCTTCCAAGATCGGCAAAAGAGAGCGCCCCCTGCGCTTACCGGGCAAAGCCGAGGAGCCTGCAATATCCAGAAACGTCGGCAGGATATCCACAAAGGACACGAGGTTAGGGTTCGCGATTCCGGCACGCTGACCGGGCCGATAGACGATCAACGGCAAATGAACACCGGCGTCGAACAACGTGGTTTTCGAGTTGAGGAACGGTGCACCATTGTCCGACAGGAAGACCACCAGCGTGTCATCGCCCAGTCCGGATTTGTCGAGCGCGTCGAGCACCTGCCCCACCCCCCGGTCAAGCCGATGGACCGAGCGGTAATAGGACGCCAGTTCGCTGCGCACCTCGGACAAATCGGACAGGAAGGGCGGAACATGGGCATCTTTGGGGGCAAAAACCGGGTCTTCGGCCCCGAACTCATCATTGCCGAACCCGCCGCGTGTCTCATCGCGATGCGGGTCAACAAAGCCGATGGTCAGAAAGAAGGGCTGCCCGTCAGCCTTGCGTTGGGTGAAATAAGCCCCTGCCTGCTCGGCCACCCAGTCCACATCCCGCGTCCCGCTTTCCGCGCGGTGTTGCCAGGGGTAGACCTCGGCCGGACCGACATGAACCTTGCCGATGATACCCGTGTGACAGCCCGCGTCGTTCAGCAGCCGGGGTGCGGTCGGCACATCGGCGAATGTCATGAAATGGTGGTAGTCGTGGTGCAGCCCGTACTGGCCCGTTTCATGGGTGTGCAGCCCCGTATAGATCACCGAGCGGCTGGCCGAACAGGACGCGGTTGAGGTGAAGGCCATGTCAAACCGCGTCCCGCGCCGTGAAAGCGCGTCGATATGGGGCGTAAGGATCGCAGGTTCACCGTAGCAGCCCGCCATGCGCCCGAGATCGTCAGCGATCATCAGAAGGATGTTCATGTCGTATCCCCACACGCAAGGAGCGCTGACAGGTCGAGCGCCCCGCTGCTCCGCGGAAAGTCCCGGATCACGGCACTGGCCACGGCGCAGCCCGCGCGCAGGCAGGTGCCAATATCATGCCCCGCCTGCAGCGCCGACAGATAGCCTGCATTGAACGCATCCCCTGCGCCGATCGTATCGAAAATCTCGGCGCGCGGGCTTGGCGCTGACCAGGTCTTACCGTTCTTCAACGCGATGGCACCGTCCGGCCCACATTTCACGACCAGCACACAGTCCTGTGGCAGTTGCCCGGCAACCGCGTCAAGCCCGTCGGCCACTTTGCCGGTTCCGGTCAGACCCGCCAGTTCCTTATCATTGATCAGCGCCAGCGCGCTCTCGGCGATCCAGTCCCACATCAATGCGCGGTTGGCAGGGGTCCAGCCATCGCCGGGCCAGCCCGGGTCAATCGCGATCCGCGCCCTGCGCAGGCGTAGATCCCGCATCAGGGACTGGCTGTCCCGCATCAGCGCCGGCAACGCGAAAGCGCCCGACATCAGCGCCACAGCTCCTTTGATCGGCCATTTCGCGAGCCCGTCCCGCACCTGACCCATGTCGAACTGGTCCAGATGTCCGGGTGTCGAGAAAAACGTCCGCTCGGCCCCGGGATGCAGCACCCCGAACGTGACCGAACTCGGCCCCTCGACACGGGGGATCCGGTCGAGCGGACCCGCGAAAGCATCGGCGATCATGGTGCCGACCGCATCCGATCCGGCAGAGGCGATCAGCCCGGCCTCGGCGCCGAGCCGTTGCAGCACCAGCGCCGTGTTGGCCGCCGACCCGCCAATGCGGCTGTCAGCGCGGTCGAGAAACACCTCGGTGCCCTGCTCGGGCCAATCGGTCAATAGTCCCCCGACGAGGTCCAGATTTGCGTTGCCGATCACGGCGATAGGTTGCTTGGTTTCCATCAGGCGACCTCGGCACTGGCCACTTTGGAAGACCGGCGCGGCAAACCGGCATCGGGCAGGCGTCGCGCGGCAGCGCTGACCAAGATGTCCTGGATCACCGGCAGCGCGGCAAAGGCCAGCGCAAGCCCCTTTTGCGGGGTGAGCGGCACGGTAAGCGCACCGCGCACGGGAGCCCGCCCCGAAGCATCGATAATGATCGGTGCGATCCCGTGCGCCACACATTCCTCGGCCAGAAGCGAGAGGTCGTCGCGGTCCTGGCATTGACCGCGCAGCAGGATCACCGCGCTCTCTTGTTCGATCATCTCGAACGGGCCGTGGCGAAACTGCCCGGCCTCTAGCCCCAAAACCGGCAGGCGGGCGATTTCCATCAGGCACAGCGCGGCGGCGTCCATCACCCCCTGCGCCCCACCACCCCTTGCGACCATGATCGCAACGGGTGCAGGGACCAACCGGTCAATAGCGGCATCGGCCTCGGCCGGACGCGGCGATGCCCCCGCCGCAAGAGCGACCTCGGCGGCCGAGACATCGTGCCCCAAGGCCTCAAGAATGGCCGCATGCAGCCCCAGTGTGATAAGCTGCGAGCGTGTCGCGGCATAGGCAAGCTCCCGCCCGCCCACGCCCACAAGGGAGGGCAGTTCCGTCGCAAGCGGGCTGTCCGCCTCAAGTGTCAGGCCATAGGCCACGGGGCTCACCATCCCGCGCTCGATCAGGTGCAGCACCTCGCCCGAGCGGCCCGATTGCGAGGTTACCAACATTGCGGGATCACCGGGCAACGGTGCGCGCATGTATTCCGAAACCACATGCTCCGTCGTATCAAGCCCGGCGGCGCGGTAAAAATCCCCCACCGCACGATTGATCCAGTGCGAGCCGCCCATGCCCAGAAGCGCCAATCGCCCCCGCGCGCGCAACGCCTCGGCGATGGGCCTTACACTGTCCCGCGCCGCCCGCAAAGAGGCCAGCGCATCACTGTGTTGCCGCGCCATTTCTGTGCGCAGTTGGTCGATACCTTTGCTCATGATGATTCTCAGCCCGAAACAGGCTGCCCTTTCGCATCAAACAGATGAATAGAAGCCGGATCAGGCGTCAGATGCACAACCTCTCCGGCCTGAACCTCCGCCCGGCCCTCGATCCGGACATTGACGGTCCCGATGTCCTCGACATTGACATGAACGAAGGTATCAGAGCCCAGCCGTTCGGTCAGTATCACGCGGCCGCGCCAATCGCCGTTTTCATGATTCAGCGCGATATGCTCGGGTCGAATGCCATAGCATTCTGCGCCGTGAGCTTGCGCAACAGCACCATTCAAGAAATTCATCCGCGGGCTTCCGATGAACCCTGCCACAAACTGGCTGGCGGGCCGCTCGTAGAGTTCCATCGGCGTGCCCACCTGTTCGACAACCCCGCCGTTCAGCACCACAATCCGGTCCGCGAGCGTCATCGCCTCGACCTGATCATGGGTAACGTAGATCATCGTTGTGTCTGGCAAACGCTGGCTCAATCCGGCGATTTCGAGCCTTGTATCCACCCGCAGGGCTGCGTCGAGGTTCGACAGCGGCTCATCAAACAGAAACACACGGGGATCGCGGGTGATCGCACGGCCAATGGCCACACGCTGCCGTTGCCCCCCCGAAAGCTGTTTTGGCTTGCGGTCAAGAAGCCCTTCGATTTGTAGCATTTCCGCAGCTTTCTCGACCCGAGCCTTGATCTCGTCTTTGCCGAGCTTGGCCTGTTCCAGACCGAAAGACATGTTCTCGAACACGGTCATGTGCGGGTAAAGCGCATAGGATTGGAAAACCATCGCAATCCCCCGCTTGGCGGGCATCTCATCATTCATAGGTTTGCCATCAATCAGCAGATCCCCGCCAGAGATGTCCTCAAGCCCTGCAATCATGCGCAGAAGTGTGGACTTGCCACACCCCGAAGGGCCGACAAAAACAACAAACTCCCCTTTCTGAAGCGACAGATTGATGTCGCGCAGCACCTTGACGTTCCCATAAGATTTGGACACGTTGATAAGTTCGACAGTCGCCATGGTTTATCCTTTCACAGCACCGGCGGTCAGGCCGGACACGATCTTGCGTTGAAATACGAGGACGAGCGCCACCAAAGGCAGGGTCACGATGACCGAAGCCGCCATGATGTTGCCCCACGGGATCTCGAATTCGCTGCGCCCCGAAATGAGAGCAATTGCGACCGGGACCGTGCGCTGGCTGTCCGTCGACAAAAAGGTGAGCGCAAACAGAAACTCGTTCCACGCGTGAATGAAGGCCAGAAGCCCCGTCGTTACCATCGCAGGCCACATCAGGGGGAGGAACACGCGGCGAATGATGGTGAACGACGAGGCTCCGTCCATGATCGCTGCCTCTTCGATCTCGACCGGGAGGTTGCGCATAAACGTCGTCAGCACCCAAACCGTAAAGGGCAAGGTAAAGATCATGTAGGAGAACACGAGGGACCAGAGGGAGTTGAACAGACCGAAGTAACGTATGACCTCAAAAAGCCCGGACAGCACCGCGATCTGTGGGAACATCGAGACGGACAGGACCGTGAGCAACAGCAGCCCCCGCCCCCGGAAATGGATGCGCGACAGGGCAAAGGCGGCGGTGATCGCGAGGAAGAGCGACAGGATGACCACCACACTCGCCACGAAAACAGAATTCAGGATCTGCTTGCCGAACACGCCCCCGGACAGCATGGCCTGATAGTTTGCGAAATTCAGCGCCTTTGGCAGGTAGTTCACTTCAAACAGCGCCTGCCCATCCTCGAGCGAGGTAAGGATAGCGTAGTAGAAAGGGAAGATCGCCTGCAGAACGATGATTGCGACAAGGGCGTAGAAGCCCGCGGTTTGCCAAAGAGCAGGTTTCATGAGCGTTTACCTTCAAGATCCATGCGAGTGGCCATGATGAACGTGATGGTGATCAAGGCTATCACAACGAACAGCAACGTGGATGCGGCCGAGCCATAGGAGAATTGGTCAAAATCAAAGAGATTCTCACGCGCATAAACAGACATGGTCCGCGTCGCATCGGTATTGGGTGTCAAGACATAGACGATGTCGAAGACACGCAGCGCATCGAGAGCACGGAAGACCACTGCCACAAGGACGGCCGGCATGATCAATGGCAGCGTCAAGCGGCGGAACACGCGCCAGGCCGGCACACCGTCAAGCTTCGCAGCCTCGTAGATGTCACCCGGCACCATCTGAAGCCCGGCCAGAATAAGCAGCGCCATAAAGGGCGTCGTCTTCCAGATATCGACCATCATCACGGCGACCATTGCGGTCTCCGGTGAGGCGGTCCAAGCGATAGGTTCGGAAATCAGACCGAGCGCCATGAACATATCATTGATGATCCCGAACTGGTCATGCAGCATCCAGGCCCACATCTTGGCTGAAACGATGGTCGGGATCGCCCACGGGATCAGAACAGCCGCGCGTACAAATGCACGGCCCCGAAATTGCTGGTTCAGCACCAGCGCGATGATGACGCCAAAGACAGTTTCGAAGGAAACCGAAACGGCGGCAAAAAGGATCGTGTTCCAGACAGAACGCCACCAGCGGGGATCGGCCAGCAAGCCGTAATACTGTCCCTCGCCGTCGCCGAAATCGACATATTCCAGGTAGTTGCGGAACCCCACCCAGCGGGCTTCGCTCATCAGGTCGAGCGACGCATCGGTGAAACTGAACCAGATCGTGCGGCCAAGCGGCCAAGCGGCGACGATCAGGAGCATCACAAGCATCGGCGCCAGAAACAACCAGGCCGAGCGGGTGCGGCTTCGAGATAGGCGCGATCTTTGTTCTGTTTTAGCCATGGCTGCCTCCGTTGTGGTTTCCGGGCGGCCTTACCGCCCGGAAAAGGTTCTTAAAATCAGGCTCTACCAGCGCGGCCCGCGCAGGCGTTTCAGCTCGTTCTCGAGGCGGGACAGGTTCGTCGCCGCATCGCCATCGCCGGACATGGTGTTGTGAACAGCTGTCCAGAACGCTGCCGAGACTTCGTTGTATTTGCGCAGTGTCGCGGCCGATGGACGCGGCAGGGCATTGTCGACCACAGGCTTCCAGAGGGGGATGAACTCCTGCTGCTCGGCCACTTCAGCGTCTTCGTAGACCGCATTCAGCGTTGGTGGACGCGATGTGACGATCGCGCGTTCCTTCTGGTTTTCATAGTTGGTGAGGAAACGCGCCAATTCGATCGCGGCTTCTTGGTTCTCGGAATAGCGCGAGACCCCCAAATTCCAGCCACCCAGCGTCGCGGACGAGGACATGCCCTCACCGCCGGATGGAAGCGTCGTCACTGCGAAGCTGTCGCGCACCGGGCTGTCTTCGCCTGCGGCGAGTGCGTAGGCGTAGTTCCAGTTGCGCATGAAGACCGCATTGCCAGACTGAAAGACACCGCGTGCGTCTTCTTCCTTGTAGTTCAGAACACCCTCAGGGGCGATGCCGCCGACCCAGCTGGCCGCAAGTTCAATCGCCGCGGCGGCCTGCGGGTTGTTGATGTTGATGGACCCGTCCAATTCGACAATCCGACCACCGCCGGAGCTGTTGATCCATTCCTGCGCATTGCAGGTCAGGCCTTCGTAAGCCGCGCCCTGAAAGACGAAGCCCCACATGTCGGTGTTACCCTCTGCCCGTTCGCCATCCATGACGACCTGCGCGGCCTCGGTCAGCTCCTGCCAGGTGGTCGGGACCTCTTGGTCGTATTTCTCCAGAAGGTCTGTCCGATAGTAGAGCGCAGGCGCGCCAAGGAACATCGGCAGCGCGACCAGCTTGCCATCCACTGTCTGGCTTTCGATCGCAGCGGGCACAAAGTCGTCCACGATATCAGCCACATGAGGCGTTAAATCTACGAAATGCGACGCCAGCTGCGGTGCCCAGATCACATCCAACCGGTAGACGTCGATATCGCTCGATTGTGCCGAAAGCCAGAGCCGATACTGACCGAACTGATCGGTTGTGCTTTCCGGCATCGAGACGATCGTCACAGTGTGACCCGTCTCCGCTTCGAAACGATCAAGTTGTCGGCGCAGGACCTCTTGGTCACGGCCAACGGAGCCGTGGACAATCGTCAGTTCCTCTGCGATCGCACCGGTCGCCCAGAGCGTCGTTGTTGCGATCCCGATCATGAGATTTCTAAAGTGTTTCATGGTTTCCTCCTGTCATGATTTTGGTCTTGGTCTTATTTTTTTCCCTCACCTGACGAAAATCGGTGAGGTCCAAGCCATCTGGCCGCTTTGCTGTCGCAACCGCAGATAGATCGTTTCACCCGCATCCAGCCGCCCCAGCGGGACAGTGCCTTGCCATTGCCAAAGCTCCGCCCGAGGAAGCTGGTGAAACCTCCAGGCAGGGGTATCGATTGCCCCCAAATTGCCCGACTTGGCCCCCTCGAACAGACGCGCGGCAGGGATCGCGATATCCTTCCCGCACAGCCGCGCATGGATCACCGCATCCCCGGACAATGCGGCGCGCAGCATCAGGCCTTGCGTCGCGGGAGTGGTATTGTTGGGGTTGGCTTCAGCGGTGACCGAGAAGGTCACGCGTTGCCCGTCCGACTGGATCGTGGGAATCGCGTGGCCACTGTCCTGTCCTTCGAGTGGCGAGACGATCTCGCGGCCGCGAAAGCGAGGCTCAACTGCGCGGATCTCACCGCCCTCGAGCCTGAGTGTACCATCCCAATCATGCCGCATTCCCCGCGCGCCCCAGCCCATTTCCAGATGGATCAAGGTCTCGTCGCTTTCTGCGTCGATGGGTGATGGCATGATGGCGGGGCTGATGCGATGCGAAAGCTGCCCATTGCGGATCACGTCGATGCAGTCGATGGCCCCGCCTGCCACGGCTTCAATCGCCAACCGCGCGTCAGACCCAGCCGTGACCGTGCCGCCCTGCACCGTTTCGCCGATCTGCGCCAATAGATGGATACGGTCGCCGGTTAGCGCATTGGTCCGGCGCGCGCGCATCGCATCCCAGAACGAGTCACGGGCATGTGCGGAGGCATAAAGCGCCATGCGGCCATGTCCGTAGGAGCCGGGAAAGCCACTATGGTGGTCGGTGTTACCGATGATGCCGAACTGGTGTCCCTGCTCGAGCCCGTAAGCCATGGTTGAATGTCCATCTACCGGCCCCATGGAATGAAGATAGCCGCGCTCGGTCTCGGACGCTTCAGCGCAACCGTGCATCGAGAACATTTCGACAAAAGGGGACAGATCGGGGTCGAAGGTAGCCCAATTGATCCCCCGCGCACCTGTGCGGTAACCAATATGGTGGGGAAAGGCGAAAGCCCTGTCGCCGTAGCGCGCCGAAAGCGCCGCCTTGAGCCCGGCCGGATCGTCAGCCAGCTCCAGCGGCCCGTCCGACAGATCCGCCAACACGATTGTGTAGTCGCCGTGTGCGCCGGAATGGATCTCGTATCCCGGGAAAACGGTGAAGTCACCGGGCCGGTCCGCCCTGCGCAATTTGTCGTAGTGCCCGGGCCAGGCCGCACGCAGCTTGGCAAAGCCTTTGACGTGGAAATCGACGATATGTGCGACCGAAGGGTCGCCCACCGGCATGTCCGGCCAATGAGCGTGGCCCGTGATCGACACGAAATCAAGCTGCAGCGCCGCCTTAGTCAGCGCATCCGGGAAGGAACCATGGCCATAGGAAAGGTCGGAATGGTTGTGAATGTCACCGTAGAACGGGGCAAGACCGAGCGAGGTGGCACGGGGGCACAAGCGATCTGGCAGGGGGGCATTGATCATTGTGCGACCTCCGCCACGGACAGCTTGCGCGGGTCAACCGGGCGACCGCCCTCGGCAAGGCTCATCTGCGCTGCCGTCACCAGCCGCAGCGAGTCCACACCTTCGGCCACGCCCACCGGTGGTGTTTCGCCTTTCAGGAACCGCTCAAGCTTGCGCACCAATTCCCGATCAGCCCCGTAATGAGACGAACTGCGATCAGGATTCGGGTGGTGCACCATAGAACGGGCGCGACCATGCTGTTCAACGAGGTCGATGTCACCGCTGTGCCGCTCCATCCGCAAACGGCCACTGTCTCCAATGATTTCGAGTGTTTCCTGATCCGTCGCCCACGGGCCGAAGATTGCGAAGAACAATGTTGCGACAAGGCCGCTGTCGTATTGCACAGTGACCACGGCGTGGTCGTCGATGTCCGCACCCGGATGATAGACGCAGGTGTCGTTGCGATCATGGACCTCCTCTGCGGTTTGCCAGCTGACATTGGGAACCCGGCCGACGCCTTCAAACTTGTCGATCAGCGTCTCGTGGCGGCGATAGGGGCAATCGCGGTCGCATTCGCTACAGCGCGCGGCCGCGGTCGGATCGGGGGTAAAGATACCCGACACACCACCCGTCGCCGAGACCTGAACAGGCTGGGCCCCATCAGCAATCCAGTTGAGCACGTCGAAATGATGCGACCCCTTGTCATTGAGCGCGCCGCCCGACCGCGCGCCGCTGCGATGCCACAGCTGCAAATAGCGCGTGTAGGGAATGACCGACCGAAGCAACACCATGCGCGGGGTGCCGATACGCCCGTCATGGGCAAGACGCACGGCCTCGATCCAGGGCTGTTCGTAGCGACGGGTGAACCCCATCATGATCGGCTGGCCCGACCGGTGCTCGGCCTCTGCGATTTCCTCGGCATCGCTCAGCGTCACCGATATGGGCTTGTCCAGATAGACCCGCTTGCCGTGGGCCACCGCCCGTTCGACGGGTTCACGATGGCTGTCAGTGTGGGTTGTCACAATAGCAAGGTCCACCGCCGAATCCGCAGTCGCTTCATCGAGTGTCGCGAAGACCCGAACCTCGTGGTCCAACCCGACGGACCTATACACCGTACTCAGGTGCGCGGCGGCAAGTTCGGCACGGTCGGTCAGACGGTCGAACACGCCGATTACCCGCAGCCCCGTATCGCGCGCGGCCTCGGCGATGCGGCTGCCGATGAAATAGACGCCGCGTTCACCGGCCCCGATGATGGCAATTCCAAAGCTGTCATCCGATTTTGACATCAAAGCCCCCAGTATGTCTTCTTGGGGCGAGCCTAAGTGAGTATAATTAGCCCAACAATGATATCTATACTCACCCTTCAGGCCAATGTCGCATCGTGCCGTTGGATTGAACCATTCACGACCGTGTAGATCGGCAGATAGTGGGTGCGTGGCGGTTCCTTGCTGCCCTTGATCCGCGCAGTGACAACCGTTTCGAACAGATCGAGTTTTTCGCGGTCCGAATTGCCAACGATGTCAAAACGGCTGACATGTTCGGACGGGACATCGACGCTGCCCAGAAGCAAGAGGCTGACATCCTCACCCAGTTTCAGGTTCTTTTCTTGCAATGCAGCATCCAGCAGCCGCCCTTCGACCAGCCCCCAGATGATCAAAGCGGTCGATGCAGCGGCATCCGGTGGGCTTTCGGGCAAGGCACCGACGAGGTCCGAGTGACGATAGGACCCCGGAAGCGCCGCTACGGTGTGCAGACGGGGATGCGGTGCAGGGCCTTCCCACCCGCTGAGCAGCAGAAATTCGCGCCGTGCCATGGCGATCTGGCGTGCGTCATGTGCAGACGTCAAAAAGCCGATCCGGCTATGCCCTCGATCCTGCAGCATCCGGTATCCGACCGACAGCGCTTCGCGCCAGTTGGTTCCGATAACATCGGCATCTATGCCCGTCAGCGACACACCATCGACCACGAGCGCATCGGCACAATCAAGGATACGCGCAAGGAACCTGACCGAGACGACCTCGAAATTGGTCTGCAAAAGACAGCAACGAAAGCGCCCCTGACGTTCCAGAAAGCTTTCGCCCTCCGCCTCATCGGCGAAGGCTTTCATTTCCACGCGGTAGCCGTTGCGCTGCAGGCGGTTAACGAGCTCCACCAGTAGCCTGCGGGCAAGACGGCTTTCAGAGGCTCTGTAAAGGATCAGACAATCGGCGTTGAAGACGGCTTCGGGTTCATCCGACTGCTGGGCGATATGCAATCCCGCGCCCGGTTGAGCAGTTATCTGACCATCCTCGATCAGCGGTGCGAGCACCCGTTCTACGACCCGCTGCGAGGTGCCAAACTCGGACATCAAGTCGCGCACTCGCGGCAGCCGATCACCGGGCTGGCCCTCGGCGATCTTTCTTTTTAGCTTGTTCCTGACTGCGGCGTCCTTGGACATCTTGCTCCTATTTTTCATGCTGGGCCAGTGACGGGGCCTGTCTTTTGTTTCGCCAGAAAGAATAGTCAGATGACCCTTCGAAATGAAAGCGCGGCTCATGACATTGATGAAATCTTGGCTTCGCACTTTGGCCAAAGTAAATGCGCGAGGAGCCCAACTCTACGCAGCCGATCCACGACCAACCGGAGTACGCAATGCTCTGCAATGCATTGAAAGAACTTATAAGACTCCATCAGACAGAAGCATCTGCCCCTTTCGAAGAGTGGATCTGGTTCAGGTTTCTCGGACTTTCGTGCAGATCGCAGTAACCCGTAGCCATGGCCTCACACCGGACTTGCGGCGCGGCATCGGGTTGCGGGGATACCGCACCTCGTGCCCTGATCAGCCCCACTTAAGCGGTCCAATTTGAATGTTAGTGCATGATTGGCCTGAGTTCCATCGGGGTGAAGGTTTCC
>JBLXDQ010000018.1:0-61070 GCA_048263945.1 Epibacterium sp. | reverse complement strand
TCGCACGGGCTATGAGTCCGACGAGACCCGACCTCACATCGGTAGTGAAAGTACACTGGTGAGAACGGCGGTCGTCGCGAGGATCATGGCGAAGAGGACCGCTTCGATTACGATCACGCGGTCAAGTGCTTTGGAAGATTGGGCGTCACCGGAACGTAGGCCGGGAACAAACCGCAATTTATTGAGCGAAGCGAGGGACAGGAGAACAGAAACCAGCGCGACTTTCGCCAGAAACGCCAGGCCATAGCCCGTCGATACAAGTGTCGTAAGCGACCCGACCAGAACCCAAGCCATGACCACACCAGCCAGTCCCAACCCGGGAACGATGATCGCGGCGATGCGACCAAAGCGATGCCCTAGCTCCCCTGCCTCTGAAAGGTGTTGCTTCGCTCTTGCCCAATGGCGAAGAGGCGACAGGACACCGATCCAGAACGCCACACCTGCCAAATGCAGCCACAATAGGATGCGCAGGCCGAGACCCTCGTGTTCGGACATGTGACCGATGGCTGTAAACGACCACAGGGCAATCGCGCCTCCACAGGCCGCAAGCCCCCAACCGATCCGAAGCACCCAAAGCCCCAACAGAAAGAGGCTCAGCCCAACAAGACGCAAAACCAGCGCTTCGCCCACCGGCGTTTGCCACAGGAGCGACAGGATCTCAGGGTCGATCATTCCCTCAGCACTGCCCGTCAGGGCAGCGCCCTGCAGCACAAAGCCAAGGCCCGCTGCGAAAAGCGCCACAAGGGCGCCTCCCATAGCTAAACGTCTCAGGCGCGTGGCTTGCGGGGTTAGTAAGTCAAAAAACGTAAGCCGCACAAGAACGGAGCCAGTCGCGACCGACACGCCAGAATAGAGGGCGAGTTTCGCTGCAATGGCCGCGAGCCCCCAGCCATCTGGCATCATTCCGTGACCTCAAACCTAAAACTGCCCATCATCGCATGGCCGTCTGCGCCAAGACCGCGCCAATCGACAATGTAGCTGCCTGCGCCTTGATCCGCGACGGGCAGATCAAACATGTTGGCAAAGCTGCCAAAGGTCGAAAGGTCAAATGCGACTGGCGCATCTGCCTCATGGGTCAGGGTGACTTTGGTTAGGCGGATCTTCTTCCCAAAATGCAGACTGACCGCTTCAGGCATCGTGGCAATCACGGAACCATTGGCGGGGGTGGTTTCGTCAATCTTGGAATGGGCCGCAGCCCCTGTTGCAAGGTTCACCAGAACGAACAGGGTCAGGGCGAAACGGGTAATGAATGTCATGCTAAAATCTCCTTACTGAATGCCATTGGCCCGTTGCAGCGCACGGACATAGGCGACCACCATGGCGACATCGCCTCGGGTCAGGCCGTCTTGCGGGGGCATATTGCCAAAAGGCCAGTGATGGCTCTGCACCCCATTGGCCACGGCCCGCTGGAACGCTTCATCACCGTGGTGGTTTGGCTCGTAAATCTTGTGGACCAAGGGCGGGCCGAAGCCTTCCTTGCCCGCGGCATTGTCGCCATGGCAGGCGGCACAGGTCTTGGCAAAGATCGAAGCACCGATCGTGGCAGTGTCATCCAACTGAGGGACCGTCACGGTCACAAGCGGCGCGCCGCTTTGCAGTGTGTTTTGAGACGTGTCAGGGGCAAGCGCAGGGCGTGTCAGCAGATATCCTGCACCAACAAGGGTCAGCAGGGCGCCGCCCAGAAGATAGGTTCGTATCACTACAGTAGTCCAGTTCTGTCAATCTCAGGGTCCGGCCTGCACGCGGGGCAGCACCGGTCGATGGTCATGATCAAACTCTGGGCGGGCGGTCCCTATCCTCGGGGGTCGCAAGGCGACGCAGAGGAGGGCTATCCGAAGCATAATGGAGGAACTTGACGGTTTGTGGCAGGGCTACCATCCCGTGCACCAAAGCCACAACATGGCACAAAGAGGGATTGCAGCCGTCATGATCGGCGCCCATGTCGCTTTGTGCCGGGTGGCTATGTGCGATTGCATTCTGATCAAGTGTCACAAAGACCGCATCCTTCTGATCACAATGGCCGCCGAGACAGGACTTGGTAAAAGCATGGGCCGCTCCGCTCAAGCCGAGGATCAGCACAAGCATGACCGCCAGCCCGGCGGAAGGAATGCGAAAGAAGCGTCTCATATAGATGCGAGGCTAAGCGGCTTGGACGAGGCGCGCAAGAGTAAGAGGTCCCGCACACCGGAACAGCGTCTTCTCAGTAGGATCTCCATCGTAGGGCGCGCAAACGAGACCAACAGCGGGAGCACCGTGTTGCAGATCGCAACCTTTTAGAACACGACGCCAAAAGCTGAACCCTCCAAAGGCGTCGATTGGGCCGGAGATGACCCCCGGCCCGAATGGCCTCTCAGAGGGCGGCCGTGACGATGAACTCCACCGTGTAGCCCGGGGTCGCCAGCTTGGCTTCGCCACAGGCGCGCGCGGCGGGGTTCGCGGGGTCGATCCAGGTGTCATAAACCGCGTTCATCTTATCGAAATCCGCCATATCCGCCAGCCAGACGATGACCTGCAGCAGCTTGGATTTGTCGGTGCCAGCCTCGGCGAGCAGCGCATCCACAGAAGCCAGCGCATCTTTGGTCTGGGTCGCGATATCCGCGCCCTCGGTGCCAACCTGACCGGCGAGATAGACAGTGTTATTATGGATGACGATCTGGCTCATGCGCGCGCCGGATTTCATACGGGTAATGCTCATTGCGATCCCTTTCGTTGCAATTGGCGCGACCCTAGCCCAGAACCGCGACCCCGCCCAGAGGCTGTTTGCCCCCCTGCCCTACAGCGAAGGGTTGCATTGGGGGCTGGCAAAGAGCGCTGAAATATCTGATGGTTGCCCCGATTGCGCTATCCTTGATGAAGCGCAGCCCTCGCAGCGAAAATCCGGAGCCAGAATGCGCCTGATCGTCAGTGCAGATATTCATCTCGGCGCGCCGATCCGCTCGGCGGCGCTGCGCAATCCCGCGCTTGGCAGCCGCCTGCAGCAAGCAACCCGCGATGCTTTTGTCGCCCTCGTCGACCTCGCCATTGCCGAGGATGTGGCAGCGCTGGTTCTGGCCGGTGACATCTTTGACAGCGCCTATCCCGACCTGCGCGCGCGTGCATTTTTGATCGCCCAGTTCACCCGCGCCGCTGAGGCCGGGATCGAGACAGTACTGATCCGAGGCAACCACGACGCGCTGCTTGATCACCGCGCCCATGGCGAGCTTGGCCCCGGCATCCACCTGTTGCATCGCGAGGCCCCCACGGTAGAGATCGGCGGCGCGGTATTCCACGGATTGTCCTTTGACAGCGCTCATGTCAGCCGCAGCTTCCTGCCCGACTATCCCGCGCCGGTGCCCGGGCGGCTCAATATCGGGCTGATGCATACCTCGCTCGATGGGGCGGCGGGTCATGACCCCTATGCCCCCTGCGCCGAGGCGGATCTGATGGCGCATGGCTATGACCTCTGGTGCCTTGGCCATATCCACGCCCCGTTTGAGCGCCGCCGTGCCGACACGTTGGCGCTGATGCCCGGCATCCCGCAGCCCCGCCACTTTGGCGAGCGTTGGGGGGGGACGGCCTGCCTTGTGCGCCTCGGATCTGACACAGCGGACGGCACGCCAGAGGTTGAATGGCGGCCGGTCGCGCCGCTGGGCTTTGCCGAGGTCGCGGTGGACCTTACCGACTGCGACAGCCAGCAGGAGCTTCTCCAGAGCCTCCGCCACGCGATGAAACAGGCCCATGAGACGGGACGCGACACCGCCGTGCGGCTGGAGATCACCACGGCGCATCATGGCCGCGACTTGCTGACAGAACTGGCGCAGGAGGTGCTCGAAGACCTGAACGGCCTCTACCTTGATAAGCTGAAGCTGCACCGCCCCGTGCTGGCGACCGAAACGGTCAACGACGACCTGATGCAGCTGATGCAGACCGAGATCGCCGCGCCGGGCTTTCGCCAAGCCGCACTGGAGCAGCTGGAAGAACTGCGTGATGCGCTGCCGCCGGCTGTGGCTGAGGAGCTGAGCCCCGAGGCGCTGGACGCCCTGCTGCAAGAAGCACTGGAGGAGGTCACGCTCGCCCTTCATGCGGAGGCGGCGACATGAGGATCAACCGCCTCGACCTTTTGCGCTATGGCCGCTTCAGCGAAGCCGCCATCGACTTTCCCCGCCCCACCGAGGGGCCGGACGTCACGCTGGTCTACGGGCCGAATGAGGCGGGGAAATCCACTGCCTTTCATGGCTATCTCGACCTGTTGTTCGGGTTAAAGGCCGGGGCGCACCCCTATGCCTTTCGTTTCAAACGAAACGAGCTGTTGATCGGCGCGGACCTCGACATTCCCGGTCAAGGCCCCGTCACCCTGCGACGCAATGGCAAGACCAACGGCTCGCTTTTGGATGACGAGGGGCGCGCCCTCTCTGATGCGCCACTCCTAAGCGCGCTGCATGGGTTGACCCGCGAGACTTACGAGGAACGGTTTTCACTCAACGACCGCGGCCTGCGCGAAGGCGGCGCGCGGATTGCGGCAGCGAATGGCGACCTAGGGCAATTGCTGCACGCGGGTGTCTCCGGCCTCACCAGTATGGCAGCGGTCCTTGATGCGCTCGCGGCGCGGGCGGATCGGTTCCACAAAAAACACGGCCGCGCCACCGACCTCAAAAAAGCCAAGGATCGTCTGGCGGAGATCGGGCGTGAGCGTCGGGCCAATGTCCTCACCCGCGAGCGAGAACAGGCCTTGCAGCACGCCTGCGTGCGCGCCACGGCGGCGTTTCAGGAGGCCGATCAAAAGTTGCGGCAGGCGGATCGCACCCGCGCCGCTGCCGAGGCCGTTCAGGTCTGGCTAGAGGAAAGCGCCCGTGTTGCGGACCTTGAGGCGGAACTGGCGCAATACCCAGATGGCCCAACCCTTGCTCCGGGCGTCGCGGCAGAGGTGGCGCAATGGGTCGAAAATCTCGCCACCCTCGCAGAAGCCAAACGCGCCGCCGAGGCAGAGCAAACCCGCGCAGAGGAACTCCTCGCCGCCCACCCCGAAGATCCCAAGGCAGCCGCGCTGGGGGCTGAGCTGGCCCGCCTTGACGCGATGGAGATCGACGGTGCGCCACTCCTCAGCCGCGCCGCGACGGCACAGGCGGATCTGGCCCGGCGACAGGCGACGGAAGCGGATCTGGCGCAACAGCGCGATGCCCTCTTGGTGGACCTAGGGATATCGGCTGCCGAGACCGAGCATTTGCACCTGCCGCAAACTGAGATCGACGCGCTCGCCGAAGCGGTGGAGCATGTCGCACGCTCAGACATGCAGGCAAAGGCGGCCCGCGACGCGGTGCAAAATGCCCGTGACCAACTTGGCGAGGCACCGCCGGAACCCCGTGACCTTAGCGCCCTGCGCCGCGCCTTTGAAGCGCAGGCCCGGATCGGAGACCTCAGCCTGCCCGAAGCAGAGCGAGATCGCGCTGCCGCCCGCCTTACCAGCCTCACCGCGCAATTGCCGAATGGCTGGGCAGAGGCGGTGGACGCAGGCCTGCCCCCTCGCGAACAAATAGACGCGCTGGCACAGCGTATCTCCAAACTGGAGGCGGAAATCGCCGCGGCTGAAGCCGACAACAGCGCCGCCGAGCAAGAGCACAACAGCGCGCAGGACGCCTGCGCCGCGCTGGCCGGATTGCCTGACACGGTTGATCTGGCCACGACCGAAGCCAGCCGCCGCGCCCGCGACATGGCGTGGCAACGCCACCTTGATGGGCTATCCCCGGCAACGGCTGAGGAATTTGCCGCAGCCATGGCTGAAGACGACAGCGCCCGCGCACATTACCTGCTTGGGGCAGAAGCACGACAGAGATTGGCGCAGGCGCAGACCCTCGCCGAGCAGGCCGCCCGCCGTCATGATCGCAGCGCGGCACGCCTTGCAGAATTGCGGACACAAATGGACACGGCTCTGAGCCAGACCGCAACCCTTGCCGCCGCGCTTCTGTTGCCTGCAGATTGCCCGGTTGCCGCGCTGGCTCCCCGTCACCAAGCCTTGCTCACCGCCGCTGAGGCCGCAGCAGAGCTTACGAACACCGACGCGGAACTCACCCGCCAAAAAGAACGCCGCTCAGCGGCGCGCGCGGTTCTGAGCCAAGAGGCCGAGTCTCTGGACTTGGCCCCGTTGGATGTCGAGAGAACCCTTGCCTTGGAAGAAACCGCGCGCGCGGCCTTTGCGAAATGGCAGCGGGATCATGCGCAGGTCGAGAAACGCGCTGAAGAGGCAGAGGCCGCAACACGCGCCGCAGAGGATGCAGAACAAACCCTTGCGCTGAAGGCGGCTGCACTGCCCCTTGCGGATCGCTCGGCCAACGCCATCCGCACTGCCCTGCCCCGGCTGCGCAGTCTCTCTCAGGTCCTCACCGAGCATCGCCAGATCACCACCCGCATTGCGGCGCTGACTGCTGCCCTAGACGCATTGGCTGAGAGTGCGACGCGTCTGCACAGACTTGCCGAGCTAGACGATCTGGCCGAGCAGGATCCGATCGCGCAGATTGACGCGGCGCGCGCCCGCC
This sequence comes from Epibacterium sp., assembly GCA_048263945.1. Lineage (GTDB taxonomy): Bacteria > Pseudomonadota > Alphaproteobacteria > Rhodobacterales > Rhodobacteraceae > Epibacterium. Next base: position 54,561 of record JBLXDQ010000018.1, on the reverse strand, counting down.
ACCTTGCTGCAAAGCGCAGCGCAGAGATCCGCGCCGACGCGCAGCGCCGCCACGAGGCGGCACGCACAGAGGCTGAGGCCGCAGCAGCGAAACAACTGCAGGCGCAAGCCGATCTGGACGCATGTTTTCAAGGCCAATCTGAAGAGGCCTTACCGCCTCTTCAACGGATTGCCCGGTTGACCCAACGCGATACCCTGCGCGCGACACAAACCGTGGCAATACGTCGCCGCGATCAGGCCCGTGCGCGCAGTGATGTGGATCTTTTCGAGGCGGAACTGGCCCGTCAACCCGACCCCACCCGCGCCGCCGCGCTGGAGCAGGCCCGCACCGAGGCCGAAACGGCACGGGACCTGGCACGCGACACCTTGCGCGATGCAGACCAACAGTACACCGCCGCCTTTGAAGCGTCCGACCGCAGCGATCTGGCCACCGAAGAGGCCACCTTGCTCGAGGAACTGCGCCAAGGGGCGCGCAGCGCCATAGTTGCGCGGCTTGGTGGATTGGCAGCCCGCGGCGCGTTGCGCCAACTGGCTCAGGACCGGCGTAGCACGATGCTGCAGGACGTGGAACAAGCCTTTGTCACCATGACCGCGCCGAACTGGACTGGCGTCGATGTCTGGAGCGAGGCTGCGGGTGAAAAACTGGTGGGCATCCAGCCGAGTGGCGCCCATGTCCCGGTCAGCGAAATGTCCACCGGCACCATGGGGCAGCTGTATTTCGCGCTACGGCTCGCCGGCTATCGCAGCTTTGCCCGCGCACCGGGGCCGCTGCCGATGATCCTTGACGATATCATGGAGACCTTCGACGACCTGCGCGCGCGGGCGGCTCTGACACTCTGCGCCGAGATAGGCACGGTGGGACAGGCGGTTCTGTTCACCCACCACGCGCATTTGGTCGAGCTTGCACAGGACACGATCCCCGACGTCGCGATCGTGGAGATGCCACGGTAGAAGGCAGGCGCTGGTCCGACCGACCAAGTTATGTCGTTAGCAAAGCCCCCGGAACCGCCAGCACCCGCGCAGCGTATCGATGCGCGGCGTGCAAGGCAGTCTCAGGCATCGCACCTTGAAGCCGCGCAGCAAGCCATGCGGCATTGAAGGAGTCCCCGGCCCCTGTCGCGTCAACCGGCGCCGTCTCCAAGGGCGCGGGCACAACCTCAACCATCTCGCCCGAATGGACATAGAGCGCCGGGCGCGCCGCATCTTTCACAACAATCTCCTCCACGCCCAAACGGGCGTATCGCAGGGCTGTTACTTGTGGCGATGCGTCCCCAAACAGCGCGGCGTCATCCTCAAAACTGGGCAGGACACAGGTCGACCGCGTTGCTGCATCTGTCAGTGCAGCCCGGCACTCTTCCTCGTTGGTCCACAACTGAGACCGGATGTTGGGATCAAAGACCACGCGCGCGCCACAGCGCGCAATGGCCTCCCACAAAGTTTGCCGTGCTGTCGGCGATAGGATTGCGATGGTAATGCCCGACAGACACACCAGATCCGCGTCAATGAGTGCTCTGTCTAGATGGGCGGGATCGTCGGCAAGCTGCCGCGCGGCCGAGGTTTTGCGCCAATAGCTAAAGGCGCGATCGCCGTTTTCCTGTCGGATAAGATAGAGACCCGGTGTGGCAGCCTTGATCTGACGGATATGAGCGATCCCGACGCCATGTGCGTCCATAAACGCCAGCATCGCCTGCGAGGTTGCATCGTCCCCGACCGCAGTCAGATACTCAATACTGTGCTCCGGCCCCAATAAATGCCGCAGATGCCACGACATGTTAAAGGTGTCGCCAGCAAATCCCATGCGGTAGAGCCCGCCCTCCACAGGGGCCATTTCGACCATGCACTCTCCGATGACAACGATCCGGGTCATGATGGCTCCATGAACCAGGCTCTGGCGTTCTCATAGCAAATGCCACGCACCAGGTGATCGAGCGCATCACGGTCGTCGGGAAGATGACCGGTTTCAGACCAGCGGCCAATCATGCCGCACAAGAGCCTGCGGAAATACTCGTGACGCGGAAAGGAGAGGAACGATCGGCTGTCCGTCAACATTCCAAGGAAGGTCGACAGAAGCCCGATTTGCGCCAATGTGCGCATCTGCGCCTCCATACCGTCCAACGTGTCGTTGAACCACCAGGCCGCGCCAGCCTGCACTTTACCAGGAAGAGACCCATCCTGAAATGTCCCTGCGGTGGCCGCCAAGACCGGGTTTCGCGACGGATCCAAACCATAAAGGATCGTGCGCGGCAATTCTCCGTCCCGATCCAGCCGATCCAGCAGAATGTTGAGAGGTCCCGCCATATCCGTATCGCGCAGACTGTCCCCACCGGCGTCCGGGCCGATTGAGGTCAACAACCGGCTGGACCCGTTGCGCACCACATTCATGTGACACTGCATCACCAGCCCGCGCGCAGCATAGGCCCGCCCCAAGGCATCAAAAAGCGCGGCGCGATGGCCTGCCGCCTGTTCTGGTGTCACCGGAGCGCCAGCCCGCGCTGATTTAAGCGCAGTATCAAGAGCATGCGCTCCGGGGATATCGCCCGCATCAAGGTGGTTGATCCCGTGATCTGCGGCCTTGCAGCCATGGGCGACAAAATGATCCAACCGCTTCACCAGCGCCGCAACCAGATCCTCAAAACTGCGGATCGGATGCGTGAGGGATTCCAGCTGATCCATATAGTTCGCAAAGCCTGCGGCCTCGATCTGAATGGACTTGTCTGGGCGGAAGGTCGGCACCACGCGAATATCTGAGCCTTTCAGCGCCGCGTGATGTTCCAATGTGTCCAGCGGATCATCTGTGGTCCCGACCAGTTCAACGTTCATCTTCCGCAAGAGGCTCTGTGCGGAATATCCATCATCGCCGAGACGGTCATTGGCCGCGTGCCAGACGTGATCGGCTGTTTGGGGCGAAAGCACCGTGCCGGTCAGATCAAAGTACCGCCACAGCTCCAGGTGCGACCAATGATGGACCGGGTTCAGGACCGCGCGCGGCATCGCCTCAGCAAAAGCGTCGAATTTTTGCCGCCAAGTGGCCGTCCCTGTCACCCGCGTCTCGTCTATTCCGGCCCACCGCATCACGCGCCATTTGTAATGGTCATGGGCAAGCCACATTTCTCCCAGCGTGTCCCACGTGCGGTCGGCTGCGATCTCTGCTGGCGGCAGATGGTTGTGGTAGTCCACAATGGGCAGGCCCTGTGCGACCTCGTGAAACAGCCGCCGCGCTGTTGCCGTATCCAGCAAGAAATCTTGATGAAGGAAACCGCTCATGCCTGTGCCTCCCCTAGGGTGGACCGAACGGCCGCGCCAACATCCGTTTGCAAGAGGTCGAATGCAGCCTCAACGGACGTGATGAAATCTGCACGATTGCGCAATTCGTCCGGGATGAGTGCGGGAAGCGCCAAAACGGCGGCAACGGGTGCGGCAGCTTGAGCCGCTTGGCGCAAGTCGTCTTGCTGCGGATCAGGAAGCGCGGGCAATCTGCATAGCCCTTCTATCCAGGCCGCAATTGCCAGCGCAGAGACAGGCCATGCCCGCCCGGCCACAAGGTTCGACGCAACGGGTGCAAACAGGCGTTGCGGCATTTTCTGGCTGGTATCTGCCGCGATCTGCGTCAAACGGTGCTTCAACCGCGTGTTTTCGAACCGGACAAGCAAATCATTAGCATAGGCTTCGATGTCAACGCCCTCGGGCAAGTGCAATGTGGGCGCCTGTTCCGACAACATCAACTGCCGGATCAAACCGCGCAGGGAACTGTCGCGCATACAGTCAGACACTGTCTCATAGCCCAAGAGCTGCCCCAGCCACGCGAGGGTCGTATGCGCGCCGTTCAGTAATCGCAGCTTCATCTCCTCAAAGGGTTGCACATCGGGGACCAGCATCGCGCCCCCGGCGGCAAAGGGTGGGCGCCCGTTGGCGAAGCGATCCTCAATCACCCATTGGCGGAAGGGTTCACAGAGGATGGCATTCGGATCCTCCCGACCGAGCGCGTGCTTGATCACCGCGCGGCTCTCGTCCGTCATCGCGGGGACGATCCGATCAACCATGGAGGAGGGAAAGCAGACCTCGGCCTTGATCCAGTCCGCTAGATCTTGATCCAGCGCCTCAGAAAAACCAACAACGGCAGCCCGGGTCAGCGCGCCATTGTCCGGCTGGTTGTCACAAGACAGGATCGTGAGGCCACCCAGGCCCGCATCCCGACGCCGTCGCAGCCCAGCCACCAGAACTCCAATTGCCGTCGTGGTTGTGCCTTCGTTGAGGTCCGACTGGATACCCGGGTGGTCCAGATCAAGCGCGCCCCCTTTGGTGCAATAGCCCTTTTCAGTGATCGTCAGGAGGATCACCGCCATATCGGGCCCGGCGATCAACGCGGGCAGCGCGCCTGCGCCGTCACGCACCGGGTGGCACGTTCCGCAGACCACGCCGATCTCTCGCAATGTGGTGGTGTCACCATCCGCCTCGGCAACGTGATACAACCCTTGCGCGGCGTCCAGCGCCTCCAAGGCGTCCACACCAGAGTTCAACCGCGCGGCCACTACACCCCAATCGCCCCCTTCCGCAACAAGTCCATGGTTGAGATAGACCATGGGATGCGCGCGCGCGAAGGCCCCAAACCCAATGTGTAAAATACGCTGCTTGAGCGCGCTGCGATCATAAGCGCAGGGATTATGAGTACTGGTCACAGATTGATCCTCGCCTCTGTCTGTAGGGTCCGTCGCTCACCTGCTGGCAGGATCAGATCTGCGCTGGTCAGGATGGGCGTGCCCGCCCCCTCACGGCGTGTCGTTAGGCTGATATGCTCCGCATCGCTGTACAATGTGAGATGCGACAGGCACCACGCCCCCTCTTTGGTCACCCCATCATCCTCGAACAACAAACTTGTCTCTGTTGCTTCGCCTTTTGCGGGGAACAACGCCAACTTGCGTGCGGTCTCTGCCTCGGGCGCGGCGCGGGTGGCGCCCTGCCCCATCGGGATCACAGCCCCACCGCGTACAAACAACGGGATCGTGTCGAGCGTCACCGGCACGTCGAGCCATTGGCCGCCCTCGTGCCAGATGCCGGTGTGGAAATCCCACCAGCCGCCCGGGTGCTGCGGCAGGTAGACAGGTCGTCGCTCCAGCCCTTTGTCAAGCACCGTCGCCACCAGAAGATCGCGCCCCAGAAGGAAGCTGTCGCCCTCCTCCCAAGTCTGTGGGTCCGTGCCAAAGTCAAGGAACAGAGGCCGCAGCATCGGCTCGCTCTGTTCTGCGGCCTGCCAGAGACAGGTATAAAGGTAAGGAAGCAGCTGATAGCGCAGCTCAATCGCGGCGCGGATAAAATCGGTGACCTCTGGATACATCCAAGGTTCGTTCACCGTCGCATCATCATTCCACGAATGGATGGTGAAACGCGGATGGAAGACGCCATTTTGCACCCAGCGTACAAAAAGCTCCGGCTCCGGGCGTGGGCCGGAAAAGCCACCGACATCATGGCCGATGTTGTAGAACCCCGAGAGACTCATCCCCAACCCCATCCGCTGGTTCCAGCGCAGGGTCTTCCAATCGGTGCGGTTGTCACCGCTCCAGGTCTGAGCATAGCGCTGCAACCCCGGCGCGCCGGAGCGGCTGATGAGATAGGGGCGCTTTTCGGGGGCATGCGCCGCCTGCGCCTCCATCGAGGCGCGGGTCATCAGGATCGGCATCACCGGGCGCATCAGCGCAATGTCGATCCCCTCGCCAAAGCCCGCGCATTGCGCGTGACGGTCCCAGATCTCGTATTCGTTGTTGTCGTTCCAAGTGGAACCAATGCCGCGTGTCAGCAGGGCCGAGGTCACGTTTTCCTGCCACCAGACAATCGTCGCCGGGCTGGTGAAATCGAGGTGCGAACCCTCATCGTCCCAAAAGACTGAGCGTTCGGGGCCTGCGTTTGCATCCGCCTCAACGCTGGCGCGAATGAACAGCCCGGCATCCGCCACCTCGGCGTAGCGCGGGTGGTCCTGCAGCAAACAGGGTTTGATATTGGCGATGAGATGCACGCCGCCTTGCGCGAATTTTGCCGCCATCCCCTCCGGGTCGGGCATCTTGTCGTCGTTCCAGTTGAACACGTAGCGTTTGGGCCCGATCGACGTATAGCCCGAGGACATCTGGAAACTATCGCAGGGGATCTGGTGCTCTTCGATCTTGGCGAGGAACCCTTCGAGCTGCGCCTGCGCGTCGGGGGCGTCGGTATAGGACATGGTGGAGCCGGAGTAGCCAAGGCTCCAACGCGGCGGAAAGGCGGTACCGCCGGTGAGCTGTTCCTGCCGTTTCACCAGATCCAGCAGCTCGGGCGCCCAAGCCATGTAGAAATCGAGATCGCCATCCTCAGCCCGATAGGCGCGATAAGGCGCGTGGTAATTGTCGAGCTCATTGCCGAGGTCAAACCAGCAGCCCGCGAGGTTGTCGTAAAAGATCGACCAGCAGCCCGCGCCTTGGGTGCGGGTCAGGGTGAAGGGGACGTGTTTATAGAGAGGATCGGTGCTCTCCGCATCATAGCCCATCGCATCGAGGTTGCGCATCTCGTAGCGCTTGCCGGTTCGGTTGAGCGGCCCGGCCTTCTCGCCCAGACCAAAGACGGGCTCACCCGGCTGGCGGGACAGAAAATGCGCATGGGCATGGTCGCGCAGACCAAGGTGAATGCTCCCGGTGGCGCGATCCTTGGCAAAGACCTGCCAGGTGCCGTCTACCTTGGCCTCCCAGATCATCTGCAGCGGGGTCAGTACCCGCAGGCGCAGGGTCTCGGTTGCAAGCGCCACCTCGCCCGCACCCACCGTCACCTGCGGTTTGGGACAGGTGAACCCGGAGAGGTCCTCGCGGCGGCGCCCCTCCCATGGGGCCTCGCCTCCGGGGGCGACAGTCCAGCTGCGCCCCAGCCGCCATGCGCCGTCCTTTTGCAAGGAGACCCGGAATAGGCTGTCTTCGAGCACAGAGAGATGCAGCAGGTGGCGCCCCTCGACGCGCAGGGTGAGGCCAGTGGCAGTTTCCGCCTCCAGCACCCAGGACTTCAGGCATTTCATTATTGGTACCCCAACAGAAGACGCGGCAGGAACAGGCTGATTTCAGGCACATAGGTGACCAGCATCAGGAGCGCGAAGAGAAGCCCGTAGAAGGGCAGCAAGGGCCGGATCACCTTGGCAATCGAGGTGCCGCCAACCGAACAGCCGACAAACAGCGCCGAGCCGACAGGGGGCGTGCAGATACCGATGCAAAGGTTCAGCGTCATCACGATGCCGAAATGGACCGGGTCCATGCCCAGCCCCTTCACCACCGGCATGAAAATCGGGGTGAAGATCAGGAGGGCCGGCGTCATATCCATAAAGGTCCCGACAATCAGCAAGGCGACGTTGATCGCCAAAAGGATCGCAATCGGATTGTCCGACAGACCCAAGAGGAAATCCGAGATCGCAAAGGGGATGCCGCCAAAGGCCATCACCCGGCTCATCGCGATAGAGGCGCCGATCATCAGAAGCACCACAGAGGTGGTCACAGCACTCTCGATCAGGATCGCGGGCAGATCCTTCACCGTGATCTCGCGATACCAGACCAGCGCCAGCACCAGCGTATAAAGCACCGCCGCCGCCGAGGCCTCGGTCGCGGTGAAGACGCCAGAGATGATGCCGCCCATCACGATCACGATCAGCCCCAAAGGCAAAGCCGCATCGCGGGCGGAGGTCAGCACTTCATTAAGGGGGGGACGCGGTGCCACCGGATAACCGCGCCGCTTGGCGATGACACCGGCCACGATCATCAGACCTAGGCCCATCAGGATACCGGGCACATATCCCGCCACAAACAGTGCCGCGATCGAGGTGCCGCCGGTGATCAGCGAATACACAATCAGCGTCGCCGAGGGCGGGATCAGCAGACCCGTCGGGCAGGAGGCGATATTGACCGCTGCCGAAAAGGCCGGGTCATAGCCTTCTTTCTTTTGCAAAGGCGCCATCACGCCGCCAACTGCTGCGGCTGAGGCCACCGCAGAGCCGGAGATCGAGCCGAACATCATATTGGCGATCACGTTGCAATGAGCGAGCGCGCCGGGCAGACGGCCGCCCAGCACCTTGGCGAAGTTGATCAGCCGCAGGGCAATGCCGCCCCGGTTCATGATATTGCCCGCCAGAATGAAGAAGGGGATCGCCAGAAGGGTAAAGCTGTCGAGGCCCGATGCCATCTGCTGCGCCACGATGAACAGCGACTGGTCCACTCCCATGAACAGCAAAAAGGTCGCCGTGGTCGCAATGCCAATGGCAAAGGCGATCGGCACCCCCAGCGCCATCAGCACAGCGAAACTGCCGAAAAGTAAGAAAATAGCTGTCGTCATGTCGCGCCGCCTTAGTCCAGAGGTCCACCGAGCGGGGCCGCATCGCCCAGATCAGACGAAGAAGGGCCATCCCGCCAAAGCTCAAACGCGAAGATCGCGCAGTAAAAGAGGATGATCGCGCCGGCAAAGGGGATTGCGCCGTAGACCAGCCCCATTGGCAGCTGCAGCGCAGGGGTGACCTGACCGGAGGCCATCGTTTTCAAAACCAGCTGACCGCCGCCCCGGATCATCACAAGGGTCGCAAAGCCCGCAATGGCAATGAGGGTGAAGCCTTCACTCGCGACACGCGCGCGACCGCTCAGTTTCTGGGTGAGAAGGTCAATGGCCAGATGGCGCCGCAGCCCCAGGGTGTAGGCCCCGCCAATCAGAGCGAGCCACATAAAGAGGAACCGCGCCAGTTCATCGGTGATGGTGCTCGGCGTGCCCAAAACGTAGCGGCTGATCACCTGCCAACTGACACAAGCGACCAACACCACAAAGATCACCGTGATGACTGCCCGAAGGAGCATATCGACGAGGGACCTCATACACACACCCGCCCGCTTTTGCGGGGTTTCACGATCCGAGTCATAGGTCTCCTCCCTCTCACCGTCCTTTTCACGTTGCGCAGACCCTCGCTCATACTTTCAAATTGGTCAACCAATTTATGGCAGCCGCGTAATTCAACGCGAAATCGCTACCTGTTGCGAAGTTTTGGTTGACTGCATGTCGATTCTAGGGAAGTTTTCGGCAACATTGGTCGACCAATATAAACTGGTCAGACCGAAATACTTGGGAGGAGAGACCATGACCAAGACATTGACCACCGCATTATCTGCGCTGGCGCTGGCCGCATCTGCGGGCTTTGCGGGCGCGACCACGTTGAAACTCAACCACAATAACCCGCCGGATCATCCCGTTCACATCTCCATGCAGGTCATGGCAGACCGCGTGGCAGAGCTGACCGACGGTGACGTCAAAATCCAGATTTTCCCCAATGCGCAACTCGGCACCCAGCGGGAGTCGATGGAGCTGGTCCAGAACTGTGCGCTGGAAATGGCCCGTTCGAACGCCTCCGAACTCGAAGCCTTCGAGGAAAGCTATTCGGCATTGAACCTGCCCTACATCTTCTCCTCCGAAGAGCACTTCAACAAAGTGATCACCGGCGACATTGGACAGGACATCCTGAACGCCTCTGTCGATCAAGGCTTCCGCGGCGTGGCCTTTTACACCGAGGGCGCGCGGTCGTTTTACGCGCAAAAGCCGATCATGTCCCCAGCTGACCTGCAAGGCGTGAAAGTGCGCGTGCAACCCAGCCCGTCAGCCATCCGCATGGTCGAGCTATTGGGCGGCAACCCGACGCCAATCTCTTGGGGCGAACTCTATAGCGCCCTGCAGCAGGGTGTTGTGGACGCAGCAGAGAACAACCCAACCGCCCTGACCACCGCCCGCCACGGCGAGGTTGTCAGCGACTTTTCTTTGGACGAACACACCATGATCCCTTCGGTCGTTGTGATTTCCAACTGCGCATGGGACGCCATGACCCCGGAACAGCAGGCCGCATTGCACACCGCCGCCCTCGACTCGATGGCCGCGCACCGCAAGGCTTGGAATGCAGCATCCGATGCGGCAATTGACGAAGCCAAGGCCACGCTGAACGTCAATGTTCACATGGTGGACAAAGCGCCCTTCGCCGAGGCCGTACTGCCGATGCATGAAGAGGTTGCCGCCAAGTCGGAAAACCTTGCCGATCTGATCGCCCGCATCAAAGCAGCACAATAAGCGATAGGCACAGGCACCATGCTCGAACGCTCCGATCTCGCGGACAACGCACTGCAGGCTCTGCACGACGAGGACTATGACCGTCCTTTCAACACGCAAAGCCTCAATGCGGATACAATGTTTTTCACCCGTGGCCGCCAAGGGCAGTCGCTGGACAGAGATTGGAACTTCTGCGTCGACCTTCTGGACACTGGCCTGCGGCAGAAATGGTTCGCCATGACGCCCGAGGCCCCAGAGGATCGGATCGAGCCCTGGGATTATGATCCCTATATGGGCGAGACGGTGCCTGTGCCCTCCTGCTGGCAGATGCAAAAGGAGAAATGGTACTTCTTTGAAGGCTCTGCCTGGTACACCCGCCCGCTGGAGCATGACCCAGTGCCCGGACGGCGGCAGGTGCTGCGCATTGGCGCGGCGCAATATGACTGCAAGGTCTTCCTGAATGGCGCCTTTCTCGGCAACCACTATGGCGGCTCCACGCCCTTTTGTGTGGAATTGACCGAGGCGCTTCAGCCGGGTCAGAATTGGCTGATGCTCTGCGTCAACAACACCCGCACGCTGGACCGCGTTCCGATGCGCAATACTGATTGGTTCAACTATGGCGGCGTCTACCGCGAGGTGACGCTGTATGATCTACCGCCCGTGGTGATCCGCGACCTGCTTGTCCGCCTTGAGGCCGGCGCAATCCGGGTCTCGGCTTCGGTGGATGGGGACTGCACCACCGCGCGCTTTTTCATTCCTGAGCTGGGGATTGAGACGGAACTGCCATTGCAGGACGGAAAGGGCGAGATCACCCTCGCCGCCAAGCCTACGCTTTGGTCGCCGGATAACCCCAAACTCTACGATGTGTCTCTGATTGCGGGCGAAGATCAGGTACAAGATCGCGTCGGCTTCCGCACCATCGAGCGCGCAGGCACTGAGATCCTGCTAAACGGAGCGCCGATCTTTCTGCGCGGAATTTCCGTTCACGAAGACGACGCAACGCTTGGAAAAGTCACCAGCGAAGCCGACATTCGCCGCCGCTTCACCCACGCCAAGGAGCTGGGCTGCAACTATTTGCGCCTCGCCCATTACCCGCATCACGAACGCGCGGCAGAGATTGCCGACGAAATGGGCCTGATGCTCTGGGAGGAGGTCCCGGTCTATTGGGCGATTGATTTCGCCAATCCCGCCACCCGGCGCGATGCGGAGAACCAGCTGCGCGAATTGATCCGTCGCGACCGCAACCGGGCCAGCGTCATCATCTGGTCGGTGGGGAACGAGAACCCTGACACCGATGCGCGGCTCGACTTCATGCGCGGCCTGGCCGAAATCGCCAAGGCCGAGGACCCCACCCGCCTCACCTCCGCCGCCTGCCTTGTGAACCACGCCAAACTCAAGATTGAGGACCGGCTGGCTGAGCACATCGATATCATCGGCCTCAACGAATATTACGGCTGGTACGAGGAGAATTTCGACGAGCTGGGCGAGATCGGCCGCAACTCCGCCCCGGATCGCCCTGTGGTGATCTCGGAAACCGGTGCGGATGGTGACAGCACCGCTCAGGGACCGGAGCGCGGGTTGTTCAGCCTGGCGTATCAGGACGAGGTCTATGCCAAGCAGATCGAAACCCTGCGCGGATTGGACTATGTGAAGGGCATGTCGCCCTGGATCCTCTACGATTTCCGGGTCGAGCGGCGCCAAGGCATTTTCCAACGCGGCTGGAACCGCAAGGGCTTGATCGCCGCCGACAAAGCGACAAAAAAGCCAGCTTTTCACCGACTCGCGGCATATTATGCCGAACGCGCCGAAGAAGAGCGCATCACAGCGGACACCCTCAGGGAGACAGCATGACCCAGTACCGGCGCTATCAAGATGTGGCACAGGCCTTGCGTGGCGTGATCCGGGAGGAGGGTTTTGCCGTCGGCGACCGCCTGCCCCCGGAACGGCAATTGTCCGAACGGCTCTCTGTGTCGCGCTCGCTGGTGCGCGAAGCGCTGATCATGCTGGAGATCGACGGGCTGGTGGAAGTCCGCAAGGGCTCCGGCATCTATCTCGCCGCGCCCTCCGCCACCAAGGCGCCACCGGCGCGCGACGACATCGGCCCGTTTGAACTCTTGCAGGCGCGGCAACTTCTAGAAAGCTCGATCGCCGCCTTTGCCGCCGAGATGGTAACGAAGAACGACATCACCCGGATGCGAGAGGCGTTGGAGATGGAGCGCGCCGACATCGAGGCTGGCAGCACCGACCATTCCGGCGACGAACTGTTTCACCGGCTGATCGCCGAGGCGACGCAGAACTCGGTTCTGGTGGATATGGTCGATGAACTCTGGCGCAAACGCGACCAGAGCCCGATGTGGGCCAAGCTGCACGACCGCATCTTTGACGCCGATTACCGCAAGAACTGGCTGGAGGATCACCAACAGATCCTCTCCGCCCTGCGCACCAAGGACCGCGACGGGGCGCGCGCTGCCATGTGGCAGCACCTCGCCCATGTCCGCGAAACCCTGATGGAGCTGTCGGATGTCGATGATCCGGCCTTTGACGGCTACCTCTTTCAATCCATCTCCGCGCCGAACTGAAGCCGGAGCTCCCCGGCGTCCACCTGAGGCGCCCCATAACGACAAAAACACGAGGATCGCATGATCGAGACCTGGCGCTGGTTTGGCCCGAATGACCCCGTAACGCTTGACGATATCCGTCAGGCCGGGGCGACTGGCATCGTAACGGCCCTGCACTCTCTGCCCAATGGGACCGTCTGGCCCGTCGAGGCGATTGCCGATCGGCGCGACATGATCGCCGCAGCCGGCCTCACTTGGGACGTGGTCGAAAGCGTGCCAGTGCATGAGGATATCAAGCGCGGCGCCCCCGGCTGGGAAGAAAAGGCGGATGCCTGGGCGCAATCCATCCGCAACTTGGCAGACTGCGGTATCACAACGGTGTGCTACAACTTCATGCCGCTCTTGGACTGGACGCGGACGGACCTGACCTACGCCCTGCCCGATGGTGCGCTTTGTCTGCGCTATGATGCGGTGGATGCCGCGGTCTTCGACATTCATATTCTGGCCCGCGACGGCGCCGCGGAGGACCACCGGCCCGAGATCGTGACCCGGGCGGCAGAACGGGTCGCGCAGATGACCGAGGCAGACCGCGACGCCTTGACCCGCACCATCATCGCAGGTCTGCCGGGCGCCGAAGAAAGCTTTGACCTCGACAGTTTCCGCGCGCACCTCGCGCTTTATCACGGCATTGATGCCGCAGGGCTGCGCGCCAACCTTGCCGCTTTTTTAAAACGAGTGGTCCCAGTGGCAGAAGAGGTCGGGGTGCGCCTTGGCGTCCATCCTGACGACCCGCCCTTCCCGATTTTTGGCCTGCCGCGCGTGGTCTCGACCGCTGAGGATCTGCAAGCCATCCTCGAAATGGTCAAAAGCCCGTCCAATGGTCTGACGTTTTGCACCGGCTCCCTTGGCGTGAGGGCCGACAACGATCTTCCCGCGATGCTGACACGCTTTGGCGCCCATGTGAATTTCCTTCACCTGCGCGCCACCCTGCGCGAAGAGGATGGCGTCAGTTTTCACGAAGCCCCTCATTTGTTCGGGAATGTGGATATGGTGGCCGTCTGCCAAGCCGCGTTGGCCGCCGAGGCCACACAGGCACGCGCGCTCCCCTTCCGCCCGGACCACGGCCATATGCTGGCGTATGACCAGCGCGTGAACAGCACGCCCGGATACCCCTATATTGGCCGCTTGCGCGGTTTGGCGGAATTGCGGGGCGTGCTGCACACGTTGGAGCGGCTCAAACAGTCCGACTGATAGCAACGGGCTCCAGCACGAGACGCTTTACCCCCGGCGGGTCGGCGTGATCGAATTGGCTGCGTCGAGCAGATAGGGCACCAGCTCCTGCTCGACCCGATCGATGGTCCAGTGGAACGACGACACGGAACATTGCACCGCCGCCCGTGCGATGCCGTCGCTGCCCCGAATAGGAGCCGAGATGCCGATTTCATTGAGGATCATCTGGTCCTGCGTAATGCTATAGCCGCGTTCTGCCGTTGTCTCGATCTGCTGCGCCAGCTCCGCACGATCCATCGTTGTGCGCACGGTCATCTGTCGCAAGGGCCAGTCCGAAATCGCAGCCGCCTGTTCTTCTCGCGACCAAGTGGACAGGATGGCCTGCCCTGGAGAGGTCGACAGCGCAGGCAGGCTCCGCCCGACCAAAGTGGCCTCGAAATTGGTGCGCTGACAGGGCAGTCGCGTCACATAGACGATATTGGTGCCCGAAATTTCGGCCATATTCACCGTCTCCCCCAATCGCTGCGACAGATCGATGAGCTTTGGCATCGCCAAAGCCACGAGGTGATCCGACCAGTAATAGGCATAGGCGAGGCCCAACCAGGCGTGGGTCGGACGGAATCTCTTGGTCACCGGATCGCGATCCAAAAAGCCTTCGACCGCCAATGTATTGGTCAAACGTTGGACGGCGCTCTTATCCATAGCACTCAATTTGACCAACTCCGTTAGCGACAATTCCGTGTGATTGCGGTCGAATAATCTGAGCAGTTTCAATCCCTTGGCCAGTGACGCCACATAGAGCGTGTCCTGCTTTCCGGACGGCTTCTTGCTAGCGCCACCATTGTCACCAGACATTTTACGGCTTGACGTCATGGGAATGCCTGCCCTTTCATGGCAATATAACGATAGTAAGTATCATATAATAATACACTGTCAACTCTCAAGATATGCAATGACCCGAATGGGATGCCTTGAGACAACATGGAGTGAACATGAAACAGCTTTTGATCCCCGCGACCATTCTTGCCCTGAGTGCTGCAGCTGCACAGGCAGGCAAATCCGACGACGTTTTGAACGTGGCCTTCACCAAAGAGCTGGAGAACGTCGACAGCTACTTCAACTCTTCACGCGAAGGTGTGGTCTTGCAGCGGGCGATCTGGGACGGGCTGATCTACCGTGATCCGGCGACCAACGAATACAAAGGCAACCTTGCGACCTCTTGGGAATGGATCGACGACCTGACGCTTGAGCTGAAGCTGCGCGAAGGTGTGACCTTCCACAATGGCGAGCCCTTTGACGCGGATGACGTGGTGTATACCGTGAACTTCGTCGCCGAAGAAAAGAACGGCGTGAAGACCCAGCGCAACGTCAATTGGATGAAATCTGCCGAGAAGATCGACCAATATACCGTCCGCATCCATCTGAAGTCGCCCTTCCCCGCCGCCATCGAATTCCTCTCTGGCCCTGTGTCGATGTATCCCAACGAATATTATGCCGAGGCGGGCCCCTCTGGCATGGGCCTCGCGCCGGTCGGGACTGGCCCTTACAAGGTGATTTCTGTCGACCCCGGCAAACACTTTGTGCTGGAGAAATACGAGGGCTACCACGACAGCCCAAAGGGCCAGCCCGAAATCGGCAAGGTCGACATCCGCACCATTCCGGATGTGAACACCCAGATGGCAGAGCTGTTCAGCGGGTCCTTGGACCTAATCTGGCAGGTGCCCGCCGATCTGGCAGAGAAGCTCGACCAGATGGGCAAATTCACCGTCGCCAATGAAAGCACCATGCGGATCGGCTATCTGACGCTCGACGCAGCGGGGCGCACTGGCGAAGACAGCCCGTTCAAAGATGTGCGCGTGCGTCAGGCCGTGGCCCATGCCATCGACCGCGAGGCTCTGGTCTCGGCCTTGCTGAAGGGTAAGAGCCAAGTGATCTCCACTGCCTGCTTCCCAAGCCAATTCGGCTGCGATCAGGAGGTGACCACCTATGACTATGACGTTGAAAAGGCCAAGGCGCTGCTGGCCGAGGCTGGCTATCCCGATGGCTTCAAGACCGAGTTCTACGCCTATCGTGACCGCGAATATGCCGAGGCGATTTCCAGCTTCCTGAATGCGGTGGGCATCGAGACTGATTTTAAGATGCTGCAGTATTCCGCGCTGCGTGAACTGCGTATGAAAAGCGGCTCGCCTGTCTCCTTCCAGACTTGGGGCTCCTACTCGATCAACGACACCTCCGCGATCACGAGCCAATTCTTCAAGCTGGGTTCGCTCGACGATGCCCGCGACGAAGAAGTGGCGGCCTGGCTTGATGCGGGCGACAGCGCAACCGATCCGGCTGTGCGCAAGGAGAACTACTCCAAGGCCCTGAAGAAAATCGCCAATGAGGCCTACTGGGTGCCGATGTTCTCCTACAACACCAACTATGTGTTCTCTCCCGAGGTCATCTATACCCCGACGCCGGATGAAGTCCTGCGCTTCACCGACATGGAATGGAACTAAGCTGAGTCCAAGGGTGGCGGCAATGACGCCGCCGCCCGCTTCTCAGTTCCGTTCCAAGCTTCTTCTTGGCTGCCCACACCGGGTGGCTTCCCCCTGCTCAGCAAAAGAGGTTTCCCTTGCTGCGTTTCATATTGAAGCGGGCCGGGCTGGCTATATTGGTCGCCCTTACCGTCTCGCTGATTTCCTTTAGCCTGCTGTTCCTCTCCGGTGATCCCGCCACGGCGATTGCTGGCGAACACGCCAGCGATCAGGACGTCGAAGCCATCCGCCGCATCTATGGGTTTGATCGCCCGATGATGGTACAATATTGGGACTGGCTGTTCAGCGCCCTGCGCGGCGACTTTGGCGAGAGCTATTATTTCAAACTGCCCGTGGCGAGCCTGATCCTCGACCGACTGTCAATCACCATGACACTGGGCGTCTGCGGCATCTCTTTTGCCCTGCTGACCGCTGTACCGCTCGGCGTGGCGGCGGCAATCAAGCCGAACTCGCTGATCGACCGTCTGGCACTGTTCCTGTCCGTTGCGGGTCAAGCGATGCCGAGCTTCTGGTTCGGTCTGATCCTGATCGTGGTCTTCTCGATCCAGCTCGGCTGGCTACCACCCTCGGGCACTGCGACGCCGCTGCATTTCGTGATGCCAACCATCGTGCTCGGCTACTACGCGATGCCTGCCATCATGCGCCTGACGCGAGCGGGAATGCTGGAAGTCTTGTCTTCGGACTATATCCGCACCGCCCGCGCCAAGGGCGCTCCCGAAGGGTTGGTGATGTTCAAACACGCGCTGCGCAATGCCATCATTCCCGTGGTCTCGCTGGCGGCGGTGCAGATGGGCTTTATGCTGGGCGGCTCCATCGTGGTGGAATCGATCTTCGCCCTGCATGGCGCAGGGTACCTCGCGTGGGAGTCGATCAGCCGCAACGACCTGCCGACGGTGCAGGCGCTGATCCTCGTCTTCTCTATGTTCTATATCGTTTTCACATTCCTCGCCGACGTTCTGAACGCTTGGCTGGACCCGCGCATGAGGGCCGGATGATATGACCCAAACTGCTGATCCCCTTTTGCAGGACATCGTCGGCCCAACGCCGGGCCAACTCCTGCGCAAACGTATCTTTGGCCATCAGGGCCTCCTGATTGGCGGCGTTGTTCTGGGGCTTCTGGTGATTGTGGCGCTGTTTGCGCCGGTGATCGCACCGCATGATCCCTACGCCCAGAGCCTCTTGAGCCGGATGGAACCGCCGGTCTTTCTTGGCGGCTCGTGGGAGCATCCTTTGGGCACCGACCACCTTGGGCGAGACTATCTGTCCCGCCTGATATATGGCGCCCGTGTGTCCCTGATGATTGGTCTGGTGGCCGCATTGATCTCAGGCTTGATCGGCACTGCCATGGGCGTGGCCGCAGGCTATTTCGGTGGGCGTGTTGATGCGGTGGTGACCTTCCTCATCAACGTGCGTCTGGCGATGCCAGTTGTGCTGGTGGCACTTGCCGTCGTTGCGATCTTTGGCGGTTCCCTCACCGTTGTGATCCTCGTGCTTGGCCTCCTGCTGTGGGATCGCTTTGCCGTTGTAATGCGGTCATCGACCCTGCAGGTGCGGGGCCGTGAATATGTCGCTGCCGCCCGCGCCATCGGCTGCTCGAACACCCGCATCGTGATGTCCGAGATCATGCCCAACATCGTCAACAACCTAATCGTGGTGGTGACACTCGAGATGGCGCACGCGGTGCTTCTGGAAGCTGCGCTGTCCTTCCTCGGCCTTGGCGTGCAGCCGCCGACGCCCTCTTGGGGGCTGATGGTCTCCGAAGGCAAGCAGATGATGCTGTTCGAACCCTGGCTCGTCCTGATCCCCGGCTTTGTGCTCTTTGCGCTGGTGCTGGCGATCAACCTCCTTGGCGACGGTCTACGCGACGTCACCGCACCTGAAAACCGCAACTGAGGGAGGCAGGCATGACTGACACACCGATACTCTCTGTCCGCAACCTGACGCTGGATATCCCCGTTGGCGGCGGCACCCTGCATGCCGTACGCGGCATCGACTTTGAGCTGAACCGAGGCGAGACCCTCTGCATCGTCGGGGAAAGCGGCTCTGGCAAGTCGCTGACCTCGCTCGCGATTATGGGACTATTGGGAAAGAAGATCTCGCGCAAAGCAGATGAGCTGTCCTTTGACGGCATCGACCTGATGAAAACCAGCCAACGCGGAATGCGAAAGCTGCGCGGCCTGCGGATGTCGATGATCTTCCAAGAACCCATGACCTCACTTAACCCGGCCTACACCATCGGCGACCAGCTGGCTGAGGCGCTATTGCTGCATAGATCCGTCTCCAAGGATCAGGCTCGCGCCCGTGCCATCGAACTGTTGGAGAAGGTTGGGATCACCGCCGCCGAAAGCCGCCTGTCACAATATCCGCACCAGCTGTCCGGCGGCTTGCGGCAGCGGGTGATGATCGCGATGGCGCTGATGTGCGAGCCGGAGCTGATCATCGCGGACGAGCCGACAACCGCGCTCGACGTGACCATTCAGGCGCAGATCCTTCGGCTTCTGGTCGACCTGCAAAAGGAGCTCGGCATGGCAATGATCCTGATTACCCACGACCTTGGCGTGGTGGCCCGCGTCGCCGACAAGGTGGCCGTGATGTATGCAGGCGAGTTGGTCGAAACCGGCCCCGCTAGGGACGTTTTCCAATCCCCTGCCCACCCCTACACACGCGGCCTGTTGCGATGCATCCCTGTACCCGGCCAGACCGAGCGCGGTGCCAAGCTGGGCACAATCCCCGGTATTGTTCCCTCGCTGGTGGGGGATGTCACTGGCTGCCCCTTCCGCACGCGGTGCGAACACGCGGTTGACACCTGCCGCCAGCCCATCCCGCTGCGTGACCACATCAACGCCGATCACAACTTCCGCTGCGTTCACGCCAATGGCCACGCCCAGACTCCCGAAGAGGTGCCCGCATGAGCGATACTCCCGTGTTGGAATTGCGTAATGTCTCCAAGACCTACTCGGTCAAACAGGGGATGTTCTCGACACCGAAACCCCTGAAGGCCGTGAACGATGTTTCGCTCAAGATCGGTCGGGGCGAGGTCTTGGGTCTGGTCGGGGAATCCGGCTGCGGCAAATCCACCCTTGCCAAGATCCTTTTGGGGCTGGAACAACCTACCGAAGGGCAAGTGCTGGTGGACGGCAAGGAAATCGGTGCCCAGAACCGGTCGGAACTGGCGCGGCGGATCCAGCCGATCTTTCAGGATCCCTATTCCTCGCTCAACCCCCGCAAGAGCATCTATGACATCATCTCCCTGCCTCTACGGGTCCACAATGTGGGGGACAGCGCCAGCCAGGAAAAGGCGGTGCGCGAAATCCTCGACATCGTCGGCCTGCCCGCCCGGGTGATGAACACCTACCCCAGCCAAATGTCCGGCGGTCAACGGCAGCGGGTGGCGATTGCCCGGGCTCTGATCATGAAGCCGGAGATTGTTATCTGTGACGAGCCGACCTCCGCCTTGGATGTTTCGGTCCAATCACAGATCCTCAACCTGCTGAGTGATTTGCGGCAGGAATTCGGCCTCACCTACCTGTTCATCAGCCACAACCTCGCCGTGGTGGAGCATTTGGCCAATCGGGTCGCCGTGATGTACCTTGGCCGCATTGTCGAGGAGGCCAGCGTCGAAGGCCTGTTTGACCGCAGCCGTCATCCCTATTCGGAGGCCTTGTTGCAATCGGTGCTGACCCCCGACCCGACGAAAGGCGTGCCGGATACCCATCTCGGGGCCGCCTATCCGAACCCAATCGCACCACCCTCAGGCTGCCATTTCCACCCACGCTGTGCGCGCGCGATGCCGTACTGTAGCCAGCTCGCGCCACAGACCGCTACGACCGAGGATGGCCGGGTCGAATGTCACCTCTTTGACACCGCGCGCAGCTCGGCCGCCTGAGCGGGCAGAAAGGACAGTTCGAAATGATCTCCAATCTCTCCACCACGCAGCAGACCCGCAAAGCGGTGATCGAGACTGAGTTCGGCGTGGTCGCCGCACAGCACAGTCGCGCCGCCCAGATCGGGGCCGAGGTTCTGGCCGCGGGGGGCGACGCGGTGGATGCGGCCGTTGCTGTCTCCTTTGCCATCGGGGTGGTTGAACCCTGGATGAGCGGCCCGGCAGGGGGCGGGGCTGCCATGCTTTGGCGCGCTGACGAGGGGCGCGCCTATGCGCTGAACTACGGAATGCGCTCTCCCAAAGGGTTGAACGTGGCTGACTATCCTCTGTCCGGGGAGGGCAAGGCCGGCGATCTCTTCCCATGGGAAAAGGTGGTCGAAGACCGCAATGTCCAAGGGGCCACCGCCATCGCTGTGCCCGGCACGGTCGACGGTGTGGGCAAGGCCCATGCTCGCTTCGGCAAACTGCCATGGAAGGATTTGCTGCAACCCGCCATTGCGCTCGGGCGCGAAGGGCTGGCTGTGGACTGGTATGCGGCGCTCATCATCGCCTCCACCACCCGCGCGCTGGCACAGGATGCCGACGCCGCTGCGCTCTTTCTCGAGGATGATCAATGGCCAACCATCGCAGGCTGGACCAGCCTGTCCGACAAGCGCATCGACATGTCGAAAATGGCCGATACAATCGCGCAATTGGCCGAGGCAGGCGCGCGCGATTTCTACGAAGGCGAGATCGCCCACGCGATGGCCGCCGATGTGCAGGCCAAAGGCGGGTCGCTATCGGTTGACGATCTTTCGACCTATCACGCCGAGATACTTGATCCGCTGAGTTTCACCTATCGCGAGGCGCGCTTTGATGTGATGCCGGGGCTGACGGCAGGACCAACATTCCGCGATGCGATGCAGCATCTGGAAAGCGCGCTGACACCGAACGATCGCCCCGATGCGGCGGCCTACGCTGCATATGCCAATGCGCTAAAAGCAGCGTATGCCAAGCGCCTCGCGGGCATGGGAGACGATGGTGAGACGCCAGAGGCACCGGGATGCACCACGCATTTCTCTATCGTGGACCGCCATGGCAATATGGTCTCCCACACTCAGACACTGCTTTCGATTTTCGGCTCTCGCGTGGTCTCGCCGCAGACGGGTCTGTTGATGAACAACGGCATCATGTGGTTCGACCCGGAACAGGGAAAACCAAACTCACTGGCCCCGGACAAACGCTGCCTGATGAATGTCTGCCCGGTTCTGGGCGAAACAGGCACCGGCAGCCGGTTTGCCTTTGGCGCGTCCGGCGGGCGCAAGATTGTCTCGGCCGTGGCGCAACTGTCCTCCTTTGTCGCCGATTTCGGCATGGATGTGGGGGCGGCCTTTCACCAACCGCGCATTGATGTCTCCGGTGGGGACACGGTGGTAGCCGATGACAGCCTACCCGCCGAGGTGATTGCCGCGCTAGAAGCGCATCACCCCACCGTGACCACCCG
Source organism: Epibacterium sp. (assembly GCA_048263945.1). GTDB lineage: Bacteria > Pseudomonadota > Alphaproteobacteria > Rhodobacterales > Rhodobacteraceae > Epibacterium. The sequence goes on along the minus strand of JBLXDQ010000018.1, from coordinate 32,803 downwards.
CCGCACCGTCTTTCCCTACGCCTTTGCCTGCCCCGCTGGCGTGTTGCGCAAAGACGACCGCAACAGCGGATGCACCGAAATCATGTCGCCTTGGGGCGACGCCATCCCCGAACCCGTGGAGCAAAAATGACCGCACCCACCACCCGTGACGGCGCCCTTCACCGCGTCAGCCGCTATTTTGACGATGGCCGGTTTCAATACGATCTTGCCGATTGGGTCACCTACCCGACCGAGAGTCAGAACCCCGAGGCCGCGCCGGAATTGATGCGCTACCTCAAGGATGTGATCGAGCCGCGCCTGGCCGCCTCCGGCTTTACCTGCGAGATTTTTGCCAACCCCGATCCGGCCGGAGGCCCTTTGCTGGTCGGCGAGCGGATCGAAGACCCGGCGCTGACAACCGTGCTGACTTATGGCCATGGGGACGTGATCCGCGCCCAGACGGATCAATGGCGCGCGGGTCTGGCCCCCTTCACGCTAGTCGAGGAGGGCGAGCGCCTCTATGGGCGCGGCACCGCCGACAACAAGGGTCAGCACCTGATCAATATCGCCGCACTCGAGGCCGTTTTGGCAGAGCGCGGCAACCTCGGTTTCAACGTCAAGATCGTCGTGGAAATGTCCGAAGAGACCGGCTCTGCTGGGCTTGCGGAGTTTTTTACCGCGCAAAAAGACCGCCTGAAGGCCGATGTTCTGATCGCCTCCGACGGGCCACGCTTGCAACCTGATACACCCACTATGTTCATGGGTTCTCGTGGCGGCGTCAGTTTCGATCTGGAACTGGACCTGCGCGAGGGAGCGCATCATTCCGGCAACTGGGGCGGTCTCTTGGCGGATCCGTCGATGATCCTGTCGCATGCGCTGGCCTCGATCTGTGATGTGCGCGGTCAGATCCAGATCCCGGAATGGCGCCCCGACAGCCTGACGGATACGATCCGGGCCGCTCTGGACGGTCTGCCCTTAGAAGGTGACAGCGGCCCGGCGATCGACACCGACTGGGGCGAGACCTCCCTCACCCCGGCGGAACGGGTGTTTGGATGGAACTCCTTTGCGGTCCTCGCCATGACCAGTGGCGTGCCCGAGGCGCCGGTGAATGCCATTGCCCCGACCGCCCGCGCGACCTGCCAACTGCGCTATGTGGTCGGCACCGACCCCGAGGACATCCTGCCCGCCTTGCGCCGCCACTTGGACAAACATGGGTTTGATATGGTCCGGGTGACCCCGCATGATCGCGGGTTCTTCAAGGCAACGCGTCTGGATCCCAACCATCCTTGGGTAACGTTCGTGGCCGCCTCCCTAACAGAAACAGCCGGAAAGCCGCCGCATATCCTTCCCAACCTAGCAGGCTCGCTGCCCAACGACAGCTTTGCTGACATTCTCGGGCTGCCGACCGTCTGGGTGCCGCATTCCTACCGTGGCTGCTCGCAACATGCGCCGAATGAACACGTGCTAAAACCCGTCTGTCGAGATGCGCTGCGCTGCATGGCCGGACTGTTCTGGGATCTCGCATCAGCGGATGCGGGTGGTCACTCCCGCAACTAAACCAACTTGCGAAGAGCACCGCGCGCCTGAGGCGCGGTGCTCTTTACTGGCACCATGAACCGTGCGGACTGCGCTGCCACAGGGGACTTCGGTGCCCATTGGAGGTATAAGACGACCATCAAAGAGGGAGCAAAATCATGCGCATTGGGGTCATCGGATGTGGAACGATTGCGAGCGCCGTAGTGCGCGGCATCGCAATGGACGGACACAGCATCGTCGTCTCCGAGCGCAGCGCGACTTACGCAAATGCACTGGCTGCGGAGTTTACCAATGTCAGCGTCGCGGACAATCAGGCGGTCATTGACGCAAGCGATGTGATTTTTCTTGGCCTCATGGCAGAGGCCGCCCCCGCCATTCTTGGCCCCCTTAAATTTCGCGAAGGTCAAAGGCTGATCAGCTTCATGGCCGACGCAACCCTTGCGGAAGCTGATGCCATGGTTCATCTCGCGCAGGTCGTGGCGCTGATGATGCCCTTTCCCGGCATTGCTCATGGCGGCTCTCCCATCATGATGCAAGGAGACGTCGGTCTGGTCGACGCCCTGTTTGGCGCGCGAAACAGCATCTTTCCCCTGAAGACTTCAGATGAAATGGCGGCCTATCTATGCGCGCAAGCCGTCCTTTCGCCCGTCGCGCGTATGGTCAACGACGCCGCGCAATGGCTCGGTGAACGGGTGGATGACCCGCAGCAAGGCGAGGCATTCCTGCGAACACTCGTCGCAGCAAACCTCTCCAATCAGGACAGCGCCGTATTGATTGAAGCGCTGAATACGCCGGACGGCTACAACCAACGCCTGCGGATGCATATGGAGGAAAGCGGGATGCGCGATACCCTTCGCACAGGTCTGGATCGTTTGGAATAGGCCCCAAAAGAGCGCATTCCTCAGGCGGCCGGTCCATCCACAATCATCATCGGGCACCCCTGAGAGCAGCGCTCCACCCGACTGTTGATGCCATAGAGGCTGCGGATGAGGTCCGGTGTCAGCACCTCAAGCGTCGGCCCGCAGGCGAGGATCCGTCCACCGGACAGGGCAACCGTGGTCGTACAACTGCGCATCACCTGATTGAGGTCATGCAGCGCAAGCAAAATCACCGCGCCGGTTTCCTCGGCATATTTGCGCAGGGCCTCCAAGACCTCATATTGGCGGTAGAGATCGAGGGCGGAGGTCGGCTCGTCCATCAGCACAACACGCGGGCGCGAAACGAGGGTTTGCGCAATGGAGACGGCCTGCCGCTGCCCACCTGAGAGCTCGGTCAGCTGCCGCTCGGCCAAATGCGCGATGCCGAAGCGCTCCAGCACATTATCGACCGCAGCCAATTCCTCACTCGAGAGCCTCCAACCGCCTGCCCCTTGTTTCAGCGCAAGGATGATGGATTCATAAACCGTGAGCGCCGCCGTCATAGCTGTGTCTTGCGGCATGTATCGCAGCTCATCTTCGCGCGCGCCACTCAAATGAACCGCCCCGGTGCCGCCCAACTGCCCCGCAATACGGCGGAACAAGGTGGACTTTCCGGCGGCATTGGCCCCGACCAGCGCGGTCAAACACCCGCCTGGAATGGGCGGCGTGGAGGCCTCAGTCAGGATTTCGCGACGGCCATAGCGGGCCGAGATCTGCTCCAGCGCGAGGCTTACCATGACTTGCGGCCTTTCGTGAGGATCAGCGCAGCGAAAAACGGCACGCCGACTAGGGCGGTAATGATGCCGATGGGAAGGACCGCCCCCGGCAGGATCGCCTTTGACAAAACGGAGGTCGCCGAGAGGATCACCGCCCCCGCCAACATTGCGCCCGGCAGAAAGAACCGCTGATCCTCTCCAAGCAACAGGCGCGCCACATGCGGACCCACGATCCCGATGAACCCGATGGTGCCGACAAAGGACACCGGCACCGCTGCCAGTAGGGAGACCAGAAACAGCGCTTCTAAGCGCAAGCGTTTGACCGGCACGCCCATCGCGGCCGCCCGCGTCTCTCCCAAACGGATCGCGGTCAAGGCCCAGGCGCGCCGGGCAAAGAGCGGCGTGCAGACCGCGAGGATCACCGCTGTCACAGCCACCTTGCCCCAGGTTGCCTTTGTAAGGCTGCCCATAGTCCAAAACACCACGGCAGACAGCGCTTGTTCAGAGGCGAAATATTGCAAAAGCGCCAGAGCGGCGTTGAAGCTGAAGACCAAGGCGATGCCCAGAAGGACGATGGTTTCCACGGTCACACCACGCAAAGTCGAAAGGCCAAAGATCAACAGAGAGGCCGCCATCGCCATGGCGAAGGCATTGATCGGCACCATCAATGTGATCGCTGCCGGGAACAAAGCCACGCCAAGCACCATGGCCAGCGCCGCGCCAAAGCTGGCCGCGGCAGATAGGCCAAGCGTGAAAGGGCTCGCTAGGGGATTGGCCAGAATGGTCTGCATCTGCGCCCCCGCCAAGGACAGACTCGCGCCAACTGTGACGGCAAGCAAGGCCATCGGCATGCGAATGTCCCAGACCACAACGCGCATCTGCACCTCCGCCTGACCGGGCAGAAAGATCGTGCGCAAGACATCGCCCACACCATAGCGCGCAGGCCCAAGGGCGACATCCACGGCAACCGAGAGCACCAAAAGAGCGGTCAGCCCCGCAAGAACGGCAATGCGCCGCAAAACCATCGACCGATAGGCCAGCGCGGTTGCGGGGGGATCGATGGACGAGACAGCCATGGGGCCTCCGATACGGGTTGGGTACGGCCTGCAAATTTCGGCCGCACCCGAGATGGATTTACTTCAGAGAGACCCAGTAACCGGGGCGATACTCCACCGGCAGGAAGCGACTATGCAGCTCTTTCAGCGTCGCTTCCGGGTCGAGGTCGGCAAACACCTCCGGGTGCAACCACGTCGCCAATTTCTGAACCGCAACAAAGCTGTAGGGGCTGTTGTAGAACTGGTGCCAGATTGCATGCACTTGGCCATCTTCCACCGCTTTGACGCCAGTAAAGGCCGGGCGCTCCATCAGAACTGCCAGCTTGTCCGTCGCCACGGCAGTATCAGATCCCGGGCCAACGCCGATCCATTTGCCGCCGGGCACATAGGCCTCCCAGTTGCCGCCGGTGACCACGATCTGATCCGGGTTGGACGCGATGACTTGCTCGGCATTCACGGTTCCAAAGGTGCCCGGGATAAATTCGGACCCCATGTTCTTGCCGCCTGCAAGCTCCACAAACCGGCCGAAGTTGCCGTCACCAAAGGACATGCAGCAATCCTCAGAATAGCCGCCCGCGCGTTCAACAAACACCAGCGGCTTTTCCAATTCCGGATGCGCCGCAATCACATCGGTGACGCGGGCGATTTGCTCTTTGTAGAAGGCGTTGAACTCTGCGGCGCGCTCTTCTTCGCCAAACAACGCGCCGATGATCTCCATCGACTGCGAGGTATGCTCAAAAGGCTTTTCGCGGAAATCCACATAGACGATCGGAATGCCGACCTTGGCCAGTTTTTCTTCATACCCGGCTTCCTCGGTCGCCGCTTTGGCTTCGAGGTTCATGATCAGCACATCGGGGTTGAGAGAGACCGCCTGTTCGATGTCGAATGTACCGTCCTTAAAGCCGCCAAAGGTCGGGATATCTGCCAGTTGCGGGAATTTCTCGGCATAGATCGCATAGCTTTCGGGCGAGGCCTGACGGAAATCGTCCCGCCAGCCGACCACGCGTTCAAACGGATTTTCCCCGTCCAATACGGCAGCAAAAAAGATCTGCCGCCCCTCGCCCAGGATCACGCGGTCCACCGGTGCGTCGACCGTAACCTCGCGACCGGCGATGTCGGTCAGGGTGATGGGATCGGCTTGCACGAGGCTGGCTGCGAAAAGGCTCAACGCCGCGGCGCCGAGGATGGGACGAAGGGTCATGATGTGATCCTTTGGTTCAAGATACTAGCAGCCCTATTAATTCTGAGTGTTTCAGTCAATCATAAATCTTGACAAAACTTGTCAGCAACCCCAAAGCCGAGGAAACCAAGTGCGGAGCCCAAGATGACCGACCAGACATTGTCCAATCACAGCCTTCGGGACGAAATCCGCGAGTATTGGTCAGAGCGGGCCGCAACCTTTGACAATGATGTGGGCCACCGCATCGACGCGGGCGCTGAACTGGCCGCTTGGCAGGCGCTCTTTGAGCGGCATCTCGGCCCCGCAGAGGGGCGGAGCCTATTGGATCTGGCGTCTGGAACAGGTGAGATTTCAAAGCTTTGCCAGAGTTTGGGGTTCAAAGTCACCGGTCTTGATTGGTCCGAGCCCATGCTGGAGCGTGCGCGAGCAAAAATGCCGGGCATCACATTTCTTCAGGCCGATGCGGAGCGCCCCATGCTGCCCGAGGGCAGCATGGATGTCCTTGTGACCCGGCATCTGGTCTGGACCTTGGTCGATCCTGCTGCCGCCTTTGCGGCCTGGCACCGCGTGCTCAAACCCGGCGGAACGCTGCTGTTGGTGGATGGCGATTTTGTCAGCAAGGGATGGGTCGCGCGGCTTATGTCGCGGCTGTCACCCCCACCGACCAACCGCAATATGGAACGGCATAACTCCATCCTGTCGCGGGTGCATTTTTCCAATGGCGCTCGCGCCGAGGCGGTTGTGGAGCTGCTGAAGGAAGCTGGATTTACCGACATTCGCGTGGATACCGACCTACGCGCCATTCACCGCGCACAAGCACAGGGTTTGGGTTGGAAAAAATCCCTGCTCCGCCGAAGCGAGCACCGCTACGCAATCAGCGCAAAGACCTGACCCGCCAAAAAAGGCCAATCTTTCGCGAGGCCGATAAAGATTGGGCTGGATCTCGCTTTGCGCCTGCCTAGTTCCCTTATCGACACCATTGAGAGGGTGCGCCTTACGCAATGCGCCTCGGCCGCCCGGGCATCACATGACATCGCGAGGGCACTTCAGATGAAAAGACACCTTTTGACTGTTGTGGCGTTGGCCATTGCACAGGCTGCAAATGCGCAATCTTTCAACGCAGCCCCGCCCAATGCCACCACGCTGAAACCCGCCTTTGCAGAGCAAACCCGCGCGCCGGAGATCACCGAAGACCTCACCCTCGCCCGCGAGGTCATTGTCAGCGGTTTGCGCCAGCCTTGGGGGCTGGATCAATTGCCCAATGGTAGTTGGATCGTCACCGAACGGGTCGGACGGATGCGCATTGTGTCCCCGCAGGGTGATCTCTCCGCCCCGATCCGTGGCCTGCCCGAGGTGGATGCACGCCGTCAGGGGGGCTTGCTGGATGTGCTGACCGCGCCCGACTTTGCCACGACACGGCGGGTGTGGTGGAGCTATGCGGAACCACGCGGCGGAGGCCGGACCGGCACCTCGGTCGCGACGGGGCTTTTGTCAGCAGACAATCGCGAGATGACGCAGGTGCAGGTTATCTTCCAACAGATGCCGGGATGGGCCTCTACTGCGCACTATGGATCACGCCTTGTCTGGGGCGCGGATGGTTCGTTGTTTGTCACAACCGGAGAGCGCTCTGTGCCCGAGGCGCGCGTCTTGGCGCAGGATGTGACGACCCATATTGGCAAAATCCTCAGGATCGACCCAATGGGCGGCGCGACACCGGGAAATCCGCGCATTCAAAACGCGCAGCCAGAGATTTGGTCTTGGGGGCATCGCAATGTTCAAGCGGCGGCCCTTGGCCCAGATGGCGATCTCTGGGCCATCGAGCATGGGCCGCGCGGCGGGGATGAGCTCAACCACATTCTGCCGGGCCGCAACTACGGCTGGCCGGTCATCACCTACGGCGAGGAATACAGCGGCAGTCCCATCGGAGAGGGCCGCACCAAAGCGCCCAATATGGAGCAGCCTGTCTACTATTGGGACCCGGTGATCGCCCCAAGCGGTATGGCATTCTATGATGGCGCTCTTTTCCCCGAGTGGCAGGGCAGTATCTTGGTTGGCGGGCTGGCCAGTCAGGCCCTGGTGCGACTGACGCTCGACAAGGGGCGTGTCACTGGCGAAGCGCGATATCTGCAAGGCAAGGCGCGCGTCCGGGACGTGGATGTGGCGCAGGACGGCTCCGTCATGATCCTCACGGATGCGCGCAATGGCGCTTTGATCCGGCTTACACCTGCAAAATAGGCGACTGTTGCCCCTCCTGTCTGGTGAGCGCGCTGGCTTTGCGGTATGATACGCGCAGCCAGATTGCACCGCGACATCCAGCCTGACAGCCCCACCCGCCCCCCGCCTCAGCAGAGGCGCGATGCCGCTTTGCCTCTGGATCCGATGACCTTTCGCCCCCGTATGTTTGCCTCCATCCAAGGGTTTACCCCCCTCGGCGACTCCGCCTTCTTTTCGACGGACGGCATGGCGGTGGACTATTGGACCGTGTCGCATCGTAGAAATGCGAGTGGTCATTATGTGTCGATGCATCCGCGCGTGGTTCTGATGCTGGACGGCAAGAGCATTCCGCTCACGTCCGATCGTCACTGCGCGCCGCGCCCCTATGTCGCCTGCTATGTGCCCGCCGGCACGGAGGTCTGGAGCAAATTTCCAACGGCGGGTCGTCTGCGCCATGTGGACATTCATCTGACACAGGACCGGCTGCTCGCCCTTGCAAACATCGAACGTGTGCCGAGTGATCCGATATTCTTGAACCACGCCAATCAGCTGGCCACTCTTGTGGATCTTCTCGCAGACCCCAGCAAGAGCCTGATGCACCGCGAAAAGCTGGCGGAATGCCTGTTCCTCGAGGTTCTGCACGCAGGCCATGCGCCCGCGCCGACAGAGGCGACACAAGACATCGTACAGCGCCTAAAGGCCTATGTTTCAAACCATGTCGCGCAACGGATTGAAGTCGATGACCTCGCCGCGATCTCAGGCCTGTCGCGGGCGCAGTTGAACCGCATCATTAAATCCCGCACCGGGCTTTCGACCTACCGCTGGGTGCTGCAGGAGCGTATTGCGCACGCCAAGGCCTTGTTGAGCGAGGGAAAAGGCTTTGCGGAGGTCGCCGTCCTCGCTGGGTTTGCCGATCAGGCGCATTTCAACCGGGTGTTCAAATCGATCACCGGGCAAGTGCCCAGCCATTGGATGAATGAATCCCCGAACACCCGCGATGCGTCAAATGTACAATACAAGGCCTAGGCGCCCCGATATCCAAGCGTGAATTCCCGACTCGGACCAACCTCTCCGGCAGGCGGTTGGGTGCATCTTCTGTTGACTTTCTGCACTCGGGACCATCGCATGACTGCGCTGAACAGACATCGTATCACTTCACTGCCACGCACCCTCGCCACAACAACTGCGCTCTGCAGCAGCCTTGCTCTGCCAGCCCTCGCACAAGAGGGCGAGCCGATCTTACTGGACGAGATCGTCGTGACTTTCACGGAAAACGCAACCGGACCGGTCAACCAAGAGGTCAACCCACTCACCGCGACGGGGGGCAAGGTGCCGCTGCTTCTGAGCGAGGTGCCGCAATCCGTCAGCGTGCTTGGCCGCGAAGAGATTGAGGTGTTTGACGCCCGCCGTACGTCGGAGGCCCTGCGCTACACCGCGGGTGTCACCGCCGAGGTCTTTGGCGACGACAATGACTACGACTGGCTGCGCGTCCGCGGGTTTCAGGCAGACCAAACCGGCATCTATCTCGACAATGCGCAAACGCTCTCTTATGCGTTTGGGTCGTTCTACATTGATCCCTACACGCTGGAGCGGATCGAAGTGCTGCGTGGACCGTCCTCCGCGCTTTATGGCGGCTCCAACCCGGGCGGCATCTTGAACTATGTCTCCAAGCGTCCCGGCGGTCATGTTGGGGAACTCAATGTGGGGATCAACGATGCAGGTCGGACCAGCCTGTCGTTTGATCTGGGCGAGGACCTTTCAGACAGCAGCGCCTATCGCGTGACCGGCAATCTGGAGACCGGCGACCACCATGATGCCCTGAACGAGGGAACGCGCGGCACTCTGTCCGGTGGCTACAAGACCGTCACCGATGGCGGCATCGAGTTGACTTTGATCGGGACCCTGCACAAGGCCGATGAAAAGCACAACGGCAGCACCTTCCTGCCCTACTACGGGACAGTGGTTCCCACTGCAGAATTCGGCTTCATGGACCCCGATGCGAACTTCTCCGACCCCGATTGGGACAGCTACAAGCGCGACCAAGCCACCCTGTCCTTCATCGCAGAGCATGAGTTCGCCAATGGGTTTACCCTGTCGGGCATTACCCGTCTTGGCTATGCCTCTGTCGAAGAAAGCTATTATTACCCTTATGGTTACGCGGGATACGCGCAGCAGCCCACCGCTCCGGATGGCACTCTGAGCCTGATCGCCTTTGATCATGACACCACCGTGCGCACGGCTCAGGCAGATGTTCGCTATTTTGGGCGCCTCAACACAGGCGCGGTTGAGCACAACCTGCTGCTGGGTCTCGACGCCCGCCATTACGAGCTGAGCGAAACGCAGGCCTCTGGTTTTGGCAGCAACACCGTTGTGAACCCCACCACGCCCGGGACCCCGACCACCTCGGTCTACAAAGACGCAGACACCACGCAAAAGCAAATCGGCCTTTATGCCCAAAACCAGATGAGTTTTGGCGGCGGCTGGCGGGCCACGTTCAACCTGCGCCACGACTGGGTTGAGACGGAGCAAACCGGCACCTCTACTTTCGTGCGCAGCGACAGCGAAACCTCGTATCGGGTGGCACTGGCGCATGAATTTGCCAATGGGTTTACGCCCTATGTCAGCGCCTCGACCTTCTTTAACCCGCTGATCGCCGCGCCGTCTGACGGGGTGACAGAACCGGAACGGGGCGAGCAAATCGAATTGGGCTTTAAATGGATGCCGCTTGGCAGCCACTTCTCGGTAACCGGGGCGCTGTTCCAGATCGATCAGGAGAATGTCGTCACCGGCGCCTGGCCAAGCTACGATCAATTGGGTGAAGTGCGGATGCGCGGGTTTGAACTGGAAGCGGCCTATGACTTTGACAACGGTCTGCGCCTCAAAGGGGCTGCAACCAAGCTAGACGCGGAAATCACCGCGGACAGCAACGCGAGCCTGATCGGGTTGTCCCCCACCTTGGTGCCAGAGCTCGAAGTGTCGCTTCTGGCCGAATACGACTTCTCCGCTGGGCGCCTTGATGGCCTTAGCATCGGCGGGGGCCTGCGTCATCGTGGCGAGAGCTTTGCGGACAGCGCCAACACGCTCTCGGTGTCCAGCTACACGCTTTATGACGCCTATCTGCGATATGCTTTGACCGACGGCACAGAAATGCGCCTATCGGTGACCAATATCGGGGATACCCGACATGTGACCGGGTGCCAGACGGCCTATGTCTGTTCCTATGGCGCAGGCCGTGAATTTGCCCTGAGCCTGACCAGCAGGTTCTAACCGGACCAGCAGCACCACACGCGGCGGGCAACTTCCCTTGCCCGCTCGCGAACTAAAAGCGCGTGATGACTGTAGCCCCCACGGATTGGAATTTATCCATATTCATCAGAGCTTCAGGTGCTTCGTCCAAGCCGATTTCGGCGCCCACAAGCCGGGCAGGATCAAGCTTTCCACTGGCGACCATATCGAGCATTACCCCATAGCGATGCGCCTGCATACCGTGTGAACCGAGCAACTCGATCTCTTGGCCCACGATCTTGGGCATCGGAATGGCAGGCGCAGCATGCTCTCCCAGCATCAAGCCGACCTGAATGTGTTTGCCGCGCGGGCGCAAACATAGGATGGAGTTGGTCATGGTCACGGGATGGCCCAGCGCATCGAGCGACACATGCGCCCCACCGCGTGTGAGCTCCTGGATGGCGCCCGCTACATCTGCTTCGGCCCCATTGATCACCGCGACGGCACCCAGCTCCTTGGCCAACTGCAGCTTTGCTGTATCAAGGTCGACGCCGATCACATTGGCCCCTGCCGCCGTTGCGATCATGACAGCCGACAGCCCGACACCACCACAGCCATGCACCGCAACCCATTGACCGGCCGAGACTTTGCCCTGGTCGATCACGGCCCGAAAGGATGTGGCAAAGCGGCACCCAAGGCTCGCCGCCGTCGCAAAATCCATCGTGTCCGGCAAGGCCACAAGGTTGAGATCAGCCTGATGGATCCCGACGTATTCCGAGAAAGACCCCCAATGAGTGAATCCGGGCTGCTCTTGATGCAAGCACACCTGCTGCTGCCCGGCATTGCATTCAGAGCAGCTCCCGCAGCCGCAGATAAAGGGCACCGTGACCTTGTCGCCCACTTTCCACTGGGTGACATCCTTGCCAACCGCCTCCACAACGCCGGCCAACTCATGCCCCGGCACATGGGGCAACTCGATGTCGCTATCGTGCCCCATCCACCCGTGCCAATCGCTGCGACAAACGCCAGTGGCCGCGACTTTCAGCACAACACCATGCGGCTGCGGGCTTGGGTCCGCGACAGTCACGACCTTTGGCGGCTCTTGGAATTTCTCGAACAGGACAGCCTTCATCGGGGCCTCTTTTTGCAGGGGGGAAGATCGTCAGACCGTAGCTTACTCCGACTTCAGGCGAGGATTTAAGCCCCGTAGTCTTCCTCACTGACTTTCTCCAGCCAAGTGACCGCCTCGCCATTGATCGCCTCTTGGATTGCGATGTGGCTCATCGCGCTTTCGGGCGCGGCGCCGTGCCAGTGTTTTTCACCAGCCGGGAACCAGACCACATCGCCCTGGCTAACCTCTTCGACCGGCCCACCTTCACGTTGCACACGGCCACGACCAAAGGTGATGATCAGCGTCTGACCCGCTGGATGTGTATGCCAAGCCGTGCGCGCGCCCGGTTCAAAGGTGACATGCGCCCCTCCGGCGCGACCCGGGTCTTCGGCCTGAAAGAGCGGATCAATCCGAACTGTCCCTGTGAACCAGTCGCTGGGACCTGCTTTTGACGGCATCGTGCCGGAACGGGTGATCTTCATGCCAAGGCTCCTCAGGACCGCAAATGATTGCCGCTCTTGTCCAAACTGTCGTGACAGTCTGGTTTTCCACGGCGGACTTTCCAACAGATAGCGGCGCCTTGCGGCAACACAAGGGGGACCAGAACGTATGACTGTCTCCGTCCCTTTCGCCCCCTCAAAGGTTCGCAAACGGACCAAAGACTTTCCGTCGCGAACGGTTTGATTTTTGCCTAGTTCCCACGGCACCCCTTGTTCTCGCAGTAGACAAGGAGCACATGGACAAAAAGCAAATCGTTCAGGACACTTATGCCGCGCAATCGCTACTACTCTGGCCCGATCCGCCCCCACTTTGATGGTGAGCGATTTTTCTGGCCCGGACATAAGACCGATCGTTCGTTTCGTGACCTGCTGAAATGGCATCGCAATGGACAGCGCGCGCAGTGGCCCAAACATGTTCCGATCACGCCAGCGAAGCCTGTGCAGCGCAGTGACACCCCGCGCGTGACCATGGTGGGGCATGCCTCCGTCCTGATCCAGATCGCCGGTTTGAACATCTTGACGGACCCAGTGTGGTCAACCCGCGCGAGCCCGCTTTCCTTCGCTGGGCCCAAGCGTGTGACGGCGCCGGGCATTGCCTTTGACGATCTTCCCCCGATTGATGTCGTTCTGATCAGCCACAATCACTATGACCATCTGGACACCACAACGTTGAAGCGTCTGCACGCGGCGCACCGACCGAGGATGATTATGCCCCTCGGCACAGACGCCACGGTAATGCGCTCGGTTCGGGGCGCCACGGTCGACTGCGGCGACTGGTATGATCGGTTTATGATTGCAGAGAACACCTCTGTGACGCTGACCCCGTCCTATCACTGGTCCGCCCGCGGTCTTGGGGATCGCCGCATGGCCTTGTGGAGCGGGTTCTGGATTGAGACGCCCAAAGCACGCGTTTGGTTTGCTGGTGACACCGGATATGGCGATGGGTCCATCTTTCATGATCTGCGCGGCAAATTTGGCGCCCCCGACATCGCGCTCATTCCAATCGGGGCCTATGAGCCGCGATGGTTCATGGCCCCTCAGCACGTTGCGCCAGAAGAGGCAGTACAGATTTTCCAAGATATCGGCGCAGAGCAGGCGCTTGGCGTTCACTGGGGCACTTTTCAGCTGACGGATGAGCCGCACGACGAGCCGGTGGAATTGCTCCAGAAAACGCTGAGCACAAAGGGTATCCCGCTGGATCAGTTCCGCGCCCTCTCCCCGGGAGACGTGTACTCGGCCGCATAGCCGCAGCCGGATATGTCGCTCCCGATAGATGGCATTGCCGAGAGGCGGTCGCTCGACGCAACATCAGACGTTGCCTCAGGCAGGTAGGATCGCGCCGCGCCACCCGATGACGCGCCCGGCCAGATCATGCCCCGCCAGCGCCGCCTCATCAGGCGTCAAACCCTGATGCAGTCCGGCGAGGAACCCTGCGTTGAAACTGTCCCCTGCCGCCGTTGTGTCAACGACCTCAACAACCGTGCGAATTGGGACCGAGGTTAAGGCGCCCCCAGCCCAAAGCGCACAGCCCGCCGCGCCTTGTTTCAGAACTATGGTCGACGGCCCCATCTCCGCCAGGCGCGCCACGCAGGCCTCGGGGGAGGTATCGCCCCACAATAGGGCTTCGTCCTCAAATGTGGGCAGACAAATATCTGACAAAGAAACCACCCGCGCGTGGATATGTCGGGCCTGCGCCAAGTCGTCCTGCCAGAGCCGAGGGCGAAAATTGCCATCAAAGGCAATGCGAACGCCGCGCGTGCGCAAGTCCGCCAATGTCTCGAACAGAACCTCAGCCTGCGCCCGAAAGGCAAATAGACTGATCCCCGACAGATACAGCAGGGCCGTCTCGCCCAAACCCGCAAGCCAAGGCGCAGGTGGCGCGACAAAGCTTTGCCGGGCCGCCGAGGTCTCGCGCCAATAGGCAAAGGATCGTTCGCCGCTTACATCGTTTTCAATTGTGTAAAGGCCCGTAGTGGCCGAAGGATGCGTACGCAGCAGATCGTCCGAAACGCCATTGTCCCGCAACGCGCAGCGCACCATGCCGCCGAAAGGATCCGCTCCGACCATACTGGCAAAGGCGACCCGTAGGCCCGCGCGCCCTAGGTAGACAGCCGTGTTGAACGTATCGCCCCCGACTGCCACCTGTGGCGCAGCGGGCGCGGAAAAGGCGATCTCTCCCATCGCTTCGCCAAGGCAAATGACATCAAATCGGGGGTGCTGTTTCATGTGTCGGCAATCACGTCCTGACGCTGCTGGCCGAGCCCCTCGATCCCCAGCTCGACCACATCGCCCGCCTTAAGGTAGCGTGGCGGGGTCATCCCAAGCCCAACACCCGGCGGGGTTCCAGTCGAGATCACATCGCCGGGATGCAAGGTCATGAACTGGCTGAGATAATATACCAAATGCGCGACGCCATAGACCATGGTACTGGAGGAACCATCCTGCATGGTTTCGCCATTCACTTTCAGCCACATGCCGAGGTTGTGCGGATCGGCGACCTCATCCGGTGTGACCAGCCAAGGCCCAATCTGACCAAAGTTGTCGCAGCTTTTCCCCTTGGTCCACTGCCCCGCCCGCTCAGTTTGAAAGGCACGTTCCGAGACGTCATTGGTGATCGCATATCCCGCGATATACTCCATGGCCTCGGCTTCACTCACGTATTTCGCGGGTTTGCCGATCACCACTGCCAGCTCAACCTCCCAATCGGTCTTGGTCGAGCCGCGCGGGATAATGATCGGATCGTTCGGGCCACAAATGGCAGAGCTGGCCTTCATAAAGATCACCGGCTCCGGCGGCACCTCAAGCCCGCTTTCCGCGGCGTGATCGGCATAGTTGAGACCGATGCAAATGAACTTGCCCGTTCCCGCGATGGGCGGCCCAAGACGCGGATGGCCTTCCACTATCGGTAGGGAGGCAGCGTCTGCTTCCGCCAATCCAGCAAGGCTTTCTGGCGACAACGCAGCGCCAGAGAGATCGTCGATCAAGCCCGACAAGTCTCGAATGGTGCCGTCCGTGTGCAAAAGGCCCGGCTTTTCCGCCCCCGGCGCGCCATAGCGAAGCAGTTTCATATCGTCTCTTTCCTTGATCTTATGTTCTGGGTCACAGCGTCCAGCCGCCGTCGATGCAGCAGGCCTGACCTGTCGTGTAGGTTGCCCCCGCCAGATAAACGGCGAGGTCGGCGATTTCTTCGGCCTCGGCGATGCGGCCCATCGGTTGTCGCGCAACAAAGGCAGCGCGGGCGGCGTCATAGTCGCCCGTTGCCGCCAGTCGCTCGTCCAGCGAGGGCGACTGCACCGTGCCCGGACAGATCGCATTGCAGCGAATGCCTTCTGCCACATAGTCCGCAGCAATCGATTTGGTCAGGCCCAGCACGGCGGCCTTGGTGGTGGAATAGACAAAGCGGTTCGGCACGCCCTTCACCGAAGAGGCGACCGAGGACATGTTGATAATCGCCCCCGATTTACGCGCGATCATGCCCGGCAAAATCGCCTTCACCATCCTCACCATCGCCTTGACGTTGAGGTCATAGGCGAAATCGAGATCCTCTTCGGTGCAGTCAAAAACAGTGCCGCCGTGCACGATACCCGCGCAGTTGAACAGAACATCCACCGGCCCCGCCGCCGCACAAACCTGCGCCACAGATTCTGCGTCCAGAACATCCAGCCGGGCTGTGTCGCAGCCCTGCAATGCGCTCAACGCTTCTGTGTTGATATCGGTGGCCAGAACCTGCGCCCCAGCCCGCACAAAGGCCTCGGCACTGGCCCGGCCGATGCCTTGCGCCGCAGCGGTGATCAGCACCCGTTTTCCGCTCAGATCAATGGTCATATCTCTTCCTCCTTCGCGCTGCGCTCACATCACGGCGCCGATTTGCCAGGGCACGAATTCCACCGCGCCGAAACCCTGCGCCTCGCTCTTGGTTTCTTCGCCAGAGGCCACGCGAAGCATCAAATCAAAGATCTCCTGCCCCTTGGCCTCCAAGCTGACCCCGTCGAGGATATCGCCACAGTTCACATCCATATCCGCCTGCATCCGCCGCCAGAGATCGGGGTTGGACGCGATTTTGATGGAAGGAACGGGTTGGTAGCCAGACACGCTGCCGCGCCCGGTGGTAAAGGCGATCAGGTTCGCGCCAGAGGCGGTTTGACCGGTCACAGAACAGGGGTCATAGCCGGGACTGTCCATGAAGACAAAGCCAGTCCGATCAATAGGTTCCGCGAATTTGTAGACCCCTGACAGCGGCGCACTGCCGCCTTTGGCCACCGCGCCCAGAGACTTTTCCAGGATCGTGGTCAGCCCGCCACGCTTGTTCCCAGGCGAGGGGTTATTGTCCATCTCGCCGAAATTGCGGGCGGTGTAATCCTCCCACCAGTCGATCAGATCGACCAACTTGCGACCTGTGTCGACGTCCACGGCGCGGCGCGTCAAAAGGTGCTCTGCCCCATAAATCTCGGAGGTTTCGGACAGGATCGAGGTGCCGCCGTGGCGCACCAAGAGATCAGAGGCAACCCCAAGGGCAGGGTTCGCCGTGATCCCGGAATAGCCGTCCGATCCGCCGCATTGCATGCCCAGCACAAGATGGCGGGCCGCAGCCGGGGCACGTGTGGCCTTATTCGCCTCCGCTGCCAACTCGCGCAACAGGCCCAGCCCCTTGTCAACTGTCGCTCTTGTGCCGCCCTCATGCTGGATCGTCATGTAGCGAAACCGCGCACTGTCTTTCAGTGCCTTGCGGTCGATCAAATCCCGGATCTGCATCACCTCGCAGCCGAGGCCCACCATCAGGATCGCCCCAAAGTTGGCGCTATGCCCGTAACCCGCAAGGGTGCGGAACAGCGTGTCATAGCCCTCACCCTTGCCGGACATGCCGCAGCCGGACCCATGCACGATGGGAACGATGCCATCCACGTTGGGAAAATCTGCAAGGATATCTTCGCGCGAAGCCGCCTCTGCAATGAAACGCGCCACGGATCCTGCGCAATTCACCGAAGTCAGAATGCCGAGGTAGTTCCGCGTCCCCACCCGACCTGACGGGCGGTGAAACCCCATAAACTGGGCCTCCCCCTCAGGCGCGGGCAAGGGCTGCACCGCCGCACCAAAGGCGTGATCCTGTTTGTGCGCGCCCATGCCGAGGTTTTGCACATGGACATGTCCGCCCGCCGGGATGACATCCGTGGTGGCCCCGATGATCTGCCCGTACTTCAGGATCATTTCACCCGCCGCCACATCACGCCGCGCGATTTTGTGGCCCGCTGGGACGGGGTCGCGCGCAACGATGCCACCGGGGAGGGCCGTGCCCGCAGGCACCGCGCGCAGCGCGACAAGAACGTTGTCCGCATCATGCAAACAGAGCGCAAAAGGCTGGTCAGTCATTTCGGTCACTTTCACGGTGTCACAAGCACCTTGATCAGATGGTCGCGCTCTTCAGAAAGAGCCGCGAATTGCGTCGGCAGATCAGCAAGCGGCAGCACCGCAGAGGCAATCGCATCTGTCGGAACGTCGCCTGCCCGAATGGCCGCCATAACCCGATCAAAATCCGCCCGCAGCGCATTGCGGCTGCCGATGATCTGGCTCTCGCGTTTGTGGAACTCCGAGTCAGAGAACGTGATGCTTTCCTTCACCACGCTGACAAGAACGGTCACACCGCCATGGGCCACCAGCGGAAATCCCGCCTCAATCGCCCCGGCATGACCCGTGGCGTCAAACACCACGTCAAACCCTTCGGAAAGGTTGCCGCTCAAAAGATCGTCGCCCGGTTGGTGGGTGTCGGTGAATCCAAACAGTTCGGCGGCGGCCGAAAGGCGTTTGGCACTCAGGTCCATCAAATGAACCTCGGCGCCTGCGATACGAGCGAAGATGGCGGTGCCCAGCCCAATCGGACCCGCGCCGGCCACAAGGACCCGGTCCCCTGCCCCGCAGCCTGAGCGCGCCACCGCATGGGCGCCGATGGCGAGGAACTCCACCATTGCTGCCTGCTGCGGTGTCAGCCCCTCGGCCGGATAAAGGTTCGCCTCTGGCACTGCGATCCGGGCGCACATGCCGCCATCGGTGTGGACCCCCAAGACCGCAATCGCGCTGCAACAATTGGGTTTTCCCCGCTGACAGGCGCGACAGGTGCCGCAGGACAGATAGGGATTCACCACGACCAACTGCCCGGCGTCCGGTCCATCGACCAAGTGCCCCGACAGTTCGTGTCCAATCATGCGGGGATAGGCCAGAAACGGGTGTTTGCCCTCAAAAATATGATAGTCGGTGCCGCAGATCCCGATAGCCGCGATATCGACCAGTCTGTGACCGTCTGGCGCCTCCACGGGCAAGGCGCGCTGCTCCAAGGCAAAGGTGCCCGGCTCCACGCAAACACCACAGGTCATGGTCTCTTGGGACAGATCCTTCATTGCGCCGCCTCCAGATTCCGGGCGGACCAATCTGCAGGTAGCTCGCCCTTCACGATCAGGCTCAGAACATCGTCTTTGGTGACTTCGTCGATGCTATGCGCGCCGACCAGCCGCCCCTTGTTCATCACCACCACCCGATTGCAGAGGTCAAAGACGTCGTGCATGTCATGACTAACGAGCAGGATGCCAATGCCTTCGGCCTGCAACTGGCGGATCAAATCGGCGACCATCGCCGTTTCTGACGGACCCAGCGCGGCCGTCGGCTCGTCCATGATCAACACCTTGGTGTCGAAATAGATCGCGCGGGCAATGGCAATTACCTGCCGCTGCCCCCCCGACAAAGAGGACACGGGATCGGTGAGGTTTTTGAAATTGGGGTTGAGACGCGCGAGCACCTTGCGGCTTTCTTCGAGCATCCGCGCATCATCGAGATTGCCAAACCGCGTCTTCAGTTCCCGGCCCAGAAACAGGTTTGAGGGCGCATCCAGATGATCCGCCAGGGCCAAGGTCTGATAGATCGTCTCAATCCCGGCCGCGCGGGCATCATTGGGATCATTGAACTGCAACGGCGTGCCATTCACCCGGATTTCGCCCGCGTTGGGGATCATCGCACCGGCCAGAATGCGCATGAGACAGGACTTTCCCGCGCCATTGTGACCCAGCACTCCGACAACCTCGCCTGGATATAGATCAAGCGAGACGTGATCCACCGCCCGCACCCCGCCAAAGTGCTTTTCGATACCGATCATCTCTACCAAGGGGGTCTGCGACATGGTCTGCCTTTCGAACGAGGTCGTGATTTCGCCCGTCTAGGGGCGCGTCATTGCAACTGTGGGACGGAAGGGCATCGCAAGACGCCCTCCCAAAGTGCTGGATCAGTAGAGGACGTTCTTTGCCTTATCGGAGTCGATGTTCTCTTGATCCACCAGCACCACGCCGGTGTTGATGAAGGGATCGACAGTGCTGCCAGACAGAATATCCATCACAGCCTTCACACCCATTTCACCCATCGCAAAAGAGCCCTGGACCGCTGTGGCCTCCATCAGCCCATCGCGGACGAACTGTTGCAGGTCCTCGTTGCCGTCAAACCCGAGCGCGACCAACTGGCCCGCCTTGCCGGCCTGCATGATGGCGCGCCCCATCCCCACAGCAGTGGGTTCATTGGCGCCGAAAATCCCCACCAAATCCGGATTGGACGCCAGAATGTCGGTGGTCTGGTTCAGCGCCAACGCCATTTGGCTTTGCGAGTAGTAGGGACCGACGATTTCGAGGCTAGAATTGGCCTTGAGGTAGTCAGAGAAGCAGCCCACGCGACCAATCTCGGATCCGACGCCGGCAACATAGGACATCACGGCCACTTTGCCTTCGGTGCCTGCCTCGGCGATCATCCGCTTTGCCACTTCTTCACCTGCCGCGCAGTTGTCCGTGGACAGGAACGACTGGAAGGTGCCTTTCGCGCTCTCGCTCAGGGCGCTGTCGATGATCACCACAGGAATGGCACTCTCAAAGGCGCGTTTCACAGCGGGCGCAAGGGCCTCCGGGTCGGAGGGTGCCAGCACGATGCCCGCCACGCCTCGGTTGATGGCATTCTCGACCAGGTTCACCTGATCCGCGACGGCACTTTCGGTCGCAGGCCCGTCAAAGCTGAATGTGTGCTCGGATTGGCCCGCAATTGCGGCTTCCGCGCCCTTGTTCACGTTCTGCCAGAAGTTCGAGCTGGTGGTTTTTACAATCACCGCGATTTCACCTGCCTGCGCCATGCCAGCGGACAGCGCCATCACGGACGCAAGCATTCCAAGTTTAAAGGACCGCATCTCATTCCTCCTCTGTAGAGATATTGGTTTTTGTCAGTCTTTTCTTTTGTCTCTGTCCGGACCCGCCCTCCTCCGCGGAGCCGAACCTGTCTCAGACCATCAGCGACGGTTGCGCATTTGGTCGATCCACACCGCACCGATCACCACGGCGCCGATCACGATCTGTTGGATAAAGGCGGAGACGCCCGCCATATTGAGCCCGTTGCGCAGGATGCCGATGATGAAGGCCCCGATCATGGTGCCTGACACCGCCCCGACCCCACCGGACAAGGATGCGCCGCCGATGACCGCCGCCGCGATGGCGTCGAGTTCATACATCACCCCTTCGCTGGGCTGGGCTGTCACCAGGCGGGACATCAACACGTTGCCCGCCAGACCCGCTAAGGCACCGGACATCGCATAGGCATAAAGCTTGGTCTGATCGACGCGCACCCCGGACAGGCGCGCGGCTTCTTCGTTCGAGCCGGTGGCGTAGATGTGGCGGCCAATCTGGCGACGGCGCAGCAGGTA
Source organism: Epibacterium sp. (assembly GCA_048263945.1). Classification (GTDB taxonomy): domain Bacteria; phylum Pseudomonadota; class Alphaproteobacteria; order Rhodobacterales; family Rhodobacteraceae; genus Epibacterium. The sequence continues at coordinate 11,657 of JBLXDQ010000018.1, read as the reverse complement.
GGCCGCAGAAACGGCAACCACAAGCAGCAGGATCGCCGGATAGGGAATGCCCGGAAAGATCACCTTTGGAAAGCCGTTGGCCTGCATCTCGACCATGCGAAACAGAGCGCCGTTACCCAGGCGACCAAAGGCCTCGCCGAGCTGCGAAATGGGCGCGGCTCCTGTCAGTTGCAGCGCAAGACCGCGCGCCATCAGCATCATTCCCAGCGTCGCCACAAAGGGCGGGATCTTGGCGCGCGTCACGATCAACCCGTTGATTGCGCCGCAGGCCGCCCCGATGAGCACCCCAAACCCCATCGCCAGCCCCACAGGAACCCCTGCCTTCACCGCCATCGCGGTGCCAACGCCAGCCAGCGCCAGCACCGATCCGACCGACAGGTCGATGCCTCCGGTGATAATCACCATCGTCATACCGATGCCCAACAGGCCAATCACTGAGGTTTGCAACAGCACGGTCAGCGCGTTGTTGACAGAGAAGAACGCCTGGCTCGCCAGCGAGAAGCCCGCGATCAGCAACAACAGCGTCAACAAAGCAGAGAGACGGTGCATCTTGGCTGCATCCGGCATCAGGGCCGCAAACGGCGCCGGAGCCCGGCTGGTTGCGGGTTTGATTGCTTGTGACATACGCCTCCCTTTCGCAGTCTTGCATTTAATTATTTAATACATAAACAGGACTCACTTGATTCCTGTCAATTGTTTTTTATAATAATGTACAAATACAGATTTCGCCGCTTCGGCGAGCATGAGGAAAGGCAGACATATGGCGCGTAGCGACACCAGATACCGGGAGGCCTACAACCAGATCCTTGCCTATTGCGAGACGCTCCCCTCAGCGGCCCCCATTCCCTCTGAAACCCGGCTCTCCGAAATGGCTGGCGTCAGCCGGACGGTTATTCGCCGGTGCCTGTCGCGCATGGAAGACCTGGGGCTGATCTCTTGGGAGGGACGCGACAAACATCTTTTGCGCGCGCCTGTCGCCGAGGACCGGATTTCGGTTCCAGATGCACCGACGGATACCAGCGACCTAGAACAGCGGTTTCTCGACTGGGTGCTGCGCTTTGATGTGCCCGCCAATACGCCCCTGTCCGTAGCGGAGCTGTCGCGCACATTCGACGTTGCCCAACACGACCTAAAAGAGTTTCTCGCAGGCCTGAGCCGATTTGGCCTTGTCTCCCGTCGCCCGCAGGGCGGCTGGATGCTGCTCGGCTTTACCAAAGACTTCGCGATCGAGCTGTCGGATTTTCGTTCTGTCCTCGAACAAAACGCAATCGCGCAAGTGGCGGATGCACCTGTGGATCATCCGGTTTGGGCCGCTCTCGCGCAGTTACGCTTGGATCATCTGGCGCTAAAGAAAGCGATAGACACAGACTTTCACGAGTTCTCGAAACTGGATGAGCGCTTCCATCTTTGCATCAACTCGGTGGTAAAGAACCGGTTCATCGCAGAGTTCCAAAAGGTGATTTCCCTGATCTTCCACTACCACTACATGTGGGACAAGACGGAGGAGAAGGACCGCAACGCCGCAGCAATTGACGAGCATCTCGCCATCATCGACGCATTGGAGGCCCGTGATGCCGAAGCCGCCAAAACAGCGGCCCTGCGACATATGCGGACCTCAAAAACAACGCTCCTGTCTTCTTTGCGCCATCACGATCTGGGCTGATCACCTTCAGGCAAACAGCGACTGCAATTCTTCAGGCACAGGCGCGTTCAACGCCTCAAGATTGCGGATCAAGGACCGCGGCTTTGCGGTGCCCAACAAGACCGAGGCCGACGCGGGATGCTGGATCGCGAACCGCATCGCAGCTGTCGCCAATGGGACGCCCAGCGCTTCGGACCGCGCTTGCAGAGCTGACACCCTGGCCAAGACATCAGCCGAGGCGGGACCGTAATCAAAGGTCGCCCCCTCAACGGGCCCTGTGGCGAGAATCCCAGAGTTGAAAATCCCCCCTAGCACCAAGCTAGTACCCGCCTTTGCGCATTCCGGCACCAACTCCGCCTCTGCCGCACGATCCAGCAGGGTCAACCGCCCGGCGAGTAAGATCACGTCCAGTGGACCCGCGTTGCGCATCACATCCAGACAGACCTCGCATTCGTTTACCCCAAGACCAAAGGCCTTGATCCGCCCTTGCTCTTTCAGGCGCACCAAACGCTCATAGCCGGAGCCGAGAAAGGCCTCGCGATGAGGAGCATTCCCCTCAACGCCATGAGTATATTCCCCGATATCATGCACATAGAGGATGTCGATCTGGCTGCGCCCCAGTCGCGCACAGCTTTGCTCAAAGCTTTCTTCGATGCCCGCGCCAGAATAGTCGTAGCGCACGTCGTTTTGCGCGGGCGCAACAAAGCCATCCGCCTCCGCAATCGGCGCCCGCGCAGGTGACAACACACGCCCGACCTTGGTTGAAATCACGGCCTCCGGGCGGTCTTGCAAAAACCGGCCGAGACGCTGTTCTGACAGCCCCCGTCCATAGTGCGGCGCGGTGTCAAAATAGCGGATACCAGCGTCCCAGGCACAGGACAGCACCGCCTCCACATCCGCCTCACTGGCTTCGCGATAGAGGTTGCCGATGCTAGCACAGCCAAACGACAGCTCGGTCACGCTCAGGCCGGTCTGGCCAACGGGTTTCGTCTTCATCTTCAATTTGCCTCCATTGCCGCGCGTAATTTCGGCTTTTGCCCCATGTCGCCATTCTCCTCAGCCCAGCTCAAAAACGCTCCGATCCGGCGCTGCGTTTTCTCTGTGTGGTTCTGTGCAATGTCCGCCAGCTTGTGATCCAGAAACGGGTTCGCAAACCGCTCTAGTGTGGTGTCGATATAGGCCTCTAATCCGGCATCCTCTCCGGCGGCAACAAAGGCAGGTCTCACCTCCTTTGCGTAAACGTCCCGCAACCGATCCGCCCAGTCCGCATTGGCCATCACGTCCCGCACGTAGTCAGCCCCTTGCCGTTGAGCGGCCAGCCAAACCGACACCATCCAAGTGTGGCCAAGGTTCAGCACAAAGAGCTTGCGCCGCTCGATAAAGCCCAGATCCGGCACCACTTCAATGGCGGGATGTGGACAGGGAACCTGCAAGCCGGGCTGCGCCTCGATCGCCCAAAGCGCATAGGGCTCTGCGATGGCGCCAGCGGGGTAAAGGGGTTCTGACACGATGCGATCCACGAGGGAGTTGACCCAGATCACCTCCTCCGCCAGCCAGCTGCAATAAGTTTGATCCATGGTCGAGGCGACGCCCAACACCAAATCTCGCAGCGTGTCGCCATTGTTGCGCAGCAACTCGGTCGGCATCACCTGCAGGCTTCGACCACCCGCGTCGAACCGCCCGCGCAGCAAATGCGCAAGCTTGGCCGGATAGGACATATTGGGGTCAAGCTGCCCCCCCTTATCTGCGTCACTCGGTCGAAAGCCTGCGTCAGATGTGTTGGACAGGATAATATCAGCCTCCTCCACGACCAATCGCTGAACCTCCGCCATATCCGCCGCGAAGGAGAGCCCCCGACCGATGCTGTTTACCGCCTGAACCTCATCCACAAGGGCGCCCTCCCGGACGCCTCTGACATGCACTTTGAAGCCACGCGCCAACGCTTGAACCCGTTCTGCTCGGCTGGGATCGCCACTGCTCTGTACAACGGTCACTGGCTTTGCCTCTGGCCAGCATTGGGCAAAGAACAGATCGGCATGTGCCTGCAAGAACCGGCTGGTGCCGAACTGCACGATCGTTGGATTTGACATTGACGACCCTCCCATTTTGGTTTGTTATTATTTAGAACATTTCAGCTTGCAAGGAAAAACCGTGATCATCGACGCCCATCAGCACTTCTGGCGGATCGACCGAGGGGATTATTCCTGGATGGACAACAGTGTCGCCGCCATCCAGCGTGATATTCTGCCGGTCGACCTCCACCCTTTGGCACGGGCTGCGGGAATTGGCGGCACCATTGCCGTGCAGGCGGCCCCCACACTGGCTGAGACCGAATTTCTCCTATCGCTCGCCGAACAGGAGCCGTTGATCCGTGGCGTGGTCGGCTGGCTTGACCTGACAAGTGATGTCACGGCGCAACTGGAGCGCCTCCGCCATCCGCGCCTCAAGGGCATACGGCCGATGCTGCAGGACATTGCGGAAACCGACTGGATCCTGAGGCCCGAGGTCATAGCCGGCCTACGCCAAGTTGCTGCGGCGGGGCTGCGTATGGACGCGCTCATCACGCCACGCCATCTGGCGACCCTCAATGCGCTGGCCGAAACACTCCCCGAGCTGCCCTTGATCATCGATCACTGCGCCAAGCCTGCATTTTCTGGAACCGATCCAGGCGCGGATTGGCGCAAGGGCCTCGCCAATCTCGCGCGGCACCCTCAGATCACATGCAAACTCTCCGGTCTCGCCAATGAATACGGCCCCGGCTGGTCTGCCGCGACATTGAAGCCCGTGTTTGACCACGCCCTGCAGTGCTTTGGCCCCAGCCGCCTAATGTGGGGCAGCGATTGGCCGGTATTGGATTTGGCCGGAGATTACCCGTCTTGGTTGGAGGTCGCGCAAGAGCTCTGCCAAGACCTTTCCGCCGCGGAACGCGCGGAAATTTTTGCGGGCACCGCGACCCGCGCCTACGCCCTAGACTTCGGAGATTGATATGCAACGTATGGCTCATGTCATTGGCCTAAGCTGCGACCATCAGGCGGAGTATCGTCGCCTTCACGCCGCTGTCTGGCCAGAGGTGTTGGAGCGCCTTCGCGCGTCCAATATCACCAACTACTCTATCTTTCTGCGGGAGCCCGAGATGCTGATGTTCAGCTATTGGGAATACCTCGGCACCGATTTTGCCGCAGATTCCGCAGCGATTGCTGCGGACCCCGTAACGCAGGAGTGGTGGAGAATCTGCGGCCCGATGCAGACCCCCTTAGAGAGCCGCGCAGAGGGAGAATGGTGGGCGCAGATGCAGGAAGTGTTTCACCTTCCTTGAGGGAACACAGCCCTATGCAGACGACAGCGGTGCACTGTGACGCAGCTGCTTCGCTTCATTTGCGCTGGCATAATTGTGAAGCTGCGTTATAGGGTCCGCCCATGACTCGGGGCCTGCGCCATCTTCTGATCCATAGCTTTGCTATCTGCCTGCTTTTCTTCAGCAGTGTGCTGTCCGCTGCCGCGATGGCCCCGTCATCCCAAGACGCCTCCCGCGCCGAAGTTCTGCAGATGGGCTATACGGTCGATGATCTATGCGCGGATGACCATGCCGCCCATGATCACAGCTGCCCCTTCTGTACCCTCCTGCCCGAGGCCAAGGTGCCCGGCTTGCCCGAGGTCATGCTGCCCGTAATGCCGCATGTCCTGTGGCAATCCGCTGACGATCTGCATCGCGCTGCACAAGCGCGCGATCATGCGCGCTCTCCGCGTGCTCCCCCTGTTCTGATCTGATCTCCGCCTGCCCCCGGTGGGGCAGTTTCCATCAGATATCGCGGCACACCCTGCCGCCAGACAACGCAGGCTGCGGTGCGTCCGCGCGCGTTCCCTTGGAGCACTCTCATGAAAACGATCGCATTTATCGGCGCAATGACCCTCTTCGCCGGATCCGCCTTTGCCCATGCCACCTTGGAGCAAAAAGAGGTCGCAGCGGGTCAAACCGCGAAAATTACCCTTCGTGTACCGCATGGCTGCAAAGGTGAGGCGACCCATACCGTCCACCTTACGCTGCCCGATGGGTTCTATGCCGCCAAGCCGATGCCCAAGGTGGGTTGGGACCTCAGCACCCAAACAGGCGCCTATGCCACTCCCTATAACAACCACGGCACCGAGATGACCGAAGGTCTGCGCGAGGTCACTTGGTCCGGTGGCCACCTTGAGGACGGATGGTACGATGAATTCACCGTGCGCGGCACCTTCGGCGCCGAGATTGCGCCCGGCTCTGTCCTGTATTTCCCGGCCGTTCAGACCTGCGCGAATGGCACCGCTGATTGGACCGACACCTCGGGCTCTCATAACGTGCCCAACCCATCTCCCAAAGTGACCGTGTTGGCCGGGCGGACCGAACACGCTCATAACATGCACGGCATGGCCGCTCAGCCCGGTTCCGAGACCGTCACCCTCGGCGCGCTGGAAATCGAGGGCGCCTTTTCCCGCGCAACCCTGCCCAATGCCCCTGTGGCGGGCGGTTTTATGACCATCACGAACACAGGCGAGACCGATGACCGGCTCATCAGCGCCGCGTCAGAGGTGGCAGGCCACATGGAAATCCACGAGATGACCATGAACGGCGATGTCATGCAGATGCGGGAATTGGCAGATGGTCTTGTGATCCCTGCGGGCGAGACCGTGACCCTGAAACCCGGCAGCTTTCATCTGATGTTCATGCAGCTCAAGCAACCCCTCGTCCAAGGGGAAAACGTTTCTGTTACTCTGACCTTTGAGCAAGCTGGCACGGTCACCCTGCCGCTCGCGATTGGAGCGATCAACGCGAAGTCGCACGGCGGTCATGGCGACCACGCCTCCGTCACGAAGTGAGGCCTGCGATGACAACGCGACGCAAATATCTGGTCATCGGGGGGCTTTGGGGATTGGTTCTCCTGGCCCTCATCCCCTTTGCTTGGTCCCGCTGGGGTGCTCCGACCTTGCAAGACAGTTTGGCCGACACCATCGGGCCGGGCGATTATCACCTGACCACCACTTCCGGCGCGGCCTTCACCGAAGACACGCTAAAGGGCAGCCCGTCTGCCGTTTTCTTCGGCTTTACGCACTGCCCAGAGGTCTGCCCAACCAGCCTAGGCGACATCGCCGCTTTTCAGGACGAGTTGGGCCCGGAAGGCCAAGTCCGGGTGTTCTTTGTCACCGTCGACCCGGAGCGCGATCAACTCGATCAGCTCCGCGACTATGTGACATGGGCCCCCGGAGTTGAGGGCGTATCCGGCAGCCGGGCCGAGATCGACAAGGCCATTCAGGCCTTTCGGATCTATGCGCGCAAAGTGCCGCTAGAGGATGGAGGCTACACGATGGATCACTCTGCCAACATTCTGCTGTTTGACCGCAACGGACGCTTCTTTGAGCCAATCGGCTATCAGGAAGCGACAGAGCGCGCTGTCGAGAAGATCCGCCGTTTGAATGCGCTGTGATCTGCGCATCACGCTCTGACTGAGAATGACACGACGACAGGGTGCCTATCGCGCCCTGTCGTCACTCCGCCGCACATGCCATTTTGTATGACCTGCGCCAAACAGGCTCCGCTTACCGCCCCGTCGGATTGTCGTGAGAGAGCGGCAAGAGAGGTATCCTCATAGGCGCACACGCTACACAATTACACGCATGTCGCGATTCGCATGCTCGCGAAAGCGGCGTGTAAATCATCGCAAAAACCACCTGAGCCAGAGGTTTGTGCTCCCGCGCCTTTATCGCCCACAATAGGCGCGCGCGGTGCCATGTGAGATCCGGAACGCCTCTCTTTCATCCAGTAAGAATTTGAAAAGTTGAAATTTCTTCGGCATTCACCTCTAAACACCGAACTCCGCCGACACTTTCGAAACATCCAATTTCGAACGATCAAATCGACATAAGATCCTAGGCTTCAGCCCTCCTTGGCGCCCGCAGCAAAGCGGCAGTTTTACTCTCTATTAGGTAAAATTGAATAAGAAAGATGCTGAATTGCACTATGCCTCCTACCTGCATTTCGGCAGGCGGAGCGTCTTTCAATGCAAGCGGTGAAGGATCGCACATGTCTAAATGTTGTTCTCTCTGCCAAGCGCAGAGCTTGCACAAATTTCTCGATCTGGGGCAGCAGCCCCTCGCCAACAAGTACCCCATGCCGTCCGCCTTCAAGGATGAGCTGTTTTTCCCGCTGGAGGTTTTCTTCTGCGAGGACTGTAAAAACGTGCAGTTGGGCGAGATGGTGCCGCGCTCTATCATGTTTGAGGACTATTATTACCTCAGCTCCGTCAACGGCGGCTTGGTCCGCCACTTCGAGGCCCTTGCCGACGAGTTGAAAGAGGCACGGTTCGTTGTGGACGTCGGGTCCAACGATGGCGTGCTCTTGCGACCGCTAAAAGCCCTTGGCGTGCGCGCATTGGGGGTCGAGCCTTCGGTGAACGTGTCGAAACTGGCAAATGACGAAGGGCTGGAAACACTCTGCGCCTTCTTTGAGGAAACCTCCGCCCAGCGGGTGCTGGACAGCCACGGCGCCGCGGATGTGATCGTCGCCAGCAGTGTGTTCACCCATCTGGATGCACCGGACGACTTCATCCGCGCGGCAGATATCCTGTTGGCAGAGGACGGCAAGCTGGTGATCGAAGTTGAGTATATTCTCAACATGATCAATCAGGTGCAGTTCGAACGCTTCTACCTCGACCGCATCTTCTACTATTCGATCTCCTCCATGAAGGCGCTGTTCGCCAAACATGGCATGGTCATCACCGGGGTAGAACCGGTTGCCCAGCACGGAGGCTCCCTTCGCTTCACACTGATGCGCGAGGCCGCAGGTGCCGAGGCACCGGAGCTGAAAGACCTGATCGAAACAGAGCTTCAGGTCCTAAACACCGCCGCTCTGACGGACTTTGGTCAGCGCTGCCGCGATCTCACCGACAAACTCGTCGCGGGTTTGAAGAAGTGGCGCGACGAAGGGGTGAAAGTGGCCGGCTATGGCGCTCCGGCGCGCCTCTCAACCATTACGAATTTTGGCGGGATTGATGGCGAGTTGTTGCCTTTCACCGTCGACGACAGCCCGCTGAAACAGGGCCGCACCTCGCCCGGCGCGCATATTCCCGTCGTGCCAGCCTCCGAACTTAAAGCCTACCAGCCCGATGTGCTGGTGGTCTTTGCCTACGAATACATCGACGACATTCGGAAGAATACCGGCGACGCCTACGATTACTACATGCCCATTCCGCTTGTTGAACTCACTGCTTCCTGATCTCTAAAATGGAAATCGAAATGTCTGAAGAAATTCAACGCGTTGTAAAACGCCTCGGTGTGAACGCCCATCGCTTCTCTGGTAAAACCGTCCTGCTTGCGGGTGGGGCCGGCTTTCTGGGGAAACACTTCCTCAAAGTCTTTCAACGCCTGAATGACGAAGTGCTGCGCAAGCCCTGTCAGGTGATCTCGGTCGATAACTACATCACCGGCACCAAGAACATGGACGAAAGCATCATTGGCGACCCTAACATCATGCAGGTCTGGGCCGATGTGACCCATCCGCTGCCGGTGCGCGAAGACATTGATTTCATCATCCACGGCGCGGGCATTGCTTCGCCAGTCTATTACATGCGCTACCCGCTGGAAACCATCGAAAGCGCGGTGCACGGCACCCGCAACCTGTTGGATCTGGCCTCGCGCAATAAAAACCTCGAAGGCTTCCTGTTCTTCAGCTCCTCCGAGATCTATGGCGACCCGGATCCGCGCGCTGTCCCGATCAAGGAAGACTACCACGGCAACGTCTCGACCGTCGGTCCGCGTGCTTGCTACGATGAATCCAAACGTCTCGGCGAAACGCTCTGCTCGATCTTCAACGAGCATCACGGCGTGCCCACCAAAATCGTGCGTCCCTTCAACGTTTTTGGTCCGGGCATGGGGCACAACGATCGCCGCGTAATCCCGATGTTCACCTATCAGGCGCTCAACGGTCGCACCATTCCGGTGCACGGTACCGGCCAACAAACACGCACCTTCTGCTACATCAGCGACGCCATCTATGGCTTCCTGATGACCCTGCTCGAAGGGCAGCCGGGCGAGGCCTATAACATTGGCAACCCGGACAACGAGATTTCCATGAACGCCTTGGCCGCGATGTATCCCAAACTGGTGCCGGGGGCGTCCTTCCAAACCATCGAGTATCCCGACACATATCCCGCGGGTGAACCGAACCGTCGGTGCCCGGACATCACCAAGGCAAAGGACACCTTTGGCTACACCTCAGAGGTGGACGTCGAAGACGGTCTGGCACGATTCATCGATTGGGCCCGCCACGAACGCAGCTACATCGATATCGAGCCCGAAACCGTTGCCCCGGATGCCGCAGCCAAACTGGCGGGCTAACGCGGCATGGTGAGACTGGGTCTCATTGGGCGGGGCGCTTGGGCGCGCGCCATTGGCGCGACGCTCGACGACTTGCCAGATGTGACCTGGACCCCCATTTCCGACGTCGTGCCGGAGGTGGACGGGGTCATCATCGCCAACAGAAGCAAAGACCACGTCGCCTCGGCCCTTCCGTTTGTGGAGGCCGGGGTGCCGTGTTTTGTCGAGAAGCCTGTCGCCACCTGCCTTGAGGATTTCCTACGCCTAAAGGCGGCGGCCAACGCGAGTGACGTTGTGGTATTTGCGGGGCATTTACACCGCTTCAACCCGGCAGCAGAGGCATTTTGTACCGCCCTGTCCCAAATTGGCCCATTGCAGTCCGCGACTGCCCTTTGCGCAAACGGAAAACCGCGCGACGACACGTCAGTGATCTGGGATTGGTTGCCGCATCCGCTGTCATTGGCAGATCGGCTCTTTGGCGCTCCGGCAGATGAGGTCACCGCGCGCAGTCTGGACGAGGAAACGCGTCCGCATCATGTTGCAGCCACCCTCTCCTATCAGGGGCGGTCTTTTGAACTGGAGGCCAGCTGGCGCGCCCCGACGCCGCGTTTTCGGATCACCGCGACAGGTCCCAATGGCCAACTGATCTTTGACGACAAAGCAGACCACAAGGTGATGCTGACGCTGGCGCAGACCACCACGCCTGTGCCCTTTAGGCCAGAACCACCGCTCACGCGTGAATTGCGGGCCTTTGCGGATCTGATCGCAAGAGGCGGTGAAAACCCCTCTCCCCTAAGTCACGCAGAAGAGGTCATCCGCAGCCTTGCCGCGATAGATCGCTCTGTCCAAAAGCGCGGAGAGGTGGTGCGCCTCAATGCGCTGGATTGAGATGCTGGTAGATCTGCGCAAGGATTTCCTGCACCCGTGAATCCACATGGCTGGTGGCCATCGCCAATTCATGGCGCGCAATAATCCCCTCTGCGCCTTGGGCCTTAAACTGTGCCGCCGCCGCCTCCGCAATCGCCTGTGGCGCTTCAACATCGCCCGGTTCAAAGAAGAACAGATGATCCTGCAGGGCTGACAGCGCGGGCATCCTCTTGAGACTTGCCGGCAAGATCGGCAAGCCGCCGGTGATCAAAGCGTCGAACACGCGGATTGGCAGATCGTCTCGTGTGGGGATGATCCAATGGCTCATGTGCGAGGCCCACTCGTCCAAACGATCCAGCTCGCTGCGCTCATGATAGGTCCGCGTCGCGGGTCCGACATGTTCAAAATGAGTGTTCAGCCTCTCCAACATGGCGTTTCGTTCGGGAAACTGTGGATAGACGATGTGGCGCCCCAAAGGGGCCGGATCGCGCTCTGCCGCCAGTAGACGAGCGCGATGCTCTGTCAGATAGGCACGCGACCACTGAATAACCCCAGCGCTGACCGGCGTCCCCATCGCGGCGGTGACCTCCTGATAGGTCTCATTGTTGTGCGGATGGCAGGGCACATAATAATCGGACAGCACCGCAAAGTTCAGCGAGGCTGAAACTTGATGGTGATTGTCGAAGTCCCAGATGCAGACATGCGCCCGCGGCTGATTGACGAACATGCCGACGTACCTCTGCATTCCAGCTTTGGCGATGTCGTTATTGTTCAAGACATAAATCGTGTCCGGCTCGAAATGCTC
>JBLXDQ010000017.1:0-71849 GCA_048263945.1 Epibacterium sp. | reverse complement strand
CGTCGCCAATGAACACGCCAGAGTTCGGGTCACCCTCGGCGGTAGAGGCATAGAGGCCCTCGCCCACTTCGGTGAAGGAGATCTTCTTTTCGCTCATGTCGCCTTGGGAGGCAAAGGCCTTGGTCATGGGTGCGTGTCCTTTTGCTGTAGCGCCGGGGGCGAGGTTGGGATGCCTCCGGTGGGAGTATTTGGGGAAAGATGAAGGCGTCAGCGCGCGTATGGATTCGCGAGGGCGGGCAATAGGGTGCCGGTGCAGTCGCCGAAGCCGATGGTGTAGCCGAGGCCCTTTGCCGCGCCTTTCAGCGTGAGCGTGTCGCCATCCTCGATAAAGCTGCGCGTCTCGCCTGTGGGCAGGGTCAAAGGCTCCTTGCCGCCCCAGCTGAGCTCGAGGAGCGAGCCGCGTGCGTCCTTTTCGGGGCCGGAAATCGTGCCCGAGCCGAGGAGGTCGCCTGCGTTCATCGGGCAGCCCGAGGTGGTATGATGCGCCAGCTGCTGGGCTGCGGAGTAATACATTTCCTTGTAGTTGGTGCGGGCGATGGTCGCCTCTTCGCCGCCCTCGGGGCGCAGGGTCACCTCAAGGTCGATGTTATAGAGCATCGGGCCGCAGTCCTTCAGGTGGTCGAGGAGGGCAACCTCACGCGCGGGCGTGTCACAGCGGAAGGGCTCCAGCGCCGCTTTGGTCACGATCCAAGGGCTGATGCTGGTGGCGGTGGCTTTGGCCTGGAAGGGGCCGAGCGGCTGATATTCCCAGGCCTGGATGTCGCGGGCGGACCAGTCGTTCAACAACACATAGCCAAAGATATGGTCGTCGGCTTCTTGCACGGTAATGGGGCCTTCGGAAGGCGTGCCAACGATGGCACCCATCTCAAGCTCAATGTCGAAGCGCGCCGAGGGCGCCCAACGCGGTGCGCTGTCGTTTGGCCCTTTCAACTGCCCCCAGGGGCGGCGAATATCGGTGCCAGAGACCACGACGGAAGACGCGCGCCCATTGTAGCCGATGGGAATATGCAGCCAGTTCGGCGGCAGCGCATTCTCCGCGCCGCGGAACATGGTGCCGACATTGGTGGCATGGTGCCGCCCGGCGTAAAAGTCAGTGTATTCTGACACCATAAAGGGCATATGCAGAACCGCATCGCCCATCGGTACCAAACAGGCCTCAACCGCGTTTCGCTCCTCGGCGCCCTCTTCCAGCAAGGCAATAAGCCGGTTGCGCAGCGCCGCCCAAACCGCCGGGCCCTCTTCCATCACCTCGTTCCAAAACGGCATCTCGAACAAAGGCTCATCCCCGAGGTCGACCAGCCCGGTCGCCTCCGCTTCCGCCAAGTCGAAGATCATGTCGCCAATCGCCACCCCACAGCGCGGATCGCTGTCCTCGGTGGAAAACACGCCATAGGGCAGATTGTTGAGCGGGAAGGGATGATCGGCGGAGTTCGCCGATGTGACCCAAGATTTCTTCAAAGCCATGCGCGTTCCTTTAAGGTGATGAGGGCGAGGTCGGCCCTCCTTCATCTTTCTAAAAATACTCCGGGGGTGAATGCGGCCCCTTTTCGGGCCGCAGAGGGGGCTGAGCCCCCATCCCCGTTACTTCTTACCCGCTGTGCCGTCGAATTTCTTCTCCAGCGTCGTCCAGCAGTCGATGTAATCATCCTGCAGCGGCGCTTCCTTCGCGGCAAACTCGGTCAGGTGCTGCGGGAACCGGGTCTCAAACATGAAGGACATGGTGTTCTCCAGCTTTTCCGGCCCAAGGTTCGAATTCGACGCGCCCTCAAAGGCGTTTTTATCCGGACCATGCGGCAGCATCATATTGTGGAGGCTCACCCCACCCGGCACAAATCCCTGCGGTTTAGCGTCATACTGGCCGTAGATATTGCCCATCAGCTCCGACATGATGTTCTTGTGATACCACGGCGGGCGGAAGGTGTTCTCGGCCACCATCCAACGCTCGCGGAACAGCACGAAGTCGATATTCGCGGTCCCCGGCTGCCCCGAGGGCGCCGTCAGCACGGTAAAGATCGACGGGTCCGGGTGGTCAAACAGGATCGCGCCGACCGGGCAATAGGTGCGCAGGTCATATTTGTAGGGCGCGTAGTTGCCATGCCAGGCCACCACGTCGAGCGGGCTTTGCGGGATCTTGGTCTCGTGGAATTGGCCGCACCATTTCACTGTGAGGGTCGAGGGCACCTCGCGGTCTTCAAAGGCCGCGACTGGCGCTTTGAAATCGCGCGGGTTTGCCATGCAATTGGCCCCAATCGGACCACGACCGGGCAGGTCGAATTTCTGGCCGTAGTTCTCGCAGACAAAGCCACGCGCCGGGCCTTCCAGCACTTCGACACGGTAGACTAGCCCGCGCGGGAGAATTGCGATTTCCTTCGGCTCGATGTCGATGATGCCGAGTTCGGTCGCAAAGCGCAGGCGACCTTCTTGCGGCACCACCAGCAGCTCGGAATCGGCGGAGAAGAAATATGCGTCCTTCATCGACTCGGTGACGAGGTAGACATGGGTCGCCATGCCGACTTGGGTGTTCACATCCCCCGCCGTGGTCATGGTGCGCATGCCCGTAAGCCAGGTCAGCGGCTGATCGGAATGGGGCACCGGGTCCCAGCGGTATTGACCCAGCGAGATCACATCCTGCGGAATATGCGGCGCGCTCTTCCAATAGGGCAGGTCGATCTTCTGGTAGCGATGCGAATGCTTTACGCTGGGACGGATGCGATAACACCAGGTGCGCTCGGGGCGTTCTGCGGTAAAGGCGGTGCCGGAGAGCTGCTCGCCATAAAGCCCGTATTCACATTTCTGTGGGCTGTTCATCCCCTGCGGCAGCGCACCGGGCAGGGCCTCGGTTTCAAAATCATTCCCGAATCCGGGCATATAGCCCTCGGTCGTACCCTGATTTGACGGGGCCTGGATCATCTGGTCAGGCAAAGCGTGACGGGTCATTTCGGCCAACCTCCTCTTGCATTTCCTCTTCGGTAATAGTTGATTTTGTAACTAACAAGGGATCCGGAGTGCGGAAATGAGCAAGAATGATGATTTTGTGGTGCAGGATTTTCTGCCCTTCCTTCTGAATCGAGCGGCCGAGGACTCCTCGCTCGACTTTCAGACCCTCTACAAAGGGCGGTACGGTATGTTGCGCACCGAATGGCGGGTGTTGTTTCACCTTGGGATGTACGACCGTATGACTGCGCGGGAGATCAGTACCCGCGCCAAGATCCACAAGACCAAGATCAGCCGCGCGGTTGCCAAATTGGCAGAGCGGCGCTGGGTCAGTCGCAGCCGCGACGAGGCGGATCGGCGGTCCGAGCATCTGGAACTCACGTCGGCAGGGCGTGCGGTCTACGACGATCTGCGCGAGCAAGCCAAGGCCTACGATGCAAAGCTTGCCGCCCAATTTTCAGCGTCCGAGGTCGCGCTGTTACGCCGGATGTTGAGACGGTTGGCAAACATGGAGGCTCCGGTTAAATCTGACGGACTTTAACGTGCTGTCCCGGGACACCCGCCTATGACCAACATCGCATCTATCACGGCGCTAAAGACCTGGCTCATTGAGCAGGGCGTGCGTGCTGTCCCGCGTCAGGAGATGCTGAATGGGTTTTGCGCGGAACTTGTGAGTCACGGCATCCCGCTGATCCGAATGCAGTTGGCCCAGCGAGCGTTGCATCCCGAATTCGGGGGCATCGGTTTCACTTGGACGCGCACCGATGGGATCAACTTTGAATACTTCCGGCGCCCGGACCAGGCGCGGGATGCTTGGGTCCACAGCCCATTTTACGCGATGATCTCCTCCGGCGAGGCCGAGCTTTGCGCGGATCTGACCGGGGTCGAAGGGGAACGTTTTCCGATCTTCGCTGAGTTGCGTGAGCAGGGCGGCACCTCGTATTTCGCGCATTGGCAGCCCATCGGCAGCGAGGGGCACGCGGCCTATGTGCCGGATTCGCTCTACCGCGAAGGGGTCCTTGCCTCTTGGACATTGGATGGAGACCCGCGCGAGGCGGAGGCCCATCGTGCGATCATACGCGCCTGTTTCGAGACCCTCGTGGTGGTGCTGTCCGCAGCGGGCAACCGAGAGATGGGGCGCGAGCTTCTCAAGGTCTATTTGGGGCGGGACGCGGGCGAACGTGTGCTGTCTGGTGAAATCAAACGCGGGTCTTCCCAGCTAATCGATGCTGTGATCTGCCTGTTTGATCTACGCGGGTTCACGGCCCTGTCCGAGCAGCTGCCCGGCACGGTCATGGTCGATTTGCTGAACGACTACTTCGGCCATGTGGTCGAGATCATTCAGTCCCATGGCGGCAACATCCTCAAGTTTATGGGGGATGGTGTCATGGCGATGTTCAATCTTGGCACATTGGAAGAAGACGCCAAGGCTGCTTTGGATGCCGTGCGCGCCTTGGTGCCGCGGATGGAGGCGGTCAATGCGGCCCGCCGCGCGGCGGACCTGCCTGTGGCGGATTATTCTCTGGCGCTTCACGCCGGAGAGATCCTCTACGGCAATATTGGCGCGCCGAACCGTTTGGATTTTACCGTCATCGGTCCCACCGTTAACTTAACCGCCCGTATCGCGGATATGCACCGCACCGTAGAGCGCCCGGTTATCCTGTCGGAACATGTGCGTCGCGCGGCAGGGCGCGAGGCGGATTGCCTCGTGTCCGTTGGCCGTTACATGCTGCGCGGGGTGGCAGACCCGATAGAGCTGTTCACGATCTGGGACGCAGGCCAGAAGAGCGCAGACCCCGCCACATAGGCGTCATTCAAAGGCTTTCTTATTTGTCTGTGGCTCGGAAAATACCGCGCCAAGCTTGCCTGCTCGGCGCGCATTTCTTGAATTTTCGCGTCAGATGTTGATGGTCACATCAGGCAAGTCAAGCGCCTTCATCATGTCGCGCAATTCCTGACGTGCGGCGACGTTGGAGATGTTCAGCTGTTTCACCCCGACGTCCTTCAGGTCGAGCAGCGTCAGACCACGTGGGAAAAGCTCGCGGAAAATCACCCGCTCAGAGAAGCCGGGGGCGACACGGAAACCAATGCGTTTGGAGAGCATGCTAATGGCCCGCTCCATCTTTTCCTTGTTCACCATGCGCTGCGTGCCCACACGGTTGCGGATCACGATCCAGTCGATCGGCGGCAGACCCGCTTGCGCCCGAAGCTGCCGGGCATTCCAGACCATTTCGGAATAGACAGACGGGCCTTTGATCTTTTCACCCTTTTCGTCGGTATGCGCGAGCAGATCAAAATCCACGAAACTGTCGTTCAAAGGCGTGATGAGCGTGTCGGCCAACGAATGCGCAACCTGGCTCAGCCGGGTGTGGGAGCCGGGGCAGTCGATCAAGATGAAGTCATATTCCGGTTCCAGCTCGGAGATCGAGGCAGACAGTCGCAAGTCATAGATGTTCTCGCCCGGTTGCAGAGTGTCCGGGTTGATGTCCGGCAATTCGTGCAGAGCCACCATCGGCAATGTCAGGTTGGCGGCTGCGATAAAGGCGAGGCGGTTTTCCAAATACCGCCCCAGCGACCGTTGCCGCAGATCAAGATCAAGACCCGCAACCTTGTATCCCAGTCGAGCCAGCGTGGTTGCCACATGCATAGAGACGGTGGATTTGCCCGCACCGCCCTTTTCGTTGCCGACGACAATGATATGCGCCATCTGGAGACGTCCCTTCAAACCTGCGCGGCATTTGCTGCAGCGCCTTTGTCTTTCTCCGGACTATAGAGGCGGCACGAATCAATGGGAAGCGGCCAAAACACCCGAGTTAGAGCCTATTGTCCCAACATCACTGTCGTGCACGAAGGCTAGGCGGTCATTGGTGCGTTCCGCGCAAATAAAGGGAGGTCGAAAATGCGAAAACGCCACCCCGAGGGATGGCGTTTCCATGTGGATAAGTCCGTGGACTGATTGCCAAATGGCAGATCAGAAGCCCAGGCCTTCGTATTTCTTTTTGAATTTGGACACGCGGCCACCGGTGTCCATCAGGCGGGAAGAACCGCCGGTCCATGCCGGGTGCACGGTGGGATCGATGTCGAGCGCCATTTGGTCGCCTTCTTTGCCCCAGGTGGAGCGCATCTTGATCACGGTGCCGTCGGTCATTTTGACGTCGATGAAGTGGTAATCGGGATGGGTGTCTTTTTTCATGAGACCGCTCCTTACGCTTTGGCTTTGTAGTTTGCGTCTTCAGCGATACGGGCAGATTTGCCGCGACGCGAACGCAGGTAGTACAGCTTGGCGCGACGGACGCGACCACGGCGGACAACCTCGATGGAGTCGATGTTGGTGGAGTACAGCGGGAACACACGCTCCACACCTTCACCGAAGGAAATCTTGCGAACGGTGAAGGAACCAGCGATGCCGGCGCCGTTTTTACGGCTGATGCAGACGCCTTCGTAGGCCTGCACACGGGTACGGGTGCCTTCGGTCACTTTGTAGCCAACGCGGATGGTGTCGCCGGCTTTGAAGTCGGGGATCTCTTTCCCCAGCGCAGCAATCTGCTCCGCTTCGAGTTGTGCGATCAGATCCATGATCGTCTCCTATGTTGCTCGTGGTTTGATCCACGAAGATCATTTTCGATCCCCAGAGCTCCGCGTCTTCATCGGGTCCGTGTCTGGGTCCTAATGGACCGGAGCACGCCCGCCGGAGGGTAAGTGTCATGTCTTTTCTTAGGTCCACCCGATGCTGCGATCTGCCGAAGAAGGCAGGGCATGTGCAAAACAAGGCGGGTCCAGACGACTCATCACAAGCCCCGGACGCGCGGTTCTTAGGCCAGATTGTGCAGATTTGCAAGCCAAGAGCGGCCGCTATTTCAGGGGAGCTTTGACCTCAAATCACCCCTGTTTGCATAGCGCTGCGGCTGTGGACAAGTTTCGCCACCAAGGCCACAAAAGCCAGGATCGCCGCCAGCGCGCCAAATGTGCCGACAAAGCCGACCGCCTGCAACAGCGGCAGGCTGACAAAGGGAGAGGCGATCTGGCCGAGAAAGACGGAGGTGGTCATGATCCCTGCCGCTTGGCCTCTGCGGGCCTCGGGCGCATGACGCAGGGCGATCTCGTTAAAATTCGGCGAGACGGTGGCAAAGCCGATCCCCACCAGCGCGGCCCCGAGAAAGACCATAGGCAGCTGACCGGCAAGGGCCAGAACCGCCATGCCGCAGCCCATCCCGCCATATCCCAGCGCAAACAGCCCGCCATGGCCCAGCCGGGGGCGCAACCGAGCATAACGGGTGGCCGCCAATGCGCCCGACAGGGTCAGCGCCCCCATCACCGCGCCGATCAGGGCAGTGTTTTGATGCCCAAGGCTGGTCACAAAGAAGGGCAGCTGCGTCGGCATGGTGAAAAAGCAGACGGTCGTCAGCAATTGCAGCGTCGCGATGGCCCAAAGTCTGGCTCCGAAGGGCTGCGAAGGCGATTTGCGCGGTCCGGTTTGCTTCGAAGGCGCAGCACGCTCGGGCTCGCGGATCGCGCGCCACAGCACAGGCAGGATCAACAAGGCCAACCCGTGGATGGCAAAGGCGTGCATCGGCGAGGTTAAGGCCAGCACCCCGGCAAGGGTGATCGAGACAAATCCGCCGATATTGCGGGCCGAAATCTGCAAGCCAAGCAGCCCTGAGCGCGCGGCCCCGTCAAAGTAATCGGCGATCAGCGCGGTTTGGGCGGTCATGATCAGCGCCACCGCAAGGCCAAGCGCTAACCGACTGGCAAGCAAGGCCTCCAACGTAGGCAGCCAGAGGCCGAGACAGCCCGCAACGGCAAAGAGTGTAACGCCGCTCAGCAACAGCTTGCGGCGGCCAAAGCGGTCTGCAATCCGACCCGTGATCCCCGCAACCAGCACCACCGCAAGCGAGGGGGCAGGAACAAGAAAGCGGGTCAGTAGCTCTGCTTGGGGGTGGTCGGCGAATTGTACCGCAAGCCCCGGCAGGGCAGGGCTGATGGCGGCATTGGCCATGGTGGTCAAGGTGGCGGCCAGCAACAGGGCCACCGCGCGCGGGTCGCGCAAGGGAGAGAGAGAGGGCGACATCATGTTTTCCTTGTCATGAGATGAGTCGCTTGGCAGGCTACGAATTCAAGTCGACTTGAGGTCAAACATGAAATTGCTCGACATCGCAGAGGTCGCGGCGCGCAGCGGGGTAAAGCCCTCGGGCCTGCGGTATTACGAGGAAAAGGGCCTGATCCACGCCGTCACGCGCCATGGTCTGCGGCGGCAATACGGTCCCGAGGTGCTGCAACAGCTGTCGATCATCGCGCTGGCCAAAATGGCAGGCTTCTCGCTGGAGGAGATCGCGCGCATGTTCACACCAATTGGCGGTGCCGAGCTGCCGCGGGCGGAGTTGCAGGCGCGCTCAGCGGCGATGCTGGCCCAGGCGCGCCAACTGGAGGCCTTGGCGGATATGGTGCGCCATATCGCGGAGTGCCCCGCGCCCAATCATTTGGATTGCCCCAAGTTTCAGGATCTATTGCGCATGGCGACCCGTGCTCAGCAACAGGCCACAGCCCCAGGCGCGCCGCCCAAACGTCAGTCTTGAGCGGGTTTCTTCGCCTGATAGGCCTGCCACAGGTCTGGACGGCGGGCTTTGGTCACCGCCTCGCTCATCTCGTGGCGCCATTCGGCGATTTTGCCATGGTGACCAGACATCAGAACATCAGGAATGCTGCGGCCTTTCCATTCGGCTGGACGGGTGTACTGAGGGTGTTCGAGCAAGCCGGAGGAGAAGCTTTCTTCCTCGGTCGAGGCTTGATTGCCGAGCACGCCGGGGATCAGTCGTACTGTGGCGTCGATCAAGGCCTGTGCGGCCAGCTCGCCACCTGTCATCACGAAGTCGCCAAGGGAGACTTCCATTATGTTGTAATGCTCCAGCACCCGCTCATCGACGCCTTCAAAACGACCGCAGAGCAGAGTCATGCCGTCACAGCGGGCCAGGTTCTGCATCATTTGCTGATCCATCCGACGGCCGCGTGGCGAGAGATAGATCAGGGGCCAATTGCCCCGGGTGCCAGCCATCGACTGCTCGATCGCCTCGCCCAATACATCGGCGCGCAAGACCATGCCTGCGCCGCCCCCGGCCGGGGTGTCATCGACGTTCTTGTGCTTGCCGATCCCAAAGGGGCGCAGGTCGATGGTTTCCAGCTGCCAAAGCCCCTGTTGCAACGCCTTGCCCGTCAGGCTTTCGCCGAGGACACCGGGGAAGGCGGTGGGGAAGAGGGTCAGCACTTTTGCCTTCCAGACACCTGCAAGGTCCGGCGTATCAGTCATCAGTTCGCGAGGGCGGAGACTGGCTCCGATGGAGATCCGGCCATGGGAGCGTCTGGTTTTTTCGGTCATAAGTCTCTCCGGCGGCGATTGGTCAGCGGAGCGCCTGCGGCGCACAGGTTTGAAAGGGGCGAGGCGCTGCCTCGCGCTCCGGAATATTTGGGAAAAGGTGAAGGACTTAGAAGAGCCCTTCTGGCGGATCGGCGATGATGCGCCCCTGGGCGAGGTCCACGGTGGGGACCGCAGCAAGGGTAAAGGGCAACAGAACGGTGGCGGGGAGGCCGGGGCCGTGAACCTCCAAGAGATCATCGGCGCCATAATTCTGCACCGCCTTGACCTGACCTAAGAGGGTGCCGCCCGTGTCATAGACCGAAAGGCCGATCAGGTCGGCATGATAGAATTCATCATCGGGCAGTGAGGGCAGGCTGTCGCGGGGGGCATAAAGTTTTACCCCCTTGAGCGCATCGCCTTGTTCCTTTGTTTCGACGCCCACAATGCGCGCTGCAAAGCCGTTTTTCACCGCGCGGGTCAGGGCCAGCGTGTATTTGGTCGCCCCGTCCTCGCTCAGGAGGGGGGAATAGTCCTCGATCTCTTCGGGGATGGCGCAAAAGCTTTTCAGGCGCACTTCGCCACGTACCCCGTAAGAGCCCGCGAGGGCGCCGACACAGATCAGATCAACTTTGACGTCGCTCATGCTTACATCCGGCAGATCATGCCGGTCCCCGTTTCTGTTCGTACCCACTCGCCCCCGGCGAGGTTGCATCGCTCGCGCGCACCGCTGCGTTCATATAGCACGCCCGCGCCAAAGGCGATGAGGGTGAAAATCACCATGCGAATAAGACCCATATGCCGCTACCCTCAGCGGGTTTCGATCGGCAAAGTGTCAAAGCGCTGTTCCCAGCCTTCCTGTTCCAGTTCCGGCGTGTCCGACAGCCGCTCTGGGTGGCCGATGCAGAAGTAGCCAATTAGGCGCCAGGGGGCGGGAACATCAAGGTCCCGCGAGAGCTGATCGGGATCGAGCACGGAGACCCACCCCAAACCAAGACCCTCGGCGCGCAGGGCCAACCAGAAGAGCGTGATGGCAGTGACAACCGAATAGCGGCGCATTTCCGGCATGGTGTTTGCACCAAGCCCGTGGCCTTTTTCGGTGTCGTCATCGCAATAGAAGGCGATCTGGACCGGAGCCTCTCGCATGCCGGATAGCTTCAGGCGTGCATAGGTCGCTGCGCGATCCTCGCTGTAATTTGCCAGAGCCGCCGCATTGGCGGTCTCAAAATTCCGAAGGGCCGCCGCACGGGCCGCCTCGCTTTCGACGCGGATGATGCGCCAGGGTTGGCTGAGGCCCACCGAAGGGGCCAGCGCAACGGAAGAGAGGCAGCGCGTTAGCACTGCCTCATCCACCGGATCGGTGCGGAAGCGCCGGACATCCCGGCGCAACCTCATCAACAGATCAAGCTCGGCGCGGAACGCCTGCGGGAAACACCCTTTCGGGTCCTGCACCGAGCCTGTCATGTGATTATTCCGCGTCTGCTGCGGCTTCGGCTGCTTCAGCGGCCTTAGCTGCTTTTTCTTCTGCGCGGTCCTGAGCTTTTTTGCCCGGAACGGCTTTCTTCGGGTTGTTACGCTCTTTCTTGGTCAGAACGCCTGCTGCTTCGAGCATACGGGCCACACGGTCGGTCGGCTGGGCGCCTTTTGCGATCCATTCCTGAACCTTTTCGACGTCCATTTTCACGCGCTCTTCGCTGTCTTTCGGCAGCAGCGGGTTGTAGGTGCCGAGCTTCTCGATGAAGCGGCCATCGCGCGGCATGCGGCTGTCAGCAGCCACGATGCGGTAGAAGGGACGCTTTTTGGAGCCGCCGCGGGCCAAACGGATTTTCATTGCCATGGTGTGTTTCTCCTTTGATGGCGTTGAACGGGATGCCGGGTGTTCGGTCTGATCCCGTTTATTCTTGGTGTTTCTTGTGGTGGCGGATGACCTCATCGATGATGAAATTCAAGAACGCCTTGGCGAATTCAGGGTCGAGGTCGGCCTCTTTCGCCAAGTCTTCGAGGCGTGCGATCTGCGCGGCTTCGCGCGAGGGATCGGACGGGGGAAGGTCGTGTTCCGCCTTGAGCTTGCCCACCGCTTGGGTGTGCTTGAAACGCTCACCCAGCGTATAGACGAGGATCGCGTCGAGGCGGTCGATGCTTTCGCGGTGGCCTTTCAGAAGGGCGGCCGCGCGGGCAACAGGATCGGTCGTGGTCTCAGTCAATGGCCCATCCTTTCGGTTTGAACATCGGGTCGGCGTAGTGGCCGATTTCCATTTCGATCCCATGCGCGATTTGGCTGTCCTTCAGCCGCGCGGGCGAGGGGTGGCGGTAGACCGCGTCGTTGCCGTCGATGGTCTGCGCCTCGTGGTCCTTCTTCGCGCCGAGGCGCTCTGCCAGACGGATCGAATCAAGGTTCTTGGGGTCGATGTAGCTGACCGCACCGTCCCATCCTGCCTTGGTGTAAAAATGGTTGCGGGCGGCATGGGTGGCCTCCAGCGCATAGCCTTTGCCAGCCTTGTCGGGCCAGATGATCCAAGCGATTTCGCGCTCGGGCCAACCCGCAGGCTGCCAGCCACCGGCCATGCCAAGAGTTTCGTCGCTAGACTTGTCGTGGATCATCCACATGCCAAAACCGCGGATCTGCCAATGGCCGATCTCGGCAGCATAGAGCATCCAAGATTCATAGGTGTTGAGCGGCCCGCCCATGAAGCGTGCGCGATAGGAGGTGAAGGTCGCCTTGAAGTTCGGGTAATCCTTCGCCTCCGGTCCGCGCAGGATCAGGCGTTTGGTTTCGATCACAGGAATGGAGGAGGCGGTCATGCGTAGGCCTCCAGTCCGGGGCCGGAGCTGTCCGGCACGTGACGGTAGACCAGATCCATCGGATCGTAGCTGGCGGCATTGGGGTCCAGAACGGCCCCCATGCGCTCCGCCAACGCGATGGAGCGGCGGTTCTTCTGGTCGATGTAGCTGACCAGCGTAGGCACTTCGAGGATTTCAAAGGCATAGTCGCGCATCGCGCAGGCCGCTTCAAACCCGTAGCCAACGCCCTCAAAGCCAGCAAAGACCAGCCAGCCGAGCTCCAGCTCCGGGAAATGCGGAGGTTGGCTGATGCAAACCTGACCCGCGAGCTGCCCGTCCTTGGTCTCGATCGCAAGACCACCCCAGCCGAAGAACTCCCAGGAGCCGACCTCGGCCAGCAGGCCAGTCCACAGCTGCGAACGGCTGTCCGGCGCATCCATATAGCGCGACCGGTCGCTCTGGTAGAACGCCCAGAAGGCGTCCATGTCTGCGGCCTCATGCGGGCGCAGGACCAGACGGTCGGTTTCTATGGTTGGGGCGGAGGTCATCGCAGCGCGTTACTTCTTCTTACCAAAACCAGAAAGGCCACCGGGCAGGCCACCAAGACCGCCCATGCCACCGAGGCCGGGCAGGCCACCTTTGCCGCCCATTGCCTTGGCTGCGGCTTCCAGTGCTTTGGGATCAAGCTGGCTCGGGTCCATGCCGCCGGGCAGACCGCCTGCCATGTCGGGCATGCCACCGCCTTTGCCAAACATGCCTTTCATGGCCTGTTTCAGCATCTTGCCTTTGCCCATCTTGCCCATCTTCTTCATCACATCCGCCATCTGGCGGTGCATTTTCAGAAGCTTGTTGAGATCGGACACGTCCATGCCGGAGCCTGCTACGATCCGCTTCTTGCGGCTCGCTTGCAGCAACGCGGGGTTGGCGCGTTCCTTTTTGGTCATCGACTGGATCATGGCGATCTGGCGCTTGATCGTTTTGTCGTCAAAGCCCGACTCTTCGACCTGTTTGGCCATTTTGCCCATGCCCGGCATCATCTGCATCATGCCTTGCATGCCGCCCATCTGGAGCATCTGTTCAAGCTGCATGCGCAGGTCGTTCATATTGAACTGACCCTTCATCATGCGCTTCATCATGCGCTCGGCCTGTTCGGCCTCGATGGTTTCCTGTGCCTTTTCGACCAGGGCGACGATGTCGCCCATGCCCAAGATCCGGCCCGCGATCCGATCCGGCTCGAAGGTCTCGATGGCGTCCATCTTCTCGCCAAGGCCGACAAAGCGGATTGGCTTGCCGGTCACCGCGCGCATCGAAAGCGCCGCACCGCCGCGACCGTCACCGTCCATCCGGGTCAGGACGACACCGGAAATGCCGATTTTGTTGTCGAACTCTTCGGCGACCTCGACCGCGACCTGACCGGTCAGACCATCGACCACGAGGAGCGTTTCGCGCGGCGAAACCACATCGCGCACGTCCTCGACCTCTTTCATGAGGACTTCGTCGATCTGCAAGCGACCGGCGGTGTCGAGCATATAGACGTCATAGCCACCCAGCGCGGCCTGCTGTTTCGCGCGTTTGGCAATGTCGACAGGTTTTTGGCCCGGCACGATCGGCAGCGTGTCGACACCGATCTGCTGACCCAGCACGGCCAGCTGGTCCATCGCCGCGGGGCGGTACACGTCGAGCGAGGCAAGGAGGACTTTTTTGCCCTCTTTGTCCTTCAGTCGTTTCGCCAGCTTACCTGTGGTGGTGGTCTTACCAGAGCCCTGCAGACCAACCATCAGGATGGGCGCGGGCGGGCTGTCGATTTTCAACGCGCCGGGATCGCCCTCGCCGCGCAGAGTGTCGACCAATGCGTCATGCACGATCTTTACGACCTGCTGGCCCGGGGTCACCGACTTGGTGACCGCTTGACCGGTGGCCTGATCTTGCACCTTTTTCACAAAGTCCCGCGCCACCGGTAGCGAAACGTCCGCTTCCAGCAGGGCAACGCGCACTTCGCGCAGGGCGGTTTTTACGTCCTCTTCGGACAGGGCGCCTTGTTTCGTCAGCCGATCAAAGACACCGGATAGGCGTTCGGATAGATTTTCAAACATGCCTTCGGCCTCCTTGCCGGGTTAAGACGCTGCCCCCTGATGTAGGGGGCGGTGGATAGAACCTCAATCGCCGATCCGCCATCAGCCGCGCATAGGAGCAAACCACCCGAGTTTGCCCCCGCCGGATTGGCAATGTGGGGTCAAACCAAACAAGTTTGCCCCCACGGGCGCAACGCGCTGGTGGAGGGCGATCCCCGACTCATGCCGAGGACCGGAAGACATAACGGACTTCCGGAGTTGGACTGGCCTTACCGAGCGTGGCGCTGAGAGTCAAGCCTGCCGGGGTCAAGGCTCAAGGAACGCAGGGTTTCGCGCATCGGCAGCAATCCACCGACCCTCGCCACAATTGGCGGATCGCCACCGAAAGATGCATCTGATAGCCAGAATTATCGAGTAGCCAAGTTGACCCATCGCTTTAGCTTCTGTTCAACACAGGGCCTTGGCAGGGAGTATTTTAAAGTAATGGTAAGAGTTCTCATTCTCGGCAGCGCGCCTTATGCGATGGATGCTGCCGATTGGTCCCGGTCCGACTTTGATTATGTGGTTGCGATCAACAATGCGTGGCGCATCCGCCCCGACTGGAGCCATATGATCCATCCGGAGGACTTCCCCGCTGATCGACGTCCGGTCCTGCTGGAGGGCGATCAGAAAGTGGTCACCGCCGCAGACTATGTGCCCGCGCAGAACATGTACGGTGGTTTCGTCTATGCAGGTGGAACGATGGCCTTCACCGCCGGGTATTGGGCTCTGGCGGCGCTGCGGCCCACGCAGCTGTGTTACTACGGCTGTGACATGGTCTACCCGCAGGAAGGCAATACGCACTTCTACGGCACGGGGAGCGCTGATCCTTTGCGCGCAGATGTGACCCTAGCGAATCTCCCGGCAAAAGCACGGCGGCTGGAGTATTTCGCAGCAGAGCAGGGGTGCGCCGTGGTGAACCTCAGCCCCTATAAAAGCGTGCTTCCCTACCAACGGGCCTATGTGACCACGCTCAATCAGGTGCAGTTGCCCACTCCGAACTTCGCGGCCGGACAGCAGGTCCGACTGCGCGAGCAACAACTTGGGTATTTCGTCCCCTCCGGCCGCTATTGGGAAGAAGAAAACCGGTTCTCTCCCGAGGCGATTGCCGAGGTGGATGCGGGCTGGATCGCCGCATTTGCACCGCGCGTCGCGGCTGTCGCCTAAAGCGGCTCTTCCGTCCTTGCGGGAGCCTTGGAAAGTCTGTCACAAGATCCCGACGCAAGATCAAGAACCGAGGGTGAGTGATGGACGCTTCTTCCGCTTTTCAGGACAGTCTTCCCCTGTCCTCCGACGCGCTTCTGGCGCAACTGGATGATTGGGGGCTGACGTATGTGCTGCACGAACACGTGCCTCTGCGTACGGTCGAAGACTCTAAGGCGGTAGAACATGCGCTGGTGGTGCCCGGCGAAAAGGCGCTGCGGCTGAAAAACCTCTATCTGCGCGACCGCAAGAAACGAAACTACCTCGTCTCACTCCAGCAAGACCGCGAGATTGACCTCAAGGCGCTCGGCGCGGAGTTGGGGATCGGGGGGCTGTCCTTTGGCTCTGCCGACCGGTTGATCGAGTTCCTCGGCGTGCGCCCGGGCGCAGTGACGCCGCTGGCGATGATCAATGGCGCGCCCAAGGACGTGCGCTTCTTTATGGATGCCGGCGCAAAAGACGCTGACACTATATATATGCACCCGCTGGTGAACGACCGCACCGTGGCCCTGTCGCGCGCGGACCTGATGACCTTCTTTGACAAGATTGGCATCACGCCGGAGTTCATCTGAGGCCACAAATAAGGGCGCCCCGAACCGGAGCGCCCCTTTATTATTGTCGCGAATGGCAGATTAGGCTGCCAGCGCCGCGATTGCGGATTTCGCCTTGTTGATGGAGCCTTCGGCGTCGATGGCTTGCTGGTCTGCTGCCACGAGCTCCACATCGGTGATCCCGATAAAGCCGAGGATCTGAGACAGGTAGCGGCTTGCATAGTCGTAGTCAGAGCCCGCCGGGGTGCCGCCCGAGGTCACAACGACAATCGCGCGCTTGCCTTTCAGCAGGCCTTCGGGACCAGCTTCGGAGTAGCGGAAAGTGACGCCCGCACGGGCGACGAGGTCGATCCAAGCCTTCAGGGTCGAGGGCACCGAGAAGTTATAGACCGGCGCGCCGATCACGATGGTGTCTGCGGCTTGCAGTTCGGCGATCAGCTCATCCGAGAGCGCCAGCAGCGATTTCTGATCCTCGCTGCGCTGGTCCACGGGGGTGAAGTTCGCGCCGATCCAGGCTTCATCCAGCAGCGGCAGCGGCGTGGCGAGGTCGCGGCGGATGATTTCTTTGGCGCCCAGACGCTCCACCACTTGCGCGGTGAGGTCACGGGAAACGGAGCCGGTGAGGCGGGCGGAGCTGTCGATATGCAGTACGGTCTGTGCCATGGGAGTGGTCCTTGCTGAGAAGCTGTGCTTGACTGCAGCAGAGAGTGTGTCTTTGCATATCCGAACGCAATTTGTGATATTCAACAAATCTTGTGCGCTTGTGAACATAAATAATGACGGGGGTCCCCTTGGAAAATTGGGATGAAGTACGCACCGCCTATCAGGTGGCGCGGCTGGGCACGGTGAGCGGCGCGGCCGAGGTTCTAGGCGTGCACCATGCCACCGTGATCCGACACATTGATGCGATCGAGGCGCGGCTGGGCGTGAAACTGTTCCAGCGCCATGCGCGTGGATATACGCCGACCGAAGCCGGGCTTGATCTGTTGCGCGTGGCGCAGGCCACTGACGATCAGTTCAGCCAATTGGTCGGACGACTAAAAGGGCAGGGGGACGAGGTCTCGGGCGAGTTGGTTGTGACCTCCCTCTCCTCCATGGCGCCGATGCTGGCGCCTGAATTGGCAGAGTTCCAGCGGATGCACCCGGATCTGGTGATCCGCTATCTAACAGGCGAGCGGTTGTTCCGGCTGGAATATGGCGAGGCCCATGTGGCCCTGCGCGCAGGCAATGCGCCCGAACAGCCCGACAATGTGGTGCAACCCTTCCAAAGCACAAAGCTCGCGCTTTATGCCTCGCCCGACTATGTGGAGCGCTACGGCCCTCTGAAAGGGGTCGAGGACATGGTGAATCACCGCTTCGTGGCCAGCGACAACGAGAACAGCCGCGCCCCGTTTGAGCGTTGGCTGCGCGCGCAGGTGCCTGCCGAGAATATTGTGTTCCGCTGCTCGGATGCCGAGGCTGGTCATAAAGCGATCCTCGCCGGGGCAGGGATCGGGTTCATCTCTCTGTGGGAGGCGGCAAGCTGTCCCAATCTCGTGCGGGTGATGGAGCCGATGGACGAATGGTCCGGCAAGATCTGGATCGTCACCCATGTGGATTTGCATAGAACCAACAAAGTTCAGAGCTTTATCCGGTTCCTCAAGGAACGTGCCAAGGATTGGCCGACGTGCTGACTACGGGTCGTCAAACGCCGCGCGTTGGCTTGAGCGAGGTCCACAAGGGCCATATCGCGATGCTGACGTTCTCCGCCTTGGTTGCAGGGTCTTTTTCGCTCGGGGCGATGATTGCCAATGACATCACACCGGCCGCGCTCAATGCGGCGCGATTTGTCTTGGCCGGGATGCTAATCGGCGCGGCAGCGGCTTTGGGGCCGGGGTTGAAACCTGCCCATTTTCGGGCGCCCTGGCGCTATTTGCTGTTGGGGGGCGTGTTCTCGATCTATTTCGTGCTGATGTTCTATGGTCTGAAGACCGCGAACCCGGTCAGCGCGGCGGCGGTCTTTACCCTGACGCCGGCGATGAGCGGGGTATTCGGCTGGCTGTTGCTGCGCCAAATCACCACACCGCGCATGGCCTTGGCGCTAACCATCGGGGGGGCAGGGGCCCTTTGGGTGATCTTTCGCGCCGACCTGCAGGCGCTCTTGGCCTTTGAGATTGGCCAGGGCGAGGTCGTCTATTTCTGGGGCTGCGTCGCCCATGCGCTTTATACCCCGATGGTGCGCAAACTGAACCGGGGCGAACCTGCGCTGGTCTTCACCTTTGGGATGCTTGTTGCGGGCGCGCTGGTGCTGATCGTATTTGCTTGGCGCGATCTGGTCGCGACCGATTGGGCGGGGCTGCGGCCCATCGTCTGGATCGGGCTGATTTACGTCTCGGTCTTTGCTTCGGCCTGCACCTTTGTGCTTTTGCAATTCGCGACCCTGCGTCTGCCCTCGGCCAAGGTCATGGCCTATACCTATTTGGTGCCGACGTGGGTGATCCTCTGGGAGATCGCGCTGGGCAAGGGCTGGCCATCGGGGCTGATCCTGCTGGGGATTGGCCTGACGATTGTGGCGCTTTGGCTTTTGCTGAAAGATGAACACGCCTGAAACGATTAGGTTGGAGCCCGGCGTTCCTCCGGGCTTTGGCCTTATTCGCTCTCACGCAGTTCTTCTTCGAGAAACCGTTCAAACGCATCCAGATTGACCGGCTCGAACTGGCCAAACCCCTGCATCCAGACCGAGGCTGCGCGCAGCGCGTCTGGTTGCAGCTTGCACCATTTCACCCGTCCACGCTTTTCCTGCTGGATCAGCCCCGCACCAGCGAGAATGGTCAGATGTTTGGAGATCGCGGCCAGCGACATCTCGAACGGCTCTGCCACATCGGTCACGGCCATATCGTCCTCTAGCAGCATCGAGAGGATCGCCCGTCGGGTCGGATCCGCAAGGGCAGCAAAGACTGTATCAAGTGTGGCGCTCATGACCGTAACTCCTAAAGCGCAGGAAGCGGGTCGACAATCCCGAAGCGTGCGCGCAGAAGGGCGCGGCATCAAAGAGGGGAACACCATGGCGCTGCGCGATTGGGCAATCATTGTCATTCTGGGGATTGGCTGGGGCATGTCCTTCATGTTCAACGCCGTGCTGCTGCGCGAAATGAACCCTTTGTGGATCTCTGCCGCGCGGGTTGGCCTTGGCGCGCTGGGCTGCTGGGTCTTTTTGTTGCTGCGCGGGCGTCGGTGGCGGATCGCACCGCGACGTGCCCTTGCCTTGGCGGGCTTCGGGGCGCTGAGCTATGCGGCCCCGTTTTCCTTTTACGCGATTGGCCAGCAGCATATCGCCAGCGGTGTCGCGGGGATCGTCAACGCAAGCACGCCTGCCTTGGCCGTCATCGTCACGCATTTTTGGCCGGGGGGAGAGCGCGCAAGCTGGCTCAAGAGCCTTGGTGTTTGCGCGGGGCTGGTTGGTATCGTGATCCTGTCCCTGCCAATCCTACAAAGCGGTCAAACCTCGGCCGTTTGGGCGGTCCTCGTCACCTTGGGCGCGCCACTTTGCTACGCTTTCTCTGTCAATGTGGCGCGCCAGTTTCGCGATATGGAGCCGGTGGTTCTGGTCGCATGGGCGCTGACGGGGGCGACCTTCTGCATCGCCCCGATTGCTGCCCTGACCGAAGGCGCGCCTGCGGCATTGAGCTTTGAGGCATGGATCGCGCTAGCGATCATCGGATTTATCCTGACCTCTGCCGCCTTTATCGCCATGTATTGGGTCCTGCCGCGCGTCGGCCCGACCAACATCACATTGCCGACCCTGATTGCACCGACGTCGGCGCTGACACTGGGGGTCTTGGTGCTGGGCGAACCGCTCGCGGTGAGCCATCTCGCAGGGCTTACAGCGATCCTATTCGGGCTCTTGTTGATCGATGGACGCTTGTTCCGAAAGCGGGCTGTTTTGGCCTGATTTCAAGATCAACCAAATGGTTGAATATGCGAAAGGGCGCGTTTGGCGCATCGAAAGTCGCAGTTTGACTTCGCGCCCTCTCGCCTGTGATGGTTCAAGCATCTGATAATAAATGCAAAACAAGGGTGTCGCAGGGGGCGATTGCGTAATTGACTCTGAGCGGAGGACCGCTTAGCAAGCCATCAGATTTCGCAAGAGGATGCGTCACCTTGATCGACGACGACCAAAAGCAGCGCATGGCGCAGCTGGAGGAGAAACTGGCAGCCGCCCGTCGGGCACAGGAAGAGCCAGAGCCTCGCGCGGATGAACACTATTCGATGGCCAATCAGGCCTGGCGGATGGTGACGGAATTGGTGGCCGGTCTCGTGATCGGCTTTGGCATCGGATACGGGTTGGATGTTCTGTTTGGAACGACCCCCATTTTCATGGTGCTGTTCATACTGCTGGGTCTGGCCGCCGGGGTGAATGTGATGCTCCGCAGCGCACGCGAGATCCAAGAGAAACAAATGGCTGACGCGCAGAACCGCGCTGACGCTGATAAAGATGCATGAATGCTGGGCGACGGCCTAGCGACAGGAGAAGCGGAACGATGGGCAAACTGTTCTTTTACGTAGCTTTGGCTCTGGTGCTCGTATCCGGTGTGATTTTCGCGCCGGAACACGCAGGCCTCGCCATTCACCCGATGGACCAGTTCACCGTGACGCCGCTGTTCGGCGGTGACCACATTGCTTGGTACACCCCGACCAACGTGACCCTTTGGATGTTCCTCGCCGTTGTCGCGATCTTCGCGCTCTTGGTGATCGGCTCCTCCAGCCGCTCCATCGTCCCCTCCCGCGGCCAGTCGGTTGCGGAACTGGCCTACGGCTTCATCTACAAGATGGTTGAAGATGTGGCTGGCAAGGACGCTGTGAAGTTCTTCCCCTACATCATCACCCTCTTCATGTTCATCGTGGTCTCCAACTTCCTCGGCCTGATCCCGATGTCCTTCACCACCACTTCGCACTTCGCCGTCACCGGCGTGTTGGCTGTGGTTGTGTTCGTGGCGATCACCCTGACCGGTTTCATCCTGCATGGTGCAAAGTTCCTCGGCCTTTTCTGGGTCAGCTCCGCTCCGCTGGCGCTGCGTCCGGTTCTCGCCCTGATCGAAGTGATTTCCTACTTCGTGCGCCCCGTGAGCCTCTGCATTCGTCTTGCAGGCAACATCATGGCGGGCCACGCGGTTCTGAAGGTTTTCGCAGGCTTTGCTGGCGCGCTTGGTTTCGCGTCCTTCCTGCCGATCTTCGCCATCAGCGCATTCTACGCGCTCGAAGTTCTCGTGGCCTTCATCCAGGCTTACGTGTTCACCATTCTGACCTGCGTCTATCTGAAAGACGCGCTGCACCCGTCCCACTAAGGTCCGGCTGCTGGTCTGAACGACTACCTCAACTTCCAATCGTAAGGAGATATCAAATGGAAGGCGATCTCGCATACATCGGCGCTGGCCTGGCTGGCATGGGTACTGGTATTGCTGCTCTGGGTGTTGGCAACGTTGCTGCTAACTTCCTGGCCGGTGCTCTGCGCAACCCCTCTGCGGCTGCTTCCCAGACCGCAACCCTCTTCATCGGCATCGCATTTGCAGAAGCTCTGGGCATCTTCTCGTTCCTGGTCGCTCTGCTGCTGATGTTCGCCGTCTAAGACTCCGGAACACTTTTTCCTTACGGCCGGGCGGAGTGCCAACCGCGCCCCGCCCGGTGTAACGGCAAGTTCCATAGGAGGACGACATGGCATCTAATACGCATGACGCAGGTCATGGAGCTGCCGATGCGGCACACGGCGCAGCAGATGCTGCTGCCCACGGTTCTTCCGGCATGCCGCAGCTGGACTTCTCGACCTACGGAAACCAGATCTTCTGGCTTCTGGTCACGCTTGTCGTGATCTATCTGATCCTGTCGCGCGTCGCGCTGCCCCGCATTGCAGCCATCCTGAACGAGCGCCAGGGCACCATCACCAACGACCTCGCTGCGGCTGAAGATCTCAAAGCCAAAGCAGTTGAGGCCGAAAACGCTTATAACAAGGCTCTGGCCGACGCCCGCGCGGAAGCGCAGCGCATCGCCGCAGAAACCCGCGCCGAAATTCAGGCCGAGGTGGATGAGGCAATCGCAAAGGCGGACGCGGAAATCTCTGCGAAAGCAGCGGAATCCGAGAAAGCCATCGCCGAGATCCGTGCCGGCGCGCTGGAAAGCGTGAAGGCCGTCGCCGCTGACACCGCTGCTGCCCTCGTGGCCGCATTGGGTGGCAAAGACGACGCGGACACCATCGCGGCTGCTGTCGCTGACCGGACGAAAGGGTAAGAACATGCGTGCACCTCTCGCTATCGCTCTGACCCTCGCCTCTGCTGCGCCCGCCTTCGCGGCCGGTTCGGGCGCAAACCTTGGCAACACCAACTTTGTTGTGTTCCTCGCGTTTGTTCTGTTCATCGGCATCCTGCTCGCGGCAAAAGTGCCGTCCATGATCGGCAAACAGCTCGACAACCGTGCAGACAGCATCAAGTCGGAACTGGAAGAAGCACGCGCGCTGCGTGAAGAGGCTCAGACCCTTCTGGCCTCCTACGAGCGTAAGCAGCAAGACGTCCAGGCTCAGGCAGAACGCATTGTCGCAAACGCACGTGACGAGGCAGCCGCGGCTGCTGTCGAAGCCAAAGCAGAACTGGAACGCTCTATTGCCCGTCGTCTGGCGGCCGCACAGGAGCAAATCGCTGCGGCAGAGGCCTCTGCGGTGAAGGAAGTGCGCGACCGCGCCATCGTCATCGCCGTGGAAGTTGCTGACCAAGTGATCTCCAAGCAAATGACCGCTGCAGAAGCCAACAAGCTGATCGACGCGGCCATTCAGGACGTGGACGCCAAGCTGCACTAAGCAGCTCCGGCACCCTTCGACGATCCATCAAAAGCTCCGGCGGAAACGCCGGGGCTTTTTGCATTTTTGCGCTGCTGTTGCGGATGTGAATTTTTGATGACAATCACATTCGCTGGGATGACCGGTTAACCTTCGCGTGCGACATCGGGTTTAACGAAGACAGCCAAGGACAGGCGTTATGTTTCATGCGCACCCGTTCCACCGTGATGTTGATGTAAAAGCTGTTACTCCGCAAAGACTTATGAGCCTTAAGGGGTTCGGGGTCGCTCTAGGCCGCAGGCCGGTTTTGAAGGATGTGACCTTCGATCTCTGGAAGGGAGAGGTTGTCGGCTTGATCGGGCGGGCAGGAGCAGGCAAGTCCGCCTTGCTACGCGCGCTGTGTCGATTGCTGGACGAAACCCGTGGATTGCAGGTCCAGGGCGAGATGCATTTCGGCAATCAACGTGTCTATCACCGAGACTGTGACCTCCCCTATCTACGCGGCCGGATCGCCTTTATGCCGCAGGACGCCAATCCCTTCCCAACCTCAATCTGGGACAACATCGCCTATGGCGCGCGCCTTCAGCGTGTCGCGATGGACAAGGCGTCCATGGCCGATTTGGTTGAAGAGGTCCTCCAACGCTGCTTGCTGTGGGAGAACGTGAAGGACGACTTGCACCGCAAGCGGGGAACGGATCTGCCGATCGCGCAGCAACGTTTGTTGTGCGTCGCCCGCAGCCTCGCCATTCGACCAGATGTGCTGCTGATGGACCGGCCGTCAGGTTCCGTCGACCGCATGGAAATCGACACGCTGAACCGGATGATCGCCGACTTGAAACAAGATCACACAATGGTGGTGGTCACGGCATCGCTGAGTGAAACTGCGCAGGTCGCCGACCGCGTTGCTTATATCGAGGACGGTACTCTGGTCGAGATCGACACAGCGGAGATGATATTCACCGCCCCCCTCGATAGCCGCACGAGGGCGTTTCTCGACAGTACGACAATGGTGTGATCATCCCTGTCGGTTACGTTCATGCTCCAACCGTTGGGCTGCGATCTCAGCGTTGCGATCGGCACGGTTCTGCGCCTCAAGCGCCAGTTTGACGTAATCGAGGTGATCCTCGACCGCCGCCCGCGCAGCCTTGGGGTCGCGTGTTTGTAGGGCCGCGTTGATCGCCCGGTGTTGCCCGAGGAGCGCGTCAAAGGTCGTGTGCTGACCGAACATGATCCGACGGTTGTAGAACACGCCCTTGCGCAGCAGATCGAACATCGACCGCATCATATGCAGCAATACGACATTGTGGCTGGCTTCTAGAATGGCGGAATGGAACTGCGCGTCCAACTCCGCGGCATGGTCGGAATGTGCCGGATCCCCCGCCTCTTCCATTTTGCGAAAGATTTCGTCGATCACCGCGAGATCCGCATCAGAGCCAAAGATCGCCGCGCGCTCGGCGGCCAAACCCTCCAGATCGCGCCGGAAGGTGAGATAGTCGAACACCGCCTCATCGTCGCTGGCAAAGAGCTGGATCAGAGCGGGCGAAAAAGCAGAGCCCAGAACATCCGCCACAAAAACGCCGGACCCGGCCCGTGTCGCCAAAAGCCCGCGCTCCTGCAATTCCGCCAAAGCATCGCGCAGCGAGGGGCGCGAGACACCGAGTCGCTCGGACAGTTCCCGCTCGGCAGGCAGGCGCTCTCCGGGGCGCAGAATGCCGCGCAGGATCAGCTTCTCGATTTGACGCACCACCGCAGCGGAGAGTTTCTCGGGCTGAACTTTCTGGAAGGGCATGTGAGGCCTCGAAAAATGGCGATTGGTCAACTCATATGACCACTCTATCACCGCAGGAGCAAGATCACGAGAGATGAAATAATAGGTCAGCACTATTGACTTGTTTTCTCACTTCATGTCGTTTTCACCCAGCAATACGAAAGGAAGTGATTCAAATGACGATTGTGGCGCAATTTGCGAAACGTGTGGCCCGCATGAAGGCCTCGGAGATCCGCGAGCTGTTGAAGCTGTTGGACCAACCGGGGATGATGTCCTTTGCCGGTGGTATCCCCGATCCCGCGCTGTTCCCGGCGGAGGCCTTTGCCACCGCCTTTCAGGACGCGCTGACGCCGGAGCGACAGGCCCAATCGCTGCAATATTCGGTTTCTGAGGGCTATTTGCCGCTGCGCAAATGGATTGCGGAGCATATGGCCAGCATCGGCGTGGCCTGCGGCCCGGAGAACGTGATGATCACTTCCGGCTCGCAGCAGGCGCTCGATTACTTGGGCAAACTGTTCCTCAGCCCCGGCGATACCGCGCTGGTCGGTTGGCCGACCTACCTCGGCGCGCTGGCCGCCTTTAACGCCTACGAACCGCGCTATGACCAGCTGCGCATTGGCGAGAACCAATCGCCGATGAGCTTTGCCGCAGCGGCAGAGGAGGCGGGCGGCAAGGTGAAATTCGCCTATCTCAGCCCGGATTTCGCCAACCCCACCGGCATCACCATGACCCGGGCCGAGCGTCTGCAAGTGCTGCAAATGGCGGAGGAGCTGGACATCGCTGTGCTCGAAGATGCCGCCTACCAGCCCCTGCGCTATGAGGGCGAGGCGATCCCGCCGCTCTTGGCGCTGGAGCTGGAGCAGAAGGGCGACATTGAGGCTTGCCGGACGATCTATTGCGGCACCTTCTCGAAATCCCTTTCGCCCGGTCTGCGCGTGGGCTGGGTGGTGGCGGCAAAGCCGGTGATCTCGCAACTGGTGCTGACCAAACAGGCCTCAGACCTGAACTCCGCCGCCATCAACCAGATCGTTACCCATCAGGTTGCTTCCACCCTGTTTGACAGCCACGTCGAACAGCTGCGCGCGGTCTATGGCCGCCGTCGCGATGCCATGCTGGAGGCGCTCGACCGCTTTATGCCCGAAGGCGTGACCTGGACCTGTCCCGAAGGCGGCATGTTCGTCTGGCTCACCCTGCCGGAAGGCGCAGATAGCACCGCCCTGTTGGAGCGGTCCTTGACTGAGGAGAAGGTCGCCTATGTGCCCGGCTCCGCCTTCTTTGCCGATGGGACAGGGCGCAATACCCTGCGGATCAGCTTCTCCAACGGCTCCGAGGCGATGATCACCGAAGGCATGACCCGTTTGGGCCGCCTGTTCAAATCCGCGCTGTAATCGGCGGTTATCCACAAGATATGGTGGCCGATCCGGCCACCTCCTCCTGATTTGGCGGGGTGCGGCGTTGACTCGCGCCCCGCTACACTGCTGTGATTTCCGCCAGTGGAATCACCAGAAAGGGCGATCTTGCGCTTTTCGAAACTCAGGCTCAATGGCTTCAAAAGCTTTGTTGACCCCACCGATCTGATCATCGCCGATGGTCTGACCGGCGTTGTGGGGCCGAATGGCTGTGGCAAGTCGAACCTGCTTGAAGCGCTGCGCTGGGTGATGGGGGAAACCCGGGCCAAGGCGATGCGCGGCGGCGGCATGGAAGATGTGATCTTTGCCGGCACAACCTCGCGCAATGCCCGTAACTTTGCCGAAGTTAGCCTTCAGATCGACAATTCGGAACGTCTGGCGCCGTCCGGTTTCAACGACAACGACCAGTTGGAGATCGTGCGCCGCATCACCCGTGATGTCGGCTCTGCCTATAAGGCAAATGCCAAGGATGTCCGCGCCAAGGACGTTCAGATGCTGTTTGCGGATGCGTCTACTGGGGCACATTCACCCGCGCTTGTGCGTCAGGGGCAGATTTCCGAACTGATCAACGCCAAACCGAAATCGCGCCGCCGGGTGCTGGAAGAGGCGGCGGGCATCTCCGGCCTCTATCAACGGCGCCACGAGGCTGAGCTGAAGCTCAAGAACACCGAACAGAACCTGCTGCGCGTCGACGATGTGATCGAGCAACTCGCGACGCAATTGGGGCAGCTGGGCCGACAAGCCAAGCAGGCACAACGCTACCGCGAGATTGGCGAGAAGCTGCGGCTGGCCGAAGGTATGTTGCTCTATCGGCGTTGGCGCGAGGCGGATGAGGCTCGGTTGGCGGCAGAAGACGAGTTGCGCATCCGCGTAACCCAAGCCGCCAAGGCCGAAGCGCTTGCCCGGGCCGCAAGCGCCAAACGCGGCGAGGCTGAGGAAGCCCTGCCGCCCCTGCGCGAGGAAGAGGCCATCGCCGCCGCCATCCTGCAACGGCTGGTGGTGCAACGCGACGCGCTCTCGGATCAAGAATCGCAGGCGCGACAGAATATCGAGCGGCTGAACAGCCGCATTCAGCAACTCGGCAACGATATCGAACGCGAGGCGGGCCTGAACCGCGACGCGGGCGAGACGATCGAGCGGTTGGAGTGGGAAAAGCGCGAGTTGGCCAAGGCCAGCGAAGGTCATGACGACCGGATGGAAGAGGCAGCAGAACTCGCCAAGGACTCCGCCTCCATTCTGCAATCGGGCGAGGATCACCTGTCGCAAGTGACCGAGGATGTCGCCCGTCTTGCCGCCCGCCACCAGTCGGCGCAGCGCCTGGTCGAGGATTGCCGCCGCGCGCTGGCCCGGGCTGAGGGCGAAGGCGAAAAGGCGCGCACCGCGATGGAGGCCGCCCGCGAGGCGTTGCTTGGGGCGGAAGAGGCCTATGAGTCGGCTGTTGAAGCCGAGGAAGAGGCGCGAGAGTCTGCCGAGATGGCAGAAGAAGCGTTGGCCGAAGCGGATGAGCTGCGTACCGAAACGCAAGCGCAAGAAACCGAAGCCCGCGCCAAACGCTCAGAGGCCGAAGGCGAATTGGGCGCCCTGCGTGCAGAAGTCACCGCTTTGGCGAAACTGGTCGAGCGGGATACGGCTGAGGGGGGCCAGGTCATGGACGACCTGCGCGTCACCCCCGGTTATGAAAAGGCGCTTGGCGCGGCCTTGTCCGATGACCTGCGCGCTCCTTTGGCGGATGCGGACGGCCCGACAGGCTGGCTGACCCTGCCGCCTTACGATCGGGATGCCCCGCTGCCGGATGGCGTACAGCCCTTAGCGAAATACGTGGACGGCCCGGATGCGCTCTGGCGTCGTATTGCCCAAGTCGGGGTGGTGGATGCCGACGAAGCGCTCCGTCTTCAGTCAAAACTGCTGCCCGGCCAACGGCTTGTCACGCTCGAAGGCGATCTCTGGCGCTGGGACGGCTATCGCGTTTGGGCCGAGGATGCGCCCTCTGCGGCGGCGATGCGGCTGGAACAGATGAACCGGCTGGAAGCGTTGAAGCAGGACATGGCCCATGCCACGGCCCGCAGCGAAGGCGCGCAAGCCGCGCATGAAACGCTAATGCGCAAGCTCGAAGAGGTCACTCGCGCCGACCAAGCAGCCCGTCAAGCGCGCCGGGCGGCGGATCAACGCGTGGCCGACGCAGCCCGCGCGCTGAGCCGCGCCGAAGCAGAGCGCAACCTTGCGGAAGGGAAACTGGAAAACTTCGGTATCGCCATGGCCCGGCACGAAGAAGACGCCATGACCGCATCGTTGCAGCTGAAGGAAGCGGAGAGCGCGCACAACAGCCTCGGCGACCTCGGTGAAGCGCGGGCCAAGGTCGAAGAGATCAAACACGGTGTAGAGGCGGCTCGGATCACGATGTTGACCCACCGGTCGGCCCTTGATGAATTGCGCCGCGAGGGCGAAGCCCGAACCAAGCGCGCGCAGACCGTCACAAAGGAGATTTCCGGCTGGCGGCATCGATTGGACTCTGCGGGCAAGCGGATCACGGAACTGGAAGAGCGCCGCGAGGCGAGTCAGGAAGAGCTGGAAGACGCTATGGCGGTTCCCGGCGAAATCGCCGAGACCCGCGAAGAGTTGAACGAACAGATCGCGGATGCGGAGCACCGCAAGGCAGAGGCCACCGATGCGCTGGTCGCCGCCGAAGGAGTGCTCCGTGAGGCGGTGCACAATGAACGCGAAGCGGAGCGGCTCGCGTCAGAGGCGCGCGAGTCGCGTGCCCGCTCCGAAGCCCGCGCAGAGGCGGCCCGCGAAACGGTCGAGGCCGCCGCGGAACGCATCGACGAAGTGCAACAGATGGAACCGGCGGAGTTGCTGGCTCAGCTTGGGATCGCCCCGGAGGATATGCCCAACGCCGAGGATCTGGAGATCGAGGTCAGCCGCCACAAGCGCCAGCGCGAAGCACTCGGAGCGGTGAACCTGCGCGCCGAAGAAGACGCGCGCGAAGTGCAGACCGAATACGATACATTGGTCGCCGAAAAGACCGATCTGGAAGAGGCGGTGAAAACCCTTCGCTCCGGGATCGCCAGTCTGAACAGAGAAGGGCGCGAGCGTCTTTTGACCGCTTTTGAGCAGGTCAACAGCTCCTTCGCGATGCTATTCACCCATCTCTTTGGCGGCGGTGAGGCGAACCTCTTGATGGTGGAAAGCGACGATCCCTTGGACGCCGGGCTGGAAATCATGTGTCAGCCGCCGGGCAAGAAGCTCTCGACCCTTTCGCTCTTGTCGGGCGGGGAGCAGACTTTGACCGCGATGGCGCTGATCTTTGCTGTGTTCCTGTCAAACCCTGCGCCCATCTGTGTGCTCGACGAGGTGGATGCGCCGCTCGATGACGCCAACGTCACACGGTTCTGTGATCTGTTGGATGAGATGTGCCGCCAGACCGATACGCGCTTTTTGATCATCACCCACCACGCGGTGACGATGGCCCGCATGGACCGCCTGTTTGGCGTGACCATGCAGGAAAAAGGCGTCAGCCAGCTGGTCTCGGTGGACTTGAAAAAGGCCGAGGCGCTAGTGGCGTAAGCGCCTGACCGATGCGGTCCGGTTAAAGCGCGTTCAACAGCTCCACCGTGGGCCAGGCATCCGCCACCATCCCCAGTCGCTGTTGTTCTTTCTGGACCGCAATGCGCGTATTCGCGCCAAGAATCCCATCCACGTCGCCCACATGATGCCCGCGCGCCTGAAGACGACGCTGCAGCTCTTTCATTTGGGCATCCGACAGACCGTCATCCGGGGTTCCCGCGTCATAGACCGCGGCACCTTCCAGCCGTGTGGCGAAATAGGCGGCGGTCATCACATAGGTAAAGCTTTGGTTCCACTCGAAATAAATGTCGAAATTCGGATAGGCGATAAAGGCGGGGCCTTTGTAGCCCTGCGGCAGCAGAAGCGACGCCTTGCTGTCCTTCATCGCAAAACCGCCCGCACGTGGGGCGACGCCCATCGCCTCCCACTCCGCGATGCTGCGCTTATACGAGGGGCCGGACATGGAGACATCCATGCCCGCAGGCAAAGTGACCTCTTGAATCCAGGGCTCGTTTGCACGCCATCCGAGATGAGACAGCATCCGGGCGCCCGACATCAGCGCATCAGCTGCGGAGGTCTTTAGCGTCACATGCCCATCGCCATCCGCATCCACGCCGTGATTTAGAATGTCACCGGGCAGCATTTGCACCATGCCGATCTCACCAGCCCAAGCGCCGGTGGTCTTGGCGGGGTCAAAGTCGCCTTTGCGATAAAGCTCAAGAGCCGAGAAAATCTGCGGTCGAAAGAGGTCCGGGCGGCGGCAGTCATGGGCCAAGGTGACCAGCGCATTGCGGGTGTTAAAATCCCCTTGGAAGGCGCCGTAGTCTGTCTCAAACGCCCAAAAGGCCAAGAGAACACCGCGATTGATGCCGTAGGTGGACTCGATACGGTCAAAGACGTTGCTCAATTCCTGCGCCTTGCGTTGGCCACGGACCAAGCGATCCTGCGAAATAAGGCGACGGGAAAATTCAATAAAAGGCTTTTGGAATACACCTTGCGCACGATCCGCTTTTAGGACTTTGGGATCCTGGGCGACGCCCTTGAAAAATCCGTTCACGGTCTTGATTGCGTAGCCAGCGTTGATGGCTTCGTCCTTCAATCCGGTGACAAAATCGCCGAAAGCTCCACCGCATTGTGCCGCAGTCACTGTCGGCGAAAGGGTCAGGAGCGCGAGCGCGGCAGCGCGGGTCAGGCGAAATGGGGTCATGGGCAGCGCGGGCATGGGCCTCGTGTCCTTTGTCCAGAAAAAGGGCTTCGTGAAAAAAGCGGGTTGCGTCAGCCTACCTAGAACAGCAGGGCAAGGGCAACCACCAGCACCAAGGCCAAACCCCAAGCGCGCCAGAGCACTTCTGTACACCGCAGGATGGTCGGGCCAGTAGGGCTCTTGCTGCCAGCCGCATTCACCCAAGGGAAGTCTCGCATTTCCCCATCGTAAGAGCGCGGCCCGGCCAGCGACACATCCAGCGCGCGGGCCATGGCGGCTTCGGGCCAGCCTGCGTTGGGGGACCGGTGTTTCTCTGCATCGGTGCTGATTTCGCCCCAGCGACGGGTGCAGCCAGTGACAACGGCGAGCAGCAGCGCGCTCAGCCGCGCCGGGGCAAGGTTCAACACGTCATCCAGACGGGCGGCGGCCCAGCCGAACTCTTCGTAGGCTTCGGTGCGATAACCGATCATGCTGTCGGCGGTGTTGATCAACTTGTAGACCAGCAAGCCGGGCAGACCTGCGATGAGGAACCAGAAGGCGGGCGCGATGACGCCGTCCGAAAAATTCTCCGATCCGCTTTCGATGGCAGAGCGGGCCACTTGCGGGCCGGTCATATGGCCGGTGTCGCGGCTCACGATCATCGCAACGGCGTCACGGCCTTCGGGCAGACCTTGGCGCAGTCCTTTGGCAACCGCGCGGACATGATCGATCAGCGACCGCTGCGCCAAAAGGACCGCCGCAACCAGAATGCTGACCACGCCGCCGAGGCAGGACAGAGCCCAGCCGAGCCCCAAGCCGACCAGCACCAGCACGACCACGGCAAGGATCCCCTTGCCACGGCGCCCGTCGCCATCATTCAATCCATCATCGAGAGCCTGCACCAAACGGCCCATCAGAACAGCGGGATGTGGCAGACGGGACCAGAGCCACTTTGGCTCTCCCAAAACGGCGTCCAGGATCAGGGCAGGGATCAGCAGCGCGGCGGTGCTCATGTCAGCGCGTCCTCCAATTGGCTCCAGCGATCCTCGGGGGGCAGCCCGAGGCGCAAGTAACGGGTAGAATAGGGGAAAATCCGGCTCCAGATATGCGAATGGGCAAGGCGATCTTGCCATGCCTTCGCATCTTCTACGTCATAAAGACGGAACAAATCGGTGCCACCAACCGTCTGCGCCCCCGCACGCTGCATCAGTTGGTCCAACCGTGTTGTCGCATCAGCAAGCGTCACGCGCGTCCGTGCGGCCCAGTCGTGATCCTTCAATGCTTGCGTGCCGGTGCGCAGCGCTGGACCAGAGACCGCCCAGGGCCCCATGGCAGCGCGCAGCTCTGCAATCACCTCTGGATCACCAATGGCAAACCCAAGCCGAAGACCAGCCAGCCCCCAGAACTTGCCAAAGCTTTTCAGGATTACTGTGCCGGGCGTCGCCGCGCGGGCGATATGGCTTTGCTCCGGGCAAATGTCACAAAAACTCTCGTCGATCACACAAAGCGGCGCGGTCAGCTCGTCGCTGAGCCAAAGCCGCCCGTCCGGATTGTTGGGATGGACAGAGACCTGCGCCTCTGCTGCGCCCTCG
This sequence comes from Epibacterium sp., assembly GCA_048263945.1. GTDB lineage: Bacteria > Pseudomonadota > Alphaproteobacteria > Rhodobacterales > Rhodobacteraceae > Epibacterium. Next base: position 39,605 of record JBLXDQ010000017.1, on the reverse strand, counting down.
GCGGCGACAGTCCACCCGAAATGGTCAAAGGCGGCGGCATGTTCGTTGTAGGTGGGAGTCTCGATACGCACCCGAGCCGCTGGGCGCACCGAGGGCAAGCGCGCGATTAGGGCTGATGCACCAGGGGCGGCGAGGATATCCGCGCCTTCGGGCACCTGCCAAAAGCTGCGCGCGGCCTCAAGAAGCGCCGCTTGGGCTGTTGCATCGGGCAGGGCCGTCCAATCCTCCGCCAGCATCACGGGCAGCGGATAGGGGGCGGGATTGATTCCGGTCGACAGGTCAATCCACTCCTCTCGGGCGCCGCCAAAATGGGCAATCGCCGCGGAGAGATTGCCACCGTGGTCGCGGGGCGCTGCAGCGTCAATCGCCTGCGGTGCGGTGCTCAATGCCATGGCGGAAAAGCCTTTTGTGCTATGCGGTCGGGGGCAGGATATGCCTTTGCCTTCCACATAAAGCAAGCGCGGCAGAAGTCCTACCGCGCCGAGGCTTTTCTCAATGACATTTCAGTGTCAAAGCCTGTCAGGATTAGCCGCGCCCATGGGGGGCCATCCAGTCCAGCACCGGATTGATGGGCAAGATTCGGTTCGGATTGATGGTGTCGTGGCTGTAGTGATAGTGGCGCACGATATGCGGCATCACCACCGTCTCTGCCACACCCGGCATCTGGTAGAGCTCGCGCGTGTAGGCCCAGAGGTTCGGATAGTCGATGATCCGCTTGCGGTTACACTTGAAATGCAGGTGATAGACCGGATCGAACCGCACCAGCGTTGTGAACAGGCGCCAATCCGCCTCGGTCAGCTGATCGCCCAACAGATAGCGGTGCTGACTGAGCAGGTCCTCCAGCCAGTCCAGGCTCTCGAACAGCGGCACCACGGCGGCGTCATAAGCCTCCTGCGTGGTGGCAAAGCCTGATTTGTAGACCCCGTTGTTCACCGTGTCATAAATCCGCGCATTGACGGCTTCGATCGGCTCCCGCAGCTCTTCTGGCCAGAAATCCGCCGTATTGCCGGTGATCTCGTCAAAGGCGGAATTGAGCATCCGGATGATCTCGGCGCTTTCATTGCTGACGATGGTGTTTTGCTCTTTGTCCCAGAGCACAGGCACGGTCACGCGGCCGGAGTATTTCGGATCGGCCTTGGTATAGACTTGATGCATATAGTCAAAACCAAACAGATCATCGCCCGATGCGCCATGATCGTCGGTTTTGAATTCCCACCCTTTGTCGAGCATGTCGGGATGCACAACGGAGGTGGAGATATGCTCTTCCAGCCCCTTCAGCTTGCGAAAGATGAGGGTGCGATGGGCCCAGGGGCAGGCGTATGAGACATAGAGGTGGTAGCGGCCGCTTTCCGCTTTGAACCCGGTTTGACCATCCGGGCCAGCGCTGCCGTCCGCAGTCAACCAGTTGCGAAACTGCGCTTCGGATCGCTTGAAAGCGCCCCCGTTCGATTTCGTATCATACCAGACGTCTTGCCATTCGCCGTCGACCAACAGTCCCATAGGGTTCTCTCCATCCTCAAGTTGACGGGGAGAGTAGGGCCAAGGCCACTAGGCGGCCACCTCTGTTCCTGCGCAATGGGTCTGCACATCCGCACAGGTGGCGGGGCCCAGTGATTTTCTGCACCTGCAAGCGCGGCGCGGAGGTAACAGCTTGAGAATTTGCGGCGGAATGACGGGGGATGTTCACTTGATTTTAGATGATTTTGCGACACCCTAGGAGGCGACCCCAGACCACCGGAGGTGAAGGTTATGACCACGTTTATTCCCAAGGCCGTACAGGACGCGCTCGATCAGGCGCGCATTGATGGGTTGAAGAAAAAGAATCGCCTACGCGTTCATGCCGGCGATGAGGTCTATCCGGTCCTTCGACTGTGGACTGGAGGCTTCTCGGTCGAGGCAGAGACTGTGCCGCAGCTGCGCGGTCTTGTGGACCTCTATGATGGGGCGCGGCAACTGTCCCAGTGCCTGATCGTCGCGTCCGAGGAAGAGGGCGGCGAGATGCGCTACGAGTTCAAACGCGCCACGGCCGCGTCGGAAAAGGCACCGCTTGATTTTTACCGCGCGCCGGATGCGCCTGTGGGCCTCTTAGGCCATGAAAGCCTCGGCGAAAGCTGAGCACGCGCTGGGCCATTCAACGCTAGGAAAATAAAAGGGTGGCTGGAGAGGATCCAGCCACCCTTTTTCATGTCAGCAGCTTCGCGCCAGCGGCGCTGCGCCTTATTGCAGGTCGGAAAAGGCCGCGGTCAGGCGTGCGCAGGCTTCTTCGACACGCGACCGTTGGGTGCCGAGGTTGAACCGCAAGAAGTTCTCGCCCCCGGTGCCAAAGGTGGTGCCATGGTTGGCGGCAATCTTGGCGCCTTGCTCGACGCGACGGGTGAATTCTGCACGCTCCATCCCGGTGCCGGAGAAGTCGACCCATGCAAGGTAGGTCGCCTGCAGGTTCATCGACCTAAGACCCGGGATCGCATTCACCGCCTCGTCGAACAGCGCTTTATTGGTGGCCAGATAGGGCACCAGCTCCTCAACATAGGCCGCGCCTTCGGGGGAGTAGGCGGCAATGGTCGCAAACTCGCCCGCGGTGTTGCCCTGCAAATAGATCGCCAGCATCCGTCGGCGGAATTTTTCACGCAGGGTCTCATCCGGGATGATCACCTGACCGGTGTGCAGCCCGGCAAAGTTGAAGGTCTTGGAGGGGGCGGTCAGCATCACCAAACGGTCGACAATCTCGGGGACCGCGACGGGCATCGGCAGGTGTTTGTGGCCTGCAAAGACCAGATCATGGTGGATCTCGTCGGAAATCAGCATCAGGTCGTGGCGCTGGCAGAAAGCGGCCACTTGCTGCAACTCTTCCTTGGTCCACACACGGCCGCCGGGGTTATGCGGCGAACACAGGATCACCATCTTCTCGCGCCCGGTCATCTGCGCGTCATAGGCGTCGAAATCCATGTGATAGGTGCCGTCCTGCTGCACCATCTGGCATTCGACCACTTCACGCCCCGCCAGACCGATCACCTTGGCAAAGGCGTGATAGACGGGGGTGAACAGCACGATGCCGTCGCCGGGCTGGGTAAAGGTGTCGAGGCACATGCCCACCCCGTTCACCAGACCTGTGGTGGTGAAAATCGCGTCCGCATCCACGCGCCAGCCATGGCGGTTTTCCATCCACCACTGGATCGCGCCTTTATACTCGGCTTCGCAATTCACATAGCCATAGACCCCATGCTCTGCCATTTCGCGCATCTTGGCAGAAACGGCCTCGGGGACAGCGAAATCCGTATCCGCCACCCACATCGCCAGGCCATCCTCGGGAGAGACGCCGTAGAGCGGCTCCATCATATCCCATTTGGCGCAATGGGTGCCGCGGCGGTCGATGATCTTGTCGAAATCCATGTGGAGCGTCTCCGTCTTTTCGTTTCGCCAGACGCTAGACAAGCCCGCGCGCGATGCAAAGCCCTGCCAATGTGCTGGTACAAACACACCGACCTGCGCAGGCGAGCATCTGCCTGTGCAACAGGCGTTGCGGGATCAATCGCTTTGGCCTAAAGCGATGAGCCATGAAACGCCAGATCCTGATCCACCCCGACCCGCGCCTGAAAAAAGTGGCTGCTGATGTGCCCGACCTGTCGGACGATTTGCGTCGTCTGGCGGATGACATGCTTGAAACCATGTATGCGGCCCCCGGCATCGGTCTGGCAGCGCCGCAGATCGGGATTTTGGACCGTCTGATCGTGCTCGACTGCGTCAAGGAAGGCGAAGGCGAGGCCCGCCCCTTGGTGATGTTCAACCCGCGCGTTATCGCCTCTTCGGACGAAACCAACGTCTACGAAGAAGGCTGCCTGTCGATCCCCGAGCAATATGCCGAGGTGACCCGGCCCCGCGTTGTGGATGTCGAATGGCTCGACCGGGACGGCAACCTGCAGAGCGAGACCTTTGACGGGCTCTGGGCGACCTGTGTTCAGCACGAGATCGACCATCTGGATGGCAAGCTGTTCATTGATTATCTGAAACCGCTCAAGCGCCAAATGATCACCCGCAAAATGCAAAAGCTGAAGCGCGAGCGCGCACGCGGCGCATGAGCATCCTGCCGATCCTGAAATGGCCCGACCCGCGCCTGTCCACCCTCTGCGCGCCGGTTGAGGCGGGCGAGGACCTCTCGACCCTGATCGCTGACATGCTAGAGACTATGTATGACGCGCCCGGTCGCGGTCTGGCGGGACCTCAGGTCGGGGTGCTAAAACGGCTTTTCGTGATGGATGTGGATTGGAAGGAAGGACCCGCCAATCCAATGGTGATGATCAACCCAGACATCCTCTGGCGGTCCGAAGATTCTTGTGCAGGAGATGAGGGATGCCTCTCCATTCCCGGTGTCACCACCGAAGTGATCCGCCCCGCGCAGGTGCGGGTGCGCTGGCAAGACGCCAGTGGCGCCACGCAGGAACAAGACTTTGACGGCTTTGCCGCCCGCTGCATCCAGCATGAATATGATCACCTCGACGGTCAGGTGACCTTCGACCGCCTCACTGCAGAGGCCCGTGCCACGGCCGAGGCCACCTATCAGTCGCACAAGGAGCAATCCGCATGACCATTCGCCCTTGCCTGCCTTGGCCCGACAAACGCCTGCGCGCTGTTGCGGCGGATGTGCCCGAGATCACGGATGAGATCCGCGCGATCTGGAGTGATATGATCGACACTATGGATGCCATGCCCGGCGTTGGCCTCGCGGCCACCCAAATCGGCGTCATGCTGCGCCTTGCTGTGGTGGATGGCTCTCAGGAACGCGGGCGCGCCGTGCGCCTCGCCAATCCGGAAATCCTGCATGCTTCGATTGAGCTGCGCGAACACGAAGAGGCAAGCCCGAACCTGCCGGGCGTCTCGGCCAAGATCAAACGCCCGCGCGCGGTGACCGTGCGCTTCGTGAACGAGGATGGCATGGTGGACCGCCGCGACTTTGTTGGCATCGAAGCCACGTCAGTGCAGCATCAGATCGACCATTTGAACGGCAAGCTCTACTTTGACCACCTGTCCAAAGTGAAACGCGATATGCTGATCAAAAAGGCACAAAAGCTCGCCCGCTAGAGCCTTCACCTTTTCCCAAATATTCCCGCCGGAGGCACCGGCCTGCCTGTCTCAGGCAGGCTGATAAAGTCGCGCGCCAGCGCGTCCGCTCTGGTCCCCGGCCCCCGCCTGCGCTACTCCTGTGGCCAAGTTCGGATCAGAGGCCAAAGGGGGCAGCGTCATGCGGGTTATCTTTATGGGAACGCCGGAGTTTTCTGTCCCTGTTCTCGATGCGCTGGTCGAGGCCGGACACGAGATTGCCGCAGTCTACTGCCAGCCGCCACGCCCCGCCGGCCGGGGTAAAAAGGACCGCCCAACCCCCGTTCACGCCCGAGCCGAGGCTTTGGGGCTCGAGGTGCGCCACCCCGTTTCCCTCAAAGGGGGCGAGGAACAGGCCGCCTTTGCTGCGCTCAATGCGGATGTCGCGGTGGTGGTGGCCTACGGTTTGATCCTGCCCCAGGCGGTGCTGGATGCCCCGAAACAGGGCTGTCTCAACATCCACGCCAGCCTCTTGCCGCGCTGGCGCGGGGCCGCTCCGATCCATCGCGCGATTATGGCGGGGGATGCAACCACCGGCATTTGCATCATGCAGATGGAGGCGGGTTTGGACACTGGCCCGGTCCTGATGCGCGAAGAGACATTGATTGGCGAGACTGAAACCACAGCAGAGTTGCACGACCGCCTTTCGGAAATCGGCGCAGGGCTGATTGTCGAAGCGTTGATCGCCCTGCCGGATCTCACGCCCGAGGTTCAGCCCGAGGAAGGCGTCACCTACGCTCAAAAGATCGACAAGGCCGAGGCGCAGATCGACTGGTCTGCGCCCGCAGTAGAGGTGGACCGGAAAATTCGTGGCCTCTCCCCTTTCCCCGGCGCGTGGTTCGAGGAAGGCGGCCAACGGATCAAGGTTCTGGCCTCTTGCCTGGCCGAAGGGAACGGTCCGGCGGGCACTGTTTTGGATGACACACTCACCGTCGCCTGCGGCTCCGGCGCGGTTGCGCTGTTGCGCCTGCAACGGGCGGGCAAGGGCGCACAGGACCGCGAAACATTCCAACGCGGATTTGCCCTTCCCAAGGGCACTCGGCTGGGCACAGAAGACGAGAACACCTGATGCTGGCGCTCTTTGGAACCGTTGTCATCGCAGGCATCGTCGGCTACGCGGCCGAACGGTCCGGCTTCACCCAGAATGGTATCCTGCAGTCGATCATTATCTGTGTTGGCGGAGCCTTCCTGTTTTACTTCCTGCGTTTGATGTTTGGCATTGGCTTCCATTCACCGGGCTGGAACGCCATCGTCTCTTCGATTGGGGCGCTGATCATTGTGCCGTTTCACTGGCGCCGCTAGGCTGGCGCAGAGACAGAGCGAAGGAACAGAGCATGTCGGTCATCTTCCTGATCATCATTGGCGCAGCGGCGGGGTTCATCGCCACGCGGATCATGCGGATCGAGGTGGATGTGCCCACCACCATCGCCATCGGCGTGGCTGGCGCTTTGATCGGCGGGTTGGTCTTGCGGGCTTTGCTGGCGGTGATGGGGATGATGGCAGGCTTTATCGGGGCCATTCTCGGCGCGATCCTGTTGATCCTTTTCTGGAAAAAACTGCGTCAGAAATAACCGTTCAGCTGCGCGGTGGGCGCGGTTTATAGACCGGTAGATGCCAGCCAAAGGCGAGTGACCCCGCTCGTGTCACCCAAGTGACCCCGGCACACGACAACAGGGCCGTCGCAGTCGGCAGGCCAAAGGACACCAAGGTCACCGCCACAATCGCCCCGGCCATGGCGCAGGAAATGTATAGCTCGCCCTGCTTCAGCACCAAGGGCACCTCATTGCAGACCACATCGCGCATCAAACCGCCAAGGCTGCCCGTCGCCATGCCCATCAGCACCACGATGACCGCCCCGTGATTAAGCTCCAGCGCCGCTGCCACCCCGGCGGGCACCGCGATGGCCAGCGCAAAGGTGTCGAGACAAATGACCCACCGCAGCCGGCTTTCCACCAGATGGGCGGAGAAGAACACCACGCCCGCCACCCCCGTGGCCAGCAGGATCGGCATCGGATCGCCCATCCAGAACACCGGGTTGCGGTCCAAGAGCACATCGCGCACCGTGCCGCCGCCCACCGCCGTCAGGCAGGCGATAAAGGCAAATCCGACGATATCAAGCTGCGCGCGGCTTGCGACCAGCGCGCCGGAGGCGGCAAAGACCAGAACCGAGGCATAGTCCAACAGGGTCAGGATCGTCATGCGGCGACCTCCTCTTTGCGCCTCAGGCAGGCAGGGGATCAGCCCTTTTTGAAGGGCGCCATCCCAGCGCGAGCCAGCTCATCGGCGCGTTCGTTTTCGGGGTGCCCCGCATGGCCCTTGACCCATTGCCAGGTCACATCATGGCGCGCCTGCGCGGCATCCAGCCGCTGCCACAGCTCGACATTCTTCACCGGCTTTTTCGCGGCGGTCTTCCAGCCGTTCTTCTTCCAGCCGAAAATCCAGCCGGTAACGCCGTTCTTTACATAGGCCGAGTCGGTGACCACGGTGATCTTGGACGGGCGCGACAGGCTCTCCAGCGCATGGATCGCGGCCAAAAGCTCCATCCGGTTGTTGGTGGTCTCTTTCTCGCCGCCCTGCAATTCGCGCTCCTTGACGACGGTCTCGCCGTCCATCGCACGCAACAGAGCGCCCCAGCCACCGGGGCCGGGATTTCCGGAGCAGGCTCCGTCGGTATAGGCAAACAAATCAGGCATGGGCGGTCAGTACGACAAAGCCCTCCTCGACGCCAGCCAATCCTTTGCCCTCGCCATAGCGAGAGGTTTCAACGGTGAAGCCCATCACGCCGAGGATGCCACGCAGCTCATCCTCGCGATAATAGGAATAGAACCGCCCCAATTCATCGCGCCCCTCGCCATCGCCCAGCTTCATCGCAAGACACAGGCGACCACCGGGTTTCAACGCATTGCGCAGGCGGAAAAGATGAGTGGGGAAATCATCGCGGGGCGCGTGCAGCAGGCTGAAAAAGGCCCAGATGCCGTCAAAGACGCCACTCACCTCGATATCGCCAAACTCCGCGATGCTGACCTCGATCCCATGGGTCTGGAGCGCGACCTCGGCCATCTCGGGCGAGGCATCGACTGCCGCCACCCGATAGCCGTCGTCGCGAAACCGCGCCGCCCAGAACCCCGGCCCGCAGCCCAGGTCGAGCACGGTGCCGCCTTCCGGCAATCCCTCGACGAAACCGGCGTAATCCGCGTCAAGCTGGGCGCCCGGCGCACAGTCGGCCGCATAGTCCTGCGCCCGCGCCGCATAGACGGCCAGTGTTTCCAGATCACTCATAGCCGTTCCAATGCCAGTTTGGCTGCGAGGGCAGCAAAGAGCGCGGCAAAGGAGCGGTTGAGCCACTTCACCACGGTCTCCGACCCGAGGATCAGGTTGCGCGCTTGCGCGGCAAACAGGCCGTAGAGGACAAAAATCACAAAGGTCATGACCATAAAGATCGACCCGAGCACGATCATCTCCTGCGTCGCAGTCTCTGCCGCCCCCGACAGGAACGGCGGCATCAGCGCGAGGAAGAACACCGAGAGTTTCGGGTTTAGGATGTTGATCAGCGCCCCGCGCTTGGAAATGGTCAGGCCCGACTGCGGTGCGGATTTACTGGCGGAAACCGAGAGCGCGCCGCCGGATTTCAACATCTGCCACGCGAGATAAAGGAGGTAGAGCACGCCTGCGAACTTCACCGCCTGAAACAGCACCGCTGAGGAGTGCAGCACGGCGGCAAGGCCGAGCGTGGCGGCCAGAATATGCGGCATGATCCCCACCGTGCAGCCAAACGCGGCCCAGACGGCGGCACGGCGCCCGGCCCCAAGGCCAAGCGCCAGCGTGTAAAGGACCCCGGTGCCGGGCGCCAGCACGACAACAAAAGCGGTGAGCAGAAACTGAAGGGAAATCAACGCACGTCATCCTTATGACTGAAATACAATTCAGGGCAGAGCCTACCGCGCTGCCCCTATCTTGCAAGTCTTGACATAAGGCGTGCGAGATCAGGCGGTGCGCAAAACGCGCGGCACTTTGAATTCCACCCGCTCCACGGCGGTTTCCACCATCTCGACGGTGACGTCATAACGCGCGCGGAAGGCGTCGATCACCTCATTGACCAGCAACTCCGGCGCGGAGGCCCCTGCGGTGATGGCGATCGAGCGGATACCCTCCAGCGCGCGCCAGTCAATGTTTTCAGCCCGTTGCACCAATTGAGCGTATTGGCAGCCTGCCTTGGCACCCACTTCGACCAATCGGCGCGAGTTGGACGAGTTCGGCGCCCCGACCACCAAAAGAGCGTCGGATTTCGGTGCCACCGCCTTGACCGCTTCTTGGCGGTTGGTGGTGGCGTAGCAGATGTCTTCTTTGTGCGGGCCGACGATGGCCGGGAAGCGCGCCTCAAGGGCTGCGACGATGTCCTTTGTGTCATCCACCGAAAGGGTGGTCTGGGTGACAAAGGCCAGCTGGGTGGGATCGCGCACCTCCACATGGGCCACATCCTCGACCGTTTCCACCAACAGAACCTCGCCTTCGGGCAGCTGACCCATTGTGCCGACGGTCTCCGGGTGGCCCTTGTGGCCGATCATGATCATCTGCAGACCTGCCTCGGCATGGCGCTGTGCTTCGATGTGCACTTTGGAGACCAAGGGGCAGGTCGCATCGACATAGATCATCTCGCGCGCCTCAGCGGCGGCGGGCACCGATTTCGGCACGCCATGGGCGGAGAAGATCACCGGTCGGTCATCCGGACATTCCTCCAGCTCCTCGACAAAAACCGCGCCTTTGTCGCGCAGCCCGTCTACGACGAATTTATTGTGCACGATCTCGTGGCGCACATAGACCGGCGCGCCCCATTTCTCCAACGCCATCTCAACGATCTTGATCGCGCGATCGACACCGGCACAGAACCCGCGCGGCGCAGCAAGATAGAGGGTGAGGGCTGGTTTGGTCATGGAGCGTGTCCCGGCCTGAGGAAAATGTTGCGTCTCACAGGTAAGGCGTGCGTCGGGCAAGGTCCAGCCTCGCTGCGCACTCCGACCATGTCGCGCAAAAGAAAACGCCCAAAGCCGTAACGGACTTTGGACGTTTCCCCGTGAGTGGTCGTTTGGTGGTTCGGCGGTTTATTGTCCCGCCGATGCCGTCCGCGGCTCGCGCGGTTCGCTCGGGATGTCCCGCGGCGGGCGTCCAATTACGTCGCGCAGTTCTTCCAGTTCGATGAAGTTATCCGCCTGCCTGCGCAGCTCGTCCGAAATCATCGGCGGCTGGCTGCGAATGGTCGAGACCACAGAAACCCGCACGCCTTGGCGCTGCAGGCTTGCGATCAGCGGGCGGAAGTCCCCGTCGCCCGAGAACAGCACGATGTGATCGACACGTGGTGCAAGCTCCATGGCATCGACGGTCAGTTCGATGTCCATATTGCCCTTCACCTTGCGACGGCCCATGCTGTCGGTGTATTCTTTGGCAGGTTTGGTAACCATGGTGAAGCCGTTGTAGTGCAGCCAGTCAACCAGCGGTCGGATCGGGGAATATTCGTCGTTTTCTAGCAGTGCGGTGTAATAGAAAGCCCGGACAAGTTTGCCGCGCCGCATGAATTCCTGGCGCAGAAGCTTGTAGTCGATGTCAAATCCCAATGCCTTTGCAGAGGCATATAAATTCGAGCCATCTATGAACAGCGCAAGCCGTTCGTCTTTGTAAAACATAAAATGTGTCCTCTTGGTGTCGCGGGGTAGGACGTCCGTGAGTGAATGGTAAAAAATATCCAATCCCGCGGGTGGACTTAATTTAGATTATTTGGCACTTCCCGCAAGGGTACGGTCTTTGGGAATTGGGGTCAAATATGACCGAAATCCGGTCAACTTTTTTTGTGGCATTGGGCAGTAACCTCGAAAACGAGGGTACGACACCTCTTGGAATCCTGCAATCTTGCTTAGCGGAATTCCACCGTGAAGATCTGCAAGTTGCTGCAATTTCGCGCTTTTTCAGCACACCCTGCTTTCCAGCCGGGGCAGGTCCTGATTATGTTAACGCTGCCATTTTAGTTCAGGCAAATCTGACGTCACGTCAGGTGCTGGAGCGGCTCCATAAAATCGAGGCTCTGTTTCGGCGCAAAAGGGTAGAACGCTGGGGTATGCGCACCCTCGACCTAGACCTTTTAGCGACAAATCAAGAGGTTCTGCCGGACCTCGCGACCTATGAAACCTGGCGCACCCTCGCCCCAGAGCGGCAGCGCGTCGAAGCGCCGGATCAATTGATTCTGCCGCATCCGCGCTTGCAGGACCGGGCTTTTGTGCTGGTGCCGCTGGCGGATATCGCTAGGGACTGGGTGCATCCGGTGCTGGGGCGCAGCGTCGCCGAGATGCTTGCTAGCTGTCCTGCGGCGGATGTGGCGGAGGTCAAAGCGCTCTGATCGTGCAATTTCGCAGGGTGTTTCCTCGGATTGTGAACGTCGAGTGCTTGTCAAGCCCTCAAAATAGTCCTAGAAGCACTGCCTCTGGACCCAGAACTGTATTGGAGAGTCGCCTATGGCCCGCGTGACGGTCGAAGACTGCGTTGACAAGGTTCCCAACCGATTTGAACTGGTAATGCTGGCCGCACATCGTGCGCGCGAGATTTCTGCCGGTGCCGAAATCACCGTGGACCGCGACAACGACAAGAACCCCGTCGTTTCGCTGCGCGAGATTGCCGAGGAAACTCAGAGCGCCGACGCCCTGCGCGAGCGTCTGATCGAGAGCAATCAGACCCAGATCGAGGTGGACGAGCCGGAAGAAGATTCCATGGCCCTCCTCATGGGTGGCGAAGCAGACAAGCCCCAAGAAGACGACATGAGCGAAGAAAAGCTCCTGCGCGCTCTGATGGAGGCCCAGGGGCAGGGCTGATCCCTGTTGCCTGACCAAGGAAAGGTTGCGGACCGGCGATGACATCTGCTGATGACCTGATTTCACTGGTCCGCGATTACAACCCAAAGACAAACGAAGCGCGTCTGCGTGACGCCTATGCCTTTGGGGAGGCTATGCATGACGGCCAGTTCCGTCATTCCGGCGAGCCTTATTTCACGCACCCCGTTGCTGTTGCCGCGATTCTGACGGAGCAACGGCTTGATGATGCGACCATCATCACCGCTCTTCTGCACGACACGATTGAAGACACGAAGGCTAACTACGAAGAGGTCTCGACCCGCTTTGGCGAGGAAGTGGCGATGCTTGTGGATGGGGTCACCAAGCTGACCAACCTTCAGCTGTCCAGCCGCGAGACCAAACAAGCGGAGAACTTCCGCAAGCTGTTTATGGCGATGTCCAAGGACCTGCGGGTCATTCTGGTCAAGCTCGCCGACCGACTGCACAACATGCGCACCATCCGCGCCATGCGGCCTGAGAAGCAGGCGCAAAAGGCGCGCGAAACGATGGACATCTACGCCCCGCTTGCGGGCCGGATGGGTATGCAGTGGATGCGCGAGGAGCTGGAAGACCTCGCCTTCAAGGTGCTGAACGCCGAAGGCCGCCAGTCGATCATCCGCCGCTTTGTCACCCTCCAACGCGAAACCGGCGATGTGATCCATCGGATTACCGGGGATATGCGGTTGGAGTTGGAAAAGGCGGGCATCGAGGCTGAAGTCTTTGGCCGCGCCAAAAAACCCTATTCGATCTGGCGCAAGATGCAGGAAAAGGATCAGGGCTTTTCCCGGCTGTCCGATATCTATGGCTTCCGGGTGATCACCAAATCCGAAGAAGACTGCTACCGCACCCTTGGCACCATTCACCAACGCTGGCGCGCGGTGCCGGGGCGGTTCAAGGACTATATCAGCCAGCCGAAATCCAACGGCTATCGCTCCATCCACACCACGGTGTCGGGGCGCGATGGCAAGCGGGTGGAAGTGCAGATCCGCACTCGGCAGATGCACGACGTGGCCGAGTCTGGCGTGGCGGCGCATTGGTCCTATCGCGATGGTGTGCGCACCGAGAACCCCTTTGCGGTTGATCCGGCCAAGTGGATCGCCTCGCTCACCGAACAGTTTGATGGCGAGGATGATCACGACGAATTCCTCGAAGCGGTCAAGCTTGAGATGTATTCGGATCAGGTCTTCTGCTTCACGCCGAAGGGCGACGTGATCAAACTGCCCAAAGGCGCGACCCCGATTGATTTTGCCTATGCGATCCACACCCGGATCGGTCATGCCTGCGTGGGGGCCAAGGTGGACGGCATCCGCGTGCCGCTCTGGACCCGGCTGCGCAACGGCCAGTCGGTGGATGTAATCACCGCCGAAGGACAGACCCCGCAGGTCAGCTGGCTGGAGATCGCCACCACTGGCAAGGCCCGCACCGCCATCCGCCGCGCCTTGCGCGAAGCGGACCGCGAGCGGTTTGTGAAGCTCGGGCACGAGCTGGCCCGCTCCGCCTTTGAGCATGTGAACAAAAAAGCCACCGACAAGGCACTGGAAACCGCGGCCCGCGCGCTACGTGTGAATGGAGTGAACGAGCTTCTCGCGCGGCTGGGTGCGGCCGATATCACTGCGCATGACGTGGTGCAGGCCGTCTACCCCGAGCTCACCAGCAAGGAAGGCGACGAGGTTTCGCCGCGCCGTGCCGTGATTGGTCTGGAGCCGGGACAAAAGTTTGAACGTGCCAGCTGCTGCGAACCCCTGCCGGGCGAGCGCATCATCGGCATCACCCAGCGCGGGCAGGGGGTGGTGGTGCACACCGCTGATTGCGACCGATTGGGCGAGTTCGAGGAACAGATGGAGCGCTGGGTCGATGTGCATTGGCACTCTGGGACTCACCCCGCCGTCTATGGCACCACGCTCGAGCTGACCATCGGCAATGACGCGGGCGTTCTGGGGCGGATCTGTACACTCATTGGTGAAAAGAAGGCGAATATTTCCAATCTTGAATTTATAGATCGGAAACCTGACTTTTACCGCTTGATGATCAATGTAGAATTGCGTGATGTGGAGCAGCTGCATTCGTTGATTTTGACATTGGAAGCGGAAAGCGATGTCGCCTCTGTGGCACGCTATCGCGAAAGGGCCGGAACGCAGCATCGACCGGTCTAGCCCCTGGGTCAGGAGGACCCAAGGCAGGAAGAATAGGAACACAGAGCTTTGGTATTCAGGCGCCGGGATAGACGCCCGCCACTCAGGGCGGTTGCGGAGTTCCTCTGGCCTCGCGGAGGTTGGGGCCGGGCGTTTTTGTATGTCAAACACCGTGTCCGGCGCCTGCCTGATAGCCCGGAGCGCATCGCGCGGGGCATCGCGGCGGGGCTTTTCACCACCTTCACACCGTTTTACGGGCTGCACTTCGTGGTGGCGGCAACGCTGGCGCGGATGATGAACGGCAATATCCTCGCCTCCCTCTCTGCGACCTTCTTTGGCAATCCGTTGACCTATGTGCCGATTGGGGTGATCTCCTTGCAGACTGGCCACTGGCTCCTTGGCAGCCAGCCGGTCGCCGAGGTCGATGCGACGCTGGCGGATAAGTTCCTCGCGGCGGGCAAGGACTTTGGCTACAATATCTACGCCTACGCCACGGGTGTTCCGGTGGATTGGACCGGCTTGGTGATTTTCTATCACGAGGTCTTCTACCCCTATATGATCGGGGGCATTCTGCCGGGCATCATCACCGGTGTGATCGGTTATATCCTGTCGGTGCCGGTGATCCGCACCTACCAGCAGCGCCGCAAACGCAAGATCAAAGCCAAGTTTGAGGCGATCAAAAAAATGGCGGAGCGCGCGGCGATGAACAGCCCTCATGCGCCCAGCGGCACCAAGCCGCCCAGCCGATCCCCAAAAGTGGTGCGCCCGGAATAGAGGGAATTGGCCTGTCGCGTATGGGTTTCGCCCAAGGGCCGCGAAGAATTGTATCACTTGCCCCCTTGCGCCTTGCCTCTGCGCGCCTGCCCGCTAGGCTCTGGCGCAAAGACACTCCCTGACTAAGAGATCCTCTCATGTCCAAGAATATCCTGCGCCTCGGCGTCAACATCGACCACGTGGCCACTGTCCGCAATGCCCGCGGCGGCGCCTATCCGGACCCGATCCGCGCGGCGAAACTGGCTGAGGAAGCCGGCGCCGATGGCATCACCGCCCACTTGCGCGAAGACCGCCGCCACATCACCGATGCGGATATCGACGGGCTGATGGAGGCATTGTCCGTGCCCCTGAATTTCGAGATGGCCGCGACCGAAGAGATGCAAAAGATCGCCCTGCGCCACAAGCCGCACGCGGTCTGCATCGTGCCGGAGAAGCGCGAGGAACGCACGACAGAAGGCGGGCTTGAGGTCGCGCGCGAGGAAAACCGGCTGGCCCATTTCATCGCACCCCTGCGCGAGGCAGGCTGCCGGGTGTCGATCTTTATCGCCGCCGATCAGAAACAGATCGAGGCCGCCCACCGCATCGGGGCCGAGGTGATTGAACTCCACACCGGCGCCTATTGCGACTACCACGCCGAGGGCGATTTTGCCGCCCGCGACAACGAGTTGGAGAGCCTGCGCGAGATGGCCACCTTTGCCCATTCGCTTGGGCTGGAGGTCCACGCGGGCCACGGGTTGACCTATGAAACTGTCGCGCCTGTCGCCGCCTTTCCCGAGGTAATGGAACTCAACATCGGCCACTTCCTGATTGGCGAGGCGATCTTTCGCGGTCTGACCCCGGCAGTGCAGGAAATGCGCCGCCTGATGGATGCCGCCCGCGCAACAGGTGCCGCATGAACCTGCGTCGTTTCTCGCTTGTCTACCTCGCGATCATGATGGGGCTGATGGTGATTGTCGTGCTGGTGCAGGCTCTCTTTGCATTTGACATCGCCAATGCCGGCATGGCGATTATCCCCTCAATGGGGGCCGCCATGGTCGAAGGCCAGAGCTTTGCCCGCCGCGAACGGCGCGTTCCGACCTCGCCGGAGATGTGGGGCTTTGCCCGCAAGGCTGGGGTGATCATTCTGGGCTTCACCATGATCTCTGTCGCGGTCTTCTCGGTTGCGGCACCGCAGATCAAGGCGATGATGTCCGACACCACCGGCGCACTGTTCCTGATCGGCGCGATCCTGTTTCAGGCGGCGGTGTCCTTTGTGCTGGTGCGGCATTTCCTCGGTCTCGGGGCGAAATCCATGCTGAAGGCAAAATCCTGATGGACAGCGCTGCGCTCTTGCTGCCCCTGTCGGCGATCCTTGTGGGTTGGGTCCTTGCGGCTGGCAGCCCTGGGCCGGCGACGCTGACCATCTCCGGCACGGCGATGGAGCAAGGCCGCCGCGCCGGCCTCGTCTTGGCGCTGGGGGTGTTCTGTGGCGCCGCCTTCTGGGGATTGGCGGCCGCCTTGGGCTTTTCGGCGATTATGCGGGCGAATGTCTGGCTGTTTGACCTCGTGCGCTATGCTGGGGCGGCCTATCTCTTTTACCTCGCGGTGAAGTCCCTGCGCTCGGCCTGGCGCGGCAAGGCGGCCAAGGGTGTGATCGCCTCCGGCGGTGTGCTTTTTGTCAAAGGCCTGCTCTTGCATTTGACCAACCCAAAGGCAGTGCTCGCTTGGGGATCGGTCTATGCCATCGCTCTGGCCCCCGGGGCGCATCCCTTGGCGGTGTGGGAGCTATACGGTCTCTTGCTGGCAGCCTCTGGGTCGATCTTCTTTGGCTATGCGTTGCTTTTCTCCATTCCTGCCATTGGCCGGGGCTACAGCCGCACCCGACGTGGGTTTGAACTGGCCTTTGGGATGCTCTTTGGGGCTGCCAGCCTCAAGATCCTGACCCTGCGCCTCACATCGTGAGGGCAGGGCGGTGATCCTCGGCATCGGTACGGATCTGGCCAATATCGAACGGATCGAGCGCACCTTGGCGCGCTTTGGCGACCGCTTCCGCAATCGCGTCTTCACCGAGGTCGAGCAAGCCAAAGCAGAGCGCCGCCGCGATGTGGCTGGCACCTATGCCAAGCGTTGGGCGGCAAAAGAAGCCTGCTCCAAGGCACTTGGAACGGGGCTGCGCATGGGGATTTCGTGGAAGGATATGGCGGTCTCGAACCTGCGCACGGGGCAGCCGGTGATGCAGGTCACAGGCTGGGCGGCAGAGCGTTTGGCCGCCATGACCCCGCCGGGCCACGAGGCCGTGATCCATGTCACCCTGACCGATGATCACCCCTGGGCTCAGGCCTTTGTCCTGATTGAGGCGCGCCCGATTGCAACGCCCGCTGGAACCCCAGACGCAGAAGAGTTGCCCTGATGGGCAAGAGAGGTTGCGCTTTGCTGTGCAAATCGCCCGGGGGCGGGGGCCGCGCCTTGCGGCGCGCCCCCCGCCAGGCTCTGCTGCCTCTGATCTGACGAACATCTGCGACCACAACCCCACAAACCCGCCGCAAATTGGCTGTCTTCGGGGGATGCCTTGACTTGTGGCCAGCGCGGTCGCATGTAGCCTGCGACCCCTCCACCAATCACCGGAGAGCCTGATGGCGTCGACTACCACGACCGGAAACTCAGTCCTCGAGACGATCAAAACGATCTTTTGGGCGCTGCTGATTGCCGGTGTCTTCCGCACCCTGTTCTTTCAACCCTTCTGGATTCCGTCCGGCTCGATGAAGGAGACGCTGCTGGTTGGCGACTTCCTCTTCGTGAACAAGATGGCCTATGGCTATTCCTACGCGTCCTGCCCGTCGATCCGTCTTGGCGTGATTGGCCTTGACGTGGATGCCAAGGATATCTGCGGCTTCCTCGATGGCGACAACACCCGCCTGCTTGGCTCCGAGCCGGAGCGCGGCGATGTCGTGGTCTTCCGCCATCCGGTCAGCGGTGTGGATTACATCAAGCGTCTCGTTGGCCTGCCGGGGGACAAGATCCAGATGAAAGACGGCGTGCTGCATATCAATGGCACCCCGGTCGGTCTGGTTGATGACGGCGAATTCACCGAAGTGATGGAACGTCAGGGGCCGCAAGGCACCTATCCGCGCTGCGAGAATGGCTCTGTCGGCCAGGGCGGTGCTTGCACCAAGTCCCGCCAGATCGAGACTCTGCCGGGCGGTGTCAGCCATGCGATCATCAACATCGGCAATCAGGCGACGGATAACACCGGGATCTACCATGTGCCCGAAGGTCATTTCTTCTTTATGGGGGACAACCGGGACAACTCCACCGACAGCCGCGTGCCGCAGAACGTCGGCGGCGTGGGCTACGTGCCCTTTGAGAACCTGATCGGGCGCGCAGATCGGATCATGTTCTCCTCTGCCGGGCGGTCCATGCTGTTCTTCTGGACATGGCGTGGCGATCGCTTCTTCAAAGGTATCAACTGAGGGCGCCGCACGCGCTTTTCCGCACCAATTCCTAAAGCCGCAGCCCTCGCGCTGCGGCTTTGACGTTCCGGAGCGGCAAAAGGTGCATATCTGGCCTCTCTTTGTTGGCAGGCAAATCCGTGCTAGCAGAGACTATTCCACTCTCTTGTCTCGTGGGAAATCGGGTAACCTGCCGTTAAAAACCCCTGGTCGGAGGGGGGAGGGCGCTTTCCTCTTCCCCACGGCTGGGATAAGGAACGAGCCCGTCAGGGGGCGCTTGCCTCCGTTTTTCAAGGAATGATCGTGAAGCTATCCCGGGATATCCTCGCCTTTCAGGACCGCCTCGGCCACGTTTTTGAGCGGCCCGAGCTGTTGATCCGTGCGCTGACGCACCCCTCCGTGTCCTCGCCCAACCGGCAGGACAACCAGCGGCTGGAGTTCCTCGGGGATCGGGTGCTGGGTCTGGTGATGGCGACGGCGCTCTTGGAACACGACAGACAGGCGACCGAAGGCCAGCTGGCGCCGCGCTTCAACGCGCTGGTGCGCAAGGAGACCTGCGCAGATGTCGCCCGCGAGATTGATGTCGGCGCGGTGCTGAAACTCGGCCGCTCCGAGATGCTCTCGGGGGGGCGTCGCAAACAGGCGCTCTTGGGCGACGCGATGGAGGCGGTGATCGCCGCCGTCTACAAGGACGCCGGGTTTGAGGCCGCGCAAGGCGTGATCCTGCGCCTCTGGGGCAATCGCATCGGCACCGTCGAGGAAGATGCCCGCGATCCCAAAACCGCATTGCAGGAATTTGTGCAGGCCCGCCGCCAACCGCCGCCCGCCTATGTGCTGGTCGCGCGCGAAGGCCCGGACCACGAACCCGTCTTCACCATCGCCGCCCGGCTCGAAGATGGCACCGAAGAACAGGCCACCGCAGGCTCAAAACGCCTCGCAGAGCAGGCCGCCGCCAAGGCCCTATTGGCCAAACTGGAGCAAGAGACATGACCACACGCGCAGGCTTTATCGCCCTGATCGGCGAGCCCAACGCCGGGAAATCCACGCTTCTGAACCGGATGGTGGGGGCCAAGGTCTCCATCGTGACCCATAAGGTGCAAACCACCCGCGCCCGCATCCGCGGCGTGGCGATGGAAGGCGACAGCCAGCTGGTCTTTGTCGACACGCCCGGCCTGTTCCAGCCGCGCCGCCGCTTGGACCGCGCGATGGTGGCCGCCGCTTGGGGCGGGGCGTCGGATGCCGATGTCATCGTCATGCTGATCGAAGCGCACCGCGGTGTGACCGAGGGCGTCGAGCGCATCCTCGAAAACCTCGCCGAAGTCGGCCAAGGCCGCCGCGTCGCGCTGGCCATCAACAAGATCGACCGGGTGCAATCCGACGTGCTCCTCGGCCTGACCAAAGACCTGAACGACCGCTTCCCCTTTGCCGAGACCTTCATGATCTCCGCTGAAAAGGGCTATGGCACCGACGATCTGCGCACTTGGCTCGCCGCCGAACTCCCCGAGAGCCCCTGGCTCTACCCCGAAGACCAAATCGCAGATCTGCCCCTGCGCATGATCGCGGCCGAGATGACCCGGGAAAAACTGACCCTGCGCCTGCATCAGGAATTGCCCTATCAGCTCACGGTCGAGACCGAGAAATGGGAAGAGCGCAAAGACGGTTCCGCCCGTATCGATCAGGTGGTTTATGTGGTGCGCGACGGTCACAAAGGCATCGTTCTGGGCAAACGCGGCGAAACGATCAAAGCCGTCGGCCAGGCCGCCCGCGCGGAATTGGAAGAGTTTCTCGACCGCAAGATCCACCTCTTTCTGCAGGTGAAAGTGCGCCCGAACTGGCTGGAAGAATCCGAGCGCTATTCGGAAATGGGCCTCGACTTCAAAGACGGCAACTGAGGCGCCGCCCTTCATCTTCTCCTAAATATCCCCGCCGGAGGCATCCAACGCCTGCCTCTGGCGCCAAAGCCCAGCCCTTGCGCCCGGCTTTCATCTTTCCCTAAATACTCCCGCCGGAGGCCGCTATCGGGGGGCTCTCCCAGTGGAAGGAGCCACCATGTCCCGTCTGACTGCGCGTTTCTGGGTCGATGCCTATCTGGCGCGCCTGCGGTTTCAGGACATTCCGGCCTTTGTCACCGCCCATGGTGACGACACGGCGGGCGCCGTCTTGGTCAAACTCAATACGCTGGATGGGCGGGCGCAGGCCTTTCAGCGCAGTTTTGACCTGATGACCGGGGATCGCAAATGGATCGAACTCATCGCGGGTGAGGATGCGGAGGTCGAGGCCTCCATCGCCAAGCAACGCTCCTTTGACAGCGATCTGTGGGTGATCGAGGTCGAGGACCGCGCTGGTCGTCACTTGCTGGATGAACCGGGGCTCGAATAACCGATGGATTGGCGCGATCACGGCATATTGCTGACGGTGCGCCGCCACGGCGAATCCTCTGCCTTGATCGAGGTTTTTACGGCAGAGCACGGCCGCCATGCGGGTCTGGTACGCGGCGGCACCAGCCGCAAGATGGCGCCGCATCTGCAACCGGGCGCGCAGCTCGATCTGGCGTGGTCCGCCCGGCTCGAAGACCATCTGGGCACCTACAAGGCCGAACCCCTGCGCAGCCGCGCTGCGATGGCCATGTCCAGCCGCTTGGCGCTGGCGGGCCTCAACGCGGTTTGTGCGCTCCTCGCCTTTGCCCTGCCGGACCGGGAACCTCACCCGGATCTCTACGCCCGAAGCGAAGCCTTGTTGGACCTTCTGGATAACGAGGATCTCTGGCCGCTCGGCTATCTGCGCTGGGAACTCGCCCTGATGGAGGAGTTGGGCTACGGGCTGGATCTGTCGGCCTGTGCCGTGACGGGCAGCGCCCAAGGCCTCGCTTATGTCTCGCCCAAGTCGGGTCGTGCTGTCTCTGTTGGCGGGGCAGGGGAGTGGGCCGACCGGCTTTTGCCACTGCCCCCCGTTTTGCGCGGCGAGGGGGATGCGGCGGATATCGAAATCCTCACAGCTCTGCGCACCACTGGCTACTTCCTCGAATCAAAGCTGGCTCCCGCCTTGGGCAACCGCCCCCTGCCAGAGGCCCGCGGGCGGTTTCTGGATGCGCTCGCTCGGCGGATTTGACGAAAAATTGCAAAAATCGACCCACGGTGGCGAAGTTGCGACGCCACGTCACACGCTTGATACAGAGTTCGGACAGAAGGCGCTCCGACACGCGCCCTTTTCCCGATCCGGGGCGCGCCAAGCCACTATGATAGCAAGGAATGCGCACAATGGTTGATAAGAGCCTCATCGATCTGTCTTGGGACGATTTCGACGAACACCGCGACCCCCGCCCGAATGAAAACCAGTTTGACGCTGTGGTCGAGCGCGCGATCTCTCGTCGTGGCTTCCTGGGCGGTGCGCTGGCCTTCGGCTCCGGCGCGGCTGTCTTTGGCACCGGTCTGATGTCCTCCACCACCGCCTCCCGTGCGGCAGGTCACGCGAAATTCGCCTTTGAGGCCATTGGCATCGCCACCGACCACGAAATCCACGTGCCCGCTGGCTACACATCCCAAGTGCTGGTGCGCTGGGGCGATGCGCTGTGGTCCGAGGCCGAGGGTGCCTACTCTGCCGAGACCGGCGTATCTGTCGAGATGTCCGACAAGGTCTTTGGCGAGAACACCGATGGTATGGAGCTCTTCGAGATCGACGGCAAAGAAGTCATCGCCGTGAACTCCGAATATGTGAACCCGAAGATCAACCTGCCCGCCGCGTCCGAAGGCACGCCCCAGTCCGCGGACGAGGTGAAGCTGCTGAAGAACCTGCAGGGCGTGACCGTGATGGAAATCGCGCGCGGTGACGCAGGCTACCACGTGGTGAAGGACAGCCCCTTCAACCGCCGCATTACCCATGAGACCATGATGAAAATTGCAGGTCCGCTCGCGGGTCACGATCTGGTCAAGACCAACGCCGACCCCGAAGGCCGCACCGTTAAAGGCACCATGAACAACTGTGGCGCCGGCAAGACCCTCTGGGGCACCTATCTGACCTGCGAAGAGAACTTCAACGGCTACTTCGGTGCAACCGGCGAGATGCCGGAAGGCGCGGGCTACAAGCGCTATGGCATCGGTGGCGAAGGCCGCTACGCCTATGAGAAATTCGACGAGCGCTATGACCTGTCGAAAGAGCCGAACGAACCGCACCGCCACGGTTTCGTCACCGAGATCAACCCGGCTGATGCAACCTCCACCCCGGTGAAGCGCACCGCTCTGGGCCGGTTCAAGCACGAAAACGCCGAAATGGTGCATGCTGCGGATGGTCGTATCGTGGTCTACATGGGCGACGACGAGCGTGGGGAATATCTCTACAAATACGTCTCCACCAACACCTGGGCCGAAGGTCGGCCGACCGAGGGTCTGCTGGACGATGGTCAGCTCTACGCGGCACGTTTTAACGACGACCAAACCGGTGAATGGCTGGCTCTGACCCCGGAAACCACCGGCATGGACGCGGCAGAGATCCTCTGCTTCACCCGTATGGCGGCCTCTGCCGTGGGCGCGACCACCATGGACCGTCCCGAATGGGTTGCCTGCAACCCGCTCAAAGCGGAAGCCTACTGCGCGCTGACCAACAACAAGAACCGCGGTGTGAAGCCGAACGCGGGTGGGGATGACACCTCCGTCAACGGCCCGAACCCGCGCGAGACCAACAAGTTCGGTCAGATCGTGCGCTGGACCCCGGCGGATGAAAACCACGCCGCCGATGCCTTCACCTGGGATCTCTACGTGATGGCCGGTAACCCGAAGGTCTATGACGACGCTTACGCAGGCTCTGCCAACGTGAACGAAGGCAACATGTTCAACTCGCCCGATGGCATGGCGTTCTCCTCCGATGGGATGCTCTGGATCCAGACCGACGGCGACGACGACAACGAAGGTGATTTCGAAGGCCAAGGAAACAACCAGATGCTGGTTGGAGACCCGGAAACCGGCGAGATCGCCCGCTTCATGACCGTTCCGAACGGCGCCGAAGTCACCGGCCTGTGCTGGTCTGTAGACAAGAAAGTCGCCTTTGTCGGCGTGCAGCACCCCGGTGGCGCATGGCCCGATGGCAATGGCAAGCCGCGCTCTTCCATCGTTGCCGTTTGGCGCGAAGATGGCGCGCTGATCGGCTAAGCGCTGCCGCTTGAGGACAAAAAAAGCCCCCTTCGATGGAAGGGGGCTTTTTGCGTTTCACCCGTTGCTGTTGCAGCGGACGCTTGGGTAGGGATTTGTTTGTTTTGTTTAATGAAAACAAAATGATAGGTCGCATGTTCTGACCCAATGTTTCGCGCGCGAAACAATAGGGCAGGGAGGCTGACCTATCCCTGAGGCCCTGTTACGAAGGAACCTGCCCCGTGATCATATCGCGCACCCGCAGCGCATAGCGGTCGGTCATGCCGGAGACAAAATCGGTCAGCGCATGGGCAGCGGTATAGTCATCCACCACCCCGCGCAGATCGAGATCCACCGCGCGCACCAGCTTGGTCCAATAGCCATGTGGGGCAAGCAGCCGCTCGCTGTCCCAGTCGCAGGCCTTGAGTTCCTCAAACAGCGCGTGGAACTCGTCGAGGATGGTGAAGAGCACCTGCCGCCCGACGATCTCCAACTCGGTCTTGCGCTGGGCGGTGAAAATCCTCGCGTTGGAGATCTCTTTCAGCCGTGCAAAGGCGTGGGCCTTGGAGGAGACCTCCATCAGCCCGTCGTTAAAAGTGCCCGCCATGATGGCTTCGTAATGGGCAAGGAAAGCCTCCACCGCGCTGTCGATCGAGGAGCCAATCGCCATCGCCCGCAACATGCCAACCCGGTCGCGGCGGCTCATCAGCGCATCATCTTCGCGGTTGGGCTTGCCGGTGATCTCCTCAAGGATCTCCTGCACGATGGCGGAGTCGAGGTCCCCCACGGTGGCCGCGTCTTCGAGATCGAGGATGCGATAGCAGATGTCATCCGCCGCCTCGACGAGAAAGGCCAGCGGGTGTCGCCGCCACCAGCGATAACCCTGCGGGGTGCGCTCCTCCGGCAGGCCAAGCGCGGCGGCAACCTCAGAAAACAGTGCTTCTTCGCTGGCGAAAGTGCCGAATTTCTTCAGCCCCACATAGGGCACCTCAGCATCCGCCGCGGCCTGCGCCGTGCAGGGGTATTTGGCAAAGGCACCGAGGGTCGCATAAGAGAGCCGCATACCCCCCTCACGCCGGGCCATCTCCAGCCGCGCGGTGATGCGAAACCCTTGGGCATTGCCTTCAAAGGCGGTGAACTCCGCGCGATGTTCGGGCGCGATGCCCGCCGGGATGCCAGAGTTTTCGTGGAACTTCCGCGCGAACCACGCCCCGATGCTGGCCTCACCCGAATGGCCAAAGGGCGGGTTGCCGATGTCATGCACCAGACAGGCCGCCTGCACCGTGCCCGCCATCACATGCTGTTGACCCTCCTCCAGCAGCCCACGCTCCACCAGCGCCTGGCCCACCTGAATGCCCAAGGAGCGCCCGACCGAAGAGGTCTCCATCGAGTGGATCATTCGGTGGTGCACATGGTCGTGATCGTGCAGCGGGTGGACTTGCGTCTTTTGCGCCAACCGGCGGAAGGGTTCAGAGAACAGGATGCGGTCGTAATCCTGCAGATAAGCCGGGCGGCCGGGCTTGTCGGTATAGTCCGGGCGGCACAGGCGGCCGGGATTGAGGAGCCGGGTCCAGTCCATCATGTCACTCTCCTTCGGGTCAGCGGGCAGTGCCCCCTTGAACCGGGTTTGCGGCTGAATTGCAAATGCTTGCGGGGGTCAGTTGCCTTCGGGGGGCAGGGGCTCGATACCGCTGTCCTCAAGCTTGTGATCCGGCTCCACATGGATGGTCACATGCACGCCGGGCAGGGCGGCCTCGATCTCATCCTCCAGCCGGTCGCAAATCTCATGCGCCTCGGCCACGGACATCGCGCCATCGACCACCATATGGAACTCGACAAACATAGCCTTGCCCGCGCGGCGGGTCTTGAGGCCGTGGATCTGCAAAGCCCCACCGCCCGCGCCGAGGATGGCGGTCTGGATGGTCTCCTGTTCCTCGGTCGTCACGGCCTTGTCCATCAGTCCGTCGACGGATTCCGACACCACCTGCAGGCCTTCGCGCAGGATGTTGATCGCGACGAGGAGCGCCAGCACCGGGTCGAGCACGTCCCAGCCGGTGAGGAGCACCAGCACTAGCCCGACCATCACCCCGGCGGAGGTCCAGACGTCGCTCATCAGATGGCGACCGCCGGCGGTAAAGGCGGGCGAGCTGAGCCTGCGACCGGAGCGCATCAGGACCTGCGCCCAGAGGAGGTTCACCAACAGAGCCAGCGCATTGACCACCAGCGCCAGCGGTGTCAGCGCGGCATCGGCGCCAGAGACCAGCGCGCTGATCGCCTGATCGACAATCAACAGGGCGGCAACGATGATCATGATGCCTTCGATCACGGCGGAGAAGTACTCCGCCTTGTGGTGGCCAAAGTTGTGCCCGTCATCCGCCGGGCGCTGGGCGTAGCGCACCGCAAACCACGCCAGCACCGCGGCGGAGACGTTCACCAAGCTTTCCATCGCGTCGGAGAACAGCGCCACCGACCCAGTGAGCCCCCATGCGCCGAGCTTCAGGAACAGCACCACCACCGAGACGATGATGGTGCCCGTGGCGATGGCTTGCGCGCTGAGGCGCTTGTCCAGTCCGAAATTCACCCGCTCAGCCCATCAGCGCGCGGCGCACGAGGTTCAGGCCCGCGATCAACAGCACAAACAGGGTCGCCTTGCGGAAGGTGGCCTGATCAATGCGGTCCTGCAGCTTGCCGCCGATCCACATGCCCAACAGGGCCGGCAGGATCATCAGCAGCGAAAAGGGCAGCGTCTCCGCCCGCATCACGCCAGAGCCGATATGGGCAAAGAACAGCACCACGGCGCCAAGGCCGTAGATCACGCCCTGAATACGCATCTGCTCCTTCTTCTCAGTGCCGAGGGCGGTCAGATAGGCCACGGTGGGCGGCCCCCAGATGCCAGAGAAGCCGCCAATGAAACCGGCAAAGGCGCCGATGCAAAGTTCCATCCGGTGCGAGGGTTTGTGCAGCGTCAATTGCTTGCCCATCAGCTGGGTCACCGCAAAAAGGGTGATCGGCGCGCCGATGATCAGCAGCATCACCTCGGCAGGCAGCAGCCGCACCATCTGCGCGCTCATCAACAGGAACAGGCCCCCCACGATCAGGAAGGCGCGAAAGCGTTTCATCGAGGCCCAAGCGGCCCCCGGTCCCTGTCGCAGCGCCTGAAACCCATTGGTGACCAGCGTCGGCAGGATCAGCCCCGCCAGTGCCAGATCGGGTGACATGATGGAACTGAGGCCGGAGACCATGATCATCGGCATGGCAAAGCCCACCATGCCTTTGATGGTGCCAGCAAAGAGGGCAATAGCGCAGGCTAGCACGAATCCGGCGGGCGCGAGGAAGGGGATGAGATCTGTCATGACTCAACGACTTATCACATCCCGCATCCGCTGCATTCGCAAAATGGTCGCGTAATTTTTGAACGAAATCATGGCTGCGTGAGATTTAATATTGCGCTGCAACTGCAAAATGGCCTATCACCGGGCGACCCCTGAGGAGGATGTGATTCATGCCCCATGATGGACCCTTGAACGGACAGGATATGGAAATGACCGCAACGCTTCTGCCGGATCTGTTGATCCTGACCAAGGACGCGCTGGCGCCGCTGGACCAGCTGTTGGACTGTGCGACGACCCGCGTGCGCGCGCTGGTGAGCGAGGGCGATAAGGTCTCCGCGAGCTTGGTGGAACAGAACCAATATGCCGCCCACGGGTTGGCTTGGCTCGCGACCTACGTCTATTCCCTGCGCCAGATGCACCGCTGGGCCGAGGCTCTGGCGGGCGAGGGCAAGTTTGGCGAGATGGAGCAGCTGATCCAGCAGATCGCCTTTGGCGAGTATCTGAGCCAGATCAAGGGCGGCATCCAGATGAATCAGGGCGAGATCCTGCGGCTGCAGGATCTGGGTCTGGCGGGCGCGGATCTTGCGCCGCTCGACGCCCCGGCGATTGCGACCCTCGCGGCGGCGGGCAATACGCAGGCCGCGCGGGTGCAGCTGGTGGCGCTGATGGAGCAGCAGGCCGGCAGCACCATGTTCGGCGCCTCTGGGCTGGAGGAAGAGCTGGAGATGATCCGCGACCAATTCCGCCGCTATGCGCAGGAAAAGGTCGAGCCCTTCGCCCATGACTGGCACCTCAAGGACGAGCTGATCCCGCTTGAGGTGATCGAAGAACTGGCCGAGATGGGCGTCTTTGGCCTCACCATCCCTGAGGAATTTGGCGGCTTTGGTCTGTCGAAGGCCTCGATGTGCGTGGTCTCCGAGGAGTTGTCGCGCGGCTATATCGGCGTTGGCTCCCTCGGCACCCGTTCCGAAATCGCGGCAGAGCTGATCCTGGCGGGCGGCACCGAGGCGCAAAAGGCCCAGTGGCTGCCCAAAATCGCCAGCGCGGAAATCCTGCCGACGGCGGTGTTTACCGAGCCGAACACCGGCTCTGACTTGGGCTCGCTGCGCACCCGCGCGGTGAAGGATGCCGACGGGAATTACAAGATCACCGGCAACAAGACTTGGATCACCCATGCGGCGCGTACCCATGTGATGACACTTCTGGCGCGCACCGATCCCGAGAGCAGCGATCACCGCGGCCTCAGCATGTTCCTCGCGGAGAAAACCCCGGGCACCGAGGAGAACCCCTTTCCGACCGCAGGCATGACCGGCGGCGAAATTGAGGTTCTGGGCTATCGCGGCATGAAGGAGTACGAACTGGGGTTCGACGGCTTCCACGTGAAGGGCGAGAACCTCTTGGGCGGCGAAGAGGGCAAAGGCTTTAAACAGCTGATGGAAACCTTCGAGAGCGCCCGCATCCAGACCGCCGCCCGCGCGATTGGCGTGGCGCAATGCGCGCTCGACATCGCGATGCAATATGCGCAGGACCGCAAGCAATTCGGCAAGGCGCTGATTGCCTTCCCGCGCGTGTCGTCCAAGCTGGCGATGATGGCGGTCGAGGTGATGGTGGCACGGCAGCTGACCTATTTCTCCGCTTGGGAAAAGGACCACGGCCACCGCTGCGATCTTGAGGCCGGCATGGCCAAGCTCTTGGGCGCGCGGGTGGCCTGGGCTGCGGCGGACAATGGCTTGCAGATCCACGGCGGCAATGGCTTTGCGCTGGAATACAAGATTTCCCGCGTGCTTTGCGATGCGCGCATTCTCAATATCTTTGAGGGCGCGGCAGAGATCCAAGCGCAGGTGATCGCGCGGCGTTTGCTGGCGTAAGGCATGTATTGGGGCGTTCTGTTCGGCCGATAGGTCGAACAGCCCCCGACCTCCCCCCAGGGAGGGGGCTTCTCCCCCACCCTAGGTCGGCGGCTGTTCTTGCGTGATCCGGACAGAAAATGTGCTACACCGCTGCCATGATCCGGATAACAGCTCTCCTCCTCAGCCTCGTCTTCCTAAATGCCTGCGGCGTAAGCCCCTCGGGGCAAGAGGGACCGCGTATCCTCGCCATGGGCGATTCCATGATGGCCTGGAACAGCCTTGCCGGGCAGTCGATCCCCGATGCGGTGGCCAAGGATCTGGGCGCTCCGGTGGTGGACCGTTCGGTGTCCGGTGCGCGGATGATCTACCGCCTGCCGATCAGCGGCGCGGCGGGCCTGTCGATCCCCAAGCAGTTTCGCGGCGAGGCTTGGGACTGGGTGATCTTGAACGGCGGCGGCAATGACCTGCTGTTTGGCTGCGGCTGCGTGGCCTGCGACCGCAAGATGGACAAGCTGATCGCCGAAGACGCCAGCTCTGGCGCCTTTCCCGATCTGGTCGCCAAACTGCGCAAAAGCGGGGCTCGGGTGGTGATCCTCGGCTATCTGCGCAGCCCCGGCCGCAACTCTCCCATTGAGAATTGCCGCGACGAAGGTGACGCGCTGGACGCGCGGCTTGCCAAACTGGCCGAGGGAGATGCGGGTGTAAGTTTTGTGCCTGCCGCCGGGCTGGTGCCCTTCGGCGACCTCAGCTTTCACGCATTAGATCGCATCCATCCCTCGCCCAAGGCGAGCCAGATCATTGGTGGTTTGGTGGCTGAGGTTATTCGCAAAGCGACCTACAAGGCATCAGAGCAATAGTATTAGGCCAGTAGTGAGGTCCCGTCCGACCGAGAGGTCGGACAGCGCCTGACCTTCCCCTTCAAACCGCAGGTTTGCCTTCGGCAAAACGTGAAGGCGCTTCACGCCTCCCCTAGGTCAGGCGCCGTCCTTTCACATGGATTGAAACGAGAAAGCCCCCGCCGAGGCAGGGGCTTTTTTGGTTTAGAACCGCAGCTGGATCAGCAGATCGCGGCGGCTTTCACGTCTTCATCGATGTAGGGCAGGTACTGTTCGAAGTTGTCCGAGAACATCTGCACAAGTTTCTCTGCCTGCGCGTCATAGGCGGCCTTGTCGTCCCAGGTGCGGCGCGGATCGAGCAGCACTTCGGCAACGCCGGGCGCGGTGACCGGCACGTCAAAGCCAAAGTTCGGATCCTTGCGGAACTCGGTGCGGGCCAGCGAGCCATCAAGCGCGGCGGTCAGCAGCGCGCGGGTGGCCTTGATCGGCATCCGGGAGCCGGTGCCATAGGCGCCGCCGGTCCAGCCGGTGTTCACCAGCCAGCAGGTCGCGCCATGGGCGGCGATCTTTTCGCGCAGCAGGTTGCCGTAAACCTCAGGGCGACGCGGCATGAAGGGTGCGCCAAAGCAGGTGGAGAAGGTCGGCTCCGGCTCGGTCACGCCGCGCTCGGTCCCGGCCACCTTGGAGGTGAAGCCCGAGAGGAAGTGATACATCGCTTGTGCCGGGGTCAGACGCGCAATCGGAGGCAGCACGCCGAAGGCATCACAGGTCAGCATGATGATGTTCTTCGGATGGCCACCACGCGCCGAGGTGGACGCATTGGAGATATAGTGCAGCGGGTAAGCGCAGCGCATATTGGCGGTCAGGCTGTCGTCTTCGAAATCGAGATCAAAGGTCTCCGGGTCGAAGATCATGTTTTCGATCACGGTGCCGAATTTCTCGGTGGTCGCGTAGATTTCCGGCTCTGCCTCGGGGTTGAGGCTGATGGTCTTGGCGTAGCAGCCGCCTTCAAAGTTGAAGGTGCCGTTGGAGGCCCAGCCATGCTCGTCATCGCCGATCAGCACGCGGTCCGGATCAGCCGAAAGCGTGGTCTTGCCGGTGCCGGAGAGGCCGAAGAACACGGCGGTATCTACCGGGTTGCCCTTGGCGTGGTTTGCCGAGCAGTGCATTGGCATGATGCCTTTTTCCGGCAAGAGGTAGTTCAGCAGGGTGAAGACGGATTTCTTGTTTTCGCCCGCATATTCGGTGCCGCCGATCAGGATCAGCTTCTTGTCGAAGTTCAGCGCGATCACGGTCTCGGTGCGGCAGTTGTGCTTGGCCGGGTCCGCCTTGAACGAGGGGCAGTTGATGATGGTGAAATCCGACACGAAATCCGCCAGATCCTCGCGGTCGGGACGGCGCAGCAGGTGACGGATGAACAGGCTGTGCCACGCGAGCTCGGTCACCATGCGCACGTTAATCGCGTGAACGGGGTCGGCGCCACCGACGAGATCCTGCACGAAGTAGTCGCGGCCCTTCATATGCTCGACCATGTCGGCATAGAGCGCGTCAAAGCCTTCGGGGCTCATTTCGGCGTTGTTTTCCCACCAGATGGTGTCGGCCACAGAAGCGGTCTTCACCACATGTTTGTCCTTGGGGGAACGACCGGTGAATTTCCCGGTGGTCACAAGGAAAGCACCGCCTTTGCCAAGCGTGCCTTCGCCACGACCCAGCGCTTCTTGCACCAGCGCAGGCTCCATGAGGTTGTAATAGACATTGCCCAGACCCTCAATTCCCTGATCCTCGAGGCGGAAGTTGGGGTTTACCCGTCCAGATGTCATCTTCTTGTCTCTCCTGGTGTCGGCCCCGAAAGTGACGTCGTGTCGAAGGCTGAGGCCGCGTAGAACAAAGGCTGCGCCAAAGGGCAGCGAGGCGCAATAATCGCACCCCGTGATTGGGTCTTAACATGGCATTTTGCAGAATGAACAGAACGGTTTGACGCCGTTAGCGCAACCACGCAAACCTTTAGCGCAACCAAAAGTTTCCCATAGTGAACAGCGCTGTTTCACGCGGCTGTCATGACTGTTTCACGGGCCTGTCTTTAACAGTTGATAAGGTATTTTTGCGTCAATGGGCGCCAAGATTTTGCCTGATTCGTTAATCAGGGATTGATTCGCGACGTCTTCCAAGCGACAAAGGACGTAAAACAAACGAATAATGAGCAGATAAGGTCTAAGCCGATGTCAAAGATTGCTTTGGTCGACGACGACAGAAACATTCTGACCTCTGTGTCGATGACGCTGGAGGCAGAAGGCTTCGAAGTCGAAACCTATAATGATGGTCAGGCGGCACTCGACGCCTTTAACAAGAAGCTGCCGGACATGGCCGTGCTCGACATTAAGATGCCGCGCATGGATGGCATGGACCTGTTGCAGCGCCTGCGTCAGAAAACCCAGATGCCGGTGATCTTCCTCACCTCCAAGGATGATGAGATCGACGAGGTTCTGGGCCTGCGGATGGGCGCCGACGATTACGTCAAAAAGCCCTTTTCTCAGCGTCTCTTGGTGGAACGCATCCGGGCGCTGCTGCGCCGTCAGGAAGCCGTGGCCACCGATGAGGTTGGCACCGCACCCGAGACCAAGGTGATGGAACGCGGCCATCTGCGGATGGACCCGCTGCGCCACTCGGTGAGCTGGAAAGGGCAGGATGTGTCGCTGACCGTGACCGAATTCCTGCTGCTGCAAGCGCTCGCGCAGCGTCCCGGCTTTGTCAAAAGCCGCGATCAGCTGATGGATGTCGCCTACGACGATCAGGTCTATGTGGACGACCGCACCATCGACAGCCACATCAAGCGTCTGCGCAAAAAGATGCGGAGCGCCGATTCTGATTTCGCCGCGATCGAGACCCTTTATGGGATCGGCTACCGCTATAATGAAGAATAAGCGTCCGACCTTCGGGCGCTTTTGCGGAGGCATGCGCGGATGCGCGATACTGGCATGACCGATAGTTCCCGGCAGAGCCGCCGGAACGGCGATGTGGTTCTGGGCGACGATTGGATCGCGCCCGAACAGACCGTAGGGCGGGAAATGCGGGCCCGGCGCGAGCGCCGCGGCCTCTTTTCGCTGCGTGGCTCGCCGCTGACGCGTAAGATCATCACCTTCAACCTGATTGCTCTGATCATTCTGGTCTCGGGTATTCTCTACCTGAACTCCGCCCGTCAGAGCCTTGTCTACCAACGCCTCGGCACCCTCGTGTCCGAGGCGATGCTGACCGCTGACGTCTTTGAGGCGCAGCTCAGCGATGGCTCCGCCACTGGCCTGACGGCAGAGGGCGGCATTGATGTCGCGCAAACCCTGAGCAATCTGTCGCTGCGGGGCGGGGTTGAGGTCTTTATCTATGACGAGGCGCTGACGCTGGTTGGCCAGCAAGAAGGCGTCGTGCGCGCGGATGCCCTGAACCGGCTCAACACGAATGATCAGGGACGCACGTTGATCTCTGATGCGCTGACCGCGATTTGGTCGGCTGTTGGCGGCGGCACCCGCTCCACGGATCTGGAGCCTGCCGCGATTGACGAAGAAAGCCTCGCCAATCTGATCCAGTCCGCACTGCGCGATGGCACCCAAGTGGCGGCTGTGCCGGATACCACCGGCGGCACCGTTTACGCGGCGGCGACACCGATCATGTCGGGCCAAGCGGTCTCTGGCCTGTTGGTCATGACCTCGGCAACCGGGGAAATCGACCGACTGGTGCGCAGCGAACGCGAGCGGGTCTTGCAGATGTTCATCGTGGCTTTGCTGGTGTCCGTCGGCCTTAGCCTCGTTCTGGCCTCTACCATCGCCAACCCGCTTGCGGATCTGGCCGAGGCAGCAGAGCTGGGCAAGGCGCGCGACAGCGACAAGGTGAAACCGGGCCGGATTCGCATTCCGGACCTCTCGGCACGCCCCGATGAGATCGGTCGCTTGAGCCGTGCGCTGCGCGGAATGGTCAAAGCGCTCTATAATCGTATCGATAGTAACGAACAATTTGCAGCTGATGTGGCACATGAGATCAAGAATCCCTTGGCCAGCCTGCAGTCCGCCGTCGGCACTCTGCGTATGGTCCATCGGGACGACCAGCGGGAGAAGCTCATGGAAGTCATTGAACATGATGTACGTCGTCTGGATCGGTTGGTGAGTGACATCTCCAACGCATCCAGACTTGATGCCGAACTGGTGAAGGAAGAAGAAGAGGACTTCGACCTTCTGACCATGCTCGGCAACCTCAACCAGTATCTGGGCGAGGATGCGCGGGCGCAGGGCATTGATTACATCACTGAGCTTCCGAACGATCCGATCGTCATCCGTGGGTTGGAGGCGCGTCTGGCGCAGGTCTTCGTAAACCTGATCACCAATGCGATTTCCTTCTGCGAAGAGGGCGATGCGATCCGCGTTTGGGCCCGCCGCCGCGACAATCGCGTGCTGGTGGTGGTCGAGGATACCGGTCCCGGCATTCCGGAACAGGCGCTGTCGAAGATCTTCAAACGCTTCTACTCGCAACGCCCCGAAGAGCATTTCGGCAATAACTCCGGTCTGGGTCTGGCGATCTCCAAGCAAATCGTCGAGGCGCATGGCGGCGTGATCTGGGCCGAAAACATTCGCCCGACCGAAGCGGACCTCACTTCCGAACCTCTTGGTGCGCGTTTCGTGGTCGGTCTGCCGGTCTGATCCGGTGGGGGCGCCCCTCATTCTCCATGCCAGTTGCGTCGCGCTCAATGAGCGCGGCGTTCTCATTTGTGGCCCCTCCGGCAGCGGGAAATCCACGCTGGCGCTGGAACTGATGGCGCGCGGCGCCGAACTGGTCGCAGATGACCGCACCGAGGTTCACCGCGAGGAAGGTCGGTTGATGGCGCGCTGCCCCGCGGCCATTCAGGGCCTGATCGAGGCGCGCGGGGTGGGGATTTTGCGGGCCACTGCCGTGTCGGCGGTACAACTCCACGTCATTGTCGATATGAGCCTGCTTGAAACCGAACGGCTTCCGGGCCACCTATCTAGTCAGATGCTGGGGATCGACCTGCCCGTGCTCAAGCGCGTGGACAGCCCCCATTTTCCGGCAGCCCTGATCCAATACCTGAAAGGCGGCGTTCTTGACCCCGACAGATCCCCGGCCCCAAGCGCAGACTGACCCAAGCGCCGCAGCGGATGATACGCTCGCCGTTGCGCTGCGTCCTCGGCTTGTGCTGTTGACCGGACCATCCGGCGCGGGGCGGACCACGGCGATCAACGTGTTGGAGGATCTCGGCTTTGAGGCCATCGACAACCTCCCCCTGCGTTTGGTGCGCGGGTTGGTGGAGGCCGGTGGCATCGACCGCCCCATGGTGCTGGGGCTTGACCCGCGAAACCGCGATTTCTCGACAGAGGCCATCTGCGAGGTCATCGACGTTCTGACGACGCAACAGGGGTTCGACACCACTGTCTTTTACATCGACGCCGAGGTGGACGTGTTGCTGCGCCGTTTCTCTGAAACCCGCCGCCGCCATCCGCTGGCCACGCAGGAAAGCCCGGAGGTCGGCGTTGCCCGCGAGTTGGATCTGCTGCGCCCGGTGCGCCAGCGTGCCGATGTGGTCGTAGATACGAGCGAGCTGAACGTGCATCAGTTCCGGGCCGAGGTGGAGAAAATCTTTGCCCCTGCCGGGCGGGCTCTGCCGGTGTCGATCCACAGTTTTTCCTACAAACGCGGCATTCCGCGCAATGTGGATATGGTCTTTGACTGTCGGTTCCTTGCCAATCCACATTGGGTGCCGAGCTTGCGTGCGCTGGATGGCCGAGACACGGCGGTGCAAGAGCATGTTTTCGCGGATGAGAAATATCAGGGCTTCTTCGATCGGGTGCTCGACCTCACCCGGTCGCTGTTGCCGGCGTATCGCGAGGAGGGGAAGTCCCACTTCTCCATCGCCTTTGGGTGTACCGGGGGGCAACACCGCTCGGTCACATTGGCGGAAACCATGGCCAAGGCCCTTGCACAGGACGGGCAGCAGGTGTCAATTAGGCACCGCGAGCTGCCTGGCCAGCCATTAAAGTGAGAGAACCGCTTGATCGGGATCGTAATCGTCGCCCACGGAGGCTTGGCCAAGGAATATTTGGCCGCTGTACAACATGTCGTCGGGCCACAACCCGCGCTGATGGCAATTGCCATTGGCCCTGAAGACGATCGCGACGCCAAGCAGGATGAAATCTGCGGTGCGGCTAACGAAGTGGACGGCGGCGATGGCGTTGTCGTTGTCACGGATCTCTTTGGCGGCAGCCCTTCGAATCTCAGCCTGCGCGCCTGCGCCCCGGCAAACCGCCGCATCCTTTACGGTGCCAACCTGCCGATGCTGATCAAACTGGCAAAGTCCCGCCACCTGCCGGTCGCCGATGCGGTGCGCCAGGCGATGGAAGCCGGACGCAAGTATATCAATTCCCAAAATGTGAACCCCGAAGGGGGTGCGGCAGAGTAATGGCTCGAAAAACACTGAAAATTATTAATGAAAAGGGCCTGCACGCCCGGGCATCCGCCAAATTGGTCGAAGTGGTCGAGGGCTTTGATGCCAGCGCAGAGGTGATGAAGGACGGCATGTCCGCCTCTGGCGATAGCATTATGGGGCTTTTGATGTTGGCAGCGTCCAAGGGAACGACTATTGACGTCGAAACCTCTGGACCGGACGCGGATGCGCTGGCCGATGCCGTGGAGGCCCTGGTGGCTGACAAATTCGGCGAAGGCTACTAATCTGTCTGAACGCTCCAGAAAGACGGGACGGGATAACGTGGCAGACACCGCGCATAACAACAGCAATGGCGTTGGGCCGCAGGACGAGCAGGCAAACAGCACGGGCGAAGTCTATGACCGCCGGACGCTGACCTATGCCAACTCCTTTGATGACCGTTGGACCTCGCTGGCGATCCGCGCCATGGAGTGGCTGACGGGCAAATTCACCATTCTACGGATGGTGTCCAAGTTCGAAAAGCAGAACGCCGACTATCGCGGCAATAAATTCTGGCGCGGCGCGCTCAATGTCATGGGCATTGAGTTGCAAACGCCGGAAGAGCAGATCAACAACATCCCGGAAACCGGACCCGTCGTGGTGGTGGCAAACCACCCGCATGGCATGGTCGACGGCATGATCTTTGCCGATCTGATCGGGCGGCGGCGTCTGGATTACCGGATCCTCACCCGCTCTGTACTGACAGGGCTGGATGAGGCCGCGACCTCCTTCATGATTCCGGTGCCTTTTCCGCATGACCCGGATGCGCAACGCAAAATGGTGGAAATGCGCGCCAAGGCGATGGAGCATCTGAAGGCAGGGGGCGTCGTGGCCCTGTTCCCATCGGGTGTTGTGATGTCCGCTGACAGCTGGTTCGGCCCCGCGATCGAGCGGGAGTGGAACGTCTTTACCGCGCAGCTCATCCGTCGCTCTGGCGCAAAGGTCGTGCCGATGTACTTCCCGGGCCGGAACTCGCGCGCCTATCAGATCGCCTGCCAAGTGTCGCCGATCCTGCGGCAAGGCCTCTTGCTGCATGAAATCGTCCGGTCCTGCAACAAACCGCAGGCCCCCGTGGTCGGCGCCCCGCTGACCGAAGCGCAGATGGAGCGCCTGCACACCGACCCGCGCGGATTTATGGCGTGGCTGCGGGAGCATACGCTTGGGCTTGGCAAAAAGGGCTGAGTTGCCCCCGTATCTGAAGATCCTTTGAGAGGGCCGTGAGGCCAAAAAGAAAGGGGGCAGAGCCCCCTTTTTTCGTTCGATCTTAGCGCGTTGGAACCGGGGTCTCGCCCCGATAATCATAAAAGCCACGCTGCGTCTTGCGCCCCAGCCACCCCGCCTCGACATATTTGGTCAAGAGCGGGCAGGGACGGTATTTGGTATCCGCCAGCCCGTCATGCAGCACGTTCATGATCGCCAGACAGGTGTCGAGCCCGATAAAATCCGCCAGTTCCAGCGGCCCCATCGGGTGGTTGGCGCCCAGTTTCATCGACTCGTCGATGGAGCGCACGTTGCCGACGCCCTCATAGAGCGTGTAGACCGCCTCGTTGATCATCGGCATCAGGATCCGGTTCACGATAAAGGCCGGGAAGTCTTCGGCGCTGGCAGCGGTCTTGCCGAGCTTTTCCACCACCGCCTGACAGGTCTGGAACGTGTCTTCGTCAGTGGCGATCCCGCGGATCAGTTCCACCAGCTGCATCACCGGCACCGGGTTCATGAAGTGGAACCCCATAAAGCGTTCGGGACGATCGGTGCGGCTGGCCAGGCGGGTGATCGAGATCGACGAAGTGTTCGAGGTGAGAATCGTATGCGGCAGCAAATGCGGCAACAGATCCTCGAAAATTGCTTGCTTCACCGTTTCCCGCTCGGTGGCGGCTTCGATCACCAGATCGGTTTTCGCCACATCAGACAGGGCCAGCGTGGTGGAGATACGGCTCATCGCCTCGGTCACATCGGCGTCCGTGATCTTGCCTTTGCTGGCCTGGCGGGCGAGATTCTTTTGGATCAATGCCACGGCGCTATCCAGCGCAGGTTGGCTTATGTCATTGAGAACAACATGAAATCCGGCCGCTGCCATAACATGAGCAATGCCATTGCCCATCTGGCCTGCGCCGATCACCCCAACTGTTTTCACGTCCATCTTACGGCCTTTCCTTGCCAGCGCATCTCTTGCTTGCCGCTGGATACTACGGGTTTTGCGCGCGCAGAAACAAGGCCGATCCCGTGAGGTAACAACCCTTTTCAGCAAAATCTCCGTTTAGGAGTTTGGAAAGATTCTGGCGCGAATATGGCTCTTGGGTGAAAATGTGGTGGAAGACATGAGCTATGAACTCAAAAGCGCCGATGCGCTTGTGAGCGAGTTGTGCAGTTACGGGGAGTCCCGGCTGCGCGTTAGGGGGCCCGCGCGGGAGTTACGCGCACCCTATATGAGTTTTATCGGAGGGACCGAGGTCTTTGGTCGCTTTGTCGAGCGACCCTTTCCGCAGGGTGTCGAGGGGCAGGTCGGGGTGGCCTGTGTGAACCTCGGTAGCGTGAATGCGGGTGTGGACTCCTTTGTCTATGATGACAGCCTGCTGGATATCGCGGCAGCTGGAGACCTGACGATCTTGCAGGTGATGGGCGCACAGAACCTCACCAATAGTTTCTACAAGGTGCATCCGCGCCGAAACGACCGGTTCTTGCGGGCCTATGATGCCTTGGTGCATCTCTACCCGGAGGTGGATTTCACGGATTTCCACTTTAACAAGCACCTGCTGACTTCCCTCAGGGATGTGTCGCAGGATCGGTTTGATCGGGTCTGTGCAAACCTTCAGGAAACCTGGATCACGCGCATGGGGCGCATGATTTCGGCGCTAGAGGGGCGTGTGGTGCTTCTATGGCTGCGCTATGACATGGGCGCGTCAGAGACCCTCGGTCCGTCTCCTACGCTCGTCGAGCCGGGCATGATCGACGTGCTGCGCCCCACGGTGCGGGATGTGATAGAATTGGATGTTCTGACCTCTGAACAGGCACAAGACATCCCCGGCATGATCTTCGGTCCGATGGACCTGCCAGCGGCGCAGGTGATGCTTGGCCCGAAAGAGCATGATCGCATTGCGGATGAGGTCGCAGCGCGCCTGCTACGAGTCCTCGCGGCGGCGTAGCGCGCCAAGGTGCTCAACGAAAAAGGCCCGCCAATTTGGCGGGCCTTTCTATTGTTTGGGATGTCTGACGACTTAGCCGAGTTTCTCGGTCAGTTCCGGCACGGCGGCAAAGAGGTCCGCCACGAGGCCGAAGTCTGCGACCTGGAAGATCGGGGCTTCTTCGTCCTTGTTGATCGCGACGATCACTTTGGAGTCTTTCATGCCCGCAAGGTGCTGGATCGCGCCGGAGATGCCGACGGCGACATAAAGCTCAGGCGCGACCACTTTACCGGTCTGACCCACCTGCCAGTCATTCGGGGCAAAGCCCGAGTCGACAGCGGCGCGCGAAGCGCCTACAGCGGCGCCCAGCTTGTCGGCCAGCGCTTCGATGATTTTGAAGTCTTCTTCCGACCCCACGCCACGGCCGCCAGATACAACGATGCCTGCGGAGGTCAGCTCGGGGCGGTCGGAGGTTGCGACCTTGTCCTCAACCCAGGACGACAGGCCGGGGTTGGCCGCCGCAGAGATGGTCTCGACAGACGCAGAACCACCTTCCGGTGCCGCGTC
>JBLXDQ010000016.1:0-78449 GCA_048263945.1 Epibacterium sp. | reverse complement strand
GAAACCTTCACCCCGATGGAACTCAGGCCAATCATGCACTAACATTCAAATTGGACCGCTTAAGTGGGGCTGA
Organism: Epibacterium sp.; assembly: GCA_048263945.1. Taxonomy (GTDB): domain Bacteria; phylum Pseudomonadota; class Alphaproteobacteria; order Rhodobacterales; family Rhodobacteraceae; genus Epibacterium. Next base: position 78,376 of record JBLXDQ010000016.1, on the reverse strand, counting down.
TCATATGGGCCGTGGCATCAACAGCCCGCGATTTGGAAGTCTCGTGATTTTGACAAAACTTGCAGGCCAGATAGCACCCGGCAGTGCCAAAACTCAGGACCGGCGTTCCGGGCAGAAAATGATTGAGAGGCTTCTTTTCGATTGGGTCGATGCAAAATCCCGATGACCGGCCATAGGTGCTCAGCTCGATGCGGCCGCCCACACGCTCGCGGACAAAACACATTCCGCGTTGTCCGTCGCGTAGTTTACAAGCACGCGGACATAGGGTGCAGAGCAACCGGTCATCATCGAGAGGTTCATACCAACCAGCAGGCGTCATCGAAGTCCTTGGCACAGAGGCAGATTTACCGGACACTATACCGCAAAGAGGAGCTCTGGCTATGGCTGAGGCTGTACGTCCCCCGGCGGTGGCCGGGTCATTCTATCCCACCGACGCGGTGGAGCTTGCTGCGACCGTGTCCGCATTGTTGGAGCCCTGTGGGGCCTTACCGACGTCGCCCAGCGCGGTGCTCTCGCCTCATGCGGGCTATCGATATTCGGGTGCTTTGACCGCCCGCGCCTTGGCGACAACGCGCGACATGCAGCCCGATATCATCGTGGTGCTGTCACCCTCTCATCGCCACGCGTTTGAGGGCGTGGCCGTCCCTTCCGCGTCGGCGTTCGCCTTGCCCGGGGGCGCGGTCCCGGTCGAGACGGAAATGGTGGCGCAGCTTGCCGACAAAGGATTGGTGCAGACCTGTGACGCAGCACATGACCGCGAGCATGGCATCGAAGTCCAGCTGCCGTTTTTGCGTCACTTGCATCCACAAGTGCCGATCGTGCCGCTTGTTTTGGGGCAGGGGGGAACCGAACTGGCGTCGCAAATTATTGATCTGGTGGTGCGACAGTCAGATAGGCCGCTGTTTGTTTTGTCGAGTGATCTCAGCCACTTCCTGTCGGACGCAGAGGCAAGGTCTCGCGATGCCGCGACAGCGGCCCGACTGGAAGAGGGCAAGAGCGATCTGACGGCACAAGATGCCTGCGGGGCCGCGGCGATCAATGCCTTTCTGACCTCTCACCACGGGACGGGGACACGGGCCTTGCGCCTGCAGATGGCGAATTCGGCGCGGGTTACCGGCGATGAAAACCGCACAGTCGGCTATGGCGCCTGGGCCTTTGCCGCACCCGAATCGGAGGTTCTATCTGACAAATTGCGCAAGGATTTGTTGCGCACGGCAAGGCAAGCGCTCGCATCTCGGCTAACCCGAGGATCAGCGCCGCATATTGAGGTCTCCTCCTTTGCCGCTCCGTTGCAGACGCGCGCTGCGAGTTTTGTGACACTAGAGCAGGACAACCGCCTGCGGGGCTGCGTAGGATCGCTGCTGCCCCATCGCGCGCTGGTCGAGGATGTGGCGATCAATGTGCAAAAGGCGGCTCTCAACGATCCACGCTTTCACCCGCTCTCCAAGCCCGATCTTGAGCGCACGCGGATCAAGATCGCAGTGCTCTCACCGCGTCGGCCGATGGTGTTTCACGATCAGATAGACGTGGAAGTACAGCTGAAGCCGGGGCGGGATGGGCTTATCTTGCGGGATCGCAAACACACGGGGACCTTCTTGCCAATGGTCTGGGACAAACTGCCTGAACCACATGCCTTTGTTCAGGCGCTGAAAGTGAAGGCCGGATTGCCCTCGGATCACTGGAGCGACAGCCTGCAGATCGACCTCTTCCACGCCGAGAGCTTTGGCGAGGACAGGTAGAACTGCCAAATTGGTCTGATCATGTGGTCAGAGATTGGACGTTTTGATAGAGCCGAACGGGCTTTATCCTAGGCCTTCGACCCGTCCGATTGCATCAGGCCAGCGCAAGTGACCCTTCATCCCCCGACGTTTTCCCCTGAATGGCATCAGGCCATTTCTCCCTATGAGACATCAGACCGAAGCGCGGTGGGATTTGCGATGGATTACCCTTCGGGTTTCACTTCTGGGTTTCACACGCATAGCAAACCGCAGCTGATCTACGCGATCAGTGGTGTGATGCATGTGGAGACGGACCATGCGGTCTATGTGCTGCCCCCGAGTATGGCGTTGATTTTGCCGCAGGATGTGGAGCATGCCATCACCATGGAGGGCGCAGTCGCGATGCGGCAGTTGTTCCTGCATCAGGTCGGGGCCGGCGCGCATTTGTCTCAGACGCGGGTCCTGTCGGTCACACCCTTGTTGCGCGAATTGCTGCTGTCCATCTGCGCGGAACCGACGGATTGGAACCTCGAAGGGCGAATGTCACATGTCGCTGCCCTCATCCTTGATGAAATCAGCCGGGTAGCCACATTGCCGACGCAGCTCTTGTTGCCTAAGGACCCGCGCGCACTGACTGTGGCGCGGCACATCTTAGCTGATCCCGGTGGCGCAGAGACCCTAGAGGATCTGGCTCAATGGGGCGGAGCCTCGGCGCGCACGATTGAGCGGTTGTTTCGAACAGAGACTGGTCTGAGTTTTGGTCAATGGCGACTGCATGCAAGGCTCAACGCGGGCTTTGTGGGACTTTTGACCAATCGGAATATCGCAAATGTGGCGGCGGAGGTGGGGTTTTCCAGCCAGTCTAGCTTTGGCGTCGCATTCCGGCGCTGCTTTGGTCTCACGCCGGGGCAAGCGCGCAAGCGCATCGGTCTCTAACAGGCGGCGTTGTCTGGCTTATGCCGAATGGGTCTGCCGCGCGCCGGCCCACGTCCCGTCTTCAAGTAGGGCTGCGATTACCTCTTCCGTCAAAGTGCGGATCGCCTCCTTCGCACGGGTGGCGGGGCGGCCGGCGGGATAAACCAGATAGGCGCTGCGCCAAAATCCCGGCGCGGCGAGGCGGCTGATCTCCACTCGCCCGGCAGCGACCTCCTCAGCGACCGCATGGCGCGGTAGGATCGAGGCCCCGTGACCCATGGTGACCAAGCGCTTGATATTGGAATAGGAATCGATCTCAAGCGCGATGCGGGGGCGAATGCCCAGATCGCCAAGCGCGGTCTCGATCAGCATCCGCAGCCCGTGCGACCCACTCGGCAGCACCATAGAGACCTCACGCAGATCGGCCAACGCGATCTCTGAGGCCGCGCCTTGACCTGCGGGCCAGAGCACCACCAGCTCCTCCTCCAACAGGCGGCGGGCAGTTGTGCTGTCCCGCTTTGCACCATCGTAAAGCACCGCAAGGTCCACACGCCCCTCCGCCAACCAATCGGCGATAAAGCCGCTCATCGCCTCCACAATGGTCAGTTGGATGCGGGGAAACCGGGCGCGGGCGGCCTCGATCAAGGGCAGGGCGACGATATTGGAGATGGTGCCGGGCAGGCCGATCCGCACCACGCCCATCGGGTCGCCGTCCAGCGTGCGGATGTCATCCTCGGTGCGGGCGAAATCCTCCAGCAGAGTGCGCGCCCGCTGCGCCAAAAGCTGTCCTGCCTCGGTCGGCTGCACCCCGGTCTTGCTGCGCAACAACAGGGGCGTGCCCAGATGCTCCTCCATGTTTTTCACATGGATCGACAGGGCCGGCTGCGCCACGCCCAGATGCTGCGCCGCGCGGGTGAGCGAGCCCATCTCGAGGATCGCCAGAAAGTAACGCAGCTGTTTGAGGTCCATCCTTGGGCGCATCCATATCAAGAACATATGACAGAGATAAATATCATATATTTGAGGAATGCTTTGAGCAAGGCTAGGCATAGGTCTGATCCAAGACCCAAGATGAGAGCCGCCATGACCGTTCTGCCCGACAGCTATCAAGACATCCGCGAAGGTGTCCACGCCCTATGCGCCCAGTTCCCCGCTGAATATCACCGCAAGGTGGACGAGGCGAAAGCCTACCCAGAGGACTTTGTCGACGCGCTGACCCGCGAAGGCTGGATGGCGGCGTTGATCCCCGAGGCATACGGCGGCTCTGGCCTTGGGCTGACTGAGGCGAGCGTGATCATGGAAGAGATCAACCGCGCGGGCGGCAATTCCGGTGCGTGCCATGGCCAGATGTACAATATGAACACGCTGGTGCGGCATGGCTCGGAAGAGCAGCGCCAGCGCATCCTGCCCAAGCTCGCCACCGGGGAATTGCGCCTGCAATCCATGGGGGTGACCGAGCCGACCACCGGCACCGATACCACCAAAATTAAGACCACTGCGGTCAAGAAAGGCGACCGTTATGTGATCAACGGCCAGAAGGTCTGGATCAGCCGGGTGCAGCATTCCGACCTGATGATCCTTTTGGCGCGCACCACGCCGCTGGATCAGGTGAAGAAGAAATCCGAGGGCATGTCGATCTTTCTGGTCGATATCAAGGAAGCGATGACCAAGGGCATGGAGGTGAAACCCATCGCCAATATGGTCAACCACGAGACCAACGAGCTGTTCTTTGACAACCTCGAAATCCCCGCCGAAAACCTGATCGGCGAGGAGGGGATGGGGTTCAAATACATCCTCACCGGCCTCAATGCCGAACGGGCGCTGATTGCGGCGGAATGTATCGGCGATGGCTATTGGTTCACCGATAAGGTGACGGATTATGTCTGCGAGCGGCAGGTCTTTGGCCGCCCCATCGGGCAGAACCAAGGCGTGCAATTCCCCATCGCCGAGGCTTTTATCGAGGTGGAAGCTGCCAATCTGATGCGCTGGAAGGCCTGCGCGCTCTATGATGCGGGGCAGTCCTGCGGGGCGGAGGCCAATATGGCGAAATACCTCGCGGCCAAGGCGAGCTGGGAGGCGGCCAATGCCTGTATCCAGTTCCACGGTGGCTTTGGCTTTGCCAATGAATATGACGTGGAGCGCAAGTTCCGAGAAACCCGGCTTTATCAAGTGGCGCCGATCTCGACCAACCTGATCCTGTCTTATGTGGCCGAGCATGTGCTTGGAATGCCGAGGTCCTTCTGATGCGGCCGCTCGAAGGGATCAAGGTCGTCGCACTAGAACAGGCGGTCGCGGCGCCCTTTGCCTCGGCCCGGCTGGCCGATGCCGGGGCGCGGGTGGTCAAGGTGGAGCGTCCGGAGGGCGATTTTGCGCGGGGCTACGACGATGTGGCTCAAGGGCAATCGAGCTATTTCGTCTGGCTCAACCGCGGCAAAGAAACACTGACGCTGGATCTGGCCTCACCCGCGGGCAAGGCCGCCTTGGAGGCGGAGCTGGCCGATGCGGATGTGCTGTTGCAGAACCTCAAACCCGGGGCTCTGGCCAAGCTGGGCTTTGGGTTTGCGCGCCTGCGCGAGACCTATCCGCGCCTGATCACCTGCTCGATCTCGGGCTTTGGCGAGGAGGGCCCTTTGGCCAATCGCAAGGCCTATGACCTGCTCATTCAGGCCGAAAGCGGGCTTTGCTCGATCACTGGCGGCCCGTCGGAGTCGGCGCGGGTTGGCATTTCGATCGTCGATATCGCCACTGGCGCCACCGCTCATGCCGCGATCCTTGAGGCGCTGATCCGCCGTGGCATCACCGGGCAGGCAGCGGAGATTTCGGTGTCGATGTTTGACGTGATGGCCGAGTGGCTGACGGTGCCTTTGCTGAACCACGAGGGCGGCAAAAGCCCCAAGCGGATCGGCCTCGCCCATCCCTCCATCGCGCCCTATGGGGTGTTTCAGCCAAAGAACGGCCCGGCCATCCTGATCTCGGTGCAATCGGACCGGGAATGGCGGGCGCTGTGCGAGGTGTTTTTGGGCGATGCCGCGCTGGGGTCTGATGCGCGCTTTGCCAGCAATGTGGCGCGGGTCACCCACCGGCATGAGACGGACGCGCTGGTTGCGGCGGCCTTTGCCCGCTACAGCGCCGAGGAGGCCGTGACCATGTTGCTGCAAGCGGGCATCGCGCTGGCCTCGGTCAACGATATGGCGGGGCTGTCGGACCATCCGCACCTGCGCCGGATCACGGTTGACAGTTCAAATGGGCCTGTCGCAATGCCTGCCCCGGCAGCGCGGTTTATCGGCGAGGCTGAACGCATCTATGGGCCGGTGCCAGCCCTCAAACCTCTGGAGGCCTGAGCCATGGATCTTTCACATTTGCAAAGCTGGATTGGCCGCGAACAGCGCGACAGCGAGGTGCTGTCGTCGACCCTCGTGCGGCAGTTCAACGCCACTTTTGATCGCAGCTCGGATCTCAGTCCGGGGGCCGAGGCGCCCTTGCTGATCCACCTCTGTCTGGCGCAGCCCATCGCGCCGCTGGCGGAGCTGGGGCGCGACGGCCATCCGGCTTTGGGAGGGTTCTTGCCCCCTGTGCCGTTGCCGCGCCGGATGTGGGCGGGGGGTGCCTTCACTTTTCACGACAGCATCCGCATTGGCGAGGAGGTGACGCGCCACTCGACCATCAGCGATGTGACCCTAAAGGAAGGGCGCAGCGGGTCCCTTTGCTTTGTCACCGTGGATCACGAGATCACCAGCAATGGGCGCAAGGTGCTGAGCGAGCGGCAGGATATCGTCTATCGTGATATCCCGCAGGCAGGCGGCGCGGCGAAGCCGGTGGAGCCTGCTGCGCGCGGTGCCGAGAGCCGCAGCGTGACCCCGCATCCAACCCTGCTGTTTCGTTATTCCGCGCTGACCTTCAACGGCCATCGCATCCACTACGACAAGCCCTTCTGCATTGAGGAAGAAGGCTATCCCGGTCTGGTGGTGCACGGGCCGATGCAGGCGACGATGCTGTGCCAATATGCAGCCGATCTACGCGGGGCCGCGCCGCGCCAGTTCAGCTTCCGCTCGCTGTCGCCGATCTTTGATGACGCGGATTTCACCCTCAACGCCAGCGTGGATGGCGCGGAGCTCAAGCTTTGGACCGCGCGCGATGATGGCCCCGTCGCGATGGAGGCGCAGGCAACATGGTAGGACAAATCCTGACGCCGCTCTTTGTGCCCGCCAACCGCCCCGACCGCTTTGCCAAGGCGGCGGCCTCAGGGGCGGATGCGGTGATCCTCGACCTTGAGGATGCGGTCGCGGCCGCCGACAAGGACATGGCCCGCGCCTTTCTTGAGGCGGGGTTTACTGATCTGCCGGTGATTGTGCGGATCAATGCCAAGGGTACGCCCTGGCATCAGGCCGATCTTGCCGCCCTCAGCGGCAAGGGGTTTGCCGCTGTGATGCTGCCCAAGGCGGAATGCCCAAAGGCGGTGGCGGAGGTCATTGCCGCCCTGCCAGACCTACCCTTGATTGCCCTGATCGAGAGTGCCGCAGGCCTGGCCCAAGCGCGCGCGATTGCAGCGGTGCCGGGCGTGGCGCGACTGGCCTTTGGCTCGGTCGATTTCTGCGCCGATCTGGGCTGTGCCCATCTGCGCGAAGTGCTGTTGCCTGCGCGGTTCGAACTGGTCTTGGCCTCGCGTCTGGCGGGGCTCTGCGCGCCGATTGACGGGGTGACGGTGCAGCTGGATGACCCGCAGATCAGCGCCGAGGACGCCGCCCATGCGTGCGATCTGGGGATGAGTGGCAAGCTCTGCATCCACCCCAAGCAAATCGCCGCGATCCGGAGCGCCTTTGCCCCGTCGGAGGCCGATCTGGATTGGGCTCAGCGCGTGCTGGCCTCTGGAGAGGGGGCGGTTTCCGTCGATGGCGCCATGGTGGATGAGCCGGTGCGGCTGCGCGCCCGCCGCCTGTTGGCCGCCGGAGCCTTACGCTGACTTCAATGGCGGCTTTGGTGCGCTCGGGGGGGCTTTCAGCTCTAAGGCAGACGTCTCTCCCTCCGCGCCGTGAATTTGTGGCGATGCCTGCTCATTCCGGCAGGCGATCACGCACAATCGCGGCGTGGATCTGCATTCCGTGCAGGAGGGCGGCATCGTTGAAGTCAAAGGCGGGACTGTGCAGCGGGGCCGAGCCCATGCCATTGCCGATAAAGCCAAAGCACCCCGGAACATGGGCCAGAAAGCGGGCGAAATCCTCCGAGGCGGTCATTGGCTCCTTGCGGGTCTGCACGGCGTCCGAGACCTCCGCCGCCGCCTGCATCATCGCCGTGGTCAGTTCGGGATCGTTCAGCGTCGGGATAAATTCGCGCCGATAGTCAACCGAGGCCGTGATGCCATGCCCTTCCGCCAGTCCCGCGGTGATCCGGCGCAGCTCAGCCTCAATCCGGGCGGAGACCTCAGGCGAGAAGCTGCGGCAATCGCCCTTGATCTCGGCCCAGCCGGGCAGGGCGTTGCGGGTGCCATCGGTCCGCAATTCGGTGACCGACAGCACCGCCGCCTCTGCCGGGTTCAGGCGGCGGGCGACGATGGTTTGCAGCTCCAACACCAGCGCGCAGGCGGGCACCATGACCTCGCGCCCCCAATCGGGACGTGAGGCATGGCCGCCTTGGCCCTCAAGCGTGATCTCAAACAGGTCCTCCGCCGACATGATCGCGCCGTGGCGGGTTTCAAAGGTCCCAAGCGGCAGGCCCGGCATGATGTGCAGGCCATAGACCTCGTCAAAGGGAAAGCGGGCGAGGAGGTCATCCGCAAGCATCGCCAGCGCGCCTTGCCCCCATTCTTCTGCCGGCTGAAAGAGGAACTGCACGGTGCCATCAAACCCACCCGTCTGCGCCAAATGTTGCGCCGCGCCAAGGAGCATAGCGGTATGCCCGTCGTGGCCGCATGCATGCATGGTGCCGGGGGTCTCTGACGCATAGGGCTTGCCCGTCGCTTCGGTGATGCGCAGGGCGTCCATATCCGCGCGTAAGGCAATGGCGCGGTTCGAGCTGCCACGCCGCAGGGTGCCGACGACGCCAGTGCCGCCGATGCCCTCGGTCACCTCCAGCCCGAAGTCGCGCAACAGGCTGGCGACCCGCGCGGCGGTGCGGACCTCCTCAAACCCGAACTCCGGGTGGCGGTGAAACTGGTGCCGCCAGTCCGTCATCTGCGCCTCTAGGGTCGTGAGGGTCATGCTGCGGCTCCGCTCAGGACCGCGGCGGGGCTGCGCCCGACGTAGTGCTCGTAGAGGGCGGGGTCGGTGGCGCCTTCGGTGTTGATGACCAAGACGCGCGCGGTTTGATCCAGGCCGATCCGTGCGGCAAGCGCCGGGTCGCGCAGGACGGTGAGCACGCCGGCCAGCCCCGCACCGCCGCTTTCCCCCGCCACTACCGGAGGATTACCGGCGACGGGTGTCGAAAGGCGGCGCATGACCTCCAGCGCGGTCTCCTCTGCCACGGTCATAAAGCCGTCGGCCACATGGGACAGGATGCGAAATCCCACCAGCGAGGGCTCATAACATTCCAGCATTGCCATGACGGTAGGCTCTTCCTCGGCCACTTTGACCACTTGGCCGGCGCGTGCGCTCTCATAAAGGCAGGCGGCGCGGGCGGGGTCCACCACGGTGACATGCGGACGCGCATCGCCAAGGCGAATAGCCATGTGACCGGCGACAGCGGCGGCGAACCCGCCCACGCCGGCTTGCAAAAACACATGGGTCGGCGGCTCGGGCAGCTGGTCCAGAACCTCGCCCACCATCGCGGTATAGCCCTGCGAGACAAGGCCAGGGATATACTCATATCCGGGCCAGGATGTGTCGGAGAGCACGGTCCAGCCCTCGGCCGCTGCCCGGCGAGCGGCTTCGGCAACGGAGTCGTCATAAGAGCCCTCAACCCGGATCATTTCTGCGCCAAAGCGGGCAATCGCGGCGACGCGGGCGGCGCTGACCCCGGCGTGGACAAAGATCTTCGCCCGCGCCCCCATCAGCTGCGCCCCCTGCGCGACCGAGCGGCCATGGTTGCCATCGGTGGCGCAGGCAAAGACCATCTGCGCGGCAATGGCGCGGATTTCGGGCGACATCAGCTCGGCAATCGCCACGGTGCGGTTGAGGCGACTTTCGGCCTCTTCCTTCACAAGGATCATCAGCGCATAGGCCCCGCCAAGCGCCTTGAAACTGCCAAGGCCAAGCCGTTGCCCTTCGTCCTTGAGGTGCAGGCTGGCCAGTCCCAGCTCCTGCGCGAGACCGGGCAGGGCGTGCAGCGGCGTCGGTTCGGCCCCGTCGCGCAGGGCCAGAACTTCCGCCACCCGAGCGGCGGCGGCGCGGCTTAGGGTCTCGGCATCCTGCGCCAGAAGCGGCGTGCGATAGGCGGGCAGGGGGTTCGAAAGATAGGCGGCTTGGGTCATGGGAGGCTCCGGTCAAATCATCTCCCATGCAGAAATATTGCAAGATGCGTGAAAAAGGTGCTCCATTTTGAGGTCACTTATGCAAGTTTGTTTCACATGACACCGCTAGACGACTTTGACCGCGCGATCCTGCGCCTGTTGCAACGCAACAACCAAACCCCGCAGCGCGAGATTGGCGCGGCGGTGAATCTCTCCGCGCCCTCCGTGCAGCGGCGCATCAAACGGATGGAGGAGGAGGGCGTGATCCGGGCCAATGTCGCGCAACTCGCGCCCGAGGCGGTGGGGCTGCCCCTGACCATCGTGGTCGAGGTGGAACTGGTCAGCGAAACTCCAAGCGATGTAGACGCGGCCAAGGCCAGTTTTCGCGCCGCGCCGGAGGTGCAGCAGTGCCATTATGTCACCGGACAAGCGGATTTTGTGCTGATCGTCGTGGTGCCGAACATGGCCGCCTATGAGGATCTGACCCGGCGGCTGTTCTTTCAATCGGGCAATGTGAAGAAATTCCGCACCATGGTCTCGATGGATGCGGTGAAGGTGGGGACGGCGCTGGCGGTCTAGGCCCGGGCCGCCGCAGACTTCTGCGCAGGGTCCAACCAAAGGGGCCCTGCCCGGTGCCGCGTTGACCGGACAGGGAAGACAGGTTGGCAGGCTCAGGCGTCGATATTGGTGGGCAGAACCACGATATCGTGGATCGTCACGTTGCGCGGACGGCTCAGGATGAACAGCACCGCCTCGGCCACTTCGGAAGGATCAATCAGCGCGCCGGCCTCTTTGGCCGCGTCCAGTCGGTCCTTTGGCCAATCGGACAGCAAGGCAGAGATCACCGGCCCCGGCGACACTTGCGCCACGCGGATACCGTGCTGGTTAACCTGCCGACGGGTGGTCTGGGTGAAGCAGGTTACCGCGAACTTCGACGCGGAATAGACCGGCTCGTGTTTGATTGCGGAGCGCCCGGCGAGCGAGGAGGTCACGATAATATCGCCGCCGCCTTGCTCGATCATATGCGGCAGAACGGCGTGGACGTTCTTGATCACCGCATTGACGTTGAGGTTCAGTATCCGGTCGATGGTTTCGGCATCAGTATCCATCAGATCGCCACCGATATAGGTGCCGGCGTTGCAATAGAGGATGTCGATCCGGCCGGTCTTGGCCAGCACCTCGGGGATCATGGCGGCGCAGCTTTCGGTGTCCAGCAGATCGGTCACCTGCGCAATCGCCTTGTCGCCCCATGTCTCGGTCAGCTTGGCGAGGGCGGCGGCATCGCGGTCCACCATGACCACGGTGGCGCCGGCGCGCATCAGGGTCTCGGCCGAGGCCAGACCAATGCCAGAGGCTGCGCCGGTGATGACGGCGATCTTGCCGTCGAGTTCATGTGCCATCGGGTCTCTCCTTTAAAGGCAGGGAAGGGGGCGCGGATCAAACCGCAGTAAAGCCGCCGTCGATCGGCAGCGTCACGCCGGAGATCATCGCGGCGCCGTCAGACAGAAGGAAAACGATCGGCGCGGCGATCTCGTCTTCGGTGGCCCAGCGGTGCAGCGGCATGGTCTGCAGGAAGGGGACGCGAACCTCCGGGCGGTCCCAATATCAAGCGGACATCGGGGTCATCACCACCTTCGGGTTCACGCTGTTAACACGGATGCCGTATTCGCCAAGCTCCAGCGCGCTGACGCGGGTGATATTATCAAGCGCCGCCTTGGATGAGCCATAGGAGATATGGCCGCGCAGACCGACGAGGGAGGCCTGGCTCGAGACGTTGACAATCGCGCCGCCCTTGCCAAGGCGCACCATGGATTGTGAGGCATATTTGGTGACCAGAAGCGCGCCTCGGGCGTTGATCGAGATCACCTTGTCAAAGACAGACGATATCCGTCTCCATCGGGGTGGCAATCTCGCCGCCAAACCCGCCACAGTTCACCGCGCCGTAAAGATCGAGGCCCTGAAGCGCCTCGCGGATGCTCTCTTCGCTTTCCAGATCAAAGGCCAGCGTCTTGCAGCCGGTCTCTGCTGCCAGCGTGGCGAGCGCGTCCAGATTGCGGCCATTGGCGATCACATCCGCACCAGCCGCCACCAGCAGCCGCACCACCGCGCCGCCGATACCACGCTGGCGCCGGTGACCAGAATCGGACCTTTGTCGAACTCAGAGATCATAAAGTTCCTCATTTTAAAGGGGTTACACTACGTTTCGACGGCGGGATTGACCCTTTGCCCATTTAGTATGTAAAATAAACAAACATAATGAGATCGACCTGTCAACGTGTGTCAGAGCCGGCTAGAACCAAGGGAATGCGCAAGGAGAATGCCAAGATGTCCATGCCCAGTGCGGTCCGGCAGACAAATGAAACACGGGTGCGCCACGCTTTGTTGGCGCAAGGGCCGATGAGCCGGGCAGATCTGGCGCGGGAGTTGTCGCTGACCCGGGCGACCGCAAGCAATCTGGTGGCCAATCTGATGGAAGCCGCGCAGGTGATTGAGCTGGCCGAAGATGCGCCGCAAAAGCAGCAGCGCACCGGACGGCCGAGCACACTTGTCGCGCTAAACCCGGACCATGCGCTGTCGCTGGGGGCCTATATCGGAGCGGATCACGTCGCGCTCTGTGCGGTGGATTACGCGGGTCAAACCCGCCACTTTGAAGAGGCGCCAATAAGGGAGGGCCAGAGCGCCCCGGAGCAGATGGCGGAGACCTTAGCCGCTTTGGTCGCTTCCTTTGCTGCAACCCTTTCTGAACCGAAAACGCTCGCCGGCCTCAACGTCGCAATCCCCGGCATCGTCACCCTGGATGGTGATGTTCTTCGCGCGCCACCGCTTGGCTGGGGTCCTGTCGCCTTGAAGACGGTGTTGGAAGACCGCATTCCCGAGGTCTCTATCGACCTTTTGTTGAATGACGCCAACGCATTTGCCTTTGCCGCGCAGAGGAAATTGCAGGATCTTGCGCTCAGCAACGCGGTCTTTGTCCTGGTCGAGGATGGCGTTGGCGGCTGTCTCCTGAGTGATGGAAAGCTTCTGCAAGGGCAAGCAGGTTTAGCTGGTGAAATTGGACATATTCCTGTTGGGGACCAAGGGTTTATCAACCTGTGTGGGATCGAAGGGGCGTTGGAGAACTTCTTTGGCAGACGCGCTGTCTTGGCTCGTTTCTCCGCGCGGGGCGGCAAGGCCGACAGTCTGTCGCAATTCCTTGCGCTGGTCACTCAAGGCGATCCTCTCGCACAAGACGTCCAGCGGGAATGCGGAGCTTACTTCGCCCGGGGATTGGCGATCACCACGGCTTTGCTAAACCCAGAAGCAATCGTGATTGGCGGGCGTGCAAGCGCCTTGGTCGCGCAGACGCTGGAAGAACTGGAACGCCAAATACAGGCACATCTTTTGCCGACAACGACCAAGCCAAAACTGCTGTTGTCTGATGTTGGCCGTGAAGGTCCCGCTGTTGGTGCAGCCTATCTACACCACGCGTCTTTGCACGAGTTGCCTTAGTATCTGCACCTTTTGACAACACGTTGATCTTGGACTGGGTTAGCCAGCTCCGGGCCAACTTGTGCACGCAACGCAGCGCTGCTGGTCGCGCTGCGCACCTATTGTTCCTCACCTCACCAGGACGGTTACGAATGGCCTAAGGATACGAGCTTCGTGTTGGGCTGAATTTCGATCGCTGACGTTATTTATCTGAACGAGCCGTTCTCTCACGTCACCAATATTTAACATAACTATAATTATGCACCGAATTAGTGTATATAGTGAGACGACACAAATTAACCACCCACAAAGCCTCAACCAATCAACACCCAAACGAAAACACACCCAAGACTGCAAACTAACCAAACCAAAACATCGAAAGTGACAAAGCGAATTTAGCCAGCTGCATCTGTGAAATGTTCTTGAATAAATCCGCCAAACACCCTCACGACCTGGGATGGGCGCATCGACGCGTAGGACAGCGCGATGCCGATGTCCGGCAAATCCGGCACACCTTGCGTGACGATCGACAGGCCCTCAGTCACAGCTGCTCGCGTGACCACGCTCATCGCCAGACCGGAGCGCGCAATCGCAAGCAAGCCGGCAAGCCCATTGCTGGCATGAGCCACACGATAAGGCCGCCCCGCCGCATCCATCGCACGACAGGCTTCGATATGGTCGATTGTTTCTGGGGCTGACAGTGCGAGTGGCACTGTTGTCTCGCTCAGCAGGTTCGGCACGTCGGAATTGGCGATCCAAACCAGCGGCTCGCGCCGGAGGATGTCTTTGGTCTTTGCCGTTCCAGGTACAGAGACCAAGGCCAGATCAATCCGCCGTCGTTGCAACAACGGCTGCAACTCGACTGTCGGCGCGCACACAATCTCAATCTCGATCTCCGGATAGGCCGCGCCAAACCGCCGCAAGAGATCTGGGAAAAACGCGGTCAAATAATCCTCAGGACAGCCAAAGGCGATAGAGCCGCTCAGCCCTTTGCGCTGCAGCGCCTCCATCGTCTCGTCATGCGCGGCCAAAACCCGTTCCGCCCCGGGAAAAAACCGCTCGCCTGCGACTGTCAGCGCGATGCCGGACCCGGTCCGATGAAACAACGCCTCGCCGACCAAAGCCTCCAACCGTTTGATTTGCAGGCTCACGGCAGATTGCGTTCGCCCAATCCGTTCCGCAGCAGCGCGCATAGAGCCGGCGCGGGACACGGTGACAAAGCTGCGCAACAGCGCGATATCAAGGTCTGGCATTAGGAATTCGCCCCCATAAAGATTCCTCAAGTCGGAATGTAGAACTATGAATTATCTTTAATCCAGAGCGAGGGGTATTTTGGCGGCAAAGAAGTGACCCAACAGGAGCCCGCCATGCCCGATCCCCACGCAACCGCCAACATTTGGTCCGATGTCGAACAGCATGTGATGCGGTACGGCCCAACCTTTGAACCCCGCCTCATCACCCGCGCTCAAGGTAGCTATGTCTATGACAGCGACGGCGCAGCGATCCTTGATTTCACCTCTGGCCAGATGAGCTCTCTCATCGGGCACTCGCACCCGGATGTGGTCCGTGTTGTTCGCGAGCAAGTTGGACAATTGGATCACCTGTTCAGCGGGATGTTGTCCCAGCCGGTGGTGGACCTGTGTCGTCGACTTGGCTCGATGGTTCCGGGGCTGGAGAAAACCATGCTGCTCTCGACCGGTGGCGAGGCGAATGAGGCGGCGATCCGCTTGGCGAAATGTGTCACCGGCAAACACGAGATTGTCGCCTTTACCAAAAGCTGGCACGGGATGACGGGCGCCGCCGCCTCCGCCACCTATAGTGCCGCGCGTAAAGGATATGGTCCGGCGACTGTCGGCTCCTTTGCCATCCCTGCCCCGCAAACCTATCGGCCGCGCTTTACCCATGCAGATGGCAGCCTTGATTGGCAAACCGAGCTGGACGACGCCTTTGCCCTGATCGACGCGCAATCCACCGGCAGCCTTGCGGCCTTTATCGCCGAGCCGATCTTGTCCTCTGGCGGGATCATCGAATTGCCCGAAGGCTACCTCGCTGCGCTGAAACGAAAATGCGAAGAGCGCGAGATGCTGCTGATCCTCGACGAGGCGCAAACTGGTATTGGCCGAACGGGCACCATGTTCGCCTTTGAACGCGACGGCGTGGTGCCGGATATCCTGACCCTCTCCAAAACCCTCGGCGCCGGCCTGCCCTTGTCGGCCGTCCTCACCAGCCGAGAGATTGAGGAAAAAGCGCATGAACGTGGCTTCATCTTCCTCACCACCCACGTGTCGGATCCCCTGCCCGCTGCCGTCGGTCTCGCCGTTCTCGACGTGTTGGAGCGAGACGGGCTGATCCAGCGCGCAATCGACGCCGGCGCGCAGTTGCGCGACGGGATGCGCGCCCTTCAGCAGCAGTACAGCTGCATCGGAGATGTGCGTGGGCGCGGTCTGCTTCTAGGCCTGGAAATTGTCACCGATCGTCAGACCCGCGTACCGGATTTGGAGATGGGCGACCGTATTGCCAAGGCCGCGATGGATCGCGGGCTGAGCATGAACATCGTCAAGGTGCCAGCGATGGGCGCCGTGTTCCGCATCGCACCGCCGCTGACCGCAACCGATGACGAGATTGCCCAAGGTCTTGATATTCTTGGCCAAGCGCTCGCCGCGGCGACGGCCGATTGACCATAGACAGCGGGGGGCGGAAAGCGCCCCCCGCTCTGTATTTTCAGGAACTCCGCGCCCCTTCCCCGCCTTTTGTCATGCCTCTTGCAGTTGCACCAAAAGACCAAACTCGTTGAACATGGTCCATTCTTTGGTGACTTTTCCGCCTTCGATCATCCAATGCGTGATACCCCAGATATGGGCCTCTTTTCCGGTCGGCGGACCATAGCGGCCGTTGCCACGATGGGTGCCAAGCATACTCCAGCGCACCGCCACCAAGTAGCCGTCCGCCTCATTGCCCATCCAGTAAAGATCTTCGATCACATGGGCGAGATCCGGGAACATCGCCATCATCGACAGGATGAAGCTGCGCAATTGACCATGGCCGCGAAAGACCCGCCCGGCGGTCATCTGGGCAAAGGCGCTCTCGGCATAGATCTGATCAACGGCCTTCAGGTTGCGGCGATTCCACAGCGTATGAAGCGCCGCGCGGACAAATCCTTCCGGGTTCCCATCGGCGGTGGATGGGATCACCCGATCCTCTGGCTTGGCCTGGCCGATGAGCCGCGCGGTGTCCGCTCCGGCAAAATCACGCGCTAGTGCTCGTCCCTCTTCGACTTGTGCGCGGGCAACTTCGACCGGATCAAACCCCATCTGTTGCAACAGGCCGACGGTGTCATAGACCACATGCTCGTGGAAGATCTCATTGTCGAGCATCACGCAATTGGCAAGACACCAGAATTGCACCCGCTTGTTGGTTGGCGCGCCAAAGCGGCTAAAGCCAGTGTTGGTCCCGAAAATATTGGTTCGATGCGAGGAGTGGAATCCGACCGTGTCATCCCCCGCCCAGATCACCTCATCCGCCACCACCCGCAGATCGGGAAAGGCATTGGACTGGGTGATCGTATCGGCGACCACTTTGTCCCGGCCAAATGTCAGATGCAGGTCATCCCAAACCGTGCAGTCGTGGCTATAGGTGTCGTAGATATAGCCGATGTCCTTTTCTTCCCAAATGCGGTGGGTGATGCGGACAATATAATCGACGATGTTGACGTATTCCGGGTCAAAGCCGCGCATCTGCTGCGGGGTTGCATGGGTCGGCTTCGTCAAAAGGAACCCATCCGCGCCGCCCTTGCGCAGGTTGTCCATCGAGATCGCGAAATCCTTGGGCATATGCGCCTCAGTCAGGCTGCGAAATTTCGTCCGCACTGGGGGCGTGATGTCTTTTGCCTGTGGCGAGGGCGCAGATTTCGCAGCATCTGTCGGTTTGTCGGTCGGTTTTTCGAGCTTTTCGGGGGTCTTGTCGGCCATAACGGGCGTCTCTCCATGCATGTCGCCCGCAGAATGGATCATTTCTGCCCGTTCGGTCAAATAAATTCTTTAATCAGTCAAATTTTGCAAAAAGTCATTCTGCAATAATAACTTCGACCCCTTGGGCTCTGGCGACTTCTGCAAATCCTTCCGGCACCGCGTCGGTGACAATCCGAGTCACCTGCGTCAAATCCGCGACTGGAAATACAGCCGGGGCGAGGAATTTGCTATGATCTGCCAAGACCGTCACTTGTGCGGCACGGGCGATCATTGCCTTTGCCACCTGAGCCTCTTGCAGGTCAAAATCCATGATGCCGCTTGCATCCACAGACCCCACCGTTAGCACAACATGCGCCGCGCGCATTTCTGCAATCTGTTGCAGCGCCATGGCCCCCAAAGATTCCTGTCCACCCGGACGGAACTCTCCGCCAATCTGATAGACAGATGCGCCCTCACCCTGCGCCGAAAGCCCAGCAACAACTCCGGAATTCGTAATGACTGTCAGTGACTTAAGACCCGCAAGAGCTTCCGCAAAGTAGAGTGTGGTGGACCCTGTATCGACAAAAAGACTATCGCCCGGCCGCAGCAATGCGGCGGCAGTGCGCGCGATGGCTCGTTTGGCGGCGACATTCTGCTCCATGCGGGCGTGAAACGGACCTTCCACCACAGGGCTCAAGGAGGGCGCAGCAGATACCGCGCTTGCACGAATAGCTCCTCCGTGAACCTTGCGCAGCAGTCCTGCCCGGTCCAACTGAGTAAGGTCCCGCCGGATAGTTTCGCGCGAGGCGCTGGTCTCTGTGGCCAAATCTTCGACGCTGACACGCTCAGTCTGATCGAGGCGATGCAGGATAGCTTGATGGCGCTTATTCGGCTTCATGTGACTACTCGCTCAATTCATTTGACCGTTCGGGCATCTTGAGTATAGTGCAGTCATCCCCGCTGAGGAAGACACGATGACCCACACGCGCAAAACTCCGGACCTCTACGATGCTGCCATTATCGGCGCTGGTGTCGTGGGCATCGCAACGGCGCGCGCGCTTGCGGCCCTCGGACAACGGGTTGTCGTTCTGGAGAAGGGGCCGGACCTTTTGTCAGGCGCAAGCAAAGCCAATAGTGCCATTCTGCACACTGGCTTTGACGCGCCGCCCGGCTCGCTAGAGGCCGCCTGTGTCCGCCGGGGGCATGCCCTCTATATGCAACATCACGCGGCCTATGACTTGGGTGTGGTCAAAACCGGAGCCATGGTGGTGGCTTGGGACCAGATACAGGCGGGCAAGCTGGCCGAGATCGCAGATCAGGCCGTCGCAAATGACGTCACCGACACGGATCTCCTCTCGCCCGCAGAGGTCGCCCGACGTGAGCCGCATCTTGCCCCGGGGCAACAGGGGGCCGTCTGGGTGCCGCAGGAATATCTGATTGATCCCTGGACACCCTTTTATGCCTATGCCCGCGAGGCGCAGGAGGCCGGGACACGCTTCCTCTTTGACTGCCCCTTGACAGGCGGTGACTTTGACGGCGCTCTTTGGACGCTGCGGACCCCGGCTCAGCGCATCCAAGCGCGACAGGTGGTCAATTGCGCGGGCCTCTTTGGCGACCGGGTCGAGGCCATGTGCCTCGGCGACGCAAGTTTCGAAATTCGACCGCGCAAAGGGCAGTTTGTGGTGTTCGACAAGGCCGCCGCCGCGCTGTTTTCAGCGATCCTTTTGCCCGTCCCCACCGCGCGCACCAAGGGGATCGTTCTGACGCGCACGGCCTTCGGGAACGTGTTGGTCGGCCCCACGGCCGAGGAACAAGACGACCGTGATCGGCCCACCACCGACACTGAAACCCTGCAACAGCTCATTGCCCGTGCGGTGGAGATGGTCCCTCGGCTGGACGGCATGGATGTGACCGCGACCTATGCGGGCCTGCGCCCCGCGAGCGAGGAAAAACCCTATCGCATCCGCCACGAGCCTGACCGCAACTGGCTGACCCTTGGGGGGATCCGCTCCACCGGGATGACCGCCTCGCTCGGGCTCGGCGAATATGCGGCACAGCTTTTGTGTGGCCAAATCCCCCCCTACGCCCCCGTGGCAGAACCAATGCCGAAACTGATTGAAGACGGCCCGCGCGATTGGAAGACGCCAGATTACGGCGAAATCCTTTGCCATTGCGAGATGATCACCCGGCGCGAGGTTGAGGCCGCGCTCACCAGCCCCTTGCCCCCTCGCAGCCCCGGCGGGCTGCGTCGTCGCACCCGATGCGCCATGGGGCGCTGTCAGGGCTTCAATTGCCTTGGCGCTCTGGCCGAGGTCAGCGATGCACAACTGCCCCACCCTTTCCCAGGAGCCCACCCATGCAAATGACACCGCAAACCGCTGATGTGGTGATCGTTGGCGCAGGTCCGGCGGGCCTCGGCGCGGCAGCGCATCTGGCAAAGGCTGGCCTGCGTGTGATCGTCCTGGAACGCCAGGCCGAAGCCGGAGGTATCCCGCGCCACTGCGGCCATTCGCCCTTTGGGATGCGTGAATATCATCGCATCCTTGCCGGGCAAACCTATGCACGGCGTTTGACTGAGACAGCCATCCGTGCAGGCGCAGAGATCCGTCTGCAGCAATCAGTCCTGCGGATCGCGCCCGGCCCGGTGGTCGAGATCGCATCGCCCGACGGCCCGCAACAGATCCACAGCCGCGCAGTCTTGCTCGCGACTGGCGCCCGCGAAACCACCCGTGCCGCCGCTCTTCTGCCCGGAGAGCGACCGCAAGGTGTGATGAACACCGCCAGCCTGCAAGATCTGGTCTATCTGAAAAAACGCATTCCCTTTCGCCGCCCTGTCATCCTGGGCAGCGAGTTGGTCTCTATGTCCGCGCTGCTGACCTGCGTGACCCACGGCATGCGCCCGGTGGCTGTGGTGGAACCCGAAGCGCGCCCCATTCTGCGCCGCCCGTTCAACCTGCTGCCAAGCCTCATGCGGGTGCCAATGTTATGCGGCACTCGGGTTCTGGATCTGCAAGGACAGGGGCAGCTCAGCGGAGTGCGCCTAGAACTGCCGAGCGGAGGAACACGCACGATGGCCTGCGACGGCCTTATTCTGTCGGGCCGGTTCCGCCCAGAAAGCGCCCTTGCTGCCCTCTCCGGGGTGGCTCTTGATGGCGCGACCCGTGGGCCGGACATTGATGACGGCGGTCGCACGTCGCAATCCGGGATATATGCGGCAGGCAACCTTTTACGCGGGATCGAGACCGCAGGCTGGTGCTGGGCAGAGGGGCGCCGCGTGGCACAGACCATCGCCAATGACCTCGCCGCGCCACCCTCCCGTACCGCGCCCATCCAGCTCATCTCCGGCGATGGTGTCGCTTGGGCCCTGCCCCACCGCCTCGCGCCCGGCGCGACGGGGCAGATTCAACTGCGTCTCATGCATCATGGCACACAGACCCTGACGCTAAAGGCGGGGGAGGAGATCCGCTGGCAGAAACGCCTGACATCCGGCCCGGAACGGCGCATCCTCATCCCCATTGCAGACATCAAAGCCACCCCCGGCGAAACATTGCAGATCGGAGCAACCAAGGCATGAGCCCACCGCCCCCCGCCATTGGGGCCTTGGATCAAGGCACTTCCTCGACCCGCGCCCTGCGGTTGGAGCCGGATGGCAGCCTGACCGTGACCCATCAAATGCGCCACCGCATCAGCCTACCGCAACCGGGCTGGGTGGAAATGGACCCGCTGGAGCTGCGTCAGAACCTTTTGGCCTGCGCCGAAAGCCTCGGACCAGTGGCAGCCATCGGCCTCGCCAATCAGGGTGAAAGCTGTCTGGCATGGGACGCAAAGACCTGTGCGCCCCTATCGCCTGTGCTGTCTTGGCAGGACAATCGCGGCATTGAGATCCTAGAAGAGTTCCGCCAAGGCGGCGCGGCAGCAGAGGTGGAAACCCTAAGCCATCTGCCGCTTGATCCCTATTTCAGCGCGTCAAAACTGGCCTGGCTCTTGCGCCACGTGCCTGCCGTGCAAGACGCCGCGCGCGCAGGCCGGTTGCGCCTTGGCACGACGGATGCTTGGTTCTTGCACAGCCTGTGTGGGCGCTGTGTCACAGATCGCGCCACGGCATCGCGCACGGGCCTCCTTGATATGGCACGGGGCGAATGGGACAGGCAGCTGTGCGCCCTCTATGGGATCGATGTGGAAACCCTGCCGCAGATCACCGCCTCGGTCGGCGACTTCGGCTCGCTTGGCGAGGTCCCGGTCACGGCATCGATTGTGGATCAACAAGCCGCGCTCTTCGGCCACGGCGCACGCAGTCCCGGCGACATGAAGTTTACCTTCGGCACCGGCGGCTTTGCCCTTGGCCTGACAAAGGCCACTGCAGAGGAGATCCGCGCGGCAGGGCTTTTGCCGACCATCGCCTGGGATCTCGGCGATGGGCCGCAACATGCCTTTGATGGCGGTGTGCGCGATGTGGGGACCGTGGTGGATTGGCTTTTGACCTCTGGTCTTGCAGAGGATTTGGAGACTTTTGCCCATCCCGCCCATCGTATGGCGGCACAGGGCTTGGTGTGTCTGCCTGTCTTTTCGGGCCTTGGCGCGCCCGATTGGCAGGCGGATGCGCAGCCTCTTATCCTTGGCTTTACCCGCGACACCACCCGCCAGCACCTTGCTTTGGCCGCATTGGAAGGCGTCGCCTTCCTCGCCGCCCGCGTTCTGAAAGCCGCAGATCCGCTGCTCGGGGAGACAAAAGTCGCTGTCCCAGTCGATGGGGGCGTCAGCCGGAGCGGTCACATGATGCAGGCGCTGGCAGATTACGCCAGCCGCACGATCCATCGCGTCTCTGGCCACGAGCGCACCGCACTTGGCACCGCGCAGCTGACCGCACTCGGCGCGGGCCTCCCCTGTCCCGCCGAGAAAGATAAAAATGTCGGCACTCTGTTTTCTGCACAGCCCCTCGCTCCGCAGGAGGAGCGGCAGCTCAACCGTGCCCTTCGCCTCAGCACATTTGATGTTTTACAGATGCACGATTTTTAATCGCCAAATCAGCCACTTAGATAGGCACATCGAGTTTGCGCACCCAAGGGAAGACACCCACCGAGGCCTCCACAAGATTTCCGCGCGCAAATTATAACGATAAAATAGGCAATTATTTCACTTCTCGGATTATTTAGTTCTTAAGGCACTCCACCCGAACGTGCAGCCAGCAACGCCTTTGGAGGAGAAGAAACGTGCTCAAAAAATTTGCTGCCCTGGCCTGTGCGGCCGCCCTGCTCGCCACCCCTGCCCTGTCCGAAGCCCTGCGGGCGGTCACGTATGAGGGGCTGACCCCCTTCACCCGCGAAGCCAATGCAGAGCTTCCTGGTTTCAATGTGGAGCTGATGAATGCTGTCGCCGCGCGCGCCAGTTACGAGCTGCAGACCGAATATCTGCCGTGGGAACGCGCGCAAAAAGTGGCCGAGGAAGAGGCCGATACGCTGATCTTCGGCTTGGGTCGCAACGCCACGCGCGAACCCAAGTATAAATGGGTGATGAACCTGCTGACCGCCGAAAGCGTCTTTGTCTCGACCGGCGACCCGATCAATTCGATCGAGGATGCGCGTGGACTGGGCCGGATTGGTTCACGCTCGCTGTATTTCACGCAGTTGGAAAAAGAAGGGTTCACCAACCTTGAGAACTCCGACATCGTCAACAACCTGAAAAAGCTGAAAGCGGGTCGTGTGGATGCGGTCTATACGGTGTCTTCCCGCGCGGTCTTCGTCTGGTCGCAAGACCTCGGCTATGATCCCAGCGAGCTGACCATTGGCACCTCAATCGCACCGGTCACCATCTGGCTGGCGGCACACAAAGACTTTGACGATGCCAAAATCGCCAAGCTCCAAGCCGCCCTCAAAGAGGTTGTGGCCGATGGGACCTACGAGACGATCCACAAGAAATACTTTGGTGAATTGCCGGTGCTGGATCTCTGCGCAAGCGATTGCAACAGCTAACAGCTGGAAAAGTTTCAAATCGGGCGAAGGCCGCGTCTGCGCAGCCTTCGCCTTTTTGTGTCCAAGCGGGGTGGGCTCTTGTGGCCCAATTAGCCCGCCGGACAGGCTGCTCCGGTTTCGATCCATGCCCGGGTCAGCGCATTGAACACCTCTTGCGAGCCGGGTGCGGGCTCTCGCCCTTGACCCGGGGTCCAACCGCTCCCCACCAGCGTATCCTCGCCGTTGTGATGGATCAGCTCTGCCTGATCGAGACCACCATTGCGCTCCGGGTCCAACATCTGCACGCAGATGTCGCCGAGAGGCAGACCTTGCCAGCCCATCGAAACGGGGGCGAGATGCCAGTCTGGGTGCCCCGGCACACTGCCCGCCCCATCGGTGAAGTTGACTGGCTCCTCGCCATGGCAGGTGCTGCACTCCATCGCTGGCGCCCCGCGCCCATCGGCCCCCCGCACCACTGGCGGCATATGGGGTGCGCCGTCTTTTTGCGTCGGACTGTCACCGCGCGGATGGCAATTCATGCAGCGCGGGCTTTCGATGACCTTGCCCATTTCGGTAAAGAGCGCTTTGGAGCGCTCCTCCTTGTTTTTGATGTGTTGAAACGCCTCTGGCCCTCTGAGCGTTTGCGGCTCTGCCGCCTGCGCCGAGACCACCAGAGGCGACAGCATTGCGACACATATCAATCCCAGACGCGGGATCATGCAGAAGCTCCGCGCGCGAAGGGCAGCGTCTCGATTGTCTGCCCCGTCAAGGCACGCCATGCGTTGGCCACGGCAGGTGCCAAGGGCGGAACGCCGGGCTCCCCCACACCAGTGGGATCCGCGTCAGAGGCAATGATCTCGACTTCGATCTCCGGCATCTCGTTGATCCGCAACGAAGTATAGGTATCGAAGTTCGACTGCTCGACCTCACCGCCCGGCGCAATCGTGATCTCATCATGCAAGGCCGCGCCAAGCGCGAACCCGATGCCGCCCTCCATCTGCGAGCGGATCTGATCCGGGTTGATCGCCAGGCCGCAATCAATCGCGACCCAGACCTTATGCACCCGAGGCAGCCCGTCTTCTCCGCGAGACACTTCGGCAATCTCGGCCACATGACTGCGGAAACAGGTCGCCATAGCGACCCCAAGCGCCCGGTCGCCCCGCACCGGCGCGCCATCCCAGCCTGCCATCTCGGCCGCTTTCAGCAGCACCGCTCGCAGGCGGTCGTTGCCCTCGGCCAGCAGATCGAGACGCCCCTGCACCGGATCTTTGCCAGCGCGTGCCAACAGCGTGTCAACAAAGGTCTCAACCACATAGGCATTGTGGCTGCTGCCCACCGACCGCCAGAAATTCGCAGGCACACCGTTTTGCATGATATGCAGGCCAACGCGATGATCGGGGATCGCATAGGGCAAGCGGGTCGAACCTTCGACGGCGGATCGGTCCAAACCGTTGCGCACCGCGCCCCCAAAAGCCGTGCCTTCAAGGAAGGATTGGATGGCCATCACATGATCGATTGCGACGATATTGCCATCCTTGTCCAACCCACCGCGCAGACGGTGCAAGGACATCGGGCGATAGCGCCCGGCGCGAATGTCGTTTTCCCGCGACCACAGGTGTTTGACCGGACCCTTGCCCCAGAGCTTGGCCACCGTTGCGACCTCTGCCGCGAACTCGGAATCTGGGGTGCCCAAACGGCCAAAGCTGCCACCCGCGAACATCGTGTTCAGCTTGATCGCCTCTTCCGGCAGCGCGAGGACCTTGGTCAGCTCCGTCAGATCCCGCGTCACCAACTGTGTCGCCATGGAAATCTCCGCGCCCTCTGCGGTGACACCCGCAACCGCACCCATCGGCTCCATCGGGGCATGGGCGAGGAAGGGGAAGCGGTACTCCATCTCGATGACCTGATCTGCCGCCTCAATCCCCGCGGAACCACGCCCGGCGGAGACAGCCTCCACGCCCGGCTCTGCGACCGCAGCGGCATAATCCGCATACATCTCGTCAGAAGAGCGCGTCTCCGCATGGGTTTCGTCCCATTCGGTGACCAATGCCTCAACACCCATCATCGCCGCATAGCGCGTGCGGGCGATCACCACGACGCCGAAATCGGTTGCGTGCACCTCCAAAACATCCGCGATTTGGCGGGCCTCGGTGGCATCAAAGGTCTTGAGCGTGGCGCCAAAGAGGGGCGGATGCAGGATCGCACTATGCACCATGCCATCGCGGGTCACATCGATGCTATATTCGGTCTGCCCGGTGGATTTCCCGATCGCATCCACCCGCTGCAAATCCGTGCCAATCAGGCGGAACTCTTCTACCGTTTTCAGACGCGGTTGCTCCGGAAACGGTTGTTCCGCAGCAAGTGCGGCAAAGGCGCCAAAGCCCGAACGGTTGCCAGAGGCCGCATGGCTCAGGATGCCTTTTTCAACGGTGATCTCTTCGGCGGGCACACCCCAGCTTTGCGCCGCAGCAGCGATCAACATGTGACGGGCAGCCGCCCCCGCTTTGCGCATCTGGTAAAAGCTGTTGGCGATACCAGAGGAGCCCCCGGTGCCCTGTTGCCCCATGTTGAGGTTGGCATAGAGCGCCGCATTGGCCGGGGCGAGCTCAACGCTCACCTTGCCCCAATCGGCATCCAGCTCTTCGGCGGCAAGGGTGGCGAGACCCGTGGAAATCCCTTGGCCGAATTCGATATGCTTGCAGATCACCGTGACGCTGTCGTCTGCATTGATGCGCAAAAACGCATTTGGCGCGGCAGAGATCTCTTTCATTTCATCCGGCGTCATCCGGCGCAGGGCTTGGGCCTGCCCCATCTGCGGCAGTACGAAAGCGATGGTCAGCGCCCCGGCCGAACGGGCGAGAAAGGACCGGCGTGTCAGCCTTTGGCTCATTTGCGGGCCTCCTCAGCGGCAGTATGGATCGCAGCGCGGATCCGCTTGTAGGTGGAGCACCGGCAGATATTGCCGCTCATCGCATCATCAATGTCCTGATCGCTCGGCTCCGGAACCTCAGCCAGCAGGCCTGCCGCCGACATGATCTGACCCGATTGGCAGTAGCCACATTGCGGCACATTGAGGTCGACCCAAGCCGCTTTCAGCGCCTCCGCTACCTTGCCCTCAAGCCCCTCGATGGTCGTGACAGAGGAGCCTTCGACGAATTCGACCGGCGTGATACAGGACCGCTGGGTGCTGCCATCTACATGCACGGTGCAGGCACCACATTTCGCCATACCGCAGCCGAATTTGGTGCCGGTGAGGCCCTGACTGTCCCGGATCACCCACAGCAGCGGGGTCTCCGGGTCGCCGTCAAAGCTGACGGTCGTTCCGTTGAGGTCGAATGTAACGGCCATGCCTGTATTCTCCTTTGCCTGTCGCGCACCCCGGCAAAGCGGGCAGCGCGGAAACTTGGTAGGCACAGGGGTACAGGGCGCGTGTCGCAGGGTGATACCGCCTCTGTATCAAATTGTATCACGGACCAAGCGGGGGCGGCGCAGGCTGATACAGTTTGATACCCTAGGACCGCTAGACGGGGGCGCGCAGGCTCCGCTAGGCTTGGGCCATCTCAGAGGAACGGCGAGCATGTCGCAAAGCAGCGAAGGCGCACAGCATATTGTCGTGGTGGACGATCACCACGATATCCGAGCGCTTGTCGGCCAGTATCTGGAGAAACATGGCTACCGGGTGAGCCTCGCCGACGGCGGTCCTGCTTTGCGGGCGGTGCTGGCCAAGGGCACGCCGGATCTGGTGGTGCTCGACATTATGATGCCGGGTGAGGACGGGCTGACCCTGTGTCGTGATATCCGCGCGGCCGGCGCGTTGCCGGTGATTTTCCTCACTGCCGTGGCAGAAGACACCGACCGCATCATCGGTCTGGAAGTCGGGGCGGACGATTATCTGGTGAAACCGTTTAATCCGCGCGAATTGCTGGCCCGCATCCGCTCGGTCCTGCGGCGCACCCAAGGCGGTCTGGCCTCTCCCACGCCCCAAGCTGCAGCCGAAGTTCTCTGTTTCGGGCCTTGGACGCTTGACCTGAAGCGGCGCGAGATGGCGCAACAGGATGGCGTCAGCGTGCCGCTCAGCACGGCAGAGTTTCGCTTACTGAAGGTCTTTCTCGACCATCCGGGCCATGTTCTGTCCCGCGATCAGTTGCTGGACCTGACCGTCGGACGCCGCGCTGACCCGCTTGATCGCAGCATCGACAATCAGGTCAGTCGCCTGCGCCGCAAATTGGAAGATGACCCGCGCAGCCCCTCGATGATCCTGACCCACAGAGGCGGCGGCTACAGTCTCTGTGCCGACGTGCGCAAGCCATGATGCAGTGGTGGCGCCGCAGTCTCGCTCGGCAAATGGTGGGCGTCATGCTGATCGCCCTTTTGCTGGCGCAATCCATCGGCTTTACCCTGTCTTGGCGCAGCCGCGTCGCTGCCCTGACAGAGGCCGCCCATGCGGAATTTATCAGCCGCTCCGCCAGCCTCTTGCAGGTGGTGGCCACCATGCCGCCCGAGCAACGTCGCGAGGTTTTGTTGGCCAGTGCCACCAGCCACACGCGCTATTGGACCACCGAGGACAACCCGGTTGACGAAGGGCGACAATGGTACGTGCGCTCGCGCGTCTACCTTCTGGCACCATTGGCCGAAATCACCCGCTTTCGCCTCACGCCAGACCAGCTGGAGATGACCGACGCCGAGCGCCGGATCATCGACACCAAGACCTTTCCCGAATGGGCGCCCTTGGTATCCGACCTCTGGCCCGAAGCCTCCGCGGCACAGGTGTTCCGCTTCCAACCCGGCATCGGCATGGGCCTGATTGCGCCGCTCGCCGACGGCACTTGGCTCAACGCGGTGTTTTACAAACGCGAGCTGGTGGACACCGGATTGCTCCAATCGCTGATCTCCACCCTCGCGATGGCGGTGGTGCTCTGTGGCATCGGCGTTTATGCCGCCCGCCGCATTACCCGCCCGTTGTACGGGCTGGCACAGACCGCCGACGCCATCGGACGAGGCGAAAATGCCCCACAAACTCTGCCCACGGGGCCAGAGGATATCCGCGACGTTCACCGTGCTTTTGTTCAGATGCAGGGACGTTTGCAGCGCTTTGTTCAGGATCGCACCCGGATGCTCGCCGCTCTCAGCCACGATCTGCGCACCCCCCTGACCACGCTACGGCTGCGCACCGAATTCATCGAAGACGACGATCTGCGCCAGCGCATGACGGACACGCTGGAGGAAATGCAGCGTATGACCGAGGCGACGCTCGCCTTTGCTCGCGGGGTCGAAGTGTCGGAGCCCACGCGACGGGTCGACATCAGCGCCCTTGTTGGCAGCATCTGCGATGACCTCGCCGAACTTGGGATGCCCGTCGCTTGCGAGGACAGCGCCCCCTTGCCGCTACGCTGTCGACCTGATGCGCTGCGCCGCGCTTTTC
This sequence comes from Epibacterium sp., assembly GCA_048263945.1. GTDB lineage: Bacteria > Pseudomonadota > Alphaproteobacteria > Rhodobacterales > Rhodobacteraceae > Epibacterium. Next base: position 49,577 of record JBLXDQ010000016.1, on the reverse strand, counting down.
GCAATGTCATCGAGAATGCGGTGAAATACGGCGGCTCAGCACAGGTCACGGTTACGGCCATGGAGGCCTGGGCGGAGGTCCGTATCACCGATCACGGCCCCGGCATTCCCGATCCCCTTCTTGAGGAGGTGTTCACGCCCTTCTTCCGCGCCGACACTGCCCGTAGCACACCGGGCAGCAGCGTCGGTTTGGGCCTATCCATCGCCCGCGCCACCGCCCGCGAACATGGCGGCGATCTGCGCCTAGAAGCGGCCGATCCCGGCTTGCGCGCGATCTTCAGCCTGCCCCGCGCGGCCGCATCCGAAGCGTAAAGCAGCCCCCAAACCGCCCCTCTTTTGGGAGGCTCCTTTCACGCGCAATTGCGCGGGGCTGCATCCTTGCGATGCGCTTCAGCGAACATTAACCCTCGCCCCCTAGGATCCACGTGTATTTACGGCAATTTTCCGGGGACAGGGTGTCCGATCACGTCATCACCAAAGGCTACATGCGAAAGCGCAGCTTGCTCGCGCTCAGCTTTCTTGCGCTTTTTGCGACGCTTGCGGTCTTTGGCGCCGTAGCAGGGCGCAAAGCGGAACGCACGGTCGACGCGAACCTCGCTGGGATCGACATGGCGCTGGTCTCCTTGTCCGAGATTTCAGCCGCCCTCAACGTGCTGTCACAGGAACCCAACTCGCAAGAAGCCTATGTGGCACATGGCAAAATTCGCCGCGCGAGCCACGGTGCCGAAGACGCGCTCAAGATCATTGAAGCCGCAGTCGCCAACAACGAACTATATTCGGACAATATGGCGACACTGACCCAGGTGGCTCTGAATCCGATCACTGATTTTAAGCAGGTCTTGCACTTTGGCCGCCTGTTGAATCAACGCAAGAACACCTCGAACGAACGAACGCTGATCAAGATTTCCTCGCTTTCGCTGGAAATCACCAACCGCCTTTTGGGGGTGTTCAGCACCGTCCGTCAAAAAGAGAGCGAGTACTCCCGTCTGTCCCAGCAGATGGAGTTTTTCTATATTCTCGGCTCCATCACGATCTTCTGCATTGGCGCTTTGATTTCCATTCGGCTTGTCTATCTGCCGATGGAGCGCTTCGTGCTCTCCGCGCATGAGCAACTCAAGAACGAACGGGACCGGGCTGAAAACGCCTCCCGCGCCAAGACGATCTTCCTCGCCTCGATGAGCCATGAAATCCGCACGCCGTTGAACGGGATCATTGGCCTGACGGAAACGCTGGCTGATGCCAACCTCACCCGAGAACAAAAAGACACCATCAAGCTGGTGAACAAGAGCGGCTACGCGCTGTTGGAAATCCTGAACAATGTCCTGTCCACCTCGCGCGGGGAAGTTCTGGGCGCGGACGAGGATAAGGAAATCTTCTGCCTGCGCGATCTCTGTCAGGATGTGGTGGCCCTGTTCACGGCGGAGGCCACGAACAAAGGCAACAAGCTGCGTTTTGAAGACGCCCAGGGCGCCGAACCGGTCTGGATCCGCGCGCGCAGTGGTCAAATCCGTCAGGTGGTCACCAATCTGGTCAGCAACGCGATCAAATTCACCAAAGAAGGCACAGTCACCGTGTCCCTGTCGGCCACCCGCGTGAAAGACAACTACCACGTGGCGATCGGCGTCTCGGACGACGGTATTGGCATCGCTCCGCATGAAATCGAAGCAGTCTTTAAGGAATTCCAACAGGCCAACGAAGACGTCATGATGAATTATGGCGGCACCGGTCTTGGCCTATCGATTTCCAAGAATATTGCCACTTCGATGGGCGGCGATATCGTCTGCGAAAGCGAGTTGGGGGTCGGCACCACCTTCACCTTCTCCTTCCCAGTTCAGCGCGCCCATGCGCCGCAGATGACCGTTCCCGTGGCGACCTCGGACGCGGTGCGCACCATGAAAGTGCTGATCGTCGACGATAATCGCGTCAACGTGCTGGTGACTGAGCGGATTTTGAAGCGCATTGGAATAGATGCGCAAAATGCCTATTCTGCCCGAGATGCCTTGGGTATAGTCAGAACATGGCACCCGGATGTGGTCCTGATGGATATCCGGATGCCGGACATGAACGGGCTGGAGGCCACGAGCCGCATCAAAGAGATGGAAGCGCAGGGCGTCATCCCTCCTGTGCAGGTGATTGGTCTCTCGGCAAACCACAGCAAAGGCGATATCGACAGTGGTCTTGCGGCAGGGATGTGCACCTATGTCTCCAAGCCGATCAACGCTGCCAAGCTCGCCGAAGCCCTGCAACTCGTCTCGGAGCTCGACGCAGCCTGAGACGCGCGCCCGTATCCCGGGCGCCGACACGGGAGGTCGCACGAGATATGACTCGCGCACATCGACTTGGCATCTGGTTGGGCCTGACCCTCGCCGCCGTGCCCCTCAATGCGCGTGCGGATTTCCACGACACCCTGCTGTATAATTGGAGCGGCTATATCGATCCCGCTGTCGACCTCAAATATCTGGAGGCGACTGGCCGCACTCTGGTCATCGACACCTATGACCTCGCTGACGAGGCCGAGGGTCGCCTATCGGCCGGTGGCACGGGTTATGATGTGGCGGTGGTGCCGTCCGAAGCGATCAACCGGCTCATCACCCATGGGGCCCTCTCCCCCCTGCCCTCCCGGATCGCCGCGCCATATTCCGACCGCGAAAGCATGATGCGCAGCGCCCTGCGCGAGGCCGTGCCAGAGGTAGACCGCTATGCCACGCCCTATCTCTGGGGCACCACTGGCGTCGTCTATCACCGCGAGAACGTGCTGAGCCGCATTCCCGACGCCCCGCTCGACAGTTGGGCGCTGATTTTTGACCCGGAGAATGCCGCCGCGCTGGCAGATTGTGGCCTCACCATAGTCGACTCCGTCGAGGAGGTGGTGCCCGCCGCACTGGCCTATCTCGGACGCGATCCGAACTCTAAGGATCAAGCCGACATTGATGCGGCTTTCGCAGCGATCGGAGCCATCGCGCCGTACGTAAGCTCCTTTGATACAGACCAATTTGACGACGTCTCAAACGGTGAAATCTGCGCGGCCATTACTTGGAGCTCGGACGGGCTTGGCAATGATCCAGATGGCCAGCCCACGGGCGCCTATGAATATGTGACCCCGCTGGAGGGGGCCAATTTCTGGGTCGATCTGCTGGTGATCCCCGATGATGCCCGCGACCTAGCCCGCTCTGCAGAATTGATTGATCTGATCCTCAGCCCGGAGGTTCTGATCCCCTCCGCCGACTATGCAGGGGCCTGTAGCAGCATCGGCTATTCGCCCGCCGGAGCCGAGCCCCCTGCCCCCGGCACTTCCTGCGCCGAACTCGCAGCGCCGAACCAAAGCCACCTCTATTTCTTGCAAAGCCGGAGCGATGCAGAAAAGGCCTATTTCGACGCTCAATGGCGACTGGTTCAAATCGAAGGCCTGTGAAACCAGTAACAACGCAGTGCAATGCGCCGACCAGATCGGGTCGGATTGCTCTACGACATCGTCATACCCGTCAACGAAGGCGCCGCACCAAGACGACGCCTTCGCCTGTTGTCATTTATCCCTGCTGGGAATGCGTCCCCCAAACGTCTTGATCCACTTTCCCGCGCAATTGCGGGAAGGCATCCAGATCCAAACGCGGGGTGCGGGTTTTGCGCTGTGTCACATAGTCCTGCGCCATCGCGCGCACCGTGCCCGACAACAGCAGGATCACCACGAGGTTGATCGAGGCCAAGGCGGCCATAAACACATCCGCCAACCCAAAGATAAAGGCCACGGCCTGCAACGCGCCCCAAAAGGTGGTGCCAATAATGACCAGCTTCAGCCCCATCTGCACCATCGCATTGCTGCCAAACAGAATTGCCACCGCATTTTCGCAGAAAGCGTAGGAGCCAAAGATGCTCGTCCCCGCAAAAAGGAAGATCGCGGCGGCCACAAAGGTCGGCCCAAACCCACCGAGATGCGCGTTAAAGGCGGCCTGGGTCAGTTCAACCCCATTCAGCGTATTGTCCGGACCCATCACGCCAGAGGTCAGGATCAGGATCGCCGTCGCGGTGCAGACCACGATCGTGTCGATAAAGACGCTCAGCGCCTGCACAAAGCCTTGCGCTGCCGGGTGATGCGGGTTCGGCGTGGCCGAGGCCGCGATATGGGGCGCAGTGCCAAGACCTGCTTCGTTGGAAAACAGCCCCCGCCGCACACCATTCATCAAGGCTGCCGTCATACTGCCAGCCGCACCGCCTGCGGCCTCATTCAGACCAAAAGCACCGCTGACGATATTGCCGAAAATGCCCGGCAGTTGATCCGCGTTCATCACTGCAACAACTAGCGTGACCAGCACATAAATCCCGGCCATGAAGGGGACCACGAACTCTGCCACCAGCGCGATCCGGCTCATCCCGCCCAAGACCACAATAGCGACCAAGGTCGACACGACCACGCCTGTGACCAATGGGCTGATCTCGAAGGCGCCATTCATCGCCCCAGCGATAGAGTTCGACTGCACCGCGCCGAAAATCAGACCCGTGAAAATGAACAACACGGCAAAGACTTTGCCCAGCCACGGCAGACCTAGCCCTCGGGCAATGTAAAACTCCGGCCCGCCGCGATAGCTGCCATCCTCGGACCGGGTCTTATACACCTGCGCCAGCGTCGATTCCGCAAAGGAGGTCGCCATGCCGAGGAAGGCCACGACCCACATCCAGAAAATCGCCCCTGCCCCACCAAGATAGAGTGCCACCGCAACGCCGACGATATTGCCAGTGCCCACCCGCGAGGCGAGACTGATGCTGAGCGCCTGAAAGGGGGAAATTCCGCCCTCCTCGCGATCCGCGCCCTTGGCCGAGGCAAGCGTGCGGATCATTTCGCCCGCGTGGCGCACCTGCAAAAAGCCAAGGCGCAGGGTGAAGAATAACCCTGCCGCCAAAAGGCCATAGGTCAGAAAGTACCCCCAAAGATACCCGCTGACGGTGTTGATAATCATATCCATCTCAATCTCCCGTTGGACTATTATGATTTTGAAAAACCGGCCCTCTCGCGGGGCCTTCTTGGTGTCGGATCAGGCCGGGGTCAGCTCTGCGGCGCGTGCAGTCACAAGCGCGAACCAGCGCTGCGCCAGCCCTTCGCATAGGGCTTCCTGGCGCACGAAATCCTCCGGCGCATAGTCGAGCATCCGCACCGTCATTGGCTGACCGGTCTCGTCGGTCAGCTCCTCCAAGTCCCGCGCCATCGCGCAGAGGGCCTCTTCGGTGATTTCCGGATGGAACTGGATGCCATAGCTTGCCGCGCCAGCTCGAAAGGCCTGATTGGTGCAGCGATCACCCGTCATCAGCAGGGTCGCGCCCTCTGGCAGACGGAACTGATCTTCATGGAGTTCGTAGAACTTCGCCCCCTTTGGCACCGCGCCAAATACCGGGTCTGCAGCGGCCTCGGCGGTTGGCTCAATGGGCACAAAACCCACTTCCCAGCCGTTGTTTGACGCGAAGGCGCCGCCATTGGCCCGCGCCAAGAGCTGCGCGCCAAGGCAGATGCCAAAGACAGGTTTCTGCGCTGCCTGAAAGGCTGTGATCAGCTCAAGCACATGGGGCAGAAAGGGAAAGTCTTCATCGCTGAACGCGCTGGCGCGCCCCCCCAGCACCACGAGACCATGATACTGCGTCGCCTCGGCGAAGCTGAGCCGCGCGCCCAAGTCTGCCCGCATCACCGTCAGCCGCGCGCCTTCTGCGGCAAGGGCTGTGCCGAAATGGCCGATGCTCCCGATTGCATCGTTCTGGATCACCAAAATGTCTGACATGCGCTGCGCCTTCTATAAGATGATGTGATTTCATTAAAACGTGACATTATTCATGTTTTGAGTGAATGCAATCATATATCTTCGCAAAACCTCGCGTCGCAAACCCGAAGTCCCCTTGCATCCCAATGGCAAACGATTGATTTTGGACTGGCTTTTTGCCCCACAGCAGACCGAAGATTGGATCAGTTTGGAGACGTCGCAGGCCAGAAAACCCGTCCAGAAGCGGGGCATCGAACGTCAGGCGCAGATCCTTGCGGCCGCCGAGGCGATTGTGACCGAGTCGGGCACAGCCGCCGCGACAGCCTCAGCCATCAGCCAGCGCGCAGGCCTTCCGACCTCATCGGTCTACCAGTATTTCCCGCGCGTCGAGATGATCTTTGAAACGCTTGCGGAGGAGCGGTTCAAGCTGAAGCAGGAAGAATTGAACGCCGCCATCGCCGGGCGCAGGTTTGAGCGCTGGCAGGATCTGTTGGATGTGCTCGTCACCTCGATGTGCAAAAGCTACAGCACCGATCCTGTCTATCCGCGGCTGTTTCTGGGGCTTGATGCGTCGCATGTGGTTCGGGTCGGCGCGGGGTCGCGCCTCACGCGGGTCGCGCAATGGGCCTGCGATGCGCTCGGCCAGCATTTCATCGTCACGGATATCGCGGATCTTTACGAACCGATTGCCATCGCGATCAACATCATCGACGCGCCCTTTTTGCGGTCCATCGCCCTGCATGGCGAAATCCAGCCCGCCTATTTCGAGGAAGGGCGGATCGCCGTTTTTGCCTATCTGGAAGCGCGGATTGGCGCGAATATCGGCGCCGCAAAGACCAATGTATCGCGCTGAGGACGCGCCGCGGCGCCCTCAGCACAGGTTTTCTTCCAACGGATCAAGCCACCCTTAGCGGCGCGCAAGAAAGGCGCTGATCTTGGCAAGCCCAGCCTGCAAGTCCTCGGTCGGATTGGTATAGCCAAGCCGCAACCAGCCCTCCATCGCCATGGCGCTGCCCGGGGTCAGCATCACGCCCTCTTCCTCCAACAGCGCCAGACAGAACGCGCGTGAGCTCATCGGCAGGTCGTAGCGCAGAAGAGCGGTGGTCCCAGATTTGGGCTCCACCCAAGAAATCAACGGCTCCTGCGCCACCCAATCGCGCACCAGCGCGAGATTGCCACGGGTGATCCGATGCGCGCGCTCCATGATCTGCCCACGGTTCTCAAGGGCGATGGCCGCGAACAGCTCGTCCAGGCGCCCAACCGAAATGGTGTTGTAGTCGCGATGGATCATCACCGCGTCCAAAACCTCGCGCGGGGCCGCGATCCAGCCGAGGCGCAAACCGGCCAAGGAATAGGCTTTGGACATGCCCGCCGTGCTGATCCCACGCGGCGACAAATCGGCCACCGACACCGTATAGCCATCGCCCATCTGATCCGTGCCGCGATAGACCTCATCGCACAACAGCCAGGCCCCGACCTCTTCGGCCAAGGCGGCGATCTCGCGCAACAACGCCTCATCCATCAGCGCGCCCGTGGGATTGTTGGGGTTGTTGATGGCGATCAGCTTGGTGTCCGGTCGTAGCATCGCCCGCAGCTCTGCCAGATCCGGCAGAAATCCATTCTCGGGCCGCAGATGCAGCAATTCAATCTCGGCGCCAAGGCTTTCGGGAATGGAATAATGCTGCTGATAGGTCGGAATGACCGAGATCACATGATCGCCCTGCCCGATCAACGCCTGATGCACCAGCGCATTGGCCCCAATCGTGCCATGGGTGGTCAGGATGGTTTCGCGCGATTGCTGCTGATAGAGGCTGGCAATCGCGTCGCGCAGCCGGTCACTGCCCTCAATCGCACCATAGCCCATCCGCATGGCGCGCATCTCGGCGAGGATGGTCTCGCCCTGCCCGGCCATATCGATCAACTCGCCCAAGGTGATCGAGGCCACGCAGGTTTCGGCGAGGTTCAGCGCGCATTTGGTCTCATATTCGTTCATCCAGATTTCGACGCCAAATGGTTCAATCTGCATCTCAAGGCTCCTTCGTCATAGGGTCGTCGGCCTGCGCCGACTGCATCAGTGTTGGGCGGCGTAAATGGCCTGCGCCATGTAGATGTCCTCCAGCCCAAGGCCGATGGACCGGAAAAAGACGGGCCTCTTGCCCGTGGGTCGGGGGTGCGTGCCCGCGATCACCTCCGCCAAATCGCCTCGGACCTCGGCAGCGGACCAGCCTGCGTCAGCGGCGAGGCGCATCTCGCCTGCAACCTGCGGCGTGGTCGCTCGATTGTCGCAATAAACCTCGGCTCGCGTCAGAAAATCCGGCGCAATCTCATGCGCCCCGGGCGCGTTGGTGCTGATTGAGGTCACAAGCGCATGTTGGGCAATCGCCTCTGCCGCCACAACGGGCGCTGCCGAGGACGTGCAGAGCATCACCACATCTGCCCTCTGCGCTGCGATCTCCGCCGTCTCCGCGATCTGCACGCGGGGATCAAGCCCGCGCCAAATGTCAGCCCCGGCGCCTTTGGCGAGGCTTGGCGCAAAAACCTGAACGGTCTTCCACTCCCGCAGGGGCAAAACCTGCTCCAGATGCGCCTGCGCCACCGGGCCTGCTCCGATGATCGCCAGATGCCGCGCATTCCTGCACGCCAGCAGATCGACAGCCAGCGCCGTAGTCGCCGCCGTCCGTAGAACGGTTAAGGCACTGGAATCGCACAGCATCACCGGCTGCCCGTCCAGTACAGACATCAACAAGGTCCACGCGGTGATCACCGGCGCGCCACCCGATTGCGGAAGATAGGGCGAAAGCTTCGCGCCAAAGCCGCCCTGACCTGTCGCACCGAGATAGGTGATGAAATCCCCCGACCCAGCTGGCATAGGCGTCAGAACCTGCGACGGCTGCACCGCGCGCCCTTCCCCGAGATCGACAAACAGTCGGCGCATCACGTCCAGCGCATTCACCTGAGGGATCAGCGCCTGAACCTGCGCCGCGTCCAAAACCAAGGGCTGCGGCCTTAGCGACCGTTCATGGGGCAAAACCATAGGGGGGATCCTTCTGTCGCGATCAGCACTGGGCCGATCCAGTCCCCTCTCGCTAACGCGTGGCATCCTTCGGAAAAATATGCCCTATCCAATGCTTACATCGGGCTTTCCGATGTTAATGCTCGTCTAGATGCGAAATTGCACCCGACTGCATCAAGGCTCCCGGCAGCAGGGGTTGCGCCGCAGCAATCGCCAGAAAGGCCCGCAAGATAGTGTTCAATTCCGCGTCTTGGCGGTGCGCCAGATAGATCGGCGATTGATATTGCAGATCCGGCACCGTGCGCAGTCGCACAAACCCTCCCGTCGTCTCGGCGATATAGTCCAGCAAGAACCCGACATAGCGCCCGGATTTGATCAGGATGGCGTGGCTCTCCATCTGATCCACCGTGGCAGAGAGATAGACCGCGCCGTCATCTGCCGACGTTTTCGCGCCCCCCAGCCCCCGGAAAAAGGGAAACCGGTTCAACTCTCCCGCCGTGGCCGCCAACCCATGCGCCGCCAACTCGGGCAAGGAGACTTCCTCCGCTTGGGCCAAGGGGTGATCCGCACTTGCATAGATCGCGTGGCGTTCCTGAAACAGCGGCACGTAGCTCAGGGTCGACACCTGCTGCGGGAACGGGCCAATCACCACATCGCGCCGCCCGTCCAACAAAGCGGCCTCCATCTTGCCCGGCGCAATCAGCGCCAGATCGACAGAGGTTTCGCGCGCCTTTTTCGAAAACCGGGCGATGACCTCATGCAGGGGCCAAGCGCTGTTGGACAACATGGCGTCCATCACACCAAGGCGCAGCACCCCGCGCATGTCGCCCGAGATCGTCGCCACTGCGTTTTGAAACCGCTCCGCCGCCGAGGTCAGATCATCCAGCGCCTCCAAAAGCGCCGCACCTTCGCGGGTCAGCGCAAACCCGCCGCGCCCGCGACGGCACAGGGTGAACCCCAGCCGGGCTTCCAACTCCCCCAGCTGAGTAGACAGGGTGGATTGCGAGGTATTGAGCACCCCTTGCGCGGCAGAAATGCCCCCAGCCTCGACAATCGCGCGAAAGCTGCGCAGCAGTTTAAGGTCAATATCCTGAAGCCGACGCATCACTGTTTCTCGTTTTTTCATATATGCCGAAGTTTTCGATGATTTTGATTATTTCAGCGATTTTTCCGGCGCAAAAGATGGGTTCATAGACTTTTCGACGACTCAAAGCATATGAATCGATTGGTGGCAAAATTTCAGTTCATACGCATCGCAGATGAAATCAAGTTAGGCCAAATCATCGCCAGGATCGTGATACTTCAGTCCATACTAAAGCGGACAGGGACCCGCCCGTCCGATGCAATATGGGACAGCTTGAAATGTCAGACACCCTTACCATTCTCTCGCTCGGCTGCGGCAATATGGGCGCAGCTCTCCTCTCCGGGATGCTCGCCCGGTTTCCGCAGGCACAGGTCATCGCGGTCGACCCCTCTGTCGCGCGCGCTCAAAGCCTGCTGCCGGACACACCGCGTGCCCGCGTGGTCGCGAGCCTTGCAGAGGCAGGCGATGTCGCGCCCGACCTGACCTTGATCGCCGTTAAACCGCAGCAGTTTCAGGATCTAGCAGCGACCGCAGGTTTTGCCGAACGCCTTGCATCCGGCGTCACCGTCTCGATCATGGCCGGCACGCCCCTTGCCACCCTCGCCAAAAGCCTCAACAGCGACCGCGTGGTTCGCGTGATGCCGAATTTGCCTGCGCAAGTCGGAGCCGCGATGACTGTCGGCTTTGCGCCGGGGTCCCTTTCGCACACCGACCGCGATCTGGTGCAAACCGCCTTTGAGGCCGCGGGCGCCTTTGCTTGGTTGGAAGAAGAAGCCCAGATCGACGCCTGTACCGCCGTTGCGGGCAGCGGTCCGGGCTACATCTTTGCAATTGCGGAGTATTTCGAGCAGGCGGCTCAGGCCGAAGGCCTGTCTCCCGCGCTCGCGCGTCAATTGGTGCGCCAGACCCTGCTGGGCGCGGCCATGATGCTGACCTCCGATACCCGCGACGCAGCAGAGTTGAAGGCCTCCGTCACCAGCAAGGGCGGCACCACGGCCGCAGGGCTCGCGGTCTTGGAGGGCGAGACCGCCCTACCGCAACTGATGACCAAGGCCATCCGCGCCGCGCATGATCGGGCCCGCGCGCTGTCGGCGCTCTGACCCTTACAGCAGCGCCTCCGCGCGCTCGCTGTCCAATATCTCGGCCACCCGCTCAATATCCCGGTTGAGCGGGCGGTCGTCCTGATACACCGCCACATCCTGCCGCAGCCGGTCAAACAACCGCTGCGTCGAGGGTGCATAGGCCGGCAGGGGCTGCAAGTCCCGCGCCTGCGCGCCACACAGCAGTTCGATCGCAAGAATATAGAGCAGGTTATGCGTCACATGCAGCGCCTTCTCGGCGGCAGGGGTCGCATGGGTGAGAATGTCCTCCTGCAAAGCAGAGGTCACGCCGCCATCAAGGCTGGCCGGGACCGACAGGCGACGGTTCTCCCCACAGAGCGCCGAGGCGGTATATTGCGCGATCATCAACCCAGAGCACCGCCCGCTGTGGGCACTCAGAAAGGCCGGAAGGTCGCTCACCAGCGGGTTCACCATACGGTCGATCCGACGCTCGGAAATCGCCCCAAGCTGCGCGGCAATCAGCGCCAAACGGTCGGCAGCAAAGCTAATCGCGGCCCCAACCGCATGCGCTTGGCTCGACACCACCGGCGCCTCCACCGTGCCCCAGATCACCGGATTGTCCGTCACACTGTGCAACTCGTTGATCAACACCTGTTCGATGTGGCGCAATTCATCCCGCACGCTGCCATGCACCTGCGGCACCGCCCTTAGGCTGAGTGGGTCCTGCGTGCGCGCTTTTTCGGGGGGCATCTGCCCGCGCCCCGCCAACCAGTCGCGGATATTGCGGGCCGAGGTTTTCACCCCGTCAGACAGGCGCAGGGCCAGCCCCAACTCGTCAAACGGATCGCTTTGCCGCCCCAACATTTCATAACTGAAGGCCGCAGCCGCATCGGCCCAATCCGCCAGTCTTTCCAGCCGCGCAAAGGCAAGCGAGGCCAATCCCGTCGCGCAGGGCGTTCCATTCACAAGGCTCAGCCCCTCTTTCGCGCCCAGCACGCGCGGCGCCACGCCGATATACTCCAGGGCCTCGGCGCCCGTGATCCGCTCCCCGTCCAAAAAGGCCTCGCCATGCCCGATCACCAACAGCCCGATACAGGCCGAATGCACCAGATAGCCAACGGACCCCTGCGACGGCATCACCGGTGTGATCCCCGCGTTCAAGAGCGCCACGAGGATTTCTACCGTCTCCCAGGAGATGCCGGATTTCCCGTGGGCGAAATTGTTGATCTGCGCCGCCATGATCGCCCGCGCCGCCTCCTGCGGCAGCGGATCTCCGACGCCGCAGGCATGGCTGAACAGGATATGATGCGACAATGCCGATTGATCCGCAGGCCCGATGATCACATCACAAAAAGCGCCGACCCCGGTGTTGATCCCATAGCCACGGATGCCCTTGTCCACGATGGCCTCAACCAAACAGCGCGCGGCCTTGATCCGCTCGATCGCCTGCGCTGAGAGAACCAGCGTCGCGCCATTCGCAACACGCGCGACCTCGAACGGCGTCAGGGGTTTGTTCAAAATGACGGTATCGCGCATGGGAGGAGCCTTGTTCTTTGAGAGCATGCGACAAGGTTCTGGCGCTCTGCCGTCCAAATGGAATCGGACATTACACCTGACTTAAAACCTTTATGTCTGCACTTAATGGCCCCACAATGGACAGAGCTGTCAAGTACCTTCCCTCCTGTTTCGAACCTTCCGAAGCATTCGGTGCCATGACACTGCCGTAGGGCCTATTCAGCTCCAACTTTGGATTTCATCTTAGACCAAGTTTCACCTTGATTTCCTCCTCTTGTTGTACGAACGTACAGCAAGAGAGGTTTTGCATGTCTGATAACAAACCAAAGTTTCGCAGAGAAAGCCCCGAACATCGGCGCGAACAGCTCGTCGAGGCGACGCTGCGCGTCATCGCGCGCAAGGGTGTGGCCGCTGCGACCGTGCGCGAAATCTCTGCCGAGGCCGGCGTGGCCTTCAGCCTCATCCGCCATCACTTCCGCACCAAAGAAGATCTGATGTACGCGGCCTATAGCCATCATATGCAGACGATGGCGCATTTGTCTCTGTCCTCGGCCAGCGACACCAGTAAATCCCTCGAAGATCGCGTGCGGCAATGTATTCACGACACGCTCTCGCCCCCCGTCACCAACGGTGAAGCGCTGCAAGTCTGGGCCGGCTTTATCCAGATGGTGCCGCATGATGCCCGGATGAAGCAGATCCACCGCGATACCTATCTCGGGTTTCGCGATGCGCTGCATCCGATGATCACCGACGCGCTGGTGGCACAGGGTCTCGAGCCCAGCCCCGATCTCGTCGAACAAAAGGCAATCGCCTGCAATGCCGTGCTCGACGGGCTATGGCTCGAAGGCTCCATGCTGCCGGATATGTTCTCGGCCGAGCAGCTGATCGCGGTGGCTGAAACCGCGCTTTTTGCCATCCTCGGCCTGCAGCAGACGCGCTGAGGCGCCCAACCTATCTCTTTCAAGGAACATCCCATGCGAACCATTGGTCAAGCCTTGGCACAAAGCCTGGTGGAACGCGGCGTAGACGTCGTGTTCGGCATTCCCGGCGTCCATACGATCGAACTCTATCGCGGGATCGAAGGGGCCGATATCCGACACATCACCCCGCGCCACGAACAAGGCGCGGGCTTTATGGCGGATGGCTATGCGCGGGTTAAGGGCAAGCCGGGCGTTGTGTTCGTGATCACCGGTCCGGGGCTCGTCAATACGCTGACCCCCATGGCGCAGGCCCGGGCAGACAGCATCCCGATGTTGGTTCTGACCGGGGTTAATCGACGGGACAGTTTGGGCAAAGGGCTCGGCCTCTTGCACGAACTTCCAGATCAGCTCGGCCTGTCGCAGACAGTCTCGAAACATGCCGAACAGGTCCGGGTGGCAGAGGACCTAGAGGGCGCGTTGAACCGTGCCTATGCCGCGATGGAAGGACGCCCCGCGCCCGTCCATATTGAGGTGCCGACAGATGTGATGCCGATGCCCGGCCCCGAGGCCGTTGTCGCTGATCAGCCCAAGGCCCCCAGCCTGCCCGATTTGACCCCGGTGCTACAGCGGCTGGACACAGCACAGCGCGTCGTCATCCTCGCCGGCGGCGGCTGTCGCACCGAAGATGTTGCGCTGACAAAACTGGCCGAAGTCTTGGATGCCCCGGTGGTGCAAACTGTCAACGCACGTGGGCTGATGCATGGCCATGCCCTGACCGTGGCGGCCAGCCCGTCGCTTTCGGCGGTGCGGGACCTCATCGCCGAGGCAGACTGCGTTCTTGCTCTGGGCACCGAATTGGGGCCGACCGACTATGACATGTACGCCACCGGCACCTATCCTGAGATGTCCGGCCTGATCCGCATCGACATCTGTGCCGATCAATTGGCCCGCCACGCAACAGACCTGACTATGACCGCGGATCTGAAACTCTGCCTTCCAGCCCTGGCCGAAGCCGTAGCGCAGAAGCCGAGGCAAGAGGGCCATGCTCGTGCTGCCTCTGCCCGGGCAGCGGTCGCGGCGGAAATTGCCGCGCTCGATCTTGGCTATGACAGCTTCATCGACCAGATTGAAACCCTGCGCGACGCCTTGCCCGGCGCGCTGATGGTCGGGGATTCCACCCAAGCCGTCTATGCCGCAAATCTCGCCTATGACCACGACCGCCCCGGCGGGTGGTTCAATGGCGCAACCGGGTTTGGCGCACTTGGCTATGCCATTCCGGCCGCCATCGGCGCTGCCCTTGCGGATCCCACCGCACCTGTGGTCGCCCTGATGGGGGACGGCGGCGCGCAATTCACCCTGCCAGAGCTGGGCGTTGCCAGCGATGAGCGGCTGCCGATCCTCTTTGTGGTGTGGAATAACAACGCCTTCCTTGAGATTGCGAACGCAATGGAAGACGCAGGCATCACCGCCACCGGCTGCCACCCCAGCGCACCAGAATTCGAAGCCATCGCGGCCGCCTACCGGCTCGGCTACAAACGCAGCTCTCCCGCCGACCTTAGGGAAGCGCTGACCGAGGTTCTGCCGTTGAAAGGTCCGATGATCTTGGAGATCGACATGCGGGGTTAGGGCCGCATCACTTGATCCCCGCCCGCATGAAGCTCTGCACGAATTGGCGCTGAAACAGCAAAAACGCCAGCAGCAATGGCCCGGAGGTCATCAAGGTCGCGGCGTTGATGACACTCCACTCCACGCCAGAATCGATGGCGGAAAAGATGCTCAAGCCTACCGTGACGGGTCGCGTCTCGACCGAGTTGGTGATGATGAGCGGCCATAGGAAGTTGTTCCAATGGTGGCTCACCGAGACCAGCCCATAGGCCAGATATGTCGGCACCGCGAGCGGCACATAGACCTTTAGCAGGATGCCAAGGCTCGACATGCCTTCGACCTGCGCCGCCTCCTCCAGCTCTTTGGGGACCGACATAAACGTTTGTCGCAGCAGGAAAATCCCAAACCCGGAGGCAAGGTAAGGCAGGGCAATCGCCGGGATCGTATCCACCAGATCAAGGAAGCGGATCGCCTTGTAGTTCTCGACGATCAAGATATCCGGCATGATCAAAAGCTGCAACAAGACCAACCCGAACAGGATACCCCGCCCCGGAAACCGATAGCGGGCGAAGGCATAGGCCGCCAAGGTACACAGCACGATCTGACCGGCCAGGATCACCGTGACCAGCACAAAGGTATTGAGGAAATACCGCCCAAACGGGGCCGCGCCCCAAGCCTTGGCGAAATTCTCCAATGTGAGCGGGGCGAAGAGCTCAAACCGAGCCTCATAAGCTGCCGGGTGCACCGCCGTCCAAACCGCATAGGCCAGCGGCAAGATCCAAAAGAGCGCCAGCGCCCATGCGCCAAGAGTGTTCAATGCGCGATCCCAGCTCATCGGTAATGTACCTTGCGATCAAAGAGCAGGAACTGGCCGATGGCCAACACCATCAAGAAGGCCAGCACCACCACGGTCAGCGTCGCCGCATAGGCGGTGTCCCAGAACCGGAACGCCACCTCATAGACGTAGAACAACAACAGGGACGAGGCATTGTCTGGCCCGCCTCCTGTCAGAATGAAAATATGGTCCACCATGCGAAAGGAATTCACCACCGCGTTGATCGACACAAACAGCGTGGTCGGCATCAAAAGCGGCAAGGTGATCCGGCGGAAGATCGTCCACGCGCCCGCCCCTTCGATCCGCGCGGCCTCGATCAGCGACGTCGGTATGGTTTGCAGGGCCGCAAGGTAGAAGATCATGAAAAACCCCGCCTCTTTCCAGATCGTCACCGCCATAACCCCAAACAGCGCGGTATCGGCAGATCCCAGAATATTCGTCTGCGCAAAGCCCAATGCGCCCCCAATCTGGTCGATGAGGCCAAAGCCGGGTGTGTAAAAGAACATCCAGATGTTGGCGACCGCGATCATCGGCAGAACGGTTGGGGTGAAATAGGCCATGCGTACAAACCCGCGCCCCGCCAGTTGTCGGTTGACCCAGAGCGCCATCAGGAGCGCGATTGCGATCGACAGCGGGATGGTGCCCACCGCGTAAATCGCGTTGTTTTTCAGAACCTTCCAAAAGGTGGGATCGGAAATCAGCGTGTCATAATTCTCAAGCCCCGCCCATCGCGCCGGACGACGCCCGCGCGGGGTGGTGAAGAAACTGTTCCACACGGTTGTGACGGCGGGAACATGGGTAAAAGCAATCAGAAAGACAAACCCCGGCAACAACAAAAGCCAGGCGTGAATCCAGCCTCGGGTGCGCAGCATGTTTTGTCCTCCGATCAAGGAAAAACGCGCCAGCCACCACGGGCTGACGCGTCTTTTGGGGGTGATTAGCGATAGGCCTTCAGGATCTCATCCGCCTGAGCCTGCGCATCCTTCAGCGCCTCTTCCGAGGTTTTCTGGCCCGTGATGGCCGCCGCCAGCGCATCGTTGAACACACGGGTCACACGCTGGTTTTCATAGGTCGACAGCTCTGCCACTGCGTGCTCAAGCTGGTCACGTGCGACAAGAACCGCTGGGAAATCAGCAGCATAGGCCTTCATCGCTTCGGTATCCCAAGTTTCGGGACGCGGCGCGACATAACCTGTGGCCATGGTCCATTTCGCAGATTGGTCCGGCGCGGTGATCCATTTCACGAAATCAAAAGCGGCTTTGGATTGCTCGTCCGAGGCGCCTTTGAACAGGTAGAAGTTACCGCCACCCGTCGGGGCACCGCGACGCAGATGGGCGGGCAGCATGCCAACGCCAAACTCGAACGGAGCGTTGTCGCGCACATTGGTAAGGTTGCCGGTGGAGGTCCACATCATCGCGGTCTGACCCTCAAAGAAGGCTTTCGGCGTAGCACCCCATTCGATGATGCCCGGCGCCATCACTTCGTGCTCCTTCGAGAGATCCACGAGGTATTGCAGCGACTCGACCACTTTGGGGTCGGCAAAGTTCACTTCATTACCGTCCGCATTGGCGAGGATCACGTCGTTCTGGGTCGTCAGGCCCTGGAACAACCAATAGGGAAAGCCGGAGGAGGGGATCCGCACGCCCCATTGGGTCACATTGCCGGATGCGTCCTTCACCGTCAGCTTCTTGCCCATCTCGACCATCTCGTCCCAAGTCGCCGGCGGGGTCTCGGGGTCCAGACCCGCAGCCTTAAAGGCCTCTTTGTTCCAATAGAGCACCGGAGTGGAGCGCTGGAACGGAATGCCATAGGTCTTACCGCCGGTCTGGGAGTTTTCCATAAACGCCGGGTAGAAGGAGGTGAGCCAGGCCTTGTCATCCTCGGTGGTGGCGAAGTCGTCAAAGGCAACGATCAGGTCTTCGTCCAGCAGGGTGAACAGGTCGGTGGACAGGATCACCGACAGTTGCGGCGCGTTGCCGCCCCGCGCTGCGGTCAGGGCCTTGGCCACGGTGTCCTGATAGGACCCGGCATAAACCGCGTCGATCGCAACGCCATCATGCTCTGCCACATATTGGTCGGTCAGCTCTTGAATGGTGTCCGCCGCCTTGCCGCCGACAGCAACCGGGAAGTAGAACTGCAGGTGCACATCAGCCAGTGCCGGCGCGGCGGCAAAGGCGAGGGCAGCGGTGGCTGCCTTGAGTTTCGTCATCAGCATGGTGTCTCTCCGTAGCTTTCACAGCCGATCCATCGTCGGCATTGAGCGCCCCCCTGTCGAAATCGGGAGCCATGGCAAAACCGCCCCGACCAATGTTCGGCCTGAGGGGTCATCTCGTCACCTCGGCGAGGTGGGCGGCGAGGCTCGGATCCTCGATCCGCCGCTCTGTCTCGAGGTCAAAGGCGTGGATCTGCCCCGGCTGCACGGCAAGGCGCAGCGCCTCGCCCGGCGCGACGGCGCGATTGCCTGGCAGCTTGACCAGAAGAGGCGCACCAGCGCAGGTCAGTTCCACCAGCGTGTCAGAGCCGAGGAACTCCGCCCCCACCACAGTCGCGTCGATCACACCCGCCGGATCCTCGCGCAGCGCTTCGGGGCGCAGACCGATCCGAAGACTGGCCGGCACATTGCCCATCCGCGCGCCAAAGGCGGCCGGGGACAGCAGGTTCATTGGCGGTGTGCCAATGAAACGCGCAGCAAATGGGGTCGCGGGGCGTTGGTAAATCTCTTGCGGGCTGGCGACTTGTTCGATCCGGCCCTTGTTCATCAGCACCACCTGATCGGCCATCGTAATGGCCTCGGTCTGGTCATGCGTCACATAGACCATGGTGAACCCAAGCGCCTGCTGCAGGCGGCGGATTTCCCGCCGCATCTCGTCGCGCAACCGAGCATCAAGGTTGGAAAGCGGCTCGTCCATCAGACAGACCGGGCGCCGCGACACGACGGCACGGCCCAAGGCCACGCGCTGCTGCTGGCCCCCAGACAGCGCCGCCGGCTTGCGGTTCAGATAGGGGGTCAGCTCCAACAGCTCTGCCACCTCTCCCAATCGCCCCAACCGCTCACGACGCGGCACCCCCGCGACCTTCAGACCAAAGACGATGTTCTCGGCGACGGTCAGATGCGGAAACAGGGCGTAGGATTGAAACACCATCGACAGGCCGCGCTGTGCCGGGGACTTTTGTGTGACATCCTGACCGCCGATCAGAATGCGCCCCGCACTCACCGTCTCCAGCCCCGCAATCATCCGCAGGGTGGTGGATTTCCCGCACCCCGAAGGCCCCAGCACGGCCGTAAAAGACCCCGCCGGAATGTCCAAGCTGACATCATCGAGCGAGACTGTCTGATCCCAGACCTTGCGCACCTGATCGAGCGCAATCGCGTGGCCGGTTACTGCAGCCATGGCTCACCCCTCCCCGCGCGCAGAGAGAGGTCGCACTAGCCCAATGGCCGAAAAGATCGAGTCGCGTGTGTTCATATGAACTTCGTAGTTGCTTCATATGAATGTATTGCGACAGTTCGATGATGAATCGATGCAGGCTCAACCGCCCGCAAAAAGGCCGCGCCCTCGGGGGAGGACGCGGCCAGGTCGGTCGGGGTGGAAGGGTATCAGACCTCGACCGAAACCTTTCCAATCGGGTTGGAACAGCAGGCGAGGATATAGCCCGCCTCAATATCATCGTCAGAGATGCCGCCGTTGTGGACCATATGCACCTCGCCCTCGGTCTTTTTCACCTTGCAGGTGCCGCAAACGCCAAAGGTACAGCCCGACGGAATGTTGAGCCCATTGGCCCGCGCCGCAGCCAGAACCGTATCGGTCTGCGCCACTTTCGCAGTAACCCCAGAGGTCGCAAAGGTGATCTCGGCGGCGGTGTCATCATCGGGGATGACATCGTCCAACTTCGGCAGGTCTTCTTCTTTCGCGACCGGCGCGTGAAAGCTTTCCTGATGGTAGTTGTCCATATCAAAGCCAAGACCGGCAAGGGCCTCACGCACCGCCTGCATGAAGGGCTCAGGCCCGCAGCAATAGACCTCCCGCTCCAGATAATCGGGGGCCATCAGGCCCAGCATCAGCTGGTTGAACATGCCTTGATAGCCGGTCCACGGGCGGTAGGGATCGGGCTCCTCGACCACCCATTTCAAATCCAACCCCGGTGTGCGCGAGGCCATATGCTCCAACCGCTGGCGAAAGATCACCTCGGAGGGGCGTTTGGCGCAGTTCACAAAGACGATGTCGAGGTCTTCGCCCTCATCCCACATGCAGGTGGTCATCGACATCATCGGGGTAATGCCGGACCCGGCAGAGATAAAGAGGAACTTCTTCGCCTCGCTCTCCGCATTGGTGAACAGCCCCGCGGGCCCCATCGCACGGATGCGGCTGCCGGGTTTCAGGTTGTCGAGCATCCAGCGGGTGCCGATGCTGTCCGCCTGTGCCTTGGCGGTGATGGTGATCGACCGCGGCCGCGACGGCGCGGAGGAGATCGTATAGGTCCGATGCACCGTGCCCCCGGGCGCCGGGATCTCCAGCGTCAGGAATTGGCCGGGGTTGTAGTCAAACAAGGCCCCCGATGGCGCCCGAAAGGTGAAAGAGGCTGTATTGTCCATCTCCGGCACCACGGTGACGCATTCCAGCATCTCCGCATCGGTCCAGATCGACCGGTCACTGTTGCGCGGCATAGGTCTTACTCCGCTGCGACGGCACGAGGGCCAAGGTTGCGGGACAGCGTATCAAGATACCACTGCACGAATTGCAGCACGCCGCTTTCCTGTACGGCGGAGTAAGGCCCCGGCGTATAGGCGGGCGAGTTGATGCCCATCTGGTTGAACTCCACCACTTCGCGGTCTTCGTCGTTGGTGGCGACCCAGACTTCGGTCAGGCGCTTCACGTCATAATCGACGCCCTCAACCGCGTCCTTGTGAACCAGCCATTTGGTGGTGACTTCGGTCTCGGTCGCGCTGATCGGGGTGACGCGGAAGACGATGGAGTGATCCGACAGGAAGTGGTTCCAAGTGGTCGGATAGTGGAACTTGAGCAGCGATCCCGCATCGGCAAAGGGCGCCCGCCCCAGCCATTTGCGCACGGCGGTCTTGCCATCCATCGTGTAGCTTTCGGCGCCTTCTTTCAGCGGCATACGTGCGACGCGGAACTGGCCATCGGCGTTCAGATAGAACTCAGACGGCATACCCACCGCCTCGCAGCGGTCGAAATGGGCTTGCAGGTTGGCAGGTGTCTCACTGCCCTCGATCCCGGTCACTGCCGGATCATCGGGGAAGGTCCGGCAGAGCGCCGGGTGGTTGCCGCCACAGTGATAGCACTCGCGGTTGTTCTCCCAGACCAGCTTCCAGTTGCCCTTCTCGATGATCGAACTTTCAAAGGCGACCTTGGCATTGCTGAGGTCATGCACCTCCAGATAGGGGCGTGCAGTATTGGCGAAATGGCTGAAATCCGGCGCCTCATCCGCGAGGCAGATATAGACGAGGCCGGCGAGTTCTTCGCAATGCACCACCTTCAACCCATGTTTGGAGGCATCAAACTCCGGCCCCATGTCCCGCGCCCAGAGCAGACGGCCATCAAGCTCGTAGGTCCACTGGTGGTAGGGGCAGACGAGTTTCGGGTTATTGCCCTTCTTCGCCTTACAGATTACCGACCCCCGGTGACGGCAGGAGTTGTGGAAGGCGCGGATCACATTGTCTGTGCCGCGCACGATGATCACGTTATAGGCGCCAACCTGATGGGTCACATAGCTGCCCGCCTTCTCCAACTCGCAAGCAGGAATGGCAAACAGCCATTCCTTGTAGAAAATCTCCTGCAGGTCGGTCTCATAGACCTCGGCATCGGTGTAAAAGGCCTGCTCCAGCGCGTGACCTTGAGTGTGGCTGGCAATCAACGCAGTGATATTGCGGTTCATTCCCTGAAACTCCCTGCCGCCTCTCCCTTTGGGGCGCGTGCGGTTGGTGGCTATTGCGGGAGGCAAAGGGATACCGCGAGGCGTCGGAGGAGGCCCGCGCCCTTTGGGATGCCCAAACCGCCGCCCGCGGTTGACGATATCTGGTGAGGCTGGTTTCCGGGCTTTGGAACTGGCCCTGTTCGGGGCCGGAGCGCGACGCCTTCCCGGGGTCCTCCTCCCAGTGGCCGGATGTCACGCCCGCAGGTTCCATGACCGTTGCGGGGGCAGCGCCGGAGTTGCACCGGCTTCCCAATTCTCCGCCCGACGGGTCGAACGGCACCTCTTAGGGTCGATTAGTAGCGCGATTCAAAATGTCGGATTTCCGAATTGCGACATTGTTTACTTGGTTCAAGACACCCGATCCCCTCAGCGCGCTCCCAAGGTCAAAAAGCGGCCTCTTGCAGCAAATTGGCGGCGACGGGGCGCACAATTTTCAATCAATCGCCCCCTAACCGACTGTATTCATGTCATTAATTTATTGTCCCGCGAAACACCAACCCCGTCCCCACGGCAGCACCGCCATATGTTACGCCCTGCGCCCAGAGGCAAAACTGCGGAAACATTCAGCTTTTCCGGAACCAATTTGGGGTTGGCAAAGCGGATCATTCTTGTGATCCTGCCCCCACCACGCACTAGAGATGCGTCTTTGGGGAGGAAATCATGAAAAAAGTACTTGGGCTCACGGCCCTTGCCACTCTGACTTGCGCCTTTGCCGCCGAAGCTATGGCAACCGAATGGAATGTCTCCGTCTGGGGCAAGCGCCGCGCGTTCACCGAACACGTTGAAAAGCTGGCCGAACTGGTGTCGGAAAAGACCGGCGGCGAGTTCACCATGAACGTCAGCTACGGTGGCCTGTCGAAAAACCGCGAGAACCTTGACGGGATCTCCATCGGCGCATTTGAGATGGCACAGTTCTGCGCGGGCTATCACGCGGACAAGAACCGCGTCATCACCGTGCTGGAACTGCCCTTCCTCGGCGTCAACACGCTGGAAGAAGAAGTCGCGGTCTCCAACGCAGTTTACAGCCACCCGGCCGCCACTGAGGAGATGGCGCAGTGGAACGCGAAACTGCTGATGACCTCGCCGATGCCGCAGTACAACCTCGTCGGCACCGGCGAAGCGCGCACCAAACTGGCAGATTTCGACGGGATGCGCGTCCGCGCCACCGGCGGTATCGGCAAAGCCTTTGAGGCCGTCGGCGCCGTGCCGACCTCCGTGACCTCTTCCGAAGCCTATCAGGCGATGGAATCCGGCGTTGTGGACACTGTGGCCTTTGCCCAGCAC
The DNA here is from genome assembly GCA_048263945.1 of Epibacterium sp. GTDB lineage: Bacteria > Pseudomonadota > Alphaproteobacteria > Rhodobacterales > Rhodobacteraceae > Epibacterium. Next base: position 26,583 of record JBLXDQ010000016.1, on the reverse strand, counting down.
GCCCACCTCAGCTTTGGCACCATCAACCGGGCCGACTGGTGGACCGCGAACCTGAACCCCGGCACCGTGAACTGCCCGGTGGTGGTGAACATCGACGCCTACGAGAGCCTCTCTGATGCAGAGCGCGAAGCTCTGGACAGCTCGGTCCCCGAGGCCATGGAGCACTACCTCGCGAACTACGGCGAGCTGCTCAAGAAATGGGACGCGGTTCTCGAAGAAAAAGGCGTGGAAAAAGTCATGATCTCTGACGAGGTCATCCAAGAATTCCGCACCAACGCTGCTGACCCGATCCGCGACACCTGGATCAAAGACATGGAAGCCCAAGGCATTCCGGGTCAGGAACTCTACGATCTGGTCCAAGATACGCTGGCTGCAAAGCGCGGCGGCAGCTGATCTGATCCGCTTCTTCTCAGGCCCGGACCACCGCGTCCGGGCCTGAGGCATTTCTTGGACAGCACTCAACTATAACGGGGGGCAGGAATGGCGGGTTCATCCACTGTACTCAGCGACTCCAGTTTAATCTCCAGACTGGACCGGGCCTTGTTGCCGATCGAGCGGGCAACGGCACTCATCAGCGGCCTTGCCGCGTTTTCTCTCATGTTTCTCGCCGCCTATTCCGTTGCAGGTCGGCAGTTGGACCGCTCCTTTCTGGCGCCGGTCTTCGACGCGATCGGCCTGATGGACGGGCCGCTGCCCGGCTATGTGGATTATATCGAGGCATTGATGCCGCTGATTGCGATCCTCGGGGTCTCTTATGTGCAGCGCGAAGGCGCGCATATCCGCATGGATATCCTTGTCGGCCAGCTCAGCGGGCGGGCGCTGTGGCTGTTCGAATTCATCACCGTCCTGTGCATGTTGATCCTTGTGGCCGCGCTGGTCTGGGGATCTTGGGCGCATTTCGACCGGTCTTTTGATTGTGCCCGGCCGCTGTGTTCGCGGGACAGTTCCATCGACATCGGCCTGCCGATCTGGCCCTCCAAGCTGGTCGTGCCCATCGCCTTTGCCGTTCTGTCCTGCCGGCTTCTTCTGCAATTGGCCGCCTATGGTCGCGCCTTTGTGCTCGGCCTTGCCTCACCGCCCGCGGTGCCGCTCATCCAATCTGTGGCCGAACAAGCCGCAGCCGAAGCCGAACAACTCAGCGGAGATGACCGATGACTGATATCGAAATCGGCCTCTGGGTCACGGGCGGGATGCTCGTGCTCGTCGTTCTGGGGATGCGCGTCGCCTTTGCCGCCGCCCTTGCGGGCTTTGCCGGTCTGGTCTGGCTGCGTTGGAATGGGTTTGGCTATGATCCCGAACGCTTCTGGAAAGCCGTCCAGATCAGCGTGAAGGTCGCCGGTCAGGTGCCGCACTCCAAAGTCTCCAGCCAAGCGCTGAGCCTGATCCCGACCTTTATCCTGATCGGCTATCTCGCCTATCACGCCAAGCTCACAACCGCCTTGTTCGAGGCGGCCAAACGCTGGGTCGCTTGGGTGCCCGGCGGGCTCGCGGTGTCGACCGTCTTCGCCACCGCTGGCTTTGCCGCCGTGTCCGGCGCCTCTGTCGCGACGGCTGCGGTCTTTGCCCGGATCGGCATCCCCGAGATGCTTGCGGCAGGCTACAACAAGCGCTTTGCCGCAGGTGTTGTGGCCGCAGGGGGCACGCTCGCCTCGCTGATCCCGCCCTCGGCCATTCTGGTGATCTACGCGATTATCGTCGAACAGGACGTTGGCAAGCTGCTGCTAGCGGGCTTTGTGCCGGGCGCCTTTTCGGCCGTGATCTACGCGCTCTTGATCGTTGGCATTGCTATGGTGTTCAAGACCGTCGGCCCGCCCGTCACCGGTTTCACCTGGCGCCAGCGCTTTGCCTCTCTGCCCCCTGCCCTGCCCATTCTCGCGGTGGTCGTGATCATCATCTTCTTCGTCTACAACCCCTTTGGCGAGGCCTGGGGCACCCCGACAGAAGGCGGCGCAGTTGGTGCGTTTATCGTCTTTGTCATGGCCCTGTTCCGGGGCATGCGCCTGCGCCAACTCAAGGATGCGCTCCTTGAGACGGCGAAACTGACGATCATGATCTTTACCATCATCTGGGGCGTTCTGATCTATGTGCGCTTCTTGGGCTTTGCAGATCTGCCACATGCCTTCGCCGACTGGATTTCCACCCTGCATTATCATCCGATGCTGATTCTGATCTGCATTCTGCTGGCCTATGCAGTGCTTGGGATGTTCATGGATGCCATCGGGATGCTCTTGCTCACTCTCCCTGTGGTTTATCCGGCCGTGATGGCCCTGAACGGAGGCGAGACAGTCGCAGCTGCGGATTCCGCCTTTGGCATGTCGGGTCCCATGTGCGCCATCTGGTTCGGCATCCTCGTGGTTAAAATGGCTGAATTCTGTCTGATTACCCCGCCAATTGGCCTCAACTGCTTTGTGGTTGCCGGGGTCCGCGACGACCTGTCGGTGCAGGACGTGTTCCGCGGCGTCACGCCGTTCTTCCTGGCCGATGCTGCGACCATCGCCCTCTTGGTAGCCTTCCCGTCAATCGTCCTCTGGTTGCCGAGTCTGGCCTAAACAACTGCCCCTGTCGCAAGGACACAATCTTGCGGCAGGGGCGACAAATTTTCACAAATGATGCGCAAAAAGCCCAACAATTGCGTAGATTTGCGACCTGAACCCGCTGCTTCGTGCTGTTCGAAAGGGGTTCGTTAATTCAATTCGACAATTCTTTGTGCTGAAGACGGTGTCTGAGCGGTGGTACGATCTTTGTATCCGGCTGAGTTTAGTACTGCGCGCAAGAACAGCCGCTGTGAATGAGTAAAAGGTCAAAACATGTCAAAGATGCAAGTATACGACTACGCGCTAACGTCAGGCGCGAAGCCCATGCTCCTCAATGTTCTGTCGATTGACGACGATGAAATTGATCGGATGCGCCTGCTCAAGATCTGCCGCAAGGCGGGTCTTATGGTAGATTTCACCGAGGCCGCCAATTTGGACGAAATGCGCGAATGCCTCGCGATTGAGAGCTACGATCTTGTTTTCATTGACCACAACCTTGGCATGGACACCGGCCTTGATGCGCTCAGCATCCTGCTGTCGCATGAGGATCAGGTCAAAGCGATCCCGATCATGCTCACCTCTTCGGTCGATTATCACATCGCGGTCGAGGCGATGCGCCGCGGCTGCGCCGATTATATCGTCAAGGACGAGCTGACCGTTGATGCGCTGATCAAATCGGTCACCTCGGCGATCGAACGCCGCGCCCTTTACGGGGCTCTGTCCGATGCAAAAGCGTCGGAGAATGAGCTGAAATCGATCTTCGAGCGGTTCATGGTCAGCTGCGGTCCTGAAATGCGCGAGCTTCTTCGCCGCAGCATGATGGGCGTGCGCGCGGTCAAAATGCAGGCCCGCGGCGATGACAGTGTTGATCCGACACTTCTGTCGAACCTCTCGATGTTCGAACGCAGCGCCAAGGACCTCGTGGCCTTTATGGATGACCTTGAAACGGTCGTCGGACAAGGCCGCCGCCTGACGGTGAATGAACTCCGCAAACGGATCCAATGACGGCCGAGGAGCTCAGTTTGTAATGTATCGCGCTCCTGCGTTTTTGTTTGCAGGAGCGCCGTTTAAGAGTGCAACCCAGGAGGTGACTGTATGTCGCCTAAGTGGATATCGATTAAGACCAAAGTTGCTCTGGTGATTTGCCTGATCTCCAGCATTTCCTTCAGCGTGTTCTTCACCACCAATTACAACAACACCATTCAGCGCATCCACCGTCACTCCGAACAGTTGATCGCGCGCAATCATCAAGTCCACGCGCGTCACATCATGTCGACCCTCGAAGGTATGCGCCAGGATTTGGAGGCCATCGCGGGCTTTCCCCCGATTGCGGGGATCTTGCGAACGCAACAAACGACCTTTCGCGTGGACCCCAGCGACGGCTCTCCCTTGGGAGAATGGCGAAAGCGGTTGGAAACCCTGTTCTCCAGCATGATCGCAAACCGAGAGGGCTACAGCCAAATTCGGTTTATTCTGCCAGATGGCAACTGGACGGAATTTGTCCGCGTTGACAGCCGCGATGGCGTTGTCTCCCTCACCCCGTGGTCTCAGATGCAGGAAAAGGGCGATGAGCCCTATATTGCAGATGTCCTGCATCACCCAATTTCGGCGCCGATTTTCTCCAACGTCACACGCAACCGAGAGCACGGTACCATCGAAGGCCCCCCCACCGTTCGCGCGATGAAGGCGATCTTGGGGAAACAGGGCGAGGTGGTTGGGATCATCGTTGTCAATGCGACCGTGGCGGAACTGCTGACCCTTCCTCAAACCAGTGGGCAGATCGGCACGACATATTACACGATTGAGAACTTCCCATCGCCCTACGCCAGACTGGCCCCCGAGGATGAGAGCTTCGTGCTCCAGAGCGAAAATGCACCGAGCCTAAGCTTCGACACGCTAGGTCACGCGGAGGAGAAAAAGCTGGTTGCGTTAGACGGCACCGACGGGCTCTTCGTTTCGACCCTTCAGTTCAAGAACATCGCCCCGCCCTTCGCCATTCGCGTTGCAACGCGCGTTGACATGCACGCGCTGTACTACGCTGCGCGGGCGGAACTCGGGCGCAACATCGCCAATGCGGCGTTCCTGTCGCTCTTTGCCTCCCTGCTTGGCTACTTTTTCACAGCGCGATTGCTGCGCCCCTTCCAGAACATGGTCGATGAAATTCAAGCCCGGTCAGGCATACTGTCTCCCTTGAAGACGAAGTTCACCGGCAGCGACGAAATCGCCGTCATAGGGCGAAGTTTCACGCAGCTCACCAACAGTCTCATTCGCGAGACTCAGCGCCTCGATATGATCCTCAGCAACGTTGCCGAGGGCATTATGACGCTCAAGATGAACGGAGACATCGAAGATCTTAATCCGGCGGCGCGGACCATTCTGGGATTGAGCAGCGACGACGATGGCACAAACTTCCTAGAGATCCTGAACCGTCCTGACCTGCTGACAGCAGAACGGCTGACCACCCTACAATCTCCTGATCCCAGCAGCCGTCAGTTGAGCATGGAACTCTCGATCCATAGGCAAGATGGCACCCTCGTGCATCTGCAGATCAACCTCTGTCATGCCTTTTATGAGGAGGGCGACCGTATCATCGTGATGCTGCGCGACATTACGGCGCAAACCAAGGCCACCGCGCAATCCGAGGCCCTGATCGCCGCTCTGAAAAAATCCAATGCGGAACTCGATCAATTTGCCTATGTCGCCTCGCACGATCTGAAAGCCCCGCTGCGCGTGATCAGCAACGCGGTTTCCTGGCTTGAGGAAGATCTGGCGCCGCACCTCACCGACGACACGCGCGAGAGCATGAACCTCTTGCAAAGCCGGACCAGTCGGATGGAGCGTCTTTTGAACGATCTTCTCCAACACTCGCGCATTGGCCGCGTGGCAGAACCCGACATTCAAATCTCCGGACGTGAGATGGCCGAGGATTTGCTGTCTCTGCTGGAAATTCCCCCCGGGATGGCTGTTCAGTTCTCGGAGAGTTTTCTCTCCGCGACCTTGCGAAAGCTTCCTCTTGAAACGGTGTTGGTCAACCTCATCAGCAACGGGATCAAGCATCACGACCGGCCTCAGGGCCGCATTCACGTCGATCTTGTCGCCACAAAACATACATTCTACTTCTCTGTTTCTGATGACGGCCCCGGCATCGAGGAGAAATATCACGACCGAATATTCGAGGTATTTCAAACCCTTAAATCCCGCGACCAACTAGAAGCCAGCGGCATGGGCCTCGCTTTTGTGAAGAAACACATCAGCGTCGCAGGGGGAGAGATCAAGGTGATCTCCGACGGTACACGCGGCACCACGTTTGAATTCTCCTGGCCCCGCGACTTGGTTCAACAGCACACACAGGCGGCATGATGTTAAAGAGTATGGAGACAAACCTTCGGGATCTAAAAATCATCCTTGTTGAGGATGATGACGGCGACGCCAAGGCCATTCATCGCGCCTTTTCCAAAGCGAAGATCGGCAATCCGATCATCCGTTTTGTCAACGGCTCCGACGCTCTGGCCTTCCTAAAGGGGGAAACGGAAACCAGCCCGCCGCAACAGTTTGTCATTCTCAGCGACATCAACATGCCCTGTATGTCCGGGATCGAATTGCTGAAGGCCTTGCGCAGCGATCCCGTGCTCCGGCGCACGCTGTTTTTTGTCCTGACCACATCAGACAACGATCAGGATATTTCAGACGCCTATTACAACAATGTCGCAGGCTACATTCTGAAATCCCGCGCCGGAGACATGTTTATCGAACTGATGTCCGTGATGGATAACTATTGGCGGTTTGTCGAAATTCCGGTCATTGAACCAAGGGGAGTGCACCATGGTTGAAAAGTCTATTCTGATTGTGGATGACGACAAAGGCGACCGCAAATTGATGCGGCGCCACTTGGCAAGCCTCTATCCGAACGCCGAAATTCTCGAGGCTGAAAACGGCGATGCCGCGAAAGCCTACGCCGACCAAGAGATCGAAGTCATCTTTCTGGACTATCTGCTGCCCGGCACCTCTGGGCTTGATCTTCTGTCCAGTTTCTTCCGACAATGGCCGCGTTCCGTCATCTTCATCATGACCGGTCAAGGCGATGAGGAGATCGCAAAAAGCGCCATTCTCAGTGGGGCTGCGGATTATATCTCCAAATCGGCCATCACTTCTGGCGCGTTGCATCGGATGATTGGCAACGGCCTGCAGGTCGCGCGGATGAAGTGGCGCATTGAGGAGCACCAAAAAGAACTGCAGCAGTTCTCTGATGTGCTTGTGCACGATCTGCGCGCGCCCATCCGTGCCATCAAATTCCTCAGCGATCAGATCCTAGAGGATTTTGAGGCCGGCGATTTGGATGAGGTGAAGCGCGAGTTTGACATGATGAAACGTTCCGTTTCGAAAATGTCCGATCTGATCGAACGCCTTGCGAGCCACATTAACCCCCATAGCGAGGGGGCCCCAGAGAGTGTCTCTGCCGAAAGCCTGGTCGAGTCCGCCTGTCTCGCCGTTGCGCAGGATATCTCCAACTCCAACGCGACCATTGAAACGGATCTGCACGATCTGGATGTGTTCTGCTTCCCGCCGGATATTTCGCAGCTTTTGCAAAACCTTCTCAGCAACTCGATCAAATATCGCAGCGCGTCCGATCCGGTGATCCGCATCACCGCCACCCCCCTCGCGACGGGGGTGAAATTCTCGATTTCGGACAATGGGATTGGGGTGCCCGATCAGTACCGGGATCGCATTTTTGAACCCTTCAAACGCTTGCAACGCAGCAGCGATCTCCCCGGGTCGGGCCTTGGATTGGCCACCTGTGCCAAGATTGCCAAGCGTCACAATGGCGACATCTGGTGCGATCCCGAAGTGGCGTCGGGAACCACCATCCACTTCACGCTCCGGCTGCGGCAGAATTTCGAGCCGATGAAAAAGTCCGCGTGACACATCGAAATGTGCCACGCAGAACCAGCGTCAGATCACTTGGACAGGCAGTCTTTGAAGATGCGGCCGGTGTTAGACAGGAAGTTGGTGTAGAAATCCGCCCCAAGCGGAACTTCGGTTCCCAGCGGATCAATCACTAAGGATTTGATGTCCGAGGTGCCAACGACACTCGCCACCAATCCCGGATTGAACTGCGGCTCTGAGAAGACACAAGAGACGCCCGCGTCGAGCACGGCATCGCGCACTTCGGCAATGCGGGCAACGCTGGGATCCGAGGCATCGCCGAGTGAGATCGCGCCCAGCGACGACAGGTTAAAGCTGGTCTCAAAGTATTGGTAGGCGTCGTGAAAGACGACAAACTGACCCTCAACCTGCTCCAAATCTGCGGACAAAGTGGCGACGACCGCGTCGATTTCAGCCTGCCCGGCAGCGGCATTCGCGCGATAATCCGCAGCGTGCTCCGGGTCCAAGGCCGCCAAATGCTCTGCAATCACCTGCATCCACAGCTGACCATTCGCAGGCGCGAGCCACGCGTGGGGATCCACGCCTTCGTGATGATGACCCGCGTGGTCATCGTGACCCTCTTCCGCATGGTGGTCTTCGTCATGCCCCTCGTGATCGTGGTCATGGTCGTCGTGACCGTGTTCCGCGTGATCATCGTGATCCTCATGCGCGTGCCCTTCGCCATGCGCATGATCCTCGTGCTCTGCGTGGCCCTCTTCGCCGCCAAAGACCGCGCCCTCGCGGAACTGAAGCAGGGTTGTCCCCGGCTCAGCCAGCAATTCGACAATCTCCGCATCCGTCGCGAGTTGATCGAGCGAAGACTCCAGCCAAGGCTCCAGCGCCTCGCCCACCCAGAACACCGCTTGCGCCCCGGACAAAGCCCGCGCGTCGGACGGGCGCAGGCTGTAGCCATGTGGCGAGGCCCCCGGAGGTACCAAGAGGTAGGGCTCCCCAACCCCATCCATGACGCGCGCAACCAGACCGTAGATCGGAGCGATATCCGTCACCACATTCGGCACATCCGCCGCGGCGGCCAAGGGAAGGGTGGAGAGAGGCAGAGCTACGAGAGCGGAGCGAAAGGTCATTGAACCCCCATGATGTGTTATATCATAACTTTCGATGTGCTTGATAAACGTCATATTGTAACATATCAATCCGAAAACGTCTCGACCGCGCAGGATAGCCCATGGATAGCATCGGATTTGCATCCCACGACCATACCCACTGTATTCACAGTGGCTTAGAGGCCGTGGAAGCCTATTGCAAAGACAACCGGCTGCAATTCACCCCCGTGCGCCGTCGCGTGCTGGAGATTTTGCTGCAACAACATCGCGCGCTTGGGGCCTATGAAATCCTCGACTTTCTGCGCCAAGAGGGACTCGGCTCACAGCCGCCCGTCGCCTATCGCGCCCTCGATTTTCTGGTGAAACACGGCTTTGTTCACAAGATCGAACGCCTGAACGCCTTCATCGCCTGCATGCACCCGGGCGAGACGCATACGCCGGTCTTTATGATCTGCCGCGCCTGCGACAGCGTGGCCGAGGCACAGCGCGAACCGATGCAGGGGCAACTGGGGGAAGTGGCGCGCGCTGCCGGGTTTCTCATCGAGCGCACCGTGGTCGAAGCCGAGGGGCTATGTCCGAAATGTCAGGACTGACCTCCGCGCGGCTGGTCAGCCTGACCAAAGCGACCATCAAACACAGTGGCGCCCCTGCCCTGCGCAATGTGACCTTCCACATTGACCGGGGCGAGATCGTGACGATTGTCGGCCCAAACGGCTCCGGAAAATCGACGCTGCTGCGGACGATCATCGGCGCCCTCAGTCTAAGCGAGGGACGTATCGACCGCGCGCCCGGCCTGAAGATCGGCTATGTGCCGCAGAAACTGCATATCGACCCCACCCTGCCTTTGACCGTGCGCCGGTTCCTCAGCCTTCCCAAACGGGTCAGCGACGCACGCGCGCATCAGGCACTAGAAGAGGCAGGTGTGCCGGGTCTCGCCGATCAGCAAATGACCCATCTTTCAGGTGGTCAGATGCAACGCGTGCTGCTGGCGCGGGCTTTGATGGACACGCCGGATCTCCTGATCCTCGATGAGGCGACGCAGGGGCTCGACCAGCCCGGCTCGGCCGCGTTTTACCAAAAGATCGCCGCGGTCCGCGAACAGATCGGCTGCGCCATTTTGATGGTCAGCCACGAATTACACGTCGTGATGGCCGCCTCGGATCGTGTGATCTGCCTCAATGGGCATATCTGCTGTGAGGGGGCGCCGGAACATGTGGCCAGCGCGCCAGAGTATCGCTCTCTCTTTGGCACCGGCACCCTGGGTACTTTGGCGCTTTATCGCCACGAACACGATCACAGCCACGATTGCGACCATGATCACGCGCACGAGGATCACACTCACTCATGACCCTTCTTGATGATTTTATGGTCCGGGCCGCGCTTGCGGGCCTTGGTGTGGCCCTCGCCGCGGCCCCTTTGGGGTGTTTCGTCGTCTGGCGGCGTATGGCCTATTTTGGCGATGCCACCGCCCATGCCTCCATTCTCGGGGTCGCCCTCGCTCTGACCTTTGACGTGTCAATTTTCGGTGGCGTGATGGTGATGGCGCTTTTAATGGCCAGCACCATCTCTGCGCTCAGCGGACGGGGCTATGCGATGGACACCTTGCTGGGTGTGCTGGCCCATAGTGCGTTGGCCTTCGGGCTGGTCGCAGTGTCATTCCTGCAGGGGGTGCGCGTCGACCTGATGGCCTATCTCTTTGGGGACATCCTTGCGGTAACCCGCTGGGATCTCTTGGTGGTCTGGGGCGGCGCATCGGCGGTCCTGCTTTTGCTGGCGTGGCGGTGGTCCTCGCTTTTGACCGCGACCCTCAACCCGGAATTGGCCCGCGCGGCCGGGATCTCGCCCCACCGCGAGCAGTTGGTTCTGACCGTGGCGCTGGCGATTGTGGTTGCCGTCGCGATCAAAGTCGTGGGCGTGTTGTTGATCGCAGCCATGCTATTGATCCCGGCCGCCACAGCCCGCACCTTTTCCAACACGCCGGAACGAATGGCCTTTTTCGCCATCGTGATCGGCTGTGCCGCGGTGCTCTGCGGGATGAGCGCCTCTTACAATTTTGACACGCCCACCGGACCCAGCATTGTCAGTGTTGGAACGCTCTTCTTCTTGGCGGCAAGCCTCATCTCTGCCGCGCTTCGCAAACGCGGCGACTAGGCCGTCACACTTTGATCTTGGCGCTCGCGCTCATGTCCGGGCGCGCCACTTTTGACCATTTCGCCAGCGCATCCAACAGGGCTTGCTTGCGAATGGGCTTGCTGAGGAAGTCATCCATTCCGACCGCCCGACAGGCCTCTTCGTGGCTTTGCATGACATTGGCAGTCAGGGCGATGATCGGCACCCGGGGACGCGCGCTCAGGTCTTCGAACCGGCGGATTTCCTCTGTCGCCTCCAGCCCGTCTTTGACCGGCATCATCATGTCCATCAGCACAATATCGGGCTGCACGGTCCGATAGAGTTCAATCGCCTCCTGACCATTGGCGGCAATGGTAATCTCGACATTCTCTTTCTGCAGCATCCGGGTGATCACCACCTGATTGGTGCGATTGTCCTCTGCCATCAGCAAATGAACGGTGCGCGGAATGTCCAAATCGGTGACCGTCGGCGCGGGCGTCGGCGGCTCGTCCGCCGGGGTGCCCAGGGCCTGACTGACCACATTGCGCAGCTGATCCGAGCGCACCGGTTTCAGAACCTGCGCGCAATGGCCAATCTCGGCCAGCATCGCCTGCGACAGGGCCGGGTCGACGGAAGAGACAAAAATGATCGGCAGCTTTGCCATATTCGGCAGGCTCCGGATGCGCCCGGCCAGCTCGTATCCGTCGCAATCCGGCATGTTGAAATCGAGGAAGATCAGGTTGCACAAGTCCCCGGCATCGCTCATCTCGTCGAGCCGCAGCAGCGCATCCATCGCGGAATCCGCCTCCGTCACCCGCAGCCCCCAGGCCCGCAGACGTTCGCCCAAGATGCGGCGGTTCAGCTCCAGATCGTCCACCACCAGCGCATGAAGCCCGGCCACGGGCTGCTCTGGCAAAAAGGCGACCGGCGCGCGATCGCTTTTCGGCAGTGACAGGCTGATCGTAAAGACGGAGCCCTTGCCCTCGCTCGAGGTCACATGGATCCGCCCCTTCATCAGCTGCAATAGCCGGGTGGAAATCGCGAGCCCAAGGCCGGTGCCCTCAAAACTGCGCGTCGCGGCGCCATCGGCCTGCTCAAAGGCGTGGAAAATCCGGTCCAGCTTCTCGCTGGGAATACCGATGCCTGTGTCACTGACCGAGATCTGCAACTCGAAAGAGGTGCCCCGTTTTTGGCCCGTCACATCAATATGAACCGCGCCATGCGAGGTGAATTTCACCGCGTTGCCAACGACATTGGTGACGATCTGGCGAATACGCCCAGCATCGCCCTCAAACAATTCCGGCAGATCGGGGTCATAGCGCAGGGTCAACTGAACCCATTTCTCGACCGCCTTGGGCGCCAGCAATGTCACCACATCCTCGATCACCGTGCGCAGGTTGAAGGTCGCCAGATGCAGCTCCAGCTTGCCCGCCTCGATTTTAGAAAAATTGAGGATATCATTGATGATCGTCAAAAGGGCGTTGCCAGATTTGACGATGGTATCCGTGTACATCTCCTGGTCCGGCGTCAGGTCGGTCTCACGCAGCACTTCTGCCATGCCGATCACCCCATTCATCGGGGTGCGGATTTCATGGCTCATATTGGCGAGGAACTCCGACTTGGCCCGGCTGGCAATTTCCGCCTGCTCCCGCGCCCGCTCTAGGGCGCGTTCCCGCTCGTCCCGCTGTGCGAAACTGTCTTCCAACACTTTGACCGAGACATTCAGCGCCTGAAACTCGCGGCTGGCGAACCCCGGCAAGTGGAAATGCCCGGTCTTGGCCCCCGCAACCGCATTCGACATGCGGCCATGCACGACATGCAGCGGGCTCAACGCCAAGCGGTAGACGAGGTAGAGCATCAGCAAGGACATCGCGACCACGGCCAAAACGGTCCAGGTGATCGTTTGGCGGACTTTATCAAGGACAATCGCTTTGCCCTCTTCGGTCGACCATTGCACCACCATGGTGCCAAATACGAAGCCTTCGAACTCCACCGGGCGGCGGTACATCACGAAATCAACGGCGTCATCCGCCGCCGGGCTGGAGGCCTCAGCGATGACCTCCCCTTCGCCATTCTCGATATGGATCGACAGGATCTTGGAATAGCGGGTGATCGCCTCGACAAGGCCGGTCTCCAACACCGGAACATCCTCGACGATGATCGCTTCCAGCATCAACCCGCTGAGCAGGGAAACGGTCAGGCTCGCCTGCTCGCTCAGCTGATCGCTGACCCGCTGCACCTCATAGCGCCGCGCAACGCCGCCCACGGCCACGACGACGAGCAGCGCGGCAAAGGACATGGACACAACGATCTGCGGCAGAATGCCCGTGCGTTGCAAAAGCTTCTTCAAAGTGGCCTTCAAAAATCTTGGCTCCGTTTCATGGCGCGGCGGATAAAGTCGTAATCCTCGTCACCGCCCGCCAAAAATCCGTTCTTTGATACCCGTTTCACCATTTCTTCGTTCTGCGAGGACAGCATGATCTGCTGCATCGCATCAAATACCTTCGGGTCCAGCCCCGATCGAGCCAACCACGGTTTTGTCACGTTATCAAAGGACACCAGCGCGCGAATGGGGACTCCTTTCGCAACCAGCTCCTTGAATGTGCTTTCTTTTAACGCTCCAGCACTGAATTTTCCGGCGCCGACCGCTTCGCCGACCAAATCATGGCGGCCGAGATATTCAAATCCATGCAGGTCAGAGCCATGCACCCCCTCGTCCAGCAGATAGGCCTGCGACAGGTACCGCCCGATGGTCGACAGCTCATCCCCAAAGGCAAAGGACAGCCCGACCAGATCCTTCACACTTTGAATATCGCTGTCGCGATGCACGGCAATCACGCCTTGGAAGCGCTTTTTGCCGTTCTTGGATTCCATCGCGATGATCTTGATCTCGCTGTTGCGCTCCATCGCATGCACGTAGGAGGCCGGACCAAAGCGGGCAAAATCGACGCGCCCGGTGGCGAGGTCGTTGATACTGGCGTCATAGTCCTTGGAAATCGCCAGTCGAATCGTCACCTCTTCGCCCAGGAGATCTTCCATCCGGCGTTCCAAAAAGGTCAGGAAAGGCCGGTATTGCCGCACCGTGGCAGAGGGTTTGTCATCCGCATAGGTGCCAAAGACCAACTCAATTTCTGCGCGAGCAGATCCGCCCCAGCTGAAGCCAAGGCACAGGCTCAGCACAAAAAGGCAAATCAAACGCCACAAAACCCGGCCCAGAGGCCTATGGAAGCGGTCAACGCAGCCATTGGATTTTGCCAAGGACATTTTTTCACTCCTCTATCAGCGCATCAGGCCAAGTCCTAGCCTTGTGAACGCCCATCTCCGACCTGCTCTTTGACAAAGATAAGCCGAAAACTTGTTGAAAAATAAACGGGATTCACTCGCTGAAGGCAGAAGTTAACCATACGGTAAGGATTATGACGTTTCTATGACACCGCGTCGGCAGCGCCCGAAACCCCTTTCCGTTCAGAAGGACTACTCGTGATTACACCAAACTTTGCGTCATGTATCACCCGGTCTGTTAAAATTTGTTTTTGTTTATTCGTATTTGTGACCTTTTTCTCCACAACCGGCTCTCCGGCCTATGCGATCCCCTCTCCTGAACTGGTCTTGGGGTCGGTCTCCTCGGCCTCGCAGATTCTCGCGGTGGTTGTGGCGGCCCTGTCCGGCTTTGGCGCGATGCTGGCCGCGCGCTTTGGGATCAAGACCCAGACCACCGGGCGGCGCTATCCGATCAAACTGATTGCTGCGCTGGTCGTTTTGGCGGGCGCGCTCGCCTATGCCAATCACTGGCAATGGCAAAGCCACAAGACCGAGGAACTGCAACGTCTGCAGGCGACCCTGACCCGCCCGGCGCAGTTTGACGGCACCGAGATCAAAGACACCGAGCTCAAAGAAACCAGCTACTCGGCGCAGGAAACCCATCCGCAGGGCATCACCACCGCCGAAGCCGCCGCCCTGCTGGCAGACGGGAAAACGAAATTCTTCGACATTCGCGAAACAGCAGAAAGCGCCATGGGCACGCTGCCCGGGGCGGAACACATCCGCTTTCCCGATTTCCGCCAATCCCTGCCGGTGCAGCCCGGCGAACAGGTTGTGCTGTTCTGCCATAACGGCAACCGCAGCTCGGAAACCTGCGCAGAGCTGGCCAAGATGGGCATCGATTGCCGCTTCATCGCGGGCGGGATCGAGAAATGGATCGTGGAGTCGCGCCCCTTCTCGAATGAAACCGTCCACAGCCTCTCTGACCTCAGGGCGATCCCGGACTATCCGAACAAATCGACCCTGCTGACGACAGAGACCCTTACGTCCAAGCTGCAAACCGAAGATCTGCAGATCGTCGATACAAGATATCCCGGCGATTTTGCCGCGGGCCATTTGCCCGGTGCCGTCAACATTCCGCTGCGCGCCATGACCACACAGGATTTGATGGCGCAGATCGCAACGCTCAAGGCGACGCCCACCGTCGCCGCCTGTTACGACCGCCGCAGCTGCTTTATGAGCCAGGTGCTCGGTCTGGAACTGACCAAAGCTGGCATTCCCTTTGAGGGGCGCTACACCGTGCCGTGGGAGTATTTTGTCGCGCCAAAGCCCAAACCCCATGTGGCGCAATGGCTGGCAGAGCAGAACACCACCCTCTGGGATCAGGCCGTTGCCAAGATCAGCGCGGCCTTGCTTTGGGGGCACTCCAAGGCGCATATCCTCGTCAGCCTCGCCGTGTTGGCGCTGATCTCGCGCCTGCTTGTCTTGCCTATCGCCCTGAAATCCGAACGCGATCAAATCGCCATTCGCGAAAACAAAGCGCAGATCGACACCATCAAGGCTGAGCTGGCCGAGGATCCCATCCGCAAGTCCCGCGCCATCAAGGCGGTTCACACCGAACTGGGCCTGACGCCGCTGCGCAATATGACCGCTCTGCTGTTCCTGCCGCTGATGATGCTGGGACTTCAGACCGCTGAACATGCCTCTGCCGGGATTGTCGAACCCTTCCTCTGGGTGGCCGATCTCGGGGCTCCGGACCCGCTCTGGATTGCGCCGCTGCTCACCTGTGGCTTGGCCGGTGTCTACCTGCTCGCCGCCATCGCGCGCTCAAAACGCAGCGCCGTTCTGTGGGTCGGGCTCGGCCTGCCGCTGCTCTTTGTTCTGACACAGGGGCTGTCGGCGGCGGGGAATTTCTACCTCTGCATGAGCCTCACCGGCCTCTTGGTGCAATACACCTACGTCAGCGGCGGCATGGCGCGCCTTCTACGCCGCCTCACCTCCCTGTCGACCCTGCCGCGCGGCGCCTATCCGCTGCGCCGCACAGACAAGCTCTCCACTGCCGGCAACAAGGCCCTGCGCCTGTCCGAGCTGGCCAATGCAGGCTTTCCGGTTCCCTCTGCGGTCGTTCTGACCGACAGCTTCCTGGATGGGTTTGACCGCGCCAATGCAGCGCAAAAATCCAAGCTTGCCGCCCGTATCTGGTCGGCCGTTGGCCCCTCCCCTTGCGCCGTGCGCTCCTCCGCCAGCCATGAGGATAGCGCGGAACAGAGCTTTGCCGGCGTCTTTGACTCCGTCCTGGATGTCACCGGCCCCGACCTCTGTTCTGCCATCGAGGCGGTCCAGTCCTCGTTCAAATCCGCCCGCGCCGCCAGCTATCAGGACGAGGCCGAAGGTCACGGCAATATCCTCGTGCAGCAAATGGTTGCCGCGCAATATGCCGGCGTGCTCTTCACCCAGGACCCGCAGGCCCCCGGCATGATGTTGTTGGAATGGGTCGAAGGCTGCGGCGAGGATCTGGTCTCCGGGCGCAAAACCCCCGGCAATGCCCGCTTTGGCCGCATCAGCAAAACGCTGGCCGAGAATATGACGCCGCCGCCCTTTGACGCCCAGCACTTGCTGGACATGGGGCGCGGAATCGAGGCCGAGTTCGGCTGCGCGCAGGATATCGAATGGGCCTGGGTCGACGGGCAGTTCTACATCCTGCAATCGCGTGACATCACCACGGTGGCGGTCGGCAGTGCCAAGGATCAAGCCGCCGCGCAGGAATGGCGCGACCTCTTTGCCCGGTTTGAAACAGCCGCCCCAGGTGATGTGATCCTGGAACTGGACGAAATGAGCGAAGTGCTCCCCCGTCCGACCCCGCTGTCCTTCTCTCTGGCCACCAGCCTCTGGGCGCCCGGGGGCAGTTTGGACCTCGCCAGCCGCAGCCTCGGCCTGCCTTACGGCCTGCCCGAAGGGGCGGAGGCGCATCTGGTGCGTCTCTTTGGCAAGACCTATGCGGATTGCGCTCTCAAGCACAGACTGGCGCTCGACCTCTCTGGTGGCCGTGCGCGCAAGCTGGAAAAGGCGCTGCAGCCGACCCGCGACCGGTTTGAAACCGAGGTTCTGCCCCCCTTGCACGACCGGCTGGAGGATTGGGCCGCGCTGGATTTCGCCGCCCTGCCCGCCGCCAAACTTGGGGCCCGCATTGACGAAATGCGCCGCTACTTTGTCACCGACATCTATGTCGAGGCAGAACGTATCAACCTGCTCGCGGCCTTTGCTATGCAGACCGCGATGCAGGCGACCGAGGACGCGCCAGAGCTGCGCCGCGCGCTGATGCAGGCGGACCTGCCCCATGCGCCAAGCCACCTGCTGGCGCAATGCACCGGCCCAACCGCCCAAGATCAGGCCTTGGCCACGATGGGTCATCGCGCGATGTTCGACTACGAACTCTCCACCCCGCGCTACGCCGAAGCACCGGGCCTTCTGTTCTCCCTCCTAGAGACCTCAGCTACGCTGGCAGACCCCGCGCCCAGCCTGCCCGCTGGGACGGATCCGGAGCGCGCCACCAAAATCGAAATGGCCATCGCCTATCAGGACCTCAAGGAACGCGCCAAGCATGAGGCCATTCGTGTCCTCGCCCATCTGCGCCGCGCGGTGAAGGCATTGGGGGCACAGAGCGGCCTCGACGATCTGATCTTCCAGCTCACGATGGAGGAGGTGCTGGCTGCCGATTGGGCCGCACCACAGGCGCTAAAGGCTCTGGCGCAAGACCGTGCCGACCATGAAAAACTCTGTCGCGAAATCGCCCCCACGGCCGCGCGCCTGACGCTGAAGGACTGCGAAGCCCTGTCGACCGGCGCTAGCCGCCGGGCCGCACCCGGCGAGATGGGTGGCACCTGCGTCGCAGGCTCAGGTGCCGCGACGGGGCGGGTGTTCCGGGTTGCCGATGAAACCGCCTTTGGAGAGGCCGCATTTGCGGGCTTTGAGCCAGGCGACATTCTGGTCTGCCAGATCGTCAACCCCGCGTGGTTGCCGCAGGTCCAACAGGCCGACGCCGTGGTCAGCGTGGTCGGCGGATGGCTCAGCCATATGGCCATTGTTGCCCGCGAAAAGAACGTTCTGATGCTGGTCGGCGCACAGGCGATCGACACTTTAGAACAGGGAGAGGTCATCACCGTGAACGACAGCGGCGAGATCCTGACCGCGCCCAAAGACGCAGATCAAGCCCTGCGCGCCTGATCTCACCCACATCAACAAAAAGACCGCCCTCCGAAGCGGGGGCGGTCTTTGTTTTATCACTCAGGCTGAAGGCTCAGTCTGGATTAGCTGCGCTTCGGCCAGGCTTTGGGGTCGAGATCGAGATCCGAGAAATCGTCGATGTTCAGAACCGGACGCTCGACACCGGCTTTCAGCTGCGTGCGGAAGTCCTGCAACACACGCAGGGCAATCGGGAACAGCATCATCAGCGCCAAGAGGTTCACCAAGGCCAGCAGACCCATCATCGGGTCGGCAAAGAAGAACACCGCAGTGGCGCTCGGCGCAACTGCACCGAGGAAGACAATCCCGATCACCACAACCTTGAGCACGATCATCGCGCCCGGGTTCTTGGTCAGCGTCGAAATCGCGTTTTCGCCGAGGTAGTAGTTGTAGATCACCGAGGAGAAGGCAAAGAGCAGGATCGCCAGCGTCATGAAGTACTGCGACCATTCCCCAAGATGCGACACCATCGCGGATTGGGTCAGCTCAACCCCATCGATCCCTGTTGCGCCCGGCGAATAAACATCGCTCAGCAGGATCACAAAGGCGGTGCAGCTACAGATCAGGATGGTGTCGATGAACACCGAAAACGCCTGCGTGATGCCCTGGCTGATCGGGTGACGCACCTCTGCGGTGGCCGCCACGTTCGGCGCCGAACCGAGACCCGCTTCGTTCGAGAACAGACCCCGACGCAGACCCTGCGCAATCGCAGCGCCCATACCGCCGCTCACCGCTTCTTCAAAGCCAAAGGCATTCGACACGATGGTGGAAATGACAGAGGGCACTTCGCCGATGTTCATCAAAATCACGATCAGCGCCATCAGGATGTAGCCAATCGCCATGACCGGAACGATCACATCAGACGCTTTTGCAATCCGCTGGATGCCGCCAAAGACGATGAAACCGGTCAGAACGGACAGGAAAATCCCGGTGTAGAGACGATCAATACCTAGCGAGGCTTCTGCAGCACCGGCCACTGTGTTGCCTTGGAACGCGTTGAAGCCAAGCGCGAAGGAGGCAATCAGACAGATCGCATAGAGCACCGCCAGCCAGCGGTAGTTTTCGCCCAGCCCGTGCAGGATGGCCCGCGCCGGACCACCGCGATATTGCCCTGTCGCCGGGTCGGCCCGCTTGTAAAGCTGCGCAAGCGAGCATTCCACGAGGCTGGTCGCCATGCCGACAAGCGCAATCGCCCACATCCAGAACACGGCACCCGGTCCCCCCAGCGTGATCGCGACCGCCACACCTGCAATGTTGCCACCGCCGACCCGACCGCCAACCGAGACCAGCAGCGCTTCGCGCGCGGAAATCTGCCCGGTGCCGGTGCTGCCGCGCGTCAAAACGCGGAACATTCGGCCAAAAAACTGAAACTGCACAAACCCAGTTGCAACGGTGATGAACACACCAAAAATCACCAAAATCGGAACAAGGGACCAACCCCAGGTCAGGTCTCCGATCACACCGAAGAACTGTTCAAGCGCTTGCATCGCGTCTTTCTCCACTCACATATGAAAACGCGAGGGGCTTATGTCTGACGCTAACAAGACACAATGGTTAAATTTTCGAAAACTTCCCCTGATGCGGAAATGTCAAGTCGCCCATTCGCCGCATAGGCGAGTTTCGAGCAGATCGCGCTGTTCCGTTGCGTCGGACGTGGCGGACAATGCGTGCAGCAGTTTGGCGTAGGCCGCCTCCACCGTCATGTCCCGCCCGTCGATCGCGCCGGTTTCCTGCAGCAGCGCGCCGGCCGAATAGGTGCCCAGCGAAATACCGCCCTCGGCACATTGGCTCACGGCCAAGACGGGCACATTCCTGTCGCGCGCCTTTTGCATCGCCTTGCGCAGCCCCAGCCCCTCGGGAACAGTGCCCGACCCATAGCAGCGCAGCACAATGCCCTGCGCATGTTCCGCCGCCAAGGCAACCAGATCGGCGTTCATCCCCGGCGCAACCGCTGCAATCAGCGCTGAGGCCGCACCATAGGGCGTCGCCGTGACCTGATCCGCCATCCGCAGCGGCGCTTGATCCGTGTCCGAGGCTTTGAAGGCATCAAATTCCGAGGAATGCGACTTTCGCACCCGCGCGCCATGCAGCAACTGTCCGGCAAATTGCACCCAGACCCCCGGCGCGGCCTGTTCCGCGGCGCGGAAGGCATCGCGCAGATTGCGCGACCCATCGCTGCCCTCTTCGGTCAAGGCGAGCATCGCGCCGGTCAGCACCACCGGCTTTTGCAGCCCCTGCAGGCCAAAGCTCAGCGCGGCTGCGGTAAAAGACAGCGTATCCGTGCCATGGGTGATGACAAACCCGTCGTAGCCCTCATGCGCCGCGACGATGCGCTCCATGATCCAATTCCAGTCAGAGGGCTTGGCATTGGCGCTGTCGATCAGGGGCGACGCGCTGATCAGGTCAAACTCCGCCGTGATGTCGCCTTCGGCCCGCAGCCGCGCCAATTCTGCCTCGACCACGCCTTCCAAAGGCGCAAAGCCCGTCTGCGTGGCCACCATGCCAATGGTTCCACCGGTATGAATCACGCAAATCTTCATGGCTCGCCCCCCTACCCGCTTGGCAGATCACAGCCCGCCAAGGTGGCTCCTCATAGACCGGGCGGCCAAGGAGGTTCAACAGGGCTTACGCACCCGGCGCGCGGGCTTATTCGGCAGCGGCCCGCAGATGGGCAAAGGCGCAGATCCGCTCCACGGCCTTTTCCAACGCCGCGTCTTCGATGGTCAGCGCCAATCGGACCCAATCGCTCATATAGTCGCCAAACGACGATCCCGGCATCACCGCCACGCTTTGCTGATCCAACAGTGCCCAGGCAAAGCTTTCGCTGTCCATGCCAAGCGGGCTCACATCAATCAGGGCGAACATCCCCGCCTCAGGCCGATGCACCCGCAGCGGGGTCTTCGCCTCGATCTGTTCCGCAAGATAGCTGGCCCGGCGGGCAAATCTTTGGCGCATCCCCTCGGCAACCGGTGATCCGTCGCGCACCGCAGCCGCTGTCATATCCGCGATAAAGGGCTGGTTGCCAAACAGCATCGTCTCCGACACCGGCAGCAGCGCATCACAGAAGTCTTTCGGCCCCACGGCCCAGCCGCTGCGCATCCCCGGCGCCGCATGCGACTTCGAGATAGAGGCCACGGCAACGGTGCGATCCGCCACCTGCGGCAAGGACAGCGGTGACAGGAACGTATTGCCGTCAAACACGAGGTCCTCATAGACCTCATCGGAAATCAGCCACAGGTCGTGTTTCAAGGCGAGATCGGCAATCGCCTCCAGCTCGTCGCGGCGCAGGATGGCCCCGGTCGGGTTGTGCGGCGTGTTGAGCAAAATGGCCCGCGTGCGGTCCGTGATCCGCGCCGCCACATCCTCTGCCTGCATCCGAAACCCATATTCCGGGCGCAGCGGCACCGAAACCATCTCAGCCCCGGTCGATCGGATCACCCCCTCGTAAGTCGCATAGAGCGGATCCCCGACCAGAACCTCATCGCCGCTTTCGGCAACGCCCTGCATCACCGCATAAAGCGCGGTCTGGGTGCCGGGGAAACACAGGATATTGTCCCGATCAAAGGCGCGCCCGCGCCGTTTGGTGTATTGCTCGGCCAAAGCATCGCGCAGATTGTTTTCCCCGCGCCCGTTGGAATAGCCCGTCCGCCCTGCCCGAAGAGCCGAAACCGCCTGTTCCACCATGACCTCGGGAATCGGCACATCCGGTTCGCCAATCGTCATTTCGATCACGTCCTGCCCCTGCTCCAGTCGCTCGCGCGCGGTCAGGTGCAAATCCCATTTGGCGCCGCCCAGCCCTGCCAGACGTGTGGTGATCGAAGTTGTTTTCATCTGCCGTACTCTCATGGACATGACCAACCAGTAAGGCCGCGTGACGGCCCTCTCCTCCCCTTATTATACAATTGTGCGACAATTGGGAAGCTGGTTCCGCTGCCATTTCGAATTGAGGTTTTGCCACCCCCACTTGTGCCCTTAAATCGGTCGCTCCGCCCCGCACGATCTGTCACCTTGCCAGCATGGAATGGGAGGGATAGCTGTTTTGAAAACCCTATCGTCCCCTTAGGTGGCCTCCTGCGGCGTAGCCACCGCAGAGGCCGAAGACATCGAGGCCCGCAATGCTCTCCGTTCTGGCAGACCGTACCTATCGACACCTCTTTCTTGCCCAGGTCGTGGCCCTGCTCGGCACCGGACTGTCGACGGTCGCCTTGGGCCTTCTGGCCTATGACCTCGCCGGAGAAGGGGCGGCGATGGTGCTGGGCACGGTCTTTACGATCAAGATGATCGCCTATGTGGGAATCGCGCCTGTCGCGGGGGCCTTTGCGGACCAAGTGAACCGGCGCCGCCTGTTGGTCACGCTGGATCTGGTACGCGCAGCTGTGGCGGTCGCCCTGCCCTTCGTTACCGAGATCTGGCAGGTCTATGTGTTGATCTTCCTGCTGCAATCCGCCTCCGCCGCCTTTACGCCGACGTTTCAAGCGACCCTCCCGGATGTGCTGCCCGAGGAAGAGCGCTATACCCGCGCGCTGTCTCTGTCGCGTCTGGCCTATGATCTGGAGAATATCATCAGCCCGACGCTCGCCGCGCTCCTCCTTGCGGTGATGACCTATAACACGTTGTTTTTAGGCACAACTCTTGGGTTTGTCAGCTCTGCTTTGCTCGTTGTGTCGGTGGTGCTGCCCAGCCCAAAACCCTCCGGTCGGCGCGGGATCTACGATCGCACCACGCGCGGGTTGCGCATCTATCTGGCCACGCCCCGGCTGCGCGGCCTCTTGGCGCTCAATCTCGCGGTTTCCTCCGCCGGAGCCATGGTGCTGATCAATTCCGTCGTGCTGGTCCGCAGCCAACTCGGCCTGTCCAATAGCGCGCTGGCGTGGACGATGTTCGCCTTTGGCGCAGGCTCTATGTTGGCGGCCTTGCTCCTGCCTCGCCTGCTCGACCGGATGCCGGATCGCCCGGTGATGATCGCCGGGGCGCTCACCATGGTCGCAGCCCTCCTCGGCCTCGCAGGGTGGAGCGCCAGTGTTGGGCTGTCGTGGCCTGCCCTGCTGCTCGCTTGGCTTTGCGTTGGCATTGGCTATTCCACCACGCTGACCCCCTCTGGCCGGTTGCTGCGCCGCTCTGCCCATCCGGAGGATCGGCCTGCGATATTTGCCGCGCAATTCGCGCTCTCTCATGCCTGTTGGCTGGTGACTTATCCGCTGTCGGGGTGGCTGATGACGCAGTTTGGCACTTTGCCCGCCCTGCTCTGTCTTGCGGCTCTGTCGGCTGTGGGCATTCTGGCCTGTCTGCGCCTTTGGCCCCGTGCCAGCGCGACAGAAATCGCCCATAGCCACGCCGATCTGCCTGCCGATCACCCGCATCTGCGCGACTCTGACAAAGGTGAGCACAAGCACGCGATCATCATCGACGATCTGCACCGCCACTGGCCAACGCGAGGCTAAGAATGGTCGCACTCGTCGGTCTGTTCTTTGCCGCCTTCCTTGCGGCCACGCTGATCCCCGCCCAATCCGAAGCAGTCTTGGTCGGCCTTTACTTGGCCGGGTCTCACAGCGTCTTGGCTCTGATCCTGACCGCCAGCTTGGGCAATGTGCTTGGCTCAGTAGTGAACTGGATCATGGGTCGGTTTTTGCTGCGTTATCAGGACCGTCGCTGGTTTCCAGTGTCGCCAGAGACTCTAATCAAGGCCTCAGGCTGGTATCAGCGCTGGGGGTATTGGAGCCTCTTTGGCAGTTGGCTGCCAATCATTGGCGACCCGCTGACCCTCGCAGCTGGAGTGATGAAGGAACCGCTGTGGCGGTTCCTCACCATTGTCACGCTGGCCAAAACAGGCCGCTACATCGCGCTGATCTGGGCCGCCAACCGTCTGGTCTAAGTCGCGCAGGCCAGTTCGCTATTGGAAATGCGCTTCGATCACCGCCATCAGCGCCTCAACCTCTGTCGGGTCCAGATCGCGCCCCTTGAGGTCGATCCGCACCGCATTGGGTCCCACTTCTGCACTCAGGGCGCCGCCGCCTTTCAAGGTCCGACGCTCCAGCTTGGTGACCTGTCGAGGACGTCCGCCGCGCGCTTTGTCTTGCGGAGCAGGCTCTAACGCGGCCAATGCGCTCTCCAGCAGCTTCGCCTCAGCGCGCATATCCTCGCAATGAGCCCCCGCCAGTGCCTTGCGCAGCGCCCCCTGCCCGCCGGCCCGCAAAGCGGTCGCGATTTTCAGGCCGGTCTTTTCGGACATCAGATTGGGGAACTTCAACAGATCCCCTAGCCCCTCGTGTACGGCCGCAAAACTGCGCACTTTGGACCGCTTCGCCTTGGACGCCGCCGCAAAGAGTTGCTCTACCGCTTCCTCGACCGATGCAAAGACCCCCTGCCCCGCCACCAAGACCGCGATCCGCCCGCGTTCATAGGGCGACAGGTTGGACCGCAGCTCGTTTTCCTCGACCATCGAGACATAGGCGGACGCACTCTCAGCCCCCCCGCGCAGAAAGGCCGGGATTTCCTCGAACCCTTCCATCGCGCGGTTCAGCCGGGAAAACGCCTCCAGACGGCGGAAGCCGGACACAAGGCCGTAACCCCCGTCCTCCAGCGCCACCACCTCGATCGGGCTGCGCAGCCCATTGGTGCGGATCGAGGCGATGAGCTCTTGCAGCTCGTCTTCGTCAACCTGCATCCGGTCGCGGCGCAGGTAATCCCGGTCGATCTTGACCAAGGGCACCAGCATGACGACCTGACCGGCCTCTTCGGCCTCGCGCCATTTGGCGGCATCCGCCTTGTCGCGCGCCAGTTCCACCCGGTCGGTCACCGCCGTCTGCGCCCGCAGTTGCGCAGTTTCCGCCGAAACCTTGGCAATCGGCGGCGCATTTGTCGTCCCACCTTCAAACGGGTTGATCCCTGGTTTCGCGGCGAAACCTTCTTCGATCTTTTCGATCTCGGAGGCGTCGGGGGCGATCAGTCTTCTGCGTTTTGCCATCTTACTCTGCCCCTTCTTCCATGTGGAGGTCGCGCCACCAGCTGCCGATAAGAAGCTCTTTGAACTCGGCATAGGTCCGGTCAAAGGTCTCCCGCCCGCGTACATAGGTATCGCGGTTGAAGTCGCGATAGTCCGCTTCATAAATGCCATTCACCTGTTCTCCTGCCTGGCCCACAAGGGCCGTGACATCCTGACGGTAGGCATTCATGAAATCGCCGAAGTAAGCCTGGATCACGTTCGCCATGTCCGTCTGCTGACTGGCGTCAAAGCGCGTGATCAGCGCCCTTACTACATCCCATTCGAATTTAATTTCGGGCAAACCGGCCGCGCGTTGCGCAACATTCTCGCCTTCCTCGATCGAGGCAAAGGTCGAATAGAGCATGTCGAAAAAGCGCCCGGTGGAGTCAAACTCGAGAAAGGACGCCCCAAGCGGAACCAACAGGATATCCGCCGCCGCCAGCGCATTGATCGTCAGGTAGCCAAGCGCCGGAGGCGTGTCGAGAAAGACGATGTCATAGTCATCAAGGATGCCGTCTTCCTGCAGGAAGTTGTTGAGCGCATCCCACAGCGGCCAGCTGCGCAGCCCCATCCGCCAAACCGGGATCTGAAATTCTGCCCAATAGAGGTTCAGCTGCGCGCCGATCAGATCGATATTGGGCCAATGGGTTTTCTGGATGACGTTTCGCGGCGAAACCGTCAGCGCCTCGCTCAGGGTTTCGTCAAGCTGCAACTCCGGATCACCCGCTGCTGCGCGCACGCGGTTTTCTTCGACAACCGAGCGGGCGTAATCCTTGGCGATCATCGGGAAAATGGTGGACCACTCGTCCTCGACCGTGCCGCCCAGGATCGACGTCATCGACCCTTGCGAGTCTAGATCAATGACCAGCACCTTGTAGCCGTCTAGGGCCGCCGACATCGCGAGATGCGCCGCCGTTGAGGTTTTGCCGACGCCGCCTTTGAAATTGGCGACGGCTGTCACTTTGGCCGGAACACCCTCGGGACGGTAGGGCAGATACTCTTTGGTCGAAATCCCCTCGCTCGCGAAATGCTGACGCAGCGCCAACACCTCTTCGAGGGTAAACCATTTCGAG
This sequence comes from Epibacterium sp., assembly GCA_048263945.1. Lineage (GTDB taxonomy): Bacteria > Pseudomonadota > Alphaproteobacteria > Rhodobacterales > Rhodobacteraceae > Epibacterium. The sequence continues at coordinate 395 of JBLXDQ010000016.1, read as the reverse complement.
CCCCCCTCTCCTTCGCCCTGCGGCAAATCGGGATTGGCTTTGAGCACGCGGCGCAGATGTTGCGGCGCCACGGGGATCAGGTATTTGGTGATTTCCCAGGTGGAGAATTTCCGCAGTCGCTTCTCTCCATCCGGCGCGTAGCCGCGTCTGGCGAGATCCTCACGCCCCTTCGTGCAGAGGGCGGCTGCCTTGGCAAAGCGGGTGGTCTGGGCGGGTGCGGGAAGCTTGGAAGCAGCCTTGGCCGGATCCAAATTGAAATACGGGGGGAGCGCAGGCGTTGTCATGACGGTGCTCGTTCTCTGCTCGTGTGTTCTATTTGTGCTTATATGGCAGATAATAGAGAACATCTTTCGCGATGCATAGGCTCCATGGACCTCGGTGGGTATTTTTTCAGG
>JBLXDQ010000015.1:0-85814 GCA_048263945.1 Epibacterium sp. | reverse complement strand
CATCCAGGCGACCAACTGGCACCCTACGCTGCGTGGATCGGTGTTGTCTCAGAACGCGGCACGCGCGGCGTTCCGAGACATTCAACTCACCACAAACGCGATCAATGCAAGCACGGCGACGAGCGGGGCTCAGAAGTTTCCCTTCGCGGCTTCCGCCAAGATCAGCTTGTCCAGCGTCAGATCAGAAACAGCTTTGCGAAGCCGCTCGTTCTCTTTCTGAAGACGCTTCAGCTCCCTCAATTGGTCAGTGCCCATTCCACCGTACTTCTTCTTCCAGCGGTAATAGGTCTGTTCAGTCACGCCAATCTGCCGGATCGCATCCAGACGCGGCATTCCTTGCGCAGTCAGTATCTCAACCTGCCGCAACTTCGTGACTATCTCTTCTGGCTTTGGTCGCTTGTTGGCCATGCGTTTCCTCCGTTTTACTAAACATAGCGGAGGACCACTTCAGTGGGGGAAGACCACTGGCATTCCGGCTCGATGACGATGCGCGTGCCCGAACTCTACAAAGCGTTTCCGGGAGCCAAGGTATTCATGAACGCGATCGACGCGCGGAAACGCGGATTGAATCAGGGCATGGAGGTGCGGGTGATCTCGCGCCGGGGTGAGATACGCAGCCGAATTGAGACACGCGGGCGCAACCGGATGCCACCTGGAGTGATCTTCGTGCCGTGGTTCGATGCCAGCCAGCTGATCAACAAGGTGACGCTGGATGCGACCGACCCGATCTCGAAACAGACGGACTTTAAGAAATGCGCTGTGCGCGTGGAGAAGGTCTGATGAGACAGTTTCGCCTTTCCGCTATCCTCGCCGCCTGCCTGACAGCGACCTTCGTTCTTGCGCAGGGAGTGCCGGAACTTTCCGGTCCAGCACCGGACCCGATGGAGCCAGTCCCAGCCGCGCCGCTGGAACGCTATGTGACAGACGATGTGCGCCAGATGCGGGCCTATCCCGAACAGCCACCGGTGATCCCGCATTCGATTGAGGGTTACCAGCTGTCTGTCAACGCGAACCGCTGTATGTCCTGCCACAAGCGGGAACATTCACTCGGGTCCTGGGCCCCGATGATCTCGATCACACATTACATGACACGAGATGCACAGATGCTCGCCGACGTGTCTCCTCGCCGGTATTTCTGCACCCAATGCCATGTGCCGCAGGCCGACACGTCGGCACTGATCGGCAATACTTTCACAGACATGTCTGAATTGGGCGCGTCCGGCGCGGGGAGTGAGTGACATGCGCTGGATACTTACCCCTTTCCGCTGGTTCTGGAATGTCTTGTGGACCCCGGCGGGGACGCTTGGGCTCGGTTTCCTGACTCTGGGCGGGTTCGTTGGAGGGGTGATCTTCTGGGGCGGTTTCAACACAGCGCTCGAATACACCAACACCGAGGACTTTTGCGTCTCCTGCCACGAAATGCGGGACAATGTCTTCGAAGAGTTGTCAAACACCGTCCATTTCTCCAACAGGTCCGGGGTGAGGGCAGGGTGTCCCGACTGCCACGTGCCTCATGAATGGACCGACAAGATCGCCCGCAAGATGCAGGCTTCGAAAGAGGTCTGGGGAAAGATATTCGGGACCATCGATACCCGCCAGAAATTTCTGGAGCACCGATTGGTCATGGCGCAGCGGGAATGGGTGCGGCTGAAATCCAATGACAGCCTTGAATGCCGGAACTGCCATTCCGAAGTGGCTATGGACCTGAGCCGCCAATCGCCGCGCGCAGCGGAAATCCACACCGAATACCTGCTGTCCGGTCAGCGAACCTGCATCGACTGTCACAAGGGCATCGCGCACAAGCTGCCGGACATGACTGGTGTCGCTCCGGGCTGGACCGTGCCGGAGGAACTTCAGGGCAAGACCCAACCGGGCCTTTCGGCGGCCGAGGAGATCCAGAGTTTTCTTCTCGAACGGCAGATCGGCGACTGAAACCACGCGAGTTTGCTGAAGCGCAAAGACTGATGCCGTAGGAATGCGCATGTCTACCAGCGTTCTTCGCCGTTGGTGCGAAGTAAGGCGCGAGCGACCGACGTGCCAGTGGTTGCGCAAAGAAAGGACATGACGTCATGCTGAACAATATCGGATTGCCGGGTCTGGCGATCATTCTCGTCGTAGTGATCGTGCTGTTTGGGCGCGGCAAGATTTCCTCGATCATGGGCGAGGTCGGGCAGGGTTTGACCGCCTTCCGTCGAGGTATCAAGCAGGAGCCGGAGGCAGACGAGACCACAGCCGCCTGAACCGCAGGCAAAAGAAAAACAGAAAGAGAGTGCGGGGCCCAGGGCCCCGCTTTTCGTTTCACCGAGGCTGTAATTTAGCGAGAAGGTTGCTCCAGCGCAAACTCCGCATCCGGTCCCGCCTTTAGACAACGCCCAAACAAGTTTGAGCTGAAGTGAAGCGGAGTAAGGATGCGAAGCGCGATACGCCAAATTTCGTGGGCATTGGCCGTCCTGTCGGGCTTTTCTATTCAGGCCTTCGCGGCTCCTATGGTGGATCAATTCATTGAGGCCATCGAGCCTCAGGAACTTGTGCCTGGTGCCGAGGCCTTCGGCGTTCCTCGGGAGGACGGGCTCGTGCCGGCCTTGAAGGGCGGCGACACGATCGGTTGGGTGTTCCTGACCTCTGATTTCGTGCCGACGACAGGGTATTCGGGCAAGCCGATCCACATACTCGCCGGCCTCTCGCCCGAGGCACATCTGACAAGCGCTAAGCTGATCAAGCATTCGGAGCCGATCGTTCTGGTCGGTATTCCAGAGAGCGAGATCCGGGCGGTCATCGACCACTATACCGGGTTCGATCTGCGGACCGTGGCCGGTCCGAGGGATACGGGTGACCTGGAAATTGTCTCGGGGGCCACGGTCACCATCATGGTGATCGACGACTCGATCCTGAGGGCCGGCGTGAAGGCTGCCCGCGCTTTGGGGCTGGACGGTTTCGCGGCCCCTTCCGCGGCTGGTCCGGGAAAAGAGATCGACCCCGATTCCGGTCAAGTCACTGACTGGGAAACGTTGGCCGGCAACGGCGCCATTCGTCGCCTCATGTTGGACGTCGGGACGATCAATGCGGATTTTGCCGCACTCGGTGATCCACGGACAGAGAAGGCCGCAAAAACAGCAGCACTTGACCAAGCCTATGTCGATGTCCGGACGGCGTTGGTCAGCCATCCAGCCATAGGCCGGTCCCTGCTTGGCGAGGCGGGGTGGGAAAATCTGGCGGCACGGTTGGAGCCGGGCGACCACGCCATCGCCGTCCTCGGCGCCGGGGACTGGTCCTTTAAGGGGTCAGGCTATGTGCGTGGTGGCATTTTTGACCGTTTTCAGCTTATCCAGGGCGAGATGTCCTATCGGTTTCGTGATCGCGGGCATCAGCGCATCGGACGGATCGCGGCCGAGGGTGCCCCGGAATTCGAAGAGATGGACCTATTCATCATCCCCGCCGGTTCCGGGTTCGATCCAGCGAGAGAATTCCGGCTGCAATTCCTCGTCAGCCGTGCCGTCGGTCCGATCGAAAAGGTCTTCCTGACCTATGACCTGGGCTACGAGCTTCCGTCTCCGTATGTCCGCGACGTTCCCTCTGAGCCCGTGGCAAAGTCGGAACCGGCAGCGGCTGACACGGACGCCCGCGACGCGCTTTGGCAGCGCATTTGGGATACCAAGCGGCTCCAGGTTATTGTTCTTGCCGCCGCGCTGGCGTTCCTGTCGGGCATTTTCTTCTTCCAGGCTTTCGCCACACGGAACGCGCGGACCTTCGCGATCTTGCGCAACACCTACCTCGTGTTCACGCTTGTCTTCGTCGGCTGGATCGCCAATGCGCAGCTTTCGGTCGTGAACATCCTCGCCGTGGTCAACGCGCTCTTCAGCGACTTCCAGTGGAACACCTTCCTGATGGACCCGCTGATCTTCATCCTGTGGTTCGCTGTGGCGGCTGCTCTGCTGTTCTGGGGGCGTGGGGCCTATTGCGGCTGGCTGTGCCCGTTCGGCGCGCTCCAGGAACTGTCGAACAAGATCGCACGCCGGGTCCGGGTGCCGCAGGTGACACTGCCCTGGGGGCTTCACGAGCGGCTATGGGCGATCAAATACATCATTTTTCTTGGGTTGTTCGGCCTGTCGCTCTATTCGCTCGAACTGGCTGAGCGTTTCGCCGAGGTCGAACCGTTCAAGACCGCGATTATCCTCAAGTTTGCGCGGCCTCTGCCCTATGTGCTGCTTGCGCTGGCCTTCCTGCTTCCGGGGCTTTTCATCGAGCGGTTCTATTGCCGATACGTCTGCCCCCTCGGCGGTGGGCTCGCTATCCCTGCGCGACTGCACATGTTCCGCTGGCTCAAACGCTACAAGGAATGTGGCAATCCGTGTCAGCTCTGCGCGAAGGACTGTCCGGTCGATGCCATCCACCCGACGGGCGAGATCAACCCGAACGAGTGCATCTCCTGCCTGAATTGTCAGGTTCTTTACCAGGATCACGCGCGCTGTCCCGTCGTCATCAAGACCGACAAGAGACGCGCCAAGGACGCGACATCGGCGGCTGCGCTCGCCGCCCATACCGAACGACCGAACCTCGGTCATCCCAACCAACTTTCCAATGCCAAATGAAGGAGAAAGACAATGAGCGAAGAAACCAAGGGTGTGTCCCGCAGGGGGCTCTTCAAGGGAACTGCTGGTGTCGCGGCGCTCGCGACCGTCGCCGGCACCAGCGGACTGGGCCTGCTTGCCTCGTCCCGTAAGGCGGCGGCTGCCACGGCCTCAATTGAGGTCGCTCCAGGCGAGTTGGACAGTTACTATGGCTTCTGGTCTTCGGGCCAGTCTGGCGAGGTGCGTATCATCGGCGTGCCGTCCATGCGTGAGCTGATGCGCATCCCGGTGTTCAACCGTTGCTCGGCCACCGGCTGGGGGTCGACCAACGAAAGCCTGAAGATCCTGACCGAGGGGCTGCTGCCGGAAACGAAGGAGTTCCTCGCAAAGCGCGGTCGCGTCACCTACGACAACGGCGACCTGCACCACCCGCATATGTCGTTTACCGAGGGCACCTATGACGGGCGCTACCTGTTCGCCAACGACAAAGCGAACACGCGCGTCGCGCGTATCCGCTGCGATATCATGAAGACCGACAAGATCATCGAGATCCCGAACACGTCGGACATTCACGGTCTGCGGCCGCAGAAATACCCGCGCACCGGCTACGTCTTCGCCAATGGTGAACACCGTATCCCGCTGCCGAACGACGGCATCGTGCTGGACGAACCCGAGAAATACGTCTCGATCTTCACTGCCATCGACGGTGACACGATGGAGATCGCCTGGCAGGTGATCGTCAACGGAAACCTCGATAACTGCGATGCGGATTACGAAGGCAAATACGCGTTCTCGACCTGCTACAACTCCGAGAACGGGGTCACGCTGGCGGACATGACCGCGAACGAGCAAGACTGGGTTGTCATCTTCGACATCAAGGCGATCGAGGCCGGCATCGCGGCCGGGGATTATACCGAATACAACGGCGTGAAGGTGTTCGACGGTCGTGAAGCCGGGAACTACACCCAGTATATCCCTGTGTCGAATAGCCCGCATGGCTGCAACATGGCCCCCGACAAGCGCCACCTGTGCATCAACGGCAAGCTGTCGCCCACGGTGACTGTGATTGACGTAACCAAGCTGCCCGAGGTCTTCGGCGGCGCAGAACCGCGCTCGGCCGTGGTGGCAGAGCCGCAGCTGGGCCTCGGCCCGCTTCATACCGCATATGACGGCAAGGGCAACGCGTTCACGACGCTCTTCCTCGACAGCCAGATGGTGAAGTGGAACATCGAGGACGCCATCAAGGCCTTCAACGGCGAGGACGTGGACCCGATCATCGAGAAAATCGACGTGCACTACCAACCCGGTCACAACCACACCACGATGGGCGAGACGCTTGAGGCGGATGGGCAGTTCCTGGTCTCGCTGAACAAGTTCTCCAAGGACCGGTTCCTGAACGTGGGCCCGCTGAAACCCGAGAACGACCAGGTCATCGACATCTCCGGCGAGAAGATGGCGCTTGTCCACGACGGTCCAACCTTTGCCGAGCCGCATGACTGTATTCTTGTGCGTGCCGACAAGGTGAACCCCGCGTCGATCTATGACCGTGGTGACAGCCTGTGGGAAGAGGCGCGGCTTCAGGCTGAGAACGACGGCGTGGAACTGGAATACGGTGCCGATGTCATCCGTGACGGCAACAAGGTGCGGGTCTACATGCACTCGGTCGCGCCGGCGTTCAGCCTCGATCAGTTCGAGGTGACACAGGGCGACGAGGTGACTGTCTACATCACCAACATGGACGAGGTCGATGACCTGACCCATGGCTTCACCTTGGGCAATCACGGCATCGCCTTCGAGGTCGGTCCGCAGGCGACGGCGTCGGTCACCTTCACCGCCGATCGTCCGGGCGTGCACTGGTATTACTGCCAGTGGTTCTGTCACGCGCTCCACATGGAGATGCGCGGACGCATGCTCGTGAAACCGGTCGCGTAAGGGGAGAGGACCGGATCATGCGCTCTCTGGTTTTCGTGCTGGCCCTTTGCCTCGCTCCGCTTGCGTCCCTTGCGGAGACGGTCAAGGTGCGACCGGGACCGGGGGCGCTGGTGCGGGCCCTCGCGACCGCCCGGCCCGGCGATACATTGGTACTTGAGGAAGGCGCCTATGCCGGGCCGGTGATTATCAAGACACCTGTTACGCTCACGGGACCTCTTGCCCGGATCGAAGGTCCGGGCGAGGGCTCCGTCGTCACGGTCGAGACCGGCGGCGTGACGATCACCGCGCTCACAATCACGGGCGCGGGTGCCCGACTCAGCGATCTCGACAGCGGCATTCGCCTGACGAAAGCGGCTAAGGGCACCATCATCGACGGGGTGACGTTGAATGGGAACCTGATCGGGATCGACGTTCACGGTGCCCGTGATGTCACCATCAGGAACAGCCGGATCGACGGCCGCAACGATCTGCGCGTGGCTGAACGCGGGCCGGGCATTTACGTCTGGAACGCACCGGGGCTAACGGTGGAGGACAACCGGATCTCGAAAGGCCGGGACGGCGTGTTCATCACGACGTCCAATGACGCGGTCTACAGGCGCAACAGCTTCGGCGACCTGCGGTTCGCGTTCCATTCCATGTATGCCAACCGGATCGAGGTCACGGACAATATCAGTCGCGGCAACGACATGGGCTTTGCCTTCATGTATTCAACGCGGCTGCTCGTTGAACGGAACCTGTCGGACGGCGACGCCAACCACGGCTTTTTCATGAACTTCGCCAACCGCGCCGAAATGCGTTGGAACGAAGTGCGCAATGGCGGCGAAAAATGCCTGTTTATCTACAATTCCAACCATAACCGGTTCGAGGGCAACCGCTTCGAAGGATGTGGGATCGGTGTCCACTTCACCGCAGGTAGCCAGGGCAATGTGATGGCCCGAAATGCCTTCATCGGCAACAGGACCCAGGTGAAATACGTCGGCACCACGTGGATGGAATGGTCGGCCGACGGCATGGGCAACTACTGGTCCGATCACGTCGCCTTTGATGTGAACGGCGACGGCATCGCCGACAGTCCATATCGGCCCAATGACAGCATCGACCGGCTTGTCTGGTCGCAGCCGGCGGCAAGGCTGCTGATGGGGGCGCCGGCGATGCAACTCATCCGCTGGTCGCAATCACGGTTCCCCGGGCTCTTGCCCGGGGGCGTGACCGATACCCATCCGCTGACGTCGCCGATCGGAACCGGACTGCCGCAAGGAGCACCATCATGACTGCAATCCTCGATATCAATGCTCTCTGTCTGTCTTTCGGTGGGCAAAAGGTGCTCGACGATGTGTCGCTTTCGGTTCAACCTGGCGAACGGTTGGCCCTGCTCGGCCATAACGGGGCAGGCAAGTCGACGCTCTTCAAGACGGTTCTCGGGTTCCTGCGTCCAAGCTCCGGCACCGTTGCCGTTGCTGGACACGCGCCGGGCTCCAACCCGGCCAGGGAGGCCCTGAACTACCTTCCCGAGGTCGTCTCGTTCCAGAGGAACCTGTCGGGCCGCGAGGTCCTGAGCTATTTCTCAGGCCTGCGGGGAACGCCGAAAACCGAGGTTTCGGACCTACTGGCGCGCGTTGGCCTTCTGGACGCCGCCGATCGGCCGGTCGGGGCCTATTCCAAGGGGATGCGCCAACGTCTCGGGCTGGCGCAGGCCCTGATCGGTGCCCCGCGGCTTCTTCTGCTCGACGAACCGACCAGCGGTCTCGACCCGGTGTCACGGCACGAGTTCTACGAGGTGATTGCGGATGCGGCGGCCCGGGGTTCTGCCGTGCTGCTCTCGTCGCACGGGCTGGAGGAAGTGCAGGACAAGACGGACCGCATCGCGATCCTCGCCCGCGGGCAGCTGAAGGCAGAGGGCACCCTGGCCGACCTGGCCCAGGAGGCGGGGCTGCCGATCACAATCCGTATATCAGCCAAGCCGGGGGCGGCAGACGATCTTCATGGCGAATTCGGCGGGCGGCGGATCAATGGATGCCGATTGGACCTCGATTGCGGGCAGGGCACGAAGGTGGACCTTCTGGCGCGCCTCGGGCGGCACCAGGACAGGCTGCGGGACATCGAGATTTGTCCGCCCGGTCTCACCGACATCTACCGGCATTTTTCCCGAATGGGCCCGACGGAGGACCAGATATGAGCACGCGCATCGGCACCGTTTTCGGACAGGAGTTGCGGCAGGCGCGCCGCAACCTCTGGGTCATTCTGGCAACCGCAGTGCTTGGCTTGTTCGCTTTGGCGCTGGCGCTCTTTGGCGCCGGGCAGGGAAGTGGCCTGAAGGTCGATGTGCTGACCTTGACGGCGGTCAGCCTTGCGACCCTTTCAGTCTACCTGATCCCGCTGATCGCCTTACTCATGTCCTATGACTCGATTTCCGGAGAGGTCGAGCGGGGTTCTCTTGCACTGACCTTTGCCACGCCGGTCCGTCGGTGGGAGGTTTTCGTCGGGAAGTTTCTTGCCCAGACAGTTGCCGTCTGCGTCGCAATCCTGATCGCCTTCGGGACGGTCGGATGTATCATCGGCTTCCTGGCAGAGGTAAGCCAGGAAGGTGTGTATGCGTGGCTCCGGTTGATGCTATCGGCGGGCGGGCTGGGAGCAATCTTCGTCGGGACGGGGCAGATGCTGTCGGCGCTGACTGGTCGAACTGCGCGGGCTGCTGCGGCCGCTGTGGGTGTTTGGCTGCTGCTGGTCGTTCTTTATGACGTCGCGCTTCTGGGCGCCATTATGGCGGCGGGTGAGGGTATCTTCTCCACCCAAGTCTTCCCATGGCTTGTCATCGCGAACCCCGCCGATGCGTTCCGCCTCTATAACCTTGCCATGATCGACGCCGCGCCCGTCGCGGGGATCGACGGTCTTTCCCAAACCCTTCCGTTCCCGCCGGTGGCCGCGCTGGCCGCCCTCGGGCTTTGGCTGATGGCAACGATCGCCATTGGCTCCGCCCGCACCAAGAGGATTGTCCCATGAAGAAAGTCGTGTTCGCCCTTGCCGTGTCTTTGGCCCTGACCGCCTGCAAGGAAGATGTGGCGAGCGTCGTTGTCCCCGTCGAGATGACGGACGATGCGCTCGGCCATTTCTGCCAGATGTTTGTCGCAGATCATCCGGGTCCCAAGGCGCAGGTCCATCTGAAAGGCCGGGCTGAGCCGCTCTGGTTCAGCCAAGTGTCCGATGCCGTCGCTTACATGCATGACCCGGAGCGGGAGATGGAGATCGCTGCGGTCTTCGTCTCCGACATGAGCCACGCGGAAAGCTGGAGCGTGCCGGGCATCGCCAACTGGCAGGCTGCCGAAACCGCCTTTCTCGTCATCGAAAGCGATCAGCTTGGCGGAATGGGGGTGCCTGAAGCGCTACCGTTCAGTCGCCAAGAGGACGCGACAGCCTTCATAGCGGATCGGGGTGGACGCATCGTTCATTGGGGCGAAGTGCCGGAAATTTACGTGCGTCCCGCGGAAATCGGGATTAGCGGGCATGCCGCCCACGGGGAGGTCATGCAATGACCCGGTTCTCGAGACGTCGTTTCATTGCCATGTCGGCCGCGACCCTTGCGGCTGGCCGTGCATCCGCTGCGGGCAGAGAGGTCGCCTACTGGCGGGGGCAAGCCCTTGGCGCGAGCGCCGAGATCGCCCTTTGCGGCATTTCGCCGGCCGAGGCGGCTCCGCTTTTTGACGGCCTTGAATTGGAGCTTTCGCGTATCGAGAGCCTCTTCTCGCTCTACCGGGCGGACAGCGCCCTGGCTCAGCTGAACCGGGATCAGATACTGCATGACCCAGATCCTGCTATGCTACATCTCTTGTCGGAGGCCCGAGCGGTCTTCACCGCGACGGAGGGCGCCTTCGATCCGACAGTCCAACCGTTGTTCGACCTTCATGCTCGTGCGTTTACCGAAGGGCGCCGTGTGGGGGCGGACGAAGTGCAGCACGTGCGTCGCCGCGTCGGATTCGAACATGTATCGCTATCCACGCAGGCTATCAGGTTTCAAAGGGGTGGTATGGCTCTGACCCTGAACGGGATCGCACAGGGCTATGCCACAGATCGTCTTGCCTCTCTTCTGAAGAGTGCAGGTCTCCGGGACATTCTGGTGAACGCAGGCGAAATCCGGGCTTTCGGGGACGGGCAGGGGCAGGGATGGACCGTATCGATCCCCGGCGGCCGGGCCGTCACTCTGAAAGACAAAGCAATTGCCACTTCGGATGTTTCGGGCACTTTGGTCGATCCCGTCGCGGGTATCGGGCACATCTTTGACCCCAGGCGTGAAGCGCAGCCCACTTCCGGGCCGGTCTCGATATGTCATGACAGTGCGGCGATTGCGGATGCCGCATCGACCGCTGCTGTTCTCATGTCGTCATCGGAACGCGACCTGCTTCGGCCGCTCGGGGCGGAAATCGTCGGCTCGATTGGCATTCGATCCTGAAGTTTGTGTTTGCGCAACGTTCGGGAACACCAGGACCGTTAGTGTCTTCTCAAACGGCATTCAAACCTGAAAGGAGCTTAGAAATGCTGACGAGAAGAGCCGCACTGATGGGCGCTGCCGGCATCGCCGCGCTGCCCGTCCTCGCGAAGGCCGCCAAGGCCGAAGAGATTATGGACACTTCGATGGCGCCCCCCGTGGACCTGTCCAGCCTGAAGCGCATCAAGCGCAAGCTCGTGCGTCCTCCGATGGTGCACGAACATGAGCAGGAGGCCCCCGCCGAACCGCGCATCGTCGAATTCGAGATGCAGATCGTCGAGAAGGAAGTCGAGGTCGACAACGGTGCCTACCTTCAGGCGATGACCTTCAACGGGTCGATCCCCGGTCCCATGATGGTCGTTCACGAGGGCGACTATGTTGAGCTGACGCTGTTTAATTCGCCCGAGAACATGATGCAGCACAACATCGACTTCCACTCGGCGACCGGTGCGCTTGGTGGCGGCTCCCTAACGCTGGTGAACCCCGGCGAAAAGACAACGCTGCGGTTCAAGGCAACGCGTCCGGGGACATTCGTCTACCACTGCGCCCCGGGTGGCCCCATGATCCCCTGGCACGTCGTCAGCGGCATGTCTGGCTGCATCATGGTCCTGCCGCGTAGCGGCCTGACCGACCACAAGGGTGACCCAGTCCGCTATGACCGGGTGTTCTATATCGGGGAGAACGACTTCTACATCCCGAAGGACGAAAACGGCGACTACAAGCGGTTCGAGGATGTTGGCGAAAGCTATCCCGATACGCTCGAGGTGATGAACGGTCTGATCCCGAGCCACGTCGTCTTCAACGGCAAGGTCGGCTCTCTGACTGGCGACAACGCGCTGCATGCGGCGCAGGGTGAAAAGGTCCTGTTCGTGCACAGCCAAGCCAACCGGGACACCCGGCCGCACCTTATCGGTGGCCACGGGGACCTCGTCTGGGAACGCGGGAAGTTCAACAACACGCCGGAGCGCGACCTCGAAACGTGGTTCATTGCGGGCGGGTCCGCCGGCGCTGCTCTCTACGAGTTCCTTCAGCCGGGCGTCTATGCCTACGTGAACCACAACCTGATCGAGGCTGTGAACCTCGGCGCGACGGCCCACGTGGTGGTCGAGGGCAACTGGAACAACGACCTGATGGAGCAGGTTCAGGCGCCTGTCGAGTATAACGCCGCCTACGAAGGAAAGACCGCGCTACCATAAGGCGCGACTGTTCCAAGGCGGAAGTTGACTGGGGCGGCCGGACATTCCGGGCGCCCCCTATGTGATGAGGTCCCGATATGGACAGGATGAGAGTGATGATCGGGCTGGCCGGTCTGACACTGGTCTGCGGCCTCGGGGCTGGGGCATGGCTTGGCGATCAGGCGCGCGATCGAGTTGCCGACCAGGCTTTGCACGCGGCATCCCTGCAAGCGGATATCGTGCGGGTGCCCGCTGGCGAGGTCGCGTATCGACCGCTTGGCAACTTCAGCCGCGACGGCAAGGCGGCGACGCCCGGCGTGCAGAGGCTTTCGGTCGGCGCGTTCGAAATGATGAAATACCAGGTCTCACGCCGGGACTACATGGCCTGTGTAGCGGAAGGCGCCTGTTCAGACGTGGATACTGGCACTGGCGGGCTGGCCCAGACAAACGTCAACTGGATCGACGCGACAGCTTACGCCGCGTGGCTATCCGAACAGACCGGCCAGACATGGCGTCTCCCGACTGTGCTGGAGTGGCATCGGGCTGCCGCCGAGCGTCAGGGAGATGCAGCCCCGGATGAGGGCGACCTCGACCCTGGAGAACGCATGCTGTCGCAATACCAGCGCGGCGTGTTATTACGGGGTAGTTCCAGTCCGGCCCTGAGGCCGCGCGGCGGGTTTGGCGAAAACAGCCTCGGTCTGGCGGACATGGGCGGCAACGTCTGGGAATGGACGGATGGATGCATTGAGAACGGCGAGGTCGGAGAGGATGGTGAGATCATCGGCCGCGATCCCTATTGCGGGGTGCGCATTGCTGGCGGCCGTCATCAGGCAGCAATCATCGACTTTGTCCGGGATGCCAGCGTCGGTGGGTGTGCCGTTGGGTTTCCACCGGATCATCTGGGGTTCCGGCTGGTGCGAGAACGATAAACCGGCATTGCTCAAATATGTGCTTGAACTCTGGGCGGTGTGCTGAAAATTTGCGCACAATATAAATGGGGGTTGTTTGCAAATTTTCAGATCTTTCGGACCTGCGGTAGGACACGTTCAAATCAGTGAAGCTATGCGTGCCGGTCTCGGTGCGGTCGTCGGTCTGGGGCTGACAGGGCTGTTGCTACTGTCGCCGTCTATCGATTTGGAGTGGGGCCGTTACCTCGTCGCCCCGTTCGGAGCGACCTCGGTCCTTCTCTTTGCTGTTCCGAACTCGCCTCTTGCTCAACCCTGGTCAGCCGTCGTCGGCAACACCGTCGCAGCACTGGTTGCTGTTGGAGTGTGCCTGCTTGTCTCGGATCCCCTGATACGGGTGGTTGCGAGTGTCGGTTTGGCAATCAGTGTCACCATGATGTGCCGCGCCTTGCATCCACCGGCCGGTGCCGTGGCGATGACCGCTGCTCTCTCGCCGGACGCTACCGAGAGCCTTGGGTTTTGGTTCGCGATTATGCCGATTGGTTTGGGAACAGCGGCTCTGGTCGCTGTCGCGATGTGCTTTGCACGTCTGACCGGCCGACGTTATCCCTTCCGCCAGTTTGACGAACCGGGTCCGCAAGGCACCGAAGGCACCTCTCCGATCGAACGCCTCGGCCTTACAGAGAGTGAACTGAGTTCTATTCTCGAACGATACAGACAGTCATTTAACCTGGGGGTCGAGGATCTGGCCCGTTTGATCGGTGCGGCCGAGATCCAGGCGGCTACTCACGAAACCGGACCACTTACCGCAGCCCAGATTATGTCCACGGACCTTGTTACGGTCGCCCCGGATACGGAACTTGTGGAAGTTGCGAATCTTTTTCGACGTCACAAGTTCACCTCACTCCCGGTGATTGACCAGAGCGGTAAGTTTTTGGGCGTAATCTTTCAGATCCACTTGATAGGGAAAGCACGGGAGGACGCGCTACGTCTGAATCGAGGGTTCGTGCCGGCATTTAGGCGGTTGCTAGATAGTCGGAGAGACCAACCTGTTCAGGCTAAGGATATTATGAGCGTCGCCGGACCTCGTGCCACGACCAATACTCCGATCAGTGCTCTGCTCCCAATGATGGCTGATGGTGATGTCGATGCAGTGCCGGTTATAGAACGCGGCGCGATCATGGGCATCGTTACGCGAACGGATTTGATTGCTGCGCTTGCGAGAAGCGTCGTAAGGAAGATGTAGAAAAGCGCGGTTGCTGTTCGATCACACCGGGGTTCGGGCATGGCTTTGGTAGTTGTCTGTTCCCCAAGAGTCCCCATTCGGCGCTTCGAGTTCACCCTGTCGTCGTGGATTTTTTGCTGTTCGAACAGTATCGCTATCACCGGCAGTGCATATCGAACTGGTCTACATGACTCGCCGTTCCTCGATCGGTGGCAAGAACCAGACAGCAAGCCCCGCCAAAGGCAGAAAGGCGCAGAGTCGATAGACCGCCTCGACTCCGTAGCTGTCCGCCATTACGCCAAGGAGTGCCGCCGCGATCCCACCGAGACCGAAGTTTAGACCGTAGAACAAACCGCCGATCAGACCGATGCGGTTCGGCAGCAGGTCCATGGCATATATCAGGATTGAGGCGAAGGCGCTGGCCATAATCAGGTTGATCGCCACCGTCAGCACGCTGGTCCAGAACAGGTCGGCGTAGGGCAGGATCAGGGTCAACGGAAGGGGCCCCTGCACAGAGATCCAGATAATCTCCCGCCGCCCGATCGCATCACCGACGATCCCGCTGATCAGCACGCCAACCGCTGCCGCGATTAGGAATAGGAACAGCGTCATCTGCGACGCGGGGATCGAAAGGCCGAACTTCTCGATCAGGTAGAAGGTGTAGAAGGATCGGAAGCTCTCGCCATAGGTGTTCTTGGTGAACATGAGGAAGGTGAGCACGCTCAATCCCAAAGCGATCGTTGCTGCGCTATGCTCGGGGGACGGGGTATCGGCTCGGCGGCGGGCGGAGCGTTCTGTGAACTCTGAGCGGATCCGATGCTGTTGGCTCCCGATCCAGGTTAGCAACGCCATCGCGAGAAGCGCGAGCACTGCGAACCAGGCCAGGCTCGGCTGGCCCCAAGGCACGATGATCAGCGCAGCAAGGACAGGACCGAGAGCGCCACCCGCCTGTCCGCCCACTTGGAATATCCCCTGTGAAGTCCCTGTCGGTCGCCTGCCGCGTAGCGTGCCATGCGCGTTGCCTCAGGATGAAAAATCGAGGAGCCGATGCCAATCAGCGCCACCGCGACGAGGATCCCACCATAACTTGCGGCGAAGGCCAGGCACCCGAATCCAGTCAAGGTGAAGGCCATGCCAACCACGGGTGAATACGGCGCTGGATAGCGGTCCGTCACCATACCCATCACTGGTTGCAGCAGCGATCCGGCGATCTGGAATGTTAATGTGATGAGTCCGATCTGCACGAAGTCGAGCCCGTATGTCTCCTTAAGGATCGGATAGGCTGCGGGTATGAGCGACTGCATCAGGTCGTTCAAAAGATGTGTCGCGCCGAGGGCGGCAAGCACGACGACATAGTTCCGGGCAGGCATGGTGGTGGTCAATTCAGTCACTTCTGGCTCGTTTCGGCGAATTATGCCTCCAACTGCCGAAGCTACAAGTATGATGAGGAAGAGTTAGAACCCTCTAAGAGGCGCGGCGTGGATATCGTCGGCGCTTTATACGCGTGGGGCGGTTCGCTGCTGCCATCGGCAGCGAGCTGCCGACAGCCCTGCCAAATGCGTTGAATAAAAGCAGTTGGCCCCGTTCGCCATTGGTTTGTGCAATCTTCAAGTTGTTGGAGACCCGTCGAGAAATCCAGCGCTTCCGGCACTCGTGGAGCATCCGTTCATGAGGCCTGACTATATTTGACGCCGTCCGGGACATAAGCGTCGAACCAGCTGGCGATGATGCGCGTGAGTGGCCTGCCCGCATGGGAAATGTCGAGATAGTTTTCCGAAAGCTGCACGTAGTCGCGATACCGGGTTGCCACCTGCGCAATAATTGGATCGACCAGGTTTGACGTGTCGCCGAACATCTGACGAAGTGCAGGTCGGTTGAGGCAGAAATCGCACATCAGCATCTCGATGACGCGAGCCCTGAGTAGGTCGTCCTCTGTCATTTCGTGACCGCGCGACCCTGCCAACGTCCCGCTCTCGATGCGCTGGATGTAAGCGGCGGTGGCCGGCGCGTTCTGGATGTAACACGCGGGAAGGCGCGAGATAGAGGAGGCTCCGAGGCCGATCAGCGTCGGGTAGATGTCGTCGGTATAACCTTGAAAGTTGCGCCGCAGGTGGCCGGAACGTGCTGCTTCGGCGAGCGAGTCACTCGACCGGGCGAAGTGGTCAATTCCGATCGCTTCGAAGCCCGCGCCCATGAACCGCTTTGCGGCGAGGGTCGCAAGTTCGTATCGCTCGACCTCCTTCGGCAGGGCGTCGCTGTCGATCAGTTGCTGGCGTTTGGACACCCATGGGACATGGGCATAGCCAAAGATAGCCAGTCGATCCGGCGCCAGCTCGAGCACCTTTGAGACAGTGTGGTCCAGCCGGGCCATGTTCTGGTGGGGGAGGCCATAGACGAGGTCCGCGTTTAGCGATTGAATGCCCGCCGCGCGCAAGTTTTCGACGCAGGCCTTCGTGATATCGAAGGGCTGTATGCGACCGATGGCCTCCTGCACCTTGGGGTCGAAGTCCTGGATGCCGATGCTTGCACGGTTCATGCCCTCTTCGGCGAGCGCCGCGATCTTGTCTGGGTCGACCATGGTTGGGTCGATTTCGACCGAGAATTCGTGATCCGCTGTCGGGGGAATGATCGCACGGACCGCGCGCGCAAGGCGGTGGATGAGATGCGGTGGCAGGATCGTCGGCGTGCCGCCTCCCCAGTGCATCCGTCCCATTCTCAACCCTTCAGGAAGGATTTCCTTCAGAAGCGCAAGTTCCTGTTCCAGCGTGCCTATGTAGCTTTCGACCGGGGATAGTGTCTTGGTGCCCTGCGTGCGGCAGGCGCAGAACCAGCAGAGCCGCTCGCAGAAGGGTATGTGGAGGTAGACCGAGACGGGTTCGTCCGGGTTCAGCGCGGCGAGCGTTTTGACCTGGTGAGCGGCCCCTACCTCCGGCGAGAAGACTGGGGCGGTTGGATACGAGGTGTAGCGGGGCACCCGGGCGTCGAAGAGGCCGAGGGATCTGAGGCGGTCGATCTGTTTCATACGCCCAGTATGTGCCTTTTCCGGGTTGTGAACTTTGCGCAGGATCAAGCTCAGGCCGGAAAGGGCGAGACACCGATCACGAGGGCGTGCAGGTGCAGCGCGGCGACCCAGAGGAAGAGCCCGAGCGCGGCGCGCATCGCCATCGGCCGGGCATTGGCTCGGAGCCATTCGGCGCGCGCCAGCGGGGTGAGAGAGAGAATCGCCGTCCGTTCGAAAAACGCGGCGGTCTGCGGCCCGAGCGCGCGCGGTGCCTTTGCGTCGAAGGCGGGGATCGCGGCCAGCGCCATGATAGTGAAGCTGCCGAATAGAATCACATGGGCGAGGTCTCCGTTTGGCACCAGATGGGCGCTGGCCCAAAGCGCCAGCGCAAGAAACAACGGGTGTCGGGAGACTGCCGCGAAACCCGGGTCGTCGGGATCGACGATGGCGTCGCGCTTGCCCCCAAGCGTGAAAGGGTTTCGCACACCGAAGCCGCAAGCGACCAGCACGATGGCGATGGGCATCGCGATGTTGGGCACGCATCTCGTCCAAGGTGCCTGTGGCCATAGTTCGACATAGGGCGCCCGGCCCGCTGCCACGATGACCCAGACGAGCAGACTGATGGACAATAGCCCGTAGGCGGAGAAATACACGCGCCGCCCGACCGCGCCGATCAGCCCGTCGCGAAAGCCGCCGATGCGCGGCAGGAAGTGGCTGGCGACGAAAATCGCCAGTGCGAGCGTGTATTCCGTCCATCCGGTCATCAGCTTTCGGCCTTCTTCATCAGTCGCATGATGTGACAGGCAAAGGCGTAAGTCGCGGGAAGACCGATGACCAGCCCCCCAGCGGCGGACTGCCAGGGCGTCAGCACGGGCCAGCCCATCCATGACCCTATCAGCGAGGCGAAGAAGAGGTTCACCCCCATGGCCCCTGCGCCAAACGGATAGAGCGCCGCGAAGAGCTTCAGGGAGGGTCTCATCGGCGGCTCACCAGCATCTGCACGGCGACAAGTGACAGGACCAGCGCGACGGAGCCGACGAAAAACCAGAACTCCGCCGTTTCGGTCTGGGGCTGGGGGATGGGGCGGTCATAGGCCTCCGCCAGCGCGGTGGTGGGCAGAAGCAGGGCAATGGTGAGGATGCGTTTCATCTCAGCTCTCCATGGTCAGGGTTTGATATATCTCGGGCAGGGCCCGAGGCAGGCGTTCGGGATGCGGCAGCAGGGTAAATCCGGCGCGACCGAAGATACGTGCGAACCAGTCCTGCCCGTCCTGATCGACGATGACGCCATGCACGGCCTGGCCGAGGGCGCGGGCCTCGCGAACGGCCATGCGGCTGTCCTCGATCCCGTGCTGGCCCTCGTAGTGATCGAGGTCGTTGGGTTTGCCGTCGGTCAGCACCAGCAGCAGGCGGCGGGTCGCGCCTTCTTCTGCCAGCTGGGCCGAGACATGGCGGATCGCGGCACCGAGTCGGGTGTAGTGGCCGGGCGCAAGGCCGCCGATCCTGGCGGTGACCTCGCCGGACATTGGTTCATCGAAGGTCTTGGCGCGATGCAGGAAGACACGGTCGCGGCGTAGGGACGAAAAGCCCCAGATGCCAAGCCGATCGCCGGCGGTGTCGATGCCTTCGGCGAGCGAAGAAAGTGCCTCCCGTGCGACCTCGATAACCGAGGTATCGCCGATCGCGGCCTCGGTCGAGCGCGAGCAGTCAATCAGAATGGCGACGCTCAGGTCGCGGGCCGTGGGACGTCCAGCCTGCCAGACCCGGTTGGACCCTTCCTGCCCGCAGGCGATATCCGTGCGGGAGGTGACAAGCGCGTCGAGGTCGAGATCCTCTCCGTCGATCTGGCGGGGCAGGACGACGCGGCGCGGGTGCAGAGGCGCGAACTGGCGTTTGACCCGGGCGACGAGGCGCGGGTTTGGGGCGTATTCTGCGCGGGGTTTCGCAGGCGCCTCCAGCACGCGTGTATGGCCGGGCATGTAGTCGCCGGTCCGGCGGTTCCATTCGGGATAGGTGAACTTGCCCGCCAGCATCTCGTGATCGGCATCTTGCGGCGACAGGTCCAGCGACAGGCGCAGACGGGTCGCGGCGCGCTTCATGTTTTCTGAGAAAGTCAGGTGGTCCTGATCCTCGACCGCCTTGGCGGCATTGTCCTGATCGTCGTCATCCACCATGCGGTTGACGTTCAGGCTTTCGGCCCATGACATGATCGTCTCGAACCGATGGATGATGAACCCGTCGTTGCGGTTGGCCTGGTCTCGGTCTTCGCGTTTCGCCTCTTTCCGGCTGGGCACGGCGAAGGAGGGGGCCTGATCGGGCTCTTCCGCCGTTTCGGCAGCGCCCTTGCCGGTGGTGCGCGGCAGGAACCGCAGCCAGATCGGCACCGGGGCATAGCTTCGGTAGCCGCGCGGGGCGGGGGTGTCGATTTCTTCGATACTGCCCCGCTGGCAGCCGATCTGATCGAGAATCATCCGCTCGACCGAAGCCTCAAGCCGGGGCAAGGCGCCGCGTTTGCGCAGGGCGCAGGTTTCGACGCAGAGCGCCCGGTAATCTTCCTGAAGACCGGGGCAGGCGCGGAAGGCGCGGTCCATGGCGGTCTCATTCGCGGCGATCTGGGAGAGATCGTTGCGGTAGGGGTCGTCCAGCCGCGCGGGAACCTCGGCGAAGGCGGCGATGGCGGCAAGCCAGAGATAGGCCGTGCGGTTCAAGCCTGGCGTGGAAAAGCAGTCCATCACCGGGGGCAGGCGCAGGCGGTCACCATCGAAATCGGCGACATGCACCATCTCGCGCGGGGTGCCGACCCGGCGGAAGAGACCGGGACGATGGTCAGAGGAGGCGAGTGGGGAGGCCACGATCTCTACCCCCGCCGGGCCACCGAGGGCCCGGAAGAGTGCGGCCAGGCTGGGGCGCATGGCATCGAAGCTGACGGCGCGGTCCGAGTCTGTTGTCGCCTTGCGCGTCGCCATGTCGTGCCACAGGTTGCCGACGGTTTCCTCCGGCTCCATGAGGTCGAGAACATTGATCATGGCATCACCCGAACACGGCGCTGGCGATATCGCGCAGGGCCTGTTGCACATCCGGCTCATCGCTGAGCGGTTCGATGATGGCCGCCTGAAGCGCCCGGTCGACGGGCATCCCCTTGGCGATCATCGTGGCGGCATAGATCAGGAGGCGGGTCGAAACTCCTTCCTCAAGATCCATGCCCGAGAGGTTGCGGATACCGCCCGCCAGTCGGACCAAGGCCTTCGCCCGGCCCTCGTCCAGCCCGCTTTCGCGCATGACCACTGGCATCTCGACCTCCGGTGTCGGGAAATCGAACCCGACGGAGACGAAGCGCTGCCGGGTTGAGGGCTTTAGCTTCTTCAGGATGTTCTGGTAGCCCGGATTGTAGCTGGCGACGAGCATGAAGCTGTCAGGCGCCACCAGTTCCTCGCCCGTCTTGTCGATGACGAGCCGGCGGCGGTCATCGGTCAGAGGGTGAAGGACGACGGTGACATCCTTGCGGGCCTCCACCACCTCGTCGAGGTAGCAGATGCCGCCTTCGCGCACCGCGCGGGTGAGCGGCCCGTCGACCCAGACGGTTTCGCCGCCCTTCAGCAGGTAGCGCCCGATCAGGTCGGCGGCCGAGAGGTCGTCGTGGCACGCGACGGTGTGCAGCGGCAGGTCCAGACGCGCCGCCATGTGTTCGACAAAGCGCGTCTTGCCGCAGCCGGTCGGCCCCTTCAGAAGAAGGGGCAGAGCGTTGGCATGGGCCGTTTCGAACACCGCGCACTCATCGGCGACGGGCTGGTAGAACGGCAGGTCGGCTGTGTTGAGGTCTTTCATCGGATCACTCTCCCGGAATGGCCGCGTCTTTGATCACGGGGCCGGGTTTGACCACCTCACGGCGCACCACGAGCATGGAGTAGATGAAGAGGATGGCGCCAAGGACCACCGCCACACCCGAGCCGAAGCGCATCAGGTAGAAGAGGCTAAGCTGGTCCTGCACGTCCATGTAGTAGTCGCCCACGATCCGCTGCATATGCGTCTGGATCGTTCCGGCGAAGGTCAGCGTGAAGGTCATGAAGGCCATCCCGCCGGTCATCAGCCAGAAGCTCGCCATGTTGAGCACTTGGTTATAGGGTGCGCGGTTGCGCAGCAGCGGCATCGCATAGCTGAACATTGCGAGGTTGAGGGCCACGTATGCACCGTAGAACGCGAGATGCCCGTGGGCGGCAGTGATCTGCGTACCATGGGTGTAGAAGTTCACCCCGTGCAACGTGTGCAGGAAACCCCAGACACCAGCGCCAAAGAAGGCAACAGTGGAGGACCCGAGCGACCACAGAAGCGCGGCCTTGTTCGGGTGGTTCTTACGGCCCTTCCAGACCATCACGAAGGCGAAGGACATCATGGCGAAGAAGGGGACTACCTCGAAGGTCGAGAAGACCGATCCGATCCACTGCCAGTAACCTGGCGTGCCGATCCAGTAGAAGTGGTGCCCGGTGCCAAGGATGCCCGAGAAGAGCGCTGTGGCGACGATGACGTAGAGCCATTTCTCGATCACCTCCCGGTCGACGCCGGTGAGTTTTAGCATCAGGAAGCCGAGGATCGCGGCCATGACGAGTTCCCAGGTCGCCTCGACCCAGAGGTGCACGACCATCCACCAATACATCTTGTCGAGCGACAGGTTGTCCGGGTTGATGAAGGCGAAGACCCAGAGCAGGCAGAGCAGCCAGAGCCCCATCATCAGGATGTTGGTGATCGCCGTCTTGCGCCCTGCGAGAAAAGTCAGCGAGACATTCACGAGGAAGATCACCGCCGCGACGAGGATGCCGAATTTGACCCAGAGCGGCTGTTCGAGGAACTCGCGCCCGCCGTGGATACCCACGAGGTAGGAGCCGACCGCGCCGAGCGTGCCGACCACGAGGATCGCCAGCTGGATGTAGGCGAGCTTGACCGAGAAGATCTCGCGCTCGCTTTCCTCGGGGACGAGATAGTAGGTCGCGCCGAAGAAGCCGAGCAGAAGCCAGACGATCAGCGCGTTGGTATGAATCATGCGCACGATGTTAAAGGGCAGCACTTCGGACAGGGTGTTGGGCGAGACGTAAATCCATCCCAGCAAGAGCCCGCCCAGCACCTGTATGCCGAAAAGCCCCATGGCCGCGATAAAGTAGGCGTAGGCCACCTTTTGTGTTTGGTATTTCATGGTTTCTCTCCTGGAAAAGGCTTAGCCCGCGTCGTTCGGCGGCCAGTTCTGGGTGTCGGTCTGATCAGCCCAACGGAGGAATTCGGCGAGCGCGCGCATCTCCTCCTCGGTGATCTCAAAATGTGGCATCTGGCGGCGGCCCTCGATGCCCGATGGCTGCGCCTGCATCCATCCGTCCAGCATCTCGAAGGCGCCCTCGGGGTCGTCGGCGACGCCCCAACGGGTCATCACGTTGCCGACCTCGGGCGCGAAATAGGCGCCTTCGCCGTGCAGCGTGTGACAGTTGATGCAGGAGTTGCGTTCCCAGACGTGCTTGCCCAGCCGGACCTCTTCGGTGAGGGGCATTCCGGCCGTGGCCTTGTCCACGATGTGACGGTGGCTCTGCGCCGTCAGGGCCACGAACACGACGACGAAGAAGATGGATCCCCCGTAGAACACGTTCCTAGCCCGCGATTTGGTGAGTAGTTCTGACATGTCGCGGTCCCGACAAATTGTTGCGGATACCGGATGTCTATTGGCTGCGATATCGCCACTTGTTGCGAAATCGCAAAGAACGGGACGAAAGATGAGCGCATCATGCGGGTATGAAAGGACCCGCTATGAGCAAGCCTGACTTCAACGACCCCAATCTGTCCTTGTCAGAGTTGTTTGCGGCCTGGCCTGAGGTAGCATTGGTGTTTTTTGAGCGGCGGATGTTGTGTCTTGGCTGTCCGATTGCGCCCTTTCACGCGATTACAGATGCGTGTCTCGAATATGACCTGGACGAAGACGCTTTTCGGGCAGAGTTATCTGCGCGCATCGATGACAAGGCTGATGGCGACGGGAAACAGGGCTCAAACAAGAGACCAAGGTAGCGACTCGCTAAGATCATCCCGCCCTGCGATGTTCGGAGCGATGTCCGCAAGCGATGGTTATCCTTCGATGCCGCTCAAAAGAACAAGGCGGTGTGGAGCTGTGACCACGATGTGTTTGCGCGTCGACTGCACTATACCGTCCTTCTGCCAAGCGGAAAGCAAACGGCTGACCGTGTGCAGGGTCGTGCCGGTCATCTCTGATATGTCGTGCCGAGTGACGGGAAAGGCAATTTCGATTCCTCCCTCTGTCTTCCGCCCTGTTTGGTTCACAAGTCGCAAAAGAGCGCAGGCCACGCGTTTCTCCACAGCCTGCGTAGCCATTTCGGTCAGTGTATCCTGAATCTGGCCCAAACGCTGGCCGAGCGTCTTGTAGCTCTCGGTCGCGAAGCCGGGGTAGTTCGAGGTGAAGTCAGACCAGAGGCTGACCGGCCACGAGAGCGCGATCGACTCGGCGGCAGCGATGGAGGTTGCCGGGTAAGTGTCGCGCTGCAAGGCCGGAGCTATCCCGAACAGCTGACCGGGCGATATGTGCAGCACGATAATCTGATCACCACCCGGCGTCGTGCGGACCACGCGCAGATAGCCGTCGAGCAGCAGATAGAACCGGTCAGCGTCATGGCCTTCCCGAAAGATCGCAGTGCCTTCCTCGTAGCGGCGCGAGACAGCGTGATCCAGGATCTCGCGAATCTGGGACCTCTCAAGAAGGGAGAAGGGTGGCAGGTCGCTCAGAAGGCTTTCGTCGAGTTTGGGCAATATTTGGGTCCGGAGTTTGTTTCAGCGCAACGTTTGGTTCTGTTACTTAACGCATATCGGGGTCAGACAACGCAACCGGACAAATGAAAGGATGTTCCGATGCTGACGAAACTGATGATGACCGCAGCCCTTGTTCTTGCCGCTGGCACTGCCGGGGCGGAGACGTTCGAAATCCACATGATGAACAAGGGGGAGGCCGGAGCTATGGTTTTCGAACCTGCTTTTGTGAAGGCCCAACCCGGGGACGTCGTGAAATTCATTCCGACCGACAAAGGCCACAACGTCGAGGATATCGACGGGATGCTTCCGGACGGGGTTGAAGGCTTCAAAACCAAGTTCAACGAGGAATTCGACCTGACCGTCGACGCAGAAGGCGTCTACGGCGTCAAGTGCACGCCGCACTACGCGATGGGGATGGTCGCGCTGATCCAGGTGGGCGAGGCGGTCAACCTCGAGGCGGCCGAGGCCGTGGCGCAGAAAGGCAAGGCCAAGGCGCGCATGGCGGACCTGATCGCCCAGGTCGAATGACGCAGCGTCCCGCGTTAATCGACTGATACGGGCGGTGCCACTGGCGCCGCCCGATTGCATTCTTAGGGGTAAAACCAATGAAAACGCGCGATACTTATCGAGGACCGGCCCTCTTTAGCTACGGTTTTCGTCCTTTCTTTCTTTTTGCAGGCGTCTTTGCTGTCGCGGTCATGCCGATCTGGTGGCTGATCTGGCGCGGAGAAGTCGTAATCGGTGGCCACTTTGCCCCGACTGACTGGCATATCCATGAAATGACATTCGGGTATGGATCCGCTGTGGTCGCCGGGTTTCTATTCACGGCCGTTCCCAACTGGACAGGGCGAATGCCGACACGTGGGTGGCCATTGGCAGTGCTACTGGCACTGTGGTTTGCGGGCCGTGCCGGCGTCGCGGGCCTTTTGCCGGTCGGTCCGACGGGAGCCGCCGTCATCGACCAGATGTTCCTGTTGTCTGTCACTGCTATGATTGCGCGTGAAATTGTAGCGGGGCAGAATTGGAGGAACCTGAAGGTTCTCGTTCCT
The DNA here is from genome assembly GCA_048263945.1 of Epibacterium sp. Lineage (GTDB taxonomy): Bacteria > Pseudomonadota > Alphaproteobacteria > Rhodobacterales > Rhodobacteraceae > Epibacterium. The sequence goes on along the minus strand of JBLXDQ010000015.1, from coordinate 60,688 downwards.
GTGTCCCTGCTTTGGGGGGCGAATATCCTGTTTCACGTCGAGGCGCTGACCCAGGGCGTGTCCGACATCGGACGGCGGCTTGGGATCGCCCTGCTTATCTTCCTGATCATGCTGATCGGGGGGCGCATCGTGCCGAGCTTCACGCGGAACTGGCTTGCCCAACGCAGGTCGGAGCGGTTGCCGGTGGCGTTCAATCGTTTCGACGGTGTCTGCATCCTGATCGGGGCCGCCGCACTGATCAGCTGGGCTATCGCGCCATTTCATACCGCGAGCGTTCTTTCCGGCGGCGCCGCAGCTTTGTTGCACCTGATGCGGCTGCTGCGTTGGCGGGGACTGGCGACCTGGCGATCGCCACTTCTTCTGATGCTTCACGTCGCATACCTGATGGTGCCGCTCGGCTTTCTTTCCATCGGGGCAGGAGCGGCGGGTCTCGTAGGTCCAGCCGTCAGCGCGCATGTACTGGGCATCGGCGCCGTTGTCGGGATGACGCTGGCGGTCATGATGCGGGCAACAATGGGCCATACCGGCCGGCCATTGGTTGCCGGACCCTGGCTGACGAGCGCATTTGCTCTGATCTGTGGTGCCACTTTGGCGCGTGTTGCTGGCCAAAACGTAGTGCTTGGTGGTCTCAACGGTGTCGATCTTTCCGCAGTTCTCTGGACGCTGGCATTCGTTGCCTACCTATGTCGCACAGGGCCTTGGCTCCTAAGTCCCAAGATTGGGCGCAAAGCAGCGTCCAAGTCTTGATTCGCGTGATCGCGTACCAGGGCAGCGATGTTGCGAGGGCTTGCCGGTGATGGCGGAGATGAGTGCGCCCGGGTCATCGGAGATCGCTGCCCTGAGCCCCAACTATTCCTCCGAATAGGCGGAGGTTCCGCGGGTTGATGTGCACTGCTCCCCAACCTTGGACCGCCGGAAGTTGGATTTTTCCGGCTGCCTCCCGATGACGGGCTGGTATCGCCATCGGGATAGTGCATGGGACTCGGGACGTTGTACCCGATCACGCTGTGAGGTCGGTCTTCCTCAGCCCGACCGTGGAGACGATCCTCACTCATCTCAGAGCGGTCCGCGAAAAGTAGATCAATTTGCAGACCATTCGAGTAACGGGGCATAGCCGCGATGATTCAGGTCGAGGATGCTCGAATGCTTTCCATAATCATATTGGTCGTGGCGGGTCTTCTCGCCGGCATGATCAATGCCATTGCCGGTGGCGGAACTCTTGTCAGCTTTCCTGCTCTGGTCTGGCTGGGAGTACCACCGATCATGGCCAATGCCACGGCGACGCTGACCGCCTTGCCCGGCTATGTCGGTAGTGCCTGGGCCTGCAGACACGATATATCCGCTGAGGGAAGCCTCGGGCTTCGGAGCATCATTTGGACCGCCGCGTTCGGCGGCCTGGCGGGTGCGGGGCTGCTTTTGATCACACCGGCCGACGCCTTTGTTGGAATCGTACCTTGGCTCCTGCTTACTGTCACTCTGCTCTTTGCTGCCGGCCCGGGTCTCGTAAGGCTGGTTCGCGCTTGGGGACTGCAGATCGGACCAGGTCTCTCGGCTTTCACGGCCTTCCTCGTTGCTGGCTACGGAGGCTATTTCAATGGTGGTCTTAGCATCATGCTACTGGCGGTGTTCAGCCTGATTGGCTTCCAGAACCTGCACGGAATGAACGGCCTGAAAAACCTGCTGTCTGCCATTCTCTCCTTGGTGTCGGTCACGACGTATGCGACCGCTGGCCTGATCGCTTGGGACTCTGCGGCGATCCTGGCGATCTCGACAACAGTTGGCGGATATATCGGCGCCCGCCAGGCGCGGCGAATTCAAAACACCGGCTATCTCCGGGCGATAATCGTCGGCATTGGCGCATCAATGACGCTGGTGTTCTTCGCACTCTGACTGTGAAGGTCCGCGGAGACCCAACATTCCAAGTGCGTTCCGTCGGATAGAAAATCCATCGTCATTTGACTATCTCACAGCATCAAGTGAATGGACGTCAGCGGGCAGCCAGTGAACCCGACAGCGGTGGGTTGCGACCCCGACAAACGCCGTTTCCGCCCTGGCAAGTCCAGACCACCCGTATAGCAGAGCGAGGAAGACTTTAATCCACTGCGGGGGCGAGTACGCTGGCTCTTACTCACTACAGGTGCTGCCGCCAGCGGATCATCTGGAAATTTCCCCTGCCAACACCGCTCTTCCGTGCACCGCCAAGGTTGCTGAAAACCTCTGACACCCAAACTTGTCGATCACATCGAGTACACGCGCTTCGTAGGCTGAGTGTCCGATCAAACGACATAGGTCGGCCGCGTGGAACTGGCGGTTCGCAGGTGGCGCCGCTTGCATCAGTCTCAGCAATTCGCGCTCTTTGGGGTCTGGTATCCGTTTCTGCGATGGTTTCACCTCGGGACGAGGCGGGGTTCCTGACGAATTCCGCCATCGGCGCATGAAGCCAAGCAGGAAGCCGGCCGGCACCTTACCGTTGCCTCGGGACCGGTTGAAGGCGAGGAAGCGATGCCAGATAACTTGGGTGTCGACGTTCCAGCAGGGCAGCGTGGCCTTCGCTGCTTTTATGAGCTTCGCCCAACTGGTCTGAAAAACGTTCGAACTCGCGGTGATTTCGATCATTCCTGAGAAGATAGTTTTGTTATTATTATCTCTAGATAGTGAAGTGTCGTCTTCACCTGACACGAGATCATGGGTTTCACTCTCCTTGTCGAAGGCGGAAAACCGAAAGATCCAGGGCGCGAATTTGCCATTCGGCTTCGCCCGCTCGAGTTGCAACTCCGACGTCTCAAGTTCGCTCAGAAGGACCGAAAGATACTGCCGCGAGACGCCCATCTTTTCCGCAAGGGCCGAGAGGGTGAAGGCCGCCGTTCCGCGCGCCAAACCGTTGTAGCCATCCTTCCAGGCGATAGCATCGAGGATCAGGGTGGCAAGTTTGTGCGCTGCAACAGAGAGCTTTGTTTGCGTGATCCGTCGCAGGATCAGGCCGGTTGTAGGTTCCATGGTCGAGGTCTCCTCGGAGATCCGACGCCATGTTGTGAGACAACAACATTCTTGCCAGCAAAACAACTTTGCTGGTTGCAGGTGTTTTAGCCGTGCGCTAGGAAACTCTTGTTCACGGAGTTTTCTTGCGCGGCGTCAGGCTTCACGGTCTGGCGTCGTCTCCTTTTCTGGGGTTTTGCACAGCCTCCCGTGCGGGGTTTTCAGGAAGCGCGGCAAGACCGCGTGCAGATTTTGTCAGTAGCGAACTTCTTCAGAACCATAGTTCCCGGCATGATCACGCCAGTCGACGAAGACGGAGCGGTAGAAGTAGCCGCCACATCCATTCGGGATGCTCAGGCCGGATGCAACTGGCACCTGGCCCACGTTGGATCTTGTCCATCGGTAATCGCCTTGCATACTGTAGGACCCCAACCGCGTAGAGTCGCTACGGTTGCAGTCGTCATTTCGGGTTTTGTGCTGGCGGTACTGGATGTGATAGACGCGAATGCTGCGCACGAAATCAAAGGCGTCGCCCGAGATGTCGATGTCGGCTTGTTCATCCGCTTGGACGCGAACAAGGGGTATCGGAGTCGATTCCTGCGGTTCGGGCGGATCGCGGAACGTGATGTCATAAAGGCGTTCCATGGGCGACATCGGGTTGGGATCGTTGAACGACACACCCATCGGACACCGCCAGATTTGCAAGGGCGGCTCGATCGGCCATGGCGTGATCCGCCGAATGAAGACCGCTCTGGCATGGGCGCAGGGCGCGGAGGCAGGCCAGCCCCCCGCAAGGCAGAGGAGGATTGCACAGTCCACCTGATAGGCCTGAGCCGGACCGGACGAGGCCATTAGTCCGGATATGCTTATTGCCGTGGCTGTGGCCACGCCGTGGATCACGTGCTTCATGATGTCGACTCCATCTATAATGGTGCAGCGATACGAAACAACATTAATGATAGCAAGGAGATTTGATTGATGGTGACCTGCGATTGTTCGCTTGTGTCGCGAGACAGCTTCCAAGATCTGACGCCAGTTTGGGCTCTTGTGGCGTCTTGAAAGCGGCCAAAATTGCGGCTTCATTTCACGTTAGATGCCAAACAAACATTTGCGAAAAAAGGAAAATGTGGTGTTTCCATGCGGCCACGAAAGCGGTCACGGAAGAACAGACCGCATGAGCCCGTCAAACGGCGTGTCGCAGCGCCCATGGTCCCAGGAAGGGCAGTGTCGGAAAACTGTAGGGCTTGGTTCCACGGCTGGAATCCGGGAACGGAAGGGCGGGTGGAGCAATGATCCTATGTTGTGGCCTATGTTGGGATCGAACATGCGCTTGAAGATTTATGGCAGTATCTGATACGATTGAGCACGGATAGGAGAGTCTGATGCCAAACGTCCACCTGACCGAACCGATGCAGAAATATGTGCAGGCGCAGATCGAGTCTGGCGCCTACGCCAATCTGAGCGAAGTCGTGCGCGCCGGCGTAAGGATGCTGATGGAGAAGGATGGCGCGCGGCAGTTCTATGCCCTCAAGGCCGATCTCGAGATGGCAGCCACCTTGGCCGAAGATGGGGACTTCGCCGAGTTCGATGCCCAAGCCTTCGAACCGGATGCGTTTGATCGCTGACCCGCATGACTATTCGGCTTTCCGGACAGGCCAAGTCCGACCTCGAAGAGATACGCACCTACACCGTCGAGACTTGGGGCAGGGACCAATGGCTCGTCTATTACCGCCAGTTGGTCACCGCCTTCGAGCGGATCACCGGGGATACTGACGTGGGCCGGGACAGGAGTCTCTTCGTCCCGGGGATGCGGTCCGTCAATTGCCAGCGTCACGTGATCTTCTACAAGCGGCTCGATGCGGCGGATAGCGCAGCAGTCATCCTGCGCATCGTGCTCCAGCGCCGCAACATGCCCGCGTTCGTATACTACGAGGATCTCGACGGTGGATAAGCCCATGCGTCTCCTCATTCCAATAGCTCGAGTAGCCTTCCATAGTCTTGACTGACCTCGCGCGCCTCCTGAAACGCGCGTTGCCGCTCGGCATCAAGACAGCGGAAGTAGTCCTGGATGTCGACGATGTAGCCCTCGAAATCGGATCGCAGCAGATCGGCATATTCTCGAACGTCTTCCGGCCGCTCGGGCAGGAAGGGCCGTTCCGGCGCGATACAGGCGTTTGCGATTTGGACGATCAGTCCGAAAGGCACAACTAGACCAAGCAAGCCGTGTCGAAATGCACAAAACATGCGCAGGGCAAAACTCCTTTGCCACTTCAAATTTATGGTTTCGTGCGATAGCTACCTATTGCAGCCAAAGACGGTTCGTCAACTCGAATAAATCGTCTTGCTATCATTAATGTTGTTTTGTATCGCTCACGGTGTTGCGACCCCGTGGGCCTGATACTGCACCCAGGCAGAACAAGGACCCAAGGGAAGGCCATGATAGAAGAAGCCCCGAATGTGGTTACAGAAGACGGACTGCGCGGCTTGCTCGCCGAGGGCTACCTCATTGAGGTGGTCTGCAAGGAAAGAGCGGAGAAGCGCCATAACAGCTGGTACGGCTCGTGGGTCATCCGCGCCGTCGCCACTGATAGGCGTGACGATAAAATGCTCGTCACCAGCCGAAGCGTCCTCAAGCTCCGCGACTTCAAAACCATCGTTGGCCTTGTCAGTTTCCTGGCCGACATGGGCTGTACGACCGCTAGCATCCCACTTGAAGAAGGTGGCCGCGAGCGCCACGCCGCGCCTCCGGTCAAAGGCAGCTGACCGCGCAACTGCGCTCGTCGTTGCTTTGGGTACAGGCGTTTGTTCCGCGCCCCTGGCCCTGGCCGACGGTTTCATCTTCCAGGTCCGCCCAGACGGCCAATTGATTTCCTCTTCTCAAGAGGCAAACGGGCGCCTTTTTCTCTTCGCAGAACCCCGCGTTTCTGACGCAACGAGCGAGACAGCGATCCCTGCTCCATCTGCCGCCCGCGCCACCCCAGAAATCCTCCATGCGATCGAGACCACGGCTCTACGGTATGCCGGGCATGGCGCGCTGCGTCGCGCAGGGCTTTCCGTCACTGATTGGGCGCTCCTTTACCGGGCCAACATCGAAGTCGAGAGCGCATACAATCCCGCAGCGCGTAGCCCTGTCGGTGCCATAGGCCTTGGGCAGCTTATGCCGGACACCGCCCGCGACCTCGGCGTGGACCCACATGACATTGCGCAGAACCTCGACGGATCAGCCCGCTACCTGCTGATGATGCTCGACCAGTTCGGCGAGGGTTCTCTGGCCCTTGCGGCGTACAACGCTGGCCCTGAGGCGGTCACGCGCCACGGCGGCATCCCCCCTTTTCGAGAAACCCAAGGGCATGTGGCCCGTGTGACCGCCGTGTTTGAGCGGCTCAGAGGAGATCTTTCATGACACCGAGGAAACGTCAAAGCGTGCTCCGCACGCGGGCGATCGCCGCGTTCGGCGCGACGGCCCTTATCGTGCTGGCGGGTCCAGCGTTCGCGCAGAGCATCGACCTATCACCGGTGCAGACCCTGCTTCAAGGCATCGTCGATGCAATCACCGGTCCCTTGGGGATCGTGATCGGCACGCTTGCCCTGATCGGCGTGTTCCTTTCCTGGCTCTTTGGCATCCTCGACTTCCGTCAGGCGCTCTGGGTCGTGGTTGCAATTGCGGGCATCGCCGCGGCACCCACCATCGTCGCCGCCATCTGGACCACCTGAGCAATTCCGGAGTTCTTGGCCATGGCTGACCAGTCCCGCGTGTTCATCGGTCTTCTCAGACCACCCAAGCTGATGGGCTTACCGATCATGTACGCCATGGTCTGGCTCTTCGGCTCGACGCTCCTGTTCCTCTGGGTGCAGAGCTGGGTGGTGGCCATCTTCGCGGGGCTGGCCTGGCCAGCGCTTTGGAAGGCCGCGGACTGGGATCCGAACTTCCTCGATGTCCTGGTGATCACCCTGCAGGAAACCCCGCCCACGACGAACCGCAAGCTGCACGGAGGCGACAGCTATGCCCCGTGATGGACTTGTCGATGACGTCGCGGAGGCGCTCGATCCGCTGACTGCGCTGCCCGCATGGGTCAAAGGCGAGAAGCGGCTCTCAATGATGCTGCCTTATGTGAGCCTCGTGAACGACCGAACGATCCGGACACGCGGCAACGAGCTGATGCAATGCATCCGGCTGGAAGGGGTCAACAGCACCACCAGCGAGGACGGGCATCTCGACCGGATCGGCGGCCTCCTGGCAGGCATCGTCGCGCAGGTGGGGACCGAGTTCTCCTTCTACCTGCACAAGGTCTCGAAAGCGGTCGATGTGACCATGCCACCTATCCCGGGGGAAGGGTTCGCGGCGGCCGTCGATCAACGCTGGCGCACGCATCTCGCTCAGTCTGGCCTGCGGGACAAGACGCTGACCCTGACGGTGCTGAAGCGCCCGGAGGCGGGTAGCCGTCTGCCCTTCGGTCTGGGGGCGTCTCGCGCGCGACATGCGGCGGACACGACCCGCCGCCTGCGCAAGCTCGACGAGGTGGTGGGATTTCTGCTGTCCTCCTTCGATGAGCTGAAGCCCCGTCTGCTGGCCGCAAGCACCGGCGAGCTTCTGGGCTTCCTCGGGTCGCTCAACACAGGCGAGGAACACCCGCTCTTTCCGAGGACGCGCCTCGGCGTGATCGCCGAGGACGTGGCCAATACCCGCGTCACATTCCGCGGCACGACCATCGCGCTCTCCGACGGTGCGGTCGGCGACAAGCTCGGGGCGATCTTCGCGGTGAAGAACTACCCCGCCAAGACCGATAGCCTGATGCTCGACGAGTTGAATCTGCCCGTCGACATGGTGGTCACGCACTCCTTTGTGCCAATCAACGCCAACATCATGGCGGGCCGGATCAAACGGCAGCTGCGCCTGATGCAAGCCGCCAATGACGGGGCCGTCAGTCTCGCCCAAGAACTGGAACTGGCGCAGGACGATCTGGAATCCAAACGCCTGATCTTCGGCGAGCACCACCTGACCGTGGCGGTCTATGCCCGCACCCAGACGGCGCTTGACGACATCGCGGCAGAAATCCGCAACATCTCCGCCACCTCCGGCATCAACCTGATCTCGGAAGCCTTCGGGGCAAGGGCGCATTTTATGGCGCAGCATCCGGGGAATACCGGGGCGCGCAGCCGCAAGGCCGCGATCACGAACCACAACTTGGCCGATCTCGCCACCTTCCACCGCACCCCGCTCGGCAAAACCGGGCGGGAAGTCCCCTGGGGCGTGCCGATCACGCTCTTTCCGACACCCGAGCGCAGTGGTTTTCGCTTCAACTTCCACGAACAGGGCGCGCCGGACCGCGAGCCCACGGGAGGCCACACGCTGATCCTCGGCCGTCCCGGCTCCGGCAAATCCGTCCTGGCGGCTTTCCTGATGACCATGGCACGGCGAGCAGGTGCGCGGGTCTTCGTATTCGACTATCGCGCGGGCATGGAGATGGCCGTCCGCGCGCTCGGCGGCAGCTATTCGACCGTGCGGGCGGGGCGCCCCACGGGCCTCAATCCGCTCCAGACCGAGATCGACATGCGGGGCCAAACATGGCTTGTTGATTGGCTCGCGAGCCTCTTGGAGCGGCGCGATCGACCGCTAACCCCGGTTCAGACCAACCGACTGCAGGAAGTCGTGCGCCAGAACGCGAGCGCAGGACATGCGGGCCTACGGAACTGGTCGGATTTCGCCTCGCTGCTGGTCTCGACCGATGACGAGGGCGATCTCTTCGAGCGTATGCAGGAATGGACGGCCGAGGGTCGCTACGGCTGGATCTTCGGGGCCAATGCCGAGGACAGTTTCAGCATCGATGGAGATGTCGCGGGCTTTGACCTCACCGGCATCCTCGATTCCGAGAGCGAGCGGGAACGCATGGCGGTCCTGTCCTACCTCTTCCGCCGGGTCGAGCGGGTGATCGAGGACCGCAAGCCCACCATCATCGTCATCGACGAGGCATGGAAAGCCCTCGACAACGCCTACTTTGCGGAGCGCCTCAGCAACTGGCTGGTGACCGCCCGCAAGCAGAACGCCGTCGTCGTGATGATGACGCAATATGCCAGCCAGCTCGAGCGCACGCGCACCGGCAAGACCATCGTGGAAGCGGTGCCGACGCAGGTGCTCTTGCCCAACATTCGCGCTTCCGCCGCTGACTACGCGATGCTCGGCCTGACCGAGAAAGAGCTCGACGTGCTTCTGGGCGTCGGCTCGGCCTCGCGGCTCGCGCTTGTACGCGACGACCGTGGTTCCGTCGTGATCGATGCCGATCTCAGCGCGCTCGGCCCGCTCGTGACCATCCTTGGCGGAATGGAGAAGGGCGAAGCGCTTGTCGGCGCCGATTATCGCGAACGTCTTGATTTCTGGAGAGTGACATGACCTGTACCATCACTCGCAGCGTCCTGCTGCTCGGGCTCGGCCTGCCCCTGACAGCCTGTGCGCAGCATACCCCCCCGCAAGCCAACTGCTTCAATTTTCGCGAGGCTCCTGCGCAGGCAGGAACTGCCACAGCCACGATCTCGACCATGGGGGCGGAGGTCACGCGCCGCGACACGGCCTGCGATTTTGTCCTCTTGGGGGCGAGCGGCTAAGCCAATGCGGACCTGGCTTCCTCTCTCGATGATCGGTTTTGCGCTGGCAGGTCCCACGGCGGGGCCAGCGGTCGCCCAGGGCGTGCCGACCTTCGACCTGCGCCTCTTCACGGAGCGGCAGGCCATCCTTGAGCAGACCGATCGGGACCTGGCATTGCAGGAGGACCGGCTAAGCCGCGAGGAGGAACTGGCCGAAATCGAGCGCCAGCAACTCGCCTCCCTCGAAGGGCTGATGGATGCCATGTCGCTTGGCGCTGGAGACGTGGCCGGAACCGTGGCGGGGCTCGAGACGGGGCAGGGAGCGGTAGACGACGTCGAAAGCGCGGCCGCCAGTCTTTATGCGCCCGAGGACACCAATCCAGCGGCAGCGCGGATGTTCGGCGATGCCCGGGAGGGGATCGAGGAGCTGATCATCCGCGCAGCACGCGACACCCATAGTCTGTCCGGGGTCGGCCGCGCGGGTCTTTCGCTCGTGCAATGGCGCTGTCTCTTGCAGGCGCTGATCTGGCAGGAAAGCCGTTTCCAGATCGGGGCACGCTCACCCGTGGGGGCCTTCGGACTTACCCAGATCATGCCCGGTACCGCGGGCGATCTCGGGATCTACCCGGCCTATTACGACGATCCCTATCTGCAGGTCACCGGCGGTGCGCGATACCTCGCACAAATGCTGAACATGTTCGATGGCAACATTATCCATGCGCTCGCCGCCTATAACGCCGGGCCGGGCAATGTGCAGGATTATGGCGGTGTGCCACCCTTCGCGGAAACCCAAGCCTATGTCGTGGTGATTCCGCAGCAGTACAACAGCTACCTCGCGGCCGTAGGCGGCATCGATGCGCTCGGCACCATCGACCCTGTGCTCCTCGCCAACGCGAGTTTCAGCCTCTCGGCCCATGGCGCAGGGGTCTATGGCGACTATTCGCTGGTCTCGGTCCGTGCCGCCGCCCTGCGGGTTCAGGACATCATCACCCGCCTCGGTGAGACCGAGGATCTCCACGAGGCCATCGCGCTCAACACCTATGCCCGGGCCGAACTGGCCCGGCTGGTCGCAATCCGGACCCGGATCAAGGCCGCCCGAACCGAGCCACTCAGCGCCGAGCAGATCGCCTTGGCGGCGGCCCAGGCTGCCGAGCGGCAATTCATGGATTTCAGTCAGGAGACATTGCGATGATCCGGCGCTTGTACCCTTCCCTCACTACCACCGCCGCGACCCTCGCGCTGGCCACCGCCCTCGCGGGGCCCGTCACCGCTCAGGGCGTGCCCACGGTCGACACCCAGAACATCGCCCAGGAAATCCGTCAGCTTCAGCAGATGCTGCAGGATTTCGGGATCCAGACGGATCTTCTGGACAATGCGTTGGAGCAACTGGACATGCTGCAAAGCCAGCTTGATCAGCTGAACGAGATGTATGCCTCGCTCACCGGGCCGCGCAACATCCTCGGACTTGCCATGGGCGGGGACCTCGACACCTTGCTTGAGGCCAACTTCGAAGACATCCCTGGCCTGATCCGAGGCATCCAGGCGGGTGATTGGAGCGCTCTCATCGGGCCCAATGCCGGGCCCATGCGCTCGCAGATGGAACAGGCGCTGGCAAGCGCCGGGTTCGACGAGGATTCACTCCGTGAAATCGCCACCAGCGGCAATCCGGGCGCGGAAGGCGTGGCCACGCGGGCAACCACAGGTGCTGTGATGTCGGCGGCGGCGCAGAACAGCCACGCAGAGGCGGAACAGTCTCTCGAACGGGTGGAACGTCTGGTCGAGATGATCCCGGACATGGAAGATCTCAAAGCCTCGATGGATCATAACACACGCGTCACGGCGGAACTCGCCATCGCCATGACCCGGATGTGGGAGCTGGAAGCGATCCAAACCCTAGGCGCAGGCAATGCAGGCGTGGTCGACGCCGCCACGGTTGCCGAAGAACGCCGCTACATGGACTTCACCTTGCCGGATCTTGAGCCATGAGTGGGGCAGGGGTGATGACTGCGCGCGAGCTCGTGGAAGAGGAACTTGTCTACGGTGCCCTGCGCCGGGAACAGCTTTGGCGGATGATCGGCCTTTCTGGAGCAGGCTTTGGCGTATTCGGCTGTTTTACGGCTGCGGTTGTCGCGCTGATGGTCGAGACGCCGCCTCCCGTGGTTGTGCCCTACGATCCCGCGACCGGGATGGCGCTCCCCAATGCCACGGTTGAAACCGTGTCGCTCGCCGAACGGCCTGCCGTGATCGAAGCGCAAATCTACCGCTACATTCTCGACCGCGAAACCTACAACCAGCTCGACAACGATCTTCGTGTCCGCCGTGTCCTGGCACAGTCTTCCGGGTCGGCCGAGGCCAGCCTGCGCGCGATGTGGACATCGGGGCAGGACAGCTATCCGCCGACGCGTTACGGGGCTGCGGCCGAGATGGCCGTTGAGATCGCATCGATCACCCTTATTGGCGATAACCGCGCCCAGGTGCGGCTCAGAAAGCGCCTGACAAGCCCGCAGGGGGTACAGGATGGATCGTTCACTGCCACGTTGATGTACGAATTCCGGCCAGAGCGGACCCGCGCGATCGACGATGTCTGGCAAAACCCTTTCGGATTCACCGTCACCCAATATGCCATCCGATCGGACCGTTCTGAATGACCCGCACTCCAATCTCTGCGCTCCTGGCCGCCAGTATTCTCGCGTTCGCGGGAACGACTGCTTTGGCCGAGACCACGCCCCGCCCAGGCTCTCATGACAATCGCGTGCGCGTCGCGACCTGGACTGAAGGCCAGGTTTACCGTGTCGTCACGACTTTGACCCGCGTCACCACAGTCGAATTCGGTGAGGGTGAAACCATCCGCTCGATCATCGCCGGCGATACGGTCGGGTTTCAATTCGACGGTGTCCCGGGTGGCCGTGCCTTCGCCATCAAGCCGACAGCATCTGGCGTCGCCACCAACATCACCGTCTACACCAACCGCCGCTCCTACTACTTCCATGTCGTCGAAGCCCGGGAGACGCCGCATTATGTCGTGCAGTTCCGCTATCCTGAAAACCGCGTGCAACCCACCAGGGCGGTTGCGGCCGATGCGCCGAATGCGAACTATGCGGTCAGCGCCCGAGAAGAGTTCACGCCGACGGCCATCTGGGATGATGGTACCTTTACGTATTTCCGGTTTTCACGGAACGCGCCGGTGCCCGCCATCTTCCGTTATTCGAACGGCAGGGAACGCGCGGTGAACAGCCAGGCCATGAGTGACGGCGTCATCCGCGTGTCCGGCGTCGACCGACAATGGGTCCTTCGCCTTGGCGAAGAGGTGGTTTGCGTCCAGGACGCAGGACAGGCCACATCATGACCGAAGGTACGGAAGACCTCGCCGCGCGCCTCGCGGCTCTCGAAGGCTCGACAGGCAAAGCGAAGGCAAGCAAGCGGCCTGCGCCGCTTGCCGCGATCCTTGGGGTCGTCGGCATCGCGGCAGCAGGTGGTCTGGCATGGGCTGCCCTGCAGCCGTCAGCAGAAGCACCAATGGCGACCGCCGCGCCGGAGGAGTTCCAGACCAGCGGCCCCGGATTCGGAGATCTGGCGACGATTTCTGCCCCGGAGCCCAGCCAAGCCCCGCCTACGGACACAGGTCCGAGCGAGTCGGAACTCGCGCTGATGGAAAGTCTTGCGACATTAAGAGCGGAACTCGAGGAACTACGCGCAAGACCGGCCGAGGCCGCGGACAGCGGGGCGGAGCAGGCTATTGCGGACCTGACGGCGCAAATTGGCACCTTACAGGAAGCATCCGCCGAGGCTCAGCGTGCCCTCGAGCGGCAACTGACCGAGCGGGATCGCGAATTGGATCAGCTCCGCATGGACTTGGAACTTGCACGGCTTGCACCACCAGAGCCGACCTCATTGGGACCAAGTGAAGAAGAATTGCGGCTGGCCGAACTCGAAAGGCGGCGCGCTTCTGAAGCTGAGGCCCGCTCAGAGCGTATCGCGTCTCCTATGATCGCGTTCTCCGGGATGGGCGCAGGTTCGGATAGGGAGAATACGCTGGAAGCCGCACGTCTGAATGCAGATGAAGCCTTTGTTCGTTCGGGCGCGCAACCTGCACAGGTGACACGTGCCGAAGTGATCGCTAACCCATCGAACACGGTTGTTCAGGGCACCATGATTCAGGCTGTGACAGAGACGGCCCTCGACAGCACACTGCCCGGCGCGATCCGCGCCATCGTTTCGGAAGACGTCCATTCTTTCGATGGAACGCGTATCCTGATCCCGCGCGGCGCGCGCCTGATCGGGCGCTACCGCTCCGATGTCGCACTCGCCCAATCGCGCGTCATGGTGGCATGGGACCGGATCATCTTGCCCGATAATCAGACCGTGCAGATCAGCGCCTTCGGTGGAGACGAACTCGGCCGTACTGGCACCACCGGGTTTGTCGACACCCGTTTCGCGCAACGCTTCGGCTCCGCCGCGCTGATCTCCTTGATCGGCGCCCTGCCTGCGGCTGCAGCGGGTCAAATCGACAGCGAGGCGGCGGCCGATGTTGCGAGTGATGTCGGCACCGACCTGCGCGATAGCACGCAAAGCGTGATGCAGGACTATCTGGCGATCCGGCCAGTGATACATGTCGATCAGGGTACACGGATCACGGTCATGGTTGATCGTGACCTCGAGATTTTCTGACATGGCTGCAAGTTATCTGGAAGCGTCGCTCGACCGTTTCGGCCCCGAGGTCCTGCGCGACGACACGATCGAGATCTGCATCAATCCCGACGGACAAGTCTGGGGCGAATTCCAGGGCGATCACTTCATGCGAGGTCTCGGCAGCCCGCTGAGCCAGACCGAGATCAAGGACCTCGGCAACCAAATCGCCTCCGCCGCCTCGACCACGCTAAGCACCAAGAAGCCTATCGTCTCGGTCTCGATCCTATATCGAGATCGCCCGATCCGCGCGCAGGTGATCCAGCCGCCGGCAGTCGAGGGCGGGTTTTCAATATCACTGCGGTTTTTCTCCTCCCTGCCGCTAGAGGCGATCCGGCTCGGATTTCTCTATGGCAAGGAGCGCAGCCTCGAAGGCCAGCGCCGCGAACGTAACGCCGCACTGCGCGATGTGGTGACATCCGGCGACATCGGCGCCGCGCTGCGGTTTTGCGTCGAGAACAAGCTCAACATGATCGTCTCGGGTGGCACGTCGACCGGCAAGACGGTTGCGGCGCGCAAGATCCTTTCGCTGATTCCGCCCGAAGAGCGGATCATCACCATCGAGGAGGCGGCCGAGCTGCGCCCCGAGCAGCCCAATGCCGTGACGTTGATCGCGGACCGGGACACGGATGCCCGCAGTGCCGATGTGCTCTTGGCCTCAACGCTTCGCATGCGACCCGACCGGATTGTCCTAGGCGAAGTCCGCGGTCGCGAGGCGATGACGTTTCTCGAGGCAATCAACACCGGCCACGGTGGATCGCTGACTACGCTGCATGCCGAGACCCCACAACTTGCTGTTCGCCGCCTCGCCATCGCCGCCCTGAAAACCGATGTGCCGATGACCTATGCCGACATGATCGATTATATCGAGGGCTCAATCGACGTGATCATTCAGGCAGGCCGCCATGAAGGCGCGCGCGGAATCACCGAGTTCTTCCTGCCGGGTCAAACCACAGATTTGAACCTCGACACGGTCGACGGCAGAGGCAACAAGAGCCCCTCCGTTGCCGCTGAGTAAAAAAGGAACACCCCAGATGCGAAAACCAATCCTCGCAGTCATGCTTGCCGCCCTTGCGGGCCCACTTGTGGCGCAGACTTCGCCTCAGGTTTCAAACGATCTCACAGTGGATATGTCGCCTCAACAATACCGGATCTGCAACGATCGTCCGGCGCGACCGACCTGGATGGACGAGATCAATCCGCGGGAAGCCTACAAGGCGCTGACGCTGATGGACCTTTACGAACTGCGAGCATGGGAACAGATCGTCGAAACAGGTAGCTGCAACTGCGATATCCGCTTTCCATCCTGGGAAGGTGCCTCGGAAGCATTCAACGAAAGGTACCTCATGGCCTCAGCTGCAGAACACACAGCAGCGCAGCGGAACATCAGGCAGCAGCGCAATGATCTGCGCTACGCAGTACAGGACCTCTGTGAAGCTCAAGGCAACTGGTAATGGGCGTCGTCAGCTGGATGGTCGGAACGGCAGACGCGTTCCTTGTCGATGCGGCTGAGTCCCAGTTCGGGGCCGTGGCAAGCAATACCGGCACGATCGTCCTGCTGATGGTCACGCTTTCGCTAATCGGCGTCTGCATCAACATGGCATTCCAGTTCCGCAGCATGGATGGGGCAAGTTTCTTCTGGTACCTGATCAAGCTCACACTGATAGGCCTCTTCGCCTTCAACTGGGCCAACTTTAATGCGGTTGCGAATGCCGTCATCGGAGGGCTCGACTATGTAGCGGGCGCGCTGGTGTCGTCCGTCGGCGGGGGTGGCGCAGGCGCAACCCATTTCGCGGGAGAGTTCGACAACCTGATCGAGCGCTTCGCGACATATCTGAACGCGATCGGCAGCAATCTGAACTGGATGACAGGCGCGATCCTAGGTGGGATCGGCCTGGTGCTCCTCAGCCTCCTTGGCTTCATGACCGGCATCGTCCTCATATTCGCCAAGATGATGCTGACCCTCATGCTCGGCCTTGCTCCGATCATGATCGCATTGTCGCTCTTCGACGCGACCAAAGATTTCTTCCATAGGTGGGTCTCGACGACGGTCAGCTATGCCTTCTACCCCATCGTCATCGCAGCCATGTTTTCGACCGTCGTCGGCATGGCGAATTCGCTTCTCGCGCAGCTCGGTGATCGAACTCGGCAACCAACATCGGATCGCTCGTGCCGTTCTTCGTCATGGTTTTCCTAGCCAAGGGGTTTGTGGCAGCAACACCCTGATCGTTCGCGGCATCTCGGGCAACCTGATGGTGGCGGCGGCACCAGCGATCGTCAGCGGGTCCGCCGGGGTGCTACGGGCTGGCTAACACATCTGGTGTCAGGCAGGGCGCGGATCGGTGCGTTGACAACTGGCGAGGCTATTGGACGAGGCGTATC
Source organism: Epibacterium sp. (assembly GCA_048263945.1). Classification (GTDB taxonomy): domain Bacteria; phylum Pseudomonadota; class Alphaproteobacteria; order Rhodobacterales; family Rhodobacteraceae; genus Epibacterium. The sequence goes on along the minus strand of JBLXDQ010000015.1, from coordinate 44,065 downwards.
GCAGAGCCCGCAGTCGTGCGGAGTGCTGCGGTCACGGCCAACGCGCAAGTGGTCGAATGGCAGAAAGGGCAAAGCGGCTAGGGCAGTGAAGAGGCAAGTGTTTTTGCAAGTCGTGTGGACATCGGCGTCGAGAAGAGCGGGACGCCGACTGGGGCAATGCAGCGTGGCACTCACAGAACAATGGTGACGTGGTCATCTGAAACTCCTACCGAAACTACTGGGTTCAGCACTGATCATCGAACGATTTCAAAGTCGTCCAGAGTAACCCCATAGACCTTCTTAAATGTTTCATTACCCCACGCCTCCGCTTGCGTCTGATCGTAGTTCTCGAACAACCAACGGAAATCGAAGGCAAAGGGCCGTCTTTAAGGAGCCACTGTCTGGTCAGATCATGAGAGGCATCATGCCGTAGAAGCCATGAAAAGTATCCATGACGGCCTTTTCCGTACGGTGTGGCCAGCTCTAGGATAAACCCATCCTTGTCACCCCGGTCACTGAACAGCGACAGATGGCGCAGCCATATGTCGCGCACGCCCTCGTGTTCTTGTCGCCCGCCAAATAGGCGCCGGGCCAGCAGAAGAACTCGGGGCGCTCGAACTTTATCTTGGCACAGCGCAACAAAGTGCGAGAGGAACACCCTGATTGGAAGATTCATGGGCTCGTACGTTTCATGTCCAAGAAAGTTTACGGTGGTTTAACTACTTGCCCGCAGTATCTGATAAGCGAGGATTTTTGGGCGGGAATATAATGCTGAAAATCACGGTTCGCGCGAAGGCTCTGATCCGCGTCTGCATCTTGTTGTTCTTTGTATGCCTACAGCTTTGCGCGCAGAGACCCTTCGGGTCACATACGGTCAGTTCCATCCCTATAGTTTCACAGATGAAGCCGGAAACGCGGCGGGTTCGCGATCGATATTCTTCGAAGTGTCATGAAAGCTCAGGCCATGAGGCGGAGTTTGTCCCATCCATCAACCCTTCACACACTTTGCAACTCTCGCTTCTGGAGAAGCCGACCTTACCACCTTTCTCGCCCAGACACCGGAACGGTTGGAACGAGCGCTGACCACAGTGGAAATCGGTAGCTTCGAAATGGTCGCATTTGCCTTGCGATCAAATGGGTTCACGCGCAACGAGGATTTGGCGGGGCGGCGAGCGTCGTCAAGGGCAGTGCTTCAGCGAGTGCCGCAAAGATGATACCATTTGCTGAGGTTGTCGAGTTTCCGGAAACGGATGACCTGATCGTTCCTTGCTAACGGGTGACATCGAGGGTGTCGTTTCGGCCGAGGCGGCATTTTCCAGTCGGTTGCACCAGGCCGGGTCTCGGATGAGTCAATGCTCTGTCGCCAAGCCTTGTCTCATTGCCCTATGGTTTGCTTGTCTCCCGCCTTCGCCCTGATTTGGTCCTATGCTGAACGAGGCGCTGGAGCAATCCCTGACCCCGTCGAAACTCGCTGCGCTGCGCGAGAATGGGTCGGGCGTGAGCCGTATGTATATGAAAGACCAGCATTCTGGATTGCCGCTGCAGTGTTGGTCCTGTTTTTGGTTGTGACTGGGGTGCTGATCTGGCGTCTATCTCGTTATCGGCGCGAGGCGGCACGCGTCCTGAAAGCCAACCAAGCCAATGATCTTCTCATCCGGGCTCTTGATCAGATCAACGGAGCTATTGTCATTTACGACGCGAATATGCGGGCTGTCCACCGAAATGCCGGATTTGCCAAGGCCTTCCCTGCCTTGTGCCCGATGTCGACGCTGGGGCGAGCATGGGAGACCTGATCGGGCGCTCCTATAATGCAGGGATGGTTCGGTTGGATACGGCCGAAATGACCGTAGATGAGTTTGTGACCGACGTAATCGATGCGGCTGAAGCAGGGCCGGGACAATTGGCGCGTCGTCACGGCGAACAATGGGCTGGTGTATGAGGCCCGGGACTTCCGGTTGGGTGATCATCACTACGCGTCGATCCGGGTGGATGTGACGGCACAGGCGGCATTGCAGGAGACCATTCGCGTGCAGGCGGAGCAGTTAAAACACTCCAATGACCAGTTGGAGACATTCGCCGCCATTGCCGCGCATGATTTGCGCGCGCCCTTGGGGCGTATTTATTCCTTGGTGGACTTTGTCGCCGAAGATCTCGAAGAAGCCGAGATAAAGATGCCGAGCAGGTCGGTCAGACTATCGACCTCCTACGGCAGGAGCTGAGATGATGCGTGAGTTGGTGGAAGATCTTCTGCTTTATGCCTCTGCTGGGACGCAGAATGGGCAACCGCAGATGATCGATCCCTGCGCCCGGATCGACAAGGTCGTGCAGCTGATAAAACCTCCGGCGGGTTTTACGGTCCGCACTCCTCGGCTATACCCACGGCTCATGTGGATCCAGTTGCATTCGAAGCAGTAATGCGGAACCTGATCGGCAATGCCGTTAAACATCACGGTGGGCAAGTAGGTCAGATCGATGTCTCGGCTTCAGAAGACGACACGTTCATTTATGTGCATGTAGCGGACGATGGGGTGGGGATCGCTGAGTGACCAAGATGCGATCTTCGAACCTTTCCACCGGCTGTCCGGCAATAGTCCCGGAAGTGGTCTGGGACTGGCGCTCATCAAGAAGACCGTGGAAAACTGGGGTGGAAGCATCTCGCTGCAGTCCGTACTCGGAGCGGGTAGCACGTTCAGCGTAGCTATTCCAAAGGCCGCCCCAAATTAAAACGCCTTGCTTCGTGAGGCAAATCGAACAATGCTTTTTCTTAGATGACGGTTCTTGTTTAGGGGCGGCCGTGGGGGAATGGCGATGCTAATCTACGTAGGCTGGATGAATTGCGCAAAATGCTTCTCGATCTTGAGTTGCAGATCAAAAAGTCCATGCTTTTGACGGCAAAGGGCGGCGCGGAACGAGGCAAAATCTGCCATTACTACGGTGCCGAGTTGAACGCTGCGGCCCTTGATCGGTTGGGGAACAACTCCAGGGTCAAAGTCAGCCCAACAACTTGAGGCGGCTCCACCACTTCACTCTGGATCGGCTTGACTGCTTTACGGCTTCGTTGCGCAAATCGGGTGAGGGATTAATCTTGTGAGATCCAGCATGAACCGCAATGAAACATTGCCATTCATGCATCCCACAGCACTCAGTCGTGAGCTGCAGCTCGAATTCCTCGTGTTCAGTTAGAATGGCTGATGTTTGGCGCTAAAGCCTTATGCCGACGTGTTGCGCCGATCTAACTAAAGACAACATCAGCTGCGGATCGGCGCGGCATAATCCAAAGCTCGGCATTATGAATAGTCTCGTGGATGTAGGTCGAGTAAGCCTGCACTACATCAACTGGGGCGGCGCTTGTTTCAAATTCGTTCGACTCGATTCTCTCCATAAGCTCATGATTTCGCGGACTTAGGCGCAGCACGAACCGCATGGTTTCATACATACTGAACCGCCCCGGTTTTGCCGGAGACTGTTGATTTCGTATTTCGGCTGCGATTTTGTCTGACTTCAAGGCTTCTTCGTATTTCTCCTCGGCTTCGATTGGCGTGATGTATCCGAGCGGCGCAAGCAGGCGTTCCTTGTTGAACCAACCGACCCATTGCAGGGTTTCCCACTCAACCTGATCTTTGGACTTCCATGGCCCCATCGATTAATGACCTCTGTTTTGAACAGGCCGATGATCGTCTCGGCCAGAGCGTTGTCGTAGCTGTCGCCGACACTGCCGACGGAAGGCTCAAGTCCGGCATCTGCCAGCCGTTCTGTGTATCTGATCGAAACGTATTGGCTTCCACGGTCAGAATGATGGATCAGCTTGTCAGCAGGCCTGCGCATGGATCGCCTGTTCGAGAGGCATCAGGACAAATTGTGTGTCCTGCGTTTGGATGCCTTCCAGCCGACGATCCGGTTCGCGAAGGTATCAATGACGAAGGCCACATAAACGAACCCACGCCAGGTGGACACGAACGTAAAGTTCGACACCCAAAGCTCGTTTGGCTGAGAGGCTCGGAACTGTCGATTGACCTTGTCCAGCGGGCATTGATCTGGGCTGGCCATGGGTGGTTTTGATCTTCTTCACCTCGCCGAACACCTTGAATGCCAAGTTGGCGCATCAACCGTTCTACGGTGCAGCGCGCGATCTCAATCTTTGCGCGCTTCATCGCGTACCACAGCTTGCGCGCGCCATAGACAGACCGGTTCTTCTCCCCAAACGTCCTTCATCTCCTTGCGCAGATACGCATCCCGCTTGGCGCGATCCGATGCCCGGTCAGGATCGCGCTCGATGTAAGGCGTTCGTAGAAAGTGGATGGGGCGATTTGCAGAACTCGGCAGATCGGCTCGACCCCATGATCCCCCCGATATGCCTTGATAAAAGCAATCATTTGCGGAATGGGCGGTCGAGCTCCGCCTGAGCAAAATACGCAGATGCCTTTTTGAGGATCTCGTTGGCTTGACGCAATTGCCGGTTCTCGCGTTCAAGTTCCCTGACACGATCCCGATCCGCAGTCGTCAAACCGTCGCGCTTCCCAATATCCGTCTCATGCTGCTTAACCCAGATGCGAAGGCTGTCCCGACTACATCCAACCTTCTGAGAGATCGACAGAATTGCCGCCGATCTACTCGCGTATTCGCTCTCGTGATCCAGAACCATCCGCACCGCTCTGGCGCGTAGTTCCTCTGGATAACGTGTTCCGTTCTTTGTCTTTCCCATGACCCAGTATCCTTACTTCTGGGTCTCCGGCAAACAAGGGGCGGTTCAGTCCTTCATGAGCCGATAAGTCAGAGCAAGGTCCACCTTCTCCTTCGAGGTAAGGCTCTCCTTCACGATGTTGATGACGTAGCGGCTGGCTCCCGCATTGTTCTTAATCGTGCTGGCATCGATCAAGCTCGCGTGAAGAGGAATGGCGCGCGAGTTTAGAATGTCGTTCTCGGCGAAACCCTCCACTTTATCCAGTAATACTCCATTGGGATCGTTCGAATTTCGGAAGGATCGGAGACGTACAGAGCAAAGTCCTCTGCATGCGCAGGATTGAGTTCAATTAGGAGTGATACGCCAGGAAGATCGATTCCAAGAGTGTTGTTATTGCCTTTGAGCTTTGTAAGAGCTGGATCGTCGGCGAGGTACACCTCGATGAGGATCGATGGCGGTTCTGGAGCTTGACCGTTATTTAGCGCTTCGATGTACTCAAGAACGTGATCGAGATTGAACAGATAGGGATGAAGCTCGATCTGTAGGGGTCGGCCATTGAGTTGACCAGTAAGCGCTAGGTGAATCGCTTCAAGGAGGGTGGATTTTCCACTCTCGTTGTTTCCAACAATGACGTTCAGTTCGTTATTGAAGGTGACATTTGCCTGCTTAAGGCAACGGTAGTTTCTGATAACCGCACGTTGGATGAACAAGCTCGCACCTCCCATTATCGAGTACATTGCCATCAGGCACAACTTTTGCGAGGTCTACAAGAGAAGGTGCCGTTCAACAAAGTCTAGCCGGCCACAAATGAGCCCAGAGGGACGTTCGATCATTTGTACTCCGCGAGTATCGCCCTCGTCGTTTGAACAGCCCCCGTCAGCGCGGCCCTGTCTGGCTCCTTAAGCCCCAGCCCCACCGGATCAAATGACAACTGCACTGGCCCACCTCCACTAGCTCCCGCGCGAGCTGCTCGACCCCGCGCACGATCTGGCCGCGAAGCCGTGGAACTCTGCGTATTCGATGCGGGCATCTCCGCCGTTGCCGGTGAGGTCGCTACCCCAGAACCATTTGCGCCTGCGGCCGCCCGCACTTCCTGCAGCTCCTGCTTCAGCTTCTCGACCGTCTCGCGAGTCTCGGACATCTGTCGGTCCCACCGAAGGCCGTCCTCGTCCGGATATGGGAAGCTTCCCGATTGACCGGCGTGCAGAACCTTCAAAGCCGGGTCCTCGAAATACTTCACCCTTCTCGCGCGGATCGGCATCTGCGCATCGATCACGAGAATGACCTCGTCGAGATCCATGCGCCGGGCCTGATCTTCGGTCAGGAGCGGGGTGTCCTCGGTCCTCTCCGAGACGCTGCGTCCTTCGAACGGATTGCGTCCAACAGCACGGGAGCGGGTCACCACACGCTTGGTGGTCTTGCCGACAGCCTGGCTCAACTCTTCGATGGTCTTCTGCTCGGACGGGGTGAGGTAGAGCTTCACGCCGGCGCCGCCCTGCAGCGATCTGCGAGTGTTCTCACCATAGATCTCGTCCAGCGCCGGGATCGTCTGGGTCACGATGGCGAGGTTGCCGCCGAAGGAGCGCAGCGTCTTGATGCTCTCGGCGACGATTGGCATTTTCCCGAGCCGGTCAAACTCGTCGAGCATGATCATCACCGGCCAGGGCTCGTCATCGCCGGGTTCCTGTGCTTGCAGCGAGGCGATCAGGTCCGAGAAGAAGAGACGGATCAGCGGAGCCAGCGGGCGGATCATCTCTGACTCGACCACCAGATAGATCGCATGCGGGCGGCGACGGATATCCCGGAAGGAGAAGTCAGATGTCGCGGTGGCCGCGTCGATCGCGCGGTTGTCCCAGGTGTCGAGACCCGATGTCATTAGGAGGGAGAGGTAGGAAGTGAGGGTGTCGTTGTTTGTCGATGCCATACGCTCGAAGATCAGTTTGGCCGACTTGTTCTTCACCTCTTGCGAACGCTTCAGGTATTCCTTCTGCTTGTCGCCCCCCGAGGCCGTGATGCGGTAGATCTCGCCGATGGTCGGAACGCCGCGCTCGAAGGCCAGAAGGCCTGCCGCCACGAACAAGTCGATACCGCCTGCCAGAAGGCCGCTCAGCTTTTCATTGTCGGTTTGCAGGAAGAGCTTGGCGGTGAGTTTCAGCTCCATCTGCTGCCGGTCGGGGTTGGTCATGGCAGCAATGCGCGCCAGCGGATTATAGCGATGTGTCGGTCGGTCCCAGTCGGTCGGCGCGAAGCGGAATACCTTGTCCCCCATGCTGGCGCGGAAGCGCGAGGTCTCGCGGAAGTTCTCGCCCTTCACGTCGAGCACCACGGCGGAGCCCTTGTAGGTCAGAAGGTTCGGGATCACGAACCCCACGCCCTTGCCCCGGCCTGTAGGCGCCACGATCAGCGCGTGGGGGAAGGTTTTTGAGACAAGGAATGGGCGCTTGGATTTCGGGGAGCCAAGCTTGCCCATAAGGAAGCCGCCGCCTGGCTTGGCAAAGAAACCGTTCCTCTTCATCTCGCGGCGGGTCTGCCAATGCGTCGTCCCGAAGCGGGTCAAAGCATCCCCCAGAAGCGTGACGCTCAGCATCAGCGATGCCAGGCCGAAGCCGCCAAGGATGAGGTTCACCCAGAGGAAGTCTTTCGGTGCAGACTGTGACAGACCCCGATATTCGCGGGCAAGCAGGGTGACGTCGAAATGCGTAGGTGAAAGCCCATAGCGGAACATGACAAAGCCGGTCGCCACGACATAGCCCATGGCGAGACCGACCAGCACGAGGCCCAACACTCCTAGGGCAATCTTGCCTTTATCCATGGGTGATCCCCTTCTCGCCATCTGCCGCAGCGTGGCGTGCGCGCTGCGCCTCTATCTGTTCTTCCGCCAATGCATCGAGAACGCGCTCCATGGCCGGACCATGCGCAGTGACATCGCTGCTCTGGAGATAGGTCTTGGCAAGTTCCAGCTGGCGCAGCGGATCCTCGGTGAACTTGTCCAGGACGTCCGCATTTCCGGCCCGCAGCGCGTCGACTGCGTCGGGGCTTAGTCGCTCGTTTATCTGCCGGACGATGCCCTGCTGCTCTGACTCGGAGAGTGGGCCCTCGACGTCGGCGTTTCGCACAAAGGCCATGACGGTTGGCGCTGTCTCTTCCAGATACCGGCGCTCGGCGTAGTCTTGTCGCGCCTGGTCCTCGATAATGAGGCTGCGTTCGCTGATATAGGCACGCGACGCGCCGAGCGAACGAAGGTGGTTGATTTCGCCCCTAACGGCCTGCCCGAATTCGTCATCCGGCATCTCCGTGCGATAGCGGGCGAGGGTGCGGAGCTCTTCGGTGATCGGACCGAGATGATCCGAAGGATCCCGCAAGGCGAGGTCCATGTCGCCAGCATGAAGCGTGCGGTCCTGCTCCGATACCGCATATTGCGGCGGCATTCGACTGTCAGTCATCTGTTCCCAAGCCATCGAGGCCAATTCGGCATGTTGCGGAGATCTCTGCGCGTAGGCGTCGAACGCGGCGCGGGCCTCTTCAACCTCCACGGCACCTGCCCGCCGGACCGACGGGTCGTCGGAGAACGGATGATCGAAATCCGTGCGGCGGAATTGCGCCACCAGCGCCCTGAACGCCTGCCGCTCCGATGGGGCAAAGATGTCGGACCCGTCTTGCGCGAGATCACCCCCTGGTGCCGCCAACCGCTCGTCGAGCGCTGGCGCAGCGTCATCCACCTCGTCGATCTCGGTTGGCGCGCGAAGGACGCGCACGTCAGTCAGAACATCGCCCAACCGAACATGCACGGCTTCCAGCCGGTCGAGCGCTTCTTCCCGGTCCGCAGATTTCTCCAGATCGAGGTCGCTTGCTTTGGCAATCCCCTGCAGATCCTGTGCCAGCCACTGGCGCTCCAATGCGGCATTGCCTGCCCCCTCCCGCAGGCGCGCGGCCACAGCCTCGGCATCGATGCCCGTGCCTTGCAACGCCTCGGCCAGCTTTGGTGCCACCTCTCCATCGTCAAGACGCGCGAGGTGTTCTTCACTTAAGTTCGGCCTTGCATAGATGCCGTCCCGGGATGGGGCATCGACCAGGGCGGCGGAGCGATCCCCGAGCGGGTTCAAATGCGCGACCGAGGCCAGAACGTCGGTCAGCTTGCGCTCGATCACCGGCCTCTCGGCCGCCGGCGCCCTGTCGATCGCCGCCTCGATCTGGCGAATGTTCTGAGAAAACTCGGTGATCAGCGTGTCGAACGCTGCTTCGTCTTGGGACATGTAGATGGCTCCGTCAGATTGAATCTGACCGCCACTGGCAAGGATGGTGCTGGCCCTCTCGAGCGCCTCGGACACGTCTTCGAAATTCGAACGGGACGCCTCCGCCGCGAGCCCGCGATAGATCAAAGCGTTGTGCCGGACGGTTTCCAGAGCGGCCGCCAGGTCAGCACCGGTTCTCCGGCGCTCGACTGGGGGACGGCCTTCGTCGCGGGCCTTGTAGATTTCATCGATCTCGGCGCGGTAGGTCGTGACGCCGCGATCCAGCCGACGCGTTGCCTCAAGGCGGATCCCATGAACTTGGGCCGCCTCGACCATCGCCTCGCGAAAGGCGTCGTAGTTGAAGTGATGATCCTTCCCGAGAAAGAACATTTCGCCATCCTTGCTGCGGCGGTTCAGAACGATATGCGCATGTGGATGCGCGCGATCTTGGTGTATTGCAGCAATATAGTCGAATTGCGAGCCCTCACCTTGAAAGAACTTCTCGCAGACCGCCTGGGTGATATCGCGCACCTCTTCACCACTGGTCCCAACCGGGAATGCCATCAGCAGATGCGACGTATGGCCAAGCTTGGGGCTGTAGCGCTCGTTCCACTGGTTCTCGAACCGCCGCGCCACTCGGTTGATCTCGGCTTCCGAGAGCTGCTTCTTCCCGTCATGGGTGCCGCGGCTGTCGAGGATATGGGTCGACTTCGTCGTGAGATATGTGAGCTGCGCCCGTAGCTGCGCCCCGGTGTGGCAGCCCCCTTTCGAGATAGCCTTGAAGATCGCTGGCGAATAGCCGCGCGCGGCCCGAACCATCTGCGCGCCCTTGGAAAGACCCTGCCAGGATCCCGAAACCCGGCTCCAGCCGCGGTCGAAGAGCGCCGGGTCGATGCCACGGACCCGGTCACTCCGCGCCATTCTCATCCCTCTCGGCGAGGCCCGCCAGGGCAGAGCTGATCTCAAGGTCCAGCAGGCTGCGCCGCGCACGCGACATCTCCTGGACCTGGTCGGCCAGATCGAAGACCAGACCTGCAAGGGCGCGGACGTCACGGTGACTTGAGGCCGGGTAGGACAGTCTCTCGCCCCGCACCTTGGCCTCGTTCAGACGTCGCGCGATCTGGTTCACGTTGTTGCCGACCCGGTTGAGCGCGGCGCCGAGGCTGCGCAACTCGTCACACATCTCGTCGTCGGGCAGGAAGACACCTTCGGCCGCCAGCATCAGGCGGCGCATGGCATCCGAGCGGTGCGCAATCCCGCGCCGCGACAGCGCCGCGTCGAACCGGCGCAGGTCGTCGTCCGAGACCCGGATCCCCACAACCCTCGATCGGCTGCAGTTCGCTGTCTGACGCTCACCCCAGTGGTTCACCACGTTGTAGATCGTCTTAAGGCTAACATCGTAGCGCGCGGCCAATGACGCCGCGGAGGCGCCGTTCCGGCGGTCCTGGGCGATGGTCGATTTCTCGATCTCTGACAGTCTACGACGGCGGGGCATTTTGAAGTTAACGTTCCTATTTCTTGCCAACTTCGTACAAGCCCACCGACTCCCAACGCAAGTGGAGTCGGCCATAAGGGCTTGTACTCAATATAGAAAATCGCCCTGCAGGGGCGATTTCCCGTCCTTTGTCAAATGGATCGCGCTTCGCGCTCATTGCACCGCGCGATGCGGTCTCCGCATCGCGCATCGCGTCATTTGCGCCCTGTCTCTTGCACCACGCAAGACGGGTTTTGCCGAGTGCTAACCGTCTCGCGTCACCCGCGGAACGACATACGCGAGACTGCCTCCCGTCGTCTGGATTTCGCTATCCGTCACCTGCATTCCGTCCGCAGTACATCGCCGAGCGCATCCCGACATTTGGAGGGTGTGTTGTGCCCCGCGACGAATGCTGAAGGCGCCACGGCAGACGTCGCACGGTCATCGCACAACGCCGCCCGCTGCATGCCAAACGTCGGTCGCATCCCGACTTCTGCTTGACCCCTCCGCCTCATGCGTTTAGCGACATTTTAGTTTTATCGTTTCGATTCACTATTTTTGCGGAGGATCAGAATGCCGAACGAAAATCTTGTGGTGATCGCAGCGATGGCCCGGAAAGGGGGCAGTGGAAAAACGACGCTTTCGCGCGCCTTGATCAGCGCCGCGATCGCCGCCGGCCGCAGAGTGATGTTGATCGACACGGACAGCACGAGAGTACTCGGGGCATGGCATGCTCGGGCGGAAGCCGGTGGGCTGAGTTCGCCGCTTCTCTGCTCGGCCACCGTCGAAAGCGTGGCGGGTGTCGAGGATCAGATCGATCAGGTCTACATGGCAGGCACGGCAGACTTCATCTTCATCGATACCGCAGGGGTCGGTGCCGAATGGTCAGACGGCATCGCGGTGCTTGCGGACCACATTGTGACGCCCGTCATGCTGTCGACGTCTGATTTCGATGTCGGAGCGCAGACTTCTGATTGGTTTGAGAAACTGAAATCCCGTGTTGACGACCCCTCCAGCCTTCCGCGCCACCACGTCGTCCTCAACTTGGTCGACCCGAAAACGACCCGTGCTGACGCCGCCCTAATTGAAGAAGCGCTCACCCGTTTTCCGGTGATTGAGACCGTCATGATGCGGCGGAACACTTACAAGGAGATGGACCAGAAGGGGCTTCTCCACGCCTTGGCGCTGGAAAAGCAATCCGATCCAAACCCTCTGATGCGTCCACATGTACGTCATGTCGTCGAGGCGCTTGAGGAGGCGACGGACATTCTCAACAACATTCTTGCTGCGTGAGGACAGTCGATTGCGCAAGAAGATCCCGACCATCACCAAGCCCGACCTAGCCTACGCCGCCACCCTGCAACAGGGTGACCGCGAGATTCCCGGGACGGAAGATGAGGCACAGGTCACAGCAACAAAGACAGGCACCCCAGCCACTGACGTTGACGCTGATCTACACGAGTCAGAGCTTGTGCCGGGAGGTACCGTGGCGCCGCACCAAGTCACCGCGGAAAGCTCTGACCCGCATACCAGCCTGAGAGCTCCCGTATCGGCGCGCGCATTGAGCCCGACCCGGAAGATCGACATCAGGGTCAACGCACTCGAACGACAGGAAGCAGCGCTGGAAACTTGTGGTGTTGAGCCGGCACATGTGGTGCGTGCCGCCCTGCGCCGTGCAGTCAAAGGCTGGCAACTGTCGCCGGTCTTCGCCCCAGTCGCGGAGGAGCGACGCACTCGAAACACGCAGTGGCAGGCCCGGACATCTCTGGCAGTAGATGCGGCCAGCATGGGTGTCCTCCTTCGGGACCACGACCCCCTCGACGTCTTGAGTAAATGGGCCCTGATCCGCGGCCAGGTGGAACCACGCATATGGGCCGAGATCGACAAAATCTTGGAAGAAATTGCGGTTCGCGCTGCATCCCCGCATGAGCAACACACACCGTAAGAGACCTATCTGAAAAGATAACTAGCATTTCGCCGGTGGATTTTCGCCCACAAAATTGAGCTCTCCTTGTGGTTGTGATTAATGTGGCGCTATTAGGCGTCATAGCGAATTACAGACCTCACTGTTAACGAGTTACGAGGTCCATTTTGGAGGATCGCATAGTGAACACGAAGCCCCGCCTGACTGGCGAACCGATCATGCGCATCCTCTGCAAGACATCTGAAAATCTGGTTGGCTACCTTTACCAATGGAACAATGGTGACGTGCAGCCTGCTTGGTTCGACGGCGCCATGGCGGACGTTCGCTATGAACCATTCATTCGAGCGCCGGAACAAAACCCCGCCGATCCGAAGGCCCCCAGACCGCGTCAGCAAGGTCTGACGCACCTTGAAAAGGCATAGCTCAAGGCCTCGCGTCGGTTTGTGGGTCACCCCATCGCGCAGGTCCTTTGAGCGATAGAGTTGACTTCTATGCCTCAGAAGTGATCTAGATGTGAGTTATAGAAAGGATGTCTATAACTCATGGCTTGGAACTGGACGCTGCCTGATTGGCCGGATTTCCGGTATGACGCCTCCGCTCTGGAGCCGTTTGAGCAGACGTTCCTGCTGTCGTCCGGAGAAATCCTCGGCGCGGTCCATCATGTCAGCCAGCCGGAACGCGAGCAACTCCGCATCGAACTGCTCAGCGAGGAAGCGATGCAGACGAGCGCCATCGAGGGTGAAATCCTCGATCGGCTCAGTGTGCAATCTTCGCTGCGCCGCCACTTGGGCCTCGATCCGAACAGCTACCCTGCCAAACCGCGCGAACAGGGCGTCGCGGAAATGATGGTCGATGTCTATTCCAGTTTTGCAGAGCCGCTGACCCATGAGACACTGTACCGCTGGCATCGGATGCTACTGTCCCATGACCGCCGGTTGGAAATCATCGGGGCCTACCGACAACATGCCGAGGCGATGCAAATCGTTTCCGGCCGCCTTGACCGGCCGACGATCCATTTCGAAGCGCCGCCCTCGGAGCGGGTCATGCCTGAGATGGAGCGATACGCGGATTGGTTCAACAAGACCGGGCCAGGGGGAGCAGAGCCGCTTCCAGCGCTGACGCGCGCAGGGCTAAGCCACCTCTATTTCGAGAGCATCCACCCATTCGAAGACGGCAACGGCCGCCTGGGTCGCGCCCTCGCTGAAAAGTCGCTGGCGCAGAACATTGGCCAGCCGACCCTCATCTCGCTCGCCTTCACCATCGAGAAGGAGCGCAAGGGATACTACGATCAGCTCGAGCAGCATCAAAAAACGCTCGACGTGACCGATTGGCTCGTCTGGTTCGCAGAAGTTGTCTTGAAAGCCCAACAGGCAACACTCGACCGCGTCGGCTTCTTCATCAGCAAGGCACACTTCTACGATCGTCACAGAGACCACTTGAACGAACGCCAGGCCAAGGCCATCGCTCGAATGTTTCAGGAAGGCCCTGGCGGTTTCAAAGGCGGCCTCAGCGCCGACAACTATCTCAAGATCACCGGAACTTCACGCGCAACTGCAACCCGCGATCTGCAGGACCTGGTCGAGAAGGGGGCACTCAGTCGAACCGGTGAGCGACGTCACACACGGTACTGGTTGAACCTAGACCATATGGAGTAGCGCAAGTGATGATGGCTTCATATTGGTATTTATTATCAATATTTTACCAAAATACGCATAAGTCGTTTTATGTAATATAGGCGGATTCCCGAAGTTCGCCGCGGGTGCGAGGGGCCATCCGATCTACCGGCAATTCGGACATTCGGTCCGAAGCTCAGGCCAGCAGGATTAGCATGACAAGCGGATTCCTGAGCTCCGGCGCATCGAAAACTTGCATCGCGGACGGAGCGCAATTCAAACGAGAGCTGGCGCTTCAAGACCCGTGAATGACCAAGCCCCCCGCTGGCCCGAGCGCTCCAAGGGGGTCATTTTTGGATGCCGATAGGGGGTCAAGATTGCCTGCCGATTGACAGTGCTCAGGCTTTCCCCTGACCAGCAGAAGCTGTCTCAGATGGCGGGCGGACGACAACGAGGACAGTTACTCGTTGCACCGCTGCCCTATGCGACACCTGTGCGCTACCACTGATATAAAACTGGGAACAGTTCCGTCTGAAATCGCCGTCACGATTACCCCTTCAGCTGGGAAACCGATCGAGCTTTTCGACGGAGGCCAAGTCGTTTTCCCAGTTCGCGCGACTGGAATAGCAGATGTGCGCTCTAGGCCGTATGTCGATCCGGCTGTCAAGCGAGCCAGCAGGCACCATAAGCAAACCCACCTCAGGCTGGGAAACAGGCAGAGCTGACCCGCATTCGGAGCAAAAACTCTTTGTGTGGCGTGTACCGGAGAGCCGGAAGATCTTGATCTTTTCCTCGCCCGAAACCCAAGTGAGACTGGCAGTGGGCGAAAATAAACTTGCAGAATGGGCCGAACCGCTGCCTTTGCGGCAGCGGGAACAGTGGCACAGGAAAAAGCTCTCGAAGGTGCCCGAAATGTGGAATTGCACGGTGCCGCAAAGGCACTCTCCGGTGGCAAGATTATTGACCATTCACACTCCCCTCAACAAACAAGTCTCCATTGGTAGCCAGTACATCTCATTTTGCCCCTTTACGAGCACGTTCTGCTACGATCAAAAGGGCTCAACATCGCTCTTCGCTGCGATCCTTTGTGTATCCAACAGGCAAAGTGAAAAAGCCCCACGCGCGCGCAGGGCTTTTAAGCTCCAGCGTGCTTTGAGTGTGAGTCTCAGAACACGCTAAAATTGGGGAGGTGTCATTCCCGAAGCATCTCACACATCACGGTAAGAGCGAAGTAAAATGCCCGCAAATCTCTCTTAGCTGCCTTGCAAAGGGTGGGCGCTGCAAATTCACCATAGGAGTAGGCAGCTAGGTGGCTCAAGTCAGCCCGAAGCGGACATGACATTTGCAGCCGCCGCACCAGCCCCTTCCCGAAGCAACGGCGGGAAGCAGACCTTCGCCGCGCTTGTCACGAACGGCAGCAGTGCGCAGATAGCGACCTTTGCAAACTCCGCTTTCTGACCACCGGAAGCGGTCAACATCGCCGCGATGCCGCAACAGCAAGCCGCCATTCGCCGCAGTCGCTACATAGGCCTGCTGTTGATTGGCTACTTGGCGGGCTTTCCTTTCCTAGGCTGTGTTGACAAAAGGGGTTCACAACGCCCCGTTGGCGTGATTCAAGCAAGTATCTGCGATCGAGACCACCTCTGGCCACCAGATGTAGCGAGCTGCATGCGCGAGGCAAGAGGCAGGTTTTGTATCCTTTTCTCAGCTAACGTCAGTCCTCGAGATGAGTGCAGAGAGGGTTCCTGGGCGGCAAGCGTGTGGGCTAGTGCAGACCGCTACATCTGGTTGATAAATTGTAGAATTCAGTACAGATATTGTCCTGGCGGGACTGAGAAGGAGTCGAACTATGTCTGAAGCGAAGATGGACTGGGAGAAATTGCTCAACGGTGAGCGCTTCAGCAAACTTCTAGACCGGAAAAAGTCGGAAGGCGAAAGGCCAAAACCTGTTGGACTGTCGTTTCTGGATGGGCAGTTTCGAACGGCCCAGGAACGTGATCACGACCGTGTCCTGTTTTCTACTCCGTTTCGCCGCCTCGGCGACAAAACTCAGGTGTTTCCTCTCGAAAGCAATGAGAGCATCCGTACGCGTCTCACTCACTCCTCGGAAGTTGCAAACTTGGCTCGTTCTATTGGTTTGCAAATCGCTGAAAGGTATAAGAAAAGTATGCCAGCCAACGCAGAGCGGTCTGTTCCTGCTATGCTAGCGTGTGTAGGGTTGGCCCACGACATTGGAAATCCACCCTTTGGTCACCAGGGCGAATATGCCATCCGCGCTTGGTTTGAACGTAATAAGGAACAATTGTTCAACCCAGAGCACGGAAGCCGCGAAGCCAACATAGTGAGCGATCTCCAGAAGCTGACTGAGCAGCACAAGAATGATTTCTTGGAGTTTGAGGGCAATGCACAAACTCTGCGCGTCCTAACAAAGCTTCAAGTTATGGCAGACGATCTCGGGTTGAATCTTACTGTAAGTACGCTTGGTGCTGTCATGAAATATGTCGCGGCGTCTCATGAGCTGAACGACGATGTTCAAGCCAGGAAAAAAGTAGGTTTCTTCGCCTCCGAAGCTGGCTTGGTGAAAACGATGCGGGAGCAACTTGGCTTGCTAAATGATGCTCGCCACCCGTTGGCTTTGATCATGGAAGCGTGTGACGACATCGCGTATTCGGTGATGGACGCCGAGGACGCTATTAAGAAGGGGTTCGTGTCGCTTAACGATCTCGTCGCCGCGTTGCAAGCATCCGCAGAACCAATAAAGGAAGGTTCCAAACCTGACCCTGTCATTTCTTATGTAAGCAAGCTGACGCAGTGGGAGATGAAAGAACTTCGAAGCCAGGATAATCTACACCCTAGCGAGTTGCAGGATGTAGCTACGCAAAAGTTTCGAGTTAACGCAATCCATGTGATGGTCTCGGCTGTGGTCGCCGCGTTTGACGAGCATTACGCTGATATTATGCGTGGAGAATTTAGCGGAGAACTGATCAAGGTATCTGCTGCGGGTAGACTATGTTCGGCCCTTAAAAAGTTTGATCGCGAGAATGCTTTTAGCCACCGAGAGGTGCTTGAGGTTGAGTTGAATGGATACAATACACTCAATAGGTTGATGGACTATCTTTGGATCGGCATTAGCCAACGAAAAGAGTTTGGAAAGCTTGACGGCAAGCGAAACTCACCTTTCGCAGCATATGTCTACAGCCGCATCTCTAAGAACTACAAACGTATCTTTGACGGAACCGTCAAGCAGTATCATACTGATGGCGATCTTCCGATCCGCTACAAAGAAGCTCAACTACTCACTGACATGGTGTCTGGGATGACAGATCAGTTTTGCATTGACCTGCATGAAGATCTTGACCGACACTATCGTGAGATGAGGCGCATCGATGGATAGTTTTCTTGAGAAGAGGGTGAAGTATTTCTTCTCGTCACCGTATCGGGGGCGCGATGACGTGCGGCGCAGTATCAAGGAGCTGAAGAGGTTTGGTAGCCTTGCCTTGGTAGGGGGGATGCTGCGAGACTTGTCCCTTTTCGGGAACGCTGGGTTTCGATCGGACCTGGATTTTGTGATCCTTCCGTATGACTTAGAGACTTTCGAAGATCATATGTGTGACATCGGGGCCAAAATGAACAGGTTCGGTGGCTATGCTCTTCCATCAACGAAATGGAGAATAGACGTATGGGCGCTGAAGAAGAGCTGGGCGCACGTTAATGGTCACGTCAAGTTGTCGACGATTAATGACCTTCGCAAAGCCACATTCTTCAACTGTGACGCCATCGTGTATGATCTGGCGTCACAAAATATACGCACTTACCCTGGCTATTTTGATGACATGGCGCGGAAAGTTCTTGAGTTAAATCTAGAACCAAACCCAAACCCTGAGGGAAGCGCCGTTCGGGCTATTAGGTACTCCCTCATGAAGGGTTTTCACTGGGGACCAAAACTGACAAGGTATGTGGCAGAAACTGTTGATCGTTCGGGCTGGGAGTGCCTTTCTACGAGAGAGGTTAAGTCTTTTAATAGCCAGCATCTCGAAATGATCGACCGCCCTGTGTTCGATGTTGCCATTCGAAGCTATCTGGATGGCGATATGTCTGGTGAATTTAATCCAGCGGCTTATCGCAAAGGCGTTCAACTTGAGCTGCCGTACCTAAACTAGATTTGGCAGGCCAGCGCTTCATACAACGTCGGCCTCCTCGTCGCCTGAATCCTCTTGCTCTGCCATACGAAGTTCAACGATATCATCCCTGAAGTCCGCAAAGAAATTGAGCTGTGGATCATCTGCGTGGACCTTGTTCATTCTCTCGACGTCCGAAGCGGCCCTGTAGACATCGCGAGCGATAGCATCACGGCGTTGCTTGACAGATTTCTGTCGGAGAGAGGGGGACCCGCCAGTGTCTGTGTCGAAGTAGTGCTTGATGGCCACGCCACCTTCGAACAGCGTTGCAGATTGGTAAGCCCGATAGGTGAAACCGCCTTCGAGGTCGAAGCGTTTCGCTTGACGAAGGCTTTGGGTTACTTGGCGTCGCAAGACCTTCTTAACGTCTTGCGGTGTTGGGACCAGCCGCCCCTTTGAGTAGGCCCAATCCACAAAATCGCCGGGATCGGAAGATGTGCTTCCTGTCTCTGCAACCCACTCTTCCCAAAGGTCGATTACCTGCTCATTGAAAGTTGCCATTCATTTTCCTTACAGCTCAACAGTGGGAATGCTTTCCCAGCCATCCACAACAGCCCACTTCTGAAGGTGGCTGCGAATACTAACTTGATATTTCCTTAGCCAGTTGTACCGTCCCAGTTTGTGCTGGATCTGTCCAACCACAACAGCTGGATTGATTTGCGCACGAGTTGCCAATGCTCTCACATCTTTCTCAGAGATGTAGGGCGCTTTCCGCATGATGAATGATGAGAGCATCTCCTGATCCAAACAAAACTCCGCGGCAGCACTATTTGCGAGTTTCTCATGCTCTGGGAGGTCGGAATTGGCCGTATTCATTGTCCCGTCCATGTCGTCTATCTCAGAAAACTCTGTTTCCTTCCCATCACCTCGAAGGACATGTTCAATTTCGTGGCGAAGAACGAAGCAAAGATTGTCGAGGCGATCTAGCCTGTTAGTCAGGCCAATGACGGGCGTATCCCCATCCCAAAGGCAGACACCGTCGATCTTCGAGCCAGGAAGCTGCTCGACTAGGACAAGCTTGACACCGCATTTGTTGAGGATGCCGGGAATTCTCTCCAAGTCGTCAAGGTCAATGAAATGAGCGCGAAGCGTGTCCAAATTTGCACGTAGCCGTTCTTCCGAATAACTCTCGCAATCGATCAACCTAGAAACTGATCGAACGCGGTGAAGCCAAGCATACTGCGAAGGCAGCACTTCAGAGTACGACGTTTTTCGAGCGGCATGCGGAAGAATTGTTGCGTCGCTGATGAAGGGTACCTCAGCCCGGTCAGACTTGCCAAAAAAGCGAACCATTTGCAGGTCCAGAAGGCTGCTTTCCTCTTCCTCAATCCACCCGCGCTTAATCATCTCCCTCACAGGGAATTTAGATGCCCAAGTGGCACGAGTTCGAACCCCAGGGTCAGCTTTTCGCGCCCTACTGAGATCGTACAGCTTTTGAAGGTTAAGAAAGAACTCGGCCGGGACATCAAAAGCTTCAGCTAGAATCTGTGCGCTATCAGCTGTAACGTCCGTTTTGCCTTTGATCAGGCGGTTCAACTGGGCCACGTCCCAACCCAATACGAAAGCAAGGTCAGCCTGCGTCCAGCCTCTCGCTTTTACTTCCTCCGCAATGTAGTCACCAGGGTGCTCGCAGTCTATTCTCTCCATATGGTCCATTAGTCGTCGTCCTCGATGCCCAAGAGCGTGATCGCTGGAGGCTCACTACTGGCGTCCAGCTTCAGGAGCATTGTCTTTTTTTCGTTGAGCTTAATCGTCCTAAGACCGTCACGCTCCCCTGAGATTTCTCGGTAGCGCAGGCTTCGCCAGCCTCGGAGCAACTTTTCATCCGGAGCCGCACGCAAAATTGTGAGAGCTCTGCGCGCGCTGCGGATCACTCCAACAGGCAGGCCGGTGCTCCCAGCTTGCCTCGTTTCCAATAGTGATAAATTCTGATCGGCGAACTGCACTTCCATTTGCGCATCTTATCTGGGCGTGGGGCGACCTGCAATTGGAAATTGACTTCCTTAATCAATTTCATAAATATCATTAAAAAACAAATATTTAATGTGATGTTCGAGGCGTTTGAAACTTGGATGTTCCTTCCTCGGAGTACAGTGTGTCGTGGGTCCACTTGAATTTTGAAAGGCTAATGGCCTGCTCTTGCACACTTGGAGGCACGCTGAGGTGCCCTCGACCTTGATGCCCGTGCTGTCGGGGAGCAGATGCAGCGGGTCCTTCGATCCACGGCATCCGAGCAATACCTCTGAAAGTCGCCCAGTTATCTCCGGCCTTTAGTGCGGAGGCGATTGCGTCAAGTACCGTTGGGGCATCGAGGGGAAGTTGATCGCTTCAGGCGGTTGGAAAGCCGTGTTCGCATAGGTCGCTTTCTGCGGTTCGCTGCGGTTGGTGGCTCATGCAGCATTTTCGGCGACTGGCGTTTGATCTTGAACGGCAGCTTGTGGGAAGTTTGATTGGATCTTTCGCGCCTGCGGCAGAGCATTCGCTGCGCCTTACATGAATGTCGCGGTTGGGCTGGCTGGCGTCCTCTGACGGCGGAGACCAGGTGCAGTATCGTTGCAAGTGTGGTGCTGCACCGCCGCAAGGCAGCTTCGAGCCCACTTTACCAAATGCTGTCCCGCAGCTTCTCGAACGCGGAGTAGACCTGGCCGAGATGAAAGGGCCAGACCGGTAAGTCAGCCCGATGATTGCTGCAAGACTTGGCTCCTCAAGACTGCCACTCAAACCGTTAGAAGTTATGCTCTTGCGCCGAGGGCCACCGATACGCAACATTATCCGAAGGGTTCGACTTGGAAAAACATTCTATTGCTTCACGCAAGATGGGGCCGAGGAAATTTAAAGGAGGCTATTCCGTGTGGGAAGATATTGAAATTGTTGAGTGCTTAGGTGAACGTGGCGAGATCATCGACGTTATCAAGCAGACGCGAATGATCGACGGACAATGTCAGACGCGTTGGCTGGCAAGCCGTGGTAACGAAATTATGTTTGAGCGTAGCGATGGGCATTTCGAAACCGAGAACGGCGGAGAGATTATCACCAGATTTCCTAGCTGATTTGGCGGAAGATATCTGAACTCTGTCTTCCGCAACGGATCCTGCGTCAGCAACGCCCGAGGTTTTGCACCCGCAGCTAATCGCCGAAAGGTCCGCGTCCCTTCCGTTCGATGATGGTTGGTGGCCGCACCTGCGGCGAAGGTCTGCTCCTTCCATTGCTCGTGCAGCATGGGATCGCCGCCCAGGTAGCGGATTCTAGCATTTTGCAAATGTCGCTAACTGCGCTTCGCTGCCCTCGGAGCTGACCGCAGCATCAGCCAGGGCCGCAGCCGCCTCTGAACGGCGGCTTTCAGGAAAGCTCTCGCGCTCGCAGCAACGCCTTCGCTGCACCCTGCATGAATGTCGAGATTGGGCTGCGACCGGTCATACGCTTCGCCTGGGGTGAATGTCGGCTTTGGGCCGTAATTTACCAAAGGTGGATGCCGCAATAGGAAGATCGAGAACACCGGATAGTCGCAAAGTTCAAAATCTCTGCCCTACCCGCTTCACGTCGCGAGCTAGCGGGCGACGAACGGGAAGGCGGGTCTTCAGCCGCGTTGGTTTCTCAAAGAGATATCCGACCGCACCTTGTCGTCGCTGATATACCGCGAGACTTTAGCCTTCGATAGAAAGAAACCGAGAACTCATTCTCCGTGAACGCGCCGCAGGACCTAGGTGTGATCTGTCCCGAAGTCGAACGCGACGATCACGCCGACCGTAGGGCACCTGCAGGAAATCTCGGAAAGCGCTCATCCGCTCGCGATGCCGAAATGGCCTTGCCGGGTGCCCCTTGGGCAACTTATCCCGCTTTGGACAACGTCAAATGACGCTAAAAACACCCACGTCGATCACTCCAATTACCCCTGACAAATCCCGTCAGAGGAAGGGTTCCACAGGGGTCTTTTCACAGTGACATCCAACAACTGAGCGGGTCGAAGCTTTGCTCGGATAATTTCTAGTAGTTTCGAGGGCCGAGCCTTCTCAAACTGAAGTGGATGCGGTGTCTGGTTTGGACAGGCTGATGACTGCGACTACTGCTGCGCCGTTCAGCCAATAGTAAGCTGCATCCAGACCAGAAAATCCAATCAGCGAAGGGAGGATCAGGAACAGGAGGCCAACCGCCAGATCGACGCCCAAGTGCAATTTGTAAGGTAAAATCCGGATCAATCCCAGATGGTGGTCAGTGAAAACCGTAAGCAGCAGGGCGGCGACGCCGACAAGGGGAGAAATGGTCAAGGCCAGAGGGTTTGAGACGCCGAGTCCCAGGAGGAACGGCAGGAGGATCAGCGCCAGCGCGACCGGATAGTCGAGCCATGCATGGATGGTTTTGGTGACAAAGCGCATGTCATGTCCTTTCGTGTAGCAATGGGCCCGGAGGCCTAAACACTCACTACGATGCCACCACCGAACGAAGAATGGCGGATGATCCGGAATGCCTTGCAGATCGTCCGAAGATCAGGAGAGTTGGTTTTGCTTCATCGCCTGCTGTTGCCGATAGAACGCGGGTGGGGTGCCCATTTCCTTTTTGAACACTCGACTAAAGGCGGATTCAGACGCGTAGCCGGTCAGCTCCGCCGCCTCGATCACGCTCAGACCGCGAGTTGCAAGCGCGTCGCGAGCGATCTGCATCCGCCAGGCGGTCACATAGGCCATCGGTGTTGTACCTAGCTGGCTCGTGAATCGTTCCGCGAAGCTAGTCCGCGACAGGCCCGCCTCCCGTGCCAATGCAGCCACCGACCAATCGCTAGCCGGGCGCTGGTGAAACGCGGTCAGGGCCCGCGACAAATAGGGGTCAGCAAAGCCTGCCACCCCGGCCTGCCCCTGCGCGGAACTCTCAATATGGGCGCGGATCGCCTGCACAAATATCGCTTCAGACATCTTGAGCGCGATTAGATCGCTGCCTAGCCGACCGACGCCCGTCTCCGCCCCAATCACTTTCAGCGTCGCTTCCAGCCAGGGGCCTGCCTCGGCCCCATAACCACGTAGGTGAATAAAGCGGGGTAACCGGTCGAGCAGCAGGTGACGCGAGCCATCCGCAAGGGAGAAGTGCCCACATATCAATTGTGTGTCCTGTGGGCTTTCATCGCCTCCCCAGACAAGGGCTCCAAAACCGGAATAGCCCGAGCGCTCCAGAACATCATCGAGCGGTAGTGCCTCCTCAGGGCCAGTATGGCGACAGGACAAGACATGCGCGACCCCATGCGGGATCACCACCAGATCGCCCTGCGCAAGATGAACGGGTGCATCCATACCTGCGACCCGCACCACGGCTTCACCACGGTGCGCAAAGTGAAACCGGGCCACGTTGCGATAGGCAGGCACCCGCACCCCCCATGGCTCGGTAAAGCTGGTGCGAAAATAAAGCGAGCCCCGAAGGGACAGCTTGGTGAGGATATCACTGAGAAGGTCCAACATAGCGCCTATCCTCATGTGAAAATGCGTTCACGTCCAGTCTCACGGACGATCAGACATGAATTGCGGATGAACCGCCATTATCAAACCGCACAGCCTGCTGTTGAACGAGGGAGTGCTGAAGGAGGCGATGCTGAGGTTGATGCCAGCGACGCTCCGCTTTGCACCAAATGTGGCCTGACGGGCCGCCTCATCCTTTAAATTGTTTGAAAGGACTATCGACTATGACCCATAAACTCGCTCTCTCGGCCCTCGCGGTCGCTGCTGCCCTTGCCTTCGGACCGGCGATGGCCGCGGATGAAGTTAACGTGGCACCTGGCTTGACGGCGGCTGGCGCCCCGCTAGGCCTGCACGGCTCCGATCCGGTAGCGCTGCTCGACAAAGGCAAAAATGTCGAAGGCGTTGCTGCTCAGACCGTGGTGTATGACGGCGTGTCTTACTATTTCGCAACCGAGGCAAACCGCGCAGCCTTTGAAGCCAATCCAGACCACTATGCAGTCCAGAACGGTGGTTTTTGCACTTTTGGCGTGTCTGTCGGCAAGAAATTCGATGGCGATCCGAATTACGCTGCCGTCGTGGATGGCAAGCTCTATGTCTTCCTGAACGAAGAAATTTATCACGCGTTCCAGCAAGACAAAGCCGGAACCATCGAAAAAGCGGCTCAGAACTGGAAGAAGATCCAGCACACGGCTGCGGCAAAACTCTGACCTCAACTCAGGCCTGGACCGGTCCCTGTCGGGCTGGCCCAGGCTGCTCTTCAATGCGAGATGCCATGGTACGACACATCTCTTCCAGCCGAGACGTTTTTGCTTTGTTCTCTCGGCATCAACCGTAGCCTCCAAGTGAATTCAGAGGTTTTTGACGATGCGCTAGGAACCTAAGCATCTCCGACGATCCCAGGTTTCGATTATGCTCTTTCAGGTATTGTGGGATGGTTTGCCAGAAAATGCGCGCGTATCAAACTCTTTCTTGGGAAGGGTTACTACCCCATTTGATGGGCCCGTCTCCCCGCGACAGCAATCGCTTCGGCCAGTCGCAGAAAACTTGCAGGGTTCCCGCTTGAAACACGCCAAGCCAAACCGACTTGGCGATCCAGTCCAGGCTTAAGTTGCACGACGCAAACATCACCCTTGCGGTTGTCGATTTCTGATTGCGTGTACGAGCGTGGCAACACTGTTACCCCCATACCCAGCGCAACCATCTGGCGGATCGCATCCAGACTGGTGCCGTCAATATCATCCCGCATCCTAGCGCCTATTGATCGAGCAAGGACCTCCACTTGATTGCGAAGCGAGTAAGCCGGATTTAGGCTCAAGAATTGCTCTAGCCCCAGCTCTCGTCGATGCACGCTTCCAACCTCAGCCAAAAGGTGATCGCGAGGAACGACCAAATACAGCGGTTCTCTGAACAGAGGATGAAAGTGGATGTCATCCCTAAGTATCGGCGCCTGTGTGAGGATCAAATCATGTTTTCCCGCAGCAAGGTCATCTAGCAGCTCTCGCGAGGGACCGTCTCGAATGATGAGTTTAAACTCCGGATAGACTTCATGCAGTCGCTTCAGAACCTGCGGAAGGATATATGGGCCGATCGTTGGGGAAGACCCGAGCCTCAGAGTACCGGTCAGTCCTTCTAGCCTGGTGGCTGACGCATTCACCAACAGGTCGCAGTCCGCCAAAATTCGTTCGGCTTTTGTCGCAATGTCGCGGCCCGTAGCGGTAAGGATCAATCCATTTCTCCGCCGCTCGACCAGTTCACTTCCGACGATCTCTTCCAAGGCAGCGATCTGGAGGCTGAGTGAGGGTTGACTGATCCCCAATTGCCGAGCTGCGCGTCGATACTGAAGGGCGCGACTGAGTACGACAAAATAGCGTAGATGTCTCAGGCTGAGCTCGGGCATGTCACTCTCCGGGAGGGGGCTTTCAGTAGCATAGGTATTTCCTATCCTACTTCCTAATAGAGTTGTATTGGCCGAGAGAAGTGCCGCTCCCACATTCCCTTCATCTGCAAGACATGCCTGCAGGCTTGTTTGGTAAATGGAGGTTCGAAATGAAAGACAGCCCGAAGGTCAAAGCACTCTCTCTTGAGGTTCGATTGACCAAACTGCGTATGAAACACCAAACGCTCAAAGCTCGGATTGCGCAGGAGATGCGGCGGCCGTCCCCTTGCAGTGCCAGTCTGCAGATGCTGAAACGTCAGCGGTTGCGGATCAAGGATGAAATCGTCAGTTGCGCCAAACGGCTGCAGTCGATCGGACAGACCCACTTCGCACAACAGGAATGGAGCTAGGAGACACCCATGTTTGCGACATTCATTCTCCCGAACATGCAATCACGAGGATGGCATAGTGGCGATCTCGACGACATGCGTCACGCAATCTTGGACGAGGACGAGGACTGCGACGGGCCGGACGGCGGCAGCCCGCATGTTCTGCCATTTACTACGCTTGCTAAAGAAGAGGCGTAGAACTCGGTCAAATTTGGTCTTCCCCACCTGAAATGGTCCTCCGTGAAAACGGAGGACCGCTCAGTCTAAACGGAAATGAAGCTCAAAGTCTTCGCCAGCAAGAGGGCACATAAATCTAACGCATAACCAAAGACCGCAGGGCTGAATGCTGCTGGAAATGCTCAGCAGCAATCACCATAACAAACGACTTGCAGAGTAGATCATTATCCGCCCTTGGGAATGCCGCTCTGCAGCGCGGAAATGAGCGCCGAACGTCCGGTATGGACCGTACTCAACCTCCGCTCGGCAACCGATACCCACGCCGCTTCTTCGTCGCCGCGAGCCTCATGAGCGCCGTGACCGCTCTGCCCTCGTCCGGGTGCCGTTCGATTAGCATCTGCCCTCGAAACCCGATACGGCCCCATTCCCGCACGAGGCATGCGCCGCCAAACAGGTCTGGCTGAACGCTCATACGATAGAAGCGCCGCATGTTGAGAGACGGGTCGATCCGCTTGAGATCGACCGTCGTCGGGAACACTTCCATTTGCTGCGATGTGTCGAACATGTTGTTGGTGCCTCTCTCCAGACAACAATATCAAGCACTCCTCGACGTTTCCACAATGTTCTGTCCCGGATTGAAGTCGGGGGCTCACGCCCCCTTCTCGAACTTCATGACCGGGATGCCGAGCTTCTTGGCCTTGTCGGCGAGGTTTTCCTGGATACCGGTTCCGGGGAAGACAAGGAGCCCGACCGGGAGCACATCCAGCATCGCGTCATTGCGCTTGAAGGGCGCGGCCTTGGCGTGCTTGGTCCAGTCGGGCTTGAAGGCCACCTGCGTCACGCCGCGAGCCTCGGCCCATTTGGCGGCGATGAGCTCTGCGCCCTTCGGGCTGCCAC
The DNA here is from genome assembly GCA_048263945.1 of Epibacterium sp. Classification (GTDB taxonomy): domain Bacteria; phylum Pseudomonadota; class Alphaproteobacteria; order Rhodobacterales; family Rhodobacteraceae; genus Epibacterium. The sequence continues at coordinate 17,204 of JBLXDQ010000015.1, read as the reverse complement.
CGTGCAGTAGGACCATGTCGGGATACTTGGTCCGGACCTGGTCGAGCTTGCCCCAGATCAGGCGGTGATCGTTGAAATCGGTCCCGCCGGTGAGGGCGACCTTGGGACCAGCGGGCAGCATCACTTCGGTCTCGATGCGGCGCTTGGCGGCCAGGAAGTCGCGGCTGTCGATCAGGGCGGCTGTCATGTGCTGGCGGTTTACGATTGATCCGGTGCGGGGGCGCCAGGTCGATCCCGTATGATGGACGAACTCGGTGGCGGCGTGATCGCGCATCATGTCCATGCAGTTGCGCCGTTCGACGAGGGTCAGGCCTTCAGCCGTCAGGCGCTCGAGTTCGACGGATTTCACCTCGGAGCCGTCCTGCTCGCGCTGGAGGCGGCGCTGCGCCTGCTCGTTCTCATCGAGTGACCGCTCGATCCGTGCCGTAGCGCGGTGGAAGAGGTTGACCTGGCCCCAGAGCACTTCTTCGAGGTCGGGTTCCATGCGGGTGTCTTCCAGGGTCGCGACGACGGCGTCGAAGATGTCGGCGACGGCGACGGCGAGGCGCTGCCCATCGGGCATCGGGCGCGGATCGGGCTCGTCAAAGGGGCGATAGCCGTAGAGCTGGAGCTCGTCGAGCGCATGGGCGGTCTGGGATGCGCTATGGGCGGGTTCATACGCGTCGTCGTGGGTGTGGATCGTCATCGGTTTCTTGCCTCCGGGCCTGTCTCGTCCGCGCGTCATCCCGCGCGGCCTTCATGGGCAGACCCGAGCCGTCGGGGCGCTTGCCCCTTCACCCCGGCTTCACCGGGGCCGGAACAGCGTGGAGGAGGTCGGCAGGGAAGCTATTTGTCTCGCGATGCAAAGGCGGCTTTGCCGCCGGCGGAAATAGGTTCCCTGCCGACCTTGCAGGGGCAACCGCTTTGACGGCCTGCCCATCTCTTGAAGGCCGCGCAGGGCTGACGGGTGGATGCGCAAGGCCCGGGATGGGGTGAGGACGACGATCCAGAGCCACTACTGGGATGCAGCCCCCTGCCCCGCGCTCCCAGCCCCCCTGCGCGATGCAGCTCAGCTGGGCAGGCGATGCCGATCCTCTGGCCCGATCTGACCTGCCAGATGCTGGCGCAGCGCGTCCTTGCCGTTCGCCCGAAGATCATCGTTGAAATCCCCGAGCCGCGGTTCCAGCACCCGCACGCGGACCCCGACCTCGGAGGCTCTGGCGCTCAACTTCTCTGCCGCGCGCTGCCCGGCCGGATCGCGATCGATCGCGACGTAAAGGCGCTGCAATCCTTCCGGCAGGCGAACGGCCCCGAGGTGACCGGACGAGAGCGCCGCCCAGACGGGCAGACCTGGGATCGCCTCGGACAGCGACAACATGGTTTCGATGCCTTCGCCGATGACGAGGATGTCGTCCTGCGGGGTCAGCCTGACTGCATTGCCGAGGAGGTGACCCATAGCCCGACGCTGTGGATTCACTGCCGCCTTCCCCTGTCCGTCAGGCGCCAGCCAGGTGCGATGCACGCCCTGCACGGCCCCTGCCCCATCGGTAACCGCCGCGATCATCGCCGGTCTGGGGATGCTCCGGGTCTGCCCCTCTTCCCGATGCCAGCACTTCGGGTGGAAGCGTAAGGCGCCGTTCGCCCCGAATTGGGTGATGCCTCGGGAACGGAGGTAAGTCTCAGCAAGCGTGCCTGTGATCGGGTTCGAGGCAGCAAACAAGCGCGCCGCTGCCGCAGGAGTGCCACTGGGCGCCTTGGCCTTCCTCGGCTCTTGAATATCCGGGACGAACGGCTGCGGACGGCCAAGATGCGCTCGGGCCTCGGCGAGAAGGTCGGGGAAGCGCGTGATCCCCGTCCGGGCGCGGATGATGTCCAGGAGATCGCCATGCTCGCCTGTGGCCCCATCCGTAAACTTGCCCGCTGCCCCTGGTCCCGACGCAGGACCCGTCAACCGCACGAAGAGCGACCGGCCGCGGTTGTTCTGCAGATCGCCGACGATCCAGTAGGATCCTTCCCGCCGTCCGGCGGGAAGGTAGGCACGACAGACGCCTTCGGCATTTTCTGCCAGATCGCGCACGAGGTCTTCGGTCTCGGAATACATGGGTCAACAACCTCCGCGATCATGTAGCCTTGCGACAGGACAACGTGCAAGCAGACGATCCAGTATCGCGACGCCATCGGCGTCGGTCGGGCAAAACAGCCGAAGCTTCCAACTGATGATCTCCGAGAAGAAGCCATCGGCCTTGAGCCGATCCTTGGCTGCCTCCGAGAAGCCCGACAGTTCGATCCGGTTCGCGCCCATGACGCGCGAGCGGTGCAATTCCATCCCTTCGGACAGGCACACCACGGTCTTGCCCTCCAGAACGAGGGCATGAACCTGCGCGGCCGAGAGCTTGGGCGCATCGGCGGCCAGCGTGGTCGCGACCCAGGCAGGCGAGACGCGGCGGCCGATGATGCGCTGCCCGTCATCGGTCTGCAGGCGGTAGACGCGGGTTTCGTCCTGGGGGAGCTGCTTCCAGATCGGCAGCAGCAGGCCCGCCACGATGTGCAGCGTGGATTCCGAGAACTCGGGCACTTCAGCCAGTTCGGAATTCCATGCGGCGGTGAAGGCCGCGCGGTCGGCCTCGAGCCAATGGGTGTCCTCCATCAGCTTGGCCGGGACAGTGCTGGCCTCGGTCGGCCGGATCAGCCTGAGGCGTGGCTCGATGGTGCCATCATCCAGCATTAGGCTGGTGGCGGGCACCTGCACCGCGGCCCGGCCCGAGCGGCTGTTGATGAGACACCGTGCCTTCGGGTCATCGAGCCAGTCGAGCGCATCTGCGAGGGACGTCGGCGTGTTCCGCCGCTTCTCCGCGATGGTCAGCAGCTGGGTTTCCGCGCCAGAGCCGGGATGGGTGTAGATCACCCGCGCATCCGTGACGCGGAAGCTTTCGGCGCGCAGCGTCTCAAGCCCGAGGTCATAGACCCCGGCAACGATAGCGCCCTCGATCCGTTGATCGAGGAGTTCTTCGAAACCCGCGAACAACACAGCCTGCATGTCGATCGTCAGCGCGAGCAGACGATTGAGGAAGGTCGTGATCGGTGGCAGATCGTCCTTCAGCCCATTGTCATCGGTCAGGCTGAGGCCAGTGGCATCCTCGAAGGCCCCAAGGGAGCAGCCCACCACATCGCCGCGATAGATGCGGCGGTAAAGCTGGCGCAGGGCGTCGCGGGCGTAGGGCGACTCGAGGTTGTCTTCGGGCCGGAACAGCCCTTGCCCGCCGGTCTGGCGCTGGCCGCGCGTGATGGCGCCAAGCGTGTCGAGACGGCGCGCGATGGTCGAGAGGAACCGCTTCTCCGCCTTCACATCGGTGGCCACCGGCCGGAACAGCGGCGGCTGCGCCTGGTTGGTGCGGTTAGTGCGTCCGAGGCCCTGAATCGCCGCGTCTGCCTTCCAGCCGGGTTCCAAGAGGTAGTGGACCCGCAGGCGCTGGTTCTTCGACCCGAGATCGGCGTGATAGCTGCGCCCGGTGCCGCCGGCATCCGAGAAGATCAGGATACGCTTTTCGTCATCCATGAAGGCTTGGGTCTCAGTGAGGTTCGCGGCTCCGGCCCGGTTCTCCACCACGAGCCGTGCCGAATGCCCTTCGCCCTTGCGCACGATGCGCCGTGAACGCCCTGTGACCTCGGCCACAAGATCGGTGCCGAAGCGCTGGACGATCTGGTCGAGCGCACCAGGCACCGGTGGTAGCGAAGCCAGCTTTTCGATCAGCACATCGCGCCGCCGGACGGCTTCGCGGCATTCGACCGGTTGGCCGTCGCGCGTGACGGGACGCGACGAAAGATTACCTTCGCTGTCGGTGAAAGGCTCGTAGAGCTGCACCGGGAAGGAATGGGCGAGGTAGTCCAGAACGTATTCCCTGGGCGTGATGTCACAACGGATATCATTCCATTCCTCGGTTTGGATCTCCGACAGGCGGCGTTCCATCAGCGCCTCACCCGTCGAGACGATCTGGATGACCGCCGCATGACCTGCCGCCAGATCGGCCTCGATGCTGGAAATCAGCGTGGGGGTCTTCATCGAGGTAAGCAAATGGCCGAAGAACCGCTGTTTGGCGGACTCGAAAGCTGACCGCGCGGCGGATTTGGCCTGGCGGTTCAGCGTGCCCGACCCACTCGGCCCGTCGGCCGCGCCGGAAATGTTCGCCGCTTCCAACGCCGCGGTCAGGTTGTTGTGGATGATGGCGAAGGCCCCGGCATAGGCATCGTAAATGCCGCGCTGCTTGGGGCTGAGAGCATGTTCCAGCATCTCGTATTCGACACCGTCATAGGAAAGCGACCGCGCTGTGTAGAGGCCGAGCGCCCGGAGGTCGCGGGCAAGAACCTCCATCGCCGCGACACCGCCAGCCTCAATGGCTTCCACGAATTCCGCCCGGGTTGCGAACGGGAAATCCTCCTCGCCCCAGAGACCGAGACGCTGCGCATAGGCAAGGTTGTGGACCGTCGTCGCGCCCGTGGCCGAGACATAGACCACGCGGGCATTCGGAAGTTTGTGTTGCAGGCGCAGGCGCAGGCCCGCCCTGCCCTGCTGCGAGGCCATGGCATCGCCCCGCTCGCCTTTGCCCCCGGCAGCATTCGCCATGGCATGGCTTTCGTCGAAGAGGATCACCCCGTCGAAATCCGCCCCGAGCCAGTCGACGATCTGGTCGACGCGGGATTTCTTCGATCCACGCTCTTCGGAGCGCAGCGTCGCATAGGTGGTGAAAAGAATGCCTTCGGTCAGCGGGATGTCGCGGCCCTGCGCGAAGCGCGAGAGGGGCGTGACAAGCAGCCGCTCCTGGCCGAGTGCGGACCAGTCGCGCTGCGCATCCTCGAGGAGCTTGTCGCTTTTCGAGATCCAGAGCGCCTTGCGCCTTCCTCGGGCCCAGTTGTCGAGCAGGATCCCGGCGGACTGGCGCCCCTTGCCCGCGCCGGTGCCATCACCGAGAAAGAAGCCGCGGCGGAAGCGAACGGCATCACTGGCATCGTCGGGCGCAGCGGAGACCATGTCTCCGGTCTCATCGACGGTCCAAGACCCTGCGAGATGAGCGCCATGCGCCTCCCCCGCGTAGATGACGGTCTCGAGCTGCGCGTCTGACAGCAGGCCGTCGCACAGGACGGCCGGGGGCAGTTTCGGGCGATAGCTGGGTTTCGGCGGTGCGACAGAGGCCATAGCCGCCGATTGCACCAGCTTGGTCGGGTGTGGGGCTGCGCCGGGGATGTCGATGGCCTGCAAACGGAAGGTCTCGTAGATCGCGTCGGACAGCCGTGCGGCATCTTCGTCCTCGGCGGCGTCGCGGAGAGCGTAGTCCAGTTCCTCGACCTCAATCTGGGTTTCAGGCTTAGCCGGATTGGCTGCAGAGATCGCGTGCGATCGGCTGGCGGGTTTGCGGGTGGTGAGGTGAGAATTTCTCGGAAAGGGGGAAGAATGACCCTGCCCCGCAGCAGGAGCTGGATCCAGTTCGAGGCGCGGCGGAACCTCGGCAGTGACCCGGGACATCAGATGTGCCACGTCCGGGGATGTGGGTTGGCGCAGGTCTGCGGTGATGCCTCCCGGCTCGCCGCCGCGGCATCTATCGAAGACAGAAATTCGCGTCTCGAAGCTGGTCCCATGTTGGGCGAAAGCGGCGCCCGACACCGCGCCGGTGTAGACGAGATGGGCGGTCTCGGTCAGACGGCCGAAGGTCTCGGCCCAGGCAGGCGCATCCGGCGCGAAACCGGCTCCGGTGATGGCGACGAGCCGTCCGCCGGGGGCCAGACGCGCGAGGGCCGAGCGCAGATGCCGGGCCGTCGCCTTGGTCGACCGACCATCCACATTGGCTTGGGCCGAGAAGGGCGGGTTCATCAGGATGACGCTCGGGCTTGAGGAGGCGTCGAGATGATCATCGATCTGCGCGGCGTCGAACGCGGTGACCGGACGTCCCGGAAAGAGGTGGCGAAGAAGGTCGGCGCGGATGTCCGCCAGCTCGTTCAGCGCGAGGCTGCCGCCCGCGATCTCTGCGAGGATCGCCAGAAGCCCGGTTCCGGCAGACGGCTCGAGGACAAGATCACGGGGCGTGATCTGTGCTGCCGCCACAGCCGCGAGCCCCATGGGCAGCGGCGTCGAGAATTGCTGAAAGCACTCCATCTCTTCCGACCGCCGGGTGTGCGTGGGCAAGAGGCCTGCCACCTTGGCGAGGATCGGCAAGAGCGCCGCAGGCGAGCCGGTACGCGCAAGCAGCGCCCGACCGAACTTTCGCAGAAAGAGGATCAGCGCCACCTCGCCTGCCTCATAGGCGAGCTTCCAGTCCCAAGCACCGGTCGCATCGGAACCGCCGAAGGCATGTTCCATCTCGCGGCGCAGGCGCAGCGCGTCGATCTGAAGCCCTTGCGCCAGATCGGGCTGCAGCGCTTCGGCAACAGCAACGATCGCAGGGGCAGGACTTGCTGCTAACGGGACAATGGGCGCAGGCAAGAACGCCTGCACAACGGGGGCAAGATGGGTCATCGGGAAACTCCGGAATGAAGGATAGGGTCAGGCCCGGACACCCTCTCTCGGGCAGCCTCGGACCTGATCTTTCCCGGCCCCACTCTCCCTCTCGCACCAAGTTGTTCCCGACGCTTAGCTTGATTTTGTTCTTGTTATGTTCTATTTTCAAAGCCAAGCTAGAAAGGGAGTTTCGCAATGGAAAGCACCACGCACGCCCTCCCCGCGACGCCCAAGCAGATCGCCTATGCGCGGTCGCTCGCCTTGCGCAACCGGACGCTCCTTCCCTGGGAGGTTCAGCAAGACCGGCGATCTTTGAGCGCTTGGATCGAGGCTCAGGCCCGGCTGAAGCCGGTATCGGACATGGACCGGCTGCCCACGTCCAAGCAGGTTGCCTTCGCGGAAAAGCTCGCGCGGATCAAACGGCGCGCTGTCCCGGACGAGTGCTTTCGCGACAAGGGGCTGATGTCGAAGTGGATCGACGGGAATAAGTGAGCACGGCACTGGCTGGTGACGCCCTGTGCGGCCGTCCAGCTTTTTGCCACATCATAGTTTGGCAAACCGAGCGCAGCTGCCAACCTGTAGGTTGGCAGACTGGCCCTTCGGGACATCGGCCTCGGTCAAGCTCCTGTCCGAAGGACCAAGGTCTGGTTCCGGCGGCACGCCGGGATGTGCACCGCTGCGACCTTCGGTAACCACCGCAAGTCGTAGCCGTCTCTCAACCCAGCGTCTTCAGATCTCCCTCCCCTTGGGGCTAGTCCCTCAGTTCTTTGGAAATGGTGAGATAGGAGCGTCCATAACGCAGGAAAAGCATTTTCATCAAAGAAAACTGTAGATGTCTCTTTGAAAATCTGTCACTTTAGGCATCATGGACACCACAAGGTCACAGAATCTGAAGAAAGTGCTCGATACCGTACCCGCCGGGTATCTGGTCGATGCGGCATGGCTCGTCTCGCAAGGCATCGCCTATGAGAGCTTCCGTGACTATGTGAAACGCGGCTGGCTGGAGCGCATCGCACGCGGTGTCTTCCGCCGACCAGTCCCGAATATGCAGGCGTCCAACAGCATCGACTGGAAGACCTGCATCCTTTCGATGCAACATATCATGGGTCATGATTTGCATGTCGGGAGCACAACGGCACTCGGTGAACAAGGACATTCCCATTACCTCCGCCTGGGGGAAAACGCTCCAGTCTGGGCCTATGGGGACAAGGTCCCGAACTGGCTGATCAAACTGCCGACGGATGCCCCTTTCAGTATCCGCCCCCGTTCCTTGTTCACCGATCCGAAGCTGGGCGTGATCGAGGGCAAGAATTCTGGCCTGCCATGGGACTGGGGTCTGACGATGTCGACGCCGGAGCGCGCAATCCTGGAAGCCATGGACGAGTTGCCCCACCATGAGAGTTTCCACACGCTCGACATGGTCTTCGAGAGCCTGACAACCCTGCGCCCAAGGCTGATTTCCGACCTCCTGCAAGCGTGCCAGAAGATCAAGGTCAAGCGCCTGTTCTTCGTCTTTGCTGACCGCCACGATCATCCGTGGCGCAAACGGATCGACCCGCAGGCATTCAACCTTGGCAGCGGCGACCGAGCCTTGATCCAGGGCGGCAAGATCCACCCGCGCTATCGGATCATGGTGCCAGAAGAATTCGTGAAACCGGAGGCCGAAAATGGCGCGTGAGACCTATGAAGCCCAGGTTGCGCTCCTAGTGCGCGTCCTGCCCATGTCGCGGGCGAAAGCGTCTTCGCGCTCAAGGGCGGGACGGCCATCAACCTCTTCTACCGCGACCTGCCTCGGCTGTCGGTCGACATCGACCTGACCTACCTGCCAATCAAGGAGCGCGCCGAGAGCCTGGACGAGATCAACGCCGTGATGGATCGCATCGCGGTTTCCATCGAGACCGGAATCCGCGGCGCGAAATCTCAGCGCATCCAAGGGGGCGGTGGCGGAGCCACCCGGCTCCTGGCGCGCCTCGGGAATGCCGAGATCAAGATCGAAACCTCGCCCGTGACCCGGGGCGCGGTCCACGACCCGGAAATCCGGACCGTCTCTGCCGCCGTCGAGGATGCCTATGGCTATGCCGAAATGCAGATCGTCTCGTTCGAGGACCTGTTCGCGGGAAAGCTGCACGCCGCCCTGGACAGGCAGCATCCCCGGGATCTCTACGACGTCACACTCCTCTACGAAAACGAGAGCCTGACGCAGGACCTGTTCCACACCTTCCTGATCTATGTCGCCAGTTCGCCGCGACCGGCGCATGAGCTGCTCGATCCGAACCTGATCGATCTCGAGCAACCCTACGCGCGGGAATTCGAAGGCATGACCAGAACACCCGTCCCGCTCGCTACGCTTTTGGCGACGCGCCTCAAGTTGGTCGCCGATCTGCAATCGAGGCTTGATGACAAGGCGAGGCAGTTCCTCGTGACGCTTCAGGACGGCGAGCCTGACTTCGCGGCGATCGACCGTTCGCAGGCCGCTGACCTACCGGCCGTGAAGTGGAAACTTCTCAACCTGAACAAACTGAAGCGCGACAACCCCGAAATGCACGCAGCGCAGCGCGACGCCTTGTTGAAGCTCCTGGGTTGAGCCACGGCCATCACCGTCGTGAGGGGCGCTTTGCGTTGGCCGTCCTCATCGCGTCGATGGGAGGCGCCGAAGACGGGTGAACTCAGTCGGCGCTTCCAAGCCCTGTGTTTCGCTGAAATGACCGCGTTTTCGCCCGATGAAAGGCTGAGCGCAGGGCTTCGGTCGGCAAAGGCGGCGAGTCTGTCGCTTCAAAGAAGTGCTCATGGTCGATCTGCTTGAGATCGGTGCGGTCAGGGCTTTCGATATCGAGTGTTGCCATCTTTATAGGCCTCTGGGACAAGTGCGGTCTTGCGGATCAGCCAACAGCCGTAACTGAGTAATGCGGTGTCCCATCCCACACAAGATCCCAAGGCGCGCCCGGACGAACGTTCTGAATTGCGCGGGGCTCGAAGCAGACCAGGCAATTCCCGCCCGGTGCAGGAGCTCGGACAGAAGGGTAAATCAGGCCCTTGGATCCGCCCCGACGCAGATGCTGTGCCAGGCTTTGGCCCTCGGGATACCCGACGGCCGGATCCGGATGCAGCGCCGGATGACCTGCCTCATCGGAAATATCGTCGAACACGCCGATGAAATCGGCAAGCAGTTCCACATAGCGGGCGCTGTCGTGGAAGCTGCCGGTAAAGCCGAGTTCGCGCGTGCGGTGCCAGGCCACTTCACTGACGGAGACCATCACATCCCATGCGCAGTACCAGGCACCTCGCTCCTCGGTGTTGAAGCGGTTTCCGCCGGCGCGGGTGTAAGTGAAGGCTGCGTTGACGTGACTGTCCCCATAGACGCGCAGATCGCGGCTGCGGCGTTGCCAAGCGAGTTCGCGCGGGTCCAGATGCGGGTTGCGCCCGCGTTCGGCCTGTAGACGCCCACTGGTCAGGCCCTCAATCTCTGCCAAGATCTCCATCTCGTCATCGGAATCGACGAGACCACGCAGCGATGGCGGTTTGTGGTAGGTGGCGGGCAGGAGACGAACGAGACCGCGATCGGAAATCTCGGTCTGCTTCATGCCCCACCACGCAAAGCATCAAGGTAGGTCCGCACCGCGAGGATCTGCGGCAAGCCCCCGTCGATGGCGGTGTCGACTGGTCGGCCGCCACCAAAGAGCGGCCCCTTGTTCGGCCGGGTAAACCAGCTTCTTGCCAGAGGCTCCGAGAAGTAGAGTTCAAGGGACTTGTAAATGCCAATTACAGCGCTGAGCCGCAGCAGTTGGTCCTTGGTAAGCTCCCCCGCAAAGTCAGGCTTCTTGGCGCGCTTCCACGTGCTCTCCGACATGTCGGCAAGGCCAGCCGCTTCCTTGAGGCTGAGACCCCATGCATCGGCCACACGGGCGTAGGCTTTCAGCGCGACGGCGTTGATCTGTGCGGGTTCTCGGATTTTCTCTGCAACGTACATGGCGTCCTCCATTGGCTTCAATATAGTCCATATGGACTTAATGTAAAGATCAAATGAACCTTGTGCTTTGATCTCTGTTACCCGAACCGCCGCCCTCCTTCCGTAAACGTATACGCGTTCGCGATGATCCCCTCCTCGATGGCCGCGTCCGAGGTGAGGTGGTCGTATTCGGCTTCAAGCTGGCGGTAGAGCCAGCGGGCCAGATCACGCAGCGCCTCGGTCACGATCTCCTCGGCGTCCTCGGTCGGCGGCTGCCAGGTCGGGCTGTCGCGCGTGACGTCCACCGACATGGTGTATTCGTGGTAGTAACGCCCGCGATGGCTGACCTCGGCAGCGACCTGGCAGAAGTTCCGCCGCTGGATGGCCTGCAACCGATCCGCGAGACCTTGCAGCATCGCGTCCGTGGGCGCATAGTCCCGGATGCGCATGGCCCCGCCCTTGGCGTGGGACCAGTAGCCTTCGAAGCAAGCGCCGTCGCCCTGGCTCCAGAAGCCGGAGAACCAGATACACGGCTTGGCCCGCGTGCTGCCGCCCATCAGCCGGACGGGGGTGGTTTTCAGGCGGATGCCGAGGATCTCGCAGACCCGCTCAAAATCCTCATAGACCGCGTCCCACCAATCGTCATGGGGGCCAAACTCGCGATACCAGCTGCGCGCCTTCTCCTTGGCGGCATCCGAGAGTTCGTGGAACTGGTAGACGGTGGTGCAGATCACCTCAGGCATCGATGTCCTCCCCGTTCAATGCGGCGGCCAGCCATTCTTGCGTGCTGGACCAGCCGATGGATTTACGAGCGCCGAGATCGATGGCATGCGCGCCGCCACCAAAGGCGTCGAGTCGTGGCCGAGAGCAGGTCAGAGAATACTGGAACCCCCAAAGGCCGTTGAGGTCGAGCTCTTCAGCAAGACGCAAGACGAAGCGGATGACGGCTTCGACATCGCCGTGTTCGTCATCATGGATCCAGAGGCTGCTGCCCTCGGGGGCATCCTGGTGCACGAGATCGAAGCCAGCGATACCCGGGTCGTCGGCGTCCTGATCTGCAGCGCGCAGATCGTGAAACAGCGCGAGTGCTCGGGCCGCCTTTTCGGGAGTTCCGACGTCGAGCAGGCATGAGAAATGGGTGAAGTAATCCGCCATGGGGACCTCCTGAATGGGGAAGACCCGGCCAGAAGGCCGAGTACTGGATTGGAAGGGTCGGCCGGGAGCGATCAGCCGATCGACGTGTCGTCTGCCGCCTGTCGTGCGACATGCGCGCAGAGCATTTGTCGGTAGAAGCGCTTGCGCGCCGCCCGGAGGCCGCAAACAGCGCGTGTGTCGGGGTGCAGCGCCCGGACCGCCGCGTGAACCACTGCCAGTGGCGAAGCGGTCGGCGGCAAGCCAAGACTTAGATAAGTGGGATCGGTCATGTCACGTGACCTCGACCACGGGCGAGACGAGGTGCGGATCGACCTGTGCCTCGATCCGTTCGGTCCGACCCATCCAAGGCTCGGGCCGAATGGCCTTCACCCAATCGGCGAAGCTCGGGATGAAGCCGAGGTCCTCCTTAACATGCTGCTCGCCGACCCACCGGGTGGGGATGACGCGCCCGGTCGAGAGCGTGAGGGTCTGACCAAAGATGGTCTCGGCCATGAAGATGCCCTCGGCATGGTGGCGCAGCGCCCGGTGCCGAAAATCGGCTGTGATCTCCTTGCTCTGGTCGAACCAGGAATGCACGGCGAGGAAATCCTCGACCGTGCCGCCCCATTTCTTCACCGAGGACAGGGCGTGGTGGTAGGGATGTGCCATCGCCGCCCCCTCAGAAATCGTGCGTGTAGAGTTCGGACGAGGTGAAGCGCTCGTTGAACTCAAGGTGGATGGTGCGAGCGCTCGGGTCGAAGCAGAATTCGCCGTAAGCCCCGTCGTTGTTCTCCCAGCCGCCATGGGTGACGGAGAGGAAGTCGTAGGCCAGTTGCTCGACGACATCTTCGAGCGAAAGCGCCCGCATCTCGACCTCCGGGTCGTCCCAGGTCAATGCGGCATAGGCGATCTGGGTCTTGGGGAAAGTGACTTCGGCGTCGCCAGCGTAGGATTCGATGCTTTCAACCTGGCCGCTATCGCCATAGCCGTCAAAGCTCACGGTCACATGGGTGATGCCCGCGGCAGTCAGGCCATCGAAGAGGCGCTCCTTGTTGGCCGGACGCAAAGCTGCGATCCGCGCGTCACGCTCGGACTGCCGAGCCAGCACGGCGGCGAAATCAATCCTGGACGGCGCCATCGGCGCGGCCAGAGTGGGTTCGATCTTGGACATTGGAAACTCCGAAATGAGGGATTGGATCTGAACCCCGAGGCTCTCTCTCGTCCTCCTAGGCTCACATCCTCCCCAGCCCTTCTCTGACTCTCGGGCGTCACGCCGCGATCTGCAGGGCGCGAGACGCGAAGACACGCCAGAGCGGATCGACAAGACGGGCATCGAGAACATCGGCGTGGTGCCGCAGCCTTCGCGCGAGGCCATGTTCATGCCATTCGGCCGCCCGCATGGCCTGCACGCGGGTCTGGCTTGCCTCGGACACGACGGCGCGGGCTTCGGCGGCATCCGAGACCGGGTGGCACCATGCGACCCCGCCATCACGGGTAGCTCCGGCCAGAACGAGACGGCCCTCCCGATCGAGGATTGCCAGGATGCGCGGAGCGTCTTCAGGTGTGATATTTTCGGCGTGAACGATTGCCCCCTGCATAGCCTCGGCCAGCGTGGCAAACCGCTCCAGTACCATGGGGTGTGCCTGCCCGGACATGAGAGCTGCGGGCGCATGGCAAGCCGTCGTGAGTGCGAACGGCAAGTCTTGATCTGCAAAATCGGTCAGGAGGCTCGGCAGCAAACCTGTTTTCTGCGTTTCCGGCTGAGTTTGGAGAGGAAGGTCGAACATGGGCATATCTCCGACGGTGCGGAGAGCCTCTCTCCCCGCTTCAAACCGTCAAAGACCAAACCCCCGCCCTCTTCCTCGGAAGGGTGACGGCGGCAGGCTCGCAAGGCGCGTCACAGCTTGCCCTGGGCCCGCAGGCTCAGTTCCGTCCCGGCGCCGACGATGATGTGGTCATGCAGCGTCAGGCCGAAAAACTTACACCCCTTCTGGATCTCCCCGGTCATGCTGAGATCGGCCTCCGACGGTGTCGGATCGCCCGACGGGTGGTTGTGGATCAGGATCAGCGCGCTGGCGTTCAGCATCAGCGCCCGCTTGATCACCTCGCGTGGATAGACCGGGACATGGTCGACCGTGCCGGTAGACAAAAGCTCATCAGCGATGATGCGGTTCTTGCGGTCGAGATAGAGGACATGGAAGCGCTCGATGGGACCTCGGACAGTCAGCGCACAATAGTCCATCAGCGCTTGCCAGCTGCCGATGACCGGGTTCTTGCTGAGGTAGCGGCCGAGGATGTCGCGTGCCTCGAGGATGACAGTTTGTTCTTGGGGGGTCATGGGGGTCTCGCTGAATTGCGCACACCGAAGTCCCCTGCCCTCTCGGGGCGGGGCCAGTGGCGTGCATGTGGAAGAGGAAAACGCGACCGCCGGGGATGCAGGCGGTCGCCATGTTGAGACGGTGTCAGCCGACCCTATCGAGGAGCCTCTTGGCCCGCCCTTCCATGTCGAGGCGGGCATCCTGCTGAGTCTTGTCGCGCGCGAGCCGCGTGATCCCCTGCACGAAATCGAAGATACTCTCGGGCGGACGGCCCTCTTCCATCAGCACCTTCTCGATGATCTTGCCGGACTCCGTCTTCGAGAAACCGCGCTTGCGCAGGAAATCCGCGCGGTCTTCGTCGCTGCGCGCCACGACCTGCTGCCGCGCGGCCTTGATGCCGTTCACGAAGCCCTGCGGCGAGGAATTGGCAAACCGCGTCAGCGCCGGAGCCGCCTCATGGGCGAAGCGCGAGGCGGCGTATTTCGAGTGGCGGATCTTGATCTCCTGGAAGTCCTCGACGCCCCACAGGTTACGGTTCTGGCACACGGCCCGCAGGTAAAAGCTCGCCATGCCGAGCGTCTTCGCCCCCACCTCGGAGTTCCAGCAATAGAAGCCCCGGAAATAGAGATCGGGGGAGCCATCCGGCAGCTTGCCCGCTTCGATCGGGTTGTGATCGTCGACCAGGAAAAGGAAGACGTCGCGGTCCGAGGCATAGAGGGTGGTCGTGTCGCGGCTGATCTCGACATCGGGGTTGTAGACCCCGGTTGACCAGTCGAGCACGCCCGGCACCTTCCAGCGCGTGTCGCCCGTGCCATTGCCTGCGATGCGCTGCACAGCCTCGACAAGCTCGAAATCGTGGATGCGGCCATAGTCGGGGCCGGTCACGGCGCGCAGCTCGGTGCGGCCATCCTCGGTCTCGAAGGTCTTGACCTGCTCGGCGCGGTGGTTGGTCAGACCATATTGAAGGTTGATCCCCGCTAGCGGCGCGGGCAACTGCCGCAGGTAGGAGGCCGGGACACCGACGATGCTGGCAAGCTGGCCGAACGCCCAATGCGTGGGAGCGACAGGCTCTTGCGCTTTCGGCAAGACCAGGTGCAGCCGCTCGGGGTTGTCGCGCGCCGCTTCGACGCGGATATCCGCCGTCTGCACCACGCGGCTGCGGCTGCGCTCAGAGCGACCCTTCACATTGGCCCAGAGATCGTCAAGCGACAGGTACCGCTCGTCATCCGGCCTGTTGAACCATTCGGACGACACCCGCCCATTCCGGTCACCCCGGCTCACATCCACTTTCCAGCCACTAGCCCGCGTCGGCTGTACAGCATCCAGAACTTCCACAACGCCCATCGGCATTCCTCCGCGACAGGCGCCGGGAGCCACTCTCCCAGCCCTCAACCCGTCACCGGGAAACCGGCCAACCTCAAACTCTGTCGGGCAAACGGCGCTAAGTCGGAGGCGCCGCACGCCCGCAACTCGCTGGTGTTGACCTGCGTTCAAAAATGGCAGAGGTTAAACAAGGCCTTTCTCGCAGGCCGGTGTGCCCGCCACGCGAAGCTTTGCAGCGATCTTGATTTCGAACAGCAGACCTCATGCCATCGGCGGGTCTGATTAGCAGCGGGCACCTAGTCAGATCCAGCTTGGACATGGATCATGACAGAGAACACTAAGCTTAAAACTTTGAAACTCCTCGCGAAGCGTTACGCTAGGGCGACGGGTCAACCACAGCACGTAGCGCTCGACGTTGTTGCCAGTCGAATGGGCTTTGCTCATTGGAATGCGTTGACAGGCAGCGCCAAAGGAGAGTGGGTTCCCTCCGAAGCACAAGTTGCCACGATCAAGGCCTTCGTGGAACGGATCACTTCCTACGAGGGTGCGACCTTCGACCATATCTTCGGAAGCCCCGATGCCGTCACTCGAGGAGAAGTACGGGGGCATCCATACGAACTGAAAACAATGCTTGGTGACGTCCGCATGGATGGTGAGGGTTGGCAGATCGTGCTGCCAGAAAACCCTTTGGCCGCCCCTCGTGTCGAGATCGACATCAAGCATGCCCAGACCAGCCCGATGAACGATCGCGTGCTACGTGAAGAAGCCATCGGGATTGCGAGGGAAATGATGCAGAGCGTCAAGGCGCGGCGATTTGCCGATTGGCCACGGCGCGCCACAAAGCCGGATGCGGAAGGAAATGTGCGGCACCCGTTCTTGGAGATGGAGGAATCGAACCTCTGGTACTGCCTTCACTGCAACTCAGAGATCACCGGCCCACAGATCGCTGGAAACCAATGGCACTGCCCCAGCTGCGGCGCATCACCAATCAACATTTTTCCAGAAGCCTTCTGGCTGGAACCGACTGATGAAAAACCAGTGCCAGGCCAATCCCGCGCCGAAAGGCAAGAGATTGAACCCACCGTGTCAATTATAGATCCGCGGCCAAGGCTTGACCTCAACAGTGACCAGGTGACCCATTTGATCCGGGCTGCCCTGTTCGAGGATGCGACCAATGCCAGCGAGCGCATGGGAGCGAGTCTGGCCGAAATCTGGGTTGATGACGATCTCGACGTGGTTGTTTCCTTCGAGGATCACTACTGGCCCGAGGACAAGGAGCCGACTGCTGCGATCGAAGTGGCCGCACTGCTCGGAATCGAGATTGAGTTGGAAGTTACTTGGTCGGATCCGTTGTTCGCATGGCCCGGTTTGGGCACCGTGACCCAGAGCACGGCCGAATATACGCGTTTGATGCTCGACGCGTATCGCAGTCACGGCGCGACCAGAACCAAAGACGAAATCTAGCTCGTGCGCACGTTGAACAATTAGGCGCATTCAAGGCGCTCAGCACCGGAAGGCAAGCGTGGATGCCTTTTCCAGTGGCCCGAAGAGACTTTTAGCCCGGCGGGTTTCCCCGCCGGGCCCGAGCGGGAGACTCCGCTCTCAGAACGGGATCTCATCGTCGCGGTCGACCAACTCGGGGTTTTCGTTCTCGGCCGACTTCGGGCGGCTCAGGAAGTCGACCTTCTCGGCGATGATCTCGCAGCCGTAGCGGTCGTTGATCCACTTGGTGTAGTGGATGCGGCCGTGGACGAGGACCTTCATGCCCTTTTCGCAATGCTCGGCGACCGTCTTGCCGAGACCGTTGAAGCAGGTGATGCGGTGCCATTCGGTGTCCATGACCCGGTAGCCGTTCTCGTCGCGCATCACACGGCCTTCCGAGAGGCGGGGGCGCGAGGTGGCGAGGCTGAAGTTGGTGATCTTGGTGCCGCTCTGGGTGGTGCGGACTTCGGGGGTCTGACCGATGTTGCCGGCGAGGATGACGATGTTCTGCATGATAAGCTCCTGTGTGTCCTGT
>JBLXDQ010000014.1:0-111432 GCA_048263945.1 Epibacterium sp. | reverse complement strand
TTGTGTCGCTTGATTCCCATTTCTGATCCTCCGTTTCCTAACTATAGGGGCGGACCACTTCAGTGGGGGAGGATCAGCCGCTTGATGTGACCGACCCGAAGAGCATCGCCACGGCGGTTGCAGCAGCCGGCGACATCGACGTGCTCGTAAACAACGCGGGCATCGGCTGGTTGAATGCCGTCGAAAGGACGCCAATTGACACGGTGCGGGACATCTTCGAGACCAATACCCTTGGCACCATCGCGATGATCCAGGCGGTTCTGCCGCAGTTTCGGGCCCGTCGCGCAGGCGTCATCATCAATGTCACTTCTAGCGTCACCCTGAGGCCGTATGACCTCCTCTCGGTCTATACCGCGAGCAAAGCTGCGGTGAACGCGCTGACGGAGGTGATGGCTCTGGAGCTTGCCCCCTTTGGCATCCGCGCCCATGTTGTCCTGCCGGGTCAGGCCCCGAGCACATCCTTTGGCACCACGGCCCGCGCGCGTCTGGCGCAGACCGGTGGCTTTCCCGAGGCCTATGCCGATATGATCCAAGAGGTCTTTGCGAAACTGACCAGTGGCTCAGACGAGGAAAAGACCAAGCCAGAGGATGTTGTCGCGGCAATCTGGACTGTAGCGAACACTCCAGACGCGCCGCTGCGCGTGCCTGCGGGGGCCGATGCCGTCGCCTTGTTCAAAGGGTAAAAGGCCATTTGGCGCAGACGACGGTCTTGCGCTGCGCCCAAAGGCCGCCGTTTTCTGACAATGAAGTTTTCCGACAGTGAAGCTGCGCTGAATTAGGTACTCAAAACTGAGGGCTGCGGGCCGCCATACTCGGCGGCCCCTGTCAAATGCCACCGGCGGCAACGCCCATCATGGACACAGCGGATGCGACCGGAGCGTTACTCCGTCCCTTTCCAGCGCACCGGCGTGATATAGGCCATGCTCTCGTCGACACTCACCATCACCTCGCCGTCCTGAATATTCACTTGGATCTTCATCGCGCGTTTTGCGAGCGCGGCCAAAGCACTGGTATCCGCTTCCGAGAGAGCGACGACCTCGAGATTGTCGAACCGTGTGGTGCTGCCTTTGCTCTTGTCCCACCAGATCTCCGCCGCACGCCCGCCATAAGGGTAAACGACAACCTTGCCAGATTTGTTGCAGGACTGACGGACCACCTTCTCGCTCGGCAGGCCCAAAGCGATCCACAAATCAATCTCACCACTCAGGCTTTTCTGCCAAATATCCGGCTCATCATCCGTCGACAGGCCCTTGGTCATCTCCAGATGCTCATGCGCGTTCAACGCAAAGGCGACAAGGCGCACCATCAGTCGCTCGTCCGTCTCGGAGGGGTGTTTGGCGATGGTGAGCTTGTGCGTCTCGTAATAGTGGCGGTCCATGTCCGAAACAGACAGTTCGACCTTATAAATGGTGGCACCCAGCGCCATATCTCTTACTCCCGGGATGAGGGTTTGGCGCTGCCTATCCTGCCCGGTCGGCGCTGGAAAGCGCTCTTTCCCCTTTCGCTCCTGCGACGCGCCTTAAAACTCCGCGTCAAAAAGATCGGTCGATAGATATTTCAAACCGGAGTCGCAAATGATCACGGCAATGGTTTGGCCCTTGTGGGGACCTTTCAACAGATCAACCGCCCCAGCCACATTGGCCCCGGCTGAGAAGCCGGCAAAGATCCCCTCAAGCCGCGCCAGATCACGGGAGGTCTGGCGCGCCCTGTCGCCATCGACCTGCAAGAACCCGTCCCAAGTCATGCCACGCAAGAATTCGAGATCCGCCATCACGTATCCGCCCCCTTGAATGGGGTGATCCGCCTTGATCACGGGCTTCCCGGCGAGGGCCGCGGCTCCCGCAGGTTCGATCGGGTAACATTTGATGTCGGGGTTTTGAGCCCGCAAAAACTTGGACGCCCCAGCCAAAGTGCCGCCAGAACCGACAAAGTCGCAAAAGGCATCAATCTGACCGTTTGACTGCGCCCACAGCTCGGGACCGGTCGAGTGTTCATGCGATCCGGGGTTGCCAAGGCGGTGAAATTGATCGGCTCGAAACGCATGGCGCGCCTGCGTCACCTCCGTCGCCACGCGATCCACCTCGGCCAGATCAGGGCCAGAGACTTCACCGGGTTTGCTGCCGGGGAGCTGATCGACCAGAATGACTTCGGCCCCAAGTGCCGCCATCATGCGCGCCCGTTCCGGCGAATTGCCTTTCGACATGACCGCGACAAATGGATAGCCCTTGATCCCGCAGACAATGGCAAGCCCCGTGCCCATGTTGCCGCTGGTCAACTCCACAACAGTTTGACCGGGCGCCAAGGACCCGTCGCGCTCAGCCGCTTCGATCACGCCAAGGGCCGCGCGATCTTTCTTGGAAAAACCGGGGTTGAGGTGATCCAGCTTGGCAAGGATCGTCCCCTCGCATCCGTAGTGTTTCACCAGCCGATCCAGACGCACCAACGGCGTATTGCCAATGGCCCCGAGGATAGAGTCGAGTGTTTCGTCCATGGCCAGTCTCCCCAAAATATCTTTCGCTCGGTACACAGTGACAGTGATTTCAACAGGCTGTCCGGTATCGGGCCTTCACGCTTGCGGAATTTCCACCATATCGGACAAGATTCCGCAATAAGGGATTAATCGCAACCCAAAATTTGGCGCGATCCGATTTGCCCAAGGCAGGCACCGCCCATAGGTCAGGGCGCACTGCCGACGCCAGACAGGACGGCAGCTCTCCTCAGCCGCATTTAGCACTCTCTCAAAAAGGTCCCTCTCATATGAAGCAAGCACTTGCAGTCTGCCTTGTCGGTTGGATGGCCGCACATCCCGCATGGTCCCAAATGAGCACTCCTGAGACGCCCCTTCAGGACAAACGAATTGCATTGACCTTTGACGATGGACCGACCGAAGGGGTCACCGATCCGCTTCTGGATCTCCTCCTGACCTACGGAGCGCAGGCGACATTCTTCCCGATGGGAGAGGCTCTCGATGCGCAGGCAGCCCTGCTGCGTCGCATCCAGTCAGAGGGGCACGAAATCGGAAATCACGGCTTGTCCCATCGCTGTTTGACGTGGATGTCTGACGCCGAGGTCCGGCACGAGCTTGATCAGGTCGACAGGACAATCGAGCGTCTGACGGGTGTGGCCCCTGTTGTCTTTCGTCCGCCCTACGCCGCGATCGATGATGATGTGCAACAGATCGTTCGGAGCAAGGGCCATTCCGTCATCATGTGGAGCAACTATCCGGAGCTTGGCGGCTTTCTGGTCGGGGCAGAAGGGATCGCCGACCGAATCCTCAGCGCCGCGCAGGATGGGGATATCATCTTCCTGCATGACACCTCGGCCCGAACCCTTGACGCCGTGCGGATCGTGCTCGAACAGCTCACTGAAGAGGGCTTTCAATTCGTCACCACCAGCGCCCTTCTGATGGCCTCAGGTGGGGCCGAACCCGGCGCGATCTACTATTCCGCCCCGGCCGAGCCCTAAGGCCATTTTGGCGCGATCTGATTTGTTTGCCACATCGAACAGACCTACCTTTGCCTCATGCAGCAGAAAACCACCTTCCCCATTCCAACATCCGCTCTTGCGCGCATTGGCCTCTCCCCAGAGGAGATTTGCGCGGCGGCGGGGGTCGACAATGCGCGACTGTCCGCCTTGGGCACCCAGCTTTCGCTCGATACGCAGGATTTCTTCAAACTCTGGTCCTGGGCCGAAGGTCGCGTTGCACAAGAGACGGCGGGTCTTCAGCTCGGCGCGAATGGCATTGCCGAAGGCTATGGTATCGCGGCCCGTGTCGCGCTACATGCGCCGACCTTTGGCCGGGGGCTGGCAGCCCTGTCGCGGTACAAGCAATTGGTCTGCCCGGAACTGATCGAGGTTGCCGTCGAAGGAGACACGGTCAGTGTCCGCTATCGCTGGTTGCTGGCCACCGGGCCCGCGCCCCGTCTGCTGGTGGATATGACCTTGGCGTCGCTCGCGCAGCTTGCCGTCACTGGAACGCAAGGCCACGTGACGCCGCTGCGCATTGACCTCGCGCGCCGCGCAGAGGGCCAAGCCTATGTGGCGGACCACTTCAACTGTCCGGTGATCTTCGGACAAGAAGTG
The DNA here is from genome assembly GCA_048263945.1 of Epibacterium sp. Classification (GTDB taxonomy): domain Bacteria; phylum Pseudomonadota; class Alphaproteobacteria; order Rhodobacterales; family Rhodobacteraceae; genus Epibacterium. Next base: position 107,349 of record JBLXDQ010000014.1, on the reverse strand, counting down.
GATGCAATGGTCTTTGACCGCAGCGCCTTGGACGTGGCTATGGTGACCGCCGATCAGGCCCCCTTTGAAGCGGAAATCACCGATTTGGAAAAGCGCCTTAAGGCCGGAGAAGGCGAGCAATCGACGGGCGCGACCCTACGCATGACCTTGGCCAAACTGCTCAGTCTCGGACAGCCCCCCAACCTTGCTGAAGCCGCAGCCCGGATGCACGTCAGCCGCCGCAGCCTCCAACGCCGCCTCAAAGACGCGGGCACGAGCTTTCAGGCCGAATTGGCCGGGGTTCGCCATGTGATCGCGCAGCGCCTGTTGCTGAATACCGAACTCGATCCGGTAGCGATTTCCATGCTCCTTGGATTTGCCGAACCCAATTCCTTCACCCGGCAGTTTCGCAGTTGGGAGCAGACCACCCCGCTGCGATGGCGCGCGATGAACGGCGCCTAACCCTCTCAGCTTTCTAGGAAAGAACCTCTCATGACCCAACAAACTGTCCTCGTCACCGGGGGCTCTGGCTTCATTGCGGGCTATTGCATCCTCGACCTGCTCCGCGCGGGCTTTGCCGTGCGGGCCACTTTGCGCGACCTGTCCCGAGGCGAGGTGCTGCGCAAGACGCTGATTTCGGCGGGCATGGCCCCCGATGCGCCATTGAGTTTCGTCGCCGCTGACCTCCTCTCAGACGCAGGCTGGCAGGCCGCAATGGAGGGCCTCAATTACGTGCTGCACGTGGCCTCGCCCGTGCATCCCGGCCATGTGGAGGATGAAGCCACCGTGATCCGCCCCGCCCGCGAAGGCACCCTGCGGGTGCTGCGCGCCGCCCGCCAAGCCGGGGTGGCCCGCGTGGTTCTGACCTCCGCCTTTCACGCCGTCAGCTGGGGACATCCGCGCACAGATCATGTGTTCACCGAGGCCGATTGGACCATTCCCGACGGTCCCGGCAGCGACGCCTACGCCCGCAGCAAGACCTATGCCGAGCGAGAGGCATGGGACTTCGTCGCAGATGGGCAGGGACCGGAACTGGTCACCCTGCTGCCCGTCGCCGTCATGGGGCCACGACTGACCTCGGCGATCTCAGGGGCGAACCATCTGCTGCACAGGATGCTGACAGGCGCGATGCCCGCGATGCCGGATCTTCACATTCCCATCGTTGACGTGCGCGATGTGGCCCATGCGCATGTTCTGGCGCTCACCACGGAGGCGGCTGCCGGGCAGCGGTTCCTGCTGTCCAATGGTCCGGCTTGGGCGCTGCGCGACATGGCTGCTCTCCTGCGGGCCCATCTCGGCCAAGCGGCGGTCAAAGTCCCGCGCCGCGGCATGCCCGGTTGGGTGCTCCGCCTCATGGCGCTGCGCAATCCGCAAATCCGCGCAATTTTGCCGGACCTAGGTCGCAGCAAAAAGACGGACAACAGCAAGGCGCGCGACGTGCTGGGCTGGGAGCCCCGCCCGGTGGAGGAGGCCATATTGTCTGCTGCAAAATCAATGGTGTGAGAGCGCAAGGCGCAATCGAACAACACACGCCGCATGGGGAGGCCCTGCAGGGCCTCCCACCTAGTCGGTCGCGACGGCGGTCTCCTGCTGGATCGCCGTCACCAACCAACTTCGGAACCTCCCAGCCAGCGGGTTGCTGCGGAACCGGCGCCCCTTCACCAAGAAATACGACGCACATTCAACGCTATACTCAGCAGCGGAAAACGGCGCGATCAACCGCCCCGTAGCGAGGTCCTCCGCCGCGAGGAAGGCGCTTTCCAGCACCACCCCCTGCCCTTTGGCGGCGGCCTGCAGGGCCATGCTGGAGCGGTCAAGCCAAAGCCCCGGTCGGCTCGCCTCCACCTCCAACCCGAAGCGGGCCAGATAATCGCCCCAGCGCAGCGCATTGTCGGAATGGATCAGGGTCGCGCGTGCCAGATCCGCAAGCTGCTCTAACCCCAGCTCTTTTGCCAAATCCGGGGAACACATCGGCATCAAACGCTCGGTCAAAAACGGTTCAACCTGCGTCCCCATGCCCTCGGGCCTGCCATAGCAGATCGCCAGATCGAAACTCTCGGTGCTGAGTTCCGAGGCCCGGGAAAAGGTCTTGAGCCGCAGGCTGGCCTTTGGATTGGCTGCGTGAAAGCGCGGCAGATTGGGTTGCAGCCAACGCCCGGCAAAGGAATGCCCACAAAGAACGACCAAGTCATCAGTCTCGCCATTTGGTGCGATGGTTTGGGTCAGGCTGGCAATCTCGTCAAAGACCCGGCTCAAGCCCTGAGCATAGTCCCGCGCCGCAGCGCTTGCCTCAAGCCGCCCGCCAACCCGCTCAAACAGTTTGAGGCCAAGGCTGTCTTCTAACAGCTGGATCTGGTGGCTGATCGCCGAAGGGGTCACGTGCAGCTCCGCCGCGGCCTCCTTAAAGCTGCCATGACGCACCGCCGCCTCAAAGGCGCGCAGGGCCCGCAAGGGCGGCAAGGGGCGGCGGCTCCGCTTCGACATGAATTTTTCTCATCTGCAGTTTAATTCATTCCGTTCGGTGTTTCACAGATCGCCCCCTAGGATCAAGCCGACTGAGACCCCGACCCCAGCCAAACCCCTCCGCTCGCCTGCGCCCTTCCCCAAGGCGTAGACCGGAAACGCTTGGCCCAAAGACCCGGCACCGACCGGAGTGAGAGAGGACCACATGACCGATCAACGCGACGCGAGCCACGACTTTTTGGTCCGCTATGGGGGCGACAACTTCCCCCGCCTGCTCACCCGCGCCAAGGGCACGGTGGTGACCGATCGCACCGGGCGCGACTACCTCGATTTCACCTCCGGCCAGATGTGCGCCACCATCGGGCACAACCACCCCGCCATCGTCGAAGCCCTGCACCGGGCGGGCGACAAGGCGCTGCATTTCTTCTCCGGCATGATCCCCGAAGTGGTGGCCGAGCTTGGCGAAACGCTGGCAACCAAATGGATGCCAGAGGGGCTGACGAAGTCCATCTTCATCAACACCGGCTCTGAATCCAACGAAGTCGCCCTGCGCATGGCTAAGATGTATACCGGCGGCTACGAGATCCTGACCCTGGGCGGGTCATGGCATGGCATCACCGGCGGCGTCAGCTCTGTTTCGATGGCCAGCGACCGCAAGGGATACGGCGTGCCGACCCCCGGTGTCTTTGTGATCCCGGAACCGAACGCCTACCGCCCCTATATCCCCGGCGCGACGGAGGAAGAGGCGGCCTTGGCCAATCTCGACCTCGCGCTCAAGATGTTTGACATGCAAACCACTGGCCGGGGTGCGGCGATCCTCCTTGAGCCGGTGATCAGCGCCGGGGGCGTTCTGGTGCCGCCCAAGGCTTTTGTCCGAGCCCTGCGCAAAGCGGCGGACGACCGGGTTATGCTGCTGATCTTTGACGAGGCGCAGACGGCCTTTGGTCGGATCGGCACCCGCACCGGGGCGGAGTATTTTGGCGTCACCCCCGACATAATGACCATGTCGAAAACACTGGGCGGGGGCCTGCCGATGGCGGCGGTCGCAACCACGCCCAAGATCGAACAAGACATCTACGAAAAGAAATTCGCCTTCTATACCAGCCATGTCTCCGACCCCCTGGGGGCCGAGGTGGCGCTGGCGGTGCTGCAAACGATTGAGCGCGATCATCTGGTGGAGCGCGCCAATGTGATGGGCCGCTACCTGCGCGCGCGCATGGCGGATCTGCAGCAAAAGTTCGAGGCGATTGGCGACATTCGTGGCCTCGGACTTCTACTCGGGGTTGAATTGGTCACTGATCGGCACACCCGAAATCCGGCACATGAGCTAGGCGCGCTAACCACACAGAAATGCTTTGAAAAAGGTCTCAGCATGAACATCCGGCGCCGTCCGGAACGGGGTGCGGTCTGGCGGATCGCACCGCCCCTCACCGTCACCGAGAGCGAGATCGATCAGGCCGGCGACATCCTAGAAGCCGCCCTGCGCGAAAGCCTCGACGAGATGGCGCGCAGCTAAACCAATCCCCGGCGCGCGGCCCTGAGCGCAGCGCGTAGGGAGAGCACCGGCCCCAGGGGCCTAACTTTCGATGCGCGGTTTGCCCGTGGCGCTGGTTTGCGGTGTCTCGGGGTCGGTCCAGCTGATGCGCAGGCTCACAGAGCATCGACCGTCCAGACGCTCGCCCTTCAGCCGAAGGGTCATCAGCTCGCCCGTCTGCATCACCAAAGCGTCTTCCTCATCCCCAAGGGACATCTCGCCCTTGGAAAACCCCTTGGACAGCGCGGTGAGCAAAGTCTTGATCGTCTTCGCGTCCTGCAAAGATTCATGCGAGAAACGTTTGTCGGAGCTCATGAAACCGTCCTTTCCCTGCCTTTAGTGTTTTGCCATGCGCTCGGGCGCAAAATGCTTGGCGCGCGGGTGGTCGCGGCTCAGACCGACCACATCTCCTGAGGGAAAGATCAACGTCGCCCCTGCCCCGATGCCTTCCAGCCCTTCAAGCGCCCGCGAAGTCCGGTCCAGCGTGATGTCGCCTTCAAGATGCAAGAGCCCCTGTTTGGCGAGCAGCCGCTGGCCCGCATGATTGTTCACATGGCCTTGCACGACCATATGCAACCCCGCCCGGTTCAGCATCTCGACGCCCCGGTCCGAAAGCGGACAGTCAGAGCTACGGTATTTCGTCCGTACGAGGTTGGCCAGAGGGCCGAAATAAAACCCCAAGGTGGCATCCTGCGCCGCGCGCTCATAGGCGCCATTGACCGCATCGACCCCATCGCGCACCAGCGCGCGCGCCATCTCATCACAAACGCCTGCATGGACAAACAACAGCGATCCGGAGCGTGCCACCGCCTGCATCCGTTTGTAAAACCAGGCGTAATGCCCTGTGGGAGCGAGAAAAATATCATGGCATTTCAACAGGGCTGCGAGGAGGTCACGGTGGCTCATCCCGTGGCGTGCGCGGTCTTTCTCGAACTTCTGGAGCTTCTCTTCCAGCTTGCGGATCTCTTTGGCGATGACCTTTCGGCGCAATTCCTGACTGGCCGCATGGCTGAAACGCGCGGCCCAATCCGGCCCCGGCATCAATCGCGCCCTGCAAGCGTCCTCCGACGGCAGCTTTGCAAGATCTTCGGCTGTCACGAAACGGTCCAGAACCTCGCGCAAGGCCGGGAGGATCTTGCGCCCCATGCGGACAAAGAGATGCTCGTTCAGCGCCGTACGCGTACCCCGTATCGACCCAATCGCCATGCGCATCCGCAGATCGTGGTTCCCGGCAAGGATCGTCACATCCGCGCCCGTGTCCAACACCCGCGCGATCACATCCAAGAGCGCGAGATTGCTCGGCCCCTTGTCCAATGTATCGCCCCCCAGCACGATCCGCGCCGCACGACCAAAGGTCGTCAGCTTGATCTGCCCGTCAGAGCGCTGGATCACCCCCGCCGCAATGAGCGAGCGCAAAAACCCCTCGGCATCCGCATGCGGGTCGGAGACAAAAACCACCGGTTGGTCCGGCCAATGCCAGCCACCGTGCTGTTTCACCCGCGCAAGGCAATCGGCCACGGGGCGCTGCGCCGCATCGCTCCACGGCTCCAGCGCGCGGGGCAAATCGGCGGTACAGCTATCGTGATCCATGATGGGAGGCAGCAGAGACGCAGTCGCGGTGAAATCTCGAAGATCGTCCATGCCGTGTCCTCCCCCTGCGCTGCGTTCAGGGTCAATCCTTCGGCTCGTCCTTCGGTTCCCTGACTTTCCACGCACCTGCCAAGTGCCGCCATGTACCATCGCTTTGATGACAGATCAGTGACGGTCGGGCATGAAACATCGAATAGCGCGCGATATCGCCGCGAGAGAGCATTCCGAGGTGGTAGCAGCCATGGCGAAACGAGGCGCCATGGCCAAAGTGAAGCGTCACTCGCCCCGGCTGACCTGTGGTTTCAAGATGCGTTGCAACCCGCGCCCCCGCCATCATCAGGCTCTCGGCACCCTCCAAGGGCAGGCAATAATCGCTGTCTGACTTCCACCCCTGCGGCGGTGCATCATAGCGCGGATCCTGCGCAAGGGCGTGTTCGATTTGTGCAACGGTCAGATTGGCGGCAGAGCCAAGACCGCGCTCCGCAAGGGCGGAGGTTTCCCGCAGTTCGGTGATCTCATGGCCCAGCGCGCGCAGCGCATCAGCGGTGATCTCCGCCGACTGCCACGCGCGCAGCTGACGGGAGGTGTAAATCACCGGGGCCAGCGCCAAACCCTGTTCGCCGAGCATATCGTGCAACAACTGCGCCCCGTCGCGCGCCTGTTGCTGGCCCTTATCGGACAGCGCCCAAGGTTGGCGCGCCGACGGGACATCGGCCCATTGTTCATAGGCCCCATGGCGAAAGACGGCATGATAGGTCTCAACCATGAAAGAGGTCCCGGCCCACTGCGGCAAGGGCGTCAAAATCAATGCGCCCCGACACCTCACAAACCGTCACCCCCTGCAAGGCGACAAGATAGGGCGCGGGGTTCGGCCTATTGCCATTCGGTTCAAACCCGCCGCCCCTGTGCTGGTAAAAGGGCCCGGGGCTTTTCATGATGGCGCTCAGCAGGTCTGGCCGCTCCGACAGGGTGACAGGCGCCACGCGTGTCGGCTGATCGCTCTCGCGCGACCAGTTCAGCACCCAAAAATCGGTGAGCGGCCCGTCCAGCTGCATCCGTCCCGGGCCATAGACCTCGGGGATGATCAGGTCGTATTTCTCTTCAAGATCCCAAAGCTCAGCCGCCGGCAAGGCACGCAATGCCGCCGCCCGGTCTTCGGGGATCAGACCGGTCAGGCGTAGATTGCCGAGAATGGTGCCGGGATTGATGCGCGGATGTTTCGGAATGCCCAGTGCGCGGGCCGGGGTACCGCCCTTGATCAGAACCCGGTCATTTGACAGGAACCGCGTCCCCTCAAGGTCCATCATCCGCAGGATCGAGGTCGACTTGCCGCCGCCAGACAGGCCTGAGATCGCAAGCGTCCGCGCCCCGTCCGTCACCGCCGCGGCATGGGCCAATTGCCAGCTCTCGCGCAGGCACGCATTCAGAACCTGTGTGTTGATGAAGTTGATGACCGTGCTCTCATGCGCCTCTAACGGGCCAAGCGCAATGGCCACCCCCGGCGCCTGCACAAAGCTCACGCCGCTGCGCACTTTACGGATCAGCCTTGCGCCCTCAAGGTCGCAAACCGCATCCTTGCGCCCGCTCTTGCCGCCCTCACGCTGCCAATCGGTCCAGCTTGGGTCCTGCGGCAGGGATTGTCCGGGCAGGAGGTGAACAGGCGCCGCCCCCGGGGTCGGCGTACAGACCGTTTCACCGAAATAGGCGATGAGAGACGCCCGCAGCGGCTCCGGCGCGTAAACGACCAGCGCAACATGTCCGACCTGCAGCCCAAAGGGCGCCTCCCCGGCACCCGACAGATCAAGCGAGGATAGAAGCTGATCCAAGGTCATTGCGCCACCTCCGCCAGAACATGCTCCGCCACCAGCGCGGCTGCGTCGATGCCACAGCCCTTTTGCGCGCCGGAATAGCCGCCAAAGGCCGAGACCTCAAAGACGATCGGCCCCTCCGGTGTCAGAGCAATATCCACCGTCGTAAAGGTCAGGCCAAAGGGCGCCTGCGCGCGGCGACCCAACTCGATCAGCTCTGGCGATGGCTCAAAAGGCGCGTATTTGCCACCGGAGTGGATCGTCGTGTTCCAGGCCCCGGTCTGGCTGACGCGCGCATAGGTGCAGACATAGGCCCCATTGAGGAACACCATACCGAGGTCCTCTCCCGACAGATCCGCCTTTTGCTGAACATACATCACAGGGTTGTCGCGCTTAAACACCGCGATCTGCGCCTCGGCATCGGGAGCACTCGCCTCCAACAGGATCATGCCGCGCGCCTTGGTCGAAAACAGCGGCTTAAACACCGCCGCGCCGAACTGTTCCAGCGCCGCACGGGCCGCTGCGACATCCTCGGTGATCACCGTGCGCGGCATCGGGATATCCGCGTTGCGCAGGCTGACGGTGCAGGCGAGACGATCCATCAGCCGGATGACATTCGTCGCGGGAGAAAACACGCGCACGCCCGCCGCCTCGGCCACGCGCAGCATCTCCAACCGATCAAGGGCGTCGGGGCTATAGGTCTCCGCCACCTTCTTGAGCACCAACCCGTCGAGCTGGCACAGGTCCACGCCATCGCAGATCAGCCGCCCCTGCGACAGATCCAGCACGGCCCGGCTCATGTCGATCACTTGGCGATACCCGGTGCGCGCGGCAAAGGCATCGGCCAGCGTCTCGGTCGACCATTTTCCGGGCGTGCCAATCACCCCGATGCGTTTAGTCATTGAACAAGTCCTTCACGGGAAGCTTGAACCGCGCCTCTCGCCCCTCGGGCACAGCCAGCGCGGTTTCGAGAATATAACGCGCGCGCAACAGCATCCGCCGCGCGTGGTTCTGATCAACCACAAAGCGGGTCGAACTGGCGAAACTACGGGCCAGCCCCAAGGCCAGACGATACTCGAAGGTACGATCCTTCTGACGTTTCGCGAATTTGGCAGCCATGCCGTGCATATCCGTCGCCACCTGAGCGATCCGCTGCCGGGTCGCCCTATCCAGCACCTGCAAGCGGTAATTCGACACCATAAACACCGAAACATCCTGCACATAATCCATATAGCGCGAGCGGTGCAGGTCGATGAAACGGATCTTTCCGGCCACCGGGTCGTAAATCACATTGTCGAGGTTGAAATCCCCATGGATATAGACAGAGAACGGGGCCGGCAGGGCGGCCTCTCGTGTGTGGGCCCGTTCAATCAGGCTCTGGAAGTCGTCGATCCGCAGGCCATTGACCGCCTGCACACCGGGCAGCAGACGCGGATGCAGGCGCGCGATGTCCTTCATCCGCTTTGACAATTGCTCCATGGCGCGCATCTCGACCGGCTCTTGCGTCAGCGTGGTCCGCCAAATGTCCCGCACAGTGCGATGCAGCGCCTTCTGCGCCTGCGCCACATCCGCGTCGCTGCCGCCCAGAACGATATCTTCAAAGGTCTGCCCCTCCAGATGCTCGATCAGCAAGGCTGCAGAGCTGCCGTTCTTTTCATAGGAGAGGATCTTGGGCGCGAGGCCGGGGTAGACAGAGTTCCAGCTTTTGACCCCGACGCGCTCTTCCTTGACCTTGCGCTTGTCGCCATCCTTGAAAACCGCCGCTTTCAACCGCCCCTTCTGGTCCCGCATCTCGACGCTGGAAATGGCCGATCCGGACCGAGTTTCCGCGAGGGGTTTCAGGCTGATGTCATCCTCGCGCGACACACCCGCCAGTACGCTGCGCAGGGTGAAATAGCGCTCAAATTGCACATTCTGGCCGATGTTGATTGACAGGATCGCCTCTGAGATCGCCTCCAGCGCCTCGCCCATCCGCATAACCTCATTCAAGGCCAGCAGGGCAAAGGCCAGATCCTCGGTATGTTTGGTCTCCGTCATATCGCGCGTGTAGGTGCGAAACAGCTGGTCGTGAAAGGCCGCGAGATCGCCGCGCGCCTGTCCGATCTTTACTGCCGCCTTGCTGTCCTGCGCATCAAGCGCGCGTTGGATGCGGGCAACCGTTGTGCGAACCAGCTTCAAGTGCGGCAAATAGGTGTCAGAACGCAAAAGCTCCACCCGGCTGACCCGTTCCGCCTGATCCACCGCGCGCCGCCCAAGGCGGGACAGGAAATCGAGGTTACGCGCCACGGTTTCGATCCCCTGCAGGCGCAGATGATGGCTCTCGTTGCGTTTTCTGCGCAGCATTTCAGCGAGGCAGGCCTTGCGCACCCGTCCCGCCAGATTGCTCGAATAGCCCGCGCGGCTCATCAGCTGCTGGGCCACATCGCGCTGCGGCTGTTCAAAATACGTGATCGCACGCGCGATCTGGCCGTCAAGCTCCGCCAAAAGGAACGACATGTTCTCGGCGATGGCACTCGGCGGATTGCCGGTTCGGGGCATTGGGCTTTGCTCCTGTGGCGCACAAGACAAGGCCGCGCGCCCCTCGCAAGGGAAACCGGCGTGTTCTGAGGCACATATGGCCCAACACGCGCAGATTGCAAAGCACTCAGTGGAAGGAGGCGGCAATCAAAGGGACACCGAGGCCACAGGACCGCGCCGCCGAGCAGGTCATTGCTTTCCCGGCCTGCCCCAAACCCTGCCAGTTTTGCCCAGACGAAACAGCTTTTGGCCCGCCCGCGATAGCACGCTCTTGTGGGTCTGCGAGGGTAGCGCATCGAAAAAACGCAGGGGCAAGATGCAATGGGTCAGGCTGAGAACAGACGGGACGACGTGGATCCCAAAATCAGAACGTTTGCCACCGAGGTCACCCGCGCCTATGCGCTGTACGGCATGGGCCGAGCGGAAAAATTACGCAACCCGGCGGCGCATTGCCGAACAGGTACGCGCCCCTTGGGCCGCCAATGGCCCCAAGATGTATGAAACCCAGACCCTGCGCCTCAAGGAGGCCCGGGTGCGGATCTATCGCCCGACTTCGGCGGCCCCCTCCGGTACGGTGATCTACCTGCATGGCGGCGGCTGGGTGCTGTTCAGCATCGACACCCATGACCGGTTGATGCGCGAATATGCGGCGCGCAGCGGCCTGACCGTGGTGGGCATCGACTATGCTCTGGCCCCCGAGCACCGCTTTCCCGTCGCGCTGGACCAGATTGCCGCGATCATCGCCACCCTGCGCGCCAATCAAGGGTAATTTGGCCTCGACCTGAGCTGTCTGGCGCTGGCAGGCGACTCCGTCGGCGCCCATCTCGCGCTGGTCAGCGCGCTCCGGCTGCGCGATGCGGGCGCACCGGCTCAGGCGCTTTTGCTGAATTACGGCGCTTTCGATCAGGAGCACCGCCCCTCGCATCAGCACTATGATGGCTCCAACTATATGCTCACCGCCGAGGAAATGGCGGGCTTTTGGGCGCAGTATCTTGCCGGGCACCTCGGCAACACCCGCGACAGCCGCCCGCTCCATGCGGACCTCACTGGCCTGCCGCCGACCCATCTGTGCATCGCCGAATGCGATATCCTCGCCGATGAAAACCGTGAACTCGCCACCCGTCTCAAGGCCGCCACAGTCCAGATCGAAGCCCGCCTCAGCTTTGACGAGGCGCTGACCGACCTGTCGCTTGCGGCGATCGTAGAGGCGATGGAGCACCAACGCGGCAGCGATTGGAGACTTGAGGCACTTGGCCCCCGCTATGAGATCCTGCGCCGACAGGTGATCGGCTTTCGTGCCGAAATCACCGGCCTGCACGCCAGGTTCAAACTGGGCCAGGACGAAAGCGACGTGGTCTTTGACCATATCCTGAGCCACAGCACGAACCCGGATCTGGCGCAGTGGATGCGCCGAATGCGGAACCGCTAAGGCACGCACCCGCACCGAAACAAATCAAAAAAACCAAACCTTCAGAGGAGGATACCCCCATGAAACATCGGGTTATTGCAGCCCTTGCGGCAACCCTTGGCACCCTTGTCGTGGCAACCCACGCCATTGCCGATCAGCTCGACAAGATCAAAGAGTCGGGCGAGTTGAGCTATGCGCTCAGAGGCGCGTTCCCGCCCTTCAGCTTTGTCGACGAGACCAACACCGTTGTCGGCTTTGATGTGGATATCGGCGCTGAGATCGCCCGCCGTCTGGGGGTGGAACCCAAGGTGGTCACCACCTCTTGGGACGGCATCATCGCCGGGCTTTTGGCGGATAAATACGACACCATCATCGGCAGCATGAGCATCACGGAAGAGCGTCAAAAGGCGGTCGATTTTGCCGGTCCCTACTACCGTGGCGGGCGCGGCGTCTTTGTGCCCGAAGGCTCTGCCGTGCAATCGCTGGCCGATCTCGAAGGCAAGACCCTCGGCGTGACCCTCGGTGAAACCAGCGAGAAATGGGCCCGCGAACATGACGGCTGGAGCCTGCGCACCTATAAAGGTTTGCCGGAACTTTTGCTGGAAATTCAATCGGGCCGGGTTGATGCCATTGTCACGGACGACATCCCGGTGCTGATCGCGGTCAAACAGCAGAACATCGCCATCCGCCAGCTCGACATTGCCGAGCTGAAGGGCTCTGACAATGTCGGCATCGCGCTGCGCAAGGGCAGCCCGGAGCTGCTCGCCGCGATCAATGGCGCGATTGAGGATATGAAGGCCGATGGCACTTATGAGGCCATCGCCGTGAAGTGGGTCGGCCGCGACATCCGCTAACAACCGCCGCGCCGGACCCCACTGCGCGGTCCGGCGCCCCTTCACCCCGTTTGGGAGATCCTCATGAATGGCTCGCTGATGGCAGAGGTTGCGCCGCATTTCCTGCGCGCCGCCCTTGTGACCCACGAACTCTCGGTTTTGGCCGCGCTTTTGGGCCTCAGCCTCGCCGCGCTGCTGACGGCGGGTCGGCTGTCTCGCTCCCGGGCGCTGCGCGCCGCCGCCACCCTTTACGTCAGCCTGTTTCGCGGCACCCCCTGCCTCGTGCAGCTCTTTATCCTTTATTTTGGCGGGCCGCAGATCGGACTTGATCTGGAGCCCTTTGCCGCCGGTGCCATTGGACTTGGGCTCAATATCGCGGCCTATTATTCCGAAGCGATGCGGGGCGCGGTGCTGACCATCGACAAGGGTCAGGCCGAGGCCGCCCGCTCCATCGGCTTCAGCCAGGGTCAGGCGATGCGCTACGTGGTGCTGCCCCAAGCGGCGCGGCTGATGATCCGCTCGCTCGGGGTCAATACGGTGATGCTGCTCAAAGGCTCCGCTCTGGTCTCCGCCATCTCGGTGGTCGAGATGACCTACACAGCGCAGCGCTTCATCGGCTCCACCTTTCAACCCTTCGAAATCTTCGGCGTCGCGGCGGTGCTCTACATGGCGCTGATCTATGTCTTTGCCCGCGGTGTCGACCGGCTCGAAGCGCGGTTTGCCTTGAGATAGGGATTGACTATGCAACTCAGCCTTACCATCGCAAAACCCTATGGATGGCTGCTGCTCACCGGGCTTTGGTGGACCTTGGTGCTGACCCTTGGCGCCGCAACCCTGAGTATTTTGGGCGGGCTCCTGTTTGCCTTGCTGCTGAGCCACGGGCCGAAATTGCTGCGCCTGCCCCTCCGCCTGTTTGTCTGGCTGTTTATGGGAACGCCGCTCTTGTTGCAGCTGTTCCTCCTTTACTACGGGCTGTCGCAGATCGGGATCAATATCCCCGCGCTTTGGACGGGGATCCTTGGGCTTGGGCTGCATTTTGCGGTCTATAACGCCGATCTGTTCAAGACCGCCATGGCGACCCTGGACGCAGGCCAGACCGAAGGCGCCCGCTCGCTCGGCTTTGGGCGGGGGCAAACGCTGCGCTACGTCATCGTCCCGCAGGCCATCACCGCCGCCCTGCCGCAAGTCGGTAACAACTTGATTGCCTTGATGAAAGACACCGCCGTGGTCTCGGTCATCGGCATCACCGAGCTGGTGCATGCCTCGCAACAAGCCATCAGCGAAACCTATCGCCCGTTTGAATTCTACATCCTCGCGGCCCTGGAATTCTACATCTTCAATCTCATCCTCGAAGCCGGCCTGCGCAGGATGGAAACCAAAATCGAGGTCTACCGATGAACGCCATTCTCCCATGATCGACGTGCGCAACCTGCATAAGACCTATGGCGCGCTGGAGGTGCTGAAAGGGATCGATCTGCAGGTTGCACGCGGCGAAATCATCGCCATCATCGGGCCGTCCGGCTCCGGCAAAAGCACGCTGCTGCGGTCCTTGAACCAGCTGGAAACCGTCAATGCAGGCGAGATTTTTCTCGACGGGGTGCAGGTCAACCAACCGGGCACTGGGCGCGCGGCCGAGCGTCACCTGAATACGGCACACCAGCAAATGGGCATGGTGTTTCAACACTTTAACCTCTTCCCGCATCTGACCGTTCTCGACAACATCACGCTCAGGCCGATCAAATTGCGCGGCAAAACCCGGGCCGAGGCGCAGGCCCTTGCCCTCTCGCTGCTGGAAAAAGTTGGGCTGGCGGATAAGGCGGCGATGGGGCGGCGCACCTTCACCCGCATGTTCAAGCAGCAAACCGGCCTGAGCTTTGAGGTCTGGAAACGTGAAATGCGCCTGATGGAGGCGATTTCCCTTTTGAACGCAGGGCTTTCGGTCACCCAAGCTGCATTAGATGTTGGCTATGAAAACGTCAGCGCCTTTACCGCGCGGTTTCGGCAGACCATGGGCGTGCCCCCTACTGTTTTCCTCAAACAAGGGCAGCCGGGGGACGACGCCGAGACGTGATCGGCGGGCCATGGCGCAAAGCTGCCTCATGCCTCAGTGCCGTGTTGCCGTGCGGTTAAGAGCCCGCACACCATTCAGGGAGATCGCCCTTAGCGCGCCCGGTGCAAGCGGCCTCGACACAATCCGCCATGGAGCCAAATCGTATCGCCCGGTTCGACAGACCCGGCCCGTAATGCGCGTATTTGCCAGAGTTGGTCATCAACACGCGGGCCGCAGGGGGAAAGACCGGCTCGGTGATCGAACACCAGCAGACATCCGCCACCAACCTCACGCCGCTGGCCTCTAGCCGCGCCTTGACACCGGTTGTAGCGATCTCGGTCAGGCTGTCGCGCCCGAGGGTGATCATCGCGGTCACTTTGGGGGAGACCTCGCGCCCCTCCATCAGCGCCGCCAGCGCGCTGCATTCCGCGACCGAGAAATGCGGGCTGCCGAAGGACACCAGATCGACCTGATCCGAGGCCGCGTTGAACATCTGCCAAAGCGCGGCAAAGTCGCCTTTCGTCAGCTTCACCTCATCGGCATCCTCCGTCGGCGCCAATTCCGCCTCCGGCGTCACCCCCGCGACATGCAACATCGGCGCCGCCGAAGTGGTGCCAAAGGCCGCACAGAGCGCCTTGAGGTCATCGGCATTGGGTGCCGTGTCCTCAAGCCCGCAGATGAGCGGAATCCGGTCCGGCGCGGCCTGGCCCACCAGCCAGCCCAGCATCGGCCAAAAGGCGTCATCAGCCCCTTCCGGGCGGGCAACATGAACCCGACGGCGCGGGCGACGGGCCTCGGTCAGATAGACGCCGGTGCGCGCCGCCCGCCCGGTCAGCGCAATGCAAAGGTCCATAAAGTCCGCGTGTTTCACCGTCCGCGCGCCCAGCACGCTATTGGCGTAGATCACCGCATTGCTCTCGGCCCAGGCGATCTCCTCGCCCTGTTTGGGCTGATCCGCCAACAGATAGGGTGCGCAGGTGAAGCTGGGCCGCGCGCCCATCTCCACATAGGCATCAGCCAATTGGCTGGCGGGCAGACCAAAGCCCTCGTCGACGCCCTGCGCGCGCCAATTGGCGTGATCCACCGAGATCGCGTTCATCGTGGTCGGCACCCGCACCCGGCCGCCTTTGTCCGCCATCGCGCGGGCAAAGGTCAAAAAGGCGGGGCTGGCGTAGATGCAACCGTCGATGTGGACGCGAGAGACATCCATCAGGCGCTCGGCCCCTTGGGCGGCAGCCACCGTGGTGATCACCTCCATCGCTAGACGCGCGGCCTCGCCGTGATTGCCTTCGAGAAACCCGCGATCCTCGGCACTCAGCGCCAGATGGCTGGCGGCCACTGGCACCAGCGGCCAGCTGCGCGCCCCCGCCCGCAGCTCGGTCTGGGTGATCTCTGCCTCGGCCTCACGGGCGAGGTCGGCATAGTCCTGCGGGTCAAGCTGCACCACCGGGATATCAAAGCCAAACAGCCGCTGCGCAATCACCGCGCCAAGGGTCAGGATCTCCTCGGTTTCGCGAAACACCAGCGCCTTGGGCGCGACCCCGGCCAAAGCGAGCCCCAGCAGGACACCGCTGCCGGAACAGGAGCCCCGGCTGGTTGGCATCAGCACGATCCGCCCGGCAAGCTGAGCGCCATGTTGCGGGTGGCGTTTGTCGATGATGGTGCTGGTCGCCGGATCAACCCCGCCCCAAAGGCTAAGCCCCTCGTCACAGACCAGAACCGGACCCCGCGCCTGCGCGATCACCACCAGTTTCGCCATGAAAATTCCCCTCCGCCGGGCATTCGCCCTCATCACGTTCGAGGACTGCCTTTTCTGCGCTAAACGCTGCGTCTTGGATCGACCGCTGGCACAGCCCCGTCAATACAAAACCCTTCGCAAAGAACGCGCAATTCAGAGCGCCTTTCGAGCGCGGAGATGGGTGCGCGGATCGTTGACGGATTCCACAGCGACAAGCTTGCCCGCGGCATAGAACTCGATCGAGAAAGACGCCCCTGGCGGGTCTCCAATCCAACGGCAGTCGTCCCATGCGCTCAGCAGGCCGGCGATCTGGAGTTTGGCATTGAATTGCTCGCTCCAGAACCACGGCACGGCCGCATATGGCCCCTGAGGCGCGAAACAGGAGGCGCCGAGATACTTCGCCTGATCGACTGCGTTTTGGACGGATTCCAACCGAACAGGCGTCGCGGATCTGGGAGTGGGGAACCGTGCGCAATCGCCGATGGCATAGACGCCGGGCGCGGAGGTCTGAAGGCGCTCATCCACCAAGATACCGGCATCGCATGTTAGGCCCGCATCGCGCGCCAATTCGTCATTCGCATGGACGCCGACCCCTACGACAACCAGATCGGCCGCGATCTCGGTCCCGTCTGTGATTTGTACAGCCGCGACTTGGCCGCCCACGCCTGAGAAGCCAGTCACCCCGGCTTCAAGACGCACCTCCACCCCGTTGGCGCGGTGTAAGTCGAGGAAGATCTTCGACATTTCGGGCGAGACGGCGCGCCCCATCAGCCGTTCCCCGGCCTCGATCACGGTGACGTCTTTGCCCGCCTTGGCCGCAACGGAGGCAAATTCGAGACCGATGAAACCGCCCCCGACCACGGCAACACGGCGGGCGGATCCGAGATGCTCAGCGATTGCCAGCGCGTGATCCAAGGTCCGCAAGCTGTGAATTCCGCCGAGGTCAGACCCGGGACAGGTCAGCATCCGAGGCCGCGTTCCGGTTGCAAAGGTCAAGGTGTCAAAATCAAGCGTCACCCCGTCCGAAAGCGTGACTTGGCGCGTGGGCAAATCGAGAGCGACAGCCCGGGTGGAGAGGCGCAGATCAATCCCGTCCTCCGCGTAAAAAACCGCGTCCCGAAACGGCAGATCCGCCGCCGTCGTCTCGCCTTTGAGCAGCCCTTTGGACAAGGGCGGGCGCATATAGGGCAGATGCGCTTCGTCCGAGATTATGGTGATTTCCAACTCGGCTGCCGCCTGGCGCAGGGAGATCGCCAATTGGGCCGCCGCTTGACCACCGCCGAGGATGACTGACCGCGCCATGATCAACCGTTGTCGGCGATGCGGACGATCAGGCCGTCAAGGTCGTCGGTCATGCGGATCTGACACCCAAGACGGCTGCTGTCGCGGCGCTCTCCGATGGCCTCATCAAGCATCACATCCTCGTCGTCGCTCATCTCTGGCAGAGCGGCGACTGGCCCGCCCTCGACATAGACATGTCAGGTTGCGCACATACAGGCTCCGCCGCATTCCGCCAAAAGGCCCGGCACGCGGTTCGACATCGCGCCTTCCATCACGCTTTGGCCCACGCGCAACTCCACTGAGTTCGGCGTCTCAGAGGCGGTTTCGTAATAGGTCACAATCGGCATTGGCATCTCCTGCGGATCTGGGCTGACGCTCGGCGCGTCTGGTCGAATGGGAGCGTCACATACCCCCACATTAAATTTTCGTATCCGCGAATCCGAAGTGAATCAAGGGAAATTATTTAACGTTAAATATTGTTGATTTCATCGAATATTTGGTGGGTTTACAAAAAAACATATACCCCATAGCGTATTGAGAAAGCGTGTTTCGCTTCCCCTTACCTCCGCACCCCGTCGCACCTCGGCGCGGGCCCGGCCTTGCGCGCCTGCAAGGCCCTAGCCCCCTGTTGTCCGGCGCTGGCGCCCCGTCATGACGCAAAGGATGTGACCCCATGCTTGCCCAAGACACCTCTGCACAGGCTCCCTTGGACCACCTGCCTGCAAAGATGGCCGACTTGTCCCTCATCACCGATGTGCTCACCTCCCTCGGGCTGGATCAGCTCCCGCCGGGCGAAAAGCCGTTGCTCGACGGTTCCCTTCGGATGGCCCGCATGGACGGCGGCGCCCTTTTGGTGTTTCGCCATGCGGATTTGAAGAAGCTGGGGCCCGACCCCCGGCTGATCAACGTGCCCGTAGACGTCTATGTCGATATGTATTTTCGCGGCCCGACCGACGATCCGCTGCGCGATGAGGAGCGCAAAGGAATTGTATTCTTTCAGCAAAATCAGGTCTTTACCGCAACTCCTGAAGTGCATCGCCTGACAAAGCCGATTGTGGCCAAGCCCTTCATGCCCAAGGCGCTGCCGGACAATGCCGACTGGGCCCGCGCGGCCGCGCAAGAGACATTTGATCGCTTTGCCACCGGCGAAAGCTTTGACTTTGAAGCGGACTTTGGACAGGGGTTTGCCTTTGCCTTCTGGCGTCGGTTCTTTGACATGACGCAGGAAGAAAGCGACACGCTGCATGGGCTGATGGAAGGCATGGCTGCCAATGGCGCCAATGCCTCACGCGACCGCGCCGGGTTGCTGCATTACGATGCAACCACGGTGAAATACATCGACCTGCTGGTCAAAGTGATCCGCCGGGCTCGCGACAACGGCATCAACCCATGGATCAACTGGCGCAGCGAACAGTTTGCGGCGCTCACCTCCTCGCCTGAGGGGATGCCAACCAGCCCGGAACATGCGATGGCGGTCGACATGATCGATGGGTTTCACGCGCTGGGGATCGCGATTGGCAACTGCGCAGCGGGACTGTTTGGCGATCGCGACGTCTATGCGCAACTGCGCCAACAACCTGATCTTCAGGGCAAAGCCGTCACCGAGGCCCTGCGCCTCTTTGCGCCTGTTCGCCTGATTTCGCGCTACACGCTGGAGGACATCGAATACGACGGCATGGTGATCCCTGCCCGAACCCCAATTTGGCTCTATTGGGGGGCCGGCAACCGAGATCCGCTGTTTTTCGAGCGCCCGCACCAGTTTGACATGCTCCGGAGCGAACCCTCCATCAGCTTTGGCGGCGGCGTGCAGCTGTGCCCCGGCCGCAATATTGGTCGCATCTTGGCCATGGCCGCACTGGAGCCTCTTCTGCAGGAAGGTGTCACTGTTACCCTGGACGCCCCTGCCACCTGGGCGCCAGGAGCGCCGGTCTGTGGCGAGATGATTGCGGAGCAGCCGCGCGGGCAGATCCACCGAACCTGAGCCCCCGCGAGCGGGAGCGGGCAGAGCAAAATCCACTTGATACTCATGGGGGTATCTTCCTATACCCTTGTGAGTATAAAGGAGGATCTCACATGCCCCATTCGCCAGAGGATAAGAAGCGCGCCCTCACCCGGATCCGGCGCCTGAAAGGGCAAGTCGAAGCGGTGGAGCGCGCGATCGAAGCAGGCACCGATTGCAGCCTTTTGCTGCAACAAATTGCGGCCCTGCGCGGCGCCTCTGGCGGCTTGATGGCTGAGATTATCGACATCCACATGCGCGAGACCCTGGGCCTCACGCAGCGTAGCGCCCCGGATGGCGATGCCGAATTTGAAAACGTTATGAAGCTCTTGCGGACCTATCTGAAGTAACCGCAGAGCGCGGAGGAATTAACACCATGAAAACTCGCGCCGCCGTCGCCTGGGAGGCAAACGCCCCCCTCTCGATTGAAATGGTCGACCTCGCGGGCCCACGCCCGGGCGAAGTTCTGGTCGAGATGATGGCCACCGGCATCTACCATACCGACGCCTACACCCTGTCGGGTCTTGATTCCGAGGGCAAGTTCCCCGCGATCCTCGGCCATGAGGGCGCAGGCATCGTCCGTGAAGTCGGCGCCGGTGTGACCTCGCTGAAACCCGGCGACCACGTGATCCCGCTCTACACGCCGGAATGCCGCGAATGTAAAACTTGCCTCTCGCAACGCTCGAACCTCTGCACGTCGATCCGCAGCACCCAAGGTCAAGGGGTGATGCCCGACGGGACCTCCCGCTTCAGCATGAACGGCAAGGATGTGTTTCACTACATGGGCTGTTCGACGTTTTCGAACTTTACCGTGATGCCGGAGATTGCATTGGCCAAGGTGCGCGAAGACGCGCCCTTTGACAAAATCTGCTACATCGGCTGCGGCGTCACCACCGGCATCGGCGCGGTGATCTACACCGCCAAAGTGCGCCCCGGCTCGACCGTTGCGGTCTTTGGCCTTGGCGGCATTGGTCTCAACGTGATCCAAGGCGCGCGCATGGTTGGCGCGGATCGGATCATTGGCGTCGATATCAACCCCGGCAAAGTCGAGATGGCGCGCAAATTTGGCATGACCGATTTTGTAAACCCGCGCGAAGTTGGCAACGACAAGGTTGTAGCGGCGATCCAAGACCTTTCGGATGGCGGCGTGGACTACTCCTTTGACGCGACGGGCAACACCGACGTGATGCGTCAGGCGCTGGAATGCTGCCACCGTGGCTGGGGCGAGAGCATCGTGATCGGCGTGGCCGAAGCGGGGAAAGAGATCAGCACCCGCCCCTTCCAACTGGTCACTGGTCGGGTCTGGAAAGGCACCGCCTTTGGCGGCGCGCGGGGTCGGACGGACGTGCCAAAGATCGTAGATTGGTACATGGAGGGCAAGATCAACATCGACGATCTGATCACCCATCAGATGCCGCTGGATGAGATCAACACCGCCTTTGATCTGATGCACGAAGGCAAATCGATCCGCTCGGTTGTGACCTTCTAAGCCGCTGGAATTCCGGGCTTTGGCCCGCGACTGACTGGATTACCCAACTAGACCGTGGGACCCTCCTCGGTCCAGTTGTCGTGCTTTGTGACCAGCCCCCCCGCGCAAAAAACTCAAGATAAAGCTTGACCAAATCGGCTCGAATCAACATGGTTTAACGTTATAGTTGGGCCCTAAAGCTCTTCTTCCGCTCCTCCGGGGTCGCGCTCAAGATCAAAAGATACAATCAACAACAGGGTTGGGAGAAACCACATGAAACTATCCCGTCGTTCGGCACTGACCGGTCTGGCCTCCACGGCATTTGCCGCCAGCGCCTTGCCCAAATTCGCCGCTGCAAATGTCGAAGCCAACACTGGCGAGGTGACAATCTTCTCTTGGGAAACCTACCATGAGGACGATTGGATCGCCGCCTATGAAGCCTCATCCGGCGTCAAAGTGCGCGTCGTGCGCGCAGGCTCCGCGGATGAAATGTATGCGCAGGTTCAGTCTGGCGCGCTGCGGGCAGACATCCTCTATTTCGATACCGGCTCCATTCCGCGCTACCAGAATGCCGGGTTGATTTCGCCCGTCGACGTTGCGCGGATTTCCGGCCTCGACAACATCTCTCCCGCGATGGAATGGCGCGAGAAGACCGACATTGGCGGCCAGATCTGGGGCGTGCCCTACAACTGGGGCACCCAGCCGCTGATGTATAATAAAACCGCAATTGGCGGTGATCTCGACAGCTGGGACGCCCTGTGGGATCCGCAATTCAAAGGCAAGGTCAACCTGTTTGACGACGCCTATACCACCTTCCCGATGATCGCGCTGAAAGTGGGCGCTGCGGATCCGTTCAACCTGACGGATGAAGAGTTCAAGGCCTGCGCCGCCGCCCTCCGTGACTTGCGCCCGCAGGTGGGCACCATCGCGCGCGGCTTTGACGATGCCAAGACCATCTATGCCTCTGGCGACGCGCTCTTGGGCTACTGTCAGAACATCAGCATCGTCTCCAACCTGAACGAGCTTGGGTCGGATTTCGCCTATAGCTTCCCGAAGGAAGGCACGCCGACCTGGCTGGACTGTGCTGTTTTGACACCGAACGGCAACCGGCAGGAGGTCTATGATTTTATCAGCGCAGACCTCGCCCTGGACTGGCAGGGACGCTTTGTGCAGACCAGCAAGAACAACGGCGTGCTCACACTGGCAGAGGCAAAACTGGCCGGGCTGAGTGAAGCGGAAATCAACGTCACCAACATCCTCGACCAAGAGGGTGCCGGGTTCTGGAAGAGCATGGTGGTGTTTCAGCCGCCAGAAAACATCGATCGTCGTCTGGAAATCTGGAACGCCTTCAAAGCTGGCACGCTCTGAGTGTGTCGCGGGCCATGGGAGAGAGAGCCTCTCCCATGGCCACGGTTATCTGTCACTTACGCTGCGTCTCTTCGAAAAGTCGATAGGGACCAAACTTTGCGCTGCTGCGCGATTTTGGAGAGGAAACTGGAACTTTCCGTTTCTATGTCGATTGAGACGACATATTCGATTGCCCTACTTGCGTTCGCAGGCATCTGCAACGATACGAATTCAGGCGTTCCGCCCGCGCACTTTGATGTAAAATATGGTCCGTTAGACCTTACTGAAGCAGATCAAGCTACGGACGTATTCCACTTTAAGCGCTTGAATTTCCTAAAAGCCTGAGCGCGCGTTTTAGGAATTGCGCATTGTCTCCGTCGCTGCGCCTCAAGGCTTTTCCGGTCCGCGCCTTGAATGACTTCAATCCCAGCAGACCAATATCTTCCAGTTGTGAAAACTCTATTGGCGCCTTGCCCGGAGACATCGGATCAGGGAAGCGTTGTTCTAATCGGCTCTCGATCCACGCCTGGTCTTCAAGCACCGCCTGACGCGATTGGCCGAAAAACTCGAGCGAAAATCCATACTTCTGACCACCACTCCCCTCCACTCGGCTCACTATCTTTTTCCAAAGTCGGACTTGCTCACTTGTGTCCAGCCCGCCGGTCAAGCGGCCACGTATTGCGTAGAGGATCGCCGTGGCCTCGGCCGAAAGCGAGGTATTACGACGCTTCGGAGGCTCACCCTTCACCTCGAGTTTCGCCCATTGCAAAAAGTCGGGAAGAACGTCCGAAATACTTTGATCCACGGCATCAAAGCCCCGCAGGTGAACGTTCTGGCGCTGAAAGACCGCATCAAGATTTTGCACCCGTTTGCGATAGTCGGGTAGGATGTTCTCGATGGTCGGGAGTGCGCCGAATTTCAGATGCTGCTGGAACATACTCACCGCGAACTTCACCGGAGAGCGTACATAGGCATAGACTTGAATTTCGGGGAACCAGTTGGAAAAGAACGCCTGACTGCGCTCCAACTCTGTTCGCGTGGCCTTGGACACATATTCACCTGAGAACACGTAGGTTCCGATGTCACATTCGTCGAGAGCTGTCGCCAGTTGAGCCCGTTGATCAGCGCCCAGTTGAATTACGTCGTCTCTATCCTTGCCTTGCAAGCGATACATTCGGTGGCCATCAGGCTTGTCCCCAAACATTGACCTGAAGAAAAGAGAGTGATTGGCCTTCGGCCCTTGGATGTAGTGCGCTTTCACCAACACGTCACCGTTGAGGTAGTGTTGAATGGTCGTGCTACCGGTTTTGTGCATGCCTGCGTGTATGATCAGGCGCCGCTCCGGACGCGATGCCTGCTGAAGGGGCGTAGGGTCAGGCTGTGTTGCACTCATGTTCGTTTTTACCCTTGCTGTTTCTCAAGCCCCAAGTGCGCTCGTCGAGAACACGAAGGAAGCGTGGAGACCACCTTAAATTGACTGAATGTCTACCCCCCTATAGCGGGAACTGTCATCCCCCAACATCGGGCAGGAAGCATGTTATGTCATAGCTTGCGTAAGCGATTGAGCTCCGCAGGCAACTGTGACTTTCCAGATGCTACTTCAGTCGTTTTGTCGTGTAGGACATGAGAACTGAATGCGGGAGCTGAAACAAACGCGGAGCAGGCTAACGCCGATAGGGTTAGAATTTTGGGCCAACACGTCCGGCCCTCTACACGCTCGTCGAAAAACTGTCCCAGCCGGGCGCAAAGGCCACGTCCTTACATCCGGCTATTGCGATGACGCGGCGCAATTCTGCTTCGAGAGCGGCGTGGCGCATCTTGCCGATTTTCACCGTCTCCTCGGGCCAGAAGGCGCGCACTTCGAGAGTATCACCGACCCGTTTTGCATCAATCCGGCCAAGCATCTGATCGCCTTGCAGGACGGGGAAAACGTAATAGCCATATTGCCGCTGCGCCTCAGGCACGAAAATTTCGATCCGGTAGTGAAAACCGAACAGACGCTCTGCCCGCGCCCGGTCTCGCAACATCGGGTCGAAGGGCGACAACAAGCGTACGCGGGACGAGGGGTCCGGTAGGTTCGCCAGCTCGGCCAGAACGCCTTCGGTGCTGAAACAGCGCCGCCGCTTGCCATCGGCCTGCTCGACCTCCACCTCGATCAGACGCCCCGCCGCCAAGGCCTCGGCACACCACAGGCGCGCCTCGTCGCGGGTGACGATCTCGAAAAACGCGGCCAGTTCGCCACTGGTGGCAAAGCCCAAACGATCCAGCGCGGCGGACATGGCCCAGTCGACGATCTCCGCATCGTCCAAGCGCTGCTCCAGCTGTTCCGCCGGGATCACCCGCTCGCTCAGGTCATAGAACTTGCGAAACCCTGAGCGGTGGCAGATCGCCAACTGCCCCGAGCGCCAGAGGTATTCAAGCGCGGTCTTGGAGGGGTGCCAGTCCCACCAGCCGGAGGAGCCTTTGGTCTCCGCCTCGCCCACATCCATCGAGGAGGTGGCGCCATGGTCGGCGATATGGCGCAGCACGGTCTCGGTCTCGGCCATCCAGCCTTCGCGGCGGCCCTTCCACCACCGCGACTGCATCCGCGCCTCGTCCCGGGCGAATTTCAGCCGCCACATCGGATAAAACTGCATCGGGATGACCGAGGCATCATGGGTCCAATGCTCAAAGGCGGTGCGGTCCTTGGCCACCAGCCGTTCAAGATGCGGTGGCCGGTATTGCGCCCGCCGCGACCACAGGATCAGGTCATGGGCGCGGGCCAGCGTGTTGACGCTGTCCACCTGCACAAAGCCAAGCGTGTCGAGCAGCTGATCAAGGTCGCGCCCCTTGCCCGGCCCGCTGGTCGGGCGCAGCAGCAGATGACGGTCAAGGAAAAGGCGCCGGGCATCCCGGTTTGAAATCAGGGGGCGTGTCATGCCCCCTGTATAGCCTTGGAGCGCGCGCAGAACAAAGAGAAAACATTTGCCCCGAAAAGCGCGTTAAACAGGCACCTCCGCCAGAACCTTGTCCAGCACCGAAACGATCATCTCCACATCCTCCGCCTCGATGGTCAGCGGCGGGCGGATCTTCAGGATATTGTCCTTGGGCCCCTCGCTGCCGATCAGGATGCGGTGATCGCGCATCCGGTTTTTGACGTAGGAACAGATCTCTGTCGCCTCGGAGCCATCGGCGCGGATCAGCTCCAGCCCGAGGAAGAGCCCCATGCCGCGCACATCGCCGACGCAAGCGTATTTCGCCTCAAGCTCCCGCAGCCCCGCGATCAGCTCGGCGCCGCGGTCGCGGGCATTGGCCTGCAGCCCCTCGTCATCAACGATGTCGAGAACCTCCTTGCCGATGCGGCAGGAGAGGGTCGAGCCGCCAAAGGTCGAGAAGAACTCGATCCCATTGTCGAAACTCTCGGCAATCGCCTTGGTGGTGACCAGAACGCCGAGCGGGTGGCCGTTGCCGATGGGTTTGCCCATTACCACGATATCGGGCAGCGCGCCTTGGTGTTCAAAGCCGAAGTAATAATCGCCCAGCCGCCCGAGGCCGGTTTGCACCTCATCGGCGATGCAGACCCCGCCTGCCGCGCGGATTTTCTCATAGACCGCAGGCAGATAGCCCTTCGGCGGGATGATCTGGCCGCCGACCGAGGGGAAGGTCTCGGCGATGAAACCCGCAACCCCCTGCCCTCGGTCCTTGAGGGCGGCAATCGCCGGGTCGACCAGATCCGCAAACTTCTGCGCGCGGGCGGGATCGTCGCGGCGGAAGCTGCCGCGATAGTCATCCGCGACCTCCACCAGCTCTACCCAATCCGGCTTGCCGACACCGCCGGGCTTGTTGAGTTTATAGGCGGAGATGTCGATCGCCCCGGTGGTATTGCCGTGATAGCCGTGATCCGGGGTCACCATCCCCTTGGCGCCAGTATGGGCGCGGGCCAGCCGCAGGGCGAGCTCATTCGCTTCGGTGCCGGAGTTCACAAAGAAGCAGACCTCGAAGTGATCCGGCAGCTTCGACAGCACCTTATCGGCAAAGGCGGTCTGAGCCGGGTGCAGATAGCGGGTGTTGGAGTTCATCCGCCGCAGCTGATCCGCCGCCACCGCCTGAATGCGCGGGTGGGCGTGGCCCACGTGCGGCACGTTGTTGTAAGCGTCGAGATAGGGGCGGCCCCATTCGTCAAACAGATGATGCTTCCAGCCGCGCACCAGCATCACTGGATCGCTATAGGTGAGGCTGAGGTTGCCGCCGAAATGAGCACGGCGCTTGCCCAGAACCTCGGCCTTGTCGGTGGGCTGATAGCGGACCTTTTCGTCCGGGAGGTTGAGCAGCGCCGCCGGGTTCGGGCAGAGCGCGCGCCAGAGGTACATCTCGTCCGGGTCACCCACGCCGGGCCAATCGGCCTCGATCCCTTCGGTGCTGAGGGCGAGTTGGAAATGCACATGCGGCGCCCAGCCGCCGTTTTGTTCAGCTGTGCCAAGGCGGCAGAAGGCCTGCCCGCGCGCCACCCGGTCGCCGGGGCTGAGCCGTTGCACCGCCTCGGGGTCCAAGTGACCGTAGAGCGTGTAGAACGGGTCGCCCGCCGGGGTGCGATGGCGCAGGATGATGACGCCGCCGTAATCCAGATGGCCATTGCGGTCCTCGGCCACCCAGACCTCGCCGTCCAAGGGCGCATGAAGCGCGGTGCCCGCGGGGGCAAAGCCATCAACGGCCAGATGCACGGTGCGCCGGTCGCTCGCTTTCCACGGCCCTTTGCGGAAGGCGGGTTCGGCGTAGATCAGGCGCGGCTCGTGGTAGTACCCGAGCCAGATACGACCTTCGTCCTCAAACTCCTCACCCACCCGCGCGGCCTCGGCCAGCGGCATGTCAAAGGGGTTCTGCGGCCAAAGGCTATGCTCGACCGAGAGCGAGCCCATCGGGGCCTCCGACAGGTCCTCGCCCATCAGGGGCGCGAAATGGCCGCGCTGGCTGTCGAGCCAGGCCATAACCCGCTCCGCCCCGTCCACCACGGGCAGATCGCAGGCCGCCCGCAGCCGCGCGTTCAACAGACCGCCGTGCAGGGTGCAGCCCTCAAGGAAACGCCAGGCCGGCGCCTGAGAAATGGTCACATAGGGATCGTCGGGGTTTTCCGCCGCCATCAAGGTGGAGTTCACCACGCTGACCGCCAGCCGCATCCGCAGGAGGGGCCAGAGGAGGTCGACCTCATGCGCGCTCAGCGGATATTCCGCGTGATAACCCGCCACAAGTGCCGCCAGCGCCGCCTCGGGCTTTGGGTGATCGAGCACCAGATAGGCCGCCGCAATTGCCAGATCGCAGATCCGCGGCGCGCGGCACATATCGCCAAGGTCGATGAGGCCCGAAACCCGCGCGCCCTCCCGCGTGCCCGCGCCGCCGGTGACGAGGATGTTGTAATCATTGGCGTCATTGTGGATCGCCTGCTGCGGCAGGGCCTCCAGCTGCGGCCTTAGCGCCTGAAACGCCTCGCAAATCCCGGTGAGCAGAGCATGACGCGCGGGGTCGGTGATGCAATCAAGGTCCGCCGCAATCCACTCCGCCCGCATCAGGTCCCATTTGAAATCGCGCTCGAGTTTCGGATGGTCAAAATCGGCAAGCGCCCGGGTACTGCGCCCGAGCACCGCGCCGACCTCGGCAATCAGCGCTTCGGTCTTTGGGACGGCAAGGGCATAGCAGCGCCCCGGCAGCCGCGCGATGAGCCAAACCAGCCGCTCGGCACCGTTTTCATCCGCCAGCCGCAGGAGCTTTTCGCCATTGCGCGCCGCGATCACCTCGGGCACCGGCAGGCCCGGTTCCTGCACCGCGATATGGTCCAGCGCCTTGATCTGCAGATCGACCAGCCACGCCTCGCAGCCGGGCCGCATCGCCTTTAGAACATAGCCCGCACCCTCTGGACCCTCGGCAAGAAAGTTGAGGTCATATTCGCCATCCAGCCGCTTAAGCTCGGCTGTGATGCCCCAATGCTCCTGCAAAACATGCGTCCAATGGGTCATGCTATCCTCCCTCAGCGCGCCAGAAAATCGCGCGGATCAATCCCGTCGGAGGAGTTGTTCCGCATCCCCGAGCCAAGCGCAAGGGCCTGCCGACAATGCGTATTTTGCGCCCGTCATCCCGTCGCCTTTGTCGAAGAGCTGCCGACGGGATGACCGCCTAATCCTGCAAGGGGATTAGGCGTCGCGCTCCATGATCCACTCGACCTCGGGTGCGGCAACAAAGCGCCATTTGCGCAGGGGGCCGGCCATCACGTTGAGGTAATACATCTCAAACCCATAGGGCGCGCCGCAGGGGTGATGACCGCGCGGCACCAGCACCACATCGCCATCCGCAACCGCCATCGTCTCATCAAGCAAGCCATCGTCGGTATAGACCCGCTGGATGCCAAAGCCGCTGGCTGGGTTCAGGCGGTGGTAATAGGTCTCTTCCAAATAGGTGATGCGGGGAAAGTCATCCTCGTCATGCCTATGGCTCGGGTAAGAGGACCAATGCCCGGCGGGGGTGAAGACTTCGGTTACCAGAAGGCTGTCGCAATAGTCCTCATTCTCCATCGCAATATTGTTGATATAGCGGGTGTTTGTGCCCTTGCCGCGTTCGGTCAGGGTGATGCCATCTGGGCCGATCCGACGTGCCTCATGCCCGCCTTTGCCGGGGGCGGAGCAGACGGCGATGGTGCAATCGGTGGTGGCCTCGGCCTGCCAATCGCTGCCATTCGGCAGATAGAGGCAGTGGGGCGGGGTTTTCTCGAACACGTTCTTTCGCTCGCCCAATTCGCCCCAATCCTGATCGGCGGCGTGGAGCTTTGCCTTGCCCTCGACCATGACCAAGATCACCTCGCGGTCGCCGGTCACATCGCTGACCTGATCGCCCGCCCGCAGGCGGTGGAGGGCAAAGCCCACGTAGCGCCAGCCCGCACTTTCGGGCGTGATGCGATGCACCTCGCCATGGGTGCCGAAGGGTTTTCTCAACAAGTCGCTCATGGGTTTGCCTCCAATAGTTAACGCGCAGGTCTCAGCCCGCGATACGCATGCCATACCGTTCGCACAGATCGCGAATGGTCTGATAGCCCAGTTTCGATGCCTCATAGGGCGCGACCTTGGCCGGGTCCTGCTCCGCCTCGACGACGATCCAACCTTGATAGTCCATCTTGGCCAAGCGTTCCGTCACGGCGGCAAAGTCGATGGAGCCCTCCGCGTCGCCCGGCACCGTAAAGGCCCCGACAATCACCGCGTCAAGGAAGGACCAGTTCTCAGCCCGCGCCTGTGCCGCAATCGGTGCGCGCAGGTCTTTGTAATGCACATGCATGATCCGGTCGCCCCATTTGTCGAGCGTGCCCAACAGATCGCCGCCGCCAAACACCAGATGGCCGGTATCATACAGCAGTGTCACCTCGGGGCTGCTGCCCTCCATCAGCGCGTCGATGTCGTCCTGATCCTCGATGAAGGCGCCCATGTGGTGATGATAGGCTAGGGGCAGCCCCTTGTCGGTCATCCATTTAGCGATTTCCGAGAGCTTTGCCCCATAGGCGCGCACCTCGTCGCGGGACAGTTTGGGGCGGTTGTTCACCGGGGTCGCCCGGTCGCCCTGCACCGTGTTGGAGCATTCTGCATAGACCAGACAGGGCGCACCAAGGGCGGCGAATTGCTCGACCTGCTCGGCAATCGCAGCCCTTTCCGTCGCCACATCATTGACCAGCAGGTTGCCAGAGCACCAGCCACCACAGAGAGAGATATCGTATTTGTTCAGATACTTGCGCAGGCCTTCGGTGTCCTGCGGCATCCGGCGGCCGCGCTCCACCCCGGTATAGCCGATCTCGCGGGCCTCGCTCAGGGCCTGCTCCATCGTATAGGCGGCGGTGAGGTCTGGCAGGTCGTCGTTCTGCCACGCAATGGGGGAAATGCCGATCTTGACGCTCATGGTCACAGTCTTTCGCTAAGGGCGCCTGCGGGCGCTGGAAATCGGGAATTAGACCTCTCCGGCACGCGGGAGGACGCGCGCCGGAGGGGCAAGCCCTGCACGTCAGTTGAGCGCGCGGGCCTTGATCTGTTTTTCATACTCGGCCCGTTTGGCGCGCACCTCCGCGCGGGTGGAGACCTCGGGCACCGCCACGTCCCACCAATGACCGCCATCCGGGGTCGAGGGGTAAGGATCGGTGTCGATCACCACCACAAACGGCCCTTTGGCGGTTTTGCTGCGCTGCAAAGCCTCCTCCAGTTCGGCAATGGTCGAGACCTGCACCGCCGTCGCCCCCATCGAGGCCGCATGGGCGGCAAAGTCGATGTTGGAGGGGTTCACGTGATAGGAGTGATCGAGAAGGTTGTTAAACTCCGCCCCGCCGGTGCCCATTTGCAGCCGGTTGATACAGCCGTAACCGCGGTTGTCGGTCACCACCACGGTCATGTCGATGCCCAGCATCGCCGCCGTCGCCAGCTCGGAATTGGCCATCATATAGCTGCCATCGCCGATCATGCAGATCACATCGCGCTCAGGCTGGGCCATCTTGATGCCCATGGCGCCAGCGATCTCATAGCCCATGCAGGAATAGCCATATTCCATGTGATAGGCGCCGGGGCGCGGCGCTTTCCACAGCTTATGCAGCTCGCCCGGCATGGTGCCTGCGGCGCACATCACCACGGTATCGGGGCCAGAGGTACGCTGCACCGCGCCGATCACCTGTTGGTCGGTCGGCAGTTCGATATCGTCACGCGGAGCGGCGGTCAGCGGATCGACCGCCCCAAACCAAGCCTCTTTCAAGGCCGCTGGGGGCGCGGTGAAGCGATGATCACCCAGCGCCGCGCTCAACAGCTCCAACCCGACGCGCGCATCACAGCACAGAGGCTCCGCCCCATGTTTCATCGCGTCATAGGCGGCCACGTTGAGCGAGACGAGCGTGCGGTTCGGATTGCGGAACAACCCCCAGGAGCCGGTGGTGAAGTCCTGAAACCGCGTACCTACACCGAGCACCAAATCTGCCGCCGCACAGACCTCATTGGCGGAGCCCGCGCCGGTGACCCCCACGGGGCCAAGGTTCAAGGGATGATCCCAAGCGAGGGCGGATTTACCGGCCTGACTTTCGACCACCGGGATCTGATGCGCCTCGGCAAAGGCCTGAAGCGTCATGCAAGCCTCAGCGTAATGCACACCGCCCCCTGCCACGATCACCGGCGATTTTGCCGCTTTCAGCAGATCGGTGATCCGGGCCAACTCGCCCTCATCCGGGCGCGGACGGCGGGTGTGCCAGACGCGCGGGGCAAAAAACGCCTCCGGCCAGTCATAGGCCTCCGCCTGCACGTCCTGACAAAAGGACAGGCAGACAGGGCCGCACTCCGCCGGGTC
Source organism: Epibacterium sp. (assembly GCA_048263945.1). Classification (GTDB taxonomy): domain Bacteria; phylum Pseudomonadota; class Alphaproteobacteria; order Rhodobacterales; family Rhodobacteraceae; genus Epibacterium. The sequence continues at coordinate 76,010 of JBLXDQ010000014.1, read as the reverse complement.
GGTCATGGTGCGAAAGGCGCGCGGCAGGGCAGTCAGCAGTTGCTCCGGTCGGGTGATGCGGTCGAAATAGCGCGTCACCGGCTTGAAACAGTCATTGGCACTGACCGTGCCATCGCCGAAATCCTCGATCTGTTGCAACACCGGGTCCGGCCCCCGATTGGCGAAGACATCGCCGGGGATCAGCAACAGGGGCAGCCGGTTCACATGCGCCAGCGCGGCGGCGGTCACCATATTGGTCGCGCCGGGACCGATGGAAGAGGTCACCGCCATCGCCCGCTTGCGCCCCAACTGCTTGGCATAGGCAATCGCCGCATGGGCCATGGTCTGCTCGTTGTGGCCGCGATAGGTGCGGAAGGTCTCGCGCGCGCCGTGCAGCGCCTCGCCGAGACCGGCCACATTGCCGTGACCAAAGATCGCCCAGATCCCAGCGAGGAAGGGCTCGCCCTCCTCGGTCATTTGCGCCGCGAGGTATTTCACCATCGCCTGCGCTGCCGTCAGTCGGATCGTGCTCATTGTGCTGCCTCCCGCACCTCTGCCCGCGCCTCGGCCCAGACCTGGCAGAGCCGCGCGTAATTCTCCGTCATCCGCGCCACCGCGCCTGCGTCGTCGACACGGCTTGCGAACCAGTCACGCGCCACATCGCCAAAAATCGTCCGCCCCACGGCAAAGCCTTTGACCAACGGAAAGCGCACGGCGAGGGCAAAGCTCTCGCGCAGTTCCGCCTCCGGCGCATCAAGGCCGAGGACCACGATGCCCCGGGTGCGTTTGTCGTTGCGCTCAATCGCATCGCAGCTTGCGGCCCAAGCCGCCTCGGAGCGGAAGGGTTCCAGCTTCCACCAATCGGGGTAGATGCCCGCATCGTACACGCGCTGGATCACAGCGGGCGTGGTTTTATCATCAAAGGGTCCGACCTTGGAGGGGATCACCTCCAGCAGGAACTCCAAACCATTCTGACGGCAGGATTTAAACACCCGCGTGATGGTCGCGATCTGATCCGCCCACATCGCCTCATCATCGTCAGGATGCGGGAAGCACAGGCATTTCACCACATGCTCCGAGGGCCATTCCTTGAGGCCGCCTGCCCCTTCGCCCACCTGAGGTTCCAGCCGCAGGGGACGCGAGCCGGGCCATTCCACCGGGCGGCCGATCCACAGCCCCTGCCCCGCCGCCGCATAAAGCGCACGGGTCCCGAGGCGTCCGTCACACAGGATACCGTACCCAGACCGCCCCGCCGCCTGCGTCAGCGCAGCCTTAAGGCACAGTTCCTTAAACGCGCCGATGCGCTCAGGCGTGGCGCCCTCCATCTCTTCCATCTGCATCCGGTGATCAAAGGCAAAGACCTTGAGGTCCTCCCAAGCGCCCTTGCGGGTGGTTGCCCAATGCAGATGCTCCAGCTCGGTATCCTTGCGCAGGGCCTTGTCCTTGACCCCGCGGGCGAGGAAGAATTGCAGCTCTTCCCAGCTTGGATAGGCCGGGGTGCAGCCATGGCGGCTGACCGCAAAGGCCCCGCAGGCGTTGGCGTATTTCAGCGCGGTCGGCCAGTCTTCATCATCAAGCCAGCCTTTCAGCAGGCCCGACATAAAACCATCACCCGCACCGAGCACATTGAACACCTCAATCGGGAAACCGGGGCCGCTTTGCCCCTCGTCCAGGGTGTCCGGGATAGCACCGGTAAAGGCCACCGCCCCCGCCGCGCCGCGCTTGCACACGAGGGTCGCGCCCGAGACCGCCCGCACCGCGCGCAGGGCCGCCACCGTGTCGGTGGTGCCGCCCGCGATATGGAACTCCTCTTCCGTGCCGACGATCAGGTCAAAGCGATGCAGCGTCGATTGCAGCTTTTCCGTCACCGCCGCCGAGGCGATGAACCGGTTCTCGCCGTCGCCATGGCCCGAGAGCCCCCAAAGGTTCGGGCGATAGTCGATATCGAGCGCGGTCTGCGCCCCATGTTTGCGCGCCAGATCGAGCGCCTTGAGCACCGCCGCCTCGGTCTGCGGGTTCGACAGATGGGTGCCGGTGGCCACAACCGCCCGCGCCCGCGCGATAAACCCCTCGTCCACATCCGCCACGCTCAGCGCCATATCGGCGCAATTCTCGCGGTAGAAGATCAGCGGAAACTGCTCCTCGTCGCGAATGCCCAGCAGGACCAACGCGGTCAGCCGCTCAGGATCGGTGAGGACGCCGGTGGCATCGACGCCCTCCTTCACCAACTCTTCGCGCAGGAAGCGGCCCATATGCTCGTCGCCCACTTTAGTCAGCAGAGCCGAGCGCAGCCCCAGCCGCGCGGTGCCCGTCGCCATATTGGTGGGCGAGCCGCCGACGTATTTCTCGAAACTGCGCATATCCTCAAGACGTCCGCCCACCTGCGCGCCGTAAAGGTCAACAGAGGAGCGTCCGATGGTGATGAGGTCCAGATCTTTAGTCATTAGACGGTGCCTCCAAGCGAGCCTTCGAGCTGCGCCATTTCCTGCCCGCCGGCCATCAGGTCCTGTAGCTCCTCCGGGGTGATCTCGCCGCGATTGGCGGTGCCGAGGGTCTTGCCGCGGTTGAGCACGGTAAAACGATCGCCCACCGCCAGCGCGTGGCGCACGTTGTGGCTGATAAAGACCACGCCGACGCCCTGTTTGCGCACCCGGTCGATGGTCGCCAGCACGTTGGAGGTCTGCCGCACCCCCAGCGCCGAGGTCGGCTCGTCAAGGATCAAGACCCGGGCGCCAAAATATACTGCGCGCGCAATCGCCACCGTCTGCCGCTCGCCGCCCGAAAGGGTGCCAACCGCCTGATCGGGGCCGCGCAGGTTGATGCCCATCTTGCGCATCTCCTCCACCGTGGTGTCATTCATCCGCTCGATATCCATCCGGCGGAAGGGCCGAGACCCTTTCAACGGCTCGCGCCCCATAAAGAAATTGCGGGTGACGCTCATCAAGGGGATCATCGCAAGGTCTTGGAACACCGTGGCAATCCCGGCCTCCATCGCATCGCGCGGGCTGTCGAAATTCATCGGCTTGCCGTCGATGGTGATGCTGCCTTTGGTGGGCTTATGCACCCCCGACATGGTCTTGATGAAGGTGGATTTCCCCGCGCCGTTGTCGCCAAGCAGGCAGTGACACTCGCCCGGCCGTACGTCAAAACTGACGCCCGCCAGCGCGATGATATTGCCGAAATGCTTCTCGATATTCTGCATTTCGATGATCGGCTTTGTCCCGGTCTGGGGCGCGCCGTGGTGAAATGTCGTGTCCTCGGTCCTCAGCTGGCTCATCTCAGCGTTCCCCCGTCACGCGCTTGCGAATGTAGTTGTTGAACAGCACCGCGATCAGCAGCATGCCACCCAGGAAAATCTGGAACCAATCCTGATCGAAGTCGGTGTAGGTCAGGCCAATGGTGACCATGCCAAAGATGATCGCACCAAAGAAGGCCCCGATGGCCGAGCCATAGCCGCCCGTCAGCAAACAGCCGCCAATCACCGCCGCGATGATCGCCTCAAACTCTTTCATAAAGCCACGGCGCGCATCGGTGGACCCCGCATCCATCACCGTGATGATCGCAACCAAGGCCCCGCAGAGCGCGGTCACCATGAAGAGCGAAATCTTCACCTTGCGCACCGGAACACCGGAGTTGGAGGCCGCGTTGCGGTCGCCGCCGGAAGCAAAGATCCAGTTCCCCTGCGGCGTGCGCAGCAGCACATAGGTCGCCACCAGAGCCAGCGCAATGAACCAGAGGATTTCGACCGGAATACCCGGCACCTTGGGCGCGCCGCTTTTGAAAGTGTCGATCAGGCCGATCTGCGCCAACCAGGCAAAGATCGGGCCAAAGGCATCGCCAGAGAACATCGGCGCCAGCCAATCGCCCTCAACCGCGTCGCGCACACCGCGCAGCTGGGTCGAGCCGCCAGAGGCCAGCTTCAGCCCCACCAGCGAGGCACCGCGCAGCACGAACAAAAACGCCAGCGTCACAATGAAAGAGGGCAGCCCGGTCTTTAGCACGATCATGCCGTTCAATGCACCAAGCCCCGCCGCCACCGCCAGTGTCAGCGGGATCGCGAGGATCAGAGGCAGGCCCAGCGTCACCACGCAGGCGCCAAAGATCAGCCCGGCAAAGGCCACCATGGAGCCAATAGACAGATCAAACTCGCCGCCGATCATCAGCATCGCCGCGCCGATGGCGAGGATGCCCAGCTGCGCGGCCGGCGTCATGAAGTTCATGATGCCAGACAGGGTGAACATGCTGCCGTCGGCAGTGACGAGGAAGAAGGCGGTCACAAGGATCACCCCGGCGATCGCACCCAGCTCCGGGCGCTTCATCAACCGAGGGCCAAGACCCTCTTTCTTCAGACGTTCGTCTTGGATGGACTGGGCCGTGTCGGCCATGGCGGGCTCCTAACTTCTGGACAAAATGGGGCCGTGGCGCGGCAAACTGCGCCACGGCCCCCTGTCATAATTTCGCGAGGTTCGAGAGAGACTTAGCGGATGCCTTCGGCGCTCAGCGAGACCACTTGGGACGCTTTGTCCTGGGTGATCAGGTTCGGGCCGGAGGGCACGTTGCCGCCGGGGATCAGGCCGAACTTCGCGTTGAGTGCAAGGAAGGAAACCGGCAGGTAACCCTGCAGGAACTGCTGCTGGTCGATAGCAAAGGCCGCTTCACCCTTGGAGACGCTTTCAAGGAAGCTCGCCGAAAGGTCAAAGGTCGCGACGTTCACGTCGCCAGTCCGACCAACTGCTGCAACCGCGCGGATCGCAGGCTCGCCCACCAAGGACGCGCCGAGGCCCATCACGGTGTCGATATCCGGGTTGGATTCCAGTGCCGCCTTGACCTTGGCCTCAACCTCTGCCGGGTCGTTCTGGGTCGGGATCACCTCGACCGAACCGCCGAACCCGTCAGAGAAACCCTGGCAGCGCAGGTCGAGCGCCACGTTGCCGACCTCTTGGTTCACACAGATGCCGACGGAGCCGCCCATGGAGGCAAGCTTTTCGCCCGCCGCCTTGCCAGCGGTATATTCATCCTGACCCACGTGCAGCAGCGCGCCCAAATCTTTGGAGACGTCAGAGCCGGAGTTCATGGAGATCACCGGGATACCTGCTTCGACCGCGCGGCGGATCGAGGGCGCCAGCGCGTCGGCATCCGGAATGGAGACCACCAGCCCATCGGGCTCTTGGTTCACGGCGGCGTCAATCAGCTGGCTCATCTGAACCATGTCAAAAGTCTCGGGCGAGCGGAAATCTACGTTTGCGCCGGTGTCCGCGGCGGCTTTTTCAACGCCGTTTTTCACAACCGACCAAAACGGGTCATTCGCCTGGCCATGGGCCACAACGATGATCTCTTGCGCCATAGCAGGAGCGGCGAGCGCCAAGCTTGCGGCAACGGCGGCGGATTTAATGATCTTTTTCAATTTGTCCTCCCTCAGACAGTGTTTGAGGCAACAAGGGGCTTGGACCAACTCTCGAACAATACACCACTTTTAATGCAACCAGCCTCCCGCCGGTTGCGAGGGCCAAACACCCCCCGAATCGCACTCATGGAACATTCATTCCATTTTGAGGGATTGCCTGTCAAGGCTCAGCCCGGCGCGCTCCCACCAAAACCGAAAGAGCGGTGGTCAGCGTGATTGAGGCGTTAAGCGCTCGAAAACCCGCAACCTCATGTTCGTGCACCAGCAAGACGTCCCGCGCGAATTCGAACAGAGGGCAGGTCTCGGAATCGCTGAGACCATAGACCGCAACGCCCCGCGCCGCCGCCGCCCGAGCCTCCGCGATGACCTCCTCAGAAAAAGGCGCGAAGGTGACCGCAAACATCGAATCTTCTGATGTCATCAAGGGGGCGACATCCAGACGCGCAACGCCTGTATGTAGCAAAACCGGCACGTCCATTTTCCCCAGGAGGTAGGACATATTGCTAACGACAGCAAAGGCGCGCCGCATCCCCAGAAGGTGCAGAACTCGCCCCTGCGCCAACCCCTGCGCGACCCTCGCAAGCCCTTCATTTGTAACTGAATTCCCGATGGATAGCAGCGACTTATGACCGGCCTCTGCGAACTCCGCTTGCAGCTGACCGCTACCATGCACCAGCTCCGGACCAAGCTGTGCCAGACGCTGCTCATAATCTGGCCGAAACGTCGTGTATTGCGCCCGGAACAAGGCCTGCATTTCGGAATATCCCGTAAAGCCAATGGCCTGACAGAAGCGAATATAGGCTGAGGGCGCCACGCCAGAGGCCTCCGCCATATCCGACACGGTAGAGACCGCGATCAGATGCAGGTGCCGCCGGGTAAAGGTTGCACATTGCTTCAGGCGCTTGGGCAGCGTGTCGCTCAGCGCATCCAGCCGCTCGATGGTCTCGGTAATATTGGCCGGCGCCACCAGTGCCCCCTCATTCTCGCTCATTCGGATCCCTCTCCCTTGACAGAGTCAGTCTATTCGCTCATCAACCAAATTGGAATGAAAATTCCATTAGGGAGGAAATGGTGACTCTAGGTCTTGGTTTGATCGGGACTGGCTTCATGGGCAAGGCCCATGCGCTGGCCTATCGTGCGGCGTCGGCCGTTTTTTCTGATGTGGCACCGGTGCGCCTCGCTTGCCTCTGCGACACACCGCAAGCGACGGCAGAGCGGGCGGCGGCGCAATTCGGCTTTGCCACCGCCACCGACGATTGGCGCGCACTGGTTGCGTCGCCGGAGGTTGATATCGTCTCGATCACCACGCCCAACGCCCTGCACAAGGAGATGGCGCTGGCCGCCATTGCCGCAGGCAAACATGTCCATTGCGAAAAACCGCTGGCCCTGACGCTGGAGGACGCGATCGAGATGGAAGCCGCCGCCCGCCGTGCCGGGGTGCGCACTATGGTTGGCTACAACTACACCCACAACCCCGCCGTGACCCATGCCCGCCGCCTGGTCGCGGCAGGCACCATTGGTCGCCTCGTGCATTTTCGCGGCTGGGTGGATGAGGATTATCAGGCCGACCCCGAGCTGCCCTGGACCTGGCGGGCGCAGCGCGCCAATGCGGGGCTTGGCACTCTGGGTGATCTGGGCTGCCACCTCGTCTCCATGTCGCAGCTGTTGATGGGCGAGATCGACAGCCTGATCGCCGACACCCAGACCGTACACCAAACCCGCCCCCTGCCCGATGGCAGCGGACACGGCACGGTGGAGAATGAAGACACCGCCTCTGCCATTCTACGCTACAAGAACGGCGCGCAGGGCACGCTCTGCACCTCGCGCTCGGCTTGGGGCCGCAAGAACAAGCTCGACTGGGAAGTGCATGGCACCAAGGGCATGATCACCTTTAGCCAGGAACGCCTGAACGAGTTGCAGGTCTACGTGAACGACGGCCCCAAGGCGCAGCAAGGCTTTCGCACCATCCTCACCGGCCCCGAGCACGCGCCTTATGGCGAGTTCTGCCCCGCTCCCGGCCATCAGCTGGGCTTTGGCGACCTCAAGACCATCGAAGTGGCCACCTTCCTGCGCGCCATTGCCGCCGGGCAAGAGGCTGCGCCCAATTTCACCGACGCGCTTGCGATTGAGCATGTCATCCACGCCATCGACACTTCGGCCCGCGAGGGCTGCCGCGTCACGCTCTGACCCTTCTTCCTAGACAAGGATTCCCCACATGAAAGTTGCACTTTTTGGCGCGGGCCGTATCGGCAAGGTCCACGCAGCCTCCATCAAGATGGACCCGCGTTCGGAGCTGGTCGCGGTCACCGATGTGATGCCAGAGGCCGCCGAGGCGCTGGCAAAGGACCATGGCATCGCGGTGCGCAGCCCGGAGGAGATCTTTGCCGATGCCTCCATCGACGCGATCCTCATTGCCTCCTCCACCAATACCCATTCCGACCTGATCGCGGCCGGGGTTGCCGCGGGTAAGGCGATTTTCTGCGAGAAACCCATCGACCTGTCCCTCTCCCGCGCGCTCGAAGTCCGGGCGATTGCCGCGCGCCATGACAAGCCGATGATGATGGGCTTCAACCGCCGGTTTGACCCGAACTTTGCCGCCGTCAAGGCCGCGCTGGAGGCGGGCGAGATCGGCAAGGGCGAGATGCTGGCCGTGACCTCCTATGACCCCGCACCGCCGCCGGTCAGCTATATCAAGGTCTCCGGCGGCCTTTACCGGGACATGATGATCCACGATTTCGACATGTGCGCCTTCCTCTTTGGGATGCCGGTCAGCGTGATGGCGCATGGCTCCTGCCTTGTCGACCCGGAGATCGGGGCGGCGGGCGATATCGACACCGCCGTCGTGGTCTTGACCTATGCGGACGGGCGTATCGCCACCATCCGCAACTCGCGCCGCGCGCCCTATGGCTATGACCAGCGGGTCGAGGTTCTGGGCTCCGAGGGCACTTTGGCCGCCGAGAATGAGGTGGAAAACACCGTGGTGAAATCCACAACCGCAGGGGTGCAATCCGCCAAGCCGGTCTATTTCTTCCTCGAGCGCTACATGCGCGCCTATGCCATCGAATGGTCCGCCTTTGTCGATGCCGTGGTCGAGGGCAAGCCGGTGCCCGCCTCCATTCAGGACGGGGTGAACGCGCTGGCCCTGGCCGAGGCCGCCAATCGCTCGCTCGCCGAGGGGCGCCCGGTGGCGGTGACCTCCGAGCTGACCGGAGCCTGAGCCATGGCCTTTACCCTTGCCGCCTGCGCCGAGATGCTCTGGCAGGATCGCCCCATCGCATGGCGCGCCGCGCGCCTCCATGAGATGGGGTTTGAGGTTGGTCTGTGGAATTGGCCCGATCATGATCTCGACGCCCTCGCCGCCTCTGGCGCGACGTTTTCGATCATAAATGGCTATCTGGAGGGCCGCCTTGCCGATGACGCAGGCGCCGATCTGCTCCTGGCCTCGGCGCGGGAAACCGCGCTGGTGGGCAAGCGGCTGGGGGTCGCGCGGCTGAACCTGCATGGCACCGGTTTGGGCGATGGCGGTCGCCCCAAGCTGGCCGAGGTCGCAACCCCGCTGAAATGGGTCAAGGCGATTGAGACCCTCCACCGGATCTGCGATCTGGCGGAGGAGCTGGAGGTGCAGTTCACACTTGAGAACTTGAACCTGCCGGTCGATCACGCCGGCGTGCCCTTTGGCCGCGCGGAGGAGACTTTGGCGCTGGTGTCGGCGGTCAATCGGCCAGAGCTGCGCCTGAACCTTGACCTCTATCACGCGCAGATCGGCGAGGGGAATTTGATCGAGCTTTGTCAGGCCTGCCTGCCGTGGATCGGGGAAATTCAGGTCGCCGATGTGCCGGGACGTTGCGAGCCGGGCACGGGCGAAATCAACTATGCCGGCGTCGCCCGCGCGCTGCAGAAGATGGGCTACAACGGTCCTGTGGGGATGGAGGCCTTTGCCTCTGACACCCCCGAGGCAGCCTTAGAAGCCTTCCGCGCCGCCTTTACGGTCTGAAGCGCGCGTACCCCGGCAAAAACACGCCGTTTTGCCGGAAAACCACAGGTTTTGGCCCGTTGTCCAAGCACTTGCGATGGGCCAACCTTGACCTCGCGTCGATTTGCCCCCTTTTTACGGGATGAGAGCTGCGATGGGCCGGGGGGCCATAAGATCCATGACCGAGATGCCCACAGGCAAGGGGAGCCTCTCCCCCGGCGATGCTGCGCTGGTGGTCTGTCCGGCCTGTGATGCGCTCTACCGCCTGCCGCCCCTGACCAAGGGCGAGGATGCGGTCTGCAGCCGCTGCCACACCACTCTGGCCGCGCCGCGCAACAAGGCGGGAATGCAGATCATCTCGCTGGCGGCGGCGAGCCTGATCCTGCTGGTTGGCACGCTATTCTTTCCCTTTCTGGAAATCTCCACCGCCGGGCTGAAGAATGCCACTTCGGTGCTCGACGTGGTCTTGGCCTTCACCAGCGAGGAACTGGCGCTGTTGGTGCTGTTCACGGCCGGCTGCATCCTTGCCATTCCGGCGCTGCGCATGGCGCTGCTCTTGTATGTGCTGGTGCCCTTGGTCTTTGACCACGCGCCCCGCCCGCAAGCAAAACGCGCCTTTCTTTTGGCGGAGCAGCTGAAACCCTGGTCGATGGCCGAGATTTTCGCCATCGGCTGCGCGGTGGCGCTGATCAAGGTGAAGGATCTGGCGCATGTGGAATTTGGCCCGGCCTTTTGGATGTTTGCGGTTCTGGTGCTTCTGGTGGCGCAGGTGCAGCGCAATCTGTGCAGCCGCTCTGTCTGGGATGCGTTAGAGGGTGACGCGCCCGATGTGCAGCCCGAGGGCAACCCCGCATGAGCACGCCCAACCTCTCCCAAACCGCCCGCGCGGCGGATCTCGTCGGTTGCCGCTATTGCACCCGCGCCTGGCCCGCCGGAACCGAGGCCTGCGGGGTCTGCGGCAGCAAACTGCAATCACGCGACCGGCAAGCCCTGCAAAAGGTCTGGGCCTGGTGGGGCGCCGCTCTCGTCTGCTATATCCCCGCCAATATGTACCCGATGCTGCGCACCAGCACGCTTGGGTCGGTGTCGCAGGACACCATCGTGGGCGGCGCGATCACCCTCGCGGAACATGGCTCTTATGTGGTGGCGGCGATCATTCTCATCGCCTCGGTGGTGATCCCGGTGCTGAAATTCCTTGCCATCGGCTATCTCGCCCTCAGCGTCTCCCGCCCGTCGAGCACGCCGGAGCACACCCGCCATCTGCTGTTTGAGGTGGTCGAATACATCGGCCGTTGGTCGATGATCGACGTCTTTGTGGTGGCGATCCTCTCGGCACTTGTCCACTTGGGCAGCATTGCCTCCATTGCACCGGGCCCGGCGAGCCTGACCTTCGCGCTGACGGTTGTCTTTACCATGATTTCCGCGCAGAGCTTTGACAGTCGGCTGATCTGGGATCAGCTCGAAGACCAACAGAAAGACGACCCACGTGCCGATTGACCCGCCCGTTGCAAAGACCGTTCCCGCCCGCCGCCCGCTGCGCCAGCGCGCCTCCTTGGTGTGGCTGGTGCCGATTGCCGCCCTCGCCATTGCGTTGGGCCTTGCCGTGCAGACCTGGATGGCGCGCGGCCCCCTGATCGAAATCGTCTTTGACGAGGCCTCTGGCGTCACCGAAGGCGCGACCGAACTGCGGTTTCGCGATGTGACCGTCGGCAAAGTCGAAGCCGTCAAATTCGAACCCGGACTTGCAAAAGTTGTGGTGCATGTGCGGCTAAACAAGGAAATCGCCCCTTATGTGGACGAGGATGCCGTGTTCTGGGTGGTCAAGCCGGAGGTCACAGCCTCTGGCGTCAGCGGTTTGGACACCGTTTTGTCGGGCGTCTTTATCTCTGGCGTCTGGGATTCAGAGCCCGGTGGCACCAAAGTGCGCCACGAAGGCCAACCCAAAGCGCCCTTGCTGCCCCCGGGCGAAAAGGGGCTTCTGATCACGCTGCAGGCCGCCAATGGGGTTACGCTCGCCGCAAATACGCCGATCACCTACAAAGGATTAGAGGTCGGCATGATCGGCGAGCCGCAACTGGCCAACGATCAGCTCTCTGCCGTGGCCCCTGCGGTGATCTACGCGCCCTATGACAAGCTCGTGCAGACGACCACTCGGTTCTGGGACACCTCGGGGTTTTCCTTCTCGATTGGGGCCAATGGAGCGGAGCTGGACTTTTCCTCCCTGTCGTCGCTGATCGCAGGCGGTATCAGCTTTGACACCGTGATTTCCGGCGGTGTTGGCGCCAAGAACAAATCGGAATTTCAGGTCTTCGCCTCACAAAGCGAGGCGCGGCAGAACGTCTTTGAAACCGGGCGTGGCACCGGCGTGCCCTTCACTGTGATCTTTGAGGATAACATCAGCGGGCTCGAGGCCGGCGCGCCGGTCGAGGTGCGCGGCCTGCATATTGGCGAGGTCACTGGGATCACCGGCCTTGTGGACCCCTTGCGGTTTGGTGACGGACGGGTGCGCTTGCAGGTCAACTTCGAGCTGCGCGCGGGTGAGTTGGGCCTGCCCCCCTCTGAGAATACCGATCAAGAGGTGGTCGATTTCATCGCTGCCCGTGTCTCGGAAGGTCTGCGCGCGCGTCTGGTCTCCACCGGCATTCTCGCGACAGGGCTGAAGCTTGAACTGATCGACGTTGACGGGGCGGAGGCTGCCGAACTCGACCAATCCAACAGCCCGCATCCGTTGATCCCCACCACCGAGAGTCTGATCACCGACGCCAGTGCTAGCGCCCAAGGCATGCTGACCCGGGTGTCGGAACTGCCGATCGAGGAGTTGATGCAATCCGCCGTGCGCTTCCTCGACAATGCGTCTGGATTGGCGGCGCAGGCTTCCACCCTGGTGCAAGACGGCGAGGTCCGCGCCATCCCCGGCGATGTGCGTGCCCTACTGGGCGATATGCGCGGCGTGGTTGGCGCGCCCGAGGTACAGGGCCTGCCCGCCCAAGCGGCCAGCCTGATGGAAGAGCTGAACGGCACGGTGAGCGATCTGCGCAGCCTTGTGGCGCAGGTCGAGGAAGCCCGCGCGGTGGAAAAACTCGTGAGTGCGGTCGAGGCCGCAGGCTCCGCCGCAGAGGCGGCAGAGGCCAGCATCACCGGGGTGCCCGGTCTGATCGACAGCCTCACCGCCACCGCCGACACCGCCCGCGCCCTGCCGCTGGAGGAACTGGTGAACCGGGTCAGCGCCATCATCGCCGATGCTGAGAGCCTGCTTGAGCAGCCCGGCACCCGCGCCCTGCCCGAAACGCTGAATGGCGCGCTGGAGGAGGTGCGCCTGTCCCTCACCGAATTGCGCGAGGGTGGTAGCGTCACCGCGCTCAATGAAACCCTCGCTTCGGCGCAATCCGCGGCGGCAGCGATTGAGCAGGCAACCACCGAACTGCCGCAGATCAGAGACCGCATCCAGCGGCTGTTGTCGCAGGCCTCCTCGACGCTGGCGGGCTACGATCAAGGGTCGGAAATCAACCGCAGCGCCCGCGCCGCCATGACCGCGCTGAGCCGTGCGGCCTCGGCGGTGGAAAGCCTTGCCCGGGCGCTGGAACGCCGCCCCAACTCCATCATTCTGGGACGATAATCATGAAAGCCTTGCTGACTGCCTCTGCCCTTTGTGCCGCCACTCTGATGGCCGCTTGCAGCACCGATCCGGACCTCTACGTCGCGCCGAAACCCGAGGCGGTGCAAGCGGTTCGGATCTCTTATGCCTCCGTCGCGGTGCAGGAGGTCTCCTTGCCGACCTATGCCGCCTCGCAGGACATTTCGGTCGCCGATGCCACGGGCAAGATCAGCCCCGCCTCGGACAGTCTTTGGGCGGATGAGGGCACCCGCGCGGTGACTCTGAGCCTTGCCCAAGGCCTGAGCGATGCGACCAAGGCGCGGGTGGCCCCGGCGCCCTGGCCCTTCCTCAACCGTCCGGATGTGACGGTGGATGTGCGGTTTGAAAGCTTTGTTGCCGATGCCACGGGCCAATTCACCCTGCGCGGCATGTATTTCATCGCGCCCGAGGATGCGGGCCGCGCGGATCGCTCGCGCAGCTTCGAGATCACCGAGAGTTATGACGCCGCCGCAGGTATTCCCGCCATCGCTGCGGCACGCTCTGCCGCGCTGGCAAAACTGGCGCAAGACATCGCAACCCGCGGGCTGCGCTAAGAAAAAAGGCGATGCGAGGGAGGCCCCCGCATCGCCCAAACTCATCACCTTACAAACCGATCAGCCGCGTACAACCATGTCGCGCGGCATTTCCGAGAAGATCTCCGCGCCGCTCTCGCGCAGGATGACGATCTCTTCCAGCCGGATGCCGAACTTGCCCTCAAGGTAGATGCCCGGCTCGATCGAGAACACATTGCCTTCGGCCAGCACCACGTCGGAATTGGCGGCGATATAGGGCGGCTCGTGGATATCAACGCCAAGGCCATGGCCCGTGCGATGCAGGAAACGGTCGCCATAGCCCGCCGCCGCGATCACCTCGCGCGCCGCCTTGTCTACGTCGCGCGCCAAGGCGCCGGGCTTTGCCGCCGCAATCGCCGCCTGCACGGCCTGTTCAACCACGGCAAAGACCTGCGTATATTCCTCACTCGGCGTGCCGAAATAACCGCAGCGGGTCATATCCGAGGGGTAGCCGTCGATCCGGCAGCCGGTGTCGATCAGCACCGCCATGTTGTCTTGCAGCGCATCGCGGCCCGGCGTGTGGTGCGGAAAGGCCCCCGAGGCGCCAAAACAGACCGAGCAGAACTCCAGCGCGGCGCCATGCTGGCCGTAAAAGGCCTTGATCCCCTCAACCACTTCTTTCTCGGTGATGCCGACCTTGAGGCTGGCAAAGGCCGCCTCGACCGCGCGGTCATTCAACAGATGCGCCGCCTTGATCGCCCTGAATTCGCTCTCGTCCTTGGCAGCGCGCAACAGGCCCACGGTGTCCTCGGTAAAGCGGCGGCGCGGGCTGTCGAGCGCATCCAAAAGCCGCAGCGCGAAATCCGCGCGCATGGTCTCGTCCAGCACCACCGAGAGGTTCGCGCGATCCGCCCCCGCCTCGACCAGCAGCGCGGCCAGCGCCGCCTCCGGACCTTCGTCATCGCGCCAGGGATGGAAAGGCAGATCGGTGTCCTTGCGCGCAGCGGCGGCATTCAACGCGGGCATCAGGAAGCCCGCGTAGCTTTGGGTGACGATCAGCATCACCGGACGCTCGTCACCATGCGGGTGCACGCCCGAGAGCCACGCCATATGGCTCGACGGGCCAAGGGCCACGAGGTCAGTCTTACGCGCGGTCATCAGCGCGCGCAGGGCGGACAGGCGGGCTTCGGTCTGGGGATAGGCGGTCATCTAGGGGGCGCTCCGGTTTGATCCATCAAAAAGCGTCAAAAAATGCGGGCCGCGCCGAGGCAACGGCCCGCAGTCGGGGAGGTATCAGTCTTTCGCCACGAGGCGATAATACACGAAGTCCGAGGTGGCCCCGTTCACGTAGCCCGAGACATGCTCGCTCATCGCCACTTGGTAAGCCGCCTGGAACATGATCACGATGGGAGAGCTCTCCTGCACATCCTTTTGCAGCTCTTGATACATCTCAAGCCGCTTGCCCGCGTCGCTTTCCGACAGGGCCGCCATGGTGCGTTTGTTCATCTCCTCCGGCACTGCCCAGGCGTTGCGCCAAGTGGTGGTCGCCGCATAGGCGTCATCCGCATTGTTGGAGTTATAGGCAAAGGCCTTGGCGTTGGAATGCGGGTCCATAAAGTCCGGGCCCCAATAGAGCAGCATCGCCTGATGGCTGCGCTCGCGGTACTTGGTGATCACCTGGCTGCCGGTGCCCGGCAGAATCTCGAAGTTGATACCCGCATCAGCAAAGCTCGCCTGCAACGACTGCGCCATATCGGTGAAGGGCGCGGCGTTGATCACGTCGAGCGACACGGTGATCGGCGTTTCGATACCGGCCTCAGATAGGATGCTCTTGGCCTTTTCCGGGTTATAAGAGAACGGCGTCTCGTCATAGGACCCGGGGAAGCCCTTCGGCCAGAAGGCCTGATGCACTTCCATCTGACCCTTGATGATCGTGTCGGTCATGCCCTTGTAGTCGACCAGATAGCGCGCGGCCTCCCAGACAGCCGGGTTGGTCAGGCTCTCGGTTTTCTGGTTGAACGACAGGAAGTGGACGGCGGCCTGCGGGAAGGTCTGGACCTTGATTTCACCACTGTCGAGCGAGGCAATCTGGTCCGGGGTCAGGTTACGCGCCATGTCGATGTCGCCCTGCTCCAGCAATAGCTGCTGCGTCGCGCTTTCGGCCACATGGCGCAGGATCACGCTGCCGACCTTGGGCGCGCCGTTGAAATAGGTCGGGTTCGCCTGCATCCGCACCATCTGGCCAGCCGCATAGCGCTGCAGGGTGAAGGGGCCAGAGCCCGCTGCATTGGCGTTGAGCCAGGCGTTGCCCATGTCGCCATCGACCTCATGCTCTTTGACCAGCACGCTGTCGACAATAGAAGCCGGCCGCGCCGCCAGCACGTTCAGCACAAAGGCAGGAGAGAAATCGCCCGCGTATTTCACGGTGACCGTATTGCCCTCGCCGGTGACCATCTCGCCGATATTATCAGCAGTCCAGCCGAGCTGGGTCAGGATGAAGGCGGGCGTCAGGTTCAGCTTCACCACGCGGGAGAAGGAATAGATCACATCCTCTGCCGTGACCGGATTGCCGGAGGCGAATTTTGCGCCATCGCGCAGGGTAAAGGTGAGGGTCTTCGCCTCCGGATCAGCCGTCCAGTCGGAGGCCAGACCTGCCGCCAGCACGGTGGTGTCGTCGGCATCATATTGCACGAGGCGGTCATAAAGGTTGGTGACCAGCTCGCCCGAGGTGAACTCATAGGCCTGCGCGGGGTCAATGGCGACGATATCGTCGATGTTCTGCGCCACAACCAGCACATCCGCCGGGGTCTCGGCAAAGGCGGCAGGGGCGGCAATCGGCAGCAGCAGGACGCTGGCCAGAAGGGCGGTTCTCAACTGTTTCAAGGGGGTCACTCCGTGTTGAAAAGAGGGGGCGCGGTTCACGCGTCTTGTTTTTGGGACAGCTCGGGCAGCTCGATCGCGCCTTTGCGGTTCAGAACGGTCAGGGTGCCGGTCCACAGGATGCGGGCGGTCTGATCGGTGGGGTTGCGCCAGGCGTGCGAGGTCTCGCCGCTGTAGTGCAGGCAATCGCCCACCCCCATGCGAAAGGTCTGCGCGCCCAGCGTCTGTTCAATCTCGCCCTCAAGGACAAAGATCATCTCCTCGCCCTCATGGCTCACCGTTTCCGAGGTGTAGCCCGCGGGGATATGCAGCACATAGCCGGACATTTCCGAGCCGGGGAAATCCGCGCCCAGCGCCTCATACCGCAGCGAAGAATTGTCGAGCGCAAAGAGCGGCCGCGTCCCGGCGCGGGTCAGCCCATCCGAAGGCTTGGAGGCCGAGATGAAGTAATCGAGCCCCACCTCCAGCGCCGCCGCGATCTGCGCCAGCGTTCCGAGCGAGGGCGTGGCGTTGTCGCGCTCCACTTGACTGAGATAGCCGACCGAGACGCCGGATTTGTCGCAAAGCGCCTGCAGGGTCAGTTTCAACTGCTTGCGGCGTTTGCGAATCGCGGGGCCGATCTTCGGTTCCGAAATGGCTTTGTCTTGCGTCATCTTCGCGTGTCTTCTCTGCGGCTTCGCGTCTGTCTGGCCCCTACATCGCGCATCGCGACGCAGGCTTGGCTTCCTCTCAACGTTACAAAAAAAATTTTTGTGAGGCAAAAATTTTTTTGCACTTTTGTAAAACTTCTTTATGCCTGAGAGGCGAAATCCGGCAGAGAAACCTCTCCTCGCCACCGCTCCACCGCTGTTAAAGCCCTTGTTTTTATGGCTGCGCAGCCCGCCACGAAAGGGACCGCCTTGCGCCTCGCCCTGCTCTCCCCTACCGCCCTGCGTCCCAGTCTTGGCGCGCTGGCTGGGTTTGTGATTGTCACCCTGCTGACCTTTGTCGGGCTGATGGCGATCACCTTTTTCATCGGTCGCGTCATCCCGATTGACCCGGTTCTGGCCGTGGTCGGTGATCGCGCCACGCAGGAGCAATATGACGCCGCGCGTGTCGCCATGGGGCTGGATCGCCCCTTGCTGATGCAGTTCATGGCCTATGTCGGCGACGTGTTTCAGGGTGATCTGGGTCATTCCGTCTCCACCAACCGCCCCGTGGCCGAGGATCTGGCGCGGGTCTTTCCCGCCACGCTGGAGATGGCGACGCTGGGCATTGTGATCGGGGTCGGCCTTGGCGTGCCGCTCGGCGTTTGGGCGGCGGCAAATCAGGGCACCTGGGTCGATCAGGTGATCCGCGTCTTTGCTCTGCTCGGGTATTCGGTGCCCGCCTTCTGGCTCGGCCTTGTAGGGCTGGTGGTGTTCTACGCCGGTTTGGGCTGGGTTGCAGGTCCCGGTCGGGTCGATATCTTCTACGAAGGTCTGGTGGAGCCCACCACCGGCCTGATGATGATCGACGCCGCCATGGTCGGCGATTGGGAGGTGTTCTGGAACGCGCTGGATCACCTGATCCTGCCCGCTGCCATCCTTGGGTTCTTTTCCCTCGCCTATATCGCGCGGATGACCCGCAGCTTTATGCTCGACCAGTTGGGGCAGGAATATATCACCACCGCCCGCGTCAAAGGCGTGTCGGAGTGGCGGGTGATCTGGGCGCATGGCTTCCGCCCGATCCGCGTGCCGCTGATCACCGTGATTGGCCTGTCCTACGCCGCCCTCCTCGAAGGGTCGGTGATGATCGAGACCGTGTTCAGCTGGCCGGGCATCGGCAATTACCTGACCGTGGCGCTCCTCAATGCCGATATGAACGCCGTCCTCGGCGCGACTTTGGTGATCGGCTCGGTCTTCATTCTCATCAACAAGCTGTCGGATGTGCTCTACCGCATGCTCGACCCGCGCAGCCGATAGGAGAGGGCCATGACGACACTGACCCATTGGCTTTTGGACGACTCCCCGACCTCCCGCCTGCAGGCCTCGCTCGGACATAGCTACCGCATGGGGCGGATGCTGATGCGCAACCCGCTGGCGGTGGTGGGAGCTGTAATCCTGATTGCCTTGGTACTGGCCGCGATCTTCGCCCCATGGATCGCGCCACATAGCCCGCTTGGCCAGAACCTCGGGCAGCGGTTGCTGCCGCCCTCAGCCGCCCATTGGATGGGCACCGATGAGCTGGGGCGCGATATCTTCAGCCGCGTCATCTACGGCGCGCGCATCACCCTGTTGATCGTGGCGCTGGTGGCGGTGATTTCCGCGCCGCTTGGGCTGCTGATTGGGGCGATCTCGGGCTATTTCGGCGGCTGGACCGACAAGGTGATGATGGGCGTCACCGATGTGTTCCTGTCGATGCCCAAGCTGATCCTCGCGCTGGCCTTTGTCGCCGCCCTTGGGCCGGGGATCGAGAATGCGATCATCGCCATCGCCATCACCTCTTGGCCCGCCTACGCGCGGATTGCGCGGGCGGAGACGCTAACCTTTCGCAATGCCGAATTCATCGCGGCCATGCGCCTTCTTGGGGCCTCCCACACGCGGATCATCACCCGCCATGTGCTGCCGCTCTGTACCTCTTCGATGATCGTGCGGGTGACGCTCGACATGGCCGGGATAATCCTGACCGCCGCGGGCCTTGGCTTTCTCGGTCTTGGCGCGCAACCACCGCTGCCGGAATGGGGCGCGATGATCTCGCGCGGGCGCGCCTTTATCCTCGACCAGTGGTGGGTCGCCACCATGCCCGGCTTTGCCATCATCATCGTCTCACTCGGATTCTGCTTCCTCGGCGATGGCTTGCGCGATGTGCTGGACCCCAAACAGGGAGGCAAATCATGAGCCCCTCTCCCCTTCTGGAGCTGGAAAACCTCCGCGTCAGCTTTCCCACCCCCAAGGGTCGGGTGGAGGTGGTCAAGGGCCTCTCCTTCACCTTGGGGCGCGAGCGTCTGGGCATCGTCGGCGAAAGCGGCTCTGGCAAGTCGATGACCGGCCGTGCTCTATTGCGGCTGGTGCGCAAGCCCGGCGCGCAAGTCGCGGATCGCATGGTGTTTGATGGCATCGACCTGCAAAGCCTGCCCGAGCGCAAGATGCGCGCATTGCGCGGCGCGCGGATCTCGATGATCATGCAGGACCCGAAATTCTCGCTGAACCCGGTGATGACCATCGGCGCGCAGATCGCCGAGGCCTTGAGAACGCACGAGACCCTCGCCCGCCGCGACATCCGCGCCCGGGTGCTGGAGATGCTGGAGGCCGTGCGCATCAACGATCCCGAACGGGTGATGCAGCTTTACCCGCATGAGGTCTCCGGCGGCATGGGCCAGCGCGTGATGATCGCCATGATGCTGATCCCGCGCCCGGACCTGCTGATCGCGGACGAGCCGACCTCGGCGCTCGATGTCTCGGTACAGGCGCAGGTGCTCGACCTCATCGACGAGCTGGTGCGTGACAAGGGCATGGGGCTGATCCTGATCTCTCACGACCTCAATCTCGTGGCGCGCTACTGCGACCGCATTCTGGTGATGCACGCCGGCGAGGTGGTGGAAAGCTGCGCCGCAGCCGAGCTGCACAACGCCACGCATCCCTATACCCGCGGCCTCTTGGCCGCCGTGCCGAGGATGGAAGAGACCCGCGCGGAACTCCCCACCCTCGACCGCAGCGCATGGAGCGGCACATGAGCGCGATCTCTCTGAAAAATATCGACATTTCCTATGGCCCCACCAAGGTCGTCGAGGGCGCCAATATCGAGGTCGCCGCAGGCGAAAGCTTTGCCCTTGTTGGCGAAAGCGGCTCTGGCAAGTCGACAATCCTGAAGGCCATCGCAGGCCTCGCCCCCGACTGGACGGGCGAGATCACCGTGCTGGGCGAGAAACGCGGCCACAGCGTCGACCATGGCTTTGCCACCCGCTGCCAGATGGTGTTTCAGGACCCCTATGGCTCGCTCCATCCGCGTAAAACGGTGGATGCGGCCTTAAGCGAACCGCTCAAGATCCACGGCATCGCCAACCGCGACGCGCGGGTGCTAGAGATGCTGGCGGCGGTTGGCCTCGACCAGCGGTTCCGCTTTCGCTACCCGCATCAGCTCTCCGGTGGGCAGCGCCAAAGGGTCGCGATTGCCCGCGCGCTGATGCTGGAACCCAAGGTGATGCTCTTGGACGAGCCGACCTCGGCGCTGGATGTTTCGGTGCAGGCGGAGATCCTCAACCTCTTGAAAAAACTACGCCGCGAACAAGGGCTGACCTATCTGATGGTGACCCACAACCTGCCCGTCGTCAGCTTCATGTGCGACCGCATGGCAGTGATGAACAAGGGCCGCATCGTCGAGATTGCCCCCGCCACCGCCCTGCATGACGGCAGCTTCACCGATCCCTACACCCGTTCCCTTTATGCCGCCTCCGGTGGCAACCCCGACCGTAAGGACACCGCAGAATGACGGATATCACCACCGCCCGCCGCAGCTTTGAACAGGCCCTCGCCGCGGCCACCACCGAAGAACAGGCCTATGACGCGCTTTGTGCGCTGACCAAAGCCACGGTGGGCGCCAAGCTTTTCACCGTGATGACCGCCGATATGGACGCGATGGTCGCCCGCCGCACCTATACTGACGATGCGAAGAACTACCCCACCACCGGCACCAAACCGATCGAGATGAACCGCTGGTTTGAACAGGTGCACGGCCGCCACGAGACCTTTGTCTCCAATAAGCTCGCCGATATCGACACTGTGTTTCCCGATGCAGAGCTGATCGGTCGCTTGGGCTGCGGGTCGGTCATCAACCTGCCGGTGATCCTTGGCGGCAAGATGGTGGCGACCGTCAATATCCTGCATGAGGAAGGCTATTACACGCCAGAGCGCGTGGAACTGGCGCATGAGGTGATGCGCCTGCCCGCGATGGCGGTTCTGGCGCTGGTTGCTTAAGACGCTGACGATGTTCAACAAAGGCCGCCCCCACCGCGGCCTTTTTGCTTTCTTAACGAAACACCGGCTCTGTTTCGTAAAAATTACGCCAAGGCCAATCGATCTCCCCTGACTTTACGGCTTCTTAAGCGCGCCCATGCAGTAATCGGCTCAAATTTACTGCGAGGCACAGCCCCGGAATCGGGTGCTCGGAACGAAGGATTCAGCCCCAATGGTCAAAAAAATTGTCGAGATCGACCTGAAAGGTGCCGGCGAAGCCCTGATGAATCATGCGATCATCCTGAAGATCGAACCGGAAACGCTGAGGGTTGTTTCTGCCAGCGACACGGCGATCTCGGATTTCCCGCGCCTGAAATCTCCGGAAGAAAGCAACCTCTGCGACCTCGTGGTGCAGCAAGATTGCCTGAAACGCGATGTGACGGCGACAGCCGGTGGCGAAGGCAGCCGCACCTTTAGCGTCCGCCTTGAGGACAAACCCACTGCACCGCAGTTCAATGGGATCATTCAAAAATCCCACGATGACCATGTTTTCCTGATCGGCTCCGTTTCAAAACCCGACGAGGCGATCCTGGGCTATGTCGCCGGCATCGAACATGCCCAAGCCATCGCCGAATATGATCTCGACGGCACCGTGATGCAGGTCAACGACCGCTTTTGCACGCTTCTCGGCTATAAAAAGCAAGACCTGCTTGGTGTAGATCATAAAACCCTGTGGCCGCGGATCGAAGGGCAGACCAACGGCTATGAGCCGGTCTGGGACGAGTTGAAAAAAGGCTTTGCGGTCGAAGGTCACTATCAGCGCGTGACCCGTGCCGGAGCACCCGTTTGGGTGCGCGCCTCCTTCAATCCGATCTTTGATCGCGATGGCAAGGTGGAGCGGATCGTCGAATATGCGATGGACGTGACCGAGACAAAGCTGCAAGCGAGCGAAGCGGCCAGCAAACTGGACGCGATCAGCCGCAGCCGCGCCGTGGTCGAATTCGACCTTGATGGCACCGTATTGTCCGCCAACCAGATTTTCCTGCAGATGACAGGCTACACAAAGAAAGAGGTCGTCGGGCAGCATCACCGCATTTTCTGCGATCAAGACACCGTCAAAAGCGCCGCCTATACGACCTTTTGGTCCAAACTGTCGAATGGGGAATACCAAAGCGGGGAATTCCGCCGTCTGAAAAAGGACAAGGCCCCGATCTGGGTACAGTCCTTCTACAACCCGGTTTTTGGTCCCGATGGTGTGCTGCAAAAAATCGTGCTCTATGCCACCGATATCACCGAAAGCCACAGCCGTCGGGCGCAGATGCAGGCGCGTCTGGATGCCGCCAACCGCAGTCAGGCCGTGATCGAATTTGATCTCGATGGGCATGTGGTTTGGGCCAACTCCATCTTCCTCGACCTCGCAGGTTATGCGCTTGAGGAAGTTGTCGGGCAGCATCACCGTATTTTCTGCACCAAGGAATACGCGGAAAGCCGCGACTACGTGACCTTCTGGCGCAAACTGGGCGCGGGCGAGTATGCCAGTGGCGTGTATCAACGCCTGCGCAAGGATGGCTCTGATCTATGGATCCAAGCCACCTACAACCCGGTTCTGGACCCCGATGGCAAAGCCGTCAAGATTGTCAAATACGCCAACGACTTAACGGCCTCCAAAGAGGCGTCGGTTGAGGCTGATGCAAAGCTTGCCGCCGTGGGACGCTGCCAGGCGGTGATCGAATTTGACATGTCCGGCACCATTCTCAGTGCGAATGAGAATTTCCTGTCGCTGATGGGATATGATCGGGATGAGGTCGTCGGCCAGAAACACAGCATGTTCTGCGAGCCAAGCTATGCAGCCAGCGAGGAATATCGCGAATTTTGGGGCAACCTGCGTCGCGGCGACTTCAGCTCTGGCGAGTTCCGCCGCCTTGGGCACAACAAAAAAGAGGTTTGGATTCAAGCGACTTACAACCCAATCTTTGACCTCCGCGGCAACCCGGTGAAAGTGGTGAAATACGCCACCGACGTCACCGAAGAAAAACACAAAGCCGTGGATGCCGAAAACAAGATCCGCGCGATGGACCGCAGTCAGGCCGTTGTGCAGTTCGATCTGGATGGCAATGTCGTCGCCGCCAATGAGAACTTTCTCAGTGTCATGGGCTATTCCCTGCGCGAGGTAATCGGCCAGCATCACTCCATGTTCTGTTCTCCAGACCACCTGAAATCGCAACAATACCGCGACTTCTGGCTGGCACTGAACCGTGGTGAATATCAGGGCGGACGCTTTCACCGCGTCGGCAAATTTGGTCGCGACGTGCATATTCAGGCCACCTACGCACCGTTGATGGACCTGCAGGGCAAGCCGATCGGCGTGATCAAATACGCCACCGACATCACGGATCAAGTCGAGCGTGAGGCGATCATTCGCGAGAAAGCTGCGGAGATGAACCGCGTTGTCGACTCGCTGAGCGAGGCAATCTCCGACATCTCCTTTGCGACCAGCGAGGCGCGCAACAAGGCCGCAGATACCGAGCAAAACGCGAACCAAGGGTTCGAGGCGCTTAATCACACCATCGAAACCATCGAGATGATGCAACGCTCCTCTGGTGAGATTTCCGAAATCGTCAAAGTCATTGGCGAAATTGCCAACCAAACCAATCTCTTGGCCTTTAACGCAGCAATCGAGGCCGCGCGAGCTGGCGAACATGGCGTTGGCTTCTCGGTTGTGGCGGAAGAGGTGCGCAAACTGGCGGAGCGGAGTTCTGAAGCAGCGCATAAAATCTCGCGCCTGATCGCCGAATCCGAGGTGCGTGTGGATCAGGGGACAACCCGCTCTGTCGCGGCCCGCGATGCCTTCTCTCGCATTGTAGAAAGCGTCACGCAAACCGGCAAGTCGGTGGATCAGATCTCTTCTGCTGCCGAAAACCAGCTTTCCGCGTCCAAAGAGGTTGAGAAACTGATCTCCGAGCTGCACTCCGAACCGAAGGTGGCCTAAGCCTGTGTCTGCGGATCATGACATCCCCACCGGAGAGGGAGCGGTCAGCGACGACATGCTTGCTGCATCCGATGCGGGCGGACTGCCTGACAACTTCTGGGGCGCGGACGACGAGCAGGACGAAAGCGTAGATCTGGCGGAGGTCGACTTTGCCTCCGCGGCTTCCGACGCGCCTTTAGTAACCTCCCCGCCAGAATGGGACGATGAGCCCGAGGAAGACAGCACACACGAGGTTGAAGCGGCAAGCGAAGAAACCGCCACTTCTGCAGAAGAGGGCGATCAGCTTGTCGGCGTGGTCGACATTGGTGGCATGCTCTTTGCCATTCCGATCGAGAGCGTGCGTGAAGTCATCCCGGCCCCGGCCAAATTCCAACGGATGCCAAGCCATCACCCGGATGTGCTGGGTGGAGTGTTGCTGCGCGGGAAAGCCATCCCCGTTCAAACTCTGAATGGACGGCTCGGGCTGACCAACACATCCTGGGATGCGGACGCTCAGGACGGGGTATCAGAACAGCGCGTCATCGTCGTGGTGCGGCATGGTGGGCGCGTTGCGGGCCTGTTGGTCGACGCGGTGCGCTGCTTGCTTCAGCTTGGCGACACTTGGGCGCAAAACCTGTCAGACACGGCGGATGATCTGATTTGTGGCGGCTACATTGACGACACCCACGGGCATTTTTCGATGCTGTCAGTGCCAGAACTTCTCAATGTTCCACTAGCCCCATCGGATGAGATTTCGGAAACCGCCCGCCGTCGCGCGCGGATCAAGCGGGTGCCCTACATTCGGTTTCGCGTCGGAACGTTGAACTTCCTCGTCGCGATGAAGGATATTGCCTCGACAATCCCCACCAGCCGCTTGGAACCTTGGCCCGTCAGCGGCGGATCCTGTCTTGGGATTATTCATCGCCACGGCATGGACATGCCGATGCTCGACACATTGGCCAATCTTGGCTTCGGTTATCCCGGCGAGCGCCCGGCGGAGGCAGCTGGCATCATCTTTGAATATCCCGATGATCACGCCCTTGCCTTCAATGTCGACCAAGTGGTCAGCGTGATGAACATTGAGGAAGGCGCAATTCATGCCTTCCCGCCGAGCGTGACCATGCGATCCTATCTGTTCAATGGCGTGCATATCGACGAAAAAGGCGATCAGTGCTTTGTCATTGATGTCGACGCCTGCCGTGAAGACCCGGATCTTTTGCAACTTGCAGCCGCATCGCACCGCAAAACCGAGTCCAGCAAATCTGCGATTCAAACGCAGGCCGGCAAAACGGGATCAGACCAGCGCAAGGTCGACGAATGGTCCGAAATTGCATGTCTACAGTCAAAATCGAACCGCTATCTGACGGTCAGCGCGGGCGGTGATTTTGCCGTGCCAATTGAAGCTGTGAGCGAAATCATGCGGTTGCCCGACGACCTTGGCTATGCGGATTTCGACGGCCATCTTGCCAACCTGTCCTATCGCAACCGGTTAATGCCGGTCTACGACTGCGCGACGCGGCGCGGGCGCGGGGTGGTGGAGTTTTCCTCCGAGGCTGGCATCCTGATCCTAGAGAAAAACGGCCATCACTTCGGCCTCGTGGTCGAAGCGATGAAATCCATCGACACCGGGCGGATCAAAGGGTTTCAAAACGCCGATGGTCAAGCGAGCGAGGATGCTTCCGAACAGCTCGTCGAGCTGGGACATGGTGCAGCTAAACGCCTTGTCCAGATTGAGGATCCCTCCTGGCTCCTACCGTAGTCACGGGTGGGCCGTTCAACGATGAGCGGCCCGCACCAGATCCGCCGCCTTTTCCGCGATCATCACGACGGGAGAGGCCGTGTTGCCGGACACAATACGCGGCATGATCGACGCGTCTACGATCCGCAGACCCTCTAGCCCGTGCACTTTGAGGTTTGGATCAACCACGGCAGCACTGTCAGTGCCCATTTTGCAGGTGCCCACCGGGTGGAAAATTGTGGTCGCGATATCCCCCACTGCGGACAGAATATCTGCATCTGTTCGACAATCCGGCCCCGGCAGGATTTCCTGCGGCTGGTGCGGCGCCAAGGCCCGCGCGGTCATCACCTCGCGCACTTGTTTGATCGAAGCGAGCGCGACGACTTTGTCGCTTTCGGCCGACAGGTAGTTCAGTCGGATATCGGGCTGCTGCGCTTGATCCGTGCTTTGGATATGGCTCGTCCCGATGCTCTCGGGGCGCAAGTTGCAGACAGAAACTGTGATCGCCGGGAAGGGATGCAAGGGATCGCCGAGCTTGTCGGTTGACAGGGGCTGGACGTGGTATTCCAAATCGGGCGTCGCCAGATCGGGGCGCGATTTGGTGAACATGCCAAACTGGCTTGGGGCCATCGACATTGGACCACTCTGGTTCAACCCATATTGCAGCGCGATTTTCGCCTTTCCAAACAGGCTATTGGCCATGGTGTTTAGGGTCTTGGCGTTTTGCACCTTATAAACCGTCCGGATTTGCAGGTGGTCCTGTAGGTTCTCGCCCACCCCTGCCATTGCATGCTGCACCTCGATCCCATGGGCGCTCAAAACCTCTGGTCGGCCGATCCCGGAAAGCTCCAGCAGCTTGGGTGAGTTGATCGCACCCGCTGCCAGCAACACCTCGCCCTTGGCCTCGGCGCGATGGGTTTTCCCACCGCGCAGATACTCCACCCCGCGCACCCGTTTTCCCTCCAGCAGCAGCCGGGAGGTATGCGCTTCTGTCAGGACTTGCAGGTTAGGATGTTTCATCGCGGGTCGTAAAAACGCCTTTGCGGTGTTCCAGCGCACGCCCTTGTTCTGGTTCACCTCAAAAAAGCCCGACCCCTCATTGTCGCCGTCGTTGAAGTCGGCGCGCGGTGCGATGCCGAACTCCTTGGCCCCCTCCTGCACCGCTTCCAGAATGTCCCATTTTAGCCGCTGTTTGGAGACCTTCCACTCGCCGCCGCCTCGGTGCATCTCGCTGTCGCCGCCGTGGTGATCCTCGGATTTCAGGAAGTAGGGCAGCACATCATCCCAGCCCCAGCCGGGATTGCCAAGCTGCCGCCAAAGGTCGTAATCCGCCGCCTGCCCGCGCATGTAGATCATGCCGTTGACCGAGGTACAGCCGCCCAGCACCTTGCCGCGCGGATAGGTCAGGCTGCGGCCATTTAGCCCCGGTTCAGAGGCGGTTTTCATCATCCAATCGGTGCGCGGATTGCCAATACAATAGAGGTATCCGACCGGAATATGCACCCAATGGTAGTTGTCGCTTTTGCCGGCCTCAAGCAGCAGCACCTTTGCCCTAGGGTCCGCACTCAGCCGGTTCGCGAGAACACATCCGGCCGTGCCCCCACCGATAATGATATAGTCGTAGCTGTCTGCGGTCGCAAAAGTGCCAGTCATATTCGTTACTTGCCTTTGAGGGTTGCCAGTTGCGCCCAGAGAGGCCGCAGGGCGGAGTTGAGATCACTGTAAAGCTGATAGCGCCTGTCGTAATGCGACCGCATGTCCAGATTGGGTAGAAATTCCGCCTTGGTGCGGGTCATCCGGGCGACCGCCGTCTCGTAGCTTGGTTGCAAACCGACCGCGACCGCAACCCCGATCGCGGCACCCAGGGCTCCGGTCTCGCGCGCCTCGGCGACGCGGATCGGTACGCCAAGGCAATCGGCAAAGATCTGCGGCCAATGCGGGCTGCGGGCCCCTCCGCCGGACAGGACCGCGCTGTCAAAGCTGACGCCCGCCGCGCGCAGCACTTCGATGTGGCGGCGATGTTCAAAAACCACGCCCTCAAACAAGGCGCGCAGCAGGTGGCCTTCGCCGTGCCAGCCGGCGAGGCCAAAGAAGCCGCCGCGAAACTCTGCCCCCTGACCGGAGCCATAGAGATAGGGCTGGCAGAGCGGATCATCGAGGGCCGGCACCACCTGCCCCACCGCGTCATTACAATGGCCAAAGGGATCGTCGTGATGGGCGCCGCGCTCCACCAGCGCGCGCACGTACCATTCGAGATTGGCAGCCGAGGTGGCGGAGGATTCGATGTTCACAAACCGCCCCGCGTCAAAACCCGAGGCCATAAAGACCGACGCGTTCACCACCGGCGCCTCCGAGAAGACCTGATTGATCGACCAGGTGCCCGCGATGATCGACGCCTCGCCCGCGCGGCAGGCGCCAGAGCCCAAAGCCGAGGAGATCACGTCGAAATAGCCGCCAATCACCGGCGTGCCCGCGGCAAGGCCGGTCTGCGCGGCGGCCTCTGCCGTGACATGGCCCGCGATCTCCGCCGGGCGAATGAGGCGCGGCAGCATGTCGGTAGCATCCGCCAGACCGTAAAGCCGCATCACCTCGGCGTCATAGGTGCAATCCGGCATCCGCGTGAGCCCAGCACCAGACATGTCCGAAGTATCGCTGACCCGTTCGCCGGTCAGGCGATAGGTGACAAAATCCTTGCACATCAACACGGTGGCGATGCGCGCGTAGGTCTCTGGCTGGTGCCGTTTGACCCAAGCCAGCAGAACCGGCGTCTGCGCAGGCCAGGGTTTTTGCAGGCACAGGGCATGCAGCGCCACGCCCGAGGCCTCCGCCAGCTCCGCCGCCAGATCCGCCCCCCGAGTGTCGAGCGACTGGATGCCCAAGACAGGCTCCCCCACCGCATCCAAGGCATAAAGCCCGTTGCCATGACCTGCACAGCCGACGCCGGCGATCTGGCGGGGCGCGATGCCCCCTTGGGCGATACAGGCGCGGATCACCGTGCCCGCGTTGCGCCACAGCTCGTTCAGGTCGCGCTCCACATGGCCGGGCGCGGGAGTGCTGCTTTGACCGTCCAGCGCGCTCATGGCGATCTGGCGCCCTTCGAGGTCGAAGAGCACCGCCTTGATCACCGTATTCCCGGCATCGAGCCCAAGAAGATATCTGTCCGTCTCAGCCACGGCTATAAATGTCCCATGCTTCTTCGCCGCTCACACCCTGATGGATCATCGCCATCAGCGCATTGACCACCGCCTTTGGGTTTTCATGCTGGTAGATATTGCGGCCGTAGACCATCCCCTTTGCGCCCTGCGCGAGCAGCGCTGCGGATTTCGTCAGCACCGTTTTCAGGTCTTCCTTGCCGCCGCCCCGCACCAGAACCGGCACCCGAGCCGCCTCGACCACGCGGTGGAAATCCTCGGGGTTTTCCGTGGGATCGGCCTTGATGATATCGGCGCCCATTTCGCTGGCCAGACGGGTCAGGGTGACGATCTTTTCCGCATTGCCGTCCACCTGATAGCCGCCGCGCACATCGTTCGGCAGCATCACGAGAGGTTCGATCATCAGAGGCATGCCGTATTTCTGGCAGGCGGCGCGCACCCGGCTGATGTTTTCGACACATTGGCGGAACAACTCCGGCTCGTCCGGCAGCATAAACAGGTTCACCACAACCGCCGCCGCATCCATCTCCAGCGCGCCGATGATCGGCTCTTCGGCGTTTTGCAGCATCGACCACATCACCCGGTGGCGCTGATCGTTATAGGGATTGCCCATGTCGATCCGCATCACCAGCGCGGGCTTGTCCTTTTCCGGGCGGCTTTGCAGCAGATCGGCCTGCCCATAGGCGCATTGGATGGCGTCTGGGCGGGCATCGATCAGGGTCTTCATCACGGCGGGCATGTCCTCAAGACCGACCATAAAGCTCGGCTCGTTGCAGACGCCATGGTCGATGGCCACATCAAGGCAACCTCCGTTGGTGAACATCCGGTTCATGCGTGCTTTCTGACTGATCCGCATTGGGCTCTCCTTTGTGTATCGCGTGTTGTGAGGGTCTCGGCGCTGACGCCGTGGAACCGGGCAAGCTCTTGCTCCAGTTCGGAAATCTGTTGAGTGATCTGGGCGTCGGTCAGACCGCTCACCTCGGCCAGAACCTCCGCCAGGCTGGCGATGATCTCTGCCGACAGCAGGCCCGAAATCGCCAAATCGGTGCGCCGCAGGGCAAGGTCCGACAGGTGCTGGACATATTCAGAGCGGATCAGATGGGCGATCTCGTCCCGGCTATAGGCGGTGGTGGGCGACAGCGGTCGGTCCTCCGCTGTGCAGGCGCGCGCCACGGTGCCGACGGCGCTGCCATAGCGAGACAGGAGATGCTCGACCCGCGCAGGGGGCAGATGGCTCAGCTCCGCCCGCATGGCCCCCGCGTCAAACCCCGCCCCGCCGCCAATCGCACGGGTCAAGGTCTCGACCCGCCGCGTGCGGCCAAGGCGCATCAGAACTGCATCCGTCACCTGCTCGGCAAAGGCGCGGAAAGTGGTCCATTTGCCGCCAATCATACAGAGTTGCGGCACCGCGCCCGGCAGCTCTCGCAGGTCATGACCGCGCGAAATCCGCCCGGTAAAGTCCTGATCGCTCTGCGGCAGGGGCCGGATGCCCGAGTAGCTAAAGACGATCTGATCGGCGCGAACCGGGATCTCGGGGAAGATCCCCTGCAGCGCGCCAAGGATATAGTCGCGCTCCTCGACCTCGCAGGCGACACGACCCGGGGTGGTGACGCGGATATCGGTCGACCCGGCCAAGACCCTGTCATGGAAGGGAAAAACGATACAGACACGACCGTCTTCATTCTCGAAATAGGCCATGTGACCGCGCAAGGCCGCAAAAAGCGCCGGGTTGTCGAGGATCAAATGCGAGCCCTTGGTGCCCTCCACCATCCGCGCTTGCGGCACCCCGCCAAGGCTGCGGGCGGTCTCATCCAGCCAAGCCCCGGTGGCATTGACGATCAGCTTGGGCTGCACCGGCAGGCAGGCGCCGGTCAGCACATCGCGCAGGCGGAACCCCGCGCCCTCCGGTGTGATCTCCACGTAGTTGAGGGCAACCGAACCCGGCGTGTCGCGGGCGACATCGCGCAGCATCTCGATGCAAAGCCGCTCCGGATAGCCGATCCAAGCGTCGTGATAGATCGCCGAGAACCGCGCCTTGGGCGTCAGTTCGGGCCACATCGCACGGGTTCCCGCAAGGCCTGAAAAGGAATGCTGCGGCATCAGGCGGCGATGCCGCGTCAACCAATCATAAAGCGCCAGCCCCAGCCGGATCGGCACCGCACCGCGCGGCTTAGGCTTGCCTCCGACCCCAAAGAAACTGGCCGCCGAGTTGAACAGGCCGGAAAACACCGAGGCAATCGGGATCAGCGTCGGCAGGGGGCGCACCATATGCGGCGCGTTGCGCAACAGCGCGTCGCGCTCCTGCAGGGACTCGCGCACCAGATCGAACTCGCCATTCTCCAGATAGCGCAGCCCGCCGTGGATCATCCGCGAGGGCGCGGCGCTACAGCCGGAGGCAAAATCGCCCCGTTCGACCAAGAGCACCCGCAGGCCCTGCAAGGCCAGCTCGCGATAAGTGCCGATGCCATTCACGCCGCCCCCCACGACAACCACGTCAAAGGCGCCGTCTTGGGCCAGGGCCTGCCAGTCTGTCTTGCGCTGATCGGGCATGAGGTCTCCGTTCGCCGGAGGGGCTCCGGCGTTGCTAGAGGTCTGAAAAGGAAGGAGGGTTTAGCTGTCGAGGTCGGTCAGATGCACCCCGGCAGCCGTGCTGATCGCGGCCAGCTCCTCAGCGGAAAGACGCAGCAACCCGGCCTTGGCATTCTCCACCGCCTGGGCCGCATCCCGCGCGCCGCAGAGCGAGAAGGTGATGCCCGGCTGTTGCAGCGTCCAGGCGATCACCACCTGCGCGATGGTCGCGGAATGCGCCTCGGCAATGGGGGCGATCTGATCCATCAGGGCTGCGACCTTCACCCGGTTTCCTTGCGAAAACCGCGGGTTATCCTTGCGCTGATCGTCGCCCGTGAACTCCCGATCCGGGCCGACCTTGCCCGTGAGCAGCCCCAAAGCCAGCGAGGAATAACTGAGGACCGAGACGTTTTCCTCGACGCAAAGCGGCAGCATCTCCGCCTCCAGCCCGCGCTGCACCATGGAGTATTCCTCCTGCACCGCATCCAATTGCCCCGCCGCCAGATAGGCGCGCACATCCGCAGGCGCGCAGTTGCTGGCCCCGATGGAGCGGATCTTGCCGGCGGTTTTCAACGCCTCCAGCGCCTCCATCGTCTCGGCGACCGGGGTGGTCGGGTCCTGCCAATGGGTGATGTAATGGTCGATGTAATCGGTGCCGAGGCGGCGCAGGCTTTGCTCGACCTCGTGGATGATCGCGTCCTTGCCCAAGTAGCGATGCACCGGCGCGCCGTCGTAGTCAAAGAAGTGATTGCCCTTTTGCACATGCCAGACGAGACCGCATTTGGTGGCCAGCACCACCTTGTCACGCCGCCCCTTCAGCGCCTTGCCGACGATTTCCTCGGCGACGCCCTGACCATAGGCCGGGGCGGTGTCGATCAGGCTGACGCCCGCATCGACCGAGGCCTGAATGGCCGCGATTGAGCGCGCCTCGTCGGTGCCGCCCCACATCCAGCCGCCAATCGCCCAGGTGCCCAGCCCAATGGCCGAGGCTTCGATGCCAGAGCGGCCGATCTCGCGTTTCAGCATTTCATGCGACATGTTCTTTTCCTTCTCTCTGCTTCAGCACCGCTTCGGCCGTGGCCTCGTCAACGATGAGGGAATTGAGGTAGCCCCCGTTCAGCGCCGCCGTGATCGGCAGCACCTTGCTTGCCCCCGCCGCGATGCCGATCACCCGCTGGCACTGGCTCAGCTCATGCGGGGACAGCGCGACGAGGCGCGAATTGAGGGCGAAATTAGCAACCGCGCCGTTTTCGCGGATGAGATGGGCGAGGAATTCGCCCACCACGCCGGTGCCAACCAACATCTTGCGGTCGGCTTCGGGGACCGGATGCAGGTCGTAATAGCTTGATTCCGCGGGCTGAACCGAGCCGACCCCGACCAGGGCCACATTGGCCCGGCGCGCCAGATCCAAGACCTCGCGGATGGAACTGACCCCCATCAGCATATCCCGCTGTGCGCGGCTTTCGGCAAAGAGCGGCGCGTGCAGCAGCATGGTCTTGCCGCCCAGCCGCTCTGCCAGACGGGTGGCGAGGTGGTTCACATCGGTGAAGTATTTCCCCTGCACGCCCCCGGTCATCGGCACCACGGTCACATCCCATTTGCGGTCGGTCTCAAGGCTTTCGACCACCGCATTGACCGCCTTGCCGCCGGTGATCGCGATGACGTCGCCGTCGCGCAGGGTCTCGGCCAGATGGCTCGCCGCCGCCTGACCGACCTGCTGCAACGTTGCCTTCTCGCTCGCCTCCATCGTCGGCGTGACCATGGCACTGTTGAGGCCACCGCCGCCCACCAGCGCGCTTTCCAGATCGACCAGTCGTTGAAACGGGCTTTCCACCTCGATCTTCAACATGCCGAGCTTGCGCCCCTGGGTGATCAGCCGGTTCACCTTAGAGGTCGAAAGGTTCAACTGCTCCGCGATCTCGGACTGTTTGCGCCCTTCGATGAAGTGCAGCACCAGCACGGTCTGGATCTGGCGGATGGTTTCGTATTCGGGGGGACGCTCCTGCATGTGTCTCTCCCTCAGCCGCGCGATTTGTTGAGGTAATGGTCCACCGTCACCGCCGTCAGCAGGATGGAGCCGCGGATGATGTCCTGCCAATAGACCGAGACATCCAACAGGGCGAGCGAGCTTGAGACCACCGAGAGGAGCACTGCACCCAAGATCGCACCAAAGATCGACCCAGAGCCGCCCTTGAGGCTAGCGCCCCCGATGACGGCGGCGGCGATCACGTTGAGCTCCATCCCGAGGCCAAAGGTCGGCTGTGCTGAACCAAAGCGCGCCATATAGATGATGCCCGCCACACCGCAGAGCGCAGAGCACAGCGTGGTGGTCAGGAAGACGACCTTCTTGGTGCGGATGCCGGAATAAGCGGCGGCCTTCTCGTTGCTGCCGGTGTAGAACACCTTGCGGAACATGGTGGTACGGCGCAGCATAAAATCAAAGGCGATGACCACGACAAAGAACATCACGATCACGATGGGGATCGGCCCAATCGACCCCTGCCCGATGAATTTGAACTCGGCCGGCAGGGTATAAAGCCCCAAGGGACGCCCGCCGGTGCCAAGGAGGCAAGCGCCGCGCGCAATCACCATCACCGCCAGCGAGACGATGAAGTGGTGCAGGCCGATGCGGGTGGTGAAGAACCCCATAAAGGCGCCGATGGCGGTACAAGCGAGGATCGACAGTCCCGAGGCGAGCCAGGGGTCCATGCCGCTCAGGAACAGCCAGCCCGCAATCACCATGGACAGCGCCGTGACCGAGCCGACCGAGAGGTCAATGCCGCCAGAGATCAAGAGCACCGTCATGCCGACCACCACAATGCCCTCAATCGCGAAGGCCATGGTCATCGCCCGGATGTTCACCCAGGTCAGAAAATAGGGCGAGGCAAAGGACATGCCGATAAACAGCGCCAGGATGATCAGGATCAGCCCGGTCTCGCGCATTTTCAACAACCGCTTCACCAGCGAGACACTGGGATCCCCCTTGCCCGTGGTCGGCATATTGACTGTATTGTCCATTCTCTCCCCCTTTATTCCGCCGCTTGCGGCGCTGCCCCTGTGGCGCGGGTGGTGCCCGAGGCCAGGTGCATGATATTTTCTTCTGTCATCTCGGCCCCGCTGACCTCGCCCCGGATGCGGCCTTCGTGGATCACCATCACCCGGTCGCAGACGCCGATCAGCTCGGGCAATTCCGAGGAGATCACGACGATCCCGACCCCTTCGCGCGCCAGATCGCGCAGGATGCGGTGGATTTCGACCTTAGCCCCCACATCGACCCCGCGTGTCGGCTCGTCGAGAAAGATCAGCCGGGGGTTGACCGAGAGCATCTTGGCCAGCGCCACCTTCTGCTGATTTCCTCCCGACAGCGAGGAGACCGGGTCCTGCAGCGTGCCGCACTTGAGGTTCAGCTTGCGCCCCAGATCGCCCGCCTGCTCTTCTTCGCGCCGGGTCTGGATTAGGCCCAAGGCGTTGGCCACCTGCTCGGGTTTCAGCGCGGAGACATTGGCGGCAATCGACATGTCCAGAAACACCCCGTCGCCCTTGCGATCCTCCGACAGGTACACCATGCCGACCTCGATACTATCTTGGTAGTCGCGCAAGGCGAGCTTTTCGCCCTGCAGCCAGACCTCACCGGTGACCTCGCCCTCCAGCCGACAGATACCCTTGACGATCTCGCTGCGCCCAGCGCCGATCAGCCCGGCAATCCCGAGGATCTCGCCCTCCTCCAGAGTGAAGGACACATCGCGGAACCGTTTGGCTTCGCTCAGGTTTTCCACCCGCAGCACCTCGCGGCGGCTGCGCTCGCTCTCGCGCAGTTTTTCCGGGTAAAGGTCGCTGATCTCGCGCCCGACCATGGCCGCAACCACATCGCCCGGCGTGATATCCGCCACGTTGCGGGTGCTGACATGACGCCCATCGCGGAACACCGATACGCGGTCGCAATTGTCGAAAATCTCCACCATCCGGTGCGAGATATAGATGATCGAAATCCCCTGAACCGCCAGCCGCCGCATGATGCGGAACAGCACCTGCGCCTCCGCCTCGGTCAGGGCGGCGGTCGGCTCGTCAAGGATCAGGACGCGACAGTCCAGCGTCAGCGCCTTGGCGATCTCGACCAGCTGCTGATTGGAAATCGACAGATCGCGCACCAGAACAGCGGGATCAATGTCGGAAAGCTGGGCAAAAACCTCGCGCGCACGGCGCTCTAGCCCGTTGTAATCCATCAGGAAAGAGCGGCTGGCATTGGTCGTCGCCATAAAGATGTTTTCCGCCACCGAAACATCGGGACACAGCGCAATCTCCTGATGCACAAACCCGATGCCCATCTTCTGCGCCGCTGCGGGCGAGGCGATGCGGACCAGCTCTCCGTCCAGCCGAATGTCGCCCCGGTCCGGTTGCAGAATGCCGTCGATGATATTCATCAAGGTCGACTTGCCCGCGCCGTTCTCCCCCGCCAGCGCGTGGATTTCCCCCCGGCGCAGCTCGAAATTCACACCGCGAAGGGCCCGCACCGGGCCGAAGCTTTTCGACAGATCCGAGATTTCCAAAATGACGTCGCCCGCCATGACCCCTCCCCCAATTCTTTGCCGTCCATAGGCCCCCCGCGCCGCGCGCGAAGGGCCGTGTCTCACCTTACGCGCCCCTTAGCTCGGGTTGCGGCCGGCCATATAGACGTTCAGGTCAAAGCTGTCGGCATTCTCCTTGGTGATCACCGAGAAGCCATTGTCGACAAAGGGAATTTGCATCGGGTTATAGCCCGAGACTTTGTAGTCGTTGAAGGGATCGAACACATCGGAATGGGCGGCAAGGAAGGTCGCCATAAAGCCCATGAAACCCTGCATCCCCTGGTTCGGGTTCAGCGCGGCATGGATATTGCCCGCCCGAATATGCTCCAGCGTTGTCGGGGTGATGTCCGCGTGCATGATCATTACCTCAGCTTTCGCCTCGAGCACGGCCGCAACCGCACCTTCGGCCGAGCCTGCCTCGGGGATCCACATCGCATCAAGCTCCGGGTTCGCCTGCACGATAGAGGCGGTGGCGCGGTATGCGGCGTTGCTGTCCTGATTGGTCGCCTGACGGCCCACCAGTTTTGCGTTGGGATAATGCGCGGCCATATAGTCAAGGAAGGCGGTCACGCGCAGGTCGTGGTTGCTCTGGCCCGGGTTTTCCAGCACGGCAAACTCGAAGTCTTCGCCCAGCTCTTTCACAAACTCCTCAGCGGCGAATTTCGCCTCGGCGAGGTTGTCGGAGGTCACATAGCCGGTGCGCTTGGAATTCGGCGAGTCGGCGGCAAAGGTCGCCACCTGGGTGCCATTGTCGATCGCGCGGTTGATCGGCTCAATGAAGGGGTCCGCCTGCATCGGGTGCAGCAGCACGCCGGCCGGGCTTTTCACCAGATCCTGCTCAAAAGACGCGATCTGCTTGGTGATGTCATAATCGGGCGTGCCGGAGAAAATCGTCTCGCAGCCAAAAGCCTCCGCCGCTTGTTTGAAGCCCTGATAGACCGGGGTCCAATAGGGATGGCCCGAGACCATCACGTTCATGATATAGGTTTCACCCGGCGCACATTTCAGCGTATCCGCCTGAGCGGTCCCGGCAACGGCAGCCAGCGTCAGGCTGGCACAGGCAACTACCCCTTTGAAATTCGGCATTTTATCCTCCCTCGGTCAAAGCCGCGTGCGGTTTCTCGGCAGCTCCTCAACCGCCGTTCGCAAGGAATTTCAGACCCTCGCGATTTCTTGCACCTCCCGACTAAAGGGGAGGAAAGCACAGCAATCAATTCAAGTGGGAGTTTGTTCTGGATTCTGAAATTTCTTGCAGATTTCGCAGATTTTGCGGCGGAGGCTTGCTCGGGCGCAGGCCTCCACCGCGAGGGCGATAGGGTTATCCCCCCGCCAACCAGAGGTAGAAGGGCAGCCCAACCGTGATGTTAAAGGGGAAGGTCACGCCCAGCGACAGCGACAGATAGACCCCCGGCTGCGCCTGCGGCAGAGCAATTCGCATGGCGGCAGGCACCGCGATATAGGAAGCCGAGGCCGCCAGCACCATCAACAGAAACGCACTGCCCACTTGCAGGCCGATCAGCGTCGCCAGCCCCTGCGCCAAAAGCGCGCTGATCACCGGCATCACCACGCCAAAGGCAAAGAGCCCAAGGCTCAGCAAGTGCCGGTTCTGCATCAGGCTGCGCCCCGCCGACAGGCCCATGTCGAGCAGAAACAGGCAGAGGATGCCAGTAAAGGGCGTCACCACAAAGGGCGCGATCATCTGCATTCCTTTGTCCTGCGTCAGCGCGCCGATGGCAAAGGCGCCAGCCAAAAGTACGATGGACCCATTCGCCAACAGCTCCCGCGCAGGCACCGACCGGCCCTCGCTGGCCCCGGAAAACCGATGCACGATCCACAGCGCCGACAGGATGGCCGGCACCTCCATCGTCGCGGCCACCGCGACCATATAGCCGTCCGCGCTAAGCCCCAGCAGGTCAAGCAGGCTGGAGGCGGCCACAAAGGTCACGATGGAGATGGAGCCATAATGCCCCGCCACCGCCGCCGCATTCATCGGATCAAGCCGCGTCATCCCCCGCAACAGCACAAAGGCGAGGAAGGGCAGCGCAAAGGACAGCAAAACCCCGGCGCCAATCGTCCAGAACAGCTGGGGCGAAACGCCGGACGCCGCAAGGCTATGGCCGCCTTTGAACCCGATGGCGAGCAAGAGGTAGAGCGACATGAACTTCGCCGCCCCCTCCGGGATGGCAAGGTCGCTGCGCACAAAGGCGGCAAGCAATCCAAGGGCAAAGAACAGGATGGTGGGGACCATGAGGTTCCCCAAAAGCGTGTCGAGAATAGCAGACATGTAAGGCTCCGTAGTGCGATCCAACGCCTGTTGCCTGATCCCGTTAGATAGGGATAATACATTGTTTCTAAGTTATACATAGTTTGGAGCTATGAAATGCGCCCCACCCTGCGGCAGTTGGAATATGTGGTCACGGTCAATCGTCTTGGCCGCTTTGGCCTCGCGGCGGAGGTTCTGAACGTCTCGCAGCCCTCTTTGTCAGCGCAGATTGCCGCCATCGAGACCGAGCTGGGCGTGCGCCTGTTTGAGCGCAACCGGGGCGGGGTGGAGATCACCGCCAAGGGCGAGGAGTTTGTGCTGCGCGCCCAGCGCGTGCTGTCGGATATGCAGGATTTGCGCAGCGCGATGAGCAATAGCCTGCCCTTTGCCGGGCGGCTGCGCTTGGGGGTTTTGCCCTCGATCGGCCCCTATCTGCTGCCCCGCGTGGTGCGGCAGATCCACGACAGCCACCCGGATTTGCGGGTCATCGTGCGCGAGGAAAACACGCTGGATCTGGAGTCGGGCCTCAAGGCCGGGCGGTTCGATGCCATCATCTCGACGCCCGAGGATCACCCCAACACCCTGCAACGCCGCCTGTTCAACGAGCGGCTCTGGGTGGCGGTGGCGACCGATGATCCCTTGGCGACGGGGGGTGGCGATGTCACCGCCACGGACCTTGCCGGGCGGCGCCTTCTGACGCTCGACAATGGGCATAGGCTGGCGCGGATCGTCTATGCGCTGGCGGCGGCGGCGGGGGGCGTGGTCTCGGACGAATACGAGGGCACCAGCCTTGATTCCACCCTGTTGATGGCCGCCACCGGGGCAGGGGTCGCGGTGATCCCGCATCTCTTTGCCGCCCGGCAAGCGCGGTTTCGCGACGAGGTGGTGCTGCGTCCCCTCGCCATGGCCGAGGCCCATCGCGACATCGCCCTCTTGCTGCGCAGTGGCGAGGCGCTCCATGCCGGCCACGACCTGTTGACGCAGATCCTGCATCAGGTCGTGGCCGACTTGGACCTCGGGGACCAACCTCAGATCGGGTAGTGCAGCGGGCCGTCCTGCATCGTGATCCAGCGCAATTCGGTGAATTCCGCGATCCCCCATGTGCCGCCGAACCGCCCATAGCCGGAGGCCTTGACCCCGCCAAAGGGCATCTGCGCCTCGTCATGCACGGTGGGGCCGTTGATGTGGCAAATGCCGCTTTCGATGCGTTTTGCCACCGAAAGCGCCGCCATCACATCGCGGCTGAACACGGCGGAGGAGAGGCCAAACTCGCTCTCATTGGCGATCCGCACCGCCTCATCGACCGAGCCTGCCCGGATGATCGCAACCACGGGGCCAAAGCTTTCCTCGCTATAGATCCGCATCTCGGGCGTCACATGGTCGAGTGCTGTGGCGTTCAGGATCGTGCCCTCGCCGCCACCCGCAATCAGCGTCGCGCCCTTGTCGCGCGCATCGGCGATCAGATCGCGCACCCTCTCGGCCGCCGCCTCATTGACCAAGGAGCCAAGCGGAGCGCTGCCCTCGCGCGGATCGCCTGCGCTGAGGCTGGCGACCTTGGCCGCAAAAGCCGCGACAAAGCGGTCACCCGCCGCGCCCACAGTGATGATCCGCTCGGTCGACATGCAGATCTGACCTTGGTTCATATAGGCGCCAAAGCCGGCCGCGGCGACGGCGGCGTCGATATCCGCGTCCTCCATCACGATCATCGGGGCCTTGCCGCCCAGCTCGAGCAGCGCCGGTTTCAGATGCCGCCCCGCCAGCTCGCTGATGATCCGGCCCACGCGGGTCGAGCCGGTAAAGTTCACCCGCCGGATCGCCGGATGTTCGATCAGCGCCTCCACCACTGCCGGGGCCTCGTCCGGCGCGTTGGAAACCGCGTTCAGCACTCCCGGCGGAAAGCCCGCCTCGGCTACCGCCTTGATGATCAGCGCATGAACGCGCGGGCAGAGCTCCGAGGTCTTCATCACCACCGTATTGCCACAGGCCAAGGGCGTCGCGATGGAGCGCACGCCGAGGATCACTGGCGCGTTCCAGGGCGCCATCGCCAGCACCACGCCCACCGGCTGACGGATCGCCATCGCGGTTGATCCGGGGCGGTTCGAGGGGATGATCTCCCCCTTGATCTGGGTGGTGAGCGAGGCGGCCTCCACCAGCATATCTGAGGCGAGTTTGACGTTGAACCGCGCCCAGGCCTCGGTCGCGCCGATCTCGTCCTTCATCGCGGCGACGATCTCATCGCCCCGCGCCAAGAGGTTCTGCGCCGCCGCCAAAAGCTTGGCCCGCCGCTCGCCCGGCCCCGTCGTGGACCAATCAGCAAAGGCCACCGCGGCGGCATCCACCGCCCGCGCCACGTCGTTGAGCGAGGCGGCAGCGGCCTCGGTCACCACAGCCCCGGTCACAGGGTTGCTGCGGGTAAAGGTCCGGTCGCCCTCTGCCGGGACAAAGGTGCCGTTGATGTAAAGGTTCAGACGTTCCATGACTTTCTCCTGTCAATGCGTCTCGGCCAAGGCACCGCCAAGGAAGGCGCGCACGATGGCGGGATCGGATTTGATTTGGGCCGCCGCCCCCTGCCCGGAGATCCGTCCGACCTCCATCAGGTAGGCGTAATCGGCAAGGGCCAGCGTTGCGCGTGCGTTTTGTTCCACGATGAGGATGGTGAGACCGCTGGCGCGGATGCGGGCCAGCGCGGCAAAGACCTCCTTGACCACGATGGGCGCAAGGCCAAGCGAGGGTTCATCGAGCAACAACAGCTCCGGGTTCGACATCAGCGCGCGGCCAATCGCGACCATCTGCTGCTCGCCCCCGGACATGGTGCCCGCGAGTTGCTGCCGCCGTTGCGCCAGCTTGGGGAAGAGGTCAAAGACCTCTGTCATGCGCGCTTCCCGCCCGGCATGGGCCCGCTCCGGCAGGCTGCCAAGGCGCAGGTTCTCCTCGACGCTGAGGGCAGGAAAGATGCCGCGCCCCTCGGGCACCAACGCGATGCCCTCCTCCACCAGCCGATGCGGCGCAAGCTCGGTCAGGGACCGCCCCTTGTAGCGGATCGCGCCGGAGGCGGGGCGCACCCGCCCGCCCACCGCGTTCAACAGCGAGGATTTCCCGGCGCCATTGGCCCCAAGGATCACCACCATCTGCCCCTGCTCAACCCGGAGCGACACCCCGTCGAGCGCCATATGCTTGCCGTACGACAGCCGCAGGTCCGAAATCTCAAGCATCGCTCTCCTCCCCAAGATAGGCGGCAATTACACGCGGATCGCCCAAGGCCGCCTCTGTCGCCTCATCCGCGATCAGCTGGCCGGAGTTCATCACCACCACGCGCGGACAGAGCGCGCGCACCGCGTCGATGATATGTTCCACCATCAGAATGGTGAGGCCCTGCGCCTTGAGGCTCGCTATCAGCGCCACCCCGTCGCGCAGCTCGGTCGGGTTCAGCCCCGCAAGCCATTCGTCGAGCAGCAAAACCTCCGGCTCCGCCGCCAAGGCCCGCGCCAGTTCCAGCCGCTTTTGGTCGATATAGGTCAGATCCCGGGCCGCCGTCATGGCGCGCCCGGCCAGCCCGACGCGATCGAGCGCGGCGCTGGCGATGCGCTCGGCCTCGGCGCCCCAATGGGCCTTGCGCCCAAAGACCGCCGGGATCATCACATTCTCGCGCAGGCTGAGCGAGGGCAGGATGCGCACCAATTGAAAGGTCCGTGCCACGCCCGCCCGCGCGATCCGATCCCGCCTGAGCCCGGTCAGGCTTTGCCCGTTCAGATGGATCGCGCCCGAGGTGGCCGGCAGGGCGCCGGAAATCAGGTTGATCAACGTCGTCTTGCCTGAGCCATTTGGCCCCAAAAGCCCGACGATCTCGCCTCGCTCCAGAGTGAAACTCACACCATCCACCGCCCGCAGGCCGCCGAATTGCTTCACCGCCTTGTCGATATGAAGAAAGCTCATACCCGCGCCTCCCGCAGCCTGTGGCGCAGGGTTTCCACCCCCGCGATCACCCCATTTGGCAGCACAAAGACCACCGCGATGAACAAGAGCCCGAGGAAGATCGGATAGCTGTCCGGGAAATGCGCCGAGAGCCATTCAAACAGCAAGAACAGCGGCACCGCCCCCAGCATCGGCCCCCAGAGCCGGTTCGACCCGCCCAACAGCGCCATGATCACGGTGAGGAAGCTGACGGTTGGGTTAAACACAATCGACGGCTCCACATAGACATAGCGCGGCGAGGTGATCGCGCCGGCCAGCGTCAGGACCACCGCCGAGAGCACAAAGGCAATGAGCTTGACCCGCGCCAGATGGATGCCGGAATGGGCGGCTACGGCCTCGTCATCGCCGATCACCCGCAGGGCAAGGCCCAGACGGTTGCGATGAATCCAGGCGGTCAGCGCGAGGGTCAGCGCGCCCAAGCCCAGCATCTGCCAATAGATCCCCGCCGTGGTGATATCGAGGAAGATATAGCGCCCCAGCGTGCCGGTCACCGTGACCTCATACCAGGTGATCAGCTGGCGAATCAGCTCAGCGAGACCAAAGCTGAAGATCACGAAATAGACGCCCTTGAGCCGCAGCGTCGACAGGCCCACGACCAGCGCCAGCCCCGCACCCATCGCCCCCGCGATCAGCAGGACCAGCGGATAGGGCAGCGCCTCGTTCAGTACAGCGACCGTATAGGCGCCGATGCCGTAAAAGGCGACCGTGGCGAGCGAAACATAATGCGTATGGCCGGAAAACAGCGCCCAGGCGGAGGCCAGCGTCACATAGGTCGCCACGCCCACCATCAGCCCCAGCCCATAGTCCGACAGCCAGAGCGGCAAGAGCGCCAGCAGGATAAGCCCCGCAATAGGAAGGATAATCCGCATCATGAGCGCGCTCCAAACAGGCCCTGCGGACGCCACAAGAGCACCGCGAGAAAGATCGCAAAGGTCGCCGCCAGCGTCAGACCGGGGTCAATGGCGGTGGCGACAAAGGTCTCAAGTAAGCCCAGCGCCAGCCCGGCGATCAGCGCGCCCGGCACATTGCCGACGCCGCCCATGATGACGATCACCAAGGCCTTCATGGTGAAGATCACCCCGCCGGTGGCGGAAAAGGTCTGATACATCGAGATCGACGCCCCCGCGACGCAGGCCAGCGCCGTGCCCAGCGCAAAGCCTTGCCGCGCGATCCGGTTGACATCGATCCCCACCAAGGGCGCCGAGCCCGGCGTCAATGCCACTGCCCGCATCCTGAGGCCCCAGGTGGTGCGATTGAGCGCCCAAACCAGCGCCCCGCCGCTCAGCACGCAGATGCCAAAGGCGATGAGCCGGTTCAGCGCGACCGAAACACCAAGGATGCTCACCCCGCGATCCAGATAAGAGATCGAGGTGAAACTCGCCCCAAAGACCAAGAGCAGCAGCCCTTGGATAAGGAACAACAGGCCAAAGGTGGCAAGGATACTGTCCACCTCCAGCCGCCCCGTCCCGCCAGAGCGCGCCACCAGCGGGCGCATCATGCCTTGGTAGAGCATCCAGCCCAGCCCGTAGCCGAGCACCGGCAGAACCAGCAGCGAGACCAGCGGCGAAATCCCCGCCTGCTGGAACATCGCCACCAGCACAAAGGCGGCGATCAGGGTCAGCTCGCCATAGGCAAGGTTCATGATCCGCGCGATGCCATATTGCAGGGTCAGCCCCAGCGCGAGCAGCGCATAGGTCCCCCCGAGCACAAGGCCGAGGATAAGGGTCGTCACTATCATCACAGTCTCTTTTCGTCGAAACCCGCGCCCTCTGCCGTAGGGGCAGAGGGCGCAGAGGCTCTTACCACTCGGGCTTGGGGATGACCGGGGCGGCAGCACCCGCCTTGTCGCCTGGGTTCACCGCATGGAAGGCACCGCCTTGCCATTGGCCGACCCACCAGAGGTCGCGCAGCTGGTTATCCTGCAATTTCACCTCGCCGATTACGGTCTCAAAGGTGCCATTGGACAGTTCCGCAGCAAGGGCCGCGTGATCAAGGCCGACACGCTCCACCGCCTGCCCCAGCATTTCGAGCGAGGCATAGGTGATCG
Organism: Epibacterium sp.; assembly: GCA_048263945.1. Classification (GTDB taxonomy): domain Bacteria; phylum Pseudomonadota; class Alphaproteobacteria; order Rhodobacterales; family Rhodobacteraceae; genus Epibacterium. Next base: position 31,442 of record JBLXDQ010000014.1, on the reverse strand, counting down.
CCGAGGCCCAGCTGTCCGGCGGGTTGCCGACAAAGGCCGTGTGGCGGGCGAAATAGTCCTGAATGGCGGGGCTATCCGCATCTACGCCGCCAATCGCCATCACGCCCTCGGCCTTGCCATCGGCGATGCCCGGATAGATCGGGAAGGCGCCACCGACCGAGACGTAAAACACCTTGGGGTTATAGCCCATCGACTGCGCCGTCTTGGTCATCCCAAAGGAGCCGGGCGGATAGGAGAAGGCCACGAAACTATCCGCGCCAGAGCCCTGCGCCTCGTTCATCATGGCCGCGAAATCCGAGGTGCCCAGCGGGTAGGTCGCGTCATAGGCAAGCTCAAACCCCGCTTCCTCAAACGCAGGACGCGCGCCTTTGATCAGGTCGATGCCAAAACCATCCGCCACCGAGACCACCGCGATCTTGTTGTTGATGGTGCCCGCATCACGCGCGGCGGCCAGCACGTCGACCAACCCTTTGGCATAGTCATGGCCGCCGCCCAGCATCCAGAAGCTGCGATCCCAACGGGCGGCAAACTCCGGCGCCTTGTCGGTCACCGCGGTCACCGCAAGCTGCGGATAGCCAAAGCGCGCCATCAAAGGGGCAATTGCCAAATTCGGCCCCGTCCCCCAGGGCGGCAGGATCAGGTCCACCTCGTCCTGCGCCGCCAGACGCTCGATCGCGCGCACCAGATCCTCGTTCGAGGAGCGGTTGTCGTATTCCACCACCTCGATGAGCTTCTGGCTGCCATCGGGCAGTTTCAACCCGCCGGCCTTGTTCACCGTATCCACCCAAAGTTCATAGTTCGGGATGGTGGTGATGCCGGCCCCGGTGGCACTGGGGCCGGTGCGGGCCACCGCATAGCCGATGGTGATCGTATCGCCCTCCGCCTGCGCCGCGCCAGTGGTTAGCGCGAGGCTGCTGGCAGCCGTCAACATAAGCGCGCCAAGCGTGGCGCGCCGGGTAAATCTGGTCATGATATCCTCCCTCCGGACCGGATGGGCTCCGGTCCCCTGATGCCGCGCCGGAACCCTCCTCGGTCCGTTTGGCGCAGCTGAGGGACAGCATAGACGCAGGCTGATCCGGCAATAAATGCACTTATGCGGGCAATATTTGCACTTTTGACTGGATCGCTGCGGGATTTTTGGCAGTCTGCCCCCATGCCCCACGCATTGCCCCCCTCCGCCTCCCATCGCGCAATGTGTCGCCTGCAACGCCTGCGCAGCCCCCTGTCGCGCGTCGCTTATGCGCTGCCGGCGGGGGCGGCGCATCTCTTGGTTCTGGAGGCCGGTACGGTGCATCTGCGCCAAGGCGAGCAGCGCGGGGCGGAGCATCCGGCCCCCCGGTTGCTGTGGTGGGCCGAAGCAGCGCCGCGCGAGCTGATCGCCTCGGCCGGTAGCCGGGGTCTGTTGCTGTCGATCCCGCTGGGCAGCCTAACGCAGGCCCTGCCCGCCACCCCCATTGGCGATCAGATGCGGCGGACCTTGTCGCAGGACCTCTCCGTCAGCGCAGAAGGGTCCACCGCCCTGACCGACCTCCTTGAAGGGCTGGCACGCGAAGCCTCCGCCGCCGAGCCCGGTGCGGATCTGGCGCAGATGCAATATCTGACCCTGGTACTCCTGACCCTCTGGCGGGTGGCGCGCACCGATCTGGTGGTGCTGGGCCGCGCGCCGCAGGGCCTGTCCGAACGCTTTGTCCTGCTGGCGGGGCAACGGGCGCGGGAGCATTGGACGGTCGACCGCTACGCCGCTGAGCTGCGGGTCAGCCGCGACCGCCTCGGCTCGGCGGTGAAGCGCACCACGGGCCTGTCGCCGCAGGCTTATCTGCACCGCCTGCTCACACGCGAGGCGATGGAGCTTTTGGCCAATACCGGGATGCCGGTGAGCCAGATTGCCTTCCGCCTCGGCTTTGGCGACCCGGCCTATTTTACCCGTTTTTTCCGCCGTCAGGCCGATCAGACCCCCGCCGCCTTTCGCAAGACGCACCGTAAGCCCGGCGCGACGCAGCCCCTGTCTTTTGCCGCCTGGCCTTGAGCGTGCAAATCCAGCGTGATTCGCCCCTTGGCCGCAGATCCGGGCCGCCCGCCTCTGCGACTTGCCCAAGGCCCGTCGCCCGTGCACCTGCGGCATAAGACCCAAGGTCACATCGACACGCAACGCCACCGCCCCGCAGCAAACCCCTGAATTTTCGCAATTTTCCAGATCAACCAAGGGCTGCATGGGCACCACCCTCGCCATCGCAGAAGTTACAAATTGGCACCAAATGCGACCCGCAATGTAATCGTTTACAATTAAGGTAAACTTTGCTTATTTGAGCTATGTAATCGTTTTCAAAGTTCGGTTTGCCCAAAAAATAATCCGCAAGCCAAAAATCGGGCCCCTGCACGAAGGCCCAATAGGGAGGAAGACTATGAAATCTATTCGCACGATCCTGACCGTGACCAGCGCCCTGTGCGTGGTCAGCGCGGCCCAAGCCACTGAGCTGGAAGTCACCCATTGGTGGACCTCCGGCGGTGAGGCTGCGGCTGTGGCCGAGCTTGCCAAGGCTTTTAACGAGAAGACCGAGCACAGCTGGAAAGACGGCGCCATTGCCGGCAGCGGCAATACCGCGCGCCCGGTGATGATCTCGCGCATCACTGGCGGCGATCCGATGGCGGCAACCCAGTTCAACCACGGCCGTCAGGCCGAAGAGCTGGTCGAAGCAGGCTTGATGCGCGACCTGACCGAAGTGGCCGAGGCCGAAGGTTGGAAAGACATCGTAAACCCGCCCTCGCTGCTGGATGCCTGCACCGTGGACGGTAAAATTTACTGCGCGCCGATCAACATCCACTCCTGGCAGTGGCTGTGGCTCTCGGACGCCGCCTATAAGACCGCAGGCGTGCCGGTTCCGACCAATTGGGACGAATTCGTCGCCGCCGCCCCTGCGCTGAAAGAAGCAGGCATCGTGCCGATGGCCATGGGCCAGCAGGGTTGGCAGCAAAAGGGCGCGTTTGATGTTCTGATGATCGCCCTTCTGCCCAATGATGTGTATTTCAAGGTCTACGACGACAAAGACGCCGAAGTGGCTGCTGGCCCCGAGGTTGGTAAAATCTTTGAAGCGATTGATCAGGCACGCGCCATGGCAGCGGACTCCAACGTTCAAGATTGGAACCAAGCCACCAACATGCTGATCACTGGCAAAGCCGGCGGTCAGATCATGGGCGACTGGGCGCAGGGTGAATTTGCGGTGGCGGGCAAGGTTGCGGGCACCGATTACCACTGCCTTCCCGGTCTGGGGAACAAGAACGTTCTGACCACAGGCGGCGATGCGTTCTATTTCCCGGTGCTGAATGATGCAGAGCAAACCGCCGCACAGGGTGAGCTGGCCGCGCTGATGCTCTCGCCCGAAGTGCAGGTTGCCTTCAACCTCAAGAAAGGCTCTCTGCCGGTCCGTGGCGATGTGGATCTCTCCTCGGCCAACGACTGTATGCAAAAGGGTCTCGCGGTGCTGAAAAATGCCGAGCCGCTGCCCGGTGCCGATCAGCTGATCACCCAAGACACAACCAAGCAGATCGAGGATCTGATGGTGGAGTTCTTCGCTGATCCGTCCCTGACCGCAGCAGCAGCGCAAGCGCGCTTTGCCGAGATCATCGCGGACGCTGACTAACCGCTCCTCCCTGCCCGGTCTGCCTCAACCGATCCTTCGGTGGGCAGGCCGGGACCAGTTTCACCCTGCTTGCACGCATACTTACGGGAGGCGCCTCATGGCTGCTTCACGACCAATCTCGCTGTTTCGGAACCTGTCGGCAAAGATCGCCGCAATCCCGATGATCCTGACAGCGCTCGTCGTTTTTGTGGGCGGAACCGTTTGGACGGTCGCCTATAGCTTCACCAGCTCCAAACTGCTGCCGAAATGGAAATTCGTCGGCTTTGACCAATACGAGCGGCTCTGGGACACCCGCCGCTGGATGATCTCCATCGAGAACCTGTTCATCTATGGCATCTGCATGTTGGTGCTGTGCTTTGTGATCGGCTTTATCCTCGCCGCGCTGATGGACCAGAAAATCCGGTTCGAGGGCGCCTTTCGCACCATTATCCTTTATCCCTATGCGCTCAGCTTCATCGTGACGGGTCTGGTCTGGCAATGGGTGCTGAACCCGGAGTTCGGCGTCCAAGGCATCGTCCGCTCGCTCGGCTGGGAGAGCTTTACCTTCGATCCCCTCTATAACGCCGATATCGCCATCTATGGCGTGCTGATCGCCGCGCTGTGGCAGGGCTCGGGCCTGATCATGGTGCTGATGCTCGCCGGCCTGCGCGGCATCGACCAAGACATCTGGAAAGCGGCCCGTGTAGACGGCATCCCGGCGTGGAAGACCTATGTCTTTGTCATCATCCCGATGATGCGCCCGGTGTTTATCACCACGCTGGTGCTGGTCGCTGCTGCCATCGTCAAGGTCTACGACCTCGTGGTCGCCCAGACCGGCGGCGGCCCCGGCATCGCGACCGAAATGCCCGCGAAATACGTCTATGACTATATGTTCGGTGGCCAGAACCTGGGCCAGGGCTTTGCCGCCTCCACCATGATGCTGCTGGCTGTGCTGATCGTCGTCATTCCTTGGGCCTATATGGAATTCGGGAGCAAGAACCGTGGCTGATCTCTCCTCCACCCTCACCGGGCCGCGCGGCCCCAAGCCCCGCAAGTCCCTGTCCCGCAATAATATCCTGCTCTATGGCACCCTCATCATGGTGTCGATGTACTACCTCGTGCCGCTCTGGGTGATGGTGATGACCTCGCTCAAAGGGATGCCAGAAATCCGCATGGGCAATATCTTTGCCCCGCCGATGGAGATCACCTTTGAACCCTGGGTCAAGGCCTGGTCCGAGGCCTGCACCGGTCTCAACTGCGATGGCCTGTCGCGCGGTTTCTGGAACTCGGTGCGGATCACCGTGCCCTCGGTGATCGCCTCCATCGCGATCGCCAGTGTCAACGGCTACGCGCTGGCCAACTGGAAGTTCAAAGGCGCGGATACCTTCTTTACCATCCTGATCTTCGGCGCCTTCATCCCCTATCAGGTGATGCTCTACCCGATGGTGATCCTGCTGCGCGAAATCGGCCTCTATGGCACGCTGACCGGGCTTGTGATCGTCCATTCGATCTTTGGCATGCCGATCCTGACGCTCTTGTTCCGCAACTATTTCACCTCGCTGCCCGAGGAATTGTTCAAGGCGGCGCGGGTCGATGGGGCCGGGTTCTGGCGGATCTACTTCCAGATCATGCTGCCGATGTCGCTGCCGATCTTCGTGGTTGCGATGATCCTGCAAGTCACCGGCATCTGGAACGACTTCCTCTTTGGGGTGATCTACACCAAGCCGGATCTCTACCCGATGACTGTGCAGCTCAACAACATCGTCAACTCGGTGCAGGGCGTGAAGGAATATAACGTCAACATGGCCGCGACCCTGCTGACGGGCCTTGTTCCCCTCGCCATCTACCTGATTTCCGGAAAACTTTTCGTGCGCGGCATCGCCGCCGGCGCAGTCAAGGGCTGAAGACATGACTATGGACGCAAGTATCAATATCAAAGACCTGAGCCTCAGCTTCGGCGCGGTGGAGGTCATCAAGAACCTGAACCTCGACATCGGTCAGGGCGAGTTTCTGGTCCTCCTCGGCTCTTCCGGTTGCGGCAAATCCACCCTGCTCAACTGTATCGCCGGGCTGTTGGATGTCTCCGACGGGCAGATCTTCATCCAGGGCAAAAACGTCACTTGGGAGGAACCCTCGAACCGCGGCATCGGCATGGTGTTCCAGTCCTATGCGCTTTATCCGCAGATGACGGTGGAGGGGAACCTCAGCTTTGGTCTAAAAAACGCCGGGTTTTCCAAGGCAGAGGTGGCCGAGCGTGTCGCCAAGGCCGCCCGCATCCTGCAGATCGAACCCCTGCTGAAGCGCAAGCCGGCCGCTCTGTCTGGCGGTCAGCGTCAGCGGGTCGCGATTGGCCGCGCCTTGGTGCGCGACGTGGATGTCTTCCTGTTTGACGAGCCCCTGTCGAACCTCGACGCCAAGCTTCGCACCGATCTGCGCGCCGAGATCAAGGAGCTGCACCAGACCCTGCGCAACACGATGATCTACGTCACCCATGACCAGATCGAAGCGATGACCCTTGCGGACCGCATCGCCATCATGCGCGGCGGCAAGATCCTGCAACTGGCCTCGCCCAAGGAGATCTACAACCGCCCGAACTGCAAACATGTGGCGGAATTCATCGGCTCGCCCTCGATGAACTTCATCGAAGGGCAGATTGCGACCACCACCGAGGGGGTGCAGTTTACCTCGGCGGCGGGCACTTTCCCGCTCGACGGTTACGCTTTTGATGGCGCGCCGACCGCCGGGGCCGCTTGGCTGGGCATTCGCCCCGAGCACATCGCCTCGGGGGCGGAGGCCGCCAGCCGCGCCATCCGCATGGAGGCCACCGTGCAGCTGGTCGAGCCCCTGGGCTCTGACACGCTGGTGCGGGTCACCGCAGGCGGCCAGCGCTTCTGGGTCCGTCTCGACGGGCGGGTGGAAATCCACGAGGGCGACGCGCTGCCCATCGGCTTCAACCCCGCCCGCTGCAACCTTTTCGACAAAACCAGCGAGGAGCGGCTCTGACCGCTTTCGCCTATCCTACTTCAACCTAACAGGATGACCGACATGGACGTTTCCTTTCAGCTTTACTCCGCCCGCGAGCATACCTCGTGGAAAGACACTTTCGAGCTTCTGGGCAAGCTCGGCTATACCCAGGTCGAAGGCTTTGGCGGGGTCTATCAGAATCTCGACGAGACCCGCAGCCTGATGGAGGCCAATGGCCTCTCCATGCCCACCGCGCATTTCTTTCCGATCAACGAGTTTGAGGAAAACTTCGACCAGACCATCGCCGCCGCCAAGGCGCTTGGGGTGAAGCAGCTCTATTGCCCCGCGCCGGAGGATGACCTGCGCGAGAACGGCACGCTGGAAGGCTGGACCGATCTGGCCCAGCGCCTTGAAGTGGCCGCCAAACGGGTACAAGACGCAGGCCTGCGCTTTGGCTGGCACAACCACCATTGGGAGTTCATGGCCCTGCCCGGCGGCGAAATCCCGATGGACCTGATCCTTGAGACCGCGCCCTCCATCGAGTGGGAAATGGACGTGGCTTGGGTGGTGCGCGGTGGCGCTGACCCGCTGGAATGGATCGAGCGCTACAAGGACCGCATCACTGCCGCCCACGTCAAGGATATCGCCCCCGCAGGCGAGAACCTCGACGAAGACGGCTGGGCTGATGTGGGTCACGGCACCCTGGATTGGCCGGCCCTGAGCGCCGCCCTGCGCGGCATCGGCGTCGAGGTCTTTGTGATGGAGCATGACAAGCCCGCCGACACCGAACGCTTTGCAAGCCGCTCCCTTGCAGCTTTCAAAATCTTCTGAGGACCCCGACCATGAGCAAAACTCTCGGCATCGGCGTTATTGGCTGCGGTAATATTTCCGCCGCCTATATGCGCCTCGCCCCGATGTTCAAAGGCATCGAAATGCGCGCCTGCGCCGACCTCAATGCAGAGGCGGCCCATGCCCGCGCCACCGAATTCGGCCTGCGCGCCGATACCATCGACGGGCTCTTGGCCTCCGATGACATCGACATTGTGGTGAACCTCACCATCCCGGCGGCGCACTTCAAGGTCTCCAAGCAGATCCTTGAGGCGGGCAAACACGTCTATTCGGAAAAACCCTTTGTGCTCAGCCGCGAAGAAGGGCTGGAGCTGGCCCGCATCGCTGCGGAAAAGGGCCTGCGCGTGGGCTCTGCCCCCGATACTTTCCTTGGCGGTGCGCATCAGCTGGCGCGGCATCTGGTGGATGCCAAGGCGGTGGGCACTATCACCTCCGGCACCTGCTTCGTGCAAAGCCCGGGGATGGAGATGTGGCACCCGAACCCCGACTTCTTCTTCCAGCCGGGCGGCGGCCCCATCCTCGACCTCGGGCCTTATTACCTGTCGAACCTGATCCAGCTTCTGGGCCCGGTGAAACGCGTCTGCGCCATGTCGTCGTCGGCACAGGACTACCGCACCATCACGTCGCAGCCCCGTTCGGGCGAGAAGATCAAGGTCGAGACCCCGACCACGATCCATGCGGTGATGCAGTTCCACTCCGGCGCGCAGATCACCTATTGCGCCAGCTGGGACGTCTGGGAACACGGCCATTCCAACATGGAGCTCTACGGCACCGAAGGCACCCTGCATGTGCCCGATCCGAACTTCTTTGGCGGCGAAATCCGCATGACCGAGAAGGGCAGCTTCACCAATGGCACCCCCGCCTGGGATCACCCCTTTGGCAAGGCGAACGACGGCGAGCGCGCCAATTACCGCGCTGCGGGTCTGGCTGATATGGCACAGGCGATCCAATCGGGCCGCGGCCATCGCTGCTCGCTCGAATTTGCGCTGCATGTGGTGGACGTGATGACCTCGATCCTCACCTCTGGCGAAACCGGCCAGTTCATCGAGATCGAGACCTCCTGCGACCGCCCCGCCGCCCTTGGCATTGAAGAGGCGCGCGCGCTGCTCGCCTGACGTTACAAAATCAGCCCCCGCGGACAGGGTGTTCGCGGGGGCGTTCCCGGAATTGGAGACCCAAGATGACATCACCCATCAAAGGACCCGCGCTGTTTCTGGCGCAGTTCGCCGGGGACGACGCCCCGTTCAACTCTTTGGAAAATATCTGCAAATGGGCGGCGGGCCTTGGCTATAAAGGGGTTCAGATCCCCACCTTTGACACGCGCCTTTTCAACCTCGATCTGGCCGCCGAGAGCCAGACCTATTGCGACGAAGTCAAAGGCATCTGCGCCGATGCGGGCGTCGAGATCACCGAGCTGTCGACCCACCTGCAGGGCCAGTTGGTGGCGGTGAACCCCGCCTATGACCTGTCGTTTGACGCCTTCGCGCCCGAGCATGTGCGCGGCAACCCCGCCGCGCGCCAGGCCTGGGCGGTGGATCAGGTGAAAAAGGCCGCTAATGCCTCGCACCGCCTTGGTCTCAGCCATACGGTCAGTTTCACCGGCTCGCTTGCCTTTCCCTACCTCTATCCCTGGCCACAGCGCCCCGCTGGGCTGATCGAGGAAGCCTTTGCCGAATTGGCCCGCCGTTGGGGTCCGATCCTCGACCACTACAAGGACCTCGGCCAGGATATCGGCTATGAGATCCACCCCGGCGAGGATGTGTTTGACGGCGCGACTTGGGAGATGTTCCTTGATGCCGTGGGCGAGCACGAGGCTGCGCGGATCAACTACGATCCCAGCCATTTCCTGCTGCAGCAGATGGATTACCTCGCCTTTATCGACCTCTATCACGACCGCATCAGCGCCTTTCACGTGAAGGATGCGGAGTTCAATCCCGACGGTCGCCAAGGGGTCTATTCTGGCTATCAATCCTGGGCCAATCGCGCGGGCCGCTTCCGCTCGCTCGGCGATGGGCAGGTGGATTTCGGCGCGATCTTCTCCAAGCTGACCCAATATGGCTACAAAAGCTGGGCGGTGCTGGAATGGGAATGCTGCATCAAATCCCCCGAGCAAGGCGCCGCCGAGGGCGCGCCCTTCATCGCGCAGCACCTCATTGATGTGACTGGCAAGGCCTTTGACGATTTTGCAGGATCGGAGCGGGACGAAGCCACGCTGAAGCGGATGCTCGGCCTATGAGCGGCGCGGCGAAACGTCTGAAGCTCGGCATGGTCGGCGGCGGTCAAGGCGCCTTTATCGGCGGCGTCCACCGCATCGCCGCCCGCATCGACGGCAAATGGGATCTGGTGGCGGGGGCTCTGTCCTCCGACCCCACCCGCGCCGCTGCCTCGGCGGAGGAGCTGGGGATCGCCAGCGACCGCAGCTATACCTCCTTTGAGGAGATGGCCCGCGCCGAGGCCGCCCGCGCGGATGGCATCGACGCGGTGGCGATTGTGACGCCCAACCACCTGCATGCCGCCCCCGCGATTGCCTTTCTCAACGCGGGCATCCACGTGATCTGCGACAAGCCGCTCACCGCGACGCAAGAGCAGGCCGAGGCCTTGGCCGCCGCCGCCCGCGCCTCCTCTGCGCGGTTCATCCTGACGCATAACTACACCGGCTACCCGCTGATCCGCCTCGCCCGCGAGATGGTGGCGCGCGGTGATCTGGGCGACGTCAGGGTGGTGCAGGCGGAATATGCGCAGGACTGGCTGACCGAGGCCGCCGAGAACAAACAGGCCGATTGGCGCACCGATCCCGCCCGCGCCGGCGCCGGGGCGATTGGCGATATTGGCACCCATGCCTTCAACCTTTTGTCCTTTGTCTCTGGCCTGCGGGCCGAGGCGCTCTCGGCCGATCTGCACAGCTTTGTGCCGGGGCGCACCGTGGACGATAACGCTCATATCCTGCTGCGATTGGCAGGTGGCGCGCGCGGCATGGTCTGGGCCAGCCAGGTCGCCGTGGGCAATGAAAACGCCCTGCGGCTGCGGATTTACGGCGACAAGGGCGGGCTTGAGTGGGAGCAGGAAAACCCCAACCAGATGCGCTTTACCCGCTTTGGCGAGGCGCCGCGCATTCTGACCCGGGGCACTGGCGAGGCCACCAGCGGCACCCGCATCCCGCCGGGCCATCCCGAAGGCTACCTCGAAGGCTTTGCCAACCTCTATTCCGAGGCCGCCGATCTGATCGCGGGCCGCACAGAGACTTCGGTCCTGCCGGGGCTAGAGGAAGGTCTCGATGGCATGTGGTTCATTACCGCCTGCCTGAGGAGCGCGGAAAAAGACGGCGGCTGGGTCCACCGCTAATCGCTCATGGCCGGGGCCGCGCTGGCCCCGCCAATCGCCTGCGTCAACTGCTCCGCCGCGTAGATCACCGCGCGGCTGAGCCTGTCTACCTCGCCCTCGCTGATCCGACTGCTGGGGCCAGAGACGGAAATCCCCGCCACCGCCTCGCGGTTCATGTCAAAGACCGGGGCGGCGATGCAACGCATCCCGGCGTTTTTCTCCTCATTGTCAAAGGAGTAGCCGCGCTCGCGGATCACCTCTAGGTCCGCCTGCAAGGCCTGCGCCTCGGTAATCGTCAGCGCGGTAAACCGCTCTAGCCGCGCGGTTTTCAGATGCCGCGCCAGCCGGGGTGCATCCATCTGCGCCATGAGCGCCTTGCCGATCCCCGAAGCATGCATCGGCGACAGGCTGCCCGGCGGGAAAAACGCGCGGATATTGGCGTGGGTCTCCACTTGGCTGACAAACAGCACATGGCCCTCCCGCTCGATCCCGAGGTTGGCGGTCTCGCCTGTCTCCTCCATCAGCCAGCGCAGGATCGGGCGCGCCCGGTCCACCAGACTGGTGCGGCGCAGAAACCGCGCGCCGATCACAAAGGCCCGCGCCCCGATGTGCCAGAGCTGATCTTCGGGATCAAACTCCACCAGCCCGCGCCCCTCCAGCGTGACAAGGACGCGGTAGATGGTCGAAGGCGACTGCCCCATCTCGTCCGCAATGGTGCTGAGCGGCTTGCCCTGCGCCTCGCTCAGAAATTCAAAGACCTCCATCGCGCGGTCGAGCGATTTGATGGTGTTTTGCGCCGTCTTGTCGTGCCAGTCCCGCGGCCGCCCACGCGCCCGACGAGTGCCCTTGGTGCTGCTGTCTTGCGAATCCATCTCGCACCTTTTCCTAAATATGAAAATCAACTCCACCATATGAAAAATTCAAACCTCTGACAAATCATAATAATTTACCGGCGCGTCAATTTTGAAAAACGATTTCAAAAAAATTTCCCTCAACGGAGGCCCCGCTTATGGTCACCCTTAGACCGAAGGAGACCCCTCATGAGCTTTCAGAATCCCGTTTTTATCCCGGGCCCGACCAATATCCCCGAGAGCCTGCGCAAGGCCTGCGATATGCCGACGATCGACCACCGCTCGCCGCTGTTTGGCCAGATCCTGCACCCCGCCCGCGAAGGCGTGCGCAAGGTGCTGAAGAGCGAGCGCGCCGAGGTTTTTATCTTCCCCTCCACCGGCACCGGCGGCTGGGAAACCGCGCTCTCCAACACGCTGTCGCCGGGCGATGGCATCCTCGCGGCGCGCAACGGCATGTTCAGCCATCGCTGGATCGACATTTGCCAGCGCCACGGGCTGGAGGTTCAGATCGTCGAGACCCCTTGGGGTCAGGGCTTGCCCGCCGACCGCTACGAGGAGATCCTGACCGCCGATAAAAGCCACAAGATCAAAGCGGTGCTGGCCACCCATAACGAGACCGCAACCGGGGTGAAATCCGACATCGCCGCCGTGCGCCGCGCGCTTGACGCCGCAGGCCATCCGGCACTGCTGTTTGTCGATGGCGTGTCCTCGATTGCCTCGATGGACTTCCAGATGGACGACTGGGAGGTCGATGTGGCCGTGACCGGCTCGCAAAAGGGCTTCATGCTGACCGCAGGCCTCGCCATCGTCGGCTTCAGCCAAAAGGCGATGGAGGCGACCAAATCCGCCCGCCTGCCGCGCACCTTCTTTGACGTGCATGACATGGCCAAGGGCTATGCCAACAATGCCTATCCCTATACCCCCGCCGTGGGTCTGATGAATGGGCTCAACGAATCCTGCAAGATGCTGCTGGCCGAGGGGCTGGAGACCGTCTTTGCCCGCCATACCCGCATCGCCGCAGGGGTGCGCGCTGCGGTTGGCGCTTGGGGGCTCGAGCTCTGCGCCGCCTCGCCGGACCTCTATTCCGACACGGTCAGCGCGATCCGCACGCCCGAAGGCTTTAACGCCACCTCCATCGTGACCCATGCAGCCAACAAATACGGCGTCGCCTTTGGGGTGGGTCTGGGGGAGGTTGCGGGCAAGGTGTTCCGCATCGGCCACCTCGGCAGCCTGACCGATGTGATGATGCTCTCCGGCCTCGCCACCGCCGAGATGTGCATGGTCGACCTCGGCCTTGATATCAAACTCGGCTCCGGCGTGGCGGCGGCACAGGACTATTATCGCGGCAACGCGCTGGTGGCCCAGAAGGACGCCGCGTGATGAAGGACCTCCCGATGGATATCCCAACCTATGAGGACATGTTGGCGGCGCATGAGCGGATTGCGCCCCACATCCGCCGCACGCCCGTCCGCCAGTCCGCCTATCTGAACGAGCTGACCGGGGCAGAGCTGTTCTTCAAATGCGAGAACTTTCAGGAGCCGGGCGCCTTTAAGGTGCGCGGCGCCACCAACGCGGTCTTTGGTCTTGATGAGGCGCAGGCGGCCAAAGGCGTGGCGACCCATTCCAGCGGTAACCATGCCTCCTGCCTCTCTTACGCGGCGATGCTGCGCGGCATTCCCTGCAACGTGGTGATGCCCCGTACCGCGCCGCAGGCGAAGAAAGACACCGTGCGCCGCTACGGCGGTCAGATCACCGAATGCGAGCCCTCGACCTCCTCGCGCGAGGAGACCTTTGCCCGCGTGCAGGCGCAGACCGGTGGCGATTTTGTCCACCCCTACAACGACCCCCGCGTGATCGCGGGCCAGGGCACCTGCGCCAAGGAGTTTGTCGAGCAGACCGATGGGTTGGACTTTGTGGTCGCCCCCATCGGCGGCGGCGGCATGATCTCCGGTACCTGCCTGACGCTGTCGACGCTGGCGCCGGAAACCCAGATCATCGCGGCCGAGCCCGAGCAGGCCGACGACGCCTATCGCAGCTTCAAAGCGGGCTATATCATCGCCGATGACGCCCCCAAGACCATCGCCGACGGGCTGTTGGTGCCGCTCAAGGATCTGACCTGGCACTTTGTCTCGACCCATGTGTCGGACATTCTCACCGCCTCGGACCCGGAGATCATCGACGCGATGAAGCTCATTTGGAAGCACCTGCGCGTGGTGATGGAGCCCTCCTCGGCGGTGCCCCTCGCCACCATCCTAAAGAACCCCGACCGCTTCAAAGGCAAGCGCGTTGGCATCGTCCTCACCGGCGGCAATGTCGATCTCGACCGCCTGCCCTGGACGCAATGACCCTATAAAACCGGAGTGACCCTCATGAACGCACCTGCAACATTCGACCACCTCGAGGTTGGTTTTGACGTCCCCGCCCTGCCCGGTATGGACGAGGCTGACATTCAGACCCCGGCGCTGGTCCTCGACCTCGACGCGCTGGAGCGCAATATCAAGAAGATGGGCGACTATGCCCGCGCCCATGGCATGCGCCACCGCGTCCACGGCAAGATGCACAAATCGGTCGATGTGGCCAAACTGCAAGAGAGCCTCGGCGGCGCGGTTGGCGTCTGCTGTCAAAAGGTCTCGGAGGCCGAGGTCTTTGCCCGCGGCGGCATCAAGGACATTCTGGTCTCGAACCAGGTGCGCGACGCCGCCAAGATCGACCGCCTCGCCCGCCTGCCGAAACTTGGCGCCCGCACAATCGTTTGTGTCGATGATCTGGCCAATGTAGCGGATCTGTCGGCGGCGGCGCAAAAGCACGGCACCACGCTTGAGTGCTTTGTCGAAATCGACTGCGGCGCTGGCCGCTGCGGCGTGACCACGACCGAGGCCGTGGTGGAGATCGCCCGCGCGATTGACGCCGCAGAGGGCCTGAAATTCACCGGCATCCAAGCCTATCAGGGCGCGATGCAGCACATGGACTCCTACGCCGACCGTAAGGCGAAACTCGACATTGCCATCGCGCAGGTGGCTGATGCGGTCGAGGGGCTAAAGGCGGCGGGTCTGACCTGTGAGCTGGTCTCTGGCGGCGGCACCGGCTCCTACTACTTCGAGTCAAATTCCGGCGTTTACAACGAGTTGCAATGCGGCTCCTATGCCTTCATGGACGCGGATTACGGCCGCATCCTCGATCAGGACGGCAAGCGCATCGACCAGGGCGAATGGGAAAACGCCTTCTTCATCCTGACCCAAGTGATGAGCCACGCCAAGGCAGACAAGGCGATCTGCGACGCCGGCCTCAAGGCGCAGTCGGTGGACAGCGGCCTGCCGGTGATCTTTGGCCGCACCGATGTCACCTACATCAAATGCTCCGACGAACACGGGGTGATTTCCGACCCCGAGGGCGTGCTGCAGGTGGGGGACAAGCTGAAACTGGTGCCCGGCCACTGCGACCCGACCGCCAATGTGCATGACTGGTACGTCGGCGTCCGCAACGGCAAGGTGGAATGCCTCTGGCCGGTCTCCGCGCGCGGCAAGGCCTACTGACGCCCCCCAACTGGCGAAGGTGCCCTGACGCCTCCGCCGGCTTTTTACACCCCCGCCCCCCACACGAGGGTCGCGCCCGAGCCTGGGTGGGTGCGCAAGCGCCCTCCCGGGGGGGAGGGTCGGGCGCGGCCCGGGCTTTCAGCCCGCGCCAGATGACAGGAGACACCCTATGTATATCGTTCCCGAACGGGCAATTGCCGATCTGATGACCCGCGCCGCCGCCTTTGAGGCGGTGGAGAAGGTCTTTGCCGCCATGGCCACCGGCGACGCCTATAACTTTCCCGTGGTGCGCGAGGCCCTTGGCCACGAGAGCGCGCTTTACGGCTTTAAGGGCGGGTTTGACCGCGCAGGCCTGACGCTCGGCCTCAAGGCCGGCGGCTACTGGCCCAACAACCTGGAAAAACGCGGGCTGATCAATCACCAGTCCACCGTCTTTCTGTTTGACCCCGACACCGGCAAGGCCCGCGCCATGGTCGGCGGCAACCTCCTGACTGCTCTGCGCACCGCCGCCGCCTCCTCCGTCTCAATCAAACATCTGGCGCGCGAGGATGCCAAGGTGATCGGCATGATCGGCGCCGGCCATCAGGCCAAGTTCCAACTGCGCGCCGCGCTGGAGCAGCGCAGTTTTGACAAGGTGATCGGTTGGAACCTGCACCCGGAGATGCTGCCGAACCTCGCAGAGGTCGCGGCAGAGTTTGACCTGCCGTTTGAGGCGGTCGGCTTGGACGGGCTGCGCGAGGCGGATGTGATTATCTCCATCACCTCGTCCTTTGACGCGATCCTGAAGGCGGATCAGGTCTGCCCCGGCACTCATCTCGCCTGTATGGGCACCGACACCAAGGGCAAGCAAGAGGTGGACCCGGCACTTTTGACCCGCGCCACAGTCTTCACCGACGAAGTGGCGCAGTCCGTGACCATTGGCGAAGCGCAGCATGCCGTCGCGCAGGGGCTGATCGCCGAGGGCGACATCCATCAGCTCGGCGCGGTGATCAACGGCGCCCATCCGGGGCGAACCTCTGCCGATCAGATCACCCTGTTTGATGGCACCGGCGTCGGCCTGCAGGACCTCGCGGTGGCCGCCTCGGTGGTGGAGCTCGCGGTGCAGCAAGGCATCGCCATCGAAGTCGATTTCTAAACACCGCCCTCCCGGCGTTGTCATCGCCCCGGCCTCATCGCCGGGGCGTTTTTATTGCGCGCTCAGATAGGCCTGCCCGCGTTCGGTGATGAAATCCACCAACAGGCGCACCTTCGGGTCCTGCAGTTTCTTATGCGGATAAAGACAGCCAAAGCTCGCCGCCATGGGCCGCGCCTCTGGCAGGATCTCCACCAAAGCGCCGCTTTCCAGATGCTCCGCCACCTCAAACAGCGGCTTGTTGACGATGCCTCGGTGATCCAGCGCCCAGTTCAGCAGCACCGCGCTGTCATCCGCATCATACTTACCGCTGACTTCGAATTTCCGAAATCCGGAATCGGTGTTCAGGGTCCAGAAATACTCGGGAGAGCGCGGGTAGCGCAGCAGAAGACAGTTGTGCTTGCCCATCAGGTCCTGCGGCACCCTCGGCGTGCCAAATCGCGCCAGATAGGCGGGCGAGGCACAGAGCACCCGCTCCACCCCGGCGATCTTGCGCATCTTGAGGCTGGAGTCGCTCGGCGTGCCGACAAAGAACGCCAGATCAAGCCCATCGGCAAGGATATCCACCCGCCGATCCGACATCCGCATCTGCACGTCGATCTCCGGGTGAAGCTCAACAAAATCAGGAATCAAGGGCGCGATGATCCGCCGCCCCGCAGCCAGCGGTGCGGTGATTTTCAACGTCCCGCGCGGCCGGCCCGAGAACTGCGCCACCACACTCTCCGCCTCCTCCACCACCTCGAGAATCTTCAGCGCCTCGAGGTAGAATCGCTTGCCCGCCTCGGTCGGTGTCAGCGACCGCGTGGTGCGATTGAACAGCCGCACGCCCAGGTGCTCCTCCAACTCCTTGAGACGTTTGCTGGCCACCGCAGGGGTCAACCGCAGGTCACGCCCGCCGGATGTGATACTGCCCAGTTCCACCACGCGGCAAAACAGACGCAGGCTCTCCATATAAGCCATTCTAAAACCTCGATTGTTACGGCGGGGCCGATATACCCCGAAATCCCACGCGCAATTATCAACGAAACGTTGAAAGTATTTCGCAAAGCCTACCATATTTCGAGGCAGTCGAAAGGGATACTCTCTGCCGCACGCCCAAACGGCCGGGCAGAGCAGGGAGGATCAATGGCTCATCAACACGACATCCGCTTTCTTCTGAACGGAGAGGAAAAGCGCATTGCTGATGTGAAGGCGACGCTGACCCTGCTGGACTATCTGCGTCTCGACCAGCGGCTGACCGGCAGCAAGGAAGGCTGCGCCGAGGGCGATTGCGGCGCTTGCACCGTGTTGGTGGGGCGCCTGCATCAGGGGAGCCTGCGCTACGAGACGGTGAATGCCTGCATCCGTTTTCTGGCTTCGCTCAATGGCTGCCACATCGTCACCATCGAACATCTCTCCGGCCCGCAGGGACGGCTGCATCCGGTGCAACAGGCGATGGTGGACTATCACGGCAGCCAATGCGGCTTTTGCACGCCGGGCTTTGTGATGTCGCTTTACGCGCTGTGGATGGGCAACCCGGAGCCTTCGGTACAGGAGGTCGAGACCGCGATCCAGGGCAACCTCTGCCGCTGCACCGGCTACGAGCCGATCGTGCGGGCTGCGATGGCGGTGACCCACTATGGCTCGCCCGCCCATGACCACCTGACACGCGAACGCGCAGATGTGACCGCCCGGCTGATGGCGCTCCAGCCCAAGACCCGCATCGTCACCGGCCCCGAAGAGGACCGCGCCATCCTGCCCGCCGATGTGGCCGACCTCGCGCAGGTGCTGGCGGAGAGCCCCGAGGCGACCCTTGTGGCAGGCTCCACCGACGTGGGCCTCTGGGTCACCAAATTTATGCGCCCGATCTCGCCCGTGGTCTTTCTCACCCATCTGGAGGGGCTGAAGACCATCGAGCTCAGCGACGAGAGCCTGACCCTTGGCGCCGGCGTCACCTATTCCGAAAGCGAGGCGGCGATCCGCGACGCCTTTCCGCATCTTAAGGACTATTGGGACCGCATCGCCGGCTGGCAGGTGCGCAATATGGGCACCATCGGCGGCAATATCGCCAATGGCTCGCCCATCGGGGACACGCCGCCGGTGCTGATCGCGCTCGGGGCCGAGGTGCTGCTGCAAAGCATCCGGGGCACCCGCATCCTGCCGCTGGAAGAGTTCTTCATTGCCTATGGCAAGCAGGACCGCCAGCCCGGCGACTTTGTCGCCGCGATCCGCATTCCGCGCAGCCAGCCGGGTCAGATCGACGCCGCCTATAAGATCTCTAAACGCCGGGACGAGGATATCTCCTCCGTCGCGGCCGGCATCAGCGTCACCGTCGAGGGCGGTGTGATCACCGCCGCGCGTCTGGCCTATGGCGGCATGGCAGCCACGCCGAAACGCGCGACGGGGGCCGAGGCCGCATTGGTCGGCCAGCCCTTCACCGCCGCGACATTTGACACCGCAGCAGAGGCGCTGAAGGGCGATTTCACCCCGCTCAGC
Organism: Epibacterium sp.; assembly: GCA_048263945.1. Lineage (GTDB taxonomy): Bacteria > Pseudomonadota > Alphaproteobacteria > Rhodobacterales > Rhodobacteraceae > Epibacterium. The sequence goes on along the minus strand of JBLXDQ010000014.1, from coordinate 12,700 downwards.
GATTGGCGCGCCAGTGCCGACTACCGGATCACCGTCGCGGCCAACCTCTTGCGCCGCTTCTATCTGGAACAGAGCAGCCCCGCAGACGCGCCCGTGCGTCTGGCCATCGCCTGAGGGAGGAGAGCGAGATGAAAGACCTGAACACCACCCCCGAGGCCAGCCTGCAGATCAAAGGCGCCGCCCATCAGAACCTGCAGCACGACAGCGCCATCAAACAGGTGCAGGGCCGCGCCGATTACACCGATGATATCCCCGAGCCCGCAGGCACCCTGCACGCCTATCTCGGCGTCTCCACCGTCGCCCATGCGCAGATCCGCGGCATGGACCTCTCGGCAGTGCGCGCCGCGCCGGGCGTGGTTACCGTGCTCACCGCCGAGGATATACCCGGCGTCAATGACGTCAGCCCCACCGGCAAACACGACGAGCCGGTGTTTCCGACCGAAAAGGTGGAATTCCACGGCCAGCCCCTCTTTGCGGTGATTGCCGAGACCCGCGATCTGGCCCGCCGCGCCGCTGAGCTGGCGCAGGTGGACTATGAGGTGCTGCCCCATGCCATCGACGCCGTCTCCGCGCGGCTTGCGGGCATGCCGATGGTCACCGACCCGCTGAAACTGGAACGCGGCGACGTGGACAGCGGCCTTGCCGAGGCGCCGCATCGTGTGCGCGGGCGCCTCACCGTTGGCGGGCAGGACCACATGTACCTTGAGGGCCATATCGCCTTTGCCATCCCGGGCGAGGATGACGATGTGGTGGTGCATTGCTCCACCCAGCACCCGAGCGAGGCGCAGCATATGGTAGCCCATGTGCTTGGCGTGCCCTCCAATGCGGTGGTGGTGAACGTGCGCCGCATGGGCGGCGGCTTTGGCGGCAAAGAAAGCCAGATGAACCTGTTCTGCGCCGTGGCCGCCATTGGCGCCAAGAAACTGAACCGCCCGGTGAAGATCCGCCCCGACCGCGATCAGGACATGACCGCGACGGGCAAGCGGCATGACTTTGTGATCGACTACGATCTGGGCTTTGACGGCGAGGGGCGCATTCAGGCGGTGGACAGCCAGTTTGCGGCGCGCTGCGGCTATTCCTCCGACCTCTCCGGCCCGGTGACGGACCGGGCGCTGTTTCATGCGGACAACGCCTATTTCTACCCCAACGTCCGGCTGACCTCCTGCCCGCAAAAGACCAATACGGTCTCCAACACCGCCTTTCGCGGCTTTGGCGGCCCGCAGGGTGTGGTCGCCGCCGAGCGGATGATCGAGGAGATCGCCTATGCTCTGGGCAAGGACCCGCTGGAGGTGCGCAAGGCGAATTTCTACGGCGAGCCGGGCGATGGTCGCACTCTCACCCCCTATCATCAGGAGGTGGAGGACAATGTGATTGGCCGCATCGTCGAGGAGCTGGAAGAGAGCGCCGACTACCAAGCCCGACGCGCCACGATCATAGCGGAGAACGCCAAGGGCGGGGTGATCCGTCGCGGCATCGCGCTGACACCGGTCAAATTTGGCATCTCCTTCACCGCCACTTGGTACAACCAAGCCGGCGCGCTGATCCACATCTATAACGACGGCTCGATCCACCTGAACCACGGCGGTACCGAGATGGGTCAGGGTCTCAACACCAAGGTTGCGCAGGTGGTGGCCGAGGCCTTTCAGGTCGATTTTGACCGCATCAAGATCACCAAGACCACCACGGAGAAGGTGCCCAACACCTCCGCCACCGCCGCATCGTCTGGCTCTGACCTCAACGGCATGGCCGCCCTCGACGCGGCAGAGCAGATCAAGGCGCGGCTGGTCAAATTCGCCGCCGAGAGCCGGGGCGTAAAGGAAAGCGCGGTGCGCTTTGGCCCCAATCAGATCCGCATCGGCGAGGAGGTCGTCGCCTTTGCCGCCTTCATCCGCGAGGCCTATATGGCGCGGGTACACCTCTCGGCGGCGGGCTTTTACAAGACGCCCAAGATCCATTGGGACCGCGCGGCGGGCAAGGGGCGGCCGTTTTATTACTACGCCTATGGCGCGTCTTGCTCCGAGGTCGCCATCGACACGCTCACCGGCGAATACCGGGTGGAGCGCACCGATATCCTGCATGACGTGGGCCGTTCGCTGAACCCCATCCTCGACAAGGGGCAGGTCGAGGGCGCCTTTATCCAGGGCATGGGCTGGCTCACCACCGAGGAGCTGTGGTGGGACAAGGAGGGCCGCCTGCGCACCCATGCGCCCTCCACCTACAAGATCCCGCTGGCCTCGGACCGGCCGCGCATCTTCAACGTCAATCTCGCCGATTGGTCCGAGAACCGCGAGATGACCATCAAACGCTCCAAAGCGGTGGGCGAGCCGCCCTTCATGCTGGGCATCTCGGTCTTTGAGGCGCTGTCGATGGCGGTGGCCTCGGTGGCCAACTACCGCGAATGCCCGCGCCTGGAGGCCCCCGCCACGCCGGAACGGGTGCTGATGGCGGTCGAACGGCTGAAGACTGGAGTCTGAGACTATGAGAGAGGCCGCCCGCCTGCGCCAGTTCCTCGACGCCCCCGGCCCGGTGGCGAGCCTGCGGCTCATCCGCGTGCGGGGGTCCTCCCCCCGCAACACGGGCACCGAGATGTATGTGCGCGCCGAGAGCCTCTGCGGCACCATCGGCGGCGGCCAGCTCGAACACCTCGCCATCGCGGCAGCGCGGGAGTTGCTGGCGGCGGGGAACCTCTCACATCACATGGACGTGCCGCTTGGCCCCGAGATCGGTCAATGCTGCGGCGGGCGGGTGGAGATCGCCCTCACGAGGATGAGCGCCAGCGACAAGGACCTCGCCCTGCGCGAGGCTGAGGCGCGCGAGGCGGAGCTGCCCGCGGTCTATATCCTAGGGGCGGGCCATGTGGGCCGCGCGCTGGCGGATCTGTTGCAACACCTGCCGGTGCGCGCGGTGCTGATCGACCAGCGGCAAGGGGAGCTCGACCAATGCCACGCCTCGGTCGAACGCCGCTTAAGCGCCATTCCCGAGATCGACGTGATGAACGCCGCCCCCGGCAGCGCCTTTATCGTTCTGACCCATGACCATGGGCTCGATTTCCTTCTGGCCTCTGCCGCGCTCCAGCGCGGGGATGCCACCTATGTCGGGCTGATCGGCTCGGCCACCAAGCGGGCGAAATTCGCCGCCTGGACCCATGACCACTGCGACGGGCTCTCTGTCGCAGATCTCATCTGCCCCATCGGGGCAGGCGGTAGCCGCGACAAGCGGCCAGCCGTGATCGCCGCCCTAGTGGTGGCCGAAGTGATCACGGCGCTGACCTCTGAAACTGCCGCACAGTGCCCCGCATTCGGGGAGGCTGCCCTGCATATCGCAGCGCAGTAGCAGACCGCCGCGCCCGATTGGGGAGGGAGGAGAACCGCCCCCGACGGCCGGCCATCAAAGGGAGGTCCCCATGAGGGATGGGAGTTACACCTACAAGCTGTTTCACCGCAGCGACTTCAGCGCGTTCTGGGCGCTGTTCACTGACAATCTGATCAATCTAATGGTGCTGGCGGGCGTCTGCCAGTTCGTCTTTCAGATGCCGGCCGAGATCGTCTATGGCCGCATTGTGCCCGGTGCTGCCGTGGCCATTCTGGCGGGCATCATCGCCTATGTGGGACTGGCCAAACGCGCCGCTGCTCAGCATGGCCGCGATGTCACCGCGATGCCCTATGGCATCTCGACCCCGGTGATGTTCGTCTATCTGTTTGGAGTCATCGGCCCGATCTACTGGGCCACCAATGATCCGCTGCTGGCCTGGCAGGTCGGCATTGGCGCAGGCTTTATGGGCGGCATCGTCGCCGCCTTTGGCGCGGTAATCGGCCCTTGGCTGAAGCGGGTCACCCCGCGCGCCGGCATGCTCGGCACCCTCTGCGGCATTGCGCTGGTCTTTATCGGCACCGTGCCGCTGGCCACCGTGTTTGAGAGTCCCTTTGTCGGCTTTGCCTCGATGATCATCATCCTCTGGGGGCTGGTCGGGCAGTTCCGCCTGCCCTTCAACATCCCCGCCGGCCTTTTGGCGCTGGTCGTCGGCACCGTGGTTGCCCTTGGCATGGGCACCTCGACCATCAGCGTCGAGGGTCTGGGTTTCTACCCGCCCCTGCCCTACATCGGCGATCTCTTTGCCGGGATCGAATACCTCTTTGCCAACCCGGAGCTGTTCCTCGTGCTGGTGCCGGTGCAGATCTACAACTTCATCGAGACGATGAACAACGTCGAGAGCGCCGAGGCCGCAGGCGATCACTACCCCGTCGCCACCTGCCAGATCACCGATGGTCTGGGCACCATGATCGGCGCGGTTTTCGGCTCGCCCTTCCCGACTACCGCCTATATCGGCCACCCGGCCTATAAGAAGATGGGCGCCCATTCCGGCTATATCATTGGCGTCGCGACCGTGATCCCGGTGGCGGCCGTCTTTGGGCTTTTGGCCTTCCTCAACGGGCTTATTCCCGTGGCCGCCGCCGCGCCGGTACTGGTCTTTGTGGCGCTGAGCCTGATCACCAATACCGCCCATTCGGTCAAACCCGACCATATGGCCGCGGTCGCCATCGCGATGATGCCGCATGTCTCGGCCTTTTTGATGGTGAAATGGTCCTCGCTCCTTGGCGCGCTTGGGGCCGTCGGTGCCACCGGCCTGCCGCAGCTGGGCGACCCCGCCCTCACCGCCGCGCTTTTGCAGCAGGGCGCGCATTTCGAGGGTCACCTGGCCCTGTCGCAAGGCGCGATCCTGACCGGGCTCATCTGGGGCGCCATCGTCGCCAGTGTGATCGACAGCAACTTCCGCAACGCGGGTGGCTTTGCCTTGGCGGCGGCGGTCATGGCCTCGCTTGGGGTGATCCACGGGGCGAGCCTGCATTGGCCGACGCTGACGGCGGTCTCTGGCGGCTATCTGATCGCGGCGGCTTTTTTGTTGATCTACCCGATCTTCCACAAGGCCGACGAGGGCGCGCTGTCCAGCCAGCCGCCACAGCCTGCAGAATAAACCAAAAGGGCCGCGTCAATCCGACGTGGCCCTTTTCACTCAACCCTTAGCCCTGCGGCGTCATCCCCGACCGCGCTTTCGAGCGTTTCAGCCCCAAACGGCTTTCACGCAGGATGATCAACACGCCGGCACAGATCACAATGGCCGAGCCCAACAGCATCCGCCCCGTCGGCACCTCGGCAAAGACGAAATAGCCAATCGCCAGCGCAAACAGCATCGAGGCATAGTCAAACGGCGCCACCACCGAGGCCCCGGCAAAGCGATAAGAAGAGGTCAAAAATATCTGCCCTGCCCCGCCTAAAATACCCGCCGCGATCAGCAACAGAGCCTCGCGGCCATCAGGAATGACCCACCCAAAGGGCAGCGTTAGCAAGGACAATACAGTTGCAGTCAACGAGAAATAGAACACGATGGCCGAGGTCTGCTCGGTCTGCACCAGCTTGCGCACATAGATCTGCGCGAGGGCGGCACAAACCGCCCCCATCAGCACCATAATGGCCCCAACCGCCTCGGTGGTTTGCATGGTTTCATGAGTGAGCAGCGTCAAACGTGGCGCAAGGATGATCAGGACCCCGGTCAGACCAAGCGCCACAGTCGAAAGACGGAAAATGCCCACCGGCTCGCCCAGAAACATCGCGGCAAAGATCACGACCAACAGCGGCGCAGCATAGCCAATGGCCGTGACCTCCGGCAGGGGCAGCAACCCCAGACCGGCAAAGCCGAGCCCCATGGCCGCCGTCCCGACGAACCCTCGCCAGAAATGCGACAGCTTGGAATGCACCTTGAGCCCCGTTTTCAAATCCCCCCGCAGCGCCAGCCAAGTGAAGATCACCGGCATTGCAAACAGAGAGCGAAAGAACACCGCCTGCCCAGCCGGGACATGTGGCGCGGACGCTTTGATCAGCGAGGCCATGATGATGAACAGAAGCACTGAGCACAGCTTCAGCGCGATCCCTTTGACTGGTTGCATCGAATGTCCCTTCGGTTCGCGCGCGGACGCTGCGCCTGTCCCGCGCAATCGTCAAGGTGAAACCCGCCAGAGGTCCTCCCAAGCCGCGAGACGGTGCGACTGCTTTAACCGTCAGACAGCACAACGGCCGGGGGGATGGTGCCTCCCCCCGGCCGCTGGCCTGTCAGCTCTCACAGATATTCGAGAGAATCTGCGATCAGCGCCCCTTTGCGAGCAGGTGATAGAGCCCGCCACCAAGCGAAGCGCCTATTACCCAGTTGTAGCCAGAGAGGAACTCGAACCACGGCACCCACACGGTCAGGACCGAGAAAATCGCCGCGATCGCGAAGGCTTTGACCGCGACCGTGTTCCAACCGTTGTCATAGTGGTAAGCTCCGCCCTCCATATTGTAGAGATCGTCGAGATCCAGCTGCTGATCCCGGTGCCAGTAGTAGTCGACAATCATAATGCCAAAGACCGGCGCCAGCACCGCACCCAGCGTGTTCACAAAGGGAAAGATGCCGAAGTTGCTGATATAGGCCGTCCAAAAGCCGCCAATCACCAAGGCACAGGCCGAGGTGATCAGACCCGCCATGCGAAAGCTGATGGTCTTTGGGCTGAGGTTGGCGATGCCGTTGACCGCCGGGATGAAGTTCGCCACGAGGTTGATGCCCACGGTCGCCGCAAAGAAGGTCAGCGCGGCAATCACTCCCAAAAGAACGCTATCGGTGCGCTCGACAATCTCGGTCGGGTTGGTGATCGCTTCGCCAAAGACCACAGCGGCGCCGCCCGTGGTCAGCAAGGCCAGCGCCGAAAACAGGATCATGTTGAGCGGCAAACCGGCCAGATTGCCCTTCTTCATCTCGTCCTTGCTGCGCGCAAAGCGGGAGAAGTCGCTGAAGTTGATCATCACGGCGGCGAAATAGGCAACCATAGTGCCGATGATCGCGATGAAGCCTTTGAACTCGGTGGCAAAGGTACCTTCGGGATTGGCAAAGATCGTCGCAGTTGCCGACAGAAGCTGCCCGTCAGAGCGTTGCCACAGCACGACAACAAGGCCAATCATCACAAGATAGACAAAGGGGCCGGCGAAGTTCAGGAACTTCTCAACCCAGCCCATGCCGCGCCAGAACACCACGATGTGAAAGGCCCAGACGATCAGGAAGGCCACCCAGTCCACGCCCGTCATCCCAAAGATCGGCGTGCCATCGGTGATCCCGGTGACCGAACGGATCAGCAGCGCCACCGCAGTGGAGGCAAAATAGGCCTGCGCCCCGTACCAGAAGGTCGCCACAATCGCCCGCAGAATGGCGGGCAGTTTTGCGCCTTGGGTGCCGAGGCTCGCCCGCGCCAGCACCGGATAGGGGATGCCGTACTTCTCACCCGCAGCACCGGAGAGATTCACCATCCACATCACAAAAAGCCCGGCCACGATCAGCGCCGCAAAGGCGGTCCAGCCGCCGACGCCAAACGAGATGAACAGCGAGGCCACCAGCGAGTAGCCAAAAAGCGACTGCACATCGTTGGCCCAAATGTTGAAAATTGCAAACCAACCCCAGGTCTTTTCACCTGCACCTGTGGGGTTGAGCGTGGTATGCCCTTCGGCATCCGTGGTGCCGCCAATCGGCACCTGAGTGTGTTCTGTTGTGGTCATTTATGTCTCCCTGTCCCGCCAAACAGCCCGATTTATTGGCAAAAATCTCTCTGTCTCCGCCTGGGGGTCGCGGTGGATGCATTGGCGTTGCACGTAACATTCTACGCGGCATACTAGATCCCTTATAGCAGGGAATTCCTGAAAGACCTTAAGGCAACGACTGATAGACCCGAGGACGAGATGACCCGAGCAGACAAAGGCGAATTGGCAACCGAGACCGCCCGACAGGCCCTGTGGCAGGCGCTGCGGAGCGGTCAATTGCGCGATGGCCAGTTCCTGTCGATGCCCCAATTGGTAGAGCTGCTCGACTGCCCGATAGCCGCCATCCGTGAGGCGGTTCGGCTCGCTTGCTCGCAGGGGTTGCTGACCACTCTGCCCAAACGCGGGGTACAGGTGATGGAGGTCACACCAGAGGTGATCCGTAGTTGTCTTGATTTCAGGATGGCTATGGATCAAGAGGGCGCGCGCCGCCGGATCCAACGAGGCGACCTACGAGAGTTGACGTCTCTGCGCGCCGCGCACGAGGCAATGCTAAACGCCGCTATGGCGGACGATATGGCCAATCTACCTCCGCGCGCGATCCAGGTTGACTTGTCTCTACACGACTACCTGGCTATCGGTCTGGAAAACCCTTGGCTCGAACAAGCCTATGAGGCCAACCGGATGCGGGTCGCAATCATTCAGAACGCCCGTCCGTTTTTGCCCGACCGGATACTTTCGGCAATGCAGGAACATCTCGACATCATCACCGGGCTTGAGGCTCAAGATGGTGCAATCGTTCAGGAAGCCATTGCGACGCACTACCGAAACACGTTGCGCTGGTGGGGTGTCGGGTAAGACATTCTCAGGCTGTCAGACGCTCAACCGCTAAAAGCGCACTTGCGGTGAAACTCGCAACGAATGACAGCCTCCCTCCCTGAGAGAGTCATCGGATGCCAGAACCCGTCCAGCATCCACCCGCTGCCGTACAGGGCGGCCAACGTTGCGGGATCAACATTAGCCCGCCCTGATGCGGTCAAACACCGCCAAGACCTCGAAATGGTCAGCTTCGTAGGCGGCTGCCGGAGCGCAAGGGAAAAGCCCTATTCGAGGCCGCCCTACCGGCTCTTACTATTGCGGCCCCCGCGCGTCAGAAATCCCGCCACTTATCGAGAGCTGCAGTCCCAACGCTGGCGGTGACAGGGATGCTTTCCTCCAGACCCCAATCGTCCGCACCATGGGCCGAAGGCAGGCTAGGGACAGCAGGTGAGACGCTACGTTGGGCCACTCCGGTGCCGCCAGAAACTTTGAAATGCGCCATCAACTCAGCCAGCTTGGAGGCGTCGCTGTTCAGCATATGACCTGCCGCCGTCGCCTGCTCCACCATGGCCGCGTTTTGTTGCGTCACTTGATCCAGTTGCATTACGCCAGTGTTAATTTCGCCCAGCCCGGTGGATTGCTCCACCGCGCCCTCTGCGATATTCGTCACGAGGGTCGAGATTTGGTTGACCCGCTCCACGATATTGCTGAGCGCCTCACCGGCCTTACCAACCAGGTCGACACCACGTTCGACCTGCTGCGAGCTGTCGCTGATCAATGTCTTGATCTCCATCGCAGCCCCCGAGGGCCGTTGCGCCAGCCCCGCACTTCGGAGGCGACCACAGCAAAACCACGACCTGCTTCGCCCGCTCGCGCCGCCTCGACGCCGGCGTTCAGCGCCAGCAAGTTGGTCTGGAAGGCGATGTCGTCAATCACCCCGATGATCTGCGCGATATGGGACGAGGATTGCTCGATCTCGGTCATCGCAGCGACCGCGCTGCGCACCACGGCTCCACTGTTTTCGGCCTCTTTCTTGGCCTCTTCCATGATGGTTTCCACGCTGCGCGCACCCTCGGCGGCGGATTTCACCGAGGCCGTCAGCTCATCCAGCGCGGCGGCGGTTTCCTCGAGAGTAGCAGCTTGGCTTTCGGTACGGTGGGACAGGTTTTGCGAGGACTGGCTGATCTCTGACGCGCCGCCCGCGATACTCTTGGAAGCGTCCATCACATCCGAAACGGTCCGAGACAGTTCCGACAGGGTCTTATTGAAGTCCCGTCGCAGCTGGTCCAGATCGTCCGGGAAAGGCTCGGCAATCGTCTGAGACAGGTTTCCACGGGACAGGTCTTGCAGGCCGGAACCAAGAGCGTCGACAACCTGGCTCGTTTTGCGCTTGAAGTCGTGTTCTTGTTCCTGAGCATGCAGCAATTGACCACGCAGCGCCTCCAGCGCTTTTGCAATCGAATTCACCTCATCCTCGCGTTTGGACAAAGGTACAGCAACTTCGATTTGGCCTTCCGCGATGTCAGCAATATTGGAGCGCAGCTGGTCCAGCGGGCGCACAATGTTTTGCACCACCCGGTGAGAAATTAGCTGTGTCACGACGATAGCGACCAGTGACAGCCCGACCAGTACTATGATCCACAGTTCATTTTGCGCTTGGGCTTGCGTCCCCGCACTATTGCCAAAGGCTTCGATATCCTCGCCAAGCGCGCCCATCGCGACTTCGAGATCTTCGAAAGCGGCTTCAAACGTGGGCAGCTCTGCCTTCGCTGCTTTGTCATCTTTCAAAGCCAGCTCGGAAACTGCCAAGCCCTTTTCAATATAGGCATTGAGATAGGGCGTCACAGCGCTGATCTTTTCGCGGATCCCGTCGTTCAAGGGCAAGGCATCCAAAGCCGCCAGATCCTCGCGAAAGGTCTGTGCATGCGATTGAATATCATCGCGGGCTTTTGCCTTGTCGGCAGCGGAGCCATTAGGGCCAACCAGGAGCGCAAACATCACATCGCCGCGGATCCCTTCATGCAGCATATCAGCATGCATCTGGTTCAACACCGAAGATGTTGCGGTGATCGATACCTCAAGGGCAGCGTTGCTGCGCACCAAGCCTACGATCCCGAGAAGCACTGCAAAGCCAAAGGCTAGCGCCGAACCCGCATTGACCAGCCGAAGCCGGGCCCGAATGGATGAAAAACGCCCCATAACACCACTGTCCCTTCAAATCTGATGCTTGGCGGACCAGTAACAGCAAATTCCTTGACGCTGATTTAACGGAGTGGCTTGTGTCCGGCTTTCTGCGGCTGCTGAATGCCTGACTGCTCACTTCAAGAGCAAACAGGCCACTCGGGGTATTCCAAGCCGTTACGATTAAACCGAAAAACACGCCCAAGGAAACAGCCTGCGGGTATTGAAATTCAGGGCGATTTGAAGTCTGCGCTGTTGGTACGGTTACCTCGGATCTGAGATGAGGAGACGTGGAGATTTCGCAGAGTGCGCGTTCTGCGTTTCACTGGCATCCGCGCTAAGTGAAGTATCAGAACTGACTTCGTGGTTCGCTTTCGGGACGCCTTTCGAGGAGGCAACAGAATACTCGCCGCGTCATACATGAATGTCTCGATTGGGCTAGCGTCAGCCTTCCTCAGCGCTTTTGGCGCACGGACGCTTAATGCCGTCGTTTTCAAAAGGACACTCAATACTCATCGCTAAAGTAGCTATGCCGGACGTCAGGCTCAGCGGCGCGTCCCCCGCTTTGACGTTTTCTTGTTGCCGCGTGCACCCGTCACCACTGGGGTGTTCTGCTCGTTTTCTTCCCGCAGCTTGCTCCACCGCGCGAGGCGCGCGGGGTCGAGCTTTCCAGTTGCAACAGCGGCTTGCACCGCGCAGCCGGGTTCATGTTGATGCGTACAATCGCGAAACCGGCAATCAGGCGCCAATTCCGTGATCTCGGCAAACAGCGCATCAAGACCGGTCGACAGGTCGCTCACGTGCAGAGTGCGCATACCGGGTGTGTCGATCACCCAAGCCCCGCCTTCGATTGTGTGCAGTGAGCGCGAGGTGGTGGTATGCCGACCTTTTGCGTCATCTTCGCGGATGCTGCCGGTGGCCTGCGCCTCCTTTTCCGATTTCTGGGCCAACGTATTCAAGAGCGTCGACTTCCCCACACCAGAAGAGCCGATCAGCGCCACAGTTTGACCGACACCACACCACGGCGCGAGGGCCGCAATCGCCTCCTGTGATTTTCCATTGATTGAGACCACCGGCAACCCGCGCTGCAACGCCGCGGCCTCACGCTGGAACTTGGCCACATCCGGGGTCTGATCCGCCTTGGTCAAGACGATTACAGCACCCGTCCCAGCTTCATTAGTCATGGCCAGATAGCGCTCCAACCGGGCCGGATTGAAGTCGTCGTTGCACGAGGTCACGATAAAAACCGTGTCGACGTTTGCAGCAATCAATTGCAGCTGCCGCGCCCCGACCGTCTGACGCTGCAGCAAGGAATGACGGTTTAGAAGACGGACGATTTGGCAACTTTGAGGATCGACCAGAACCCAATCCCCGACGGCAAAATCAGCAGTGGTCATTCCCTGAGGTGGGAATAGTTTGGCCTGCCCTGCCACCGAGAAGGCGGTCATTTTTGACCGATGCACAGCAGAGATCCGCATCGGCTCAACAGCTATGTCGTCTGAGCAGAGCTGTTCTTGCAAGGCAGTTGTCCAGCCAAGCAGGTGCAACGATACGGGGATATGTTGGGCGTGCTGTTTCACAGTTCTCTGAATGATAGGATTGGTCCTTTTGGGCAAGTGATTCAGATGATCAGTTCCACTTGAGTGGTCCAATTTGATTGTTGGCGCATGGCTGACCTATGGCCCACGAGGACGATGGCCTCCGAGACCTAGGGGTGGTATCAGAGTGCACCATGTGGGCTGTTCGCGTTATGGGCTTTCCCCCATTTGACCTACTGTCGGTTTCGAGGGCACCGAGACCGGGTGTGCATGAAGCTGTAGAAATCACACGACGAGAAGAGCACTCAGCGGCGAGTTCAAACCGCACAACTCACGCCGACAGCGATCGTAAGTCTGCTCGGGCACGCCAATCTCGCGAACCGAATCCGATAGGCTCGCGCCTTGACCCTACAAGACCTCGGCCTGACGTAACAACATAACCAGACCTTTCGGCGTCTCGCGCTTTCCTAGCATCTAGGTCGCCCTCCACAATAAGAGATAAACCATCCCGAAAGATGGATCACGTCAGCGTGATCAGCCCCACTTAAGCGGTCCAATTTGAATGTTAGTGCATGATTGGCCTGAGTTCCATCGGGGTGAAGGTTTCC
>JBLXDQ010000013.1:0-112525 GCA_048263945.1 Epibacterium sp. | reverse complement strand
CGACTCCTGGCACAGGATTTCTGCGCTATAGCCGCTTTCCACGAGCTCGCGGAACCTGGCTTCCGTAACCACATTTGGTGCTTCGATGTCCCAGTTCATGGCCCGGCTCACGCTTTCTCCAATGGCGCGACCCCAGGCATTCCTACTTGAAGCCCAGAGTTACGATAGTATATTATCGACCGCAAGATGTAATATCGTGCTTTGGCTGTAGTTTGGTTACGCAAACACTAGTCACGGCCAGTGTCCGCGATCAAGGAGATAACAGGTTTGAGAAACCCAAGGTTGACATGCCTGCTCCCATTGCAAGCTATGGCCCTTCTGATCTGCGTTCCTGGGCCGGTTTTGGCGGAATCCTGCTTTGCGCCATCCCGTCCTTTCCTGCCAAGCGATTCGCAGGCCGCGCGGGACTATGCGGATATCATCCGCGGCGACTTCGAAGATTACATTCAGGATATCCAGAGCTACTTCCGTTGCCTCGACGGTGAACGGGCCCGCGCCTTCGAGGAAGCGCGCGAAGTCAGCGAGGAATATGGCCGGTTCCTGCAATTGGTAGGGGATTGATGGGCAACCTCGGGAGCATCAGACTTGCAGCCCATGGAAACCAGACGCCGATAACACCCTCATATATCTACTTTTTAGATAACAGATTTCATCCGCTAGCGACGTCACAAAAGGTATGTGACGCGTGGCAAAGACAATCAGAAGCAAGGGACAAGTGGCACTCTGTCAGGCGTTGGTCGACGCCCGTGTCAAAGCGGGCCTTGGTCAGAAAGACCTGGCAGACAGGCTCAGATGCCACCAGTCCCTTATTGCCCGCCTTGAGAGCGGCCAGCGCCGGGTCGACGTTGTCGAGCTGGTCGTCTTGGCGCGCGCCATCGGCTTTGACCCGTTCGAGGTTCTGGCGATCGTTGAAGCCGCCACGGAGCCCGACCACAGGATTTCAAGCCAATGAATTGTTGAGAACACGGGAACCCACTTTCCCGGTCTGATGATCATTTCCTCATCGAGGACCAGTTAGCCAACATCAAAGAAGCCCGGCGCGCGGTCGTAGTGAACGCTCTGCAACCCCACGCCGCAATTCGCAGCGCCGCAGTGCAGGAAGCCAGTAAACAGTGAACGAAGATAAGGGTGAGGGCGTCGCGATCGCCAATCTGATCGGGACCGATGGGTGCAGTGTTGTTGGTTGGGTTTATCGCTGGAGGACAGGCTCACATGCGGTGATGTGGGACGTCCAAGGGCCCCAGCCGGTATCGGAAACCCGGCCGGATATAAGTGACGAACAGAAGCAAGAAATCGACTTCGATGCGCTGACGAGGATCGGAAGAAGCGACGACGGGTGAACAGAGCGAACCCGCGGTGTTTGCCTAAACGCCAAACAGCATGTGGACCGCGAAGCGTATGCGGTGCGGTCGTGCAAGCCAAAGAAGCCGTCTTCCATGACAAATCTACGTAGCGGCAGGTCAGTAGTTCACCTGCTCGAACCCGTAGTTGCCGTCATAGTCACGCCAATCGACGAAGACGGATCGGTGATAAATGCCAGGGCAATGCTCGCCCCAACGTTCAAGTCCCACATGGGCCTCGGGCAGGGCAGTTATCGAAGATCGCTGCCATGAGAAATCGCCTTGGGTCCCGTAGGTGCCGAGGACCACGGTCGCGCTTCGGTTACAATCCCCATCGCGCCCGGACTCGTGCTGTCGTGCATACCGTACATCGAAGACGCGGATGGACCGCACGAAATTGAACTCTGGCCCGCTGATATCGATGTCCGCGCGGTCCTGAACGAGCCGCAGGGCGAGGTCGGTGGGAACGAGATTATCTACTGGCAAGGATTGAAGCGGTCGACGGCTGTCGGTTCGGTACAAGGCTTCAAAGATGCCGCCAGCGTTGTTTTGTAACCGATCGTTCTCGTAGGAGGCGCCCATGGGACAGCGCCAGATTTGCAGCGGTGGTTCGACCGGCCAAGGTGTAATCCGCCGGATAAATTCGGCGCGGGCTCGGGCGCAAGGGACGGAAGCAGGCCAGCCGCCAGACAGGCACAAGAGGATCGCGCAATCGATCGGGTATGTCTGCGCGCGGGCGGGTATTGGCAGCGAAGAACCTGTCACGGTCAAAGCGACTGCGACCGAGGGGAGGAGCTTCTTGAGTAAATGGCGCATGCTGTGGAGCCTCCGTGATAGGAGTTCAGCATACATACAATAATATACTATCGCAACGCTAAGTATAAAGTCGCATAATGAAGTTTATGTTATTTCTTCTCCGGCTAATGCCGACCTTCGCTTATGCTTGGTAAAGGTGCACATCGCGGGACAATGCCGTCATTCGTTTTTCATATTTCGCTGACGCAGCACGGCTTCGCGCATGCGGCAGGTTTGTCGCTGCGTTGCAGCTCAAGTTGCCAATGCGGTCATTCAATCTGGCTAAATGTCACAAAGTCCAAACTCCACCTTCGCTGTCTCTTCGCAGCATGTTTTCGAAAACAGTAAGGCGCACAACAACTTGAAGCACCTACAACAATCACACCAGTCCCGTAAATAATGACGGGATCTTTATCCATGGTTTACCGACGATCTTGAAGCGATTCCTCGACGGTCCAATTGTTGCGCTCTTGATCTAAAGATTTCACGATTTCGAAGCTCTAGTGACCAGATTGTTTGGCTACGAGATCCTCGCGCAGCGATAAACCTCCAAGGCTAGAATAATCCGTTTGCGGGGTTCTAAGAGTAGGACGGAATATTGACTTTCACCGCCATGGAACAGCCTTGAACCGACTTGTCGCTTTGGTCCTGAAGATTACCTTGCGGGAGACGGTATCGCTACTTCGACACCAACCACGGTTGTCCCCGCCAAGTTGCCCTGTGCAGACCCGGTCCACGCAACGACAACGCCAGCTGCTGATCGCGTAATCCTTGGAAATCCTACCGACTCTCGCCCACGATTGATGTGGAGTGCTTGTGGCGAAGTACACCCGCTCTCCGGCGACACCTGACACACGACTATTGCTTCACCGCCATTCGCATACTCCAACCAAAGAGCAAGTGCTTTGCCGTCACCCATCTGCAAGACATCTACGCGACCTGCGGGTGTGCCGAGATCGAGTTGCAACGGGTCTTCAAAGGATGCGCCCCCATCCCTGGAAAACGCAATTCGAGCCTTTGCCTCGCCATTGGCACCGGTGAACCACACGACTACCGCGTACGTTCCCAACGCATCGATGGCAGGTCCGTTGACAGGGCATCCTGCGATTTCCCAGCCGTCGCCGTAGATTGTTTCGGGGTCGGTCCATTCTTCTTCGACCAACCTGACAACCGAAATATCGCGGATTTCTTCGGCTGTTCGGTCCCTGTAAACCGCTATGATGTTACCTGCTTCCTTGCGGACGGCCGATGTTTGACAGCACGTACAAGCGCGTGGGTCGAGCAGGCTTTCCGGTCCCATTGAACCGTCCGGCGCAATGCGACGTGCGCGGACCTGCATGGCATTCTCATAGCTGTCGTCTGCGGCTTGATTATCGTATGCACGACCATCTAGCCAAAGAGCTGTCAAACCAGCGCTATCATCAGGGATTAGCGACACGAAACCATGTTCACGCTTTGATCGGTCATCGTGGGGTATGATTGGCGTTGTCCAGTTCAAACCCTCATCGAAGGAGAAAGCGATCTTTACGTCGTATTGATAGCTGCCCGGCCCATTCAATTCCAACCAATGCGCTGCAAGCGTCCCATCGCTAAGCCCAACGACTGACGGAAAGTCGGCCCAGTTCACAAACAGTGTCTCAGATTGATGAATTGTACGCGCCTCCGTCCAATAGGTGCCATCGAACAGGGCCATCCGAACGGCGTTGTTACCTTCGGTCCAACTCATCACGATCCGACCATCGGGCAGTGTTGAAAGCGAGGGTTCACGTGCGTGATCCCCAACCGGTGCAACCAGTGGTCTGACTGGAAACAGAGGGGCATCTTCAGCCGCTACAAAGGGCGCACCGAGCATAAAAAGAGCCGTGCAAACGAATAAAAATCTAATCGGCCTCAACCTCCGGTCCAACCGAAACGAGATAAGCCCAGACTGCCTTGGCATCCGTTTCTTTCTTCAATTTGAATGACATGCCAGATTTCGCCTTGCTGTCGTTCAGAAAAGTCGCGAGGAACTTCTTCGGATCTGCAATATAGGCTACGAAATCGCTCTCGTTCCAGACCAAGCCATTCTCGCCCGCTTCACGAATAGAGTCCCGAAATTTATTCCCAAACATTTCTTCGGTCCCTGCTGTTCGGTTGTACACACCATAAAGATTTGGCCCAACCGCGCCACCCTTTCGGATAACGTCACCATCCGTCCTGACGATTGAGTGGCAGGCCTTGCACTTGTTAAATACCTTGTCTCCGGCCGATGCGTCGCCGGTTGCATGTCCATCGGCGAGAACACCTGTTCCGGACAATGCCAATGCTAGCGTTGCGATAAATTTAGGTTTCATTCGTTTCTCTCCCCGTTGATGACAGTTATTATCTACTGGATGGCTGTTATGCTTTTGCCTCAGGTCGACAGGTCACTCAGTTAATTCCGTTTTCCCTTTGAAGAGCCCGTATATATGCCACGATATTCAATACTTCTGCTCGTGTTACGCCCTCGACAGCTGGCATGTTGCCAAACTTCCAATGGTGCGCCCGAACACCATTCTGTGCTGCGAGGACAAACGCCATGTCACCGTGGTGGCCCGGCTCATAAATCTTGTGCACCAGCGGTGGAGCAACGCCGTCCTGACCCTGCCCATTGACGCCGTGGCAGGTCGCGCAGGCCGCACCATAGGCACGCTTGCCGATTTGCTCTTGCTCGGTGAAACTTGGGGGCAGCCTGACAGTTGCAAGCGCACCTGCGGGAAGTGCCATTCTTTCGTCCGTCTGAGTACTCGTCTGGGAGTGGGTCGGCTGCAGGATGTACCATCCTGCCGCAGAAACGGCGATCAGAGCAAAAAATATTGCTGCCCATTTCATGCTATCAAACTCCTTCATTGTGAAGCGAGGTCTCCATGCCCCTCGAAAGGCAAAGTCGTTTTTCTGAGCGGCGATTGCTCGAATTGGCTGACCTTTTCCAGCGTACTGTCATCAGCCTGGGCCACTTCGGACGAGTGGCCTGACCCGGCAAAAAAAGCCGTGATTTCGTGATACCGGATTCGGGTGTCTTCCAAGGTCTGATAGTAGCGGAAAAGTTCCTTCAGCGGTGCCGAGAAGTCCTTGTGCGCTGCCAGGACGGCCACCAGCGCGCCGAGTGTGATCCGCCCTTCGATGACGAAATATCCACCCAGAGAGTAGAACAGGAATGGCGTCAGCGCGGTCAGAAAATTGTTGAGGGCCTTGATGAAGAACTTCAGACGGAAAATCTTCCTGCGCACGTGCTCAAGCTCTCTAAAACTTGCGCTTACTGGCAGCAGCCCGGCCGGATTGACCTGCCGTTCGCGCAATTGATCGCTGAGCTGCCTGCCAAGCTGTCGGACCTCCTTGATCCTGGTGCGTGAAAGCGCGTTGACCCGCCGTTGCAGCTTGGGCAGCAGCACGAGCTGAATTGGCAGTACCGTCAGTGCGGCGGCACCCAAGACAGGGTCCTGAACGAACATGAAAAACAGGATCGTCAGAAGCGTACCGCCTTGCAGGATTGGCAGCGTAAGGACATCTGCCGCGAAGCCACCGATGGGCTCGACTTCCTGTGCGAGAATAGGGACGATCTCGCTTTGGTTTCCGGAGTCTGGATCGCTGCGCCATTGCCGATAGACCAGCAGGCGGAAGCGCCGCAGAAAACGCTCGGCGACATACCCTTTGAAGACGTTAAGGCTATATTTGTTTAGCCCATTCAGGATAATAGCCAAAAGGTAGAGACCGCAAAGAAGCATGAGGAAAACGACCTGGTCGACGTCTCGTCCCAAAACGGCAACTGGGAAACGGCCAGAATCCAGAGCGTTGTTTACGATCTGTTTTGGCAGTTCCAAAGTCAGATAGAGTATAGGCATCGCGATGAGGCTAACCACGATCATCAACGCTTGCTGCCTTCTTGAATAGCGCAAGACGGTGCTGAAAAGACTTCCTTCGAGCCCTCGTATGGGCTCTGGGTGGATCGCAGGCGTGCTGCGGTACTTCCAAAGCTTCAGAATGCCGCGAATAGCAAGATATGAGCCAACACTGATCAGCAGCGCGGGGGCCAAGACCAGTATGAGATGAATGAACGGATGAACCCAGTCCGGCGTGGCATCGCTGTAGTCGTACCCAAGGGCGGCAGCTACGTCGTGTACAAGCAGGTGATACCTATCCAAGAGTGACATTGAAAATGTCTAATCCTTGGACTTCGGCGCAAGGTGATCGTGCACGATGATGACGCCCCACATGCCCGCTTCCCGGTGGCCGGGAATCAAGCATACGAACTCCAGGTTGGTCATATCGGAGAAATCCCAGATCAACTCGGCATTTTGCCCACTAGGGATCGAAACCGAGTTGGCGCTGTCATGCTGCATATCGGGATGTTCGCGCATCCATTGCTGATGTTTTGCGACCTCGTCAAAGGAACCGAGAAAGAACTCGTGATCCAATGCGCCGGTATTTCTGATTGAAAACTGGACAACCGAGCCGCTTTCAATCTGGATCGCGTCCGGCTCGAAAAGCATGTAGCCGCTTTCCGTCTCCCGTATGGATATTTCAATCGTCCTGTCGATCGAGGAGCCATCACCGGGTTTCCCGATCGGATCATGGCCAGGCACTTCGAAGGCTCGCGCGTGAGGCTGCTGGCCCTTGCCACTGGAAGCGCCCACTGAAAAAGCCGGAAGGACAAGCGCAAGGGCGATGGTGCAGGTTCTCAGGAAATTCTTCATGCTCGGCTACCTCCGTAGCGCTTGATTTTATGGGATCTTCTTGCTTGCTTGGGCTAAGCGATCAAGGCGATGGGGCCGGAGTGTTTACCCCCGGCCCCATTGTTAGTAGTTACTTCATCTGCGTGACGGTCAGTTTACCCTTGACCCGGTCGGCAACGAACTCGATGTCCTGACCTTCCGCCATCTTGGCCACCATCGCCTCGTCGGCGCGGAACACCATGGTCATTGCCGGCATATCCAGGTTGACGAGAGGGCCGTGGATAATTGTGACCTTGCCGGCCTTTGCGTCGATTTTCTTGATGGTGCCGCTTGTGTATTCCACGTCAGCCTGAGCCATCTGGTCACCGACTGCGACCTCACGGTGCATTCCCGATTCGTAGTGGCCCGGGATCAGGCACGCTGCTTCGAATGTGCCAGAATTTGCGAAAGTCCAGACAACTTCGCCCGAGGCGCCCGCATCGAGACGGATACGGTTCGGATCGTCATGTTCCATGTCCATCTTGGCCATTTCGATCTTGTGCTCGGCATTACGCTCTACCGTGTCGAGGACGAATTCATGCTCCAGCTCACCCTTGTTGGTGATGTTGAAGCGGATGGTTTCGCCCTCCTTGATATCCATCGGCTCACTCTCGATCAGCATCTGGCCCTCATCGTTTTCGAGCAAAGTGACGTCGATTGTGCGGTCAACCTTGGCGGCGTCACCCGGCATGCCGACCATCATTGCGGCTGGCTTGGTCTCCCCATGTCCGCCGTCGTGTGTACCTGCAGCAAAGGCCGGTGCTGATAGCGCGATCGCGAAGCTTGTCGTCAAAAGAAGATTTCTCATTTTATTGTCCTGTAGGTTGGTTCGGTTGGAGATGACGAAGGGCCGCTCAGCCCTTCGAGGTTGGTTTCGGTGTGAGAATGGTTTTGGGGCTGTTGTTGGAGGCAAAGTCGGGTAATTCGCCAGTCCATTCGTAGGCCATCTCGCCCGGAGGGTTCTCGTACCAGCCGGGATCGGAGTAATCGTCCGCGTCGATGCCGTCCCGCACCTTCACGACCGAAAACATGCCGCCCATCTCGATGGGTCCGTACGGGCCCCAACCCGTCATCATCGGGATGGTATTGTCGGGTAGCGGCATTTCCATTTTTGCCATGTCCCCCATGCCGGACATGCCCATCGGCATGTATTCCGGCTGGAATTGACGGATCTTCTGGGTCAGCGGCTTCTTGTTCACCCCGATGAACGTCGGCACGTCATGGCCCATGGCGTTCATCGTATGGTGCGATTTGTGGCAATGGATCGCCCAATCTCCCAGATGATCGGCGACGAATTCGTAGGCGCGCATCGCACCTACGGGAATGTCGATGCTGACCTCCGGCCACTGTGCTTCAGGCGGCACCCAGCCGCCATCCGTGCAGGTGACCTTGAAGTCATAGCCGTGCATATGGATCGGGTGGTTCGTCATCGTAAGGTTCCCAACCCGTACTCGCACCCGGTCGCCCTTGTTCACGACCAGCGGATCGATGTCGGGGAAGATCCGGCTGTTCCAGGTCCAAAGGTTGAAATCCGTCATCGTCATGATGCGGGGTACATAGGTACCCGGATCGATGTCGAAAGCATTCAGCATGATCAGGAAATCACGATCCACCGGCATGAATGTGGGATCCTTGGGGTGGACCACGAACATGCCCATCATCCCCATCGCCATCTGGGTCATTTCATCGCCGTGGGGGTGGTACATGAACGTTCCGGACTTCACCAAGTCGAATTCGTAGACGAAGGTTTTGCCCGGCGGGATGCTTGGATGGCTCAATCCGGAGACCCCATCCATGCCTGAAGGAAGAATGAGCCCGTGCCAGTGCACCGTTGTGCCTTCCGGCAGCTTATTGGTGACGTAGATGCGCACCCGGTCGCCTTCGACTGCTTCGATCGTCGGGCCGGTGGATTGGCCGTTGTAGCCCCACAAATGCGCGATCATGCCGTCGGCAAGCTCGCGTTCTACCGGTTCGGCCACGAGGTGAAATTCTTTCACCCCGTTGTTCATCCGGTGCGGCAGGGTCCACCCGTTCAATGTGACCACAGGTGTGTAGTCCGGCCCGGTACTAGGACGCGCCGTGATCGCCGTTGCTGCGCTATCCATTTGGGCAGCTTCGGGCAGGCCCATGTTCAGGGTTTGACCCCAGGCTTTCGAAGAGACCAGCGTTGCACCTGCCGCGCCGGCTCCGAGTAATTGACGTCTATTTAGCATGTCAGTTCCTTTCAGTGTCCTGCGCCGCCACCGGCGGCAAGTGTCGCGCCTTCTCCACCAGCACCGCCACCGCCTTCGCCGCCGCCATAGATCGCAGCGGTCAGATCAGCCTGTGCCATGTAGAATTCGCGTTTTGCGTTTGCCGCTTCCAGTGATGCGCCCAGTTTCTCGCGCACGTCTGTCAGCAGCTCGAAAGTGTTGGTGATCATGCCGTTATAAGACAGCAGCCCCTCTTCTTCGACGGTCGTGCGTAGCGGCACCAGAACGTCGCGATAGTGGCGGGCGATCTTATACGCGGCGTGATAGGAGGCTTCAGCACCACGCGCTTCGGACCGGACGTTGACGGCTCTTTCTGCCAGCACGTTGGCTGCTTGCAGGTACGACAATTCCGCCTTGCGCATCCGTGCCTTCCCGGTGTCGTAGATCGGGATTGCGAACTCCACCTCCACCTGAGGGGTGGTCACGGTCTCCGTTTCTCCGTCCTCAATTTCCCGCTCCGCTTCGAACCCGGCAATGAATTCGAGATCGCTGATAATGCGAGTCTGATCAGTCAGACCAAACGCCTTGGCCTGTGCTTCCAGGCCAAGTTTGGCAACGCGCAGATCAACCCGATTTCGCAATGCTTTCGCTTCGATGTCAGTCACACGGCCGACGGAACGCGGCAGCGCAGGAAGAGCATCGGGCACATAATAGTCGACTTCGGTGCCCCACAGCCCCATGAGCCTGGTCAGCTGCTCTTTGGACCGGGTAGCATTCAAGCGTGCCTGGGCAAGTTGTCCGGCGAGTTCGGCATTGAATGCCTGTTCACGGGCCTGCCCGGCTGTGTTAAGCGCGCCGGTCTCGCCCAGTCTCATCGCTAATTCCGATCCGGCGTCAGACGTCGCTTTCGCACGGCGGAGATAACTCACAGCCTCGAAGGCGGCTACGGCATCGACCCATGCCTTCCGCGTCTGATTGGCCAGTGCGAGTGTGTCGTTCACGGCGCTCAGTTGAGCCTGCCGGAAGTTTGCGTCTGCAATGGCCGTACGCTGCTTGCGAGTGGTGGCATCGAGCACGTTCGACCGGATCAGTCCCTCGATCGCCCTGTAGGCACCCAGTTCGGGCGCACCGATGCCCAGTATACCAATCGACACGATTGGGTTTTCCGGCATCGATTGCTGCCAGGCCTCTGCGGCAGACAGGCCGACGTTTGCATAGGACGCCTGCAACCCTTTGTTGTTCAGAAGCGCGACCTGAACGGCGGTGTCCGCCGAAATGGTCTTGCGGTGCACCATTGCGTGCACCTGCTTCTTCAAGGCCTCGTTTTCGGCCTGGGTTTCGGCGAAGGCTGTCCGTTTGCCGAGGGCTGGTGTGACCTGGCTGGAAATATTGGCGAAGCCAGCTTTTGGTTCCGTGTAGATGCCCGGCACAGCGGTAGCACAGGCACCCAGGATTAGCGGAAAGCCGAAAACCAGCGGAAACTTCGATACCCGCATCAGTTGCCCTCCGTCTGTTCTTGATTGACGGAACGCCAGTCGCGGGGACCTGTAGGGCCGCGATAGGTGTAGCCCGCCAAGGGGTCCTGATAGCTGATCGGCGATGAAACTGCCGTGTTGACGACGGCCTGTTGGGTCGCGACGGACGGCAACGGGGTGGGCTCATAGGCGCATGCGCCAAGCCCGAGGGCCGAAGCCCCCATAAGTAGATGAATTTTCATGAAAGTAACCTGATTGGTGAACGTTGTCTCACGCAGACTCTGCGCAAGGCTCACACCCGTTTTGGGCGTCGGTTCAGATCAGGAATCGAGGGGGCCGCAGGAACCCTGCTGTTTCCACCGAATACGTTTGACCGTCGAGAATGACATATTCACTTGTACCAACCGGCTCTGCTTCGATCTTGGTGTCTTCGAGGAAGACGACAGAAATACAGATACCGTTGCAACACTCTTGGGATTGTTGCTCTTTGCCATCCTTGTCGGACGCTGCGATGTCGCTTGCGACCCTAAGCTTCTCATGCGCGTGATGCGCATCGCTTCCGGTGTCATGAGTCATGGCGGCACCAACGACAACAATAGACTTGGCTTGATGTCCGTCATGCATGCCGGACGCCGCGTGAGCGGCAGAAGGTGGTGAAAATACCAAGGCTAACGCAAACGCAATGCACGTAAACGTCTTGAACCAGCATGATATGAAAACTCGAAAGCTCATGCTCTAGATATCGGATACCGAAGCAATCCAGTCAATCCGTCCTGCGCAGGAAGGTTTGTCGCTTTTTTGTGAAAAAGGCGAGATTCGGCCGCTGCCGTCAGAAAATGTTGCATATCAGAAACATATAAAGAGCCAATATTCCCCTCCGGTCAGCGGAGCGATGCTGACGCGTCTTGTGCTACCGAACTTCAGCCAGCTTCTCAGACCTGTAGCCCGCGTCGCTGATCGCTACCGCCAATGCAGTTTCATCCAGAGTGCTGTCGACGCCGACGATAGGTGCAGTCAGATCGCACGAAACTTTTGCATCTGGGTCGGCAGCCATGATGGGCTTTTGCATGGAAGCGGCACGATGGCCGCGATCTCCGCGCAGATTGCAATAGACCCTGAAAGGAGTCCGCCCACTCGGATAGGAATATTCCGTTCTGAAAATTACCGCCAGCGTAAGACATGCAGAAAAGCTACTTTCCAATGCTATCAACATTTCCGCAACTAGGTCCGGCAGTAACCTACCATTTGTTATGTCGCTCGGCCTGCAGTCGAGACATGGAACGCGGTTCAGGAGATTTCGAAACTTAAATTTCATTCGTCCCAAAGACCTGGAGCGAATGCTTGGTTCCCAAACGCAGGTTCAACATCCTCGATCTCAAGCCGTATATGTGCCAACGTTCTAACATGCAGAGGTTTTTCTCCGTCGACATGCCCGGTGTTCAATTTGTGAGCATTGTCTTGGCATTCAGCCTCGCAGCGTTACTGGCGGTCCTCTGCCTTTATATCTTGCTTTCGCCGGGCTTTGCAGCGGCTCTTGCCGCCGGCGGGCCATCGCTGGCCCGCTTTCTGAGGCAAGTTACGACCAACGGTCTGCCCGTAGTTTTTGCCATAAACTATGTCAGTTTTTTTCTTTTCGCGGTGATACAGAAACCAAAGGTCGCCCGCCGAGATACGGCGTTTTTCGTGCTGGTGGATATCTTGCTCAGAGCCATTCTCTTTCCAAGCCTCCACGCACTGATCTACGTTTTGTCTGCCGACTGGTTCGAGTCATTCGGGGGCAGTCGTGCAACCGCGTTGTCGGTCGTTGCCCCAACCCTTGCGCGTTCGGCGTTTTTTGAGAACATCTCCGGAGTTTATCTTTATGCGACAATGATCAGCGCGCTGCCGCTATATGTTTCAGCTTTCGGGCAGTCGGAATTTCTTGGACCGACCGTTCGTCGCTTGCCAATAAAAGCGGGCTTGATGCTGCTCGCCTTGTTTGCGTTTGCCCTGTCGGTCGGATTGATCGCAATCGGTGCACAAGGCATCGCATTCCTTCAGGGCTAAATGATGGCTGGCTATTCACCGTGGGAATGCGCGGCCTGAGGTGCCAACCATCGCGACAAGTAAACGCGCTCGAAAGCGAAGACAGCGATCATTCCGACAGCCGCATACAGAACGATCATCGGGTCGCTTTGAAGCTTCATCACGGTGAAAGCTGCCAGTACAACTACATCGAGCGCCAGGGCAGTCAAAAGCACGATACCTGAGGCGCCGACGTCTGCTCGACGATAGTGGAACACGCCCCAATGTATGATCATGTCCATGACGAGGTAAAAGAAGGCACCGAGGGATGCGATCCGGCCTAAATCAAAGAGCACGGCCAACGTCGCTGCGATGACGACAGTATAGACCAGGGTGTGGCGTTGGATGGGACCTGGCATACCGAAGTGGCTGTGCGGGATCATTTCCATGTCGGTCAGCATCGCCAGCATACGCGACACCGCGAAGACGCTGGCCAGAACGCCGGACGCCGTTGCGACAGCGGCCAGGATCACCGTGAGTATGAAGCCGGTTTGTCCAAGGGCGGGCTGCGCCGCCTGTGCCAGCGAATAGTCACGCGCTGAGATGATCTCCTCGATCGTGAGACTCGAACCGACCCCGTAGGCGACCAACAGGTAGACGACGACGCAGATTCCGATCGAGAACATGATCGCTCGGCCAACATTGCGATTTGGTTCAGTGATCTCGGCCCCGCTGTTGGTGATCGTGGTGAACCCCTTGAACGCGAGGATGGCCAGCGCCGTAGAGGCGATGAACCCCGTGAGCCCGTAGGATTGAGAGGTCTCGGACGCAGCGGCGAACGCAAAACCACTAGACCACAGGGCCGCGATGCCAAACAGAGCTATGCCTCCAATCTTGATCGCTGCCATGATCAGCGAGAACAGCCCGACCGAGCGATTTCCGGCGATGTTCACCAGAAAGGCGAAAACGATCACGGCCACGGCCAGGGCGGGGACCAGTGGGCCGCCTTCGATATCGAAAGGGCGCAAGACATAGGTGGCGAAGGTTCGCGCGACGAGGCTTTCCGCGATCACCATGCTGAGCGCCATCAGCAGCGCGGCACCGCCCGCGATGGCTCCGGGGCCATAGCACTTCTGCAGGATCATGGCGATGCCACCCGAGGACGGCCATTTGTTCGACATCCTGATGTAGCTGTAGGCGCTGAAGCTTGTGACGACCGCGCCGGCGATGAATGCAAGCGGGAAAAGCGGGCCGGCGAGCTGCGCGATTTGCCCCGTCAACGCAAAGATTCCGGCGCCGATCATCACGCCTGTTCCCATCGCAATGGCTCCGCCCAGACTGATGGAATCTTCGCGGTACGTTTCTTTTTCGCTCTGCATAAATGGTCCCCTTTTAATTTTGGTTCGTCCGAATGCTGTTGCGCGCTTCTAGATACGAACGCCGCGAAGGCGCAGCGAATTGAGCACCACCGAGATTGACGACGCGCTCATGGCGAAGGCAGCAAACATCGGACTGATGAGGATGCCAAAGAAGGGAAACAGAACTCCCGCCGCGACCGGCACGCCGGAGGCGTTGTAGATCAGCGCGAAGAACAGGTTCTGGCGGATGTTGCGCATAGTGGCCCGGGCGAGCCGCCGCGCACGCACGATACCGTCGAGGTTGCCCTTGACCAGCGTGATGCCCGCGCTTTCGATGGCCACATCGGCGCCAGTGCCCATGGCGATGCCGACATCGGCTTGTGCCAAGGCCGGCGCGTCGTTGACGCCATCCCCGGCCATCGCGACCCTGTGACCCGCCTCTTGCAATTCACGGATGATCCGCGCCTTGTCCTCCGGCAGCACGTCGGCCCGGATCTCATCGATGCCGAGCCGTGCGCCGATGGCGTTGGCAGTGCGTTCGTTGTCTCCGGTCGCCATGATGACGCGGAACCCCAGTTCATGCAGGTCCTTGATGGCCGCAGGTGTGCTCTTCTTCACCGGATCGGCGACAGCGACAAGACCTGCAATGTCGCCATCCAGCACCACGAACATTACCGTCTCACCTTCGTCGCGGCGGGCATTGGCCTTGGCGGTCAACGCGCCTGCCTCGAGCCCTAGTTCGCGGATCATCGCCAGATTGCCGAGCGCCACCGCTTTGCCGCCCACAACACCCTTGACGCCCTTGCCAGTGATCGCCTCGAAGTCCCGAGCATTGTCCATTTTGACATCTCGCTCCTCCGCACCCCTGACGATCGCTTCGGCCAAGGGGTGCTCCGATCCGCGCTCAAGCGATGCGGCGAGACGCAAGACCTCGGCTTCGTCGTGGCCGGGTTGCGGGAGTACGTCGACAAGCCGCGGCTTGCCTTCGGTCAACGTGCCGGTCTTGTCGACGATCAGGGTATCGACTTTCTCGAACCGCTCCAGCGCCTCGGCGTTCTTGATTAGGACCCCTGCCTGAGCGCCCCGTCCTGTCGCCGTCATGATCGACATCGGTGTCGCCAGGCCAAGCGCACAAGGACAAGCGATGATCAGAACCGCCACTGCCGAAATCAATGCGTAGGAAAGCGCAGGCGCGGGCCCCCAGATCGCCCAGGCGATGAAGGACAGGACCGCGATACCGATGACGGCCGGAACGAAATATCCCGCCACCTTGTCGGCATATTTCTGGATCGGGGCGCGCGAGCGCTGCGCGTTCGACACCATCTCGACAATTTGAGCCAGCATCGTGTCGGACCCGACACGCGTCGCCTCCATCACCAGACTGCCAGTGCCGTTGATCGTCGCACCAGTTACCGGGTCGCCTTCGGTCTTCTCGACCGGCACAGGTTCACCGGAGATCATGCTTTCGTCGATCGAGGACCGGCCGTCCAGAACCACGCCATCGACAGGAACCTTGTCACCGGGCCGTACGCGCAGCCGGTCGCCGACCTGTACGTCCTCCAGCGGGATCTCCTCTTCGGAGCCATCGTCCCGCATGACCCGCGCGGTCTTGGCGGCCATATCGAGTAGCGCACGGATCGCCTTGCCGGTTCCTTCACGTGCGCGCAATTCCATCACCTGACCGAGCAGCACGAGCGTCACGATCACCGCCGCCGCCTCGAAGTAGACGCCGACATGGCCTTCGGAGTCTCGGAACCCATCAGGGAATATGTCCGGTGCGAGAACGGCAACGACGCTGAAGAGCCAGGCGGCAAGAACGCCCATGCCGATCAGGGAGAACATGTTGAGGTTCAATGTGCGGAACGAAATCCATCCGCGTTCCAGAAACGGCCAGCCGCACCACAAGACCACTGGCGTTGCCAGGATCAATTCGATCCATTGTGTGGTGCCTTCGCCAAAAAAAGTCCGGACTGCGGGGAAACCGACGAATGGCCCCATCGTGAGGACAAGGAGCGGGATCGTCAGGACTGTGCCGACCCAGAACCGCCGTGTGAAATCCACCAGTTCGGGATTTGGACCTTCATCGCCCGGCACACCGGATTCCAGTTCCAACCCCATGCCACAGATCGGGCACGCGCCCGGATCAGGCTGCCGCACCTGAGGGTGCATCGGGCAAGTGTAAATGGGACCATCATGCCCTTGGGGAACCAGATCATATCGTCCATCCGCCGGCGCGGCACCTGCTTGGTGGTCGTGATGATCATGTGCTGAATGGACCTCGAGCTCCGATTCCGGCACGAGATGCATCCCGCATTTCGGACAATTGCCGGGCTCAACCTGCCGCACCTCAGGGTGCATTGGGCAAACGAATACCGAAGAAGCTGCTGTGGTTTCAGAACTGTCGGGGGTGCTCATTTTGCGGTCCTTTCCGAGAATGCTTCTCTTGCCTAAGGCTTCCATCCACAGGAGGGTCAAGAGAGATCAGTATGGTGATTACATTGCGGATCTGCGGGGTGGCGCTGTCCGGCCCCGTTCCCGTCGGGCGAGCACGATCAACGCCAGCCCGACCAACACCATCGGCATGGAGAGCAACTGGCCCATCGTCAAACCCCACTCACCAAAATGGAGCGCATGGCCAATCGGGTTGTCCGCCGTCACAAACTGTTGGTCCGGTTGCCGGAACATCTCGACGAAACTTCGGGCAAGACCATAGCCGGTCAGAAACACGCCAGCCAAGGCACCGGGCATTTTCAGCCAGCCCCGGCCCCAAGCGAGATAAATGAGCAGCATTCCAAGAATGAGCCCCTCCAATAGCGCCTCGTACAGCTGGGACGGGTGTCGGGCGCAGAGGCCGCTAATCCCTGGGCAGGCCTGCGCGACTTCGCCGGGAAAGATCACCGCCCAGGGAACGTCCGTCGGCCGCCCCCACAGCTCGTTGTTGGTGAAGTTCGCCAGCCTCCCAAGAAACAAGCCTGGTGGTGTTGTCAAAGCCAGCAAGTCGCCAGTGCTGAGCAATGACGCGTTTTGTCGAAGGCAGAACAACAAGGCCGCGATGACAACGCCCGCGAAGCCCCCGTGGAAAGACATGCCGCCTTGCCAGACCATCAGAATCTCCAAGGGATTGGCGAGATAATATGCGGGCTGGTAGAACAGTACAAAGCCCAGGCGACCACCAGCAATCACGCCGATGATGATCCACGTCAGAAGATCTTCGATCTGCGTCCGGTCAAGCGGCGGTCCAACTGATGTCCAGAGCGCGGGACGGCTTATGGCACTCAAACAAATGCGCCAGCCAATCAGGATACCGAAGATATAGGCTAGCGCGTACCAGCGGAGTGCGAATGTGACCCCCCCGATGTCGAAGGAGAAGAGGTCGGTTCCAATATCCGGAAATGGCAATCCCGCTGGCAGCACTGGGTCAGTTCCTCATCAGGAATTTACGTGGGGATTAGATGGCATTAATCGAGCACCGCCAATGGCGCTGGCTCTGCGACAGGGCATCCAACGCCCATCCCGCCATCACGCGGTGTCGAGGGCGTCCCGCAGGAGATCGCGGACTTCGCCGGCGACCGCGTCCAGGTCTTGGTTCTGCACCGCCTGCATCGAAGCGACAGGATCGACCGCGCTGACCTCGGTGTCGCCGTCCACTTGCCGCAGGATAACATTGCAGGGAAGCATCGCACCGATGCGAGGCTCGATCTCGATGGCTTTGTGCGCCATGCCCGGATTACAGGCCCCCAAGATGCGGTAAGGCGGCATGTCCGCATCAAGTTTCTTTTTCATCGTCGCTTTGACGTCAATCTCAGTCAAAACGCCGAAGCCCTTGTCTGCCAAAGCATCCCGAACACGCATCTCTGCGTCATCGATTTTGGTGTCTTTCAGGACGCGATCATAGGTATAGGCCATGGGAATTTTCCTTTCAGTGTCTCTATTTGTTGGCATACCGAGGCTAAACGGTTCAGGTCGCGGTTCGGTTCAATGTCCCGACCGCGAATGGTTTTGGCGTTGTGAGGACGGGTGCCGGAAAATAAACCGGCACCCATTGGCTCAGTTGTCCTGCATCATGGAGCCGTTGCCCATGCCCTGACCGTTGCCGGGCCGCGCAGGCGCATCTGCCATATTCGACCGCATCATCTGCATCCGCTCCATCCTATCGGCAGGAGCGGCCATCTCTTCCGGCGTCACCGCGCCGTCGCCATCGGCATCGAGGTGTTGGAAACGATCCACCATCATTTCGCGGATCATTGCGCTGTGGAGAGCTTCAAACTCGGTAATCGAGAGGTTTCCATCCCCATCGCTGTCAAACTCGGAAAGCTTGGCCTGAAGCCGCGTGCGCATTTCTTCCGGCGTGGTTGTGCCGTCTCCATCAGTGTCGAACATTTGCATCATGCCGGCACCCATGCCTGGGCCCATCATACCACTGCCCATGCCTGCGCCCATCATGCCGCCGCCCATCATGTTCCCGTGCATGCGCTTCATCATGTCCATCATTCCGCCCATGTTCGCCATCATGCCCGGACCACCGTTCTGCATCATGCCTGCCCCACCTTGGGCACCAAGCTGCCCACCGTGCCCATGGTTGGCATCCGCGAAGGCCGCGCCACCAAAGGCGGTTGCAGCCAGGGTCATTGCAGCGAGTAAAGTGTTGCGTTTCATTTCGATCACCTCGTGTCAGTGTTGCGATACCCACTATATGGGATGCACCTGCAGATGCGGAATAACACGCGAGCCGGTGTTTTGTATCGCGAGGTCACAAAGGCGGGGTCTGTTACAAACTGCGACAAATCAATTCGGGGCGAACGCTCCTCTTCATCTAAGACATGCGATATCCAGAGAAAAACCTGTCGAGGAGTCGTGTACCAACTGACACCGAAACCATGTTTCGGTGGAAGTGAAATTCGGAAGAGTTGGTGTCGAGAGTGGCAGAGGCCCTGATGTTCCCGAAAATTCAGTCATTCAACCCATGGCAGGAGGCTGCAAGTTGCTCTTTTTGAACCGCATTTTCTTGGTGCTTGCCTTGGTGATTTTGGCGGGGTGCGGTGCAGGAAACGACATGCGCCCTGATGCTTCAGCCGAAGTCATCAGTAGTGCATCCTACAGTCACGACGGACCGGCCGCGTTGACGCTGTACACTATGATCAATAACAGGTCCGGGGCGGGTGCGCATACCAGCGTCATGATCAATGGGTCGCAGCGCGTTATCTTCGATCCGGCAGGAACGGTCCGGCTGAGCGCGGTACCGGAACGGGGAGATGTGCTTTATGGCATTACTCCACAAGTGGCCGATTTTTACGCACGGGCTCATGCACGGGAGACCTACCATGTCGTCATACAAGAGATCGATGTGTCCCCCGAAGTCGCGGAGCGCGCCTTGCAACTTGCATTGGCAAACGGTCCGGCTGCTTCAGGCTTTTGTAGCGTCAGTACTTCTGCGATCCTAAGGCAATTACCAGGATTTGAATCCATTGGACGCACATTTTTTCCAAAGCGCCTGATGGCGGATTTTGGCAAGTTGCCGGGCGTGCGAACCACAAAGCTGTTCGAGAACGATGAGGACGACAAATCCGTAGCGATCGCACAGTTCGAAAATTCACTTGCGACGCGGCCTTGAGTGTTCGTCCAACAATTCGTTGCAAGTTGTCCCTGCACGACGCGGTACTCGGCGTGTGAGCCAAAGATTCTCTGTCCTACGAATAGGTCAGCTTCGAGCGGTAACGCTGTCTTCGGCCGAGTAAAGGAACGCCGTCGATCCGACAGCGACATTCGGATAGAGATCATTGATATGGGCCATCACCATGCGCACGCATCCCGAACTGGCCCGGCCGCCAATGCTGCGAGGGCTCGGCGTTCCGTGAATTCGAAGGTACGTATCCCGATCTCCGACGAATAGATACAAAGCCCTGCTGCCCAAGGCATTGTTGGGGCCGGGCTCCATACCGTCGGCAAACCGCTCGTAAGCCTCCGGATCGCGTTCGATCATTGACTGTGTTGGCGTCCAGTGCGGCCATTCGACCTTTCGGCGGATCGTATAGGTGCCGGGTTCATAGAGATCGCCCTTGGCAATCGCGACCCCGTAGCGCATCGCGGTGCCATCTTCCTCGATATGGTACAGATAGCGCGCGATCGCATCGACGTGAATGTCACCCGGGCGCAAACCGTCATTCGCCAAAACGCGTTGCGGCAGCAGCCTGGGATGCAGCCCCCATGGGTTGGTTGTTGCCGGGTCATAGTTGGCGGGCGTGACCTGCGCATCCCAAGCTGCTTTTTCGGCTGTTGTCGGCCAGGTCTTAGCGAATGCTGGCGAACTCAGAGAAGCTGAAAACAGCGAGCCGGAAAGTGCAAGGAAGTGTCGTCTTGTAACCATGAAGCGAAGCCCTTTGTTTGTTTTCGATGAATGCGAGACGATTCAAGAAACGTCCGCGACCCCATGCCATCGACCCTTTTGATGTCTTGCGATCGCGACCAACCAGAGGCAAGCAAGGACACCGCTTAGGATCGCGTTCCAACTCGCCATGGACAACGTCAGAAATTCCCAGACAACCTCATTGCACAGAACAAGAGTGGACGCATTTGAACTCGCAGAGGGCAGCAATTCCGATACCGACATTTGGGAAACATCGAGGCCGGATCCCGTGCAAGAAGTCGGTCCCTCCCACCAGCCGCGCTCGACACCGGTATGAAACATTCCCAACGCGGATGTGCTGAGTGCCGACAGGGCACCGATTATCAGGATTGGCAAAATCGGCAGAGCAAAGAGCAACAGAGCGCCCATTCCAATGGCGATTGCGTGTGGGTAGCGTTGCCAGATGCACATTGCGCACGGCGCGTACCCAAGAGCCTGGAAAACGAAGGCCCCTAACAGCAAGGCGGCTGATCCTGCCGCCGCAGTCATGCCGAGAGATTTTGGTGTCAGGGTCAATGAACGCTCCCGTTGGCAATCGATGGACCTGTTTCTCGCTTGTCAGGTTACGTAGACGGCAAAAGGCCTGTTATCATTCAGAGATTTGTAACGGTATGTATCCGTCTCGACCCTCAGCCGACTCTGATCCACGTTGCCATACCGTCGGCTTGGTGGCTCAACATGTGGCAATGCAGCATCCAGGATCCCGGATTGTCCAGGACGACGAGAATATCCCGCGTCTCGCCGATATCCAGGAAGGTCGAGTCCCGGTATGGACCGGCTTCCCCCGCCGCATCGAGTTCCCAGAAATGGTGGCCATGCAGATGCATGACGTGTGGAAACCCGGTTTCGTTGCGGATTGAAATGCGCACGGTCGTCCCCCGCGCGACGGATAGGAAAGGGGTTCGAGGCAGTCCAGATACGTCATTGAGCGCCCATGTTCCAGTGCCGTTATGGGACGCGCTTCCCGCACCTCCCTGGAGCACCAGCTCCGCGGTTTGGCCGGGGTCTTGCGGGGCGGGCATTCGGTTGGCGGGCAACGCGGTGATGGGCACTTTCGCAGGGTCACGAGAGCCGGAAACAGCGATTTCGCCAAGGCTCAACGTCCACTCTCCAAAGCTGTCGTCGAATCTAATAGGCCCGGTCGCATCACCAATCACATCGCATCTTTGCCCCGGAGCTAGGAGGATGGGTTCGAGTGTCTGTGGCTGCGCCAGGGGCATACCATCCAGTGCAACGATCTTGCCTGCCAGACCGTCCAGCCCGACACGGTAAACCCTGTCGATAGAGGGATTTATCAGGCGCAAACGCAGGCGGTCGCCTTGTCTCACATTCTTGCTGGTTCCATTGGAAACA
The DNA here is from genome assembly GCA_048263945.1 of Epibacterium sp. Taxonomy (GTDB): domain Bacteria; phylum Pseudomonadota; class Alphaproteobacteria; order Rhodobacterales; family Rhodobacteraceae; genus Epibacterium. The sequence continues at coordinate 90,875 of JBLXDQ010000013.1, read as the reverse complement.
AGCGCCGTGACCGTATTGCCGATACGGCCCTCGGTCGCGAAATGAGCCGGGTTGAACCCTTCGTCGTACTGTCCGGACTGATCCAACAAGACATCGAAGAACTGAACAACAATGTCATGGTCGACAGCCGGCGCATTTTGCTCCTCGACGATGAAGGCGCCGAAAAGGCCGCGGCTGACCTGATCGTAAGACAGGTAATGCGAGTGATACCAATACGTGCCGGCATCCGGGACGCCGAATTGATAACGATACGTGTCGCCCGGAATGACCACATCCTGAGTGAGAACGTTGACACCATCCATCCGATTTGGAACCCGCAACCCATGCCAGTGAACAAGAGCGCCCTCCTCCAATCGGTTATCGAGGGTAATGCGGGCGGTTTGTCCTTGTCGCATTCTGACTTCTGGGCCCGGCAGACCACCGTTGAAGCCCAACATCGACACGTCGTACCCAGCAAGGCGCGCCTTGATCGATTGGGGCGCGAGGATCAACTCGCGTGTCGCTGCTGGCAAGCGGGTACCAGCCAGCGCAACGGTCATCCCGCCAAGGAAAGACCTCCGGCTCAAAGACAATTCCGTCACCTCATGAATGATGGACTGGCTTTCGCCAACTGCCGCACTTGTGCCATTTCCGGAAGAGGAACTTCAAGGCGACAGAACGCTCCTCACGCCGTTGTCACTTTGGGATACAGGAAGACGCGGGCGCCAATTTCTACGCGATCATACAAATCTTTTACGTGTTCATTCGTCAACCGCGCGCATCCATTCGACACGGCCGATCCAATGGTTTCCGGAGCGTTGGTTCCATGAATACGAAGATAGGTATCGCGTCCCTCATCATCATAGAGATACAGCGCGCGGGCCCCGAGCGGGTTGTTTGGCCCGCCTTTCAGCCCATCCTTGTACTTCGCGTATTTGCGTGGCTCGCGCCGGATCATGGCGTTCGTTGGCCGCCACCATGGCCATTTGGCCTTGCGCGCTACCGTGAACTCTCCGGGTTCGTACAAACCTTTGCGCCCTACCCCGACCCCGTAGCGGATCGCCATCCCGTCCTCGAGCATGAAATAAAGGAAAAAATCGTCGGGAACGACGTGGACATCGTCTTTAACCCAGTCACCACGACGGGTGTTTACCAATTGCGGTTCGAACCGTTCGGGCAATTTGACTTTGTGGGCCCAGGCAATTGTGGGCAGAAAGCAACCCATCGCTCCGGCACAAATCAATTCTCGTCTCGTGAAATTCTGCATGGCGCGATCTCCTCGGACCCATGAAAATTCAGTGCGCGTCAGGGGCAAAGAAAAGAAGCCGTGAACCGGGGCAAACGACGCGCCTTTGTTGCCTTGAAACTACGAAAATTCGCGCTTTTGGAACTCTCCAGCGCTGGAATGTTGTTGTTTTACAGAGAACTGCAAGGAGGTGACTGGAAATGCACTACTCACGGTTCTTTATGATGATCGGAACATCGACCGTGGTCATGTTCGTTCTGATGTACCTGAACACCTATCTTTGGGGCCATATCTTCTTTTCGGAGACACGCCTTTACATGGCCATCCTGATGGGGGCGACCATGGCCGTGATCATGTTGGCGTACATGTTGTCCATGTATCAGAACACCAAAGCCAACATCGCGATCTTCGGGGGCGCCATACTTGTCTTTGCGGCAAGCCTCTGGCTGGTACGCGGGCAATTTACGGTGCAGGACAGGTCCTACATGCGCGCCATGATCCCGCACCACTCGATCGCCATCATGACGTCGACTCGTGCCGAGATCACCGACCCGCGCGTCCGGGGGCTCGCAGACGACATTATCTATGCGCAGGACAAGGAAATCGCCGAAATGCGCTACCTCATTGCTGACATTGGCGCAAACGGTGAGGCATCGGCCACGCCGACCGGAACGCCGGTACAGGTCGTGGATGCGCAACAGGCGCTTCAAACGGAGGTCGTGTCAAAAATCGATCCCGAGTTTCTGACGGAAGACGAAATCGCAGCGGTGTTCCCGAATGGTGGAGACTGCCGATTTGCCTACACCTCGGACAGTCCAGCCGTGCTGGTGACCGGTGAGACCGGCGAAGGGACTGGGGCCGCGATGAAGATCAGCGGTGACCTGGTGCGCCTGGATGCGCAGGGCGAAAATGCGTTTTCTCAAGGCCCGCTATCGGCCGAGATCGTAGAGACAGACGGTGACCTGACCGATCTGATCGTCAGCGCGGAACCGACTACGAAGCCGGGTTCCGTGGTCAATTCACCTGCGCCGGATAAGGAGGAAAGCATATGCCCCGGGACACAGACAGTAAATCCGCGCAGCTTTATCGCATGGTCATGCCGGGCCATGTCTGCCCCTACGGTCTGAAATCGAAAGACCTGCTGGAGCGGCAAGGCTTCGAGGTGGAAGACCATCCGCTTGAGACCCGTGAAGACACCGATGCTTTCATGGAGAAGCACGGGGTCGAGACGACGCCGCAGACCTTCATCGGCGGAGAACGGATCGGCGGCTACGATGATCTCAGGGTGTTCTTTGACATCGACCCACCCGAGGAAGAGCAAAGCGACACGACCTACCAGCCGGTCATCGCGATCTTTTCCGTCGCCGCGCTATTGGCACTGGGCCTGTCTTGGCACCAGTACGGGTCGGTCTTTACCTTGCGCGGGTTCGAATGGTTCATTTCGCTGTCCATGACCATTCTCGCGATCCAGAAATTGCAGGATGTCGAAGGGTTTTCGACGATGTTCCTCAACTACGATCTGCTGGCGCGCAAATGGGTACGATACGGCAAGCTTTATCCGTTCGGCGAAGCGTTGGCAGGTGTCCTGATGACTGCCGGCGCGCTGCTGTGGCTCTCGGCGCCTGTCGCCCTGTTTATCGGCACGGTCGGCGCTGTCAGCGTATTCAAGGCTGTCTACATTGACAAGCGGGAGTTGAAATGCGCCTGCGTCGGCGGTGACAGTTCCGTCCCGCTGGGGTTCATTTCGCTGACGGAAAACCTGATGATGATCTTCATGGGTATCTGGATGCCGGTCCGCGCAATTTGGTTCTGAAACGTGCCGAACCGGCATCGATTATTCGGACATTCGTACAGGTGAGAGATCTGCGAGGATCGGGCAATCCGGACGATGATCCCCGGCACATTTCTCCACAAGCTCGGTAAGCGTCGTTCTCATGGATTGCAGTTTCTCTATCTTCTCCTCGATCTGGCGAAGATGGTCTTCCGCAACCGTTTTCACCTGAACGCTTTCGCGGTTTTCATCCTCGTAGAGAGCCAGAAGCGTCCTGCAATCTTCGATGGTGAACCCCAAGGCCCGTGCTCGACCGAGAAACGCCAGCTTGTGAACGTGGTTCTCGGTGAATGCGCGATAGCCGTTCTCACTTCGGTTCGGGCGGATCAGCCCGATTTCCTCGTAGTAGCGGATTGTTTTTGGGGGCACACCCGATTGTCGGGAAACGTCTCCGATGTTCATGTCGAACCTCCGTTATTCTGCTGGAGCAGGAGTGACAGCTGCCAGCTCTGCCGGGATTGCGCGCTGCTCGTCCATCGCCGGCGCGATACCTCGCAGGCGCAGGGCATTGGTTAGAACGAACACCGAGGACAACGCCATCGCGCCCGCCGCGAGAATTGGTGACAGGAGCAGCCCAAAGGCCGGATAAAGCACCCCGGCGGCGACCGGAATCAGCGCGACATTGTAGGCAAAGGCCCAGAACAGGTTCTGCCGGATGTTTCGCATGGTTCGCCGCGACACTTCGAAGGCATTCACCACGCCGCGCAAATCGCCGGACATCAGGACGACATCCGCGGACTCGATGGCCACATCAGTGCCGGTGCCAATGGCGATACCCACATCGGCATGCGCCAGCGCCGGGGCGTCATTGATCCCGTCGCCGACAAAGGCGATGCGCTTGTTCCCTTCGCGCAAACCGTCAAGCGCCGCGACCTTGCCGTCTGGCAGAACGCCGGCAACGACATGGTCGATGCCGGTTTCGCGGGCGATGGCTTCGGCGGTTTCGCGTTTGTCCCCTGTGATCATCGCAACCGCAAGACCCTTCTCGTGCAGCGCTGCGATGGCTGCGCGGCTTGCCGGTTTGACCGGATCGGCGACGCCGATCACGGCGGCGACACGTCCATCTATGGCAGCGTAAAGCGCCGTGCGACCCTTGCTTGCGATCTTCGTTTCCTCTGGAGTCAATGCCGAGACGTCAATGCCTTCGCGCGCCATGTAGCGGTCGGCCCCAACCAACACCTCCACGTCTTCGACCACGGCGCGCACGCCGTAACCTGTGACCGATTGAAAGCCTTCGGCCCCCGCAAGAGGTGCGCCCTCGGCCCGCGCGGCACGGACGATGGCGTCCGCGACAGGATGCTCGGAGAGCGACTCCACGGCGGTGATCTTCGAGAGCGTTGTTGAACGATCGAACCCTTCGGCCAGCACCAGGTCAGTCAGTGCGGGTCGCCCCTCGGTCACCGTGCCTGTTTTGTCGAGGGCGACCACATCAACGGAATCAAGTTGCTGCAAGGCGTCGCCCTTGCGGAACAGGACACCCATTTCCGCAGCACGTCCCGTCCCGACCATGATCGAGGTCGGCGTCGCAAGCCCCATCGCGCAGGGGCACGCGATGATCAGCACCGACACACCGGCGATCAGCGCCATTGTCAGGGCCGGATCAGGCCCGAAAACCAGCCAGACCAGCACGGTCGCCGCCGCGATCGCCATGACGGCAGGTACGAACCAAAGCGTGATCCGGTCGACCAATCCCTGGATCGGCAGCTTGGCGCCCTGGGCCTCTTCGACCATGCGAATAATTTGCGCCAGGGTTGTGTCGGCGCCGACCCGGGTGGCGCGGAATTGCAGACTTCCGGCACCATTGACCGTCCCGCCGGTCACCGGATCTCCGGCACTTTTTTCAGCGGGAATCGGCTCGCCTGTCAGCATGCTTTCGTCGACGCGGCTGGTCCCCTCGATGACCTCGCCATCAACCGCGATGCGTTCACCAGGGCGCACGATGACGATGTCACCCTGAACTAGCGCATCGATCTCGATCTCTATGCTTTCACCGTCCCGCATCACGCGTGCGGTCCGCGCCTGAAGCCCCAGCAGCTTCTGGATGGCCGCGCCCGTTCTCCCCTTAGCGCGCGCTTCAAGAAAACGCCCCAGCAAGATGAGGACGACGATGACCGCTGCCGCCTCGAAGTAGACAGAGCGCAGCGTGTCAGGCAAGGCCGATGGTACGAATGTCGCAACTACGGAATAGAAGTAAGCCGCCCCGGTGCCGACCGCGACGAGGCTGTTCATGTCGGGCGCGCCCCGGAATAGGGCCGGGAAACCCTTGGTGTAAAACGTCCGGCCCGGGCCGAAGAGAACGATTGTCGTGAGAACGAATTGAAGAAGCCAACTCGTCTGCTGACCAATCGTGGTCTCGATAAGCATATGAACGGCCGGAATGACGTGGCCACCCATCTCGATCAAAAAGACCGGCAAGGCGAGGATGGCTGCAAAGGTGACCCGTTTGGCAAGCGCCAGAGCCTCTTCCTCCTTGCGCGCAACCCTGTCGTCACCGGCTTGGGCCGTTGCCACGGTGGCCGGATACCCTGCCGCGCCGCTTGCATCGATCAGATCGGATGTCGTGACAAGACCTTCGACGTAAACCACCGTCGCCGTCTCGGAGGCGAGGTTGACGTTCACCTCGACCACCCCGGGCACCGCGGCAAGCGCCTTGTCGACCCGCCCGACACAAGAGGCACAGGACATGGCCGCAATCGTGAGTTCGGCCCTGACCGTCCGCGCAGGGTAGCCCAGCTCGCGGAGAGTTTCGATGACTTCCGGAACGCGCTTGAGCGCGTCCACGCTCATACGCGCGGTTTCGGATGCAAGATTCACCGACACATCCTCTACGCCGTCGATTGCATTCAATGCGCGATCGACCCTGCCGACACAGGACGCGCATGACATGCCTTCGATCGGCAGGCTGATCTGTTTGGGTTCGGGCATATGTTTCACCTGTTTTTCCATTCGAGGTGGAATGTAGGGCTTCCAGTAACTGGAGGGTCAATGGGAGGGCGCCAAATAAATTTCTTCTCTTGACCTTCCAGCGCGGGGAAGCCCCATGTCACCGGCAGAAATCAGATCAAGGAGTGGTTCCGATGAAGTTCAGCGTTCCGGACATGAGCTGTGGGCATTGCACCGCAGCAATCGAAAGCGCAGTGAAAACCGCAGATCCGAATGCAGGCGTAGAATGTGACCTTTCTGCCCGACAAGTGCGTGTCGACAGCGTGTTACCAGCCGATCAGGTCCAAGCGATCATTCGGGATGCGGGCTATGACGTGGAACCTGCGGCCGCTTGATGCAGTGCCCGGACCACCCAGGGGCGGTCCGGGCAAGAACTTTCAGTCTTCGTCTTTGCGGGCTTCTTCGACCAAGTCGGCAAGCTGCGCCTTTTCGACAAAGCCAGGCACCAGCGCGTCACCGATCACGAAAGACGGCGTGCCGTTGAAGCCCAGAGCTTGGGTCAGTTGCATGGATGTCGCAATGTGCTCTTCGACCTCGGGGGCCTCCATGTCCTTGCGCAACTGCGCGATATCCAGGCCGATCTCCTCGGCAACGCGCAGCACGGAGGCCTCTTCCGCGCGGCCTTCCAGCCCCATCATCGCCCAGTGAAACTCTTCGTATTTGTCCTGCTTGCGCGCTGCCAAGGCCGCTTTCGCGGCGAACACCGATCCGTCTCCGAGAATGGGCCATTCACGATAGACGAGGCGAATGTTTGGATCCTCTTCGATCAAAGCCCGCACCTCGGGTTTGACCCGCCGACAATAGGGACAGTTGTAGTCGAAAAATTCCACAACGGTGACGTCCCCTTCCGGGTTGCCGAGAACCGGCGCATTCGGATCGTTCTCGATCAGATCGCGCTGGTCATTCAGAACTTGGGCCTGACTGAGCTCCTGCGCTTGCGCCTGCCTCTGTTCGAGGATCGCCACGGCCTCCATGACAATCTCCGGGTTCTCGCGGATTGCCTCGAGCACAAGTTCCTTGACCCGGGACTCTGACAGTTCGTCGGCGAGTACCGGTATCGGAAGCAAGGCAGCTATCGCGACAGTCGTGAAGGCTTGTCTGAAACGCATTTTAATTATCTCCCCGTTGTTCGTCGGCTTCTGTCCGCGCGGCCTGGACTTCGCGAACGCGGTCTGGCCAGGTGGACCGGATGAAGGCCAGGATGTTGTGAATTTGCTGGTCGGTCAGCACGTCTGCGAAACCCGGCATTCCGCTGTCGTATTCGACACCCTGACGCGCCAGAAGCGCCGCACCCCCCAGTTTTGTGTAATCGAAGAGCAGGCTGTCAGGATGATGCCAGGTGTGACCCGTCTCATCATGCGGTGGTGCTGGCAGGCGCCCATCCGCGCCGGGCGTTCGCCATTCCGGCTGGCCTTCCAGATTTGCGCCATGACAAGACGCGCAGTTGTCTGCGTAGAGCAACGCGCCTTCTTGGATGTCGGAGCTCTCCGCCTTGGACGCGCTGCCGACATCCGAGGATGCACTGGTCGAGAGCCAATAGGTGAAAGCGGCTGCGACAACAGTGATCGGAACGGACCAAACGAGATACCTCATGTGACCCGCATCCAGGTTGTCATGCCGGACGCGGCGTGGCTGAGCATGTGGCAATGGAACAGCCACTTGCCGGGATTGTCCGCCGTAAAGGCGATCTCGCGGGACTCGTTGCCAGCCAACAGGATCGTGTCGCGCATCGGTCCGAACGCGCCGTCGGGGCGCAGCTCACGGAAATGCATTCCGTGCAGGTGCATCGCATGTGGGAACACGGTCTGGTTCTCGATCTTCAAGCGCACCGGCTCGTTCAGGGATAGATCGGCCAATGGCGTGTCGGTCATTTCGGCGACATCATTCAGGGCCCAGAACTTGCCCGCCTGGGCAAGCTGACGAAACCCAAGGCGTTCCCCTCCGAGCATGGCAGACTGCATCCGCCCCATTGCTCCACCGGACATGACCAGTCGCAAATCACGCGCTTCGGCAAGGTCCGGCGCGTGTGCCGCGGGATTCGGCGGCAGCGGCAGCGGCTTGTCTCTCGGTACTGAACTGGTTGTGCCATCGACGGAAAAAGTCACCAGCGGGGTCAGTTGATCATCATCGCCGATGCGCAGCACCTCTGCGGTTCCGCCTTCGTCTGCGGTCACATCGACGATCAGGTCCACGCGCTGTGCGGGACCGAGGATCAATTCACCGTCAACCGGCTGGGGTTGGCCGATAGGCATCCCATCCAGGGCCATCGTCCAGCCACTCACCCCCGATAGCCTCAGCGGGAAAATCCGCGCGCTAGCTGCGTTGATGATGCGCAAGCGAATGCGTTCGTTACGCTTCGCGGGCAAGGTCAGGTCATAGCGCCCATTGGTCGTGATGAAGTTGCCGGTACGTCCACTATGGCTCATCATCATAGGCTGTTCGAAATTGTCGAACAGCTGCCCGCTCTCAGGGTCGAGCAACCAGTCCTCCAGAACGATGACTTCCTCGCTGTCGATGTCCGGCCCATCGGCCTCTTCGACGATCAAGGCACCGCGCAAACCACGCGCGACTTGCTCGTATGAGCGATTATGCGCGTGATACCAATAGGTGCCCGCGTCTGGTACGACGAAGTCGTAGTCAAAGGTTTCACCCGGTGCCACGGGCTCCTGGGTCAGCCCTGAAACGCCATCCATCGCGTTGTCGATCCGGATTCCGTGCCAGTGAACCGAACTGGGGTCAGGAACCTCGTTGCGGAACCTGCGGCGCACCCGATCGCCTTGAGCGACCCGAATTTCCGGAGCCGGAACGAGGCCGTCATAGCCCCAGATCTCTGTTCCCGGGTAGGTGTCCGGAAGAAGCTGTTGACGCGCAACCTTGGCAACCACGTCCTCGAACGGGGTTGCGGCATAAGCCGACCGCGGGATGGCCGCCGCGCAGGCCGCCAGTGTCGCATGGCGCAAGAAATCCCGACGTGTTTGTTTCATTTCGATCCTCGATAAAGCGAGGGCTTGTTGTCCCCGCGTGATGTTAGTTCGAAGCGGGGTTCTCCGCCTCGACCGTGTCCTTGTTCAGCAGGAAAAGCGCCATCGCTTCGCGATCGGCAGGTGTCAGAAACCGAGTTCCCTCGCGAACCACTTCCGCCATGCTGCCGCCGAAAGCATCGCCCGAAGGGGTGATGCCGGTCTGGAGCGCATAAGCGAGGTTTGAAACCGTCCAGTCGTTTTTGGCCAGGTCTTTTGGCCGTATCGCGGGTGCCTTGCTGCCACCGGGAAGCTGGGCGTTGCCTGCAAAGGAAGCACCGATATCGCGACCTCCTGCAAGATTGCGCGGCGTATGGCAGGCTCCGCAATGTGCCGCACCGCGCACCAATTCCCGTCCGCGGTTCCATGCGCCGCTTCGCCCTTCAACCGGTTCGGTATCCGGATCGTAGAAGAACGCCGCTCGCCAGAGCTTCAGCCCCCATCGTTGATCGAATGGGAAGCTGACATCGTTTTCTGGTGCAGGTTCGTCCACGGGCGGCACGGTTTGAAACGCCGCCCAGAGGTCAGCGATATCCTGGTCAGAAAAATCCGCATAGAACGTATATGGGAAAGATGGATAGTAGGGCGTTCCATCGGGGCCGATCCCCTGCCGCACGGCTTTTGCGAACTGTTCTGCCGTCCATTCGCCCATGCCATGTTTGGGGTCGGTCGTCAGGTTGGGCGGATAGAACGTTCCGAACGGGGTTTCGAGCGGCGCCCCTCCGGCAAGTGGTGCGCCGCCCGCTTCAAAATTGGTATGACAGGCAATGCACCCACTGGCGCGCGCCAAATATGCGCCCCGGTCGACATTGCCCTCTGTTGCAATCGGAGTCACTGCACTGCCGACAGGCCATGCAATAACAGCGCCGAGGCCGGCCGTGCCAAGCACGGCGACCCCGCTGACGAGTGTCAAAAACCGGCGCATGGTTAGTCTTCTTCCGCCCGGAAGCGTTCATGGCATGCGGAACAGACCTGGGTCGTCATCGCGAATGCCGCGTCGGCGGGCATTTCGGAAATGGCGGCGGCATCCATCATGCCGCCTCTGCCCATCATCGCGCTCCCGCCCATCATGGTTGTATCGCTTCCCATCATGGATCCGCCGCCCATCATCGAGGCGCCATCCGTGGAGGTATTGCCACCCATGCCGCCTAACCCATTGTCGGCTGCGCGTTCCAGGCCCTCAGAGTATTCCTCCAGCTGACTTGCCAATGCTGCGAAGCGGTCCCAATCGGTCCACACCTCGTCTTTGGCTTCCGAGGGCATGCCCCCCGTGCCCTCCGGGAACAGCTTTGTCATGCTCTCGCCGGCGTGCTGCTGGAACAGGCGCGCTGCATCGCCCACTGTTTCTGCGTCATAGGCCGTTTCACCCCGCATCATCGGGGCTACGGTTTTGACTGCCTTTCCCATGGCGGCCATGGCATCCATGCGTTCCTTTACGATGCCCGTGGCACCGCTATGCGCAAATGCCGCAACCGCGGTTCCTGCAATCAACACTGCCGCTGTGATAGTTGTCTTCTTCATGTCTTGGATTCTTCTTTGGGTCTGCTTTTCGAGCGATGTGAAATCAGACCCACCGTCGTGGCGGTGGAGGATCGCTGGTGGAGCGCAACTCTGTTAGTTGGGTCGCGGCGTCTTGCATGACAGCCGTCAGCAACTGAGGCTCGTAAACCACGTTTGGCTGGAGAAACACCACAGCCGTGACAGAACAATCGAGTCCCGGATGACAGTGGCCAGAGGCCTCGTTCGTCGATGACCCTACATCTTCGTGAGCGTGAAATTCTTGCGCCAAGGACGCTTCACCATGAAACGCTGGCGCCTCAGGCACTCCGAGAACCACTTGGAAAAGGCCGAAAACGATCGACAGAATCCATCGGTTTGTCTTCGACCAACGCATCAGTCAATCCCGTTGGCCCGCTGTAGTTCGCGGACATAGGCGGCAACCATCTTGACGTCTCCTTGTGTCAGTCCTTCGATCCTTGGCATATTACCGAATTTCCAGTGATGCGCACGCACGCCATTTTGAGCGGCCAGAACAAAGGCCATGTCTGAATGGTGGCTTGGCTCGTAAATCTTGTGCACAAGAGGCGGGGCAATCCCGTTTTGTCCCGCTGCGTTTGCTCCATGGCACTCGGAACACTTAGCCTCGAATATGGTTTTCCCAATCGTGGCTTGCTCCGAGAATTCTGCCGGCAGTTGGACCTGAACGATTGGGTCGCCTGCTTCTATCTTACTCGTGTCAGGAGGCGTCATGGAATGACCCATCGCTGTATCTTCCGCAGAAATGAACTGCCAAGTTGCAACTCCCCCGCCAGCTATAACTACGGCTGCGATAAGTGCGGTCAATTTATCCATGCTTGTGTCTTCCGTCTTGCCCGTTGTGTCAGATGAGTTTGACCTGAGTGCCGACAGGCATGCGCTCATAGACCTCCTCGATTTGTTTGTTGAACAAACCGATGCAGCCGTTTGACGACCGACGGCCGATCTTGCGCGTATCCTGTGTCCCGTGAATACGGTAGTACTGCCACGACAGGTACAGTGCACGAGTGCCCAAGGGGTTGTCCGGATCACCCCCCTCGACACGAGCCGGCCATTCCGGATTGCGTTCCCGCATGGAGGGCGTTGGCGCCCAACTGGGGTTTTTGCGTTTTTCCACCACTTCGGTGTAACCGCGTTTGGTGAGTTCGTCGGTCAGCGGAACGGAAGTTGGGTAGATCCGCATCTCGCCATCTGATGTCCAATGCTGGAGCGACTTCGTCACGGTATCGGAGATGATGATCCCCTTTCCGAGTGCGTCGAAGTGGTCTTGCCAGTCATGAACTCGGAAAGAAGAAATGTTGCGGCGAATGGTTTCGGCTCGAACCACGCTTGGTGCAGCCAAAGCGACAGCCGCATACCCCAATAGGCTTCGTCGATTGATCTTTTTGTTTCGCAATGTCGTCATGACACACTCCTAGCCTCGGGTTTGTTGCATCTCTTTTACGGGAGACCCGGCATCAGGCAACCTGACAAGGCCGCGAGAAGTGTATCCATTTGTATCCTTGACCTTACCCTGCTGGAGGGTCGCAAATGGCGCGAAGAACGAGACAATGAGGGTGTCATGGACCACCAAAACCACAGAAAAAAGCCGATCACGGACAGGCTCATGCATTACGGAATGATGGCGTGTTGCGTCGTCATGCTGCTGCCCATTGCGGGATTTTTTCTTGCCGGCGGCACATTGGCGGGCATGTGGGGCAATGCAGCGGCTTTCGCCCCACTCCTGCTTTGCGTCGGTGCGCATCTCGTGATGCACAAATTTATGGGAAAGTCGTGCCATTCGAACGAAGAGAAAGGCAGTATCGAAGAAACACCCGTGTCCGTGCCTTCTGCGATTCCCGTGGTTGCACGCAACAGGCGATAATTTGCGCGGGAAAATGCGAGCAAGCGCATGGTTGCTGACGATTACAACGCTTGGCGGATGCGCCGCAAGTCTTGAAGACTGTCCCGAGCGGGAGGTCATCGTTTCCACCAAGCAGGCATCGATCATCCTCCCCGACGGGTGTCGGTTGATATCCTCGTCCTCTGTCGACGTAGCGCGTGTTGTTTGTTCTGATGGTCGACAAGGCTTTGCCGTCGGCGGTCTTTGAGACAAAGTTCCGGGTGCAGATTCAACCCGAGCCGGCTTTAAGGGAAGGAAGCGGATCCTTGGCGAAAACCCTGTCGACACTGCGCCGGGTTCTGATTTTGCCCGCACTGATCCTGGCGCTTTCCTCTGGCAGTGGCTCGGCGGAGACATCAGCCGCGTATCAAAGCTCTCCGCTGAAGGCGCATCTCATCACGGCACAGGACGGTGTTTCCAAGAACACGCAGACTCTTTCCGCCGGACTTCATCTCCAACTGAACGAAAACTGGAAGACCTATTGGCGGTCGCCAGGAGAGGTGGGAATACCGCCTTCGGTCGAATGGAGCGGTTCCGAAAACGTCGCAGATGTCGAATTCATGTGGCCTTCCCCGACACGCTTCACCGCCTTCGGCATCGAAAATTTTGGTTATGCGGGTGAAGTCGTCTTTCCGCTGCGCATAACGCTCAAAGATCCCGGCGCACCTGTGACTCTTTCCGCGCAAGTCAAACTGCTGGTGTGCTCCAATGTCTGTGTCCCGGAAGAGTTTGACCTGTCACTTCGCCTCGGACGCGGCAACGACATCGACAGCACTGCGGCTGGGCTGATTGGCACGTTTTCCGAGCGCGTCCCCGAAGGAGCCGAGGCGGGTGGCGTCAGCGAGGCAAATGCCTTCATCGACGAAGACCTCACGGAGTTGATCGTCAATCTGCGCGTCGATGAACCACTCCAGTCGCCGGATGTGTTTCCCGAACTGGGTATCGGTGTTGCGCTTGGCAAACCCGATATACGTTTGGGAGAAGAGGATCATTTGCTTTGGGCGCGCTTGCCGATCCTCTCGTCGAATACGGATGTGACGGTGGCGCCGTCGATTACCGTCACCGATGGCGAGAACCGGGCCTTCACCGTGATTGCGGATCGCGTGGCGCGACGTACGGCACCGCCCTTCGAACTGGCCGCCACGACACCGGACATGATGGAACTGCTCTGGATTGCCGTGATCGCGCTGCTGGGTGGATTGATCCTGAACGTGATGCCCTGCGTGCTGCCGGTGCTGTCCATCAAGGTGTCGTCTGTGCTCAAACACACAGATCACGACACAACCCGTGTCCGGTTCGGTTTCGTCGCAGCCGCCGCTGGCATCATGACGTTCATGTGGGGTCTGGCGCTCATCCTTTGGGCGCTCCAGACGGCAGGGCTCAGCGTCGGGTGGGGGCTGCAATTTCAAAGTCCGCTATTTCTTGCGGTGATGATCGCAGCCCTGCTCGTCTTTTCGGCAAATCTGTTCGGAGCGTTCGAGTTCGCCCTTCCACAAGGCATGCAGACAAGGCTTGCAGATACCGGAGGGCGGAGCGGATATTCCGCCGACTTTTTCACCGGCATGTTCGGTGCCGTCATGGCGACGCCTTGTTCGGCACCGTTCCTCGGCACCGCGGTGGCCTTTGCTTTGGCCGGGCGTGGCGTGGACATTCTCATCGTCTTTACGAGCCTCGGGCTCGGCCTCGCCCTGCCCTATCTCGTCATCGCCGCGTTCCCGCGTCTGGTCGCGTTCATGCCCAAACCTGGCCGGTGGATGCTGATCGTCAAGAGCTTGATGGGGATCTTGCTGCTTGCAACCGCCGTTTGGCTGTTCTGGGTGCTCGACGGTGTCGCCGGGCTGGCCTCCGTCATCGCGGTCGCGGCGTCTTCCGGTCTCGCCGTTCTGATCTTGTCCCTCCCGAATGTGCAGTCCCAATTCAGATGGTCTATTGCCACGGCCAGTCTTGTTCTGGCTCTTGCCGCGGGTCCTCTCCTGCAGCAATCAGCGCCTGCCCGTGCAGGGTCGCAATCGGCGTTGGCTTGGGTCGCATTTGACCGTTCGGACATAGCGAAACGCGTGTCCGCAGGAGAGGTCGTCTTTGTCGATGTAACAGCTGACTGGTGCCTGACTTGCAAAGCGAACAAGACACTTGTCATCGACCGGGAGCCGGTCCGCAGTACGCTGGACGCGCCAGGCGTCACGCCGATGCAGGCAGATTGGACACGCCCGGACGCGCGCATTTCCCGTTACCTTGAGAGTTTCGGCAGATATGGCATCCCTTTCAATGCCGTCTATGGACCGTCGGCACCAAACGGCATTGTGCTGTCCGAATTGCTTACGACCGAAGACGTGATGGACGCCTTGGCGCAAGCCAGCGGTCGAGATGTTTCCGCAAAGGTTGCCGGACAGGAGTGATCTGCCCGGGCGGGACACCGACCAGCAGTCAGCCGCCGAGCCGCTCGAGCGCAGCGCGGACCGCCGCACGCCGAGGATCATTGGCGGGCTGCTGCTCCAACAGCGCTTCAGCCTTACGGTAGGCCTCAATGGCGCGATCCTGCTCCTGAAGGACGGTATAGGCGTTTGCCAGCCGCATCCAACCATCCAGATCTTCCGGTTCATCCTCAAGACGCCCAGCCAGCCGCGAGACCATCGAGCGGATGAACTCCGCGCGGTCCGCGTCATTCATCTCTGACGCCGCCGCAACATCTGCCGCACTCGGGCCGGGTTGTGATGTCGGCCCGCTGGGTAGATCGACGACCGGGAGGTCGGCGGCCGCTGCAATCCGGTTGATCTGCAAAACGTATGTTTCCATCCAGGGCACGAACGTCTTTTCCTGGTTCAGCCGGGAAACGAGCAGATCGTAGGCCTTACGCGTCTCTTCTTTTTGAAGATGGTAGAGAGACTCGAAATAGGTTGCCGCAGGATTGGATGGGTCAAGTTCCAAAGCGCGATCAATGGCCAATTTCGCCCGTGGAATAACAACGCCATCATTGGCAACCGCGACAGCCTCCGCCAGCATAGAGAATGTCGCGGAGGTGGCATCCTCCCGTTTGGCGACAACTTCAAATGCTTCGACAGCATCAACTGTTCTGCCCATGCGCTGATAGGTCTGGCCCAACAGCATCCACCCTTCGCTGGGGCCGCCGGTCGGATCGGATACAAGCCTTTCGCGAAGTTGTATTGCAAGCGCCATCACTTCATCAGTCTGTGCGCGCTCCTCTGCACGGGCAGCGAAGGCCATTGAAGGCACCTCAGGCGATCCCATTGTCAGATAGTAGCCCGCGGCAATAACCGGCGCGAGGACCGCCGCGACAACGAGAGTGACTCTGCCGCCATTGCGGGATGATCCGGTTTTTTCTCCCGAATTGCGGGTCGTCGCGAGGATCCGTTTCTTGATTTCGAGTCTGGCTGCTTGAGCTTCCTGTTCAGAAATCAAACCGCGGTCCATGTCTCGTTGAATTTCCCGCATCTGATCGGCAAGGATCGCCGGTACCGCATCTCCTCTGGTGAGAGTGTTCGATTTGGACAGCAGCAGCGGGTAGAGGACAATTCCGACTGCGAGCAGCGTCAGAAGACCGAAAATACCCCAGATCATGACGCATCCCCCGCTTCGTTTCGTCTGAGAATTTCGGACACGGTGTTTTCATCCTCCGAGCCCAAATCTTCAAATGCCTCTTGCTTTCGCCGACTCATCAGTACCCCACCACCAACGAAAACCCCGATGAGGACGAAAGCGATCGGCGCAAACCAAAGCGCGTAGGTCGCAGGCTCCAGAGGCGGCTTCAGCAGCACGTAATCCCCGTACCGCGCCCGAATGTATTCGATCACCTCGGTGTCAGCGTCTCCGGTGACCAGTCGCTCGCGTACGAGCAGACGCAAGTCCCGCGCCACACCCGCGTTCGAGCTGTCGATGTCCTGGTTTTGACAGACGACGCATCGTAGATCCTTGGAAATCTCCCGCGCACGCTGTTCCAATACCGGGTCGCTCAGCATTTCGTCCGGTTCGACCGCATTGGCGGCAAAGGGAAAGAGCCCGATGCAAAACGCGAAAATCAACTGTCTCATAATGCTGCTCCATTTGGCAGTGCGCCTGCTTGCTTCAGGGCTTGCGTGAACCGTTCGACGGCGTCCGGACCGACGACCGGCCCGACATAGCGAAACAAAACGGTACCACCGCCATCGACGATGAAGGTTTCCGGCACGCCTGACAGGCCCCATTCGATCCCGGTGCGGCCCGACAGGTCGGACCCGATCCGCTCGTAGGGATTGCCGAGGTCATTGAGCCACTTCACGGCATCCTCTGGTTTGTCTTTGTAGTTGATGCCGAACAACCGCATGCCCCCGCGTTCGACAAAGCGTGTCAACACGGCATGTTCCGCGCGGCAGGGCACGCACCAGGACGCAAAGACATTGACCACGACCGGTCGTTCGTTGCCGACAAGATCGCTTCGGGCCAGGCCGGGTGTCTCCAACCCCGGCACGGGATCGAGATCGAACGCCGGGGCCGGTTGCGAGATCAGGACGGAAGGGATCTCATTGGGATCCCGGTCGGGATTGAGCCCCCAGAGAAAAAACCCCCCGAATATGACCGCCGCAATAAACGGCAGCCCGGCAGTGAGACGTTTCATCTTCTCTCCTACTCCGCAGGAACAGCATCGCTGGCTGGCTGTTTGGCGCGGCGCGGCGCCCCGACCCTCAAACGGCGATCCGACAAGGACAAACAGCCACCGATCACCAGCAAGATCGAGCCGATCCAGATCAGGTTGACGAGCGGTTCATAGAGGATCCGAAGGGTCCAGGCTCCGGCGTTGTTCACTTGATCGGAGGCCGGCGTTGCAATCGACGTATAGAGATCACCCGCCAATGTGGACCGGATGGCCGACTCCGTCGTCTGACTTTCCGCGACCGGGTAATACCGCCGTTCCGGGAACAGCTTCGTGACCAGTTCGCCATCCCGACGCACCACAAGGGTGCCGCGATCCGCGATGTAGTTCGGCCCTTGAACCTTTGCGGCCCCTTCGAAGGTGATGTCGAACCCGGCGATCGTGACTTCGGTCCCGGGGCCGGCAAAGACGATCTCCTCACTTTTCCATCCGGTCGAGCCGATCATCCCCATCATCAAAACGGCGACCCCGGCATGGGCAAGCGTCATGCCGTGTGACGCACGTGGGAGGTTGCGCGCGCGTCTCGCGCTCTCCGCAAGGGGAACCTCGAACAGGCGGATGCGTAGCGCCCATTCCCGTAGGGTTGCAAAAAGCAGCCACGCTGCACCGAGGATGGCAAGATAGGCCATGATCGGCCCACCGTTCAGAAGATACCATGCGGCCAAAGCTGCGATGACCGCCAGCACGGCCACGAACCGAATGCGATCGAGCAAACCGGCGATATCAGCCCGCTTCCACGACAGGAATGGACCAAGACCCATGAACACGACCAGCGCCAGCATCATCGGAATGAAGGCCGCGTTGAAGAAAGGTGGACCCACCGAGATCTTGTCCCCGGTGACAGCTTCGAGGATCAGCGGATAAAGCGTCCCGAACAGGACCGTTCCCGTAGCGGCGGCCAGAATGAGGTTGTTCACGAGCAGCCCGGCTTCGCGGCTGATCGGGCGAAACAGACCACCCGGCTCCATTTCGGGCGCCCGCCAGGCGTAGAGCGCCAGCGACCCACCGATGGACACGGCCAGCAGACCCAGAATGTAAAGCCCGCGCTCTGGATCGACGGCGAAGGCATGCACGGAGGTAAGCAGGCCGGATCGGACAATGAACGTGCCGAGAAGTGAAAGCGAGAAAGTCAGGATGGCAAGCAGGATGGTCCAGCTTTTGAACGCGTCGCGCTTTTCGGTGACGATGGCGGAATGCAGCAGCGCCGTGCCCAGAAGCCAGGGCATGAAGCTCACGTTCTCGACCGGGTCCCAGAACCACCAGCCGCCCCAGCCCAGTTCATAATAGGCCCACCAAGATCCAAGAGCGATACCTGCCGTAAGGCTGACCCACGCGGCCAATGTCCACGGGCGGACCCATCTGGCCCAGGCTGGATCGACGCGCCCTTCCAGAAGAGCCGCAACGGCAAAGGAAAATACGATGGAGTAGCCGACATACCCGAAATACAAAAGCGGCGGGTGCATGGCGAGACCCATGTCCTGAAGCAACGGGTTGAGGTCATTGCCGTCGAGCGGCGGCGGAAACACCCGCTCGAAGGGGTTCGACGTCAGCAGCAGGAAGGACAGGAAGCCGACGCTGATCCACGCCTGCACCGACAAGGTGCGCGCCTTGGTCTCGGCGGGGATGTTCGATCCGAACCAGGCGACGCCCGCGCCGAACACCGCGAGTATCAGGATCCAGAGCAGCAGCGAACCCTCATGGCTGCCCCAGGTCCCGGCCACCTTGTAGAGCATCGGCTTGAGCGAATGGGAATTCTCGACGACGTTCCTGACGGTGAAGTCGCTGGCGATGAAGGCCTGCATCAGCGCTGCGAAGGCTATGGCCACAAACAGCACTTGTCCTATTGCCGTCGCCTGGGCGGATTTCATCCAGACGGCGTTTCCACGCGATGCACCTGCAATCGGCAGAACGCTTTGAACAAGTGCGAGGGCCAGCGCGAGGGCCAGTGCGAAGTGACCAATTTCCGGGAACATGGCGTTCTTTCCTATCCAGTGTCGGTGGGCGTCGCGTCGGACGGCTTTGGCGTCCGCGGCGGGGTCTATTCGTCGAGCGTTGCTTTGCGGTGACGGAACTCTTCTTCGTCGATTTCCCCATTCGCAAAGCGGCGCCGGAGCGCTTCCTGCGCGTCCGAGTCCGGGGGACGGGTGCCATTGTCCCGCAGCCTGAGTACCAGAAACACGATCAATGCGATCACGGCGCCCCAGAAGGCGAGCATCATGAAGCCGCCCATAAAGCCATAGCCTCCGCCCCATATGTGACCTGTCCAGGAGCCTGGACCATCAGCTCGCGCCATGCTGGCGGGCAAGCTGGCCAGCAACGTTGGAATGAGCGTTTTCAGTTTCATCTGTTTCTCCTTCGATTAGTTCGCTTTCATCCAGTGGGATGGTGACAACAGCGCGCAAACCCGCGCTGTTATGGTTGACCAGCTGGATATCGCCGCCATGGGATTGGACGATTGTCCTCGCGATTGAGAGCCCAAGCCCATAACCGCCCGTTTCCAGAGACCTCGATTGCTCGAGGCGATAGAAGGGATCGAAGACCTTTTCCAACTGGTCGACGGGAATGCCGGGCCCATTGTCATCGATGTTGAGTACGAGGTTCGAACCGTGGGTCGCCCAGCTGACTTTTGCGGCACCACCGTAGCGAACGGCGTTCTCAAGCAAGTTCCTCAGTGCCCTTCGGAACGCGTTGGGTCGAAGCCGCACGGCAACATCATCACTCGGGGCAAAGGTGCAGTGTGCCGCCATATCGCTGCACAAGCTGTCCAGAAAATTGCGCAGATCGACCACTTCGGAGCCTTCTGATCCGGTAAGGCCCCGTGCAAAGGTGAGCGTCGCTTCGACCATACTCTGCATCTCTTCGACCGATGCGATGAGGCTGTCCCGCGTCTCTTCTTCGTCAACCAGCTCCGCGCGGACACGCATAGCAGTCAACGGCGAGCGTAAATCGTGACCAAGCGCTGCGAGCATCCGTGTCCGATCACTGACAAACCGGGTCAGCCGTCGTTGCATGCGGTTGAAGGCGACGGTCAGATCCCTGACCTCGGTCGGCCCTGCGACGGTCAATTCAGGCACATCCTCGCCCCGGCCAAGATGGTCCGAGGCCTTCGACAGGTGCCGCAAAGGACGCGTCAGGCGCGTCATGACAAACCAGAAAATCGCCACCAAAAGCAGTCCGGCGGAAATTCCAAAGGTCAGCATCGAATAGAAAGGCCATTGGATTGGTGGACGCTCGAACCGCGTTCCGACATTCAGCCAACGCGCTCCCTTAATGGCGATCGACAGGTTCATTTCAACCGCTGTCAACTCTCCGCGCATCATCGCGAGATGCATTTCCGTCATTTCGTCAGAAAGATTGGGCAAGGGCCTCAATTCGCCCTCGATCTCGTGCAGTTCAACGCGAATATCGCGGCTGTAGCTATCGTCCATTAGCGCACGGATACGCCCTTCAACAAGGTCGCCATGCGAATGACTGGTGTGTTCCACACTCGGAGCGTCTGACAGATCAAACCGGATAAGTGGTGAATTTGCCGCGCGAAGGATGGAATTCTGCAGGTCCAACGGGGCCTCTTCGATCAACCGCGCCACATTCGCTGCGCGTCCAGCAGCCTCGAACCCCAAAGCAGCACGGATGGCCAGGCTGCGCTCGTCAGCGAACAGGAACAGGCTGATCGCCTGGGCCACGACAAGTGCCGCGACCACAAGCAGGATCAACTGGCCGCTCAGAGATCTCATCGCACGGCGCATCACGGCGCATCCTCGACATCGGCAGCCAGGCAGTATCCGCCGTTCCGCACAGTCTTGATGACACTCGGTCGCAATACATCCGGCTCGATTTTGCGACGGAGGCGGCTGATCTGATTGTCGATGGTGCGATCCATCGGGCCTGCCGTCCGACCAGCGGTCAGGTCAAGCAACTGGTCACGGCTGAGCACCATCCTCGCGCGTTCCAGCAGGACCGCCAGCAATTTGAACTCGGAGGTCGTCAATGGCGTTTCGGTTGCGGCCTCGTCAATCAGCACCTGCCGGTCGGTATCCAGTATCCAGTGCGCAAAACAAATCTTCCTCCCAGCCAGGGTTCCGGCCACGGGTTCGTCGCGGTTGCTTCTCCGAAGAACCGACTTGATGCGGGCGAGCAGTTCTCGTGGATTGAATGGCTTGGCGAGATAATCGTCCGCACCGATTTCCAGCCCCACGATCCGATCCGTTTCCTCACCAAGCGCCGTTAGCATGATGATCGGAAGATCACCTTCTGGCGCAAGTCTGCGGCAAACCGACAAACCGTCCTCGCCCGGCATCATGACATCGAGCACGAGCAGGTCGAAGTGACCGGTGGCCAGCTTGGCATCCATCTCCACGGCATCCCTGGCGACGGTCGTGCGCATTCCGTTCTTCTCCAGAAAGCGCGCGACGCTTTCACGTATCTGTGCGTGGTCATCCACGATAAGGATATGAGGTGGCGGTCCCATGGTGTCTTTCCTAAATCATCGTTGCATCGTGTTTCATGGGCAGAATTGTAGCCATTTGTATCAGGTCAGTCCCTTGCTACAGATGGATACAAATCTGTGCCTGCACCGTGTCGTGCTCCCGGGTAGCGTTGCTGGCATGTTATGTGACCTTTGGGATCGCAACCGATCAAAGGATGAGGTTTTCGAATATGGCTCTTGATTTGAACCGGCGCCGTTTCATTCTGGGTGCTCATATGACGGTGCTGACCGTCACGGCGTCACCGCTGCTGGCGCAGAGCCGATCTGTCTGGTCGGCAGAGAATGCCTTTGACGCGCTTCTATCGGATACGGCGCGGATCATCGATGTCAGAACGCGCGAAGAGTGGCAAGAAACCGGCGTAGGTGCTGGTGTATGGCCGATAAGCATGCACGCGTCCGGTTTTCCGGACCGATTGTTCAGGGCGAAGGAACTGAGCGGTGATCGCACCGTTGGACTGATCTGCGCCACTGGCGGACGCTCCGCATCGCTGCTTCGAGCGTTAAGACAAGCTGGTTATTCGGGCTACGCCGATATCTCGGAAGGGATGTTGGGATCAGGCGAAGGGCCTGGCTGGATCGCATCGAACTTGCCGACCGTTCCGGTGGATGTCGCCCTGAACGGGTTGCCCCCCGCGTTGGCCTGACCTGTGAAGAATCAATCGGTCCAGTTGTGCTAAAAAGCCTGATGTATGGTCAGATTGACCTGTTTGAATAGGAAGACGGGTTTGGGGGTATGACCGAGTTGATGGCCATGTTTGTCGGAATATGCGCGGCGATCCTGATGGGAATTGTCCATCATTATGCGTTGTCGGGCATTCTGAAGTTTTCCCCGCAGCGGTCGGATGGCTCCGGCTTTCGGATCATCCTGACGTTTTCCGCGTTGCTGTTGCTGCACGTATTGGAACTTGTGACGCTCGCCGTGTTCAACACGATGGTGGTGGCAAGCGTTCTGCCGCAATCGTTCAGCAACAGCCCGCCGATGTTTCAGGATGTTCTCTATGTTACGGGCATCTCGTTCTCGACCCTTGGCTATTCGTCCATAGAGGTGGTCGGGCCCTTTCGACTGTTGCTGATGCTGCAATCGCTTTTGGGCTTCATGTTGCTGACCTGGTCAGCGACGTTTCTTTACTCAGCCTGCCAGCAAGTCTGGCAGAAGGCGAAAGATGACTGAAAATCGCCACGCGCGTCGGACATGAACCGGGCGTCAGCGTCAAATGCGTCCTGATATCGGTCCTTTGACCTCCCCGTGGAACGGTTGAGTGAGCGCCGCGTTGCGCGCGTGGATGAATAACCCTTGACCTTCCAGTTGCTGGAATCCCTAGGTACCAAGCCATGGCACAGATTTTCAAAAAGACAGGCGATCACTTATCGCACCATCGACACGGGGATATCTTGAAATTTCCCGTATGGGTTGGCGTGTTGATTGTCTTGCTCTCAATGCCGGCTCACTTGTTTTTGGATGAAAAGAGCTCGATAGCTCTTGCTTCGATCACGCTTGCTTTGATTGGCGGTGCCTATATCGGCTTTGGCGCCGCGGACGGCAGAGCGCGCGTGTTCTGGGCAGAGCTCGCCGTGGCCCTTTTGTTCGGCTCGGCAGCCTTCCTGGGGCTGATATGGCATTGGGCCTTCCTCCCCTTGGGCTTGGCCCTGCACGCCCTTTGGGACATGTCACACCACAATTCTTATCGTCTCGCCCGGATTCCGAACTGGTATATTCCATTCTGCGTGGCCTTTGACCTTTTGGCTGCGACGTTCTTCGTTCTGCTCTATGCCGTGTTTTGATCCATGATGATGCGCGTTCTTCTTATTGCGGTGTTCCTGATGGGAGTCGTCGCATTGGCCTTCCCGGACGTCCTTGGCGTTGACATTCGCCTGCCGGATCGCGCGGAAATTGACCGCTGGATCGAGGCGGCAGGTCTTGCCGGACCAATTGTCATCGTGGCGCTTATGACAATCGCTATCGTGGCAAGCCCCCTGCCCTCGGCGCCGATCGCACTCGCCGCCGGAGCGGCTTATGGACACACGTACGGGACGCTCTTCGTCGTTCTAGGTGCGGAACTCGGTGCGCTTGCCGCCTTTGGTCTGGCCCGCGGCCTGGGTCGTCCCTTCGTTGAGCGTCATCTCGGTCAGAAGATTAACGCAGGCCTGTTCGGGTCCCAGAACACTCTGACCTTCCTGGTCTTCGGCAGTCGCCTGCTGCCGTTTCTGTCCTTCGATATGATCAGTTACGCCGCAGGTCTGAGCAAGCTGCATCTTTGGAGGTTCGCGCTGGCCACGATGGCCGGGATTATTCCCGCAAGTTTTTTGCTCGCTCACATGGGCAGCCAGGCGATGAACGGAGATGCCCGCACCGCCACATGGACCGCGCTTGCGCTCGGTGGCTTTACGGGCCTGTCGGTTCTCTTTGCCGCGACGCGAAAGACCGGTACGCAACGGGAGGAGAGCTGATATGGCCAATCATTCTCACGCTGGACACATGCCGAGTTCCGGCAAGGCCCTTGTGATTTCTGCCTGGCTCACCGGCGTCTATTTCATGATTGAACTCGCCGTCGGGCTCTGGACCGGCTCGATCGCCGTCCTGTCGGATGCGTTTCACACCCTGTCGGCGGTTGGCGGTGTTCTCGTGGCCATCATCGCGAAGCGGATTGCGCGCCGTCCAGCGGATTCGGCGCGCAGTTTCGGATGGTACCGCGCCGAGATCATCGGCGCGCTGGTGAATGGCAGCTTTCTTCTCGGCATGGCGCTTCTGGTGATCTGGATGGGCGCGATTCGGCTCGGAAATCCGATCCACCTGGCCACGGGCCCAATGCTTTGGGTCGCCTTCGGTGGCCTGGTCACAGAGGTCATCTCGCTGGGGCTGATGTGGCAATCGAGCAAAGACGATCTGAATGCCCGCGGCGCGCTCTGGCACATCATCCAGACCTTTGTCGGCAGCCTCCTGATCATCGTGACCGCTCTCGTGATCGAGTTCACCGGCTTTCTCGCGATCGACCCGATCCTCGGCATGGCGTTCGGGGTGGTTCTCCTCTGGGCCTCCGTCGGCGTAATCAAAGAAGCGGTCCACATTCTCATGGAAGGCACGCCCGAGGGAACGGATCTCGACGCTGTGATGGCGGATCTGAACCACCAGGACGGGGTTGTGGATGTTCACCACGTGCATGCTTGGACGCTGACCAGCGGCAAACACGCGTTTTCCGCCCATATCCGCCATAGGGCACCCGCCGAGGCCGCGCACTTGCTGAACAGGGCCTATCGACGGCTGACGGAGCAGCATGGGTTTCACATGGTCACGCTGCAGCTCGAAACCGAGTGTCTCGACGAGCGCCACGCGCTGGATGTTGATATAGTCCAGATAGCGGCTGCAAAGGCTGCGCAAGAAAAGACTGATGTGCGAGATGCGCATCCGCACCCAAGCCCTAACACAGAAGGGCCATAGACTGTGATGGACACGATACTTGCCGCAGAGCCGGAGATTCGTCTGACGGCGTTTTTGAGTGTGCTGGCCGCCATGGCGCTTTGGGAACTCGCCGCCCCGCGTCGGCGGCGTGACATTCCGCGTGTCATCCGTTGGTCGAACAATCTGGCTCTTGTCGTGATCGATACGGCGATCCTGCGGTTGTCTTTCCCAATCCTGGCCGTTGGTCTGGCGGTCATGGGCGAGGAGCGGGGTTGGGGTTTATTCAACACTATCGGCGCGCCGTATTGGTTGGCCGTTGTCCTGTCCATGCTGCTTCTCGATCTGGCCATCTATTTGCAACACGTCATGTTCCATGCCGTCCCTACGTTGTGGCGTCTGCACCGGATGCACCACGCGGACCTCGAGTTCGACGCCACAACGGGATTGCGCTTTCACCCGATTGAGATCCTTATCTCGATGGCGATCAAGCTAAGCTTGGTCGCAGCGCTTGGTCCGCCCGCCGTCGCGGTTTTGTTGTTCGAGATCATCCTCAACGCCACGGCACTCTTCAACCATGCCAACATCAACCTGCCGAGACCAGTCGACCGGTGGCTCAGATGGATCGTCGTCACACCCGACATGCACCGCGTGCATCATTCTGTCGATCCGCGCGAAACCAACTCAAACTACGGCTTCAACCTGCCGTGGTGGGACCGCCTCATGGGTACTTACGTTGCCCAGCCCGCGAAGGGCCACGAGGGAATGACGATCGGCATCGAGCAGTTTCGCACGACGCGCGACCTCTGGGTCGACAAGATGTTGATCCAGCCCCTTCGCGGGCCGGCAAGCGGGCACGCCCTGGATGCACCCGCCCTCTCGCCGACAGAGCAGGAACAGCCTCTGGACTCTCAAACACACAGTTCTACGGTCTCGGATACTTCAAAAAGGAACACATGATGAAAAGACGCACATTTTTGCTGGCCGGAGCGGCTGCCACACTCCCCCTGCGAGCACTGGCCAACACAGAACCGGTCATTAAAGTCCTGAAAACCCCCACCTGCGGGTGCTGTACCGCCTGGGTCGATCATGTCCGGCAAGCGGGCTTCACGGTCGAGGCGCAGGATGTCGATCAGGATGCGCTTTATGCGTTCAAAGACCGGCTACAAATCGCTCCGGAACTTGCTGGATGTCACACGGCGATCATAAGTGACTATTTTATCGAGGGCCACGTGCCTGCCGCGGACATCACGCGGCTGCTGGCAGAACAACCGGTGGCGCGCGGGTTGACGGTTCCCGGCATGCCGATGAGTTCGCCCGGCATGGGCGGTCCCGGGGCTGGTGACACTTTTGATACCTTGCTTGTCGGCTCCGACGGGGTGACCTCGGTCTTCGCGAGCCACAGCTGATCGGGTCATGGGCGCAGGTGATAAATCCCGCGGGCGGGGTTTTTGACCCGCCCGTCCTGCACAAGCTTTCGCAAGGCCCTGTAGGTCGCCTCATGGCTCAGCTGTAATCGGGCGGCGAACTCGATCACGGAGCCGTCGAGCAGGCCCGCGACCAACCCCGCCAACACCCGGTCTTCTGCACGCCGGATACCCACGATCTCAAGCATCTGTCTTTGTGCCTGTATCTGCTGAGCCGCCTGGCGACCAAAAGCGCGCGCAAACTCAGGGTCGGCGAAGGCGTCCAAAACGGCATCCTTTTCGATCCGGATCAGCGTCCCTGCCTGAACGAAAACAGCATCGCAATGATAGACCTCTGAAAACACGGAAGCTTCGGCAAAGCTTGTTCCGGCTTGGGCACGGTGAATGATGAACCGCTCGCCATCTGGGCCGACCCGCTCGAGATACACGCGCCCGGTTTGCACGACATAGAGACCGTGGGTGGGACCGCCTTGGTGAAACATGATGTCGCCAACCGCGCCGGAAAAAGGGCGCAGGGCTGAACTCGGGATAAGATCATAGGGGGCTGGCAACATATGATTGCAATCATATTGCGATACGCCCGCCCCTGCTAGCGTAAACATGACAGCATCCCATTGAAGGACCCGTCCATGCGTCTCATTTCCCTCCTCCTTGCCATACTGATGGCCGCACCCGTGGCCGCTCAGCACGCCCATTCCGCGACTGGCCATGACATGGGTGGACCGCAGGAAACCGGGCAATCGGCCTTTGCCGCCCTGGCGGAGATCGTTGCGATCCTGCAGGCCGATCCCGAGACAGATTGGGAGCGGGTCGATATCGACGGATTGCGCCGCCATCTGGTCGATATGGATCTTCTGACCCAAGAGGCCGTGGTCACCCGCACCCTGCGGCCGGAAGGGGCCCGGTTCGAGATTCGGGGCACCCCCCGTGTTCTCGAAGCCATCCGCGCCATGGTGCCCGCCCATGCGCCCTTTCTTGCGGCTGAAACCGGCTGGGACGTTGTCACGGAGGAACTCGAAGATGGCGTGGCGCTCAGTGTCGATGGCGATGCCGCTCAGATTCAGGGACTTGGTTTCTTTGGCCTGATGACCATCGGGGCGCATCACCAGGAGCACCACCTCATGATGGCAAAAGGCGCAGCCCCGCACCATTGACGCGCCGACACGGCTTGTTTGTTGATCCGTAGAGAGGTGCACTGACAAAACGTTACATCTCGCGTGTTGACCTTCCCGCGCGGGAGACATGGACACATGTCCCGTGATGGAAGCGTCAGAGGATACCGCGCGCAGGGATTTCCTGTATTACGCAACGGCCGGGGCGGGGGTCGTGGCCGCAGGGGCCGCGCTCTGGCCACTGGTGAACCAGATGAACCCTTCCGCCGATGTCCGCGCCTTGGCACAGATCACTGTCGACATTTCCGATCTCGCGCCTGGAACGCAATTGACCGTCAACTGGCGCGGAAAACCTGTCTTTATCCGTCATCGCACAGAGGCAGAAATGGCTCAGGCTCGGGCAGAGGCGGTCTCTGACCAGCCTGACGGCAAGGCGCGCAACCCCAATCTGCCCGCCGATGCGCTGGCGTCGCGTAGCCCTTAATTGGGCTCTGCCTCACTTTGTGTGGCGCAACTATCCTGAAACAGGAAAATTCAGGAGGGATGGTTGTGAGCTCGAAGAAGCATTGGTCGCCCGGGGCCGAAGTTTCGGTTCAATGCGTTGAGCGAAGTGATTTCGGCGGGTGGATCGTATCGGGCAGTCTGACACCAAGCGGCATCTGCCCAGACTGTGGATTGCATTCACGCCGACGTCACGGCTGGCGGCGTCGGCGGTTGCAGGATTATCCCGCCCATGGAGAGGAGGTAACGGTTGATCTCGCGATTTGCCGTTGGCGATGTTTGGCACCCGCTTGCCCACGCCGGACTTTCGCAGACCAACTCACCTCGATTGCGCATCCGTTTGCACGTAGCACTTCGCGTGTCGGGGAGATTGTCAGTCATCTTGGGCATGCAACCGGCGGACGGCCTGCCGAACGGCTCTTGCACCGTTTGGGCCTTGGGGTCAGCGATTACACGGTGCTCAGGCAGTTGAAAAAGCGTGCTCAGGGCACCGCCAAGCCGCCGACGGTCATCGGGATTGACGACTGGAGCTGGCGGAAGTCGCAAACCTACGGCACGATCATTGTGGATCTGGAGCGTCGCGTGGTGATCGACATTCTTGAGGATCGAGATGTCGTCACCTGCACCAACTGGCTCAAGCGACACCCCGAGGTGAAAGTGATTAGCAGAGATCGGTGTGGTCTCTACGCCTAGACTGCACGGCAAGGGGCACCGCAGGCGAAGCAGGTCGCTGATCGGTTCCATATCGTGCAAAACCTGCGGCAGGCCATTGAGGAGCAAATGAACCTCCACGGCCCTGAGACCGGCAGAGCGCTGCTGGCCGACGCCGACAATATCACCGCAGCCGGCAGCCTTCTGAAGTCACGCCTTGCGCACAGGACATCTCGGGAAGAGATTTTCACCACCATCCATGCGCTCCGAAATCAGGGGCTTAACTGTAGCGAGATCGGGCGACGAACAGGGTTCCCGCGCCGCAGCATCGCGAAATGGCTGCAGTTCGAGACGCCACCGGACCGCAAACAGGCCGCTTTGAAACCGACTTCGCCGTGGTACTTTGAAGAATTCCTGAGCCAAAGCTGGAAGGACGGCATTCGAACAGGCAGCGCCCTGTACCGTATGATCCAAGAGCGTGGTTACGAGGGGAGTCAGTCGCATTAAAAGCGGCTGGGGGCGGGCGGGCGCAGAGCCGAAAAGCAAACGAAGGGCCCCGCCGTGGAGCACCAGATCCTGGAGCCGGTCCGGGGCCCGGAAACGGGGCATGCGATCTCTCCGGTCATTGCGGCCGCGCTGTGCATCAAACCCAGCGGAAAGCTCACCTCGGATCAGGCGCGGAAAGTCGACACGCTCAAAGCCGGTTCTCCCGCCTTCACAACGATGCGCAGCCTCGCCATGCGTTTCAACGGTATCATGCGTGGCCGCCAAGCGGGTCCGCTCCCTGCATGGATCGACGACGCCATCGAAACCGGCCTGACGCCCATTGTGCGCTTCGCCCGCACCTTGAACCGGGACTTCAATGTGGTCAAAAAGGCGATCGAGATGCCCTGTAACAACGGCCAGGCGGAAGGTCAGATCAACCGCCTGAAAACCCTCAAGCGCGCCATGTACGGCCGAGCCGGTCCAGAATTGTTGCGGGCGAGAATGCTACCGTTCCGCCACACAGATTGAGGCAGAGCCCAATTAAAGGCTACGCGACACAACCGTTTGATGACTGGCGCCCGATCTTGCGTGTGTCCCCGGTCCCGTGCACCCGGTAATACAGCCACGACAAATAAAGCACGTGGGTTCCAAGCGGGTTGTCAGGACCCGGCGGCCAATAGTCAGGCCATTCGGGGTTGCGCTCTTTCATTGATGGAGTGGGCCGCCAACTGGGCCTCTCCACCTTCCTTATAACCTCTGTATATCCTCGGCGGGTCAGCTCTTCCGAGGCGGGGACACTTGAAGGGTAGAGTTTGTAAACACTTTCGTCTTCCGACCAGTACTGGACTGCACGCGAGTCAATGTCGCACATAATTGCACCGTGCTGAAGGTTATCGAAGTGGTCTTGCCAGGGATCCGCACTGAAGGACAGAAATATTTCTGCGTACCGCCGAGGGCTCCTGCTCCTGAGCACGGAGAAGGGAAGGTGTTCCCAGAAGTCCGATCATAGTTGTCGAGACGAACTGGCACCGTGTTTTCTTTGAATCAGTAATATACTTTGCCTCGCCCTTTTGTTGATGAACGGATACGACCTCTAGCTGCTAGAGCTTCAACCGAAAATTGATGACGTTCTCGTGAGGCGGCGAGACTAGAGATATCTACGTGTTTCAGCGCAATAGTTGCGATACTTGGTGCCGTATTGTTCGCACAGCCATGGCTCTTCTGCGAGCGGGGCAAGGGCCAGCGCGGCAACTCCAACGATGACGACAGGCCAAACCCAAGGTGAGGCGAAGAGAAGACCCAAACCTATTAGGATGGCCATGTCGGCAAGATACTGCGGATTCCGAGAGAAACGGTAGAGACCCGAAGTGATCAGCTCGTCTCTCACCCCACTGGTGGCTTTCAGTCCAATGATGAATGCCCCCCACCAGGCGATCAGATTTCCGATTGCGATCAAGAACGGCCCGACTGCCCAACGGAGCGCGTTGGGCATAGAAGCGGATTTCCAATCCACGATGCCCAAACCGATCACCGCCCCAAACACGGCCAATGTGAGGCCCCATGCAATGATTGGTATGACTGAATGCTCTCTGTTTGGAGGCCAGATGCGCTTGGACGGGCGGACGATCGACCAAAGGAGCGCACCAATCAAAACCAGACCGGACAGCAGGCCTACGACCACTAGTATGCCTTGGGCAATCGTCATGAGCGGTGTCCGAACACCTGCGCCTCCTGATGCGCATTGTCGGTCGCTTCGAATTCAAGCGTGGAATGCTCGATTGAGAAACGTTCATGCAGCACCGATTTGACGTTTTCTTTAATTTTGTCGGCCTCACCCATCCGGTCGCGTTCGACAACAATATGGCAGTCCAATGCCGCAGCGTTCTCCTGCATTTGCCACAGGTGGACATGATGCACGTCCACAACGCCATCGACAATCTGGATCGCTCTGACCACGTCATTTCCATCAATATCTGGTGGGCTCCCAAGCATCAGGGTTCGAATTGGGGCCCCTATTTCGGTGAAGGACAGATACAGGATGTAGAGCGCGATGCCGATGGTGATGGCCGGATCCACCCAACGCATATCATAAAGTATAATGAGCGTCCCGCCGACTATGACGGCCACTGAAGCCAACGCGTCCGAAAGGTTGTGGAGAAACAGCGCGCGGATGTTCACGCTCCCCTTCTGCATCGAATAGGTCAGCATTGCGGTCAGCGTGTCGACCACAAGCGCAATTCCACCGAGAATGACGACGGTCCACCCCATGACTTCGGGTGGATCAATCATGCGCATGCCACCTTCGTAGATCAGGTAGAAGCCGATCACGATCAGGGTGGTGTAGTTGATCAGGGCAGCGACGATTTCGACCCGGCCATAGCCGAAAGTCATGCGCTCATCGGCCGGGCGGCGCGCGATCTTGCGCGCGGCGAAGGCAATGACAAGCGAGGCCATATCGGAAAAGTTGTGCAGCGCATCGGCGATAAGTGCTAGACTGCCCGACAATATGCCCCCGACGATTTGCGCAACAGTAAGTAGCCCATTCGCCCAGATCGCGATCGCAACCCGTCGATCCCCAGAATTCGGATCGATATTCGCGTGCCCGTGATCATGCGGCATTGGCAGGCTCCTCATGCGCGTGTGTCGCGCGTCGGTCAGTCTTCAGGCGGCCGCTGCGGAAACCACGTACGCGCGCATTCATCCAGTGGCGTATTATATGACGGTAAAGGGCACCACGCAGCCTTCCAAAGGATTGCTCATGGGACAAATAGAAGGCGTCGGGCGTATCGTACACGCCGAAATCTTGCACGATGCCGGTTTTCTGAATGTAGGTATCTTCTCCGTTCCAGGCGACGGGAGGCGCGCCAAGGCAATCCGTGCCCGCGCCATAACCGCAGAGACTGTCCGTGTCCGAGAACGATCTTTGCAGGACTTCGAAGAAAGCGTCATCCAGGATGAAGCCTTCAAGGTTGATCCAGGCCCCTTGAAATTCGATCTCTACCCACGAGTGGAGAATTTCCTCTGGAGCAAGCGGATACACCAACTCTGGGACAACACCGCGCTGCAAGCCTTTGTGGATCGTAAACCCATGCAACCGGCAACGAACGCCAACACCACGCAGCAGCGCCATTAAGAGCGTGCCTTTCGTATTGCACTGCCCGTAGCCGTCGGAAAGTACCTCGGATGCGGGGATGTCGTCAGCTCGATTGTATCCGAACGCAATTTCATTTCGAACGAAATCATAGGCAGCTCCGATCCGATCGTATTCGGATAAGTCGCGCCAGCTGCGGCTCTCTATTAGATGCGCAAGAGGCGCGGCATCAAAATCCAGTAGTTTGGTGGGTGCAAGTAGGGGGTTGGTTATCTGCAACGGAGTCGCTCCTCGAATCGTCTTGGAACAGACTAGTCTCTATAGTTACTGTAGCTTCAACCCCTTCTTTTAGAAACGATCTCTCGCAACTACTTGTCCGTGTGAACTGCTTTGTGGTGTTCACCGTGTGCGTCGCGTAGGATATTGACACCGCCCCAGGCCGCGATCCCGGCGATAATCACACCGACGACTAGGTCGGGCCAGTTCGTTCCCAGCCAGGCAACGAGGCCACCTGCGACTACGATTCCGAGGTTTGCCGCAAAGTCGTTCCAGCTGAAAGTATTGGCCGCGCGGATGTTGACGTCCGGATCTTTGAGCCGAGCGAGCAACCAGACACAAACTGAGTTGATGGCCGCCGCGATCAGCGCCATGACGATCATAACGGTGCCAAGGGGATCCGACCCACCGACATAGCGGCGCCAAGCATCATAAAGGATCCCGATGGCGAACACGATCAGCAGGCCGCCCGAGACATTCGCCGCGCCACGTTTCCATTTCGCAGACCGCGACAATGCAAACAGACTGATTGCGTAGACCAAGCTGTCTGAAAGGTTGTCGAGCCCGTTGGCGATCAGGGCACTGGAATCCCCGAAGGTCCCAGTTGCGAAAAAGGCCGCAGCAAGACTGATATTGAGACCGAGAACGATCCAAAGTGTGCGTCTTTCTGCTCGTTTTTCTGCCGCCATACTTCCCATTCCAATTTGTGAACTATGATCTTTCAACCTCTCTGGCAGATCAGGGTTCCGGATTGATTATTGATGGTCAGTTCCACGTACGACCGTCGGGAGCTTTCAGGCAGGCGCCCCAACCAATGCAGAGCATAGCCCTTTTTATGGGGCGATGAGATCGCGATTTGAGACGGTTTCAAGTTCAAACCATAAAGTTCAATTGGTTCGTGGCGCGGCCAGTATTATAGCTGCGCCGAGCAAGCAAACGGCTGTGCCAAGCGCATCCCACCTGTCCGGTCTGTGACCCTCTGCAAGCCACATCCACAGTACCGAAGCCGCAATGTAGACTCCGCCATAGGCGGCAAAGGCGCGGCCCGCAGCAACCGTTTCGACTTGCGCCAGAAGCCACCCGAATACCACCAAGGCTACAATACCGGGTACGAGCCAAGCCGCGGATGCGCCGAGGCGCCACCAGCTCCAGATCGCGAAACACCCGGCGATCTCGGCCAAGGCCGCAAGCGGGTATGCAAGCGCGGCAGGCATCTCAGGCGCCGATCTCGTCATGTTCGGTCAAACATTCGGAATGATCCCGCAACACCTCAAGCACCTTGCAATCGGCAGTACGTCCACCGCTGCATTCGTGAACCATGCGTTTCAGTTCGGTGCGCAGCGCCTTCAGACGGGCCATGCGCTGCTCCACCTGCTTTAGCTGGCGACGCGCAATCGCGTCGGCTTCTTCGCAGGGCCGATTGGGCTGGTCGCTGAGGTCGAGCAGCTCGCGGATCGCATCAAGCGAGAAGCCGAGTTGTCGCGAATGGCGGATGAAGGACAGTCGGTCGAGCTGTGCGTTGTCATAGCGCCTCTGTCCGCCTTCAGTCCGGCCAGGTTCGGGCATGAGCCCGATCTGCTCGTAGTACCGAATGGTCTGCACCTTTGTGCCGGTCTTCTTTGACAGAGTGCCGATCGTGAGCATCTTCGCCTCCATGAAAAAGTTACAGTCTTTGTAGGTTTTGCCGCCCCAATAGACAAGTGCCGGATTCACAGACGCGTGAGTTTAAGCCACAACGTGATTTCGCGCTTGAACCTCTAGTAGCTAGAGGATGTAAACGCGACAATAATCAAGAACCAAAATCAGGCGCGCAGGTTTGTCCCTTACATCGGCACAGAAATTTCTTTGGGTTTTGGCAGGCGTCGCGTCGCTTGCCTTCGTATGGCTTTTGCTCTGGTCGGACTATCGCGCTGACCGCGCCCGAACCGACAACGATCCAGCGTTTGTCGCTGCATTCGAATTGACGGACCACCAAGGTGTGGTTCGCACGGAAGAAGACTTTTCGGGGCGTTGGATGTTGGTATTTTTCGGCTTCAGCAACTGCCCCGATGTCTGCCCGACGACACTGTCTGAGGTCGCGGCGGTGATGGACGGTCTGGGCGACAATGCCGCGAGGGTCCAGCCGATTTTCATAACCATCGACCCCGAACGGGACACGCCCATGGCACTCGCCGAATTCGTTCCGCTGTTCGATGCGAACATCATCGGGCTGACAGGTACGCCCGAACAGATCGCCGCTACATCCGAAACGTTTCCGATCTTCTTTGAACGCATCGAAGAGGCTACAGCTCCGGATGGCTACACAATGGGCCACACGTCACATCTGTTTCTATTCGACCCCGAGGCAGGCTTTGCAGACTCATGGCCCTATGGCACGTCCGCTGAAGAGATTCTCGCCGATCTGGAAGAGAGGATCTGACCGACATGAACCGCGTACCCGCAGAAACCGCCCTCGGGCTGGCATGGATCGTTGCCCTCGTCGCCTCGCTTGCTGTACTTTTCATCGGCGAAGTGATGGGGCAGACACCCTGCGTGCTGTGCTGGTTCCAGCGCGCCTTCATGTTCCCGCTCGCGATCATTCTCGGCCTCGGCCTTTGGTGGCGAGACGGCAGCGTCGGGCGCTATGGCATCGCTCTGGCGCTTGGTGGTGGCGTGGTCGCCCTGTGGCACATGGGCCTCTACGCGGGCCTGATCCCCGAACGCATCCAGCCCTGCACGGCCACCGGCCCCTCTTGCACCGATGATAACCAATTGGTCTTCGGCATTCCGATCCCGCTGATGGCGCTGGTCGCCTTCGCACTGATCGGGTTCCTGTCGGCACTTTCATTGAAGGAAACACAAACATGAATCGACGCGGCTTAATCCTGTCCGTTCTCGCCCTCGGCGTTGCCGGTTTCGGCGGAGCCACTTGGTACGCGACTCGCCCCGGCCCCGCGGCCGAAGCAAAAACCGTTGCGCCGGAACTCGCGGACGCGATGATCCGCTCTTACTCGCCCATCCTCGGACCTGCCGACGCGCCCGTCACGATTGTCGAATTCTTTGACCCGGCCTGCGAGGCTTGCCGCGCCTTCCATCCGATCGTGAAGGACATCATGGCACAGCATGGAGATGCCGTCCGCGTCGTTATCCGCTACACCGCGTTTCATGGCGAGGCATCCGAGGAAGCGATCCGCGTGCTCGAGGCAGCACGCATGCAAGGCGTTTACGAGCCGGTGCTCGAAGCCGTTCTGCGGGATCAGCCGAGATGGGCGTCGCACGGCGCGCCTGAGCCCGGTCTGATCCTCCAGATCGCCGCCACTGCCGGACTCGATGCAGAGGCCGCGCGCACGCAAATGCTGGCACCGGATGTCGTTGCGATCCTGAATCAGGATCGTGCGGACGTCGAAACCGTGGGAGTTCGCCAGACTCCTACTTTCTTTGTAAACGGCAAGTCGCTCGATCCATTCGGGGAGGCAGAACTGCGTCGATTAGTGGCCGCGGAAGTTGCTGCCGTGCAAAGCTGAATGGAAAAGGCAGGACCAAAACGATGAAAAAGATTATTATGACGGGCACACTGGCCGCGCTCTTGACCTTTGGAGGGCTCTCAGTACCCGCACTGGCCGGACCCGTGGATGTCGTCGTCGAAAGCGCCTGGTCCCGCGCCTCCATAGGGATGAACCGCCCCGGGGCCGCCTACATGACGATCCGCAACACTGGCGACGAGCCGGTGACGCTGATTGGTCTTTCAACACCCCTCGCGATGATGCCCGAGATCCACGAGACGAAGACCAATGCCGAAGGTGTGAGTTCCATGAGCGCGGCAGGTGAGATCGCGATCGCCCCGGGCGAGAGCGTCGCGCTTGAGCCGGGCGGCCTCCACGCGATGTTGATGCGGCTACAACAACCCATGACGGAAGGGGAAACCTTTCCGCTGACCCTACTTTTTGTCGACGGGGGCGAGGTGACAGTCGAGGTGCCGATCCTTGGCATCGCCGCACGCGGACCGGAAGACTAATGCGACGAAGGACGATCGCAGGATACGGCGCGGCCGGTGCCGGTGCAATTGCCTTGACGCTCTTCGTCGGTTGGTGGCGGGTCGACGGACCCGGTGCGCCCGAACCTATCGAGCAGCGGCCTATGGCTCTGACCGAGATGGATTTCCGCCTGACTGACCATGAAGGCAACGAGGTCGGGCCGGAAACCCTGATCGGGCGACCGACGATGGCGTTCTTCGGTTTCACTTACTGCCCCGATGTCTGCCCGACCACGCTCTCGGACATTTCAGGTTGGCTCGACGATTTAGGAGACGAAGCCAAACAGTTGAACGTGGTTTTCATCACGGTCGATCCCGAGCGCGATACCGTCGAGGCGATGGCAGAATATGTCAGTTATTTCCACCCAGCGATCCGCGGCTGGACGGGACCGGAGGGGCAGATTGCGCGCATCGCGGACGGCTTCCGCGCTGCCTACGAGCGGGTGCCCACGGAAGGCGGCGACTACACGATGAACCACACGGCCAGCGTCTTCCTGTTCGGTGCCGCTGGACGGTTCGTCACCATGATTGACTATCATGAACCGAGGGAATTCGCGGTACCGAAGATCCGCCGCGCGTTGGAAGAAGAAACGGAGGGAGCGACATGAGGCTCAGAACTTTTGCGGCAGGTGTCGCGCTTGCGGGGACCGTTTCGGGGGCGGCTATCGCATTCTTCGATGTTCTGTCGAAAGAACCCGTGCCGCCAGAACTTGCCCAGGCAGGTAGCTGGATGCCCCAGCGTCCTGAAGCTCCCCGGAGCCTGGATATTCCGTTGTCGCTGCCAGCTACGGCGTGGGTGGAAGATACACCCGGCTTCGGCCCCTTGCCCCTGCTGCAGGCCGCTGTTGTTGACAGGCCGATGCAGGCCATCGAACCGCCCCTGTTGACTTGGTCTCGCGACATCTCTTCTGGTGAAACGCTCGACTCCTTGCTTTCCGAAGCCGGTCTTGCGGGAGCCGACAGGGCGGAAGTCGCCCTTGCACTTGGCGCGGAATACGATCTGCGACGGTTGCGGCCGGGGAATTCGGTCACTGTTGTTTCGACTATGGATGGCAGCCCCCGCACCGTCTCGCTCGCCGTCGAGGACGGGGTGCGGATCGAGGTGCTTTTTGGCGAGCAGGTGTCCACGCAGGTCGTGGCGCCGGATCCGGAGATCGTAACCCTTGCTGGGGAGGCCGTGATCGACACCTCGATCTTCGCGGCACTCGACAATGCCGGCATCCCCGCCCGATTTGCCGTGGACCTTGCGCAAATGCTGGGTGGAACCGTGGATTTCCGCCGTGAGATGGCTGGAGGCGAGACACTAAGGCTTCTCTGGCGCGAGACGCGCGTCGGCGATGACAAGATCGGACAGCCGGACCTCGCCTTCGCCGCACTGGAAATCGGCGATTCGCTTTACGAGATCGTTTGGCCGGACGACGGCAGCGGTCAGGCGACGATCTACGTCGATGGCGAGGTGCTTCGCGTCTTTGCACAGCCAGTCGAGGGCGCGCGCCTCAGCTCGGTGTTCGGGCGCCGCACACATCCTGTCTACGGAAACGTCCGGATGCACACCGGCGTCGATTTTGCCGCGGCAAGCGGGACGCCGGTACGGACGACGGCACCGGGCCGGGTCAGCTTCATCGGCTGGCGAGGCGGTTATGGACGCGTGGTCGAAATCTCCCATGGCTCCGAGACCATGACGCGCTACGCGCATCTCAGCGCCGTGTCGGAGGGCCTAACACAGGGCCAACGCGTGGCGGCGGGAGATGTGATCGGCCGCGTTGGCGCAACCGGCACAGCGACAGGTCCCAACCTGCACTACGAAGTCCTCGTAGATGGGCGTCCGACTGACCCTCTCTCTGACGACAGGCTCGCCGAAGCCGCAGAGAACGAGGTGGATGATACCGCCGCGCTGTTGCGTCTGACCGAGGCGCGCGCGCTTCTGACTGAAAACCTTGACAGCGAAATTGCCCAGACGACAACCGAAAGGCTCTGACCCATGAAACGCATGACCCAAGCTCTGACCATCGCGCTCGCCCTGTTCCCGGCGGCCCAGGCCCTCGCAGAGGCAACAGCGATAGACGTCCGCAAGACCAACGGATGCGGCTGCTGCCTGTCCTGGATGAACCATCTCGAGGAAAACGGATTCGCGCCGACGGGCGAGAACATGTTTGGCGGGTCGCTGGTTCGTTTCAAGCTCGACAACGGCGTGCCGCAGCGCATGGTCTCCTGCCATACCGCGCTCATAGAGGGCTACGTGATTGAAGGCCATGTCCCGGCCGCTGATATCCGCCGCCTTCTTGAGGAACGCCCGGACGCCGTCGGCCTCGCCGTTCCGGGAATGCCCTATGGCTCGCCCGGCATGGGGCCGGAAGAAAACCGTGAAGCTTATGATGTCTTCCTCATCCGCGAGGACGGGTCGACCGAAGTCTTTTCAAGCTACGCCGAAGGATAATCTGGCCCGCTTATGGAAAACCTGTCTCCGATAATGCTCGGCTTTCTCGGAAGCCTTGCCGCCGGATCGCTCACGGCAGTCGGAGCAATTCCCGTGCTGTTCGGGCGCATCCCGTCGCGGGCGACGCGCGATCTGTCGCTCGGCTTCGCTGCCGGCGTCATGCTCTCAGCCTCGTTCTTTTCTCTGATCATCCCGGCGTTGGATGCGGCGGAGCCGATGTTCGAGAACGGCGCGATGCCTGCGGCCATCGTTTGCGTCTCGATCCTTTTGGGCATGGGGGCCGTTGCATTGATGAATGAAAGGCTGCCGCACGAGCATTTCAGAACGGGACGCGAAGGGCCCGAAGCGGCGTCCTTACGGCGGGTCTGGCTGTTCATCATCGCAATCACGATCCACAACTTCCCGGAAGGCCTCGCGGTCGGAGTTGGCTTCGGTTCCGGAGGTATGGAAGGCGGTCTGCCACTCGCCATCGGCATCGGGCTTCAGAATGCGCCTGAAGGGCTGGCCGTTGCGGTATCCCTGTTGGGCGAAGGATATCCGAAGCTGCGCGCCTGGGGCATCGCCGCGCTAACGGGAATGGTCGAGCCGATTGGCGGTTTGCTCGGGGCCGGCATCATCACACTGTCGGAACCGCTGCTGCCATGGGGCTTGGCCTTTGCCGCAGGCGCCATGCTTTATGTCATCAGCCACGAAATCATCCCCGAAACCCATCGCAGCGGCCATCAGAACAAGGCAACGCTCGGCTTGGCCGTCGGGCTCGTTTTGATGCTTTTTCTCGATGTTTGGTTGGGGTGACGCAATGCCAGTGCATAAACTATCTCCGGTGATCGGCATTTTTGCGGCGCTTGCCGCTTTCGTAATCGATCAGATCACAAAAGCCATTGTTGTGGCGAATGCGGCCTCTTTAAGCACTGGAATCGCCGTGTTTCCAGGTTTTAACCTTGTCTTTTATCGCAATGATGGCGTCACTTTCGGATTACTTGGCGGCGCACCATGGTGGAGCCTCATAGCTCTCGCTCTTGCCATCTGCGGCTGGCTGGGGGTTATGCTGTTTCGCGCCGAAAATGCGGTTGAAACGCTCGCTTACGGAGCGATCATCGGTGGAGCCTCGGGCAATGTCATTGATCGTGTGCGGTATCGGGCTGTAACGGACTTCCTGGATTTCTACATCAACTCAACGCATTGGCCTGCCTTCAACATGGCCGATGTGTTTGTCGTCAGTGGCGTGGGGCTCTTGCTCGCCGCACCCTGGATCAGTGCGCGGCGTCCGATCAAGTCGTGAAGCCGGCAATTCTGAACTGCTTCGCTCTGCGCAAACGTCTGCTCTCGCGGATGACGCTTGGTTTCGCCGCCGGGCCGCTGACCGTTCTAACCTTCCCGCCTTTCTCGATTCTCCTTCTTGTTCCCGTTGCCTATTCTGCGTTGTTTGTCGGTCTTCGCGACCTCTCCTTCGGGCGTGCTTTTCTCGTCGGCTGGGCGTTTGGTCTCGGCCAGTTCGGTTTCGGGATTTCGTGGATCGCGGAAAGTTTCTACGTCGAACCCGAGCGTTTCGGGGCGCTGGCGACCCCGGCCGTCGCGGGATTGTCCGCAGGTCTCGCGATTTTCCCGGCCATTGCCGCCGTGCTCTTCGTCGAAATCGCGCGGCGCGGAGCCATGGGCAGTCTCCTGGCCTGCCTCCTGTTCGCGACCTCCTGGACCGCGGCCGAGTGGTTGCGCGGTCACGTTCTGACAGGTTTTCCGTGGAACCTCGCCGGCTACGCTCTGGTCGATTACGCCGCCCTTCGCCAGCCCGCCGCCTGGGTGGGAAGTTATGGGCTAAGCTTTCTCACCGTGTTCGTAGCGGCACTCCCCGGCGCGGCTCTCATGGCGGTCGGGCGACAACGATTGATCATCTCGCTAATGCCGCTGGCCGGCATCGTGACGATGTGGGCCGTCGGCACGCTTCGCCTCCAGTCGGATGCACCACAGCCACCGGATGTCGACCTGCGCATCGTTCAGGGCAACGTTCCCCAAGAGGAGAAATGGGCGCCCGAGAACCGCGAGGCGACCTTCGCGCTCTATCTCGAGCTTTCAACCCAGCCCGGCGATTTCGACGTTCTTCTCTGGCCGGAAACCGCCTTTCCCGGGTTCCTCGATGAGGATGCCCAGGCGCGGGCCCGCATTGCCGCTGCGCTACCGGACGGCAGCGTGCTGCTAACCGGAGTGCCGGACCGTGTACTGAGCGAGGATGGCACCCGATATTTCAACACCGTCCAGGCTTTTGACGATACCAATGAGATCCTGACCGGATACGCGAAACACCATCTCGTGCCCTTTGGCGAATACGTGCCATTCCGCGGCTGGTTGCCGATCGAGCGGCTGACGGCGGGGCTGGGCGATTTTACGCCCGGACCGGGTCCGCGCACCCTTGCGCTTCCGGGTATGCCGCTGGTCGCCGTGGCGATCTGCTATGAGATCATTTTCCCGGGCCATGTGGTCGACGACATGTTCCGACCCGACTGGATTTTTAACGCGACGAACGATTCCTGGTTTGGAACCAGCATCGGACCCGAGCAGCATCTGGCT
Source organism: Epibacterium sp. (assembly GCA_048263945.1). Classification (GTDB taxonomy): domain Bacteria; phylum Pseudomonadota; class Alphaproteobacteria; order Rhodobacterales; family Rhodobacteraceae; genus Epibacterium. Next base: position 49,355 of record JBLXDQ010000013.1, on the reverse strand, counting down.
TCCGCACGTATGCGCGCCGTAGAGGAAGGCCTTCCTGTCATCCGAGCCGCGAATACGGGCATCTCTGCGGTCATCGACGCGAACGGAGAGATCATTGCGCGGCTCGATACAGGGGAAAGGGGCATCATCGACGCTGATCTTCCCTCAGCGCAGCCGCCTACGCCATATGCGCTTTTCGGGGACTGGATGTTGCTGGCGCTCATCTTGGCTTCGTGGAGCTGGGCTCTGGCGGCCAATGCGACGGCTAACTACCGCCGCATGAGAAAGACCGTCATGCAAAGATGTGGATAGGCGTTCCGTCCTTCACCATTGCATAGATGTCCTCGATCTGCCGATCTGTGACTGCGATGCAGCCAGCTGTCCAGTCGCGGATGTCCGTCGGGTCGATGCCGGGGCGTGGACCACCATGGATGAAGATGTCGCCGCCGGGGGAAAGGCCCTGCGCTGCGGCAAAGGCGATGTCGGCCTCATTTGGATAAGAGATGCCAACTGAAAGATGATACGTACTTTCAGGGTTGCGCTTATCGACTATGTAGGTGCCCTCCGGGGTCCGACCGTCTCCCTCGAATTGCTTGTGACCCTGAGGAGCGAAGCCCAGCCCGATCGGATAGGTTTGCAGCACGCGATCGGATCCGTCGAGAACAAGCAAACGCTGTCCCTTGTAGAGCCGAAGTCGCGTCACTTCGGGTCCGTCATAGCTGCGGAACTTGCCGGCACAGCCCGACAAAAAGGCCGCTAAGCCACCCAACAGGACGGCGCGGCGGGGAAATCGGATGGTTTTCACTGCTCGATGCCTCTTTCGTGAGGTCTGATATGGAAATAATGTTACCTTGCAAATGCCGCGTGATCAATGTCCGTGGGCAAGCGCGGCCTTTGCGATCTGTGGCCCAACCTGCTCGCCACCGGACGGCGGTGCCTTGGCCTCTTGGCTGTTGAGCAGGCGCAGGGCGTTCGCCACCACCAGCAATGACACACCCACGTCGGCTGCAATAGCGCCCCACATCGATGCCATTCCGAACGCGGTAGCGACAACGAAAACTCCCTTGGTCGCCAAGGAAATACCGATGTTCTGATGGATAATCGACATTGTCCGGCGCGAATGACCGATCAGCCAAGGCACCTTGCCGAGGTCGTCGGTCATAAGGGCAATGTCCGCCGTCTCGATTGCCGCGTCAGAACCAACCGCACCCATCGCGATGGCATAATGCGCGCGCGCCATTGCGGGTGCATCGTTCACCCCGTCGCCGATCATGGCAACCATGTCATGAGTTTTGACCAGTTCTTCGATGGCTGTCACCTTGTCTTCGGGCAGAAGCTCAGCGCGCACCTCGTCGATACCGACCTCGGCGGCAACGGCGCGCGCTGTTCGCTCGTTGTCACCGGTCAGCATAACGATGGTTTTCACGCCTTGCGCGTGAAGTTGCGCCACGATGCCCTTGGCATCAGGGCGGATGCGATCGCGCAGTTCAAGAATGCCCGTCACGCCGGATTCATCGCCGACAGCGACAAGGGTGCTGCCGGCGCCTTCGATCCGCTCCCGCAGATCCTTCGGAATGGCGTCGCCGAAACCCTTCTCCTCGGCAAACCGGTCCGACCCCAGCCAGATGGACCGTCCGTCGGTGCGTCCTTCAAGTCCCCTGCCGGGAATGGTGCGGGTATCCTCTGCGGCGGACACCTTGACGCCGTCGGCCTCCGCCCGCGCGAGAATGGCACGCGCCAAAGGGTGCGACGAACGTGCCTCCAGCCCTGCGGCGAGGGTCATCAGATCTTGTGCTGAAGCCCCGCCCAGCGGGTGCACCGCCGCCACTTCCGGCTGACCCATGGTGATTGTGCCGGTCTTGTCCATGGCCAGCGCCGTGGTCCTGCCCGGCGCCTCTACATAGGCACCGCCCTTGATGAGGACGCCCGCCCGCGCCGAAGCGGTGAGCGCTGCGACGATGGAGACAGGGGTCGAGATGACCAGAGCGCATGGGCAAGCGATCACCAGCAGCACGAGGGCATTGTAGAACCAGTAATCCCAGGCTCCGCCGAAGATAAGCGGCGGCAGTAGCGCAATTGCGACGGCGAGAGCCATGACGATAGGCGTGTAGATGCGGGCGAACTTTGCCACCCACTGTTCCACCGGCGCGCGGCGGGCATGGGCGTCGCCGACCATGCGGATGATCTTGGCCAAGACGGTATCCGAGGCGACCTTCGTGGCGCGCACAGTTAGTGTACCTTCGCCGTTGATCGTGCCCGCATAGACCTCGTCTCCGGCCTCTTTGGGTATCAAGGCACTTTCGCCGGTGATCGGCGCCTGGTCGACCGCGCCCGCGCCACCCGTCACCTCGCCGTCGAGCGGGATACGGTCGCCACCGCGTACAATAAAGCTTGAGCCTACGGCGACTTGCACCGCCGGCATGTCGGTCTCGCTTCCGTCATCGTGGATCACGCGCGCCGTAGGTGGCGCAAGATCCAGGAGCGCCGACACAGCGTTCCGCGCGCGCCCAACGCTCCAGCTTTCGAGAAAGAGGGACAGCGAAAAGAAAAAAGCCACTGTCGCTGCCTCGAAGAATTCACCGAGCCCGATGGCTCCGGCGACTGCGACAACCATCAGCAGGTTCATGTCGGGCGACAGCCGACGTGCGGACGACCATGCCTTCGGTGCCACAAGCCAAACGCCGAATAGGATAGCAACTGCAAAAAGCCCTGCCTCGGCCAGCGGCATCGGCGCTTCGCCGTGCCCCGCGAAGAGGCCGAGCGCCCCCCCCATACCGGTCTCGACGATGTGCCAGAGAAAACCCGCCGCCCAGAAGCCGCCGCTGAGAGCCGTAAACAGCCGCTGTCGTGCAAGATGGGCCGCTTGGTCGACCGACGCGTTCTCGGCATTCCACGGCTTCGCCGTCATGCCGGTGCTCGCGACAAGTTCCGCAACTTCGTCGTCCGATACACTCTTTGCGCTGTCGAGAATGGTCATCCTCCCGTTGATTACATCGAACGCGAGATGCTCGGCCCCGCCGATCTGCGGGCCGATTACCTTATTCAAGATCGCGACCTCCTCGGCGCAATCGAGGCCAGACACCTGAAAACTGCGCCCGCCGGTTGGCGCGGGAGTCGTCGGTGCGATGTCGCCGCACTTTCCGGCGCTACCACAGCAACTGCCGCCGCTTGCCTGGGCGTCTTCGGCGTGATCGTGATCGTGGCGGTGGGTGTCGGACGGCATGAACGGACCTCTGGATTCGGGTGCTTTGTCATGACATAGCCCCTACAGTAGCTAGAGCTTCAAGAGAAAAGTTCGGTGGTATTTCCGTTTGTTTTCTTGCTAGACGGTCCGACGACAGCCTCAATCACGGCGTGAGGCATAAAAAGCCGATACGAAGAAAAACAGAAAAGAAAGGAAACTCGATGCAGGTTTTGATGCTGAAGCAAAAAATGATGGTTGCGGTGGCGCTTTTGCTCACGACAGGATGCGCCATCCAGCCGACAGGGCCGGACGACACGGCAGACCAGACGGGCAACGTTCCCGAAGCCGTGGTTGCGATGGCTGCTCCGGATCAGGATGTTGCAACCGCGCGCCTCGTGCCGGAAGACGGCTGCTATTGGTACGAACACAGCGGGCCGGTCGAAACGACGCTGCTGCCGTTGCGCACGGCGAACGGTAATCCGATCTGCGTGGCACGCGAAGCTTGAGGACGCGTCAGACGTTGCATCAACGCGCCTCAGACCTACGCACCACACTCAACTTCGCGCGGTGACACTGTCCTCCGCTGAGTACAAATGTGCCGTCGATTCGATCTCAACGTTGGGATAAAGTTCGTTAATGTGAGCCATGACCATCCGCACGCAACCCGAACTGGCTCGACCGCCGATACTTCTCGGATAGGGCGTGCCGTGTATTCGAAGATAAGTGTCGCGGCCTCCGACGTACAGATAGATGGCTCGTGATCCCAAAGCGTTTTCGGGGCCGGGTTCCATCCCGTCGGCCCATCGTGCGTTTTCCGGATCCCGCTCGATCATGTTCTGGGTCGGTGTCCAATGCGGCCACCTCACCTTGCGTTTGATCGTGTAGACCCCAGGCTCGTATAGGTTGCCCCGGGCAATGGCCACACCGTAGCGCATTGCGGTCCCGCTCTCCTCGATATGATAGAGATACCGCGCGACCGCATCGACATGGATGTCTCCTGGCACGAGCCCGGGTTTCGCAATCACGCGTTGGGGCAAAAAGCGCGGGTGTAGGCCCCAAGGGTTTGACGCGGCCGGATCGAATCCGGGCGGCGTGACTTGCGCGTCCCATTCAGCCTTCTGTGCCTCGGTGGGCCAGGTATCGGCCAACAGGGGGCTGGAAACAGACGCGGAGAATAGCGCCGTTGTTGTTTGAATGAAGTGTCGTCTTGTCAGCATGTCGTACCCTTTCGGTTCCCACCAGAATCTATGGCAAGAACGGTATCTGTTCACTTTGATTAGATAGGACTTCTAGTGGCTAGAGGTTCAAGGACATATTTTCGTGAAAACACACGATCCTTGTGATCCGCAATTTACCATCCGCTACTACGAAAAGATCGGCGCGCCGCCCAGCCTGACCCGGCCTGTTCCCGAGACCACGGTTGCTGCAGAGTCAGATCCTGTCGAAGCTGGCTATGGAGGAAGGCCATATCGCCCGCTTCGCCTGAGCAGCGAACGGCAGTGTGGTGAACTTTGACTTGCACGGTGACGGGGGCAGGCAAAGCAGCAACGACAAACAGGGCCGCGCAGTGTCCAAAATACCGGGCGTCTTGCTCGCCGCCTTCACCAGTCATCATAGATGGTGAAGGCACAACCGCACGGAAGCGCCGGCCACAGCGGCCTTGCGCACTGGCGAGGAGTATCTCCAAATTCGAGCACCTTGATTGCCAAGGTTCCGGCGGGCTTTGCCTCCTCCTACCGGAACTTTGGCCGACTGGCACGCACCCGTCAGGATACCGAGCGATGACGCTCATCTCTTAGTTCGTGGTGCGCCACATCCGGAACCGGCCCTGCCCGGTCACTTCGCAGATCAAACCCCGCGCTTCCATCCAGACGAGGTTGCGCTGGACGGCGGCGCGGCTGGCACCGGTCAGGGTCTCGGCCATTGGGGCGGAGACGAGGGGCCATTCGGCCAGCACGGCGCGCAATGCTGGTGGTGTCTTGCCAGAGAGCGGGGCCATCATGGTTTCCGCCCGCGCTGACCATGCCTGGATATCGTCGAGGTGCCGCATCGCGGTCAGGCATGCTGTTTCCATTCCCTCGAGCCAACGCTCCAAGCGCTCAGCTGGTGGGCCACTGGCGCGCAGCCCCCCTGCCCCGCGCATAGCCAGAGGCGCAAAGATGGCCCCTCCATTCGAATTCGGGCCTTCGCTGGCGGCAATGCGTGCGGCGGTAACCGCCGCTTCCATCCGGTCGCCCTGTTGCCCGAGGCCCGCAAGGCTCCAGAGGTGAAGCCCCATGCAGGCGCGTGTGATCGGGTGCAGGTCGACGGCTTGCGCCATCAGGTCAAGCCAACCGCCCGCGCGATCCGCAAAGGTTTCGGCTTCACCTGCTATGTTTTCGGGGTCACGGCGATCGAGGAAGGCGGACAGGTCCACCTCTGGGCCGGGACCGCCTGTTAGACGCCGCACTGCCCATCCGACACGCGCGAGCGCTGCAGTGTTGTCCTGCACGCCGGACAGGCGCATGGATATCCAGAGCGCCAGCCGATCCGGGCCAATACGGTCACCCACAAACCAGCTGAGGTCTGCCGCCTCCATCAGCGCGAGCCTGTGCCGCCAGCCTTTCGGGCCACGGCGCAGCCGGTCATCCAACGCGCCGATCCGACCAGCCACACGGGCGAGACGCGCGGCATTAACCGCCTCTGCCTTCCGCCAATCGTCGAGGACTGCGGTTTCACGCAGCTCTGCTCTCGGTCCGGGCAGCAGATAATCCGGCTCCACTTCCATCGGACCGGGCAGGAACCACAGGTCGTCCTCAGACGTCTCTTCAAGCCCCTCCGAATCCACTAGAGGATCGTCAAAACTATCATAATGTGTAGATACTTGAGGCTTCATATGTGCAAAATACGGCACTTTTGCATTTTACCCAAGTGTTTTGTCAGGGTGCGCCCACACACCTTATATAGCACGTGCGCGCGGTGGTCTGCGAGATCTCTCTGATCACGCTCAGCGTATGGAATCCAAGGGGTTTTTGATGAGCAGCACCACAGAGAGAGCGGTTGCATTCGTTTACAAACGGTCGTTTAGTAGCGATAATGTAAATTGCAAATGGCCCGTTTTCATGCCCCTGATCGGCTACGCCCGCGTTTCCACTGAGGATCAGACCCCCCTGCCCCAGTCTGAGGCTCTGCAAACTGCGGGATGTGTCGAAATCCATGAAGAGCACGCCTCAGGCGGCAATCGCGCGCGACCGGTGCTGGCGCGCGTTCTCGAACGCGTCCGGAGCGGTGATACGCTGGTCGTCGTGCGGATCGACCGGCTTGCGCGGTCTCTGTCGCACTTGCTGGAGGTGATCGAGCGTCTGGAGGCCAAGGGAGCTTTCTTCCGCTCGCTGCAGGACCCGATCGACACCGCTTCCCCGCAGGGCAAGTTCACATTGCAGGTTCTGGGCGCCGCGGCCGAGTTCGAGCGCGCGCTGATACGTGAGCGCACAAAGGCCGGGCTTGCCTCTGCCCGCGCCAAGGGCCGCGTTGGTGGCAATCCTGGGCTACGCGCCAAGGATCCCGCTGCGCTGCGCAAGGTGCGGCTGGCACGACAGGACGGCTACATGGAGCGCCTGAACGAAACCGCGCAGGATTGGGTGCCCCACGTGCGACGCCTGCGGCCGGATATGGCCTGGGAAGATGTATTGCGAATCATTAATGGCCCCCTGCCCCACGACAGGCACTGGACCCAAAGCCGCCTACTCCGTGCTGTGAAAGCCTATGTCCGCGACGGCTTTCTACCAGATGCAGTGCTTGGCCGCGCCGGACGCCGCGAAACCGATGACCGCCTGCCGGCTATCGTGGCTGCCATCAAAGGCTCAGACCCCGAAATAACACTGCAGGCGATATGCGACCGGCTGGAATCGCTGCGTGAGCGCACCCCTCGAGGGCGCACTAGCTGGCAGCCGTCTTCGGTCAAAATGCTGCTTGAGCGTGCGGAAAAGTTGGGGCTCCTCTGAACACGACACTTGTGTTGGCCTAACGGATTGCCACTAAATCTAGAAAGTGCTTGCACGAATCTGGCTGCTCGGGCAATAGTCTCGAAAAATAACGCGCGGTCACATAAAAAACGCGCCCACGGATCGGGGCAGACATGAGCGAAGCAGAACAGGATCTAGATATCGCCATCGGGCACTACGCGGAACTTCTCGCGTCGAACCTGCATGCTCAGCGCGCTGCACACTTCCCACCAGATGCAAAGAAGGTGATGCGCACTTTGACCAGCGGCGAAGCTGCTGAGCTCCTTGGCGTCGACCATACCTATCTTCGGAAGCTTCATCGAGAAGGAAAGATCGTTGACGTCGAGACGACGGCTGGAAGTCATCGTCGCTATACGCTCGACGATATCTGGGAAATCCGGCAGACGCTTGAAGGAAACGCAAAAAAGTCTGGAACTTACGTGCCTGGTCGTCGCGACAGTGACGAGCTTCAAGTCATTTCAGTGGTGAACTTCAAGGGCGGGTCCGGCAAAACGACGACGTCTGCTCACCTCGCTCAGCGCTTGGCGCTCAAGGGGTACAGGGTTCTTGCAATCGACCTCGACCCCCAAGCATCTCTTTCGGCTCTTCACGGAATCCAGCCAGAACTCGACCTCATGGAGGGCGGAACCCTCTATGATGCCGTTCGCTATGACGATCCGGTTCCGATCGCCGAAGTGATCCGCAAGACCTACATCCGCGGCCTTGATCTTATCCCGGGCAACCTTGAACTCATGGAGTTCGAGCACGAGACGCCTGCAATCCAGCGAGGCGGAGCGAAGGCGTTCTTCGCGAGAGTTCACGACGCACTGATAGTGTTGAAGCGAACTACGACGTTGTTGTGATCGACTGTCCGCCGCAGCTGGCTTCCCGCACTATGTCTGCCCCATCCGCGTCCTCAGGGGTCTGGTTACGGTCCACCCGCAGATGCTCGACCTCATGTCCATGTCGCAGTTCCTGCGGATGACGGCCGACCTGTTGGCGATCCGATGTAGGCGCCAACCTGTGGTTCGATATTGCGCTGCCAACGCGATAAAAGTCGGCGACGCACCACAAACCGAAGTCATCGTTTATTGAGGGCTATTGGGAGGTCGTCCTGGCCATTACGGTTGAGTCGACCGCGATTTCTGATGCCATTGACCAAGCAAACGCTCTACGAAGCTGACAAGAGGGACTTCACGCGTCAGACGTTTGATCGTGCGATCGAATCCATGAACCAGTGAACGATGAGATCGCTGAAATCATCCAGAACACATGGGGCGGAATGGCAAGAAAGCCTAAACTTGCCTGCCGCTGCAGACCCTTCGCAACGCTCCTGACGTTTGAAGGGCGCCGACTGCGGCGGTGTATTTGAGATCGATCCGCGCAGATTGTGACCGAAGGCCGCTTGGATGACAGGCTTCAGATCGAAGTTGAGGGCCTGAACTCTATTTCCAAGAACGGTCAGCGTGTGCCGTTTGGTCCGCCCACTGGAAGGCGATCAACAACCTGATCTACGGCCGTAGACGCTTAGCATGTCGCGAACTCGGTATCAAAGTTCGAGCCATCGTCACAGAGGTTGAGGGTGATCAAGCGCTTCGTGATCAGCTCAGAACCAAGAGCGTCCGGATCTGAGCCATTGAACGCGCTTGTTGCGACAGCGCTGGACGGTGATCATCTGGAAGGGGCTGAGCGCACCAATCGAGGTGTCGCCGAAGTCCTTAACTCCACGAAGCTACCACAGCCTTGCTGCGTCTTCGACGGTCGGCGAGGATCTCATCCAGGCAATTGGTGCAGCCTGGGATTGGTCGCCCGAGATGGAAGAGCTCAAAAAGGCTTTGGGTGCCTACGACGGTGATCGGGACCAGTTGCTAGCCATAGCTCATGCAGCCAAGTCCGCGTTCCGCCTGGCTGAGGTTTCGGCGCGTTTCTCGCAGCTCTGGCAGCTGCGAAGAGCGCAGAGAAGAAAGCAAGCCCGTCTAGAAAGGGTGTGCCTGCTTTGGCGATCCTCGGTGTGCCAGACGGTCAAGACCGGCCGCCAAGGCAAGCAGCTCAAACTTGGTCCAACTTTTTTTTTTTTTTGATGAACCGATTTTATCAGCTGGTTGAGGGCAACGCCCCAAAGCTGATTACCGAGCTCATGAGGAAGCGTTCAGGAGACTGAGAAGAGCAACCAACAAGAAGGAGGCACGATACAGGCAAAGAAAGGCCCCGAGAAGCTAGCTTCACGAGACCTTTGTAAGCCACTGATCAGCCCGCTACAAAATTCAGTTTTCGCACTTCTGACTGTAGCGTTCTACCTACCCCGTAAGCGCAAAGTTGATCTGCGGCCCCAGAATTTTTGTCTTCGTAATATTTTCATGGAGTACACACCAATTTCGCCGTTTATGCGGCCGATTTCGCACGCCCATTTGCGCGTCATTGAGCGACCCGAGGCATCTGTTCCAGCCAGACCCGTTAACAAGTAAACTCCTGCGCGAGCTTCCAAGGCGCAAGCGGCCTTTGTCCGGAACGTGATCGACGGTTTGCAGGGCCTGCTTCTTTCCGGACGATGCGCTGGCGAACGCCGAGGTGGTCGTCTTCCTCGAACAAGGCGATCTGAGCGCCTGAATGGGCGCCCCGCTCCACGATTTCTCGTCACTCGCGCGTCTTGTCGAGGCTGGTTGCTCCAGCGGCGTGATAGCCCCAATGGGAAGCGCTATGTCCGCAAGCACGCGAAGACCGCGTTGCCTTTGCTTCGATCTTCCCGGCTCTACCGTCAGTCCGAGGAGATAGCACGGGCCGTAGAGGCCGTACGTGAGGCGAGGAGCGAGTCAGCGCCGGAGAGAGGCGTGAGCCTCATGCGACGCGATCTCGCGGCTCGCCGAGTTCGGAGACGAGGATACAGCCAGGCCTAGCCTTGGGATCAGCCCGCGACGGCCGCACCAGCCCGCGCGCTTCGCCGCAAGCTTTCACGAGATCAGCCTATCGAGCCGCACTTTGAGTCTTCGAATGTGGCACGCAACATCATTGATGCCCTGAAACAGAGGAAATGAACACTACCGATGCTCATTCTGAGCGTCACCATCATATCCAAATAAAGAATCTATAGATCTTGAACCCAAGCGAAAAAAGCGGCGGCGGCGGGCGTGCCAGATGCAGATACTTTGAACGAGCCGGTGGAAGACGTTGATGAACAGGACACAAGACACCTGCCAAAGATCCACCTACCTGGTGATCGCGGCATGTCCCTGCTAAGACCTTCGCCTGGCAGAACTGGCATTGGCATCAGCTGATGGCGCCATGCGCCCAGCCATGGGCACGTGCGTCTTCGCTGGAAGAAGCACAGCGGTTCATGGGTCCGAGCAAGCGTCGCTCGTCGCTGCTGCCATGCTGGAACGCTTCGCCGACATAAGATCACCTGGTGGATACCGAGCTCTGACGCCAAAGCTGCGGCAGGCGAGTTTTTGCGGCCCAATGGTCATGGCATTGATTGCCTATGGAACGTAAGCATAACAGCTGTTAAACTCCACCGCGTGCGGCTGGCATGGAATAGTTTAACAGCTGTTATAGGCTCGGCACACAAACGGTGTTCGAGAGAGAAAAGTTAGGGGGCGAGGTGTGGCGGTATTTGAGATCGTGAAGTGGCTTTCGCCTTCGTCGCGGCGAAGATCTGATGACGAGGGCATCCCGGATCATCATGGTAAAACCTCGGTGACCATCGCTGCCAGTAGCGCAAAGGCGGCTAGCGAAGAACATACAGCGCGTTGCGCCAGTCAATCCAGCAGCTGCGCGCCTCCGCGGCCCCTGCCCCTGATGTCTGAGATCTGATGAGAATACCCTCAACAATTGGCTCTACGCTATCCGGCGCCTGCTGACGGCGATTTAAATCCTGGCCCGGATATTCCCTGGCCTTCACCGCTGCTAATGCCTGAGAGGTATTGTGGATGTCTGTTGCATGATACGTATACGGGCCGCGCACAAGGAGCAGACGATCGATGGTTGCAAACCGTTTGACCAAGGGCTCGATCCTCGAATTCCCGCGCGCGAAGGGGACCGCGAAATCAGCAATTTCAATAATGGCGACATGCTGATGAGCCAGCGGCTTCTCAAGCGCAACAGTTGGTTGCCCGTCCCGCGTTCCGCTGAGTTAGTCGTAGTGGACGACAAGGAAATCGCAGAACAGCGCAACCCAATCTCTTGATTTCATGACACCCAAACTCTTCAAAAGAGTGTTTGATGTTGGCTGCGGAATAATTCATCCATTCGACGAATGAAAATGATTTAATAACAATAGGTTATTATGTTTTTAGTGTTCGCGATGAGAAATCATGCCCACAAAGTCATATCGACATGGTTTCCCTTCCAGGTGCCGATCCGCTGCATTGGTGGAAGCCAGCATCAGCACGCTTTGCGAAGAAGTTGGCAGTTGCGGGCCGAATGAGCGGTTTGGGCTATCTCGTGAAGAAGAAACCGCCACAGGCTAGCCGATGGGCCCTGTGGAGTTGTGGTCCCTTCGCACCATTGCCCGGTGGCGGTTGGGTCGGTTTGGTCAACGAAGTGCGTCCTGGTTTTGTGACTGACGGATGAGGGCCTTTGGGGTCCTTCAATGGGTCCGGACCGGATTCCGGTCTGTCTTTCCTAATGAAGGGCATTCCCATGCAAACAGGTGTCTTGCGCGTGCGCGCGACCGCTGCTCTGGTGGCGGCATAGAGAGCTGCGCCGAACCGAAGAGACGGAGCTGGCACGGCAGCTCGAGCGGACAGCCGTTCTCCGCGATCTCGCCTTCCCAGGCAGGCGGCGTCATTGCCAAACGCGCATGTGATCTGCGGGGAGGGTGGGACATCCTCCATCTCGCGGACCGCCGTGTCGACTCGCCTATCGAGCGCTTCCCCTGGCCGCTCTTGCGGTCGCCCGAGGGACCCCGTTCATCGATATCCGACCCGTCACCGATGTTATGCTTTCGCGAACCTGCCGCGGGTGACGCGGGACGGATCGGTTGACCCTGAACCTTCGTTCCGGCAAGTCCGTCTCTGCTGACCACCCATCGACATGGTCGAAGGCTCGGCGCGAGGATCCTCAACGATCCGCGTCCCATCAGTCAGCCTGATCACCACTTACTCTCACCAAAACCAGGAGGCCAGCCATGGCCCGATCCCGCACGCCCAAATTCGATGCCTGAGGTCATCACAAACGAAACCATCCGCATCATCGAGCGCGGCGGCCTGCCGTGGCGTAAGCCGGACCGCAGGTGGTGCTCGTCCTGCGCGTGGGCGGAGAACCCTACCAGGGAGTGAACTTCCCGCGGACGATGCGGACCGTGATGGCGGCCAGCTCACCTTTCTGGATGACGCTGCCGCAAGCCAGCGCCTTGACGCAAGCCGCAAGGGCGAAAACCTCTGCCGTCGCTTATTACGGTCAGCCGGAAAGATGCGGGCGTGATGAGCATGACCGCAGCGACGGGATGATCACCCGGAGGAAGCCCGCATCTTCCGCTTCCAGAAATCACCGCGTGCTCAATGCCTGCCAACCGATGGCCTGCCCGACAGCTCTTCCCCGACCCGGAGCTCAGCCCGAGTACGCCGTCCGAGCCCATCCCGCACATGCAGACCTTCTTTGATGCGATCGACATCACAACCGTCTTCACGGGCACGGAGGCGTACTATTTGCCGCCCGTGGACAAGGTCTACATGCCGTCCATCACGCGGTTCCAGGACCCGCGCAATTTCTACGGGGTCTGGGCCCATGAGCTGGCCCATGCCACGAAAGCCCCGCATCGGCTGAACCGTGATTTCGGGTTCTCGAAGTTTGGCAACACGTCCTATGCGCGCGAGGAGATCGTCGCGGAATTGACCTCGGTGTTCCTGGGTCAGACGCTCGGCTTCACGGCGCATACGCTCGAGATGAATGCCGCCTACCTCCACAACTGGTTGCGCGTTCTTCGGTCGGACAAGGGTGCGATCTTCAAGCACGCCGCGGATGCGCAGCGCGCCTGTGACTATCTGATCGCACAATCTGAGGCGGGTAGGGCAGGGCGCAGTGCCGAGGCCGCCTGACCACACGGAGAACGGAGACTCGCATGTCACGCAAGGAACCCAAGACGCTGCGGGTGGCCTGCTTCGAAGACGGCCGCCGCAAGATCATCACCTTCAAACGCGGTGCCTATTGGTGGAGCCCGTCCGAGGGCGCTTACCCGCTCTCGGCGGCACTCGAGAGCATCAAGGAACAGGGCGGCTGGATCGAAACCATCCCCAACCCGAACTACAGAGCCAGAGGGCTGTTCGGGTAAGGCGCCTTCTGCTTCGGTCCTTCCGCCAAGCAGAAAAGTGAAAGCGGGCTTTGGGAAGGGTGTTTCAACTTCTCAAAGGAGATCCCATGTCCATGACCGTTCAATCCCAGCCAGACCGTCCGGATCCGACCGTGATCGCGGCGCAAAACGACGCGTTTCGCAAGCTCGCGTGCCTTGGAGTGGCGCCCGCGCAGCCCACCCAGGGCCGAATGCATGTCACCCGCTCGCTTATGGAGGCCGGTGACGGCTTCATGGCCGAGGCGGTGAAGGCCACCGGTGCGTTCGATACATTCGAGCCTGAGAATGATCCCGAGGGATGGCACGATTTTGGCGCGGTCGAGATCCGGGGCGAGACCGTGTTCTGGAAAATCGATCTCTATGAGGCAGATTCGGATTTCCGCTACGGGGCCGAGACCCCGGACAATCCTGCCACAACCATGCGCGTGCTGACCATCATGCTGGCGCGTGACTGGTAGGGTAGGGGCTCTTCCCAAGAAAACCCATTCGCAAACTCAAGGTCCGCTGACCCCTCAAAAGGGAGAGCGGACCTTTTGTCCTTGTGATCCCCAGATCCGGGGATTGGCCGCACATTTGAATGCGCGGGCCGCTCCAAACCCACCGAAAAGGAAACCCCATGACCACAAGCTTTGCCCCTCTGACTGTCGCGATTGGCGATCTGACAGCACACCCCGCCAATGTGCGGGGGAGTTCCCCCGAGACCTATGACCCTGAGAACATCGCGCATCTCAAAGCCAGCATCGCCGTTCTGGGTCTGCTTCAGCCGCTGCTCGTCCAGAAGCTTGATGGCAAATATGCTGTGCTCGCCGGCGGCCGACGTCATGCCGCGCTGAAGGAACTGGTCGCTGACAAGGCCGCAAAGGGGTTCACCGCGAAGACCAAGGTGGACTGCCGCCTTGTGCCGGATGATTGCGACGTCACCACGGCGTTGTCGCTCGCCGAGAACATCACCCAGGCACCGATGAATGCCATCGACGAGTTCGAGGCCTTCGCTCGGATGATGGAGGTCGACGGCCAGACGCCCGAGACGATCGCAAAGACCTTCGGCACCACCGTCACCGCCGTCAAAGGCCGGTTGCGCTACGGGCTGATCCACCCCGACATCCGCGCGGCGGCCCGGGCCAAGACGATCACGCTCGATGCGATGAAGGCCTTTGCCGAGCATCCCAGCCAGGAGGTGCAGCGCGAGGTCTTCGAAGCGCTAACCAAGGAAGACAGCTACCTGCAGGCCTACACCGTCCGTCAGGCTCTCAAATCCCGCGGCGTGCAGATCAGCGACGATATCGGGGCTTTCGTGCGCGCGGACTACGAGGCACGGGGGGGCGCCGTTGCGGCTGACCTTCTGGAAGAGCATTCCGTGCTCGAGGATGCGGCACTGGTCGAGGTCATCCTGCTAGAGAAGCTCGGTGCCGCCGCCGAGGAAGCCCGTGCGAAACTGGGTCTTGCCTGGGCCGATGCGATGGTGCGCTATGATTACGCGACCATGGCCGACTACGGCCGCGTCTATCCCGGCCCGATCGAGCCTGATGAGGCCGCCCAGAAGCGCATCGATGAGATCACCGCCGAGCTCGAGAAACTGCAGCTCGAGATGGAGGATGAGGGGCTCGAGGACGATGCCTACAATGCGCTCTATGACCGCGTGGACGCCTTGGAAGAGGAAGCCCGCGACCTGCAGGAGGCCTACAGCGCCGAGGACCTTGCCCGCGCAGGCGTGATCGCCTCATGGTCGAGTGGCCAGGTGACCCTCCATGTGGGCCTCGTGCGTCCGGAGGACACCGCGAAAGAGGAGGGCGCGCCCAGTTCCTCGACCAACACCACCGGAGAAGAGGCCCCCGACGCTGGCGAAATCACCTATCCGGCCTCGCTGGCAGAGGACCTCAAGACCGAGCGGGCCATGGCCCTTGGCGCCGCAATGGCGCTGCACCCCGAGGCCACGCTCGATCTGACGCTGTTCAAGCTGGTCAGTGACGTTCTGGGCACCGGCATGAGTGTCACGCAGGCCATCAAGCTCGACGCCCGCAAGGAATACCGCAGCCACGCCAAGATGGACGAGATCGACGAGACCTCGCTCGAGCAGGTGGCGGCAGCGCATGACGCGCTCGACCTCTCGTGGTTCGATGACACCCGCGCGCCCGCCGATCAGTTTGCGGCGTTTCGTGCGCTCGATGCGGTCGAGAAGGCCAAGCTCGTGGCTTATGCGACGGCCAGCACCACGCAGTCCTGCTTCGCGCGGGACCGACGGCGCGACAGCCTGATGCATGACTTCGAGATCGAGATCATGCCTGACATCCGCGCCCATTGGACGCCGAACGCGGCGCTGTTCAATCGCTTCAAGAAGGCCTGGCTCCTGAAGATCCTCGGCGAGGATCTGGGCCTCGCCCAGGAGGCGGTGACGCTGGCCTCGTCGAGCAAGAAAGAGATCGTCGCCTTCTGCGACAAGCTCTTTGCCGAGCCCTTCGCCACGCTCACCGACGCACAGCGTGCCGCCGTGGCCGCCTGGTGCCCGCCCATGATGCAGACCGCCGGCGTCGCCTGTGATGAGGCGGCGCCCTCTGCGGAGACCCCCGAGCCTGACAGCGAGGTCGCGCAAGCGGCCTGAGTCCTCACGCGACCCGCGCGAAGTATTTCGCGCGCGCGGGTCGATCCTCTCATACCCAACGGAAAGACATCTCCATGGCTATTCTCAAGTTCTCTGCCTCCGCTATTGCAGCGCAGATCGCCCATGCACGCTCATGCAAAACCTTCCTGCCCAACTGGAACGGACCCGTGGACAGGCCCGCCCTGATCCTCATCGTCGGCAATGGCGTGCATCTGCGCTCGAACGGCATCGATGGCACGACCACCCGCATCGTCACCACCGAACAGGCCGATCCCTCCTTTGCCTTTGCTGACGGCATGAACCCGTTCCGGGACACCGACTGGATGGCGCAGCGCCGCATGGCGTTTCGCGATCTGACCGGCCAGTTCTACACCGACATTCTCGACGATGTGCAGGTGCTCATCGACCGGGGGCAGGGGGCGATCCGGCTCGCCACCGATGGCCACAGCATCCGCGTCTTCGTGCGCCGGGCCTCGGACTATCTCATCGGCGGGACATACGACGTGCCCTCGGGGCTTGGCGGCACTTTTCGGGTCATCCTCAAGGATGCCTGCGATACCTTCGCGATCGTGCAGAACTGCGGCAATTGCGAGGATTTCGACGCCATGCAGCCCTACCGCGTGCCGCTCGATGCGCTGATGGAACTCGATGATCGGAGGGCGGCCTGATGGGATGGCTGTTCTACACCGACGGCCGCGTCAAAACCTACGCGGATGAGAAAGCGGAGATCGCCCGGCTCTGCACCTTCGAGGGCGACACGCGCAAGACCGAACTGGTCAAGGCCTGCAAGGTTGGCTCCACATGGTATGCGGCGGCAAAGGTCACAAGTCTCGACGGCACCCCTGTCGAAGACGCAACCTATGTCACCGATCCTGACGGCTCGATCACCTTCGGGGCTGTCTTCCTCACCCGATACGATGATGGCTGCTGGGGCTACAAGGATGTGGAGGAAAGCGCTGGCCCGAACGAGTCTCGCGCTCCCCTTGGGCTGATCGAACTTCTCTCCAACCTGAAAGACCCAGACAGCTACGCCCATGCCTGGCGCCAGCGCTGCCGGGACTGGGCGTCGATCCCGGACTACGAGGAAGGCGACAAGATCAAGCTCGCCACCCCTGTGACGCTCACCGATGGCAGTACCTGCCAGATCGTCACCGCGACCCACTACAGGCGCGGGCGTCAAAAGCGCCGCTGCTACCGCATCGAGGAAACCGGCGGCCTCGTGCGCCTGTCGAAAGCCTCGCTTGCCGGCTCGGAGCTGCTCAGCTCTGCAAAGGGCGAGGCCAGTCCTGTGCTGGCGGAGTATCTCGCGGGGCGGGATGCTTAGGGGCGCACTGCGAGGAGTGCGCGTACCGTCTCGATTTCTAACACCCAGTTGCTGGTCGTTTCGTTGCGCCATCTTATGCAGCGGATGATCCGATCAAAATCATCCTGAAGGGCGCGCGGAAAAACAGGCTCATGGTGTGCGATTCTGTTGCGGAGCCTCCTCACGGCTTCAATGTCAG
This sequence comes from Epibacterium sp., assembly GCA_048263945.1. Lineage (GTDB taxonomy): Bacteria > Pseudomonadota > Alphaproteobacteria > Rhodobacterales > Rhodobacteraceae > Epibacterium. The sequence continues at coordinate 31,825 of JBLXDQ010000013.1, read as the reverse complement.
ACCTTAATTCAGATCGGCGCTGGTTGGCAGCGACACCACGAGGCGCGTCCGGAAACACTGCGTAGAAATGATCGTCCCACAGTCTGCCTTGGTGCCTGTTTGTCAGCATCTTCTCCCAAAACACGAACTTCAGTTCGGCGACTACCTTTCCGGCAGTGGGTTGCTGTGCTGCGCAGCCTTCGAGGTCTCGTTTGGGGCTGTATGCCGGACCGCGCGGGTTCGGCAACGAACGGATGAAGCCTTGTGTCCAAGGCCATGTTCCTCCGTGGACAGCTTCGATTGCTTCCACGATCGCGTTTCGCAGCGCAACTTCCAAAACATGGAGTGGAACCATGAACGCGGCTGATACTTGAAGATTCCAGTGGTATAGGTGGAGAGCCCGCGTCCTATCATTGCCGGTTTCGCGCAGATAGGTCGCAAACCTAGGTGCGGATAAGACGTTCGGAAGGTGGTGTTCTTCATCAGCCGTGAACGGTGGATACATTGACAGTAAAGACTTTCGGTGCCATATAGAGCATGAGCTTTGAGACTGCGGGCACTATGCCTCCCCTCATTGCACAAAGAAAGCAAAAGCCCGTCGCATTGCGGCGGGTTTTTCAGTTTTCTAAACCAACTCCGACAAACCGTTCGATTGGCCGGTCGGCGATTGGATGCCTCTTGGTCTGACCTCATCACCCCGAAAAGCGAAAGTGGGCTTTTTGTCCTTTGGAACTCAGACCCTGATCCGAAGGAAATCCCCATGACCAAGCCCAAACCGGCAAACCCGGCTTTCCCAATCTCTGACACTGATCTCGCAAATGCCATCGCGCAAATCGGCGCGGAGATCGACCACCAACCCCTGCGTAGCTCAGCGCTCGCGCGCATCATGCGCGAGACGTTTCATGGCAGCGATGCCGGCGGTGCCTGGGACTGGCGCATGGCATATGACCTGATGCAGGCCGCAGCCATCCAGGTGCTGCTGCGTGGGGACTCCGCGGTAGGTGACATCGCCACCGCAAAGCTGCTCGCCTCGCGGCTGCTGACGGAAACCCGCCGGTCAGAGCAGCAGATCCGGCTGCAGCAGTTTTCCACGCCGCTGGCATTCGCGGCTCTGACGGTGCGGGCCGCAGCGATCCGCAAGGGCGAGACCGTGTTGGAGCCGTCAGCTGGTACCGGTGCCCTGGCCGCGTTCGCCACCCGAGCCGGTGCCACGCTTTTGCTCAACGAGATCGCCCCTTTTCGTCAGCGCCTCCTGCGGGCCGTCTTTGGGGGAGATGTGACGGGTCACGACGGCGAACATATCGACGATCTGCTGCAGACACCGATTCTGCCCGACGTGGTGGTGATGAATCCGCCTTTCGCCTCCTCGGTGGATCGCTCCCGGGATAAGCACATCGCCGCAAAGCATCTCATTGCGGCTGCCAAGCACCTGGCACCCGGCGGGAGGGTGGTGGCGATCATGCCACCGGGATTCACGCCCGAACGCGATGCCGCGCATTGGTCCCGCGCCTGTGGAATCCTGACGCCGCGACTGGCGTTGACGATGCCGGGGCAGGTCTACCGCAAGCTCGGCACCTCTGTCGAAACCCAGCTCATGGTCTTCGACAAGGTGCAGGAGGATGGCGAGATGATCCGCGCCACGGTTCATGATCTGGAGGAAGCCTTGCCTTTTGTCGACGCCGTGGCCGCGACCCGGCCCGAAGCGCGCCCCGCTCAACGGGCGGCGACAAACCCTCATGCGCGATCGGTCGGTCCAGTACCTGTCACGCGCAAGCGCCCAGTTGCCACAGTCGCCGCCTCCAAACCACGCGCCAATGCTGCCATCCCGCTCAGCTTCACAAGCTTCGATGTCCCGCGCGACAACACGCCCGTCTCGGACATCTATGCGCGCTACCGCCCGCAGCGGATCGCGATCGCGGGGGCGCAGGAACATCCCACGCCGCTCGTCGAAAGCATCGCCATGGCCTCTGTGGCACCGCCGGTGCCCTCAGGTGCCGCCAGCGCAGAATTGCGCCTGCCCGCACGGTTGATCGAGGAGGGACATCTCTCCGAGGCGCAGCTGGAAACCATCATCATGGCGCATGACGCCCATGGGCGCGACCTGCCGGGTCGGTTCGCGATCGATGACGAACAGACCAAGCTGACGCGCGCCGATGATGATCCAGACGCACGTGCCTATCGCCTTGGCTATTTCCTCGGCGACGGCACCGGTTGCGGCAAGGGGCGCGAATGCGCGGGGCTCATTCTCGTGAACTGGCTGGCCGGGCGCAGAAAGGCGATCTGGGTTTCCAAATCCGCCACGCTCATCGAGGACGCCATCCGCGACTGGACCGATCTCGGCGGCTCGCCAGCCGACATCCAGCCGCTCTCAAAATGGAAACCGGATCAGCCCGTCCCGATGGGCGACGGTATCCTCTTCGTCACCTACGCCACGCTGCGGTCCGCGGGCAAATGTGGCACCACGCGACTGAGCCAGACCCTCGACTGGATGGGCGAAGACTTCGACGGCGTACTGGCCTTTGATGAGGCCCATGCCATGCAGAACGCGGCCGGGTCCGAGCAGGGCAGGGGGGTCAAACCCTCCCAGCAGGGCCTTGCAGGCCTGCGGCTGCAACTGGCAGCACCCCGCGCTCGCGTCTTCTACATTTCGGCCACGGGTGCCACGAGCGTGCACAACTTGGCCTATGCCGCGCGGCTGGGGCTCTGGGGGCAGGGGCCAGAGTATCCCTTCCCAAGCCGCGAAAGTTTCGTCTCGGCAATGGAAGCCGGCGGTGTCGCCGCCATGGAGGTGGTTGCGCGCGATCTCAAGACGCTCGGGCTCTACACGGCCCGCGCCCTCAGTTTCGATGGCGTGGAATACGACGTGCTCGAACACGCGCTCACCCCGGCCCAGATCGAGATCTACGACGCATACGCGGGCGCGTTTCGGACGATACATCACAATCTCGAGGCGGCACTGACTGCGACCGGTGTCAACGACGCCTCGGGCGAGAGCAATGCGTCGGCCGCACGCGCCTCGGCCAAGTCCCGATTCGAGAGCACGAAACAGCGCTTCTTCAACCATCTCCTGATGGGCATGAAGGCGCCGAGTATCATCCGCGCCATCGAGGAGGATCTGGCAACGGGCCACGCGTGCGTCATCCAGGTGGTCTCGACGGGTGAGAGCCTGCTGAAACGTCGGCTTGAAACGATGGACGCGGAAGACGAGCTCGTCGAGGGGGCCTTGACGCCGCGCGACTTCGTAGTGGGCTACCTTGAGCAGGCCTTCCCGATCCATGCGCAAAAGCTGGTCGAGATCGACGGCAACATGGTGGCCGAGCCGCTCCGCGATGAAACTGGCGCGCTGGTTGTTTCGCGCGAGGCGCTCGCCCTGCGCGATGCGGCCATGATGGAGTTGATGACGCTGGCGCCGATCCCCTCGGCGCTCGATCAGATCCTCTGGGCTTTTGGCGACGAGGCCGTGGCCGAAGTGACCGGAAGGTCGATTCGACCTCTGAAGGCGGACGATGGCCACCTCTTCATCGAGAAGCGCGCCGCCAGCAGCAATTCATCCGAGACCCAAGCCTTCATGGACGGCGAGAAGAATATCCTGATCTTCTCCGATGCGGGTGGGACGGGCCGGTCCTACCACGCAGCGCAAACGGCGAAGAACCAGAAACGGCGGCGGCACTACCTCTTGGAGCCAGGCTGGCGCGCGGATGCGGCCATCCAGGGGCTCGGCCGCACGCATCGCTCTGCCCAGGTCAGCGCGCCCTTCTTCCGGGTCTGCACCTCGGATGTGCATGGTGAGAAACGCTTCACCTCGACGATTGCCAAGCGCCTCGACCAGCTGGGGGCCTTGACCAAGGGCCAGCGCGAGACCGGCTCGCAAGGAATGTTCCGCGAGGAGGACAATCTCGAAAGCCCGATCGCACGGGCGGCGCTGCGTGGGTATTTCGCCGATCTTGCTGCCGGGCGGGCCGAGGCGATGAGCTACGAGAGCTTCACCGACTGGACGGCCCTGCGGCTGATCGACAAGGAGGGGGTGCTCCTTGAGGAGCTGCCGCCGATCCAGCGGTTTCTCAACCGGGTGCTTGCCCTGCCCATCCACATGCAGAACGCACTCTTTGCCGAGTTCATGCGCCGGATTGCCGATCAGACGGAACGGGCGCGCGCGGCGGGCACGCTCGATCTCGGTGTGGAAACCCTACGCGGCGACAAGATAGAACAGGTCTCCACGGAAGATCTCTGGACCTGCCCGAAATCCGGCGCCGTGACGCGGATCATCGGGCTCGAGGTGACGGACCCAGTCCATGTCCTGGGCGCCGAAGAGGCCATATCGCGCAATCCGGACAAGCTGCCGATGGTTAATCGCGCCTCCGGTCGCGCGGCGCTCATCTCGGCGCGCCCTATGCAGATGTATGACGAGGACATTGTCACGCTGATGCGCAAGGCGGTGAGGCCAAACGGGTCGAGCTATTTCGAAGAGGCACGGTTCGAGTCCTCGGCTTGGGAAGAGATCAACAGGCCTGAGTTTGCAGGACTTTGGGATGCCGAGGCTGCGTCCCTGCCAAAAACCACCACGACCAAGCTCTACCTGCTGACCGGGCTGCTGCTGCCCATTTGGAAGGACATTCCGACCACCAATGAGCGCATCTACCGGGTCACGCCCGACGGGGCGACGGCGATGATCGGGCGGACGCTGAGCGAGCAAGGCGCGGCCGCGTTGCGCGCCCGCTTCCTCGTCTCCAACCCGCAAACGCCGCAGGAGATGTTGACCGCCGCCCTCGGCACCACGGCGCCGGTCGATCTCGGCCGGGGTCTCACCCTGACCCGTCGTCGTGTCGCAGGCGAGATGCGCCTTGAGTTGGGCGGTGCGGATCGGGGCATGATTGAAGGTCTCAAGGCCATGGGGTGTTTCACGGAGATCATCGCCTTCCAGTTGCGGGTGTTCCTGCCGCATGCGGACGGGATCGACACGGGCCGCATTCTGGCTCTGATCGTCGGGCAGGGAGCCGCTAGAGCGGCAGAACAAGCCGCCTGAAAAGTCAAAGCGGGCTTCGGGTCGGGCGTCGCGGATCGGGATTTGACCGGTCTGCGCGTTCCGGGCGCGCGCTGACCAATGCCACGCCCGGCCCCCCCAACATCTGACAAGAGGACAGAACCATGACCAATCCCCAAATGGACTATGCCGCAATGGCGGCTCAGTGGCGCGCAGAGCGCGAAACCACCCTGAAAGCAACCCGAGCGGAACTGATCGCGCAATTGCGCGCGCTTGGCATCAACGAGGTCACCGCCGAATACGAAGGCTATGGCGACTCTGGCAATGTCGAGGACGTGAATGTGCAGCCTGCGGAGGTCAAACTGCCGGAAGCGCTTGTCACCGCCGTGGGCGATTTCGCCTGGTCGCTCGCCTATCACCATCATCCGGGGTTCGAGAACAACGAGGGCGGCTACGGCACGCTGACCTGGGACATTGCAGCAGACAGCATCACCCTCGATCACGCCGACCGCTACGTTGAATGCTCGCACAGCTATGACGAGGGACTGTGAGATGGCACATCCGCTTCATCACGCTGAAAGCTCTGCCCGGAAATTCGGCGGGGTGCCGTCTGACTATCAGGCCGTGCACGAATGGTTCGACGCCTCGAAAGAGCACCTCGCGCTCTTCACGCACCGCGCCTTGCGTCATCATTCCCAAGGCCTGTTCGAATCCGAACGTGTCTTCGGTCTGACCCTGACCAATAGCGCAGGTCGGGACATCCCCGTGCGCTGGATCGGCGAGCAACATATCCGTGAAGACTGTCAGGGCCGTATCCCGAGTATGGCTGACTGGCTGCGACGAATCCAGCCCGAGCCATGGATGGCCAATGGCCATATCGAGCAGCACGTCAGCGGGGAGCCCTGCGGCGATCCAAGGGTTGCCTGGGCCTCCGAGGTCGCCGCCGGACGAACGGTTCTTGGCCTGAAGGATTGGATGGCGGCGCGCGCGACGCAAGCCACGTAAAGCGCCTGACAGCTCTCGGTCGTTTGCCAAACGAATGCTGCATAGAAGCCCGGTCGGAAGATCGGGCTTCTTGCGTCGTTTCCCCACCATTCTACTTGAGGAGGGTCACATGACACTCGATGAAATCAAGGCGGCCGTCGATGCCGGCCAAACCGTGCACTGGGCCAATACTGGCTACGTTGTCTACAAGGACCGGCTCGGTCAGTACCTCATCACCTATGTGCCGAATGGTAGCTGCATCGGTCTGACCGACCGGGGCGGGCACGGGTTGAACGGGGAAGAGGCGGAGTTCTTCATCGCGCGATCGAAGGACAGCGCGGAAAATCCGGGCAACCAATCAAGACCAGACGGGCAGGGGAGGGGCGTTGTACCCGGAGGCGCGGGGGCATTCCCACTCGGACGGCAGCTCTGACCCGTGCGCGGGGCTGAAAGGAAAGCAGGCTTTCTGATTTGTGATCCCTCAAGGGGTCGAGAAAGCAATCCCGGATGCGCTGGCAAGAACGTCAGGCACCGGCCAATCCAAGAAGGAACTATCCCATGTTCGCAGGAACCCTCACCCGCAATGTCGAGACCGCCGCCGCTGAATACACCGGCATGATCCACTCGACGCGCTTTGACATCGCCATCCAGCTCGAGGCACGGGCCAAGATGTCCGAACGCAGCCCGGATTACGACGTGACGGCGATCAACAAGTCGGGCCGCAAGGTCCGCATCGGCACGGCCTGGAACGAAACCGGCACGACCAGCGGCAACCCCTACATCTCCATGCAGATTGATGTCGGCCTTGGTCCCTTCCGGGTCAACGCGGTGCAGACGAAAGAGGCGCGCGCGGCCAAGAGCGGCGCGTTCGAGATCATCCCGCTGGTCTCGAACGGCCTGATGAAATCCGGCTCGATCTCGGGCGAGCTCACCGCCATGGACGCTGACAACGCCTTCACGGGCTACATCGCCAACATGATGTTCGATCTGGAGTTCATGCTGATCGAGAACAGCTACAAATCCGAGGAGACCCACCCCGATTACCGCATCGAGGTCAGCTCGCCCCGGGGCACGCCGATCCGCGTCGGCTCGGCCTGGATGGCGAAGAGCAGCCGCACGGGCAATGACTACCTGTCGCTGCTGATCAACACGCCCGATGGCGACCTGCGCGTCAACGCCGTGCAGAACGAAGAGCAGCGCGGCGGGCAGACCTTCTCGATCATCCCGTTCATCGACAGCGGTGAGCAGCCGCTGGACGCAGGCGCGGGGCTGTCGCTGGTCGCGTGACCTTGGTACGAGGCTTGAACATCTGAACTGCAAGGGGAGCCGTGGGTTCACGGTTCCCCTTTTGCTGTGCTTGCTTCAATAGAGCGATCGAACTGCCACTTCATATGGCGTTCCGGTGTAGATGAGACTGCTAGATCGGAAGTGCCGCGCGGAGTTTCGATTAAAGTCAGACTTGTACAACTGCTTGAGCGGCAATCAATGCGTCAACAGCAACTTGAACCTCGGCGTAGAGCTCGGTGTCCAACTCTGCTGCGTCGATTTCCACAATCAGTGCGTAGCGTACGGAAGGCAAACTCTCAGCGAGAAGCTTTTTCGACTTCCACCAACCGGTGACTGGGTGAACAGCCAGCAAGTTGCGCCGCGCCAGATCTGAAGCCCTACATGTCAGCTGATCTATATGGAGCGACCCGACATGGCGCCGATTGCTACCGAAGTCCCAAAGATCATCTTCGTCGCTTGCAGGACCATCGGGCTGTTCGGCCGCCTTGCTGATCCGGGCCAGAAATTGGGCTTCGTTCTCGCCAGCGCGATTGAGTTGGAAACGTAAGTTGTGGGACGCGTAGCGATACCGAACGCCGCGCGAGGCTTCGGACGGGTTCGGAGCGATAAAGCTACTGAGTGCCACCCGCAAGGTCACATCGGCATTGCCGAGCGCGCGCAAAGCCTCAACGGGCCAGGGAAGGGCGAACAGCTTCATTTCATTGTGGACATCACCGCCGGTCTTCTCTGAAATCCCGTACGGCGTAATCGTATCTTCCACGATGAGGGTCAGCGCGTTCGACGCGCTGCGGCGGGCACGCGCCATGTCCGGCACACCATACCCATAGCGCTGAAAAAGGGGCGTGAAGTGACCCTTGTTTGGCTGGGCCGGCAGATGCGCACGCATCTGCTGCGTCCACCGCGCTGACGACACGTAGAGACCACGCACTGTCTCGGGCCAAAGCGTCGGATAGTCCGACCAGAGTTCCGTTACATCCTTCGCGGCAAGCGCGGTCGCCGCGCTGGTATCGAAGGTGAATGTGAAGGATCGGACTGGGTAATTGTGGTGAGTCGAAAGCAGCGATAACCATCCATGCCGCATTGGCGGTGGCATGGCACTTAGCGCCCAGTTTCCACCCTCAAGGACGACGTCCGGCTTGTTCGGCCAATGGGACGACCACGATGCAGTTCTCGAAGCTGGCGATAGATCGCCGAATGGTGCAAGCGCCTGGGCCGGCTCTCCGTCTGGCAGTACGGTCTTCTCTGTAAAGGCCCCAACAGACAGAACATTCCACGCTTGGGCAGGCGACTCGATTTCGTTGTCTTCGTGATCGCATCGGTCCAGGTAGTTTCCGGCACCAAAGGTGAAGTTGTCGGTATTCCCTGCGGAGACAAGCACCAAGCGTTGTTGTTTCACCTCACCTGAAACACCGGCGGCGAGCTGATCGACCTCCGTCGACCAGGACGTCGGCGCGCCGTCATGCGGGGTGTCCTCACCCGTCGTCGTGGTCATGGTGAAGGTCCGGCGCCGGGGGCCGACCTGTTCTACTGTATTGATCGCCTGCCTGGTAACCGCGCCGAGGAGATGATGCGGGTTCATCCCTGCATCAGGCAGCAGCTTCACGGATTCCAGACGGTTCACGACAGAAACCGGATTCGCCTGGTGCAGTTTCGGCGTCAGGTCTCCAAAGAGCGCCAGTCCTCCCATCTGCGTGCCATGGCCCTTCACATCCTCCAGCCCCCAGGCCGGGTTGGCGGCATGTCGGTCATCCACGCTGAGCGCCGGCTGAATGAGAGGATGCGCGCGACTGACACCGGTATCCAAAAGCGTGACGTAGCTAGGATCGGGATTGTCAGTGTAGGTCGTACGACCCGCGAGTTCGTCGACCCACTGCGCCTGTTCTGCCACCGGCAAGCCGTCGAAGAAATCCGCTGTGATGGTGGGAGCAGCAAGGGCGCGCACGCCGCCTAGTCGGCGGACGGCTTGGGCGAGCTGATTGCGATCGGCCTCTACGATCACAACGATATCTTCGGGAAACTCCAGCCGATCTGCTCCCACGGTAACGCCATAGTTTGGTGCGGCCGCGACGAAACCTTCGGTCATTTGAGGCTCGAGCCAAACCTCCCAGATGGTCGCAACATCCGCTGCTGGAAATTTGCCTGAAGGGCTGCGCCAGAGGGCACGCAATCCCGCTTCCGTGATGGCAGCGACGCTCTGCACCAGATCCGCGTTCTTCGGACGGCCTGGGATGAATTCACCATCCTTTTCCCGGTCGGGTGTGTCTTCCGTCCGAAACTGCTCGACCTTCTTGCGCAGCTTTTCAATACCCTTGGCTGTCGCAAACACCGTCGCGCGCTCTTCGGTGCCACCGGGATCAGGGGTCTCGGCGACGCGAAGGAGAGTCAGGCCACTAGCGTCGAGGCTGCCTTTCTTCAGGCGCTCGTCGATACGCGAGCGTACTTCCAGATAGACGCCGGGAAGTTCGGCTGCTGGAATATCTGGCAGCGCGTCGATGGCCTGAAGCAATGCTTGGGCGTGCGCCGCGCGATTGGGGACATCACTTGGTCTTTTGGACCCGCCCCCGCCCTTTGCTTGGAACGGGCGAGGTTGTCCGAGATTGCGAAGGTGGAAGTGCCGAAGGTCTCGTGCCATTGTCATCGGTCCCTAGTTCTTGGAGCGACCGTCGGCGTTCGAGGGCATCAAGCAAATCCTGTGTCGCAATCTTGTCGGTATCATTCAGAACAGCACGTCGAGCGGCATCTTCCGCCGCTGCCACAACATCGGCCGTTGAGAGGCCTGTGGCAACGTCTATAACCCGTTTCCATCCCATGCGAGCGAGTGAGAAGCCGATCAAACGGCGTTCGAGCGCCTGCCGAATGGCAGGGCCATCGGGCATGACATATGGCAAAACAAGATCAAAGCGGCGCAGCACAGCGCGGTCAAGAATTCCCGGCAGGTTTGTAGTGGCAATGACGATCGAAGGTCCGGTATCCTCATCCAGGAATTGCAGGAACGAGTTCAGAACCCGCCGGGCCTCACCGACATCGTTCTCACCGCCCCGGGCCGCGGCCAAAGCGTCGATTTCGTCGAAGAGATAGATACCGCGCGTCGTCTTGACGGCATCGAATATCATCTTCAGCTTCTGCGCTGTTTCACCCATGAATTTTGTGATCAGTCCGTGGAGCATGACCGAAAAGAGAGGGTACTGCAGCTCACCGGCAAGCGCTGAAGCACTCAGGGTCTTGCCGGTTCCGGGAGGACCGGAGAGGAGAACGCGCCGCCGTGGCTTCAACCCTTTCGCCTCGAGCTTTTCGCGCATTCGTGTCTCTACAACGAGATGCGCGAGTTCGCTCTCAATCCTGTCTGGCAAGATGACATCGACGAGGCGCTCGGTCGGATAGGACGCGGCAAGGAACTCCGCCAGATCACCGCGGGGTGTTGCGATAGGAGTGATCGCAGGGGTTCGCTTCGAAGGCGGCTTCTGTCCCGCTTCGGCCCATTGTCGCAACTGTTCAGCCAGACGGGTATGTCCCTTCTGCTCTTCAGCCGCAGAGAGTTGCATCGCCAGATCGTAAAAACGATCAGCGTCCCCTTCTGCGTGGCTCTTGACGAGACCGATGAGTTGTTGGGCGGAAGCCAAGGTCGAGTTGCTCTTTCTGAATGATCATTTTCAATGATACTAAGGTCTTTTCTACATTCGAACTCCTCAGCAGACCAGACAATTTGCGCTGTTTGGAAGCAGAGTGTGTCGGTTTTGTGCTCTCGAGCATCGACTTGGATGCTTGCCTTCCAGCCTCCCCAGCTCGGCTTCGCGTGTCGCAGGGGAGAACGGCCCTTCGGTCCGTCGCGCATTCGGCCATGCGGCCTCACCGCGGCGTTGCACCCGGCGTCCCGGTTTGCCCGCCTCGCGAGCACGTCCCTCCCCGGCCGCTCCGCCGGATTGCGCTCTGGTCTGTTTTGCGGGGCAAAACGATCCCGCCGCTCCATCCGTCTCACGCGTCCGGTCTGGCCGTTTGCCTGCTCGGGTCGGGCAAACCTACCGTCAAAACACACACACATGAGCGTGGAAGCATATCCTCCGGATGGCCCCCAAATCAGCCCGCGTCAAGGATCGCAAAACTTTTCGGCGAGGGCGGGGTCTATGGCGTTGGGCGGTCCCGTGCGTGAGCGCGCGCATGTGTCGGGTGCTGCGCGCGGAAAACTTTTGCGCCCGGCACGCCGGCGGCTTCGCCGTCCCTGACCCGGACAGATTCGGTGAACCAGACGTACGGCCATGCCACCACACTCACGTGGTGGCCTTGGAACCGAACACTGGAGACCAGACATGGCTTACGACACTGCAAACACCTACGAGACCATCGAACTTTTCGGACTGACTGAAAAGGACGCGCAGCTGCCGATCCCGGAGGATCACGTTCTGACCGACCACATCGTCCGCGAGAGCTTCGAGGCTTTGCTCGGCCAGCTGCGCGGGACCGGGCTTGAAGCAGAAATCGAACCGCTGGCCCATGGGCTCGCGACGATCCTGCAGCGCCGCAAGGTGGCGCTTGGCAAGGAGGTCGACCGCACCGCCGACAAGATCGGCGCGCTGGCAAAATCCCACGACGGATCGGAGATCGCCGAGACCGCGCTCGAAGAGGCGCAGGCGCGCTTTGTGCAACTGCGCGAGATTGTCGGCGCCATCGAGGTGATGAGCGAGGCGGCGGCGGAATGTTACGAGATCGAAACGGGCCACGCCTTCATCCCGGCAGCCGGGTCGCGCGCAAGCGTCCGGGCGCAGGAGACCGGGGCGGTCTTCGAGGCGCGGCAGCTCCTCGAGCAGCACGACCGCGAGACCGCCGAGAAGTCGAAAGTCGAGGGGGTTCCCCTGATCGTCTCAGGCGCCACCGACTGGACCGATGTTGATGTGATCTTCAACACGCTCGACAAGGTTCGCGAACGGATCAAACAGAACCGCAATCAGGAGATCTTCCTCTGCCATAAGGGTGGCAAGCACGGGGCGGAGATGATCGCGGCGCGGTGGGCCCGGGCACGCGGGGTCGCACAAGCGCGCTTTGATCCTCGCTGGTCCGCGCATGGGCGGGCGGCACCGTTCAAGTGCAACGACGAAATGCTGGACGACAAGTTCGCGGCGACGGGGGTTGTACTCTTCGGCGGCAACGGGGTCGCGCTGAACCTCGGGCAGAAGGCGGAAGCGAAAGGTCTGACGGTCATGCGGGTTGCGGACCCGGCGAAGAAGGCGTCGCAGGATTGAAGATAGGGGGTCGCGCTTGGCGCGGCCCTTTCGTCATGTCTCATGGCGCGTGCGGTCGGTCACGCGTGATCGGCAGTCTGCGGCGGCCTGCACCGTTATTCCTTTACCCGGTCCGTCAGAGCGCGGCCCATCCGCATCTGTATGGGCTCGGGATGGTGCGCACCTCACGCACATCGTCAGCGGGGCAAGACGCGAGGGGTCGAGACGTCGCACTTGAGGCCGAAGACTTGCGCGTCCCTCGGGTGGTGTCTCAGAACATCGCACCCGCGCAGGCGGGCTCCGTCAGCACCCCGGCCAGGCTTGGCGGGACGAGGACGCGGATGGTGGCGTCGGCGTGATGGCAGGGGTCATCCGGATCACTCCTTTTTGCTCATAGATGTGGATCGCACGGGGTCGGCCCAATCGTGCCCTGCGCTTCGCTCCGGCAAGCACAAATACGGCTTCCACGGCGGAGCCGCGGACCCTCCGCATTTGCGCTTGCGACCGGGCCTCTTGCCCCCGTGCCGGGTGATCCCCATCGCAACAAGGAGTAACCCAAATGACCAACCACTACGTCGCCACTGTCCCCGTCAAGTTCACCGATACCGATGGCCAGGAGCGCACCCGATTTCAGCGCGTGGGTGCGATGTTCCGCAACACCCGCAACGGGGACGGCTCGGAGTTCTTCAGCCTCAAGCTCGACTTTCCCGTCGCGGTCTCGGAGCTGGTGATGTTCCCACCGAGCGCGAAAGATCCCCAAGACTAAATCCTGTGACGAGGATGGGCCGCCCCGGGACGATCTTGGGGCGGCCCGATCCCTGTTCCAGGGATGCCGGGTCCGGCGGTCAGATCGCCTGAGGCTGCCTCACGAATCTGCCGGTCGCTGCGCATTCAACGGACGCACTCCCCCCGGAAGGGTCAGGTCGCGACAGACCGGCCAGTCAGCCTCAAGGGGGCCATCCACAAAAACCTATCGGCCAGGGCCTCCCGGTTTTTGCGGCAGAGATTTGGCAAGCCAAATCTGGCCCTCCTTGACCCTGCCTGTCCGCCCTGTCGGTGAGGTTTGCGCCCGCCCGCGGTTCCGTCCGAACACATGCGTGTTCGGCCAGACCCTCGGGCGGTGCTGGAGAAGGGGGCCTTTGAAGCTGGAGGCTGTGCTGGTGGTGAGGGCGGCAGAGCCGCGTCCCTGCGGGCCGCGGCGTGAAGCGGACACCAAGGCTGCCTGAGCCGGAATGCGACGCAAGTATATAATTGACAGCTCGGTATATTATCGTAAGGTGGGGGCAGCCTTGGTGGAAGGTGGCAGGAAATAGGGAGTCTTTCTTCGCATGTCGCGCTCAAAACGTCTCACAGATGCGGACCGCATGGAGATCGTTCGCGAAGCTGCGGAAGGCGTTTCCACGTCAGTGTTGGCAGAACGGTTTGGCGTGTCGGTGCGGGCGATCCAGTACACGCTCAAAGCCGATGCCGAGCGCCAGACGGATGCCGCAATTCCGGTCTCAGCGGTCAGTGTGAAGGTCACGGCTGCGGAGCTTGCGGCGCTCGACGAGGTGCTGGCCGAGGCCGGAATCGAAAGCCGGGCCGAAGGGCTGCGGCGGCTCATTCAGGCGGCAGGCGGGGTGTTCGTTCCGGACGCGCAGATGGCAGCCGAGATGGCGCGTTACCGCGCTTCACTGCACGAGGTCGGCAATGGGGTCGCGCAGATTGCCAAGCAGATGACGCAGGCCAACCGGCGGGGGCAGGGGGCCGTGGGGGGCACGAGTGCCGAGTTCACCGAATTGCGCCTCGCGCAGATGCGCGGGCTGGCGCGGTTCATTCTGGATTCCGCGGACGAGATCGATCTGCTTCTGCGCCGCCGTCGAGACGCGATGCAGCTGCAGGCCACGGCCGCGCTGAGGGAGTTTGCCCATGCGGCTGAATGATGCTGTCGACGCCGTCACGGGCGAGGTCTTCCGAGACGGCTGGAGCCGGATCCGGGGCTCGATGCAGGGGCTGCATGTCGCCAAGCAGACCCAGCTTGTGCGCGCGGCAGCAGGGCACCGGCCGGCGGTCTTCAAGGCGATCCGGGGCGGGGGCACGCATACCAAATCGCAGCTCGCAAACCAGCTCGATTACCTCACCACCAAGTCCACCCATATCGTCGACAGTAGCGGGTTTCTGGATGGCAAGGCGAAGCTCGAGGCGGGTGACATCAAGGACCTCACAGAGCGCTTTGCCAAGCGGTGGGATGCGGGCTTCAAGCCGAAGCTCGGGCAGACAACACATATGCTCATGTCCTTCCCGATCGGCACGCGTGGAGAGGATGTGCGCGACATCGCGACCGATGTGGCCGAGCGGTTCTTCCAGACCGACGCGGGGCATTTCGATTACATCATCGCGGTGCATGAGGACCGAGATCACCCCCATGCGCATCTGGTGCTGAACCGCCGCTCGCAGGAAGGTGAGTTCTTCTTTCTGGGGCGCAACCATCGCTTCAACTATGACGACTTCCGCCTCGCCATGGTCGAGGAGGCCGAGAAGTACGGTGTGCGGCTGGAAGCCACGCGGCGGGTGGATCGCGGGGTTGTGCATTACCCAGCCCGGACCAGCGAGGTTTATGCGGCGAAAGAAGAGGGTCGCGCGCCCCGCGAGCGCGAGCGTGTGGGGACAGACCTGACCCGGACGCTGGCGGAGATCGCCAACACCAGAACCGTCTACCATTCGCTGGCCACAGAGGCCTCCCGGGAGGCCCGCGAAGACATCGCCGCGGCGCTCTTCCGCGCGGGCGAGGTGTTGGCCCATGGCGGGCAGGTGGACCGAACAGGAGATGTGTATATGGCCGAGGATCAAAGCTTCGAGGATCTCAGAAGCCTCTATGCGGAAAAGCTCGCGCGGGTGCAGGGCATGATCGCCGAGAAGTCTGACGCGGAACGTCCCGTGCTGGAAAAACGCCTCATCGAGATCCAGGCGCAGGTCCAGCACATGCAGCCCTTGGGGCTGCGCTCGGGCTCGCTATCAGAGGCCCCCTCGGAGGGGGGGATCTATTCTGAAGCCAATATCGACGCCAGCCAGCGCGAGCGACTGGCCGAGCCCGACTTGAGATCGCGCATTGACGTAGCACTACGGGGCACGGGGATCAGCACATCGGAAGTGGTGGCCCGGATCGAGACGGGCGCCTCAAATGCAGCGCTTGAGCATCAATGGATCGCCAATGATCTCTCCAAGGTGGCCGAGGCGCGCGATCTGAACCTCGAACGCCGCGCCGATCTGGAACAGGCCCGCGACATTCTCAACGATGTGCACGTCGAACTTGGCACGATGCTGGAACAGGAGAAGGTGCTGCGCCGGGATGGTGTCATGGAAGCGGAACCGATCAGCGAGCGGTTCCATTATCACCGGGACGCGGTCCGGGCGATGGAAGGGACAATCCGTCAGGAGATGCGCGCAGAGGGCCTGACAGCGCAGCAGGTGGAGGACCGGGACTGGGAAGTGGTCTCGCGGGCGGAGCGTCGGATCGAGACGGAGCAGCGCGCGTATCTCGAGGCACACCCGGACTTGCTCGCACGTCCCGGCGATGTGATCGACCGGTCTGAGCCTTACAGGGAGACCATCACCGATGCGGCCCGCGCCAGCGAGATCACCCGCGAGGTCGACCGCATCATGGAGGGACGCGACCTCCGCGTGCCGGTTGCAGATGCTGTCACGGATGACTTGCGCGCGCGCTATCCGGACATGCCGTCCCACCTCGCCCGCGGGCTTGGCGCGACCTATGCGGCCGTCGTCGAGAGCCGGGACACGGAGGTCATCAATCAGGTCCGCCGCGAAAACGAGTTGCGCGACAGGCTCGGGTCTGGCACGCGCGACGACATCCTCGCAACCCGCGATGAAACTGCGCCGCGGTCTGACAATGCCGACCGCCTCGCAGACGAGATTGCGCGTGTTCTGGACCATGAGCGGGCGGGGGAGTTGTCCGCGCCCTTCGAGAGCGAGGCGGAGCGGGACGCCTTCCGCGACGAGATCGCGCGGGTGCTTGATAACCGTCAACTTGAGCGGCTCACATCTGGCGATGCCGATGCGCTGGAAAAGGTTCTCGAGGACCGTCTCGACCGGCTCTATGTCGCCAAGGTCTACCTGCAATCGGATGCAGCGACGGCCAACACGGAGGCCTTGCGCCAGGTGGTCGATGATCTTGCCGACACCGAATATGAAAAGCACCGCCCGACAGACGTGGATGGCGAGACCGAGCGGGGCCAAGTCCATTGAGCGCCTCCATGGGAAAAGCGCGGATCGCCACAGGCGTCCTGCTGGTGACGCTGGTGACCGGGGCCATGGGCTATACCATCGCCTCGGCGGTGCTGACCTACCAGGATCTCGGCTTCGGGGCCGAGATCGACTTTGCATATATCGCGCAGAACTATCTGGCGATCCTGGACCGCCGCCCGGAGGA
This sequence comes from Epibacterium sp., assembly GCA_048263945.1. Classification (GTDB taxonomy): domain Bacteria; phylum Pseudomonadota; class Alphaproteobacteria; order Rhodobacterales; family Rhodobacteraceae; genus Epibacterium. Next base: position 14,955 of record JBLXDQ010000013.1, on the reverse strand, counting down.
TGCGCAACTTATTCACCTGATCATCGGCAGCTTCGCTGCCGCCGGCCTGATGCTGAGCCTCGCCCTCTCGGGGTCCGCCCTGACACGCTTTGGCCAGACCCATTGGCAGACCGCGCGCGAGATGAAGGCCAATGGGTTCTTCGGGGCGCCCGGCACCGGGTTCATCCTCGGCAAGCTGGGGCCGCCGGGCTCCCGCGCCAATTACATCTGCTCGAAGGTTTTCCCGCATGCGCTGATCGTGGCCCCCACCGGTCGCGGCAAGACTACGGGCTTCGTCATTCCGAACCTGCTGACCTGGCAAGGCTCCGCCGTGACGCTCGATGTGAAGGGCGAGTGTTTCGAGGCAACGGCCCGGCACCGCGCAGGCCAAGGCGACAAGGTCTATCGCTTTGCCCCCACCGATTGGGAGGGCAAGCGCACCCATCGCTACAACCCGCTCCTGCGCATCCATCAACTGAAAGATCCCGCGCGCCAGCAGATGGAACTGCAGCTCCTGGCGACGCTGTTCCTGCAGAGCGACAATGACCGGGTGCAGGGCCTCCTCAAGGGCGGGATCGATCTCTTCGTGGCGGCAGGGCTCTTGGCCTTCCAGCGCAAGCGCCCCACCTTGGGCGAAATCTATCGGATCGCCGCCTCGGGCGGGAACAAGCAGAAGGAATACTTCGCGCGCGGCCACGAGGTGGAGAACCGAGCCTGTCTGACGTCAGCACCAATGGGACAGTTTAGGTCGATTTGATAAGAGAGGGTTTCTGGCACATCGTAACCACCAAGGAGTGGAGATGAGACAGAAACCCGGAACACGTAAGAGCCACGGCGAGAAGGTCGTCAAAGACATCCGCCGAGCCACCCGCAAGCAGTATTCAGCGGAAGAGAAGATCAGGATCGTGCTAGACGGCCTGAAGGGCGAGGATAGCATCGCGGAGCTGTGCCGTCGCGAAGGCATTGCACAGAGCCTTTATTACAGCTGGTCCAAGGAGTTCCTCGAAGCTGGTAAGAAACGCCTGGCCGGTGACACAGCCCGCGCAGCGACCTCTAGCGAAGTTAAAGACCTGCGCAGAGAATCCCGTGATTTGAAAGAGGTAGTCGCTGAACAAGCGTTGGAGCTGCGGCTGCTCAAAAAAAGCATGATCGCGGATGGGGACGACGACGCATGAGGTATCCCGCATCCGAGAAGCTGGAGATCATCCGCCTCGTCGAAGGCTCGCATCTCCCGACAAAGCGAGCCCTGGACAAGTTGGGGATTCCCCGGACTACGTTCTATCGCTGGTATGATCGTTATTTGGCTGGTGGTCCCGATGCCCTTGAGGATCGCAGTCCCAAGCCATCAAGGGTCTGGAACCGCCTTCCTGAACCGGTGCGTGAGAAGATCAAAGACCTGGCCTTGACGGAAAGCGATCTGTCGCCGCGTGAGCTGGCTGTGCGTTTCACTGATACAGAAAAGTATTTTGTGTCAGAGGCTTCCGTCTATCGCATCCTCAAGTCCTATGATCTGATCACCAGCTCGGCCTATGTGGTTCTGTCAGCTGCCGACGAGTTCCACGACAAGACAACGCGTCCCAACGAGCTCTGGCAAACCGACTTCACATATTTGAAGGTCATCGGATGGGGCTGGTTCTATCTCAGCACCATCCTCGATGATTACAGCCGCTACATCATCGCTTGGAAGCTCTGCACGACGATGAAGACCGAAGATGTGACCGACACGCTTGACCTCGCGCTGCAGGCTTCGGGCTGCGATCAGGCGACGGTGCTGCACAAACCACGCCTGCTCTCAGACAATGGGTCGAGCTATATCTCTGGTGAGCTGGCCGATTGGCTCGAAGATCAGCAGATGGATCACGTCCGTGGCGCCCCATATCACCCCCAGACCCAGGGCAAGATCGAGCGCTGGCACCAGACCCTCAAGAACCGCATCCTGCTGGAAAATTACTACCTGCCCGGCGATCTTAAACAGCAGATCGACGCCTTCGTCGAACACTACAACCATCGGCGCTACCACGAGAGCCTGCAAAACCTCACGCCGGCCGACGTCTACTTCGGGCGCGGCCAGACCATTCTGAAACAACGAGAAAGGATCAAACGAAAGACCATCGAAACCCGGCGCTTGCTTCACCGCAAATCGGCCGCATAATCAAAACAACCAGATGAGCCAGACCCTCTCTTAGCTCAGGCCGCCGTCTGTCCCAAAATCCCTGACGACGGACAATTGAAACCTCTCCGCAATTCCAAAGATACTCGCTTCCGACAGTTTGACCGGTTGAACAGCAAGCCAAACGATAGATCGGTACCGCTTCAAGAAGTCTGAACTCAGATGAGGTCAATGTAATCTCCTTGTTAAAATGCCGAACAATTGAAACTGACGGGGATACTTCAAAGTGCTATCTAGAAATCCAGGTGGGCAATTGATCGTCCGAATATCTTAGAAAGCAGTAATTGTCACCGCAGTTTAAATAAATGCGGTGACTATGTTTTGCTAGCTAGCAGCGTATTGTGTCGCTTGTCCCGCAACCACGAACCATGTGACCAGCAGCGCGTTCACCAAGGCACCGGGCAAATAGCTAGCGGTTCTTTGGTAAAGGAACGTGCTAATAATCGCCGCGGTTAGCAGTAGTGGAACAAACTGAAACATGACGATGGTGTTCAGTGGCTCGGATGGTGTCAGCAGTATGCCGTTGGAAAACAACGCGGCGTATTGCAAGATTAAGAACACTAGAAACCCACCCATCAGCGCCAGCGCATTCAAGGTGTAGGTTGCGCGCAGGCTTTGCCCCGCAACAGACAGACCCCCATGCAAAGCGCGCATCGCCAGAACGAAGTAGATTGTAAAGGGCACGAGATAGACCAGCGCAGTCACAAATCGTTCAGCGGTCAGCAATTTGACACCAACGAACCAGAAGCGAAAATCAACCTTGAGGAAGAAATCGACAATTACAGCCGAAAGGTAGCCCACAAATACCGCAGCCCCCGCCAGCACCAGTGACCGGGCGATGTTGATCGGGAAGACGACCGGCTGCGTGCGGATCACGAGCCCGACAAGCCCTGCGACGGCACCGTTGATGACGGCCCAAAACGCAGCCTGTGACGTGATGGTCTGCGGTAGCAATGCTGAGGCCGGAAACAAAGTTTCAGCGAAGTTGAAGAGCGGATAATAATTCGCCACCGGGAACAGCGCGCTGAACAGAAATATTCCCCACCACTTTGCACCGCGCGTCGTATGCGCAGCATCTACTGGTGTCGCTTTCAGGTCGCGCAGCCAGGGCAGGGACAGTAATCCGTTCAACGTGCCCAAGATCAGCACCACGAAGCCTAACAATCCGATTAGCGTGGCAAACTCTTTGTAGAACCAGATTTGGTTGTCGGCAGGCAACGGGCGTGCGCCGTTCAGTGTTTGCGCAAACCAATCCACCGAATGCCCAATAGCCGCTCGTGACAGGTGATCACCGGGGTGTGTAACAGGTGGCTGCCACAGGATGCGCGCGTTGCCCGTGGCTAGGTCGCCATAGATCTTGCCTTCCTCGACGGGCGTTTCAGAACTGAAAAACGCCATCAATTTTGGGCTTTTTTCTACATCATCGGCCTTATCCACGCCCCACATGAGGCTTGAAAATTCGTCGTATGCAGAAAACACGACCGACACGTTGCGTGGCCAGTCTGCGGTGCCTTCGGCTGCAAAGGGCGCGCCGACGCTGGATCCTTCGAGGACGATGGATTTGTAATCATCGGGATAGGTGGCTGCCGCCGCCAACACCGTCCAGCCGCCCATTGAGTGGCCTTCCATGCCGATGTTATCGACATCAACAATATCGAGACTGCGCAGATATTGCAGCGCTGCGGGTCCTCCAAAACCGGCCGAAAATGCGGCCCCCTCGGAGTAGCCATGACCAGTTTGGTCGATAGACAGAACTACATAACCGCGACGCGAATATTCAATGGCAAAGCCGGATTGGACCTCGCGCGTGTTGATATAGCCATGTACCGCCAAGATGGCCGGCGCTTTTGCTTCGGCTGTGACGCCTTCGGGCACGTAGAGTAGTCCGCTTTGCAGATTGCCATTGGCACCGACAAAACGGACGTCCTTAATGGTGACCCCGTTTGTCGTTTGCACCAAGTGAGCCGCAAAAGATCCGACAAACACCAACACCAGACCCAAAGCGAAGATTCGCCAATTCGTTTTCATTTTCTGTCCCTCCCTTCCGTTAACTAAAAAGAGGGGCCGATGGCCCCCCTGAGTTGGTGATCAGTTGACGCCGTAGGTATCAGCATCAAGCCGGTCATAGATCTCGCTGCGCGCCAATGCAGCGAGTGCCTCCGTGTCGGTACGGTCAACATCTTTCAGCAACGCTTCCCAGCGGTCGATGACCGCTTTGAAGGCTGTCAGAACTTGATCGGGATTTTCCACACCGCGCGATGTTGCGTTTTCGATCAGCGCGGTTTCGTCGGCGACAACGAAATCGGCCAACGCTTGCCGCAAGGCCGCGTCAGGGTCCAGAACAGTCATGCCGGCTTCTTTGGCCGAAGCGACGGCCGTGGCAACATCGGCGTCAAACGCGACGCGGTGCTGGGCCAACTCATAGGCCATTTCATCGAACAAAACGCGGCGCTGTTCGGCGGTCAGACCCTGCCAAAACCCTGCGTTATAGCCCCATTCAAACCCTGCGTAGTAGTTGCCGATGGCGAGAGTATTCATCGAGGTGACGACGTCCTTGAGACTAAAGCTGTCGAGGGCATCCGCAGCCGCAACCGCGCAATCCAGCGACCCTGTGTCAAGCCCGGTGTACATCTCGCTTGACGGGATCGAAACCGGAACGGCACCGACAAATTCGGCAAAGCGGGACCAAGCGCCACCGGCCATGCGCATCCGCTTGCCTTTTACATCTGCTAGGGTTTCAACGTCTGTGTTGCACATCATGAAATACTGCGACGTTGAATAGCCACCGCCGAACACTACGCCATTGTCAGCCCATTCTGCGAGGGCGGCAGGATTTGTCAGGCCGAATTCGGTCGATGCAAAGGCCATGACCATCGGATCGGTATTGTAGAACGCCATGTTGCCGATCAGGTTGGCAATCGGCAGTTCGGCCGGAGTGTAGGTGCCGGCATGATAGCTGACCTGCGCCACACCGTCACGCACCCCCTGCAAGGATGAAGCCGGCGGCAGCAAGGAGCCTGCGGAAAACACGCGAAACGTCACCTCGCCATTGGTGCGTTCGGCCACACGTTTGGCAAAGTCCACATAGGGGCCGCGCACCATCGAATGCCGCTCGGCGAAGAAGTGGTTTGCGTTATACTCTTCGGCTGCCGCAGGCGCGGCAATGGCCAGCCCAAGCAACGTCGCGCTGAGAGTTTTAAATATTTTCATAGTCGTCTCCTCCAGTTGAAATTTTGTCAGTTGTTCATGAATGACGGCAAGAACAGGCTGATCGCGGGAAAGGCGATCAGCAGAATTAGGGTCAATAGATCCATGGCGATGAACCATGTTGTGCCGGACATGATGTCCCTAAGCTTTACCCGCCCGGCCAGCGCGCCATGCAGGACATAAAGGTTCAGACCCACGGGTGGTGTAACCAGACCGATCTCCAGCAGTTTAATGGTGATGATGCCGAACCAGATCAGGTTTACATCCGCTGCTTCCAGTACCGGCAGCAGCACGGGCAGGGTCAGCAGCATCAAACCGATTGAATCGATCACCATGCCAAGGATGACGAACAGCACCGCGATCATCACGATGATGATGATCTGGTTGTCCGACACCGCCAGCATGCCGTCAGCCAACGCACGCGGCACACCCGACAGGCCCATGAAACGGGTGAACATGATGGCACCGATCGAAAGAAAGAAGATCGACGACGTGGCGATCACTGTTTGGCGGATGGCTGTGCCCAGGGCTTGGCGTGTCAGGCTGCGGCGGAAGGCGGCGATGGACAGGGCCAAAAACGCCCCGACACTGCCTGCTTCGGTCGGTGTGAAAAAGCCGCCGAATATGCCCCCCAATACACCAAGGATCAGCACCGGGAATGGCCAGACGGATAGCAGAAGCGTCCAGAATTTCGGCCATGCGAAAGGGTTTTTTACCGGCGGTGCAAGCGATGGTTTCAGCGTGCAGCGCATCGTGATCATACCCATATAGACCAGCGCGGAAAGAACACCTGGGATCAGTCCCGCAATAAAAAGCTGGCCTATAGATTGCTCAGTAAAAATCCCGTAGAGCACCATAAGGATGGACGGCGGGATGAGTGAGCCCAATGTGCCGGATGCGGCCACCACTCCTGTAGCCAATGAAGGGTGATAGTTTGCCCGCAGCATTTCGGGCACAGCGATGCGCGACATGGCAGCGGTCGTGGCGATGCTCGAGCCCGAGGCAGCAGCGAAAAGACCGCATGCCCCGACACTGGCCGAGGCCAACCCACCTGGCACCCGCGCTAACAGCATCCGCAACAGATCAAAAGCGCCCGCCGTCAGGCCGGTACTGGCGGCGATAAAACCCATCAAGAGAAACATCGGAATGGCCGTCAGCGACCAATCCCCGATAAAGCTGAAGGGCAACGCGCTGATAATACCAAAAGCCGCCGTCAGATTTGTCATTACGGTGATGCCAACAATTGAGACAATCATCAGTGCCACACCAATCGGCGTGCGGATCGAAAGCAGCGCGAACAGGGCGGCAACACCGGCCCAACCAATCATAAGTGCACTCATCCCGCGGCCTCGTCAGTGGTGTTTCGCGTCACGGTTTTTCCTTGAATTACCATGATCACGCGCAGTAAAGCGGCTATCGCAGCCAGCGTGAAACCAAGGGGCAGCATACAACGGGCGGGCCAGACGATGATCTCTCGGCTGCCCATTACCACCTCGCCCACACGAAAGGCGCGGATGGCGTCCTGCCCTGTGCGCCATGCAATCACAGCCAGAACGGCGGCTGTCGCCATCAGCGTAAGCAGCAGACAAACTTTCTGAAGCGGTGCCGGGAAGAGGTTGAACAACAAATCAACGCTGATTTGGTCATCCTCTAATTCGACAAGCGCCATGGGAAGCATGACGATACCAACCATGTAGTAATAGGATGAAATCTCGACCGTGCCCTGGATGGGGGCATTGAACGCGACCTTTAATACGACATCCAGCGTCACATGCAGCATCATAAAAAGCAGACCCGCGCCGCCTATGTACATCAGTGTTTGCGTAAAGCGTCGAAATGCCGTTTCCATCTTTCCCCCCTTCATGCCACGCGAATTGCATGCACATGCCTCCGGCTTCTTTCTTTTCTTGCCCAGAAGCTACAGGCAAATACCATTGCTTGATCGGTTGATCGCATTTCGTTATTGGTTCCTGCCAGAGAGGGGCAATTCATGCAGAACAAACCATCAAGCCTTGGAATCCGGCATCTGCGCTATGCGCTGGCCGTTGCGGATGCGGGGGGCTTTCGGGCCGCGGCGGAAATGCTCAACATCGCCCAGCCCGCTATTTCGAAAACTGTGCGCGATACCGAAGAAGACCTGGGGTTTGAGATCTTTGTTCGAGGCACCAAAACCGTTGAGATCAGTGAAAACGGCAAGCGGTTCTTAGATGATGCGCGTCAGACTGTGGCCCAGTTTGAACGCACAATTCGCGGGTCGCGGCGCAATGGGGTGGGCGATAGGGGGCATATCATTATCGGCTATTCGGCCTTGGCCACGTCCACTCAGTTGTCAGATGGGCTTGAAACATTTCAGGCGCTTTATCCCGGCGTTCAAGTGGAAATGCACGTCATGTCGACCGACACCATGATGCGCAACATCAAGACCGGTGCCATTGATCTGGGTTTTTTGATGGCGCATGACACTGTGCGTGATCCGGTCATTTCGCAGCGTGTTGCCTGGACCTCGCCCATCGGGTTGGTCGCGCCGCATGACACCGCTGACATGACACTGGACGCACTGCGCGCTGCGCCGTTTATCATGGGGGTTCGCGAAAATTGGCGGGCGTATCGCGCGCTATTGGATGAAGCATTCGAGAGAACGGGGTTCACGCCAGTCATCGAGGATGAGGCATGGGATATTCACGTGATCCTGCAACGCGTCGCGGATGGGCGTGGATATACTTTCCATCCGATCACCGCAGAGTCGGCGATGCCCCGGGCGCTGAGGATTATGCCGCTAAAGGATCTGGATGCCGAGCTTTCGATTGCGATCGCGTGGAGTGCTGCTGCAGATACCTCCCTGTTGCGCATGTTTCGCGCGCAGTATGCAACGCAAGCAGGCATAACTGATCGCCAACCGTGATCGGCTGATCGTATATCTCTATTTGTTTTTCGGCCTGCAAAACTTGATTTCGGACCAATGGGACGAACGACAAGGATTGAAAGCCGTATGGAAACCGACAGCCCCGCGCCTTTTCTTCTTGAGGGATCCAGTTGCGGTGTCTTGTTGCTGCATGGCTTTACCAGCACGCCGCAAAGTGTGCGCTACGTGGGTCATCAACTGCATGCGCAATCCGGCGTCACGGTACTGGCCCCATTGCTTGCAGGCCATGGGACGACACCAGAGGATTTCGCCCAAACCAGTTTCCGCGATTGGTTGAAATCTGCTGAAGATGCGCTGGAGGCGCTGAGCGCACGGTGCACAACCATTTGCATTGCAGGGCTGTCGTTGGGCGGGACGATTGCGTTGAACCTGGCGATCCGGCGCGGTGATCTGGTTGATAAAGTTGCCACAATAAACGGGTCAACGGGCCTTTATTCACCGCAGCAAATAAAAGCGTTCTTCGATGGCTGCACCGGTGATTTTCTACCCGGTATTGGGTCAGATACTAAAAACCCCGACCGCAAAGAGACCAGCTATGACCGCATCCCAAATGCCGTTGCCCAAGAGCGGTATGTCCTGGCCACTGCAACCGGGCAGATGCTGCCACTGCTCGACAAACCATTGCTAATCCTGCAATCGCGCACGGATCATGTTGTCAGCCCAGAGAACGGTAAACGGATCGAAGGCGCAGTTGCCTCTCGGTCCATCACTTTTTGCTGGCTCGAAAATTCTTATCACGTGGCTACTCTGGATAATGATCGGGACTTGATTGTACAGGAACTTACAAATTTTCTGACCGCAGAATAGCTCTAGTTCTCGCTGGTTACTATTTTCTCATAGGAGTGCTCGGCTCCCTGAAAGAACACCTCAACCGTTTTCTCAGCTGTCGCGTAGCCCTTAATTGGGTTCTGCCTCAATCTGTGTGGCGCAGTGGCAGCATTCGGGCTCTGAGGAGTTCTGGTCCGGCGCGACCGTACATGGCGCGCTTGAGGGTCTTCAGGCGATTGACTTGGCCCTCAGCCTGACCGTTGCTCCACGGAAGTTCGATGGCATTGCGCACGGCCTCGATGTCGCGGTGCAGCGTGCGGGCAAAGCGCATGATTGGTGGGATGCCAGTCTCAATGGCCAGGTCGATCCATGCGTCCAGCGGGGCGGACTGGTCGCCGCGTAAAATGCCCTGAAACCGCATTGCAAGGCTCCGCATCTTGGCAAAGCTTGGCGATCCGGCCTTCAATGCATCTACCTTTTGGGCCTGGTCTGCGGTCAATTTGCGTCGCGGCTTGATACAGAGCGCCGCTGCGACAACCGGCGAAATGGCGTGACCGGTTTGCGGGTCCCGCACAGGCGCCAGGGGCAGCGGCGTGTCAGTCGGACCTGCTAGAGCGGTTTGTTCATCCCTTCGCCATCCGGCCAGCAGACGTTGCAAATGAGACAAGCTGCCCTCATAGCCATGGCGTTGAATTTCGATCAATAATTCCTGGCCGGACCGGATACCCTGTTTCCAGAGATCGGCCAGTAAGCCCTCAAAATACCACGGCGACGTGGGCTTCAATGCAGCTCGGCGGCGATCTGGTGGCGAGTCGGAGTTCAACCACTTCGCCACACTGCGACGCGGGAAGCCGGTTCGCCGTCCAATTTCGCTACAAGACAGCCCTTGATCACGAAGTTCATGGATGTTTCGGAAAATCTCCTCGCGTGATTTCCGATGGGCAAGACGCGATCGCAGCAGATGATTGGCCGTGCTGATGTTATCGGCATCTGACAATAGCGCCCGCCCGGTGGCGCGGCCATGCATATTCATCTGCTCTTCAATGGCCTGGCGCAGGTTCTGGACGAGATGGAAACGGTCTGCGACCTGCAGGGCTTGCGGTGCGCCCTGGCGTGCGGCCTTCGCATATGCGCCACAACGATCCCGACTGATGACTTCAATCTCAGGATGCTGCCGCAGCCAGCTCGCACAGCGTTCAACGCTCCGATCCGGAAGGATATCAATTACGGTCTGCCGCTCGAGATCGACGATGATGGTTCCGTAAGTCTGCGACTTGCGCCAGCTCCAATCGTCGATGCCAATGTTCGTTGGCGGCGGGGCGGCACTTTCCGCACGCTGCTTGAGGTGCCGCAGAACCGTGTCATCGCTGACACCGACGCCTAAACGGCGCAAGAGCCGCTCGGCAGGCCGTCCACCCGTGGCATGCCCCAGGTGACCGACAATGTCATCAGCACGCGAAGTTCGACGTGCAAATGGGCGCGCAATTGACGAGGTGTAGTCTGAAAACGTCCGTCGCGGGCACGTGGAAGCGGGACATCGCCATCTGCAGACCCAGAGTGCGACTGTTACATTGTCGCCATGTGCGGGTAAATCCTGCAGTCGCCTTTGCCGCCACCCGTGACGACGCCGAGAATGCAAACCACAATCTGGGCAGATGCCTCTCGGTGCCAAAACGCCCGATACAAGCCACTCGCCGGAATCACGCCGCTTAACGCCTTGAACCGAAACGTCGCTCCCGGGCGACCAGTGCTTTTTTGAAATCACGACTATCCCTCCCGAATGTTCCAAGCTCAGGATAGTTGCGCCACACAAATTGAGGCAGAACCCAATTAAGGGCTACGCGACACTTGGTCAACAATACAGATCGAAATTTCTTTAAGAGACACGTCAAGTCCGGCATAATTTTTCATGGTCGTTCTCCTCACGGCTTGTTTTCCCATGAGGCCAGTATACCGGACCTCGTTCGCCACTGGAGGGCGACCGCCGCAATCACACCATGTCGCTAAACACGTATCTTAGATCAAAGCCACGAGTTCAGGCAGGCGGTGCCAATGGCACGGTTACGTTTCAATCGCTTGATGAACTTCCGCGCCGGTTGCATCTGGAAAAGTTTCCAGAAGAGTACCAGTGTATGGATTTCGTGTTTCATAGGCCATGGTAGAACCCTTTTTGTAAGATCTTCTCACGGGAGGCAGAGGTTTCAGGACCGGCCATTGTCCAGTCCTGGATTGGTAAGTGTACGTCCCTGCGATCACTCATGTGGGAGAACAGGGTAATCGATGTATCCCTCGGCCCCGCCGCCATATGCGGTCGCGCCGTCAAGTGCGTTGAGGGGTGCGTTCTGCTGTAGCCGGGCCACCAAGTCCGGGTTGGCAATATAGGGACGACCAAAGGCGATTAGATCGGCGGCGTCACTGCGGCGCGCCGCAATTGCAAGGTCTCTGTCATAGCCATTGTTGGCGATGTAGATCCCGTTGAAACGCTGCCGCAAGATATTCAGATCAAATCCACCCTCGACGGCTCGTGCTCCGCCCGTCACACCTTCCACAACGTGGAGATAAGCCAGATCAATATCATTCAACTGATCGACAAGTGCGGTGAACACGGGTGCAGGATTGCTGTCCGTAAGGCCATTGGCAGTGCTGATTGGGGATATCCGAAGACCTGTGCGGCCATCATCGCAGATGGCCGCGACAGCTTTCGTGACCTCAAGTGTCAGCCGAATGCGGTTCTCGACCGACCCACCATAGGCATCGGTACGCTGGTTGGCCCCGTCACGCATGAACTGATCGAGTAAGTATCCGTTCGCGGCGTGAATCTCGACGCCATCAAACCCTGCGGCAAGAGCGTTGTGCGTCGCTTGCGCGTAATCTGCGACAATCCCCGGCAACTCCTCCAGGGCCAGCGCCCGCGGTGTGAGTGCTGGTTTCTTTCCATCCGGAGTGAACGCATCCACTTCAGGGCGAACAGCGGAGGGAGCGACAGGCAATATCCCACCGGCCTGCACATCCGGGTGGGACACCCTGCCGACATGCCACAGCTGAGCAAAGATGCGGCCACCCTTGTCATGGACACCGGCCGTGACGGGGCACCAGCTTTCGATTTGCTCGTCGGTCCAGATCCCGGGAGTAAAGGCGTACCCTGTGGCCTGCGGCGAACTGTTCACGCCTTCACTGATGATCAGGCCTGCCGATGCGCGTTGGGCGTAATATTCCTGCATCATTGGGGTGGCGATGGTTTCGGGGGACCGCGCGCGGGTTAGGGGGGCCATTACGATGCGGTTTGACAGCGTATAAGGTCCGACAACGACGGGGGAAAAGAGGTCAGTTTCAGGGATGGTTGACATAGTAGCTCCTCGTCTCCTGGCTGGCAGGAGAGTGAATTTGGGACAAAGGGGTGGGCCGGTTGCTTTGGGCGTGTCGGATGTGGCCAACGCCTGATCCGGTCGTTTTGGGGGCGAATTTGTGGCGGCGGGGCAGGGCTTAGGTTAAAGGCGCTGCGCCGCCGATCGAGCTTGCAATGCAGGGTTTCCGATCTACAGATTGGTCATCTGCATCCCTTGTTCCGTGTAACGGTCGCCAGCGGCAGCGCCGCGTGGGAACAAGGTGTCGAGGCGGGTGAGAATGTCCTCGTTTAGTGTGACATCGGCGGCCCCAATATTGTCTTCAAGATACGTGCGTCGTTTGGTGCCCGGGATCGGAATAATATGATCGCCTTGGGCCAAGACCCATGCGAGCGCCAGTTGCGCAGGCGAGCATCCGGCGCTGTCGGCGATGGCACGGTATTGCTCCAGCAAGTTCAGATTCTGATCCAGATTTCCATCGGCAAAGCGCGGCTGGGTGTGCCGGAAATCATCATCAGCCAGGTCGCTTAGTGTGGTGACCTTGCCGGTCAGAAAGCCGCGCCCAAGCGGGCTGTAGGGTACAAAAGCCGTACCCAATTCGGCGCACGTGGCCAGCATCTCTGCCTCTGGGTCTCGCGACCACAGCGAATACTCTGTCTGAACCGCCGCAACCGGGTGCACCGCATTTGCCCGACGCAAAGTTTGTGCGGAGATTTCGCTTAACCCGATCCCCCTGATCTTACCTTCTTTGATAAGATCGGCCATCGCTCCGACCGTGTCCTCGATCGGGGTCACCCCATCAAGGCGATGCGCGTAATAGAGGTCGATCTGATCAATCCCCAGACGTTTCAGCGACGCCTCGACCGCCTGTTTCATGTAGGCCGGGCTGCTGTCGATGTGTCGTACGGCCGGATCGTCGGATCGGATGATTGCGAACTTGGTCGCCAGCGTGACTTTGTCCCGGTTTTGCCGGACGAAATCCGACAACAAGGTTTCATTCGCGCCGATACCGTAGGTATCGGCGGTATCGTAGAACGTGACACCCAATTCAAGCGCACGGTCCAGCGTTTCATAGGATTGATCGCGGTTGGTCGGGCCGTAGAATTCGGACATGCCCATGCAGCCAAGCCCAATGGCTGATACGGATCCCAGTCCGCCACCCAGATTACGCGTTTTCATGTGTTTTCTCCTTGAATTAGGGTTGTGTGCAACGAGGATCAGCGGCCTGAAAAGCAGCAATCTCTTCGTCGTCGATAGACAGTGGCTCGCAGCCGTGCTCTTTCTCGCAAACGAAATCGTACTCAAAACCAGCAGCGTGGCAGCTCAGGCACTCACGCCCCTCAAAGTTAACAGCGTGATCGATCGCCCCGGCTGGTAATCGTCGTGCTCTCCGCCGTCACGTCGAGGGCAAGAAATTCCCAGCCATTGCTGTCCGGGTATTCTGCGCTCGAGTGTTTGATCATCGCTTCAAACGGGACAAGCTGCATCACCGTGCCGACCGGGTATTCGATATCAGGCACGCGGTCGGTAAAAATACGGATGGCTTCCTTGAGCTTTTCCGGGTCGGAATGGAACAGGAAGGTGTTGCGCACTTTGGGGAAATCATAAATGCAGCCAAACATATCCGAGGTGGCCTCAATCTCATTATTGGCTTGGGCTGAGATTTCGGCCTGGATTGGGAGAGCAACGAATGATGCGGCAAGCAAGGCCGCAGCGGTCACCAGTATGGCGTTAAATCGACTACATAGACTTAGTATTTTTATGTGTCTTTCCCTTGGATTAGAGTTGTACGAAGCGGATAGCCGTGTCGCGGGAAATGCACGGCAACCGTTCCCACCTGTGGCGTGTCCCGATGCAGAATGATGCGGGTGTCGTCGATATGGGCCAGCGTACCGTCGATGACTTCCGTGCCAAATTCATCGACCAGAACCTGTACCGGCGCGCCTATCGCGGGATGTGCAGCTCCCGTTTCTGGAAGGGGGGCGGGGGGCGCCGAAAGCGCGATGTTGATCGCTTCAGCAGGCGCCAATTCGGTTCGTGTGCCGTGACCGAACTCCGCAATGCGCGCCATCCATGCCGACAATGCCGGGAACAGCGATAGACCGCTGCCGCTGGCGGCTGTGTCAGCTTTGGCAAAAAACCAAACCACATGATAGAGTGCCAGATCAGTCAGCGCGGGCGTGTCCCCGGCAAAGAAATCGGCACCGCCCAGCAGGTTCTCAAGCCAACCAAGCCCTGTTGTAATTTGGCCGCGATGATAGCCGACATCCACTTTCAGGCCGTCCAGATCAATCTTGTGATCCCAAAACGCCTCGCGGTCATGGATCAGGGCTGGGGGAACGGCATCAGCGCACAGACCCATGCTGTAACGAACCACTTGCCAGAACAAAATGCGGTCCGCCCAATTGTCGAGCAACGGGGTTGCTGTGCCCACAGTGTTCGGGGCAAGGGCGCGCGCCGGAAACCGCTGGTCAAGCTCGGCGGCGATCAGGGCGGAATCACAGTAGATATCCGCCCCGATCTGAAGCACTGGGGCCCGCCTGTAGCCACCCGTCAAGGCCAGC
>JBLXDQ010000012.1:0-115387 GCA_048263945.1 Epibacterium sp. | reverse complement strand
CTCCGCTCCGGGCTCACGAGATCGAATTGCATCGTATCAGCCATCAGGGCCCTCCTTAGGCCGCGTCAGCAGCCATTTTCTCGGCTTTTGCGATCACTTCGTCGATGCCGCCAACCATGTAGAAGGCGCCTTCCGGCAGGTGATCGTATTCGCCGGCCACAACGGCTTTGAACGACGCGATGGTGTCCTCGAGGGAAACCTGCACACCGTCAGAACCGGTGAAGACCTTCGCAACGTCGAACGGCTGGGACAGGAAACGCTGGATCTTACGCGCACGCGCAACGGTCAGCTTGTCCTCTTCCGACAGTTCGTCCATGCCGAGGATCGCGATGATGTCTTGCAGCGACTTGTAGCGCTGAAGGATCTGCTGAACGTCGGAGGCCACTGCGTAGTGCTCTTCGCCCACGATTGCCGGGTCCATCAGGCGCGACGAGGAGTCGAGCGGGTCCACAGCCGGGTAGATGCCCAGCTCGGAGATGGCGCGGTTAAGAACCGTGGTTGCGTCGAGGTGCGCAAAGGTGGTTGCCGGTGCGGGGTCGGTAAGGTCGTCCGCGGGAACGTAAACAGCTTGGATCGAGGTGATCGAGCCGTTCTTGGTGGAGGTAATACGCTCCTGCATCGCCCCCATGTCGGTCGCCAGCGTCGGCTGGTAGCCCACAGCGGAGGGGATACGGCCCAGAAGTGCGGACACCTCGGAACCCGCTTGGGTAAAGCGGAAGATGTTGTCCACGAAGAACAGAACGTCGGTACCAGACTGGTCACGGAACTGTTCTGCCAGGGTCAGACCGGTCAGAGCAACACGGGCACGCGCACCCGGAGGCTCGTTCATCTGGCCGTAGACCAGAGCCACCTGAGATTCTTCCAGGTTATCGGGTTTGATAACGTTGGATTCGATCATCTCGTGGTAAAGGTCGTTGCCTTCACGGGTCCGTTCGCCAACACCCGCGAACACGGAGTAACCCGAGTGCACTTTTGCGATGTTGTTGATCAGTTCCATGATGAGAACGGTTTTACCCACGCCGGCGCCGCCGAACAGACCGATCTTACCACCTTTCGCGTAGGGCGCGAGAAGGTCGATCACCTTGATGCCGGTCACGAGGACTTCGGACTCGGTGGACTGGTCGTTGAACTCAGGCGCGGGCTGGTGGATCGCGCGGGTCTCGGTGACCTTCAGCGGTTCACCTTCGTCAACCGGCTCGCCCACAACGTTCAGGATGCGGCCCAGGGTCGCGTTGCCGACCGGGATGGTGATCGGTGCGCCGGTGTCGAGAACTTCCTGACCGCGCACGAGACCTTCGGTCGCGTCCATTGCGATGGTACGGACAGAGTTCTCGCCGAGGTGCTGAGCAACCTCGAGAACGAGTTTCTTACCGTTGTTGTCGGTGGTGAGGGAGTTCAGAATCGCCGGCAGTTCGCCGTCGAACTGGACGTCCACAACGGCGCCGATGATCTGAGTCACCTTGCCTTTTGATTGTGCCATGTTTCGTCTCCGGTTGTCTTTTAGAGCGCCTCAGCGCCCGAAATGATTTCAATAAGCTCGTTGGTGATGACGGCCTGACGCGAGCGGTTGTACTCGATGGTCAGCTTGTCGATCATCTCGCCCGCGTTGCGGGTCGCGTTGTCCATTGCGCTCATCCGGGCACCCTGTTCGGATGCGCCATTTTCCAGCAGGCCCGAGAAGATCTGGGTGGCCACGCCGCGCGGCAGCAGATCGGCGAGGATCGCCTCTTCGCTGGGCTCGTAATCCACCACACCGGAAACCGCTTCGGCGCCTTCAGCGTCGAATTGGGCCGGAATGATCTGCTGTGCCGTGGGGATCTGGGTCACGACGTTCTGGAACTTCGAGTAGAAGAGCGTAGCAACGTCGAACTCACCCGCGTCGAAACGCGCCAGAACGTCCTTTGCGATGCTCTGCGCATCGGCATAGCCGATCCGCTTCACTTCGCTCAGGTCCACATGGCCGACAAACAGGGAGGAGAATTCGCGCTTCAGCACGTCCCGGCCCTTTTTGCCCACGGTGAGGATCTTCACGGTTTTACCGGCCGCTTGCAGCTCGGCGATCTTGGTGCGGGCCAGCTTGGCGATGTTGGCGTTGAAGCCACCGCACAGGCCCCGCTCTGCGGTCAAGACCACAAGCAGCTGAACCTGATCAGAGCCGGTGCCCGCGAGGAGCTTCGGCGCGGTATCGCTTTGGCCGACAGAGGCCGCGAGCCCTGCGAGAACGGCGTTGAACCGTTCTGCGTAGGGACGCGCATCCTCAGCCGCTTCCTGGGCGCGGCGAAGTTTCGCCGCCGCGACCATCTGCATGGCTTTGGTGATCTTACGAGTGTTTTTCACACTCGCGATCCGGTTTTTGAGGTCCTTGAGAGAAGGCATATCCTGTCTCTCTCCTTACGCGAAGTCTGCTGCGAATTCGTCCAGAACAGCCTTCATCTTGTCGACCGGTTCACCCTTCTTGAACTTGGGATCTTCGTCGGTGATCCACTGCAGGAAGTCGGCCTTCTTGGTGCGCAGGAAGTTCAGCAGTTCCGCTTCATAGCGACCCACGTCTTTCACTGCGACCTTGTCGAGGTAGCCGTTGGTGCCCGCAAAGATGATGCAGACGATTTCGGAGTTGGTCAGCGGCGAGTACTGCGGCTGTTTCATCAGCTCGGTCAGACGGGCGCCACGGGCCAGCAGCTGCTGGGTTGCGGCGTCGAGGTCGGAACCGAACTGAGCAAACGCTGCCATCTCGCGGTACTGAGCGAGGGACAGTTTCACCGGGCCAGCCACGGAGGACATCGCGTCGGTTTGAGCGGAGGAGCCCACACGGGAAACCGACAGACCGGTGTTCACAGCAGGACGGATGCCTTGGTAGAACAGTTCGGTCTCGAGGAAGATCTGACCGTCGGTGATGGAGATCACGTTGGTCGGAATAAACGCGGACACGTCACCACCTTGGGTTTCGATGATCGGCAGAGCGGTCAGCGAGCCCGAGCCGAAGTCTGCGTTCAGCTTCGCGGAACGCTCCAGCAGGCGGGAGTGGAGGTAGAAAACGTCACCCGGATATGCTTCACGGCCCGGCGGACGGCGCAGCAGCAGGGACATCTGACGGTAAGCAACGGCCTGTTTGGAGAGGTCATCATAGATGATCAGGGCGTGCTTGCCGCTGTCGCGGAAGTATTCGGCCATTGCGGTCGCGGCGTAGGGCGCCAGGAACTGCATCGGCGCCGGGTCGGACGCGGTTGCGGCCACAACGATGGAGTATTCCATCGCACCGTTTTCTTCCAGCTTCTTCACCAGCTGAGCAACGGTGGAGCGCTTCTGACCCACAGCAACGTACACGCAGTACAGTTTCTTGGAGTCGTCGTCGCCGGCGGCTTCGTTGTAGGACTTCTGGTTCAGGATCGCGTCCAGAGCAACGGCGGTTTTACCGGTCTGACGGTCACCAATGATCAGCTCACGCTGGCCACGGCCGATCGGGATCATCGCGTCCACGGACTTCAGGCCAGTTGCCATCGGCTCGTGCACGGATTTACGCGGGATGATGCCCGGCGCTTTGACGTCTGCGACCTTACGCTCTTTCGCTGCGATCGGGCCTTTGCCGTCGAGCGGGTTGCCAAGGCCGTCCACAACGCGACCGAGGAGTTCCGGGCCAGCCGGGACGTCCACGATGGAGTTGGTGCGCTTGACGGTGTCGCCTTCTTTAATGTCGCGGTCGGAGCCGAAGATCACGACGCCGACGTTGTCGGATTCGAGGTTCAGCGCCATGCCCATGATGCCGCCGGGGAACTCGACCATTTCGCCCGCCTGGACGTTGTCGAGGCCATAGACGCGGGCAATACCGTCACCGACGGAGAGCACGCGACCAATCTCGGCCACTTCGGCTTCTTGACCAAAATTCTTGATCTGGTCTTTCAGGATCGCGGAAATTTCCGCTGCTTGGATACCCATTTATCCGACCTCTTTCATTGCATTCTGGAGGGAGTTGAGCTTGGAGCGGATCGACGTGTCGATCATCTTCGAGCCCACTTTAACAACGAGACCGCCGATGATGCTTTCATCAACGGTAGCATTCAGTGTGACCGTCTTGCCGATGCGAGCGGCCAGCGTTTTCGCCAGCTTGTCGCTTTGGGTCTTGGTCAGGGCCTTCGCGGAGACAACCTCGGCGGTGACTTCGCCGCGGGCCTCGGAAATACGGGCGCGCAGAGCCTCGATCAGGGCCGGGACCACGAACAGGCGGCGTTTCGCTGCCATCAGGGCCAGGGCATTGCGCAGGACCTCGTCGATCCCCATCTTCGTCGCCACTGCGGAAATCGCAGCCGCCTGCTCGTCACGGGAGACGAGAGGAGAAGAGATGAGGGTGCGGAGATCGTCGCTGTCAGCCAAGGCGGCTGCCAGGTCATTGATGCTCTTTTCAAGGTTGTCGAGGGCAGAACCCTCGGCAGCGATCTCAAAGATCGCGGTGGCATAGCGGTCAGCAATGCCTGCGGAAATCGAAGCTGGTTCGGACACGTCCACCCTTCCGATATTATTTTGGCCCCGGTTGATATGCTTCCGCGCAGGTCGCATCCGGGGGCGTGAGGTCAACCCGATTTATGGCCGGGCATCGAAATCAGCGTGGATGTAGCAGAGCCTGTCCCACCTAGCAACTCCCTCTGTCCGCCTGCGTAAAATGCGATTTCACGTTATTTCAATGACTTAACAAAAGTGTGACTCTTTGATGCGGCCTCTGTGGCAAAAAAATTGCGGATTGATGAAGGGTGGGGGCGAGTCATCCATGGGAAAATGGCGCCAAGACCGGGGGATTGCCGCTCTGTGACCGGCAAAATGTGTCAATTGTGTCGAATCTTTCCCGCGAAGCGTCGCGGGCGGCAAGACCGCTCTGCCCTGCCCCGCGCCCTGCCCTTGATCCCGGCCGAAATCAGGCTCAGCGTCAGGCGGGCTCTGGTGCGGGGTTCGACAGCCCCTCCAAGACGCGGATCGGGTTAGGACGGCGCACTTTTGCAATATGTCCCTTAGTCGGATGCGTCTGTTTGGAGACCTCCACGAGGAACACGCCCGCCGCCATCATTGCAGGAAGGCGCCGCCCCACGCGTTCCATCATCGGTCCCGCCTTGAGCCAATAGCGGCGCGGGCTTGGCACCCGATAAAGCGCGGCGGCATGCTGCTCGATGGCGAATTGATGCCCCCGGAGCTGGTTCTCCACTTGGGTCAGCGTATAGGGCCGCCCATAGCCAAAGGGCGTCGCATCCGACCGCGCCCACAGGCCGCCGCGGTTCGGGACGATGAAGATCGCCCTGCCCCCTGGCCCCATGACCCGCCAGCATTCTTCCAACAGGTTCGAGGGGCGTTCGGAGGTTTCCAGACCATGCATGACCACAAGCCGATCCACTCGACCGGTTTCGATCGGCCAGGAGGTCTCCTCGCACAGGACCGAGACATTGGGCAAGCCCGCAGGCCATTGCATCACCCCTTGCGGCCCCGGCATCAGCGCCATGACGCGGCGCGCCTCTTCCAGATAGGGGCGCAGCAGGGGCGCGGCAAAGCCAAAGCCAGCCACCGTATCGCCCGTCACATTTGGCCACATCTGCAACAGCTGACTGCGGATCGAGGCCTGCGCAGCCCGACCCAGCGTGCTGCGATAGTAAAAGTTCCTCAGATCCTGCACATCCAGATGCATTGCAGACCCCTCACGGTGCTGTCAGTTTGGGGGCAGTCTAGCAATGTGAAAGCGAATGACCATGCCTGATCAGACCTCCGCCCCCCAAGCGCTTGAAATCGTCACCGTACCGTGTCTTGCGGACAATTATGCTTATCTGGTCAATGGGCCCGATGGGGTTGCCGTGATCGACGCGCCCGAAGCCGAGCCGATCATCGCAGCACTGGAGGCGCGCGGCTGGGTGCCGGGGGTGGTGATGATCACCCACCACCACCACGATCACGTCGGCGCGATTGGCGCATTGCGGGTCAAATACGGCTGCCCGGTGATGGGCCCCAAGGCGGAGGCCGACAAAATCGCGGCCCAAGGCGAAGCGCTGGATGTCGAACTAGAGCCGGGCTTTTCCGGGGGGACCGGCGCCTCTCGGGTCGAGGTTCTGGCGGTGCCGGGGCACACCCTGGGCCATATTGCGTTTTACTACCCCGAGGGCGGTGCGATCTTTACCGCGGACAGCCTGATGGCGCTTGGCTGCGGGCGCCTGTTTGAAGGCACGCCTGCGATGATGTGGGACACGATGTGCCGCCTGATGGCGCTGCCGGATGAGACGCAGATCTACTCGGGCCATGAATATACCAGCGGCAACGCGGCCTTTGCCCTGTCGATTGACCCCGAGAATGCCGCGCTAAAGGCCCGTGCAGCAGATATCTCCGCAAAAAGGTCAGAAAATCGTCCGACCGTCCCGGCGTCCCTCGCGCTGGAGAAGGCCACGAACCCGTTTTTGCGGGCCGGTCAGGCGGATCTCAAGGCGCAGCTTGGCCTGACTGGGGTTGAAGATGCTGAGGTCTTTGCCCATATCCGTGCAGCAAAAGACCGCTTCTAGGAGCAAAGGCAGGGCCCACGTCAATTTCGCGCAATATATCTGAGCACAATGACGGGAATTGTGACCACAATCGCGAAGAAAGCCCTTGAAGCTTACGCCTTATCAACCAAACTCTAATAGTATGAGGACATGGTCATGGGACAGGGCCCGTCCGCCCGGTGGCGGCAGGTCCCCATGACCCAAGACAGAGGAGCACGCCCGTGCCTTCATTCTCGAGCACACTGGAACAAGCCATTCACGCGGCGCTGGCGCTGGCGAATGAACGGCGACATGAATTCGCAACCCTCGAACACCTGCTCTTAGCACTGATCGAAGAACCGGATGCGGCCCGCGTCATGCGCGCCTGCAGCGTCAACCTCGACGAGCTGCGCACCACCCTGCTGGAATTCGTAGACGAAGATCTGGCCAATCTGGTCACCGATGTCGACGGCTCCGAAGCGGTGCCCACCGCAGCCTTCCAGCGCGTCATTCAGCGCGCGGCCATTCACGTGCAGTCCTCTGGCCGCACCGAGGTGACTGGCGCCAATGTGCTGGTCGCGATTTTTGCGGAACGCGAAAGCGATGCGGCTTTCTTCCTGCAAGATCAGGACATGACCCGCTACGACGCGGTGAACTTTATCGCCCATGGCGTGGCCAAGGATCCCGCCTATGGCGAGAACCGCCCGGTCACCGGCGCCTCTGACGCAGAGGAAGAACTGGGTGGCGGTGCGCCCTCTGGTGCGCCCGAGGGCGAACAGAAAGAATCCGCGCTGGCGAAATACTGCGTTGATCTGAACGCTAAGTCTCGCGAGGGCGACATTGACCCGCTGATCGGCCGCGACCACGAGGTCGAGCGCTGCATCCAAGTGCTGTGTCGCCGCCGCAAGAACAACCCGCTTCTGGTGGGCGATCCCGGCGTGGGCAAAACGGCAATCGCCGAAGGTCTGGCGCGCAAAATCGTGCAAGGCGAAGTGCCAGAGGTTCTGTCGGAAACCACCATCTACTCTCTCGACATGGGCGCGCTTTTGGCGGGCACCCGCTATCGCGGCGATTTCGAGGAACGTCTGAAGGCGGTGGTGACCGAGCTCGAGGAACACCCCGATGCGGTGCTGTTCATCGACGAGATCCATACGGTGATCGGCGCTGGCGCCACTTCGGGCGGTGCAATGGATGCCTCCAACCTGCTGAAACCTGCGCTGCAGGGCGGCAAGCTGCGCACTATGGGCTCCACCACCTATAAGGAGTTCCGTCAGCACTTTGAAAAAGACCGCGCCCTGTCGCGTCGTTTCCAAAAGATCGACGTGAGCGAGCCTTCGGTGGAAGATTCCATCGCGATCCTCAAAGGGTTGAAGCCCTATTTCGAGGAACACCACCACATCAAGTTCACCTCGGATGCGATCAAATCCGCGGTGGAGCTGTCGGCGCGCTATATCAACGACCGCAAGCTACCGGATAAGGCAATCGACGTGATCGACGAGGCTGGCGCAGCCCAGCATCTGGTCGCCGAAAGCAAGCGACGCAAGACCATCGGCGTCAAGGAGATCGAGGCCGTAGTGGCCAAGATCGCCCGCATCCCGCCGAAGAACGTCTCGAAAGACGATGCTGAGGTGCTGAAGGATCTGGAGGCCTCTCTGAAACGGGTGGTCTTTGGTCAGGACGCGGCCATCGACGCACTGTCCTCCGCGATCAAGCTGGCTCGTGCAGGCCTGCGCGAACCGGAAAAGCCGATTGGCAACTACCTCTTTGCGGGCCCCACCGGCGTCGGCAAAACCGAGGTGGCCAAGCAATTGGCCGATACCCTCGGGGTGGAACTGCTGCGGTTTGACATGTCGGAATACATGGAGAAACACGCGGTCTCCCGTCTGATCGGCGCGCCTCCGGGCTATGTCGGCTTTGATCAGGGTGGCCTTTTGACCGATGGCGTTGACCAGCATCCCCATTGTGTGCTGCTGCTCGACGAGATCGAAAAGGCGCATCCGGACGTGTTCAACATCCTGTTGCAGGTGATGGACAACGGCCAGCTGACCGATCACAACGGCCGCACGGTGAACTTCCGCAACGTGGTCCTGATCATGACCTCGAACGCGGGCGCGTCGGATATGGCGAAAGCCGCCATCGGCTTTGGTCGCGACCGTCGCGAGGGCGAGGATACCGCCGCCATAGAGCGCACCTTTAGCCCGGAATTCCGCAACCGTCTGGATGCCACCATTTCCTTCGGCCCGCTGCCGAAAGAGGTGATCCTGCAGGTGGTCGAGAAGTTCGTGCTGCAGCTTGAGGCGCAGTTGATGGACCGCAATGTCTCTATCGAACTGACCCGCAAAGCAGCCGAATGGCTGGCGGAGCGTGGCTATGACGAGAAGATGGGCGCCCGCCCCCTTGGTCGCGTGATCCAAGAACACATCAAAAAGCCGCTGGCAGAAGAGCTGCTGTTTGGCAAGCTCGCCAAGGGCGGTGTGGTTCAGGTCGGCATCAAAGACGGCAAGCTTGAGCTGCGCATCGAAGGACCCGGCAACCCGCGCCTGTCCTCTGGCAACAAACCCCCGTTGCTGACGGCGGACTAAGATCTAACGATCGTGTAATAGAAAGGGCGGCTCTGAAAGCGCCGCCCTTTTCTTTTAGGGGTCTTGCGACCAGCAAACGGGGCTGGTGTTTAGGAGGTGTGACGCAAAACGCGGAACAGGAACATCAGCGCGACCATAGAGAGGGCCTGGCCGAGCATATCCCCCGCCGCATAGGTTACGATCACCGTGAGCTGATCGCCGGGTGAAATCACGCCAGCAAAGACAAAGGTCTGCCCGACGGAATTCAGGACAGAGGCCAGAATGCCCACGCCCAGCAATTGCCGCCAATTCATCCGGCGCCCTGCCCCGACATAGGCCGAGGCGCCAAAGAGGCGCAGAATCTCGAAGGAAACCCAGGCAGACAAGGCGCCAACTGCGATGGAGAACAGCAGCACATGTTCCATCATCGCGCGCACATCGGCTTCAGTGAAAATGATCTCGGAGAGGAGCGCGCCAACCGCAAGCGGCGCGACCGCGCGCCAGCCCATCAGCCAAGTGCTCAACACCCGCACGCCATGCGGCAGATACAGAAGGCTGGCAAAGATTGTGATATCGCCGAGGAAATAGGCCTGGACCGGGGCCACGACCCAGGACGTCAAACCATGACAAATGATGTAAACCATGGCGACGATGGCCATGCTCGTCAGTTCAGAAATGACGCCACCAAAAGATCTCATTCCATTGGTGTATCGACCTCATATTCAGAAAACAATTCCTGAAACCTTCGGTTCAGAAATTCTGAACCGATGACCTCGAGTGAGGCTCGATAGGCAAGAAATATTTAATCGAAGCCCCTGCCTGCGATCTGGATTTCAGTCGTGCAGCAGATCGGTGCGCACCACGTAGTGTTTCGCCCGGGCCCCTTCTGGACGTTGCAGAAAGCCAAGGTCCAAAAGGGACCGCAGCGCCCTGTGGAAGGTCGCCTGAGCGATCCCCTCGACCAGCGGATGCGAGCGGATCTGGTCCGACTGCACCAATTGGCCCGGCTCCATCGTCAACCGGTGCGCGGCCTGAAACACGTCTTTCTCTGCCGCGCTTAGGTCATCCAGCCCGATGTCGTGCTCCATCTGGCGGAGCATATCGCGGAGTTCAAATATCGCCCGCAATCTGTCCATGGTCGTCTCTCCTAAATCGTCCGTTCTGAATGACGCTTGAAACTTAAAATCTTACTGACTCAGTATAGCATAATAAAATTGTCACGTGTGATAATTTATTGAAACTTCGAACAGGTCGTGCTATTCCACTTCTGGACGAACTCATTAGCCGTGAGTGGTGGAGACGTCCTATTTCAGAGATGTTATTTAAGCACCTAGACCCTGGCAACATATCGTTGCCGGGGTTTATTTCTTTTTGTGAAATCAAACACATGATGTCACGCCTCAGCGTTCTGTCAACTTCAGCTCAATGCGGCGGTTTTGCGCGCGGGCCTCAGGCGTGTTGGCTGGGTTGATCGGCTGGAATTCGCCAAAACCATTCGCGGCGAGGCGATTGGGCGGCAGACCAAGCGCATCAATCATGTACCGCACAACAGAAAGCGCGCGGCCTTGGCTCAATTCCCAGTTGTCGGCGTATTTGCCAGAGCCGTTGAAGGCCTGATTGTCGGTGTGCCCATCCACCCGGATAATCCAGTTGATCTCGGAGGGGATCGCCGCAGCGACGGTTTGCAAGATACGGGCAACCTTAGCAATTTCGGCTTTTCCAGATTCTGAAAGTTCGGCGCTGCCCAGATCAAAGAGGACTTCTGAGGCAAAGACGAATCGATCCCCCTCAATGCGAACCCCTTCCTGATTCCCCAAGACGTCCCGCAACTGGCCAAAGAACTCGGAGCGATACCGCTCGAGGTTCTCGGCTTTGTTGGCGAGCTGCTCTCGCTCCGCCTCCAAACGCTTGCGCTCCTGCTCTTCGAGCAGGCGGCGGCGGCGTTCCTCGGCTGCGGCGCGGGCCAATGCGGAATTGAGGTCCTGACCGAGGTTTTGCAATTGTACCGATTGGGCGCTGTCGCGTTCCTTGAAGTCATCCAGCAAGGCTTGCAGCCCGCCCAGTTGTTCACGCAGGGCGGCGACTTGTTGGTTCAACAGGGCAGTTTCGCGGCGCGCCTCTTCCGACACGGCCTTCTCTTGCGAAAGGGCCGCACGGGCCTGCGCCAAGAGGTCGGCGCGTTGCTCGGCGAGGCTCTTTTGTTCCGCAACCGCACTTTCGGCAGTGTCTTTGGCCGAGAGGGCCGCCAGCAGGCGCGATTGCAGCACCTCTTGATCGCTGGCCGCGGCCTGTGCGCGCTCCAGGGCCTCAAGCGCCACAAGCAGGCGCTGCTCGACCGAGGCGCGCTCTTCCGTGCTGGAAGAGGCGGCTTTGCGTGCAGCGGCAAGGTCAGCCTCGGCGCGCGCCAGACGGGTTTCCAGACCGGAGCGGGTCTCTTGCGCCTCGGTTTCCAGCGTGGCGATGCGATCCTCATAGGTGCGGCGGGCGGTTTCCGTGTCCGCCTCGAGACTTGCGAGACGGTCCTCCAGCGCGCGGCGCTGGCTGTCAAAGCTCTCGTGCAACTGTTTGAGCTCGACCTGATATTGGGTTTCGGTTTCCACGGTCGCGGCGCGCTGACGGTTCAATTCCGCCTCAAGCTGGCTGCGGGTGTCGGCGGCCTGTTGGCGGGCAGCCTCCAGATCGGCGGTCAACCGTGCGCGGGTTTCGCTGCTGTCGGTGCGGATGCGGTCCAGCTCCGCCTCAAGGGCGGAGACCCGGGCGGCAGCCGTGCTTTCGCTGACCTCCATCTGCGCCAGCACACGGGTCAGACGCTCGGCCAGCACGTCGCGATCCTCGGCCTGTGCTTTGGCCTGATCGATGGCGGAGAGGGCCTTTTCCAGCTCTGCGTCGAGCTTGCT
This sequence comes from Epibacterium sp., assembly GCA_048263945.1. Lineage (GTDB taxonomy): Bacteria > Pseudomonadota > Alphaproteobacteria > Rhodobacterales > Rhodobacteraceae > Epibacterium. The sequence goes on along the minus strand of JBLXDQ010000012.1, from coordinate 103,450 downwards.
CTTGGCGGCCTCTGCGGCGGCCAGCAGGGTCAGTGTGTCCTCGGCCTTCTTGCGCTCCGCTTCCAGCGAGAGGGTCATGGCGGTCAATTCGGCATCCGCATTTTCAAGCCGTTCGCGTAGGGCTGCGGCGGTTGCGGCCTCGGCCAATTTGGCGGCTTCCTGTTCCGACAGGCTGTTTTCCAGATCCGCCACCCGGTCCGCCTGCGCCTCCCCTTCTTTGCGCAGGTCGGCAATCAGGGCCTCAAGCGCTTCGGTTTTGGCGGCGGCGAGGCGCGCGGCCTCGGATTGGGCGTCTACCTCATCGCGGGTCTTGGCGAGCGCGAGGTTCAGCGCCTCTTGTTCAGACAACAGCTCTGTGCGGGCCTGTTCCAGCTCGTCTCGGCTGGCGGTCAAATCGGCGATTTGCGCCTCGGCCTGATCCTGGCCTGCGATCAGCGCTGCGACCTGCGCCTCAAAATCGCTGATCTGGGTGCGCGCGGCGGCGAGGTCGGCATTGGCCTGATCGCGCTCTTTCGACAGGGTAGCGATGCGCGATTGCGCCGCACTGAGGTCGGAGCGCGCAGAGTTGAGCGTCGCCCCCAAGGCACCAAGCCGCGCCTGCATCAGGTTCGCTTCGCGCTCGCGCACGCCAAGGGCCTGCGCCAAAGCCCTGACTTCACTCGACAATTCGTCGAGCTCGGTTTCCTGACCCGTGATCGTTTCGCGCAGGACGAATTGCACCACCATAAAGATGGTCAGAACGAACATCAAAACCAGCAAAAGCCCGGTCATCGCATCCACGAAGCCGGGCCAGATCGAGGCCTGAAACCGCTGACCGGTGCGTCGCGACAGGGCCATGGCTTAACCCTCGCCGCGCGGGGTGCCTCGGGTCGCGGCCCGATCCGCACCACGTGGGCTGGCGAAGGCCTTGACCAGCAGGTCGATATCCTTGCGCAGCTCGGCGAGGCTTTCTTGCCGGCCGGCGGAGATTTCCTCGAGAATGCGGAGCATCTGAACGTCGATGGAGCGCAGGCGCATCCGGCTTTCGGCGTCGATACCCACATCACCATGGGCGCGCATCAACTCGGCAATGGTTTCTTGACCCACAGCCACCCGCTCCAGAGCGCCGGAAATCGAGGCCACGTCGTCCTGTCGGCGGTTCATCTCTTCGATGGTGTCGACGAGACGGGAGAGTTTCTCATCCACCTCCGAACGACCGCGTGCGGTTTCCATGAACATCGCCTGCAGCGCGTCCATCTGTTCAGCCATCGTGTCGAGCACGCCTGCGATCAGGTTGCTTTCGCCTGTGCCGCCCTCGTCCCCAGAAGAGAAGCTGACGCGGGTGAAGGAGGAGAGCCATTCCTCCAGCTCGCGGTAAAAGCGGTTCTGGCCGTGGCCTGCAAAAAGCTCGAGCAGGCCGACGATCAAAGAGCCCGCGAGACCAAGGAGCGAGGAGGCGAAGGCGACGCCCATGCCGCCAAGCTGGGATTCCAGACCGGTCATCAGGCGGTTGAAGATCTCAACCCCCTCCTCGCCCTCTTGCGGGGCGAGGCTGCGGATGGTGTCCACCACCGCAGGCACCGTGGTGGCAAGCCCGTAGAAGGTACCCAAAAGGCCGAGGAAAATCAGCAAGTTGGTGATGTAGCGGGTGATCTCGCGTTCTTCGTCGATCCGTTCAGCCACGGAATCGAGGATCGAGCGAGTCGAAGAGGACCCGAGCTGCATTCGTGCCGCACGAGAGCGCAGCAGAGAGGCCAGCGGGGCCAGCATGGAGGGCGGGCGATCATCCTCGGTGGTGATCCCCGCCGCAAAGCGTTCAATCCAGCGCACCGAGTTGATCAGCTGGAACACCTGCCAAAAGGTCGCCAGCACGCCGAAGCAGAAGACAAAAGTGATGAAACCGTTGAGGTAGGGGTTTGCCTCAAACACCGGCAGGACGCGCGGCAGGGCGACAAAGGCCCCGGCACCAGACAATCCAAGGGCAGCCAGCATCATCACAACCTGTCGCACCGGCTGTGAAAATTGCGGCCGGTGTTCGCGTTCCTGATGCGCCATTTACTGGGGCTCCCGATAGGCTCTTTCGACGTGTTCTGCGGCTGCAGCCTAGACCGAAAGTCCCATCATCGCCAAGGATTTATGCGAGGATCTGCTTTACGCGCGTCGTGAGCCAGTCGAGATCGGGATCGCTGAGGCCGATTTCGGCAAGATGGCCTGCTGTGTTGAACAGATATTCGCTGTTCGGCCCGCGTCCGCCCACCGCATGGGCAATGATATGGGCCTGTTCCTCCAGCTCGAGATGGCAGTATTGCACGTGGTGTGGATCGATCACATAGACCACGGCATTGACCACCTCGCCACTGTCAAGGGTGACATCGAGAAAGCGTTCCACATAGGCCGAAGAGATCAGCTCCCGCTCGCGCAGGGCGGCCAATGTGACCTCCTCCTGCCCCGGCTCCACCCGGAGGGCGAGCCCCTTGCAATGGGCGTCATCCTGTTCGTCGAGGGCCAGCACCAAACCGGGCTCGGCCTCGCTTCCACGGTGGTGGATCGAGCGCATGCAGAAAGAGCGCGCGTAACCGGGCAAGGTTGCGACCTCGCTTTGCGCCACCGGGAACTCTGGGTTCCACAGGAGCGATCCATATCCAAATACCCACAAGCTCATGTGACTGGTCCTTTTTTGCCCGCGCCTGTAAACAGCAAAACGAGCAGAAACAAAAGGGGCAGCGACAGATGCGCGGTGTGGTTCGGGGGCTGATAGGCCTCCTTGTGCTCTGGGTGCTCTATTGGGCGGCAGCGGGTTGGGGCTTGCGCCAGAGTCTGGCTGGCTGGTTTGCCGCGCAAGAGGCGCGCGGCTGGCAAGTCGAGACGGGTGAGATCGCGCGAGAGGGCCCGCTTGGCGGCTTTCCCTTGCAACATCGCACCCGCGTGGTGCGGCCGACGCTGGCAGATCCGTCGAGTGGCGTGGCCTGGCGCGCGGATTGGCTGAGCTTTGAAAGCCCCGCGATCTGGCCTGGTCATCAAACCCTGCGCTTTGCCGATGGGGAACAGCGGCTGTCGTGGTACGACCGCACCGCGATTATCGACACCACGGGCCTGACAGCGGCGCTGTCGCTGGCACCGGGGTTGGCGTTGGAGGTGGAGGAGATGAGCCTCACCTCCGGACCGTGGCGGATCGGCAATGAGGCGCGGGTGGCCCTCAGCGCCGAAGATCTGGAACTGCGGATGTCGCAGCTGACCGCGCCCGAGACCTACGCCCTGCGGGCCGAGGCGCATGGGTTTGAACCCGGCGACGATCTGCGCCGCCTTTTGCGCAGGGCGCCGGAGCTGCCGCAGACCTTTGAGGCGCTGACCCTGCGGGCGGATGTTACCTTTGATCGACCATGGGACCGACAGGCGTTGGAGGCCCGGCGCCCGCAACCGCGCCAGATCGATTTGGACCGGCTGGAAGCGCATTGGGGGCCGATGCGTCTCCTCAGCACTGGGACGCTCTCGGTGGATGAGCAGGGTATCCCCAGCGGGGACTTGGCCTTGCAGGTTGAGGCATGGCAAGAGTTTCTGGATGTGGCGGTAGATACGGGGCTGCTGCACCCGGAGATGCGCGATCAAGCGGCGCGGATCATTGGCATGTTGGCGCGGGCCAGTGGCAATGCCGAGGATCTGGACATCACGCTGGGGTTTCGCGATGGCTCGATCTGGATTGGGCCTTTCCCCCTCGGCCCTGCCCCGCGCCTGATCCTGCGCTAAAGGCAACCTTGCAACACTGCTGAGACGGTGGCGCTCCCGCCCCAATGTCCTGCGCCCCAATTGGGGCACCGGCCTTGCGTTGGGCGTGGCGCCGGGCCTTTTTTCCAAAAGGCCCGGCGCGGCATCCTGTCCCCGATGGGGACAGGATGCCCGGCCCAACTCCGCCAAGGGGTCTTGCCCCAAAGGGCAAGGCATCTGCGGCGGCGGGAGCCCTCCCACCGCAATCTGGGCACTACGCTTTCAGTTGGAATAGCCGCGCTCAGCGGCAATAGCGTCCGCTGCGATGGTTGGCCGTGTCCAAATGGAAGTGATCGCGGTGATAGCGATCCGCTTCCGGCCCCAAAACCGTGCGAAAGGGGCCACAGGCGGCCTTCCAGATCCGGCGCAGCGTCTTGCCAGTGCGGCGGCGGTCAGGCCAGCCGTTCAACACAGTCACCGTGGTGCCATCCGCCAAAGTGAAGGCCGAAATATCAATCGCCCGCCCACGCCCGTGTTCGGATATCTTTGCCCCGGCTTGATTGTTGCGCGGCCGACAGGCGTAATGCGCTGCAACCCGCAGGCTGACCACCCGATTGCCACGGCCAAAGGCCTTTTCCACGTCCTTCTCGACCCACTTCCGCAGCGCCTTGGCGGTGCCGCAGGTCATCAGCGCAGACTGGCTGAGCGTCACCCCGGCCACCGAGGTTACCCGCACCGCATCAGTGATGCCACATCCCTTGGTCTGATCCGGGAAATTGCCCACTTCGGTGCCTTGGATCTCGATATCGCCGCAGACCGAGCCGCGACGCTTCTTGGCGCGCCCAAAGAGGATGTTCTGCGTGAACTCCGGGCTGCGCATTGACGGGCGCGGGGTCATCTCTGGCGCAATCGACAGGGTGCCTGAGGGCCGCGCGAGGGCGGCCAAGACCTGCGGAGAGGCAGGGCGCTCTAGCGGTCGTAGAACGGGCGCTGCGAGAGAGGGCAGAGCGATTTCGGGCGCCACTTCTGTTTCATAGTTGCCCGCAGAGCCGCGCTCCAATGGCGGGCGCGGGCTGAGTTCGGGCGCGGTGGCCGCGACAGCCGGGGCCGCAAATAGCCCCAGCGCGAGGAATGCCGCACCCGCCTTCATTTCTTGGGCCCGCGACCAAAATCCGGCGCGGAGGTATCCTGACCGGCCTGAATGATCCCGCGGCGGATCGCCCGGGTGCGGGTAAAATAGGCGTGCAGATGCTCACCGTCGCCAGTGCGGATGGCGCGCTGCAGGGCAAAGAGCTCCTCGGTAAAGCGCCCGAGGATCTCCAGCGTTGCGTCCTTATTGGTCAGGAACACATCGCGCCACATGGTCGGGTCAGAGGCCGCGATCCGGGTAAAGTCCCGGAAGCCAGCAGCGGAGTATTTGATCACCTCGCTGTCGGTCACCCGGCGCAAATCATCCGCCACACCAACCATCGTATAGGCGATAAGGTGGGGCGCGTGGCTTGTCACCGCCAGCACCAGATCGTGGTGGTCGGCGTCCATCTCATCGACATTGGCCCCCATCCCCTCCCAGAGCGCGCGCAAGCGGGCGACGGCCTCGGGATCGGTGCCCTCAACCGACACCAGCAGGCTCCAGCGGTTTTCAAACAGCTCGGCAAAGCCGGATTCGGGGCCGGAATGTTCGGTGCCCGCCAGCGGGTGCGAGGGCACAAAATGCACGCCGTCGGGGATGTAGGGCGAGACCGCCTCGATCACATGGCGCTTCACCGAGCCCACGTCCGAGACGGTCGCGCCCGGCATCAAGGCCGGGGCGATTTCCGCCGCAACCGGCCCCATGGCGCCGACGGGCACGCAGAGCACCACCAGATCGGCGCCCTCAACCGCCTCAATCGCCGTGTCGCAGACGCGATCACAAAGGCCGATGCGGCGGGCGGTCTCACGGGTCTCGGCGCTGCGGGCATAGCCGGTCACTTCACCAGCGAGGCCTGAGCGTTTGATCGCCCAGTACATTGACGAGGCGATGAGCCCGAGGCCGATGAGGGCGATGCGGTTGTAGACCGGTTGTGTCGTTACCTCAGACATCAGGCGCCCTGCCCTGCTTTAAAGTCCCGCACGCCTGCGGCCACAGCCCGGCACGAGGGTTCATCCCCGATGGTGATCCGCAGCGCGGTGGGCAGATTGTACCCCGCCACCCGGCGCACGATCAGGCCGCGTGCCTTGAGGAAGTCATCACAGGCCTCCGCCTCCGCCTGGCTGCCAAAGCGAGCCAAGATGAAGTTGGTGCAGGAGGTATCCGACGGCACGCCGACCTCTGCCAGCTGATCCGCCAACCAGCTGCGCCATTTGGCGTTTTCGTGGCGGCAGTGTTCCACATAATCCCGGTCGCGTACCGCAGCCTCTGCTCCCGCGAGACCGGTGACGGAGACGTTGAAGGGGCCGCGCACGCGATTAAGCACGTCGATGATCTCTTGCGGGCCATAGCCCCAGCCCACACGCGCGCCGCCCAGACCGTAGATCTTGGAGAAGGTGCGGGTCATCACCACATTGTCGCGGCTCTCGATCAGCTTGGCGCCGGCATCGAACCCTTCGACATATTCCGCATAGGCGCCGTCGAGTACGAGGATCGCGCCCTTCGGGATGCCATCGGCGAGGCGGGCCACTTCGGCTTCGGAGATCATCGTGCCAGTGGGGTTGTTCGGGTTGGCGATAAACACCAGTTTGGTCTGCGGGGTACAGCCCGCAAGGAGGGCGTCCACATCGGTGACCCGCTCGCGTTCCTTCACTTCGACCGGGGTTGCCCCTGCGGCGAGTGCGGAGATGCGATACATGGCAAAGCCGTGCTCGGTGTAGAGCACCTCATCGCCGGGGCCAGCGTAGCATTGGCAGAGGAAGGCGATGATCTCGTCACTGCCCGCGCCGCAGATGATGCGGGCGGGGTCGAGGCTGTGGGTCTCGCCAATAGCAGTGCGCAGCGCAAGATGGTCGGAGCTGGGGTAGCGATGCTGCTTGGTCGCTGCCTCCACCATGGCCTCCACCGCCTTGGGGCTGGCGCCAAGCGGGTTCTCATTGGAGGAGAGTTTCGTCACATTGCTGACCCCGTCCACATGGGCCGCACCACCCTGATAGAGGGCGATGTCCATGATACCGGGCTGCGGTGTGATTTGGGTCATATCGGTCGTGCTCCTTCGCGAACCTCCCCCTCATAGCGATCTGAGACGCTTGGGAAAAGCGGCAACTGCGCGTCTCGAGGCGCAGAGGGCGCAGGGTCGCACAGAGACGACAGGGTTTCGGGGGTGCTCCCGCCCGCCCTCCGTGCCCCCTTGGGGCCCATCGGTCCGTTGGGCATGGCCGCGCCGCGCGCCCCTTTGGGGCGCGCGGCGCGGGTCGCCTCGGGCAAAGCCCGAGGCGAAACCTCTCCTACCGCAAGCCCGTTCGCTGATTGCAACCGGTGCTCTCAGGCGGCGCGGGGCTGGAACCGCGCGGTGGCAGGATCGGCGTCGTAGGAGGCTGTCATCGCTTCTGCCTTGTCCACAAGCTCCGCAACGCTCGCGATTACATAGTCGACCGTTTCTTCGTCCATCAGATAGGAGAAGTTGAGCCGCACCCAGCCCGGTTTTTGCAATTCGCGCCCGGCCAGAAGATCGCTCAGAAGCGCCTCGGATTGCGGCTGATCAATGTCCAGCAAGCGGTGCGCATAGGGGCCGGCACAAGCGCAGCCGCCCCGCGCCTGAATGCCGTAGATGTCGCTCAGCATCCGGGTGAAGAGCTGTTGATGCACCGGCGCGCCCGAGGCGCCGCGCACGGTGAAGGAAAAGATCGGCAGGCGGTGCGCTGTGGCATGGCCCAGATTGGTCAGCCCCGGCACCTTGTCCCAGACCGCGCGGGCCTTGGCGGCATAGCGCGTCTCGCGCGCCTCGATCTCCTCCTGTCCGACCGCCTCCTTCACCAGAAAGGCCAGCGCGGCGCGAATGTCGCCGATCACATTGGGCGTGCCGGCTTCTTCGCGCGCAGCAAGGCTGTCGCTAAAGCGGTGATCCCAGGGCGACACAAAGCTCACCGTACCGCCGCCGGGCCAGCACGGCGCAGTGGTGCGCACGGCGTCGCGGCGTAGGATCAACACGCCCGAGGCCCCCGGACCGCCCGCGAATTTATGCGGCGAGACCACAACTGCGTCCTTCGGCTCTGCCCCAAAGCCGCCCATGTCGATCGACAGGTAAGGCCCCGCCCCAGCATAATCCCAAACCGCCTTGGCCCCATGCGCGCGCAGCAAGCGGGTCACGGGATCGGGGTCGGTCACAATGCCCGTCACGTTGGAGGCAGCGGAGAAACTACCGATCATCAGATCGCTGCCCGCGTGCGCCTTCAGCGCTGTATCAAGCGCCGCAAGATCGACACCACCCGCAGAACCTTCGGGGATTTCCACCACTGTGGCCCGACTTTCGCGCCAAGGCAGGATGTTGGAGTGATGCTCGTAAGGGCCGATAAAGACGACGGGATTTTCCGCCTCCTCCACGCCCAAAAGCGTGACCAAGCGGTTCAACCCCGCGGTCGCGCCGGAGCCTGCAAAGATCACCTCACACTCCGCCCCCGCGCCCGTCAGCCGTGCGATCTCGGCACGGGCCGCGCGGCGCAGGCGGGTGACGTATTGGCCGCAATAGGAGGCCTCCGTGTGGGAGTTGGCGTAAAACGGCAGCACCTTTTCAGCGATGAAATCCTCCACCTGCCGCATTGCACGCCCCGAAGCCACATAGTCGGCATAGACCAAGGGCACATCGCCGTTCAGACCCGGGATCATCACCCCCTCACCGATCAAACCCTGTGCCAGCGTGCCGGCCTCTGCCTGTTGTTTGATCAGTGATTTGAACTGTTCCAAGATCATTTGCGCGCCCTCTGATGTGTTTTGAGGATCATACCCCTCACACTTCAGATCATATTCACATCATTTCCTACACGACAGCTCATATTTTGTGTCATATGATTTAGGAATGAGCCAATCTATAGATCAGATAGACCGCAGCCTGCTTGCCCATCTTCAACGGGATGGCAGCCTGTCGCAACGGGATCTGGCCGAGCGAGTCGGCCTGTCGCAAAACGCCTGCTGGCGGCGCCTCAAGGCCTTGCAGGACAAGGGCATCCTGAAAGGCACCCGAGCAGAGGTGGATCGCGAGAAGCTTGACCTTGGGTTGGTGGTCTTTGTGATGCTGCGCACCCGGCACCATTCCGCAGAGTGGCTGGCGCAGTTTCGGCGCCATGTGCTGACCATTCCAGAGGTGGTGGATTTCCACCGGATTGGCGGCGACTACGACTATCAGCTGAAAGTGGTGACCCGCGACATGGGCGCCTATGACAAGGTCTATCAGCGCCTGATCGCGGGGGTCGAACTGGACAGCGTGACCTCCTATTTCGCGATGGAGGCGATCGCGGAGGGCAGACCGTTGCCGGTCTGACCCTGTTTCAACCTCTTGGTCCTCTAGGAACCCAAACGGCGTCAGTGCCCGAAAGCCGCATTTGGCATCCACTTGGGGCGTTTGCCCTTGGGGCCAGCGCGCATATGCAGACAGGCGGTGTTCATGCGCTGGAACCACAGCGCCTTGAGCGGGTACCACCCGGCCTGCGGCACCTCGACTTCCACGGCAAAGGTTTCTTCGCAGGACTGGCGCCCGTCAAATTCCCCGACCAATTGGCCGCCGACCACCGCGTGCAGACCGTCGTTGGTCAGAAAGTCGATGGTATAGACGCCCGGCTTGTCAAAGCGCACATAGCCCGAGATATCGGCCACCACGCGCTCGTCCCGCTTAGAGGTCAGTACGCTCTCGCCGATCTCCGTGTCCCGATAGTCGAGCCCGGTCAGCGGTGCCCCTGCTTCACTTTTGTATTTCAGCGCCCGTTCTGCATCCGCGAGGCTTTTGACATCAACCGGATAGGCATAGCGCACCGACAGACCGGGTTTCAGATTGCCGGGCTGCGGGCTGGCCGGGGTCAGTTTCAACGGGGCGGCAAGGGCCACGCTGCAGGTGGCAAGGCCTACAGCAAGGGCGAGGAAAGTCGTCTTGATGGACATGGGCGTCTCCAGTCTGCGCTGCAGCAGGCTTTCGCCGCAGCATTTGCGGCAATCTTACGCCGCAAGTCGCCAGAACCAAAAGAGATTCCTGCGGCCGCCCCAAGATGCGGCCAAAACATGCAAAAAGCCGCCCCAAACAGGAGCGGCTTTCGATCTTGTGTCCCAAGACGCCCAGAGGGCGCGAGAGATTAGTTTTTCGCGTAGAATTCGACGACGAGGTTCGGTTCCATGATGACCGGGTACGGCACGTCGGACAGGCCCGGTGCGCGCACGAAGGTGGCAGTCAGTTTGGAGTGGTCGACTTCGATGTAGTCAGGAACGTCACGCTCTGCGAGCTGAACGGCTTCCAGGATCACGGCGAGTTGCTTGGACTTCTCACGCACTTCGATGACGTCACCCTCTTTCACGCGGTAGGAGGGGATGTTCACGCGCTTGCCGTTGACCAGCACGTGGCCGTGGTTCACGAACTGACGCGCTGCGAAGACGGTCGGAACGAATTTGGCGCGGTACACAACGGCGTCGAGGCGGCGCTCGAGCAGACCGATGAGGTTTTCACCGGTGTCGCCCTTCACACGCTCGGCTTCGCCGTAGATGCGACGGAATTGCTTCTCGGTCAGGTCGCCGTAGTAGCCTTTCAGCTTCTGCTTGGCGCGCAGCTGGATGCCGAAGTCGGACAGTTTGCCTTTGCGGCGCTGACCGTGCTGGCCGGGGCCATATTCGCGACGGTTCACCGGGGACTTCGGACGGCCCCAGATGTTTTCGCCCATACGGCGGTCGATTTTGTACTTGGCAGACGTGCGTTTGGTCACGGCTGATCTCCTTTATAAAGGCTCCGCAATTTGATCCGAAAACCGGTTCCCACTTTTCAGATTGCGGACGCGCGGCCCACAGATCAGATCCACAAGAACTCAGCCGGGCAAACCGCGGCGATAAAGGGCGTTGTCCTCTTGGGTTTCCCCATGACAGGCGTTCCCTTGCGGGAGCCACCAACACCAATGAAGCCGCGCGTATATAGGAACTGTCGGAGGTGTCAACGGGGCATGGGCAGAATTCCTGCCCCTTTGCCCATCAGAGGGCTCAGGCCGCGTTGTGCAGCAGGATTGCCGCCTCTGACGCAGAGAGGTTACGCCGGGCGAACCGCCCATAACAAGCGGGATCGCTCTCCAGCCCCGGCAAATGCCGGATCAGGCGCTTGCGGTCCGAATCGTCCAGCGCCGAGAGAGCGGCATTGGCAGGATGGAAGCTTTCTGTTTCGACCCCATTGGCCCAAAGCACCTGATGCTGGTCGAGCAGCAGGTGAACATAGGTGACCTCGCGCACCTTACGGTCCACATCAATGGTACGGCCATTGACCAGATCCCGCGCCGCGACCAGCACTTCGGGTTCGTTGAAGAGAGCGCGTGCGGCCGCCCCCCGGAGCAGCATCCGGTGCTCGGGCGAGACCAGCAGCTCCTGTTCCGGGCGATCAATGCCAAGGGCGCCCGCCTTGATGCGGATTGGGCGCAGGGCTGGCGTCACAAAGAGGCGCGCCCCTGTCATGCGGCGTTTGCCGATCCATTGGATGCGTTGAGCGCCGTTGTCGCGGGTCTGCACCCGGTCGCCTTCGCGCAGGGATTCGACCAGACGCGGCCCTTCCGGCGTGGCAATCCGAGTACCGGGGGTAAAACAGATCACGCCGGGGGCGCGGGTCTGGGGCAGCTCGTCCAGCGCGCCAAGCGCGTGATGCACCACCCAGAGGTCCGTGTTGCGCGGCGGGATGTCATCTACAAACATCAACAGCGGCAGCCGCCCTACCCCGGTGTCGATCAGCGTCACCGTGTAGCTTTTTACGCCATTGGTGACGACGAAGCACATGTCATCGGTGGCGTCGAGATCAAGCGTCGGTGTCTTGGCAGAGGAAGGGGCATGCGATGTTGCATCATTGGGCGCAGCAGTGGCAACGCCGACCAAACGCCGCACGCTCTGGGCCGCGCGTCGGCGCAAGTCCAGTTCCCCTTCTGCCATATCCAGACGCAACAGCTCTGACGGTCCGTCCACACGCAGGGCGTCGCCATGCCATGACCACGCTGCGCCCACCTCGAGCGCCGCCACAGGCGCCGCATCCAAGCCGTCTATTTCCGTTTGCGTCCAGGAGATGACATACGTGCCCCGAAAGCCCGTCTTCATCTGCTTTAGCCTGCCTCAGTGAGTTTATCTCATTATTAACGAACCGTTAACAAATTCACCCCCACTGGGGAAGCCTGAAACAGCGCCCTGTGCTTCGCTTTCCCCGCGTCACCGTGGCGCAGCGGCCACGCGGGTGACTGGGATGGTTGGCAGATAAGGGGCTTTAGAAGCGCAGCCGCAGGCGGATGGAGCCGACCAGCTGGCCCTCCGCTTGCGTCGAGATTTCCTCGCTCAGGTAGGTAACGCCGTAAAACAGGTCGCTTTGTCCGGACTGCCAGTGCAGGCCTGCGCGCAGGCGGTGGCGTTGATGTTCCAGATCGTAGCCACGCCCCTTCGGCAGGTAGACGGAACTGGCGACATGGGCGACATCCGCCCCGAAGGTCCAGCTGAGGCTCGTGTCGTCATACATGGTGCGATAGCGCTGGCCGGTGACCGGATCGCGCACCAGCAACTCCCCCAAACCGACGCTGCCAATCGTCAGGTCTGCACCGATCCGCACCAGGCTCTCGTCGCCCAGTCGGGCCTCTACGAAGGGGCGCAGACGCGTGCGCTCTGACAGATCGACCGTGCGGCCCAATTCGCCCACCAGCGTCGGGCGGAGGGTGTTCTGGATTTGCGCGGCGCGGGTGGCGTCCGAGGCTTCGGTGGTGCCTACAAGATCGTGCAGCGCATCTTGAAATGAGAACAGCCCCGTTTGCGGGCCGACAAAGACCAGATCGCCGCCAAGGGCAATCTCCAGCTCATCGCGCTGCATATGGGTGTGCAAACCGACCGACAGCGCCCCGGCCCAAGGGCGGTCGCCCGCAGCCGGATTGCGCAGATTAGAGGGCGCCATGATCTGACCCAAGATACGCAGCTCCAACACCTCGCCAAAACCCGCAGGCGCTTGCCCGTCCCAGCCATAACCCCAGAGCCGCGAGGAGGCAATGGAGCCGGTGCGCCAGCGGTCCTTGCTGTCGCCGATCAGGTCGTTGCTGATCAGGTTGCCATAGCCGATGCGGCTGCGCCCCTCGGACATGCTCCCAACCTCCTGAGCTGAGGCGGAGGGCGCGCTGGCAAAAGAAGACAGCGCAAAGGTCGCAGCAAAGGCGGCAACCGCAGCAAGAGATTGGATCATGGAGGGGCGTCCTGTCGGGGCTTGGTCTTATCTATTGGTGGCTCTGTTAACCTATTGGCGCCCCTGCCACTAGTGCGGCAGGGCCACAGGTCGCCGCCTTTAGACCCGCTAGCCCCCGTGCGGTTAGGAACTCGGCGTGCTTGGCGGCACCATCGGGCCGCCCGCCTTTTGCCAGCCGCTGAACCCATCGCGCAGATGGGCGGCCTCGAACCCCATATCCTGCAAAAGCGCCACCGAAAGGGCGGAGCGCCAGCCAGAGGCGCAGTGAAAGACGAACTTTTTATCCGTCTGACCAAAGACCTCTTTATAATAGGGGCTGTCGGGGTCGACCCAGAATTCGAGCATGCCGCGTGGGCAGTGGAAACTGTCGGGGATATAGCCCATGCGCTGGCGTTCGCGCACGTCGCGCAGGTCGACAAAGACCACATCCGGCGTGCCGTGGAGCGCGATGGCGCTGGCGCTGTCCAGCTCCTCAATCCGCGCGCGGGCCTCTGCCACCATCTGCGCTGATGAGCGTTTGAGTGCTGCCATCTGTTGTCCCTCCCGTGATGTAATGCCGCAAGCCTAGGCGCGGGGCGCGAGCGGGCCAAGACACAACGTCGCGACACGAATTGACAGCCCCCCGCCCCTGCCCCAGTGTCGCGCCCAAAGCGCCGGGCTCGTTATGGTGGGATCAGCGCTGCCCTCTCCCTCCAAAAGGCGTGTTTTATCGTGAACCAGCCACACTCTACCGCCCAGCCAATATCCCTGTGGGATCACTCCTCCGAGGAGCCGGGCTATGCCAATGCCAGCCTTGCCGAAGGAAGTTGCGATGTGGCGATTGTGGGCGGTGGCTATACGGGCCTTTCGACCGCGCTCCATGCGGCGCAAAAGGGGCTCTCTTGTCGCGTGCTGGAGGCGCATGACATCGGGCATGGCGGCTCGGGTCGCAATGTGGGGCTGGTGAACGCAGGCGTCTGGTTGCCGCCGCAAGAGGTGGAGAAGAAGCTCGGCAAAGGTCCCGGCAGCGCCTTGGTGCGCGAATTGGGGGCCATGCCTGCCTATGTGTTTGACCTCATTGAGCAGCATCAGATCCGCTGTGAGGCGACCCGCACCGGCACGATCCATGCCGCCCATTCGCCCGCTGGCCTGCGCGACCTTGAGGGGCGCGCGGCGGCGTGGCAGGCCTTGGGCGCGCCGGTGCATCTGCTTTCGGCGGCAGAGACCGCGCAAAAGACCGGCACCTCGGCCTTTTACGGCGGGCTGTTGGACCTGCGCGCGGGCACCATCAACCCGATGGGCTATGTGCGTGGGCTGGCGCGGGCCGCACGGGCGGCGGGGGCGGAGATTTCCACCCAGACCACCGTGCTGGGGCTGAGGAAAGACGGCGCCCGCTGGCAGGTGGAGACCAATCGAGGCACCCTCAGCGCGCGCTTTGTGGTCATTGCCACCAATGCCTATAGCAACGGGCTTTGGCCGGGGCTGGAGCAAAGCTTTACCCCGATTGAGTTCTTTCAAATCGCCACCACCCCGATGGGCGCTTCGGCCGATGCGATCCTGCCCGAGGGGCAAGGTCTGTGGGACACCGGCACCATCATGCTGTCACTGCGTCGGGATATGGCCGGGCGGCTGATCATCGGCTCGATGGGGGCGGTTTTGGGCGGCAAGGGCGGCCTGTCGGAACGCTGGGCAGCCAAGAAACTGGCCAAGCTGTTCCCCGCCCTCGGGCCGGTGACCTTTGAAGACGCCTGGCACGGGCAGATCGCCTTTACCCCCGACAGCCTGTTTCACATTCACCGGCTGGACGAGGGGCTCTATTCCCCCGTCGGCTATAACGGGCGCGGCATCATCACCGGCACCCTGTTTGGCCGCGCGCTGGCGGAGCTGTTTGCGGGCGCCTCGGAAGAAAGCCTGCCGGTGCCCGTCACCGATCTGCTGCCGGATCGCGGACGGATGCTGAAACGGCAGGCCTATCGCGCGGCGTTTCTGGCCAAACAGACGTTGGAATCCCTGTTCTAGCCCCCTCGCCCCCAACGCAGGCGCTGAAAAAACAGGCAGGGCGCACCAGATCGCATGGCAAAGCAGCAGCCCGCGCTTTACTTCCTCGCTGCGGCGCGGCGTATCTGAGGCATGGCTGATCTCCTCTCTGTCATTCTTGTCGAATCCGATCCCGACCGCGCCACGCAGGTGAGCGAGGCGCTGCGCGCTTTGGGCCGCTATCAGGTGCATGTGATCGCCGATCCCACCCGGCTGGCAAAGCAGATCCAGGCCTTGAACCCCGATGTGGTGCTGATCGACCTTGAGAACCCCTCGCGCGATATGATGGAGGAGCTGACGCTGGCCTCCGGCCCGCTGGAGCGTCCGGTGGCGATGTTTGTCGACCAATCCGGCGAGGGGCTGTCGACCTCGGCGATTGAGGCCGGTGTTTCCGCCTATGTGGTCGACGGGATGCAGCCGGCGCGGCTGAAACCCATTCTGGATGCGGCGATTGCCCGGTTCAATATGGTGCACCGGATGCGCACCGAACTGGCCGAGACCAAACGCGCGCTGGAGGAACGCAAGCTCATCGACCGTGCCAAGGGCATGATCATAAAGGCGCGCGGCATCACCGAAGAAGAGGCCTATGCCCTGCTCCGCAAGACCGCGATGGACAAGAACAAGCGGGTGGCCGATGTGGCACAAGCCTTGGTCACCGCGGCGGAGTTGCTGTCATGAGGGGCGCGAAGATCCCCGTGGGGTTCATCCCGTTGGTCGACGCCGCGCCGCTGATCGTGGCGCAGGAAATGGGCTTTGCCGCGGAAGAGGGTCTGGAACTCGATCTGAAACGCGCGCCCTCCTGGTCGTCTTTGCGCGATATGCTGGCCTTTGGTCAGGTGGATGCCGCCCATATGCTGGCCCCCGCCCCGGTGGCCGGCGCCTTGGGGATCGGCAATACCGGCGGGCCGATGAGCGCGATTTCGGTCCTTTCAGTGAACGGCAATGTGGTCGGTGTCAGCACCGCGCTGGCCGAGCGGATGCGGGCGGAGGGGCATGACTTTGCCTTTAACGACGCGCGTGCGACGGGGGCGGTGCTGATCGCTGCGGCCCCGGAGCGCTTGCGGATCGCGGTACCCTTCCCCTTTTCGATGCATGCGGAGCTACTGTATTACTGGCTCAATGCGCTGGGATTTCCGGCGCATCAAACCCTCGACATCCATACCGTACCACCCGCGCTGATGGCTGAGGCCCTGCGCGCGGGCGAGGTCGATGCCTTCTGCGTGGGCGAGCCTTGGGGCTCGATTGTGGTGGAGGAGCGGCTGGGTTCGCTGATCCTGCCCACATCGGCGATCTGGTCCTTTGCCCCGGAAAAGGTGCTGGCGGTGCGCAGCAACTGGGCCACCCATTCCGACCGCCTGTGCGACCGGCTGATCCGCGCGGTTTGGCGCGCCGGGCGCTGGTTGGCCTCGGACGAAAGCCGGATGCTCGCCGCCGAGATGCTGGCGCGGGAGCCCTACCTCAATATGCCCGCCGAGATCATCGACCGCGCCCTGACCGGCAAGCTGACGGTGACCCCACAAGGACTACAACGCGAGGTGCCGGGGTTTCTGCGGTTCTACCTTGGCGAGGCGACCTTTCCTTGGGAGAGCCAGGCGCAGTGGATCGCCCATCAGCTGGCTTCGCGCTCGGGCCTTGACCCGGTGGCGGCGCAGGCGGCGGCAAGCCCCGTGTTCCGAAGCGATCTCTATCGCCGCGCGCTCGCCGATCTGACCACTTTGCCACCCGAATCCAGCCGCACCGAGGGCCGTGATTCCGCCCCCCTGCCCGCCGGGTTGAGCCAGCCCGCCACGGACAACCGTTTCTTTGATGGTCAGATCTTCACCCCGGACACCGTGAAGCGCTGAAAAAAGCGGCAGCGCAGCATGTCCGCGCCGCATTGCAGCAGAATCCCGACGGAAAGATACATTTAAGTTTTGTGACAGCCCCGCGCCTGTGGCTACCGTGAAGCCAGGCCAGCAATGACGCGAGCCGACCGAATTCTCCCAAAGCTTTGGGATACACATAGAGCAAAGCCGCTCGACCACGATCCGCCCCTCCTCCCGGCGGATATGGTCGGCGGCTTTTGTCGTTCGTGGAGCTGGAAAACAAGGCGTAGCGGACATCACCACCCAACAGGGGACGGAACTGATGAAGAAACTGATTTTGGGCCTTGCGGCCACAACAGCCCTCACGACACCCGCATTCGCTGAGATGCTGGAGTTGGAAAAAGACGTACTGACCTTTGGCTTTATCAAATTGACCGATATGGCCCCTCTCGCGGTCGCCTATGAGCAGGGCTTCTTTGACGACGAAGGTCTGTTTGTCACGCTGGAGGCGCAAGCGAACTGGAAAGTGCTGCTGGACGGGGTGATCGACGGCACGTTGGACGGCGCCCATATGCTGGCCGGTCAGCCGCTCGCCGCCACCATCGGCTACGGCACCGAGGCACATATCATCACCCCCTTCTCGATGGACCTGAACGGCAACGGCATCACCGTGTCCAACGAAGTGTGGGAGATGATGAAGCCGAACCTGCCCGTCGATGGTGAGGGCAAGGTGCAGCATCCGATTTCGGCCTCGCATCTGAAACCGGTGATCGAGAGCTTCAACGCAAAGGGCAAGCCCTTCAACATGGGCATGGTATTCCCGGTCTCCACCCACAACTACGAACTGCGCTACTGGCTGGCGGCCGGCGGCATCAACCCCGGCTATTACAGCCCGGAGAACGTAACCGGCCAGATCGGCGCCGAGGCCTTCCTCTCGGTGACCCCGCCGCCGCAGATGCCTGCAACGCTGGAGGCCGGCACGATCTCTGGCTATTGCGTGGGCGAGCCTTGGAACCAGCAGGCGGTCTTCAAGGGCATCGGCGTGCCGGTGATCACCGATTACGAGCTGTGGAAGAACAACCCGGAAAAGGTCTTTGGTCTCTCAGCCGAGTTCGCCGAAGCCAACCCCAACACCACCCTCGCGGTGACCAAGGCGCTGATCCGCGCCGCCATGTGGCTGGATGAGAACGACAACGCCAACCGCGAAGCGGCGGTCGAGATCCTGAGCCGCCCCGAATATGTTGGCGCCGACCCTGAGGTGATCGCCAACTCAATGACTGGCACCTTTGAGTACGAGAAGGGCGACAAACGTGCGGTGCCCGACTTCAACGTTTTCTTCCGCTACAACGCGACCTACCCCTTCTATTCTGACGCGGTCTGGTACCTGACTCAGATGCGCCGCTGGGGCCAGATCGCCGAGCCGAAGTCCGACCGCTGGTTCGATGAGGTCGCCAAATCCGTCTACAAACCCGCCATCTACCTCGAAGCTGCCAAGATGCTGGTCGAGGAAGGCAAGGCAGACGCGGCCGATTTCCCCTGGGACAGCGATGGGTACAAGGCGCCGACCCCGGCCGCTGATGTGATCGATGGCATCCCCTTCGATGGACGCAGCCCCAACGCCTATATCGACAGCCTGCCGATCGGCCTCAAGGGCGAGCAAACCGTGGTGGGCGAAGCGGTTCAGGGCTGACGCCGCCAATCCGCGCCTGACGGGAGGGTGGGCGGGGCGATGTTCCCCCTCGGGAACGAGCGCCGCTCCCCTCCCTCCACACCAGACAATCGGACATTCCTCAAAAGGATCCTCCCATGACCACCGTCGACCCAACCTCCCTCAGCAATGAGGCCCGCCGCGCCCGGCTCTTCACCCGCATCAACAAGCTCGACGGCTGGTTTCAGGTGCTCGGCCTTGCCTGGATCACCCCCGTCTTAAAAGCCGCCGCAGGGGACAACCCGCGCGGTCAGTTGAAAGAAATCTGGCGCCTACTTGCCGTGCCGCTGATCGCGATCTTCGCCTTTCTGGCGCTGTGGGGCACGCTGGCGCCGCAGGTGCAAACCTCGCTTGGCGCTATTCCCGGCCCGGCACAGGTCTGGTCCGAGGCCGTGTTGCTGCACCAAGACGCCGTCGCCAAAGCGGAAAAAGAAGCCGAGTTCTATGACCGCGTGGAAAAGCGCAACGAACGGCTGATTGCCCAGGGCAAGGCCGATCAGGTCAAAGTCATCCCCTATACCGGCGCGCCGAGCTATTACGATCAGATCTGGACCTCGATCCAGACCGTGTTCTTTGGCTTCCTGATCGCCGCCGTGGTTGCCATTCCGCTTGGCATCCTCGCAGGGCTCTCGCCGATCGCCAATGCCGCGATCAACCCGCTGGTGCAGATCTTCAAACCGGTCTCGCCGCTGGCTTGGTTGCCGATTGTGACCATGGTGGTCTCGGCCCTTGCCGCCTCCAACGACGGGTTCTTTGCCAAAAGCTTCCTCGTCTCGGCGATCACCGTCACCCTCTGCTCGCTTTGGCCGACGCTGATCAACACCGCCCTTGGCGTGGCCTCCATCGACAAGGATCTGGTGAACGTCTCCAAGGTCTTGAAAATGAACACCTATACCAAGGTGACCAAGCTGGTGCTGCCCTCCGCCCTGCCCTTGATCTTCACCGGCCTGCGGCTCAGCCTCGGTGTGGGCTGGATGGTGCTGATCGCCGCCGAGATGCTGGCGCAGAACCCTGGTCTCGGCAAATTCGTCTGGGACGAGTTCCAGAACGGCTCCTCCTCCTCGCTCGCCAAGATCATCGTCGCGGTGCTGACTATTGGCATCATCGGCTTCCTCCTCGACCGGGTGATGTTCGCGCTGCAATCGCTCTTCACCTTCTCGAACAACCGGTGATCCCTGATGAGCGTCCTTGAATTCACTCATGTTTCCAAAAGCTTCGGCACCGGCACCCATGCCACCCATGTGCTGAAGGACATTAACCTAAGCGTGAAGGAGGGCGAGTTCCTCGTGCTCCTCGGGTTTTCCGGCACCGGCAAGACGACGCTGATCAACCTGATGGCGGGGCTCGATACCCCGACCAAAGGCCGCGTCACCTATAAGGGCCGCGAGATCACCGGCCCCGGACCGGAGCGCGGCGTGATCTTCCAGAGCTATTCGCTGATGCCCTGGCTCACTGTGGCGGGCAATGTGGGCCTGGCTGTGGATGCGGTCTTTCCCGGGCTTTCCAAGGCGGAAAAAGCCGCCAAGATCGACCATTACGTCAAGATGGTTGGCCTGAGCCATGCCACCCACCGCCGCCCGGCGGAGCTCTCTGGTGGTATGCGCCAGCGGGTCAACGTAGCCCGAGCGCTAGCGATGGACCCCGAGGTGCTGCTCTTGGACGAGCCTCTGTCGGCGCTCGACGCGCTGACCCGCGCCAATCTCGCCGATGAGATCGAGGCGATTTGGGATGCGGATAAAAAGACCTGTGTGCTGATCACCAATGACGTAGACGAGGCCATTCTGCTCGCCGACCGGATCATTGCGCTCAATCCCGATGGCTCCTTGGGCGAAGAGTTCAAGGTCACTCTTCCCCGCCCGCGCGACCGCTCGGCGATGAACCATGACGAGGCCTTCAAGGCGCTGCGGGCACGGGTCACCGGCTATCTAATGGATGTGGGCATCAAGGCCAAGGTCGAAGGCACCAAGATCCTGCCCGACGTGACCCCGATCCACAATCTGCCCAGCGCCGTGGTCGAAGCTTCCTCCTCACTGGCCGAGGAGCGCTATCTCGACTTCTCGCAACTGCACAAGATCTACCCCACCCCCAAGGGTCCGCTCACCGTGGTTGAGGATTTCGACCTCAAGATCAACAAGGGCGAGTTCATCTCGCTGATCGGCCATTCCGGCTGCGGCAAATCCACCGTTTTGACCATGGCGGCGGGGCTCAATTCGATCTCCAAGGGCGCGATCAAACTGGACCGCAAACACGTCGAGGGCGCCGATCCGGAGCGCGCGGTGGTGTTCCAGTCGCCGAACCTGTTCCCCTGGCTCTCGGCGCGGGAGAACTGCGCGATTGGGGTTGATAAGGTCTATCCCAAGGCATCTCAGGCCGAGCGGCAGGACGTGGTGGAATATTACCTCGAACGGGTCGGTCTGGCCGATGCGATGGACAAGCCTGCCAGCGCCATGTCGAACGGCATGCAGCAGCGCGTCGGCATCGCCCGCGCCTTTGCCCTCTCGCCGAAACTGCTGCTGCTTGATGAGCCCTTCGGGATGCTCGACAGCCTCACCCGTTGGGAGCTGCAAGAGGTGCTGATGGAGGTCTGGTCCCGCACCAAGGTCACCGCGATCTGTGTGACGCACGATGTGGACGAGGCGATCCTGCTCGCCGACCGGGTGGTGATGATGACCAACGGCCCGCAGGCAACCATCGGCAAGATCACGCAAGTGAACCTGCCCCGCCCGCGCACCCGCAAGGCGCTCTTGGAGCACCCGGATTACTACACCTACCGCCAAGAAGTGCTCGACTTCCTTGAGGAATACGAACACGGCGCAAAACCGAAACCCACAGCAACCGCAAAAAAGATCGCGGCGGAGTGACATCATGACCGAAAAACTCGTCATCATCGGCGCTGGCATGGCCTCTGGCCGGGTCATCGAGCATTTGCTGGAGACCGCTCCCGGCGCCTATGACATCACCCTGTTCAACGCAGAGCCGCGCGGCAACTACAACCGCATCATGCTGAGCCCGGTCCTGTCGGGCGAGAAAACCTATGCGGAGATCGTCACCCATTCGGATGAATGGTACGCCGCCAATGGGGTACAGACCCGGTTCGGCCAGAAGATCACCGCCATTGATCGCGCCGCCAAGACCGTGACCTCCGACACGGGCGAGGTTGTGGCCTATGACAAGCTGGTGTTTGGCACCGGTTCCAACCCCTTTATCATCCCACTGCCGGGGCATGATCTGGACGGGGTGATCGCCTATCGCGACCTCGAAGATACCGAGCGCATGATGGGGATGCAGGCGGGCAATAAGGTCGTCGTGATCGGCGGCGGTCTCTTAGGTCTGGAAGCAGCAGCCGGCATGGCCGCACGCGGCGCCGAGGTCACCGTGGTGCATATCATGGGCCACCTGATGGAGCGTCAGCTCGACGAGGCGGCGGGCTATCTCTTGAAAAAATCGCTTGAGGCCAAGGGCATCACCGTGCGCCTGCAAGCGAACTCCAAGGAGATCGCAGGCCAAGACGGCAAGGTGCGCGCGCTGGTGCTGGACGATGGCACCGAGCTCCCCTGCGACCTGTTGGTGATGGCCGTGGGCATCCGCCCCAATACCGCGCTGGCAGCCGCCTCCGGTCTGGCGGTGGGCAAGGGCATCCATGTGGACGACCAGATGCTGACCTCGGATGAGAACATCTATGCGGTCGGCGAATGCGTCGAACATAACGGCGCGCTCTTTGGTTTGGTCGCACCGCTTTATGACCAAGCCAAGGTGCTGGCGCAGAGCCTTCTGGGGCAAGAGGCCGCCTTTGTCCAGAAATCGCTCTCGACCAAGCTAAAGGTCACCGGCTGCGATCTGTTCAGCGCGGGCGATTTTGCCGAGAGCAAGACCCGCGAGGATATCGTGTTCCGCGACCCGGCGCGCGGCGTCTACAAACGGCTGGTGCTCGAAGACAACAAACTCGTTGGCGCGGTGATGTATGGCGACACTGCGGATGGCAACTGGTTCTTTGGCCTCATCAAGGACGGCACCGATGTGGCAGAGATGCGTGAGACGCTGATCTTTGGCCCCGCCTATCAGGGGGGGGCCGCTGCGGACCCTCTCTCAGCCGTTGCAGCATTGCCGCGTGAGGCGGAGATTTGCGGCTGCAACGGCATTTGCAAAGGCACCATCGTCGACGCCATCACCGGCGGTGCGTCCGACCTGCCCTCGCTGCGGGCGACCACCAAGGCCTCGGCCTCTTGTGGCACCTGCACCGGACTGGTGGAGCAACTGCTGGCGGTGACGCTGGGCGATGACTATGCCGCGCCGCAAGCGCAGCCGATGTGCCCCTGCACCGAGAACACCCACGAGGACGTGCGCCGCCTGATCAAGGCCAAGGAGCTGAAGAGCCAGCCCGCCGTCTGGCAGGAACTGGGCTGGAAGACCCCGAACGGCTGCCACAGCTGCCGCCCGGCGGTGAACTTCTACCTTCTGGCCGATTGGCCGGTGGAGTATCAGGACGACCCGCAAAGCCGCTTTGTGAACGAGCGTAAACACGCAAACATCCAGAAAGACGGCACATTCTCGGTGGTGCCGCGCATGTGGGGCGGTCTCACCAACCCCACCGAGCTGCGCGCCATTGCGGATGCGGCCGAGAAATACGACGCCAAGACCGTGAAGGTCACCGGCGGCCAGCGGATCGATCTTTTGGGGATCAAGGGCGAGGATCTGCCCGCGATCTGGGCCGATCTCAACAAGGCGGGTCTGGTCTCGGGTCATGCCTATTCCAAAGGTCTGCGCACCGTGAAAACCTGCGTCGGCACCGATCACTGTCGCTTTGGCACCCAGGACTCGACCGGTCTGGGCGTGAAGCTGGAACAGACCCTCTGGGGGTCCTGGACGCCGCATAAGGTGAAACTCGCGGTGTCGGGCTGTCCGAGGAACTGCGCCGAAGCCACCTGCAAGGACGTGGGTATCGTCTGCGTCGACAGTGGCTATCAAATCGGTGTTGGTGGCGCGGCGGGTATGGACCTGAAGGAGACCCAGCGCCTTGCCGATGTGGCGACCGAGGAAGAGGCGATGGAGCTGACCGTGGCCTTTATCCAGCTTTACCGCGAGCACGCCAAATATCTGGACCGGCCCTACAAATGGCTCGCCAAGGTTGGCTTTGACTGGGTGCGCGAGCGCATCGTCGACAACCTTGACGAACGCCGCGCGCTGGTGGAGCGGTTCGAGCTGTCCCAGACCATCTATCGCAAAGACCCCTGGGCGGACCACGCCAAGGAAAAGGCCAAAGACTATCAACCCCTTGCAGACCTGACCTTGGAGGCCGCGGAATGAGCTGGATCGATATTGGAGCCCTCGACGACATCCCCCTGCGCGGCGCGCGGGTGGTGAAAACCCCGCTGGGCTGCGTGGCCCTGTTCCGCACCGAGGAAACGGAGGTCTATGCGATCTCCGACCGCTGCCCGCACAAGGGTGGGCCTTTGTCCGATGGCATCGTCCACGGCAAAAAGGTCACCTGCCCGCTGCACAACTGGGTGTTCTCGCTGGAAACCGGCGAGGCGCAGGGCGCCGACGAGGGCCGCGTCGACACCTATACCGTGCGGGTTGAAGCCGGGCGTCTTTTGATGGACGCCAGCGAACTTGGCAAACGGAGCGCCGCATGACGCGCCCGCAGGACACCACAGAGGCGGGTTGGACTCGCTCCACCTGCCCCTATTGCGGGGTTGGCTGCGGTGTCCTCATGCGGCGGCACGGCGCCACCGGGCTGGAGGTCAAGGGCGACCCCGAGCATCCTGCCAACAAAGGGCGGCTCTGCTCCAAAGGCTCCGCGCTGGCGGAGACCGTTGGGCTGGAGGGCCGCTTGCTGGCGCCGCGCATCAAGGGCGTGGACAGCGATTGGGACACCGCGCTTGATCTGGTCGGAACCCGGTTTCGCGACACGATTGCCGAGTACGGGCCTGACAGCGTGGCCTTTTACGTCTCCGGTCAATTGCTGACCGAGGATTATTATGTGGCCAACAAGCTGATGAAAGGCTTCATCGGTTCCGCCAATATCGACACCAATTCACGGCTCTGCATGGCCTCCTCGGTGGCAGGGCACAAGCGCGCCTTTGGCACCGATACGGTCCCCGGCACCTATGAGGATCTGGAGGACGCCGATCTGGTGGTTCTGGTCGGCTCGAACCTTGCCTGGTGCCATCCGGTGCTGCACCAGCGCCTCTTGGCGGCGCGCGCGGCGCGGGGCACCAAGATCGTCGTGGTCGACCCGCGCCGCACCGCGAGCTGCGACAGTGCCGATCTGCACCTGAAACTGCGCATCGGCTCTGACGTGGCGCTGTTCAACCACCTCTTGACCCGGATCGAGGCCGAAGGCGCGCTGGACGCGGACTTCCTGCGCCATGTGGAGGGGTTGGAGCCCGCGCTAGAGGCCGCGCGCGCCTCGGACCTCGCTGTGACGGGCCTTGCGCCCGAGGAGGTTGCCGCCTTCTGCGATCTCTGGATCAAGACCCGCAAGGTGGTGACGATCTATTCCCAAGGCGTGAACCAATCGACCTCCGGTTCCGACAAGGTCAATGCGATCCTGAACTGCCATCTGGCGACCGGCCGGATTGGCCTGCCGGGTTCTGGCCCCTTTTCGGTCACTGGCCAGCCCAACGCCATGGGCGGGCGCGAGGTGGGTGGTCTCGCCAATATGCTCGCCTGCCATCTCGACATTGAGAACCCCGACCACCGCGCCGTGGTGCAGGACCATTGGGCCGCCCCGGTGATGCCGACCCAAGCGGGCCTCAAGGCGGTGGATATGTTCGAGGGCATTCACACAGGCCAGATCAAGGCGCTCTGGGTCATCCATACCAACCCGGCAGTCTCGATGCCGGATGCCAGCCGCGTGGCCGAAGCATTGGCGCTCTGCCCCTTTACCGTGGTCTCCGAGATCACCGATCAGAGCGATACCGCGCGGCTGGCGGATGTGCTGTTGCCCGCCGCCGCCTGGGGCGAGAAGTCCGGCACGGTGACCAATTCCGACCGCACCATCAGCCGCCAGCGCCGCCTGCTGCCCGCCCCCGGTGCCGCGCGCGCCGATTGGCGCATCCTGTGTGATGTTGCCGCGCGGATGGGCTGGGCCGAGGCCTTTGACTACACCAACGAAGCAGAGATTTTCCGCGAATATGCGCAGCTCTCGGGCAAGGCGGCCGCCTTGGGGCGTGACTTTGACATCTCCGCCTTTGGCAGTATGGATGACGCCGCCTATGACGCGCTTACGCCTGCGCGCTGGCCTCAAAGCGCTTTGCGCCAAGGCGGAAGGTTCTTTGCGGATGGGCAGTTTTTCCATCCCGGCGGCAAGGGGCGGATGTTGGCGGTGACGCACCGCGCGCCTGCCACAAAACGCGCGCCGCGCTTTCCCTTCCGGCTCAACACCGGGCGCATTCGCGATCAATGGCACACGATGACCCGCACCGGCCTGTCGCCGCGCCTCTCCGCGCATCTGGCGGAGCCCTTTGTGGACATCCACCCCGAGGACGCCGCCGCGCAAGGGATCTCCGCCGCTGATCTGGTCGAAGTGACCAGCCCGCAGGGCCGCGCCATCCTGCGCGCCCGGATCTCCGCCGACGGGCAGCCCGGCACCGTCTTTGCCCCGATCCACTGGACGGGTGAGACGGCACCTTCGGCCCGCATCGACCAGCTGGTCGCACCCGAGGTGGACCCGACCTCGGGCCAGCCGGAAAGCAAGGCAAGCGTGGTGGCAGTGAACCGCTTTGCCGCCCAATGGTACGGCTTTGCCGTCTCGACCGAAGTCCCCGATCGCGCCAACCTCGCGCTGGCGGACTATTGGGCGCTGGCCCGCACGCCGCAGGGCTATCGCGCCGAGCTTGCAGGGCTGACTTGCCCTGAGGACTGGGAGACGACCGCCCGCGCCCTCTTCAACCTACCGGAGGCGGATGTGCAGATCCTTTCTGACCCGCGCCGGGGCAGCACCCGCCTTGCCCTCATGGTCGAGGGACGCCTGCGCGCCGCCCTCTTCATCGCGCCAGAGCCGGTGGCGGTGATGCGCGACTACCTCGCTCGCCTGCCGGGCGAAGCGGCCGAAGCGGTGCTGACGGGTCGCGCGCCGGTGGATCTGCCCGACCCCGGCCCGGTGCTCTGCTCCTGCTTCTCGGTCGGGGTGAACACCATCCTCACCGCGATTGAAACCGGCGGATTGATGAGCGTCGAGGCGGTGGGGCAGGCCCTGCAGGCCGGCACCAACTGCGGCTCCTGCAAACCGGAGATTGCCGCCCTCCTCGCCCGCAGCCAGATGAAGGAGGCCGCAGAATGACGCCCGATCTTCCCAGCGACAACTGGAGCACTTGGGGCCAACGCCTGCTGCGCCAGACGCTCGGCCTCCTCTGGGCGCCTGCGCCGGTGCGGCCCCATGCCACGGATCAGACGCGCCGGGCGCGGGCCCATGTGGCCTTGGTGGGCGCGGGACCCGGCGCACGCGACCTTTTGACCCTGCGCGCCCTAGAGCGCATTCAAGACGCCGATGTGATCCTTTATGACCGCCTCGTCGACCCGGAGGTCATCGCCCTCGCCCCTGCCAACTGCAAGCGCATCTACGTCGGCAAAGAGGTCGGCGCCCATGCCTGGCCGCAGCCCAAGATCGACGCCTGCATCGTCGCCGAGGCTCTCAAGGGTCAGCGGGTGGTGCGGCTCAAATCCGGCGATCCCAGCATCTTTGGTCGCCTTACCGAGGAGCTGACCGCCGCCCGCGCCGCAGGTCTCGCGGTCGAGGTGGTCCCCGGCGTCACCGCCGCCTGCGCCGCCGCCGCCCATCAGCAACAAAGCCTGACCGAGCGCGGGGTGGCGGATACGCTGATCCTCACCACCGGCACCTGTCAGGAGGGCGATGCCCTGCCCGACAGCACCCGCCACGCGCGGCCCGGCACCACTTCGGTGTTCTATATGTCGGTGCGCCAAGCCAGCCGCATCCGCGCGGGCCTTCTGTCGCAAGGCCTGCCGCCGCAGGCCCGGGTTCGCGTGGCCGCGGATGTGGCCAAACCGGGCGAACAGCACCTCGACTGTCGCCTCGATCAACTGCCCGAAGCGCTGAAGACGGCAAAAATCTCCGGCTGCGCCCTGATCATGGTCACTTGGCCCAAGGAGGTCACCTCCCCTGTCGCGCAGGCGGCCGCTTACGCCGCCCAGACCTGATCAAGCGCCGCGTTGATCTCTGCGGCCGCCCGCTGCAGAGCGGCCAGATGCAGCGCGGCAAAAGCCTCCACCGGCTTAAAGGTCCTGAGCCAAAGCACCGAAATGCCGCCCAAAACCTGCCCGCCCGCCATGATCGGCACTGCAATGGCGCGCAGATCGGTGTCCCAGTCCTGATCGCTCAGCTGCGCGGGCGAGCGTTCGCCGTAACCGCGCGCCCGCACCCGCTCCACCCGCTGCATTAGCCCCGGCAGATCGAGACCAAAGCGCACCGGCCCCCAGGTCACATCGGTCTTCAAGGCCTCATAGGTCGCCGCAATCTCCGCATCCGGCAGCGCCGCCAGACAGGCCAGCCCGGTGGCAGACCCAAAATGGCTGACCCGCCGGTTGATCTGGCCCTGGCTGACATGGAAATGGCTCGCTTGCCGGGTGCTGTCGATGATCCGCATAGCGCGCGCCTCTCGGATATGGATGTCCGAGGGCCAGCCAATCTCCTTGGTCAAGGCCAGCACCCGCGGGATCGCCGCATCGGCAATCTGCAACATGCCCTTTGGCATCACCTCGGTCGAGATATCGGGAAACACCAGAAGCGTCCGGTAAAGCTGATCCGCCAGCGAGCGCCGCACGATCTTCCTCGCGATCAGCGTCTGCAACAGGCGGCGAATGGTGCTTTTGGGCAGGCCGGTGGCCTTATGCAGGTCCGCCAGCGACATGGCGCCTTCCCGCGCCAGGGTTTCCAGAATCTCGATCCCACGATCAAGCGAGCGGTTCTCTTTCAACATGCCTTCTCATGCCACCCTGCGGCACGATTTGACAAAGGTTTTCTGCAAGGCCGCGCCGCTTTTAGGCTCTCCCCCAAGCGCTGAGGGAGGCCTGCCGCAATGAATATCCTCTTCATCATGTTTGACCAGCTCCGGTTTGATTACTTGGGCTGCGCGGGACATCCGCATCTGAAAACCCCGCATCTGGACCGGCTGGCGTCCCGCGGTGTGCGGTTCACCCGCGCCTATGTGCAATCGCCGATCTGCGGCGCCGCCAGGATGAGCTGTTATACGGGGCGCTATGTCTCCAGCCACGGAGCACAGTGGAACAACTCGCCCCTGCGCGTCGGCGAATGGACCATGGGTGATCATCTGCGCAAAGCTGGCATGGGCTGCTGGCTCATCGGCAAGACCCATATGAGCGCGGATGCCGAAGGCATGGCGCGTCTGGGCCTCGCCCCGGATTCGGTGATCGGCGCCCGGCAGGCAGAATGCGGCTTTGACGTCTGGGTGCGCGACGACGGTCTCTGGGCCGAGGGGCCGGACGGGTTTTATGACCCAAAACGCAGCTCCTATAACGAGTACCTGAAATCCAAGGGCTATCCCGGCACCAACCCCTGGCACGACTTTGCCAATGCGGGCCTCGCAGGCGAGGAGATGGCCTCCGGCTGGTTCATGGCCAATGCCAACAAGCCCGCCAATATCGCCGAGGAAGACAGCGAAACCCCTTGGCTGACCACAAAAACCATCGAGTTCATCGAACAGGCCGAGGGGCCGTGGTGCGCCCATGTCAGCTATATCAAACCCCATTGGCCCTATATCGTGCCCGCGCCCTATCACGATATGTACGGGCCAGAGCATGTGCTGCCCGCGGTGAAACACGCAGGCGAGCGGGTCGACCCGCACCCGGTTTACGGCGCCTTTATGAACAATGCGATTGGTCAGGCCTTCTCGCGCGAGGAGGTCCGCCAGGCGGCGATCCCCGCCTATATGGGGCTGATCAAACAATGCGACGATCAGATGGGGCGACTGTTTCAATACCTCGAAGACACGGGCCGCATGCAGGACACGATGATCGTGGTGACCTCCGACCACGGCGACTATCTCGGCGATCATTGGCTGGGGGAGAAGGACCTGTTCCACGAGCCTTCGGTGAAGGTGCCGCTGATCATTTACGATCCCCGCGCCGAGGCTGACAAAACGCGCGGCACCATCTGCGACGCGCTGGTGGAAAACATCGACCTGCTGCCCACCTTTGTCGAGGCCGCCGGGGGCGCGGTGGCCGACCACATCCTTGAGGGCCGCAGCCTAACCCCTTGGCTACACGGGGAAACACCACAGGACTGGCGCGACTACGCGATCAGCGAATACGACTACTCCGCCACCCCGATGAGCGTCAAACTCGGTATCGCCCCCCGCGATGCGCGGCTGTTCATGGTCACCGATCAGCGCTGGAAATTCATGCATGCCGAGGGCGGCTTACCCCCGATGTTGTTTGATCTAGAAACTGACCCCAACGAGTTCCACGACCTCGGTCGCAGCCCCGATCATGCTGAGGTCCTCGACCTGATGTATCAACGGCTTGGCGCCTGGGGGCGGCGGATGTCACAACGGGTTACCCGCTCGGACGCACAAATCATCGCAGGCCGAGGTGCCTCCCGCCGCAAAGGCATCGTGCTTGGCGTTTATGAGAGCCAGGACCTAGACCCCGACCTCACCCAAAAATACCGCGGCAAACCGCCCAGCTGAGCGCCCCTCTCAGAGCGCGGGGAGCTCCCGCCGGTGCCACAGGGATCACAGATCCCCTCGCCCCGCCGGGCCCGGCGCCGTGCTATCGCACGGCGCACCACCGCCCCTCCTTCACCTTTTCTCAAATATTCCGAGGGTGAATTGCCCGGCACGGGCAAGAGGGGGCAGAGCCCGCTGCCGCGCGCCCGGTCCCAACGGGACCGGGCGCGCGCTCCCCTCCGTCAGCCAAGCTCATAGCCGATCTCGACAATCGCCGCCTGCAAGGCCTTTACAAACAACCCCTCGACCGGCGTAGGCTCCGCATCCTGCCGCATCATCAGCCCCACCGGCCCCTTGGTCAGAGAGGTGTCAAACGGCAGCCGTACCAGCCGCCCATCCGCCAGCTCGTTGCGCACCACCCCATGCGAGATCATCCAGATCGCATCGGTATCGCGGGTATGCACCCGGGCAAAGGCTCCGGAGACCGTCTCGATCCGCTGCGGCGGTTCAGACAACCCGTGCGAGATCAACCAGCGCTCCACCTGCGGGCGGATTGCCGCGGTGGTGGGAGGAAAGATCACCGGCCAGCGGGACAGATCACCAAGGCTCGGCGCGTTCAGACAGGGGTGGCCAGGGCGCACCACACAGACCACTTCCTCGGTATAAAGCTGGGTAAAGGACACCCCCTGCATCACCGAAGGATCGCCCATGCGCCCGATCACCATCGCCACCGCACCACTGCGCAACAGATCAATCAGCATCCCATGTGGCCCGTCCGACAAGCGCAGCACTGCCTCTGGTGCGAGCCTGCGAAACCCCTCCGCCACCTTGGGCAACAGACCCGCCGCCACGCTCGGCAGCGCGCCCACGGTGACCTCCTGCTTCAGCACGCCACCGCGGCTGCGGTCGACGCCTTCGAGGCCGTGATCGAGCGCCGCAAGGCTCATCCGCGCGAAATGGGCAAAGACTTCGCCCGCCTCCGTCAGCTCCACTCCCGCCCGGCTGCGAGTCAAAAGCGTGGTGCCGAGGATCTCCTCGAGCTCCTTCAGCGTGCGCGAAATGGCCGGCTGGGTCAGGCCCAGATGATCCGCCGCCCCTTTGAGGCTGCCGCGCGTCACCACCTCCGACAGGCATTGCAGATGCCGGATCTTCACCAGTCGAGAAAGCTTATAGTTTACCATATCGGTATCTATATTCGCGAAGAACTCATTTTTGAATACCAAAACCGCGTGCTACCTTCTCGGTGAGGAAGAGGAGGAGAACCCATGCGCACGCAGGTTGTGATTGTCGGCGGTGGCCCGTCGGGGATGCTCTTGGGGCAGTTGTTGCACCTCAACGGCATCGACACGGTGGTGCTGGAGCGCCGCACCAAAGAGCACGTCCTGAGCCGCGTACGCGCCGGCATCCTAGAGCAGGGCATGGTCGAGCTGATGCACAAAGCGGGCGTCGGCGCGCGGCTGGAGCGCGAGAGCTTCCGCCACGAGGGCACGCAGATTTCCCATAACGATCAGATGTTTGGCATCAACTTTGAACAGCTGATCGGCAAGTCGGTGATCCTTTATGGTCAGACCGAAGTGACCCGCGACCTTTATGAGGCGCGCGAGAAGGTTGGCGCCCAGACCATCTTTGACGTGGCCGATGCCGCGATCCATGACGCCGACACCGACACTCCTTATGTGACCTTTCACAAAGACGGCCAGAGCCAGCGCATCGACTGTGATTTCATCGCGGGGTGCGACGGGTTCCATGGCGTCAGCCGCCGCACCATCCCGGCCTCGGTACGTACCGAATACGAGAAGGTCTACCCCTTCGGCTGGCTCGGCATCCTGTCGGAAACCCCGCCGGTGAACGAAGAGCTGATCTACGCCAATTCCGAAGACGGCTTTGCGCTCTGCTCGATGCGCAATGCCAATCTCAGCCGCTATTACGTTCAGTGCTCGCTGGGTGATGATGTCAGCGATTGGACCGACACGCGGTTCTGGGACACGCTGCGCCACCGCCTGCCCGATGAGGTCGCGGATGTGCTGGTCACCGGACCCTCGATCGAGAAATCCATCGCGCCGCTGCGCTCTTTCGTCAGCGAGCCGATGCGTTGGGGGCGGTTGTTCCTCTGTGGTGACGCAGCTCATATCGTGCCGCCGACGGGTGCGAAGGGGCTCAATACCGCCGCCTCGGACGTGCATTACCTCTATACCGGATTGATCCAGTTCTATCAGCACAAGGACAGCGAAGAGCTTGATCGCTACTCGGAAAAAGCCCTCGCCCGGGTCTGGAAGGCGGAGCGGTTCAGCTGGTGGATGACCTCCCTCTTGCATCGCTTCCCCGACCAGAGCCCCTTTGACGTCAAGATGCAGGCGGCAGAGCTGGCGTTTTTGCGCGACAATGAGGATGCCCAGCGGGTGCTGGCGACCAATTATGTCGGGCTGCCCTACTGATGCGGGTGGCGCGACTGACAGGCGCGACCCTGCATTGGCGGGAGGATGGTGACGCGGCGGGGCCGGCAGTGGTCTTTGCCAACTCGCTGGGGACCGACCTGCGGCTGTGGGATGCGGTGGTGAAGCGCCTGCCGAAGCACCTGCGGCTCATTCGCTATGACAAACGCGGCCATGGGCTCAGCTCCTGTCCTGCGGGGCCTTATTCCATCGAGGATCTGGCGCAGGATGCGCTGGAGCTGTTGGACCACGCGGGCGTAGAGACGTGCGTCTTTGTTGGTCTGTCGATTGGCGGCATGATCGCCCAGACCCTCGCCGCCCGCGCGCCCGAGCGGGTGTCTGCGCTGGTTCTGTCGAACACCGCGTCCAAGATGGGCGAGGCGCAGATGTGGCAGGATCGCATTGCCGCCATCGAGGCCGGCGGAATTGCTGCCCTGTCGGAGGCGGTGATGCAGCGCTGGTTCGCGCCCGCCTTCCTCGGCACCGACGCGCATTTGCCCTGGCGACATATGTTGGAGCGCACGCCACAAGCGGGCTATATCGCCTGCTGTCAGGCCATCGCGGGCACCGATCTAAGCGCGCTGACCCCGACCCTGCGCCAGCCCACTCTTGGCATCGCAGGCAGCCAGGATGGCGCCAGCCCCGCCGCGCTGGTGGAGGCGACCATCGACCTCCTACCTGATGCGCGTTTTACCGTGATCGAGGACACCGGCCATTTGCCCTGTGTCGAGGCGCCCGAGGCCTATGCCGGGGCCCTCTTAGAGTTCCTAAAGGAGGTGGGCCATGTCTAAACAGTCCCAAAGCGACCGTTACATCACCGGCATGAAAGTGCGCCGCAAAGTCCTCGGCGACGACCATGTGGACCGGGCCGAGGCGAAGAAAACCGCCTTTGATGAGCCATTCCAGACTCTGATCACCGAGGCCGCCTGGGGCAATCTCTGGGCCAGCGGCGGGATTTCTGACCGCGAGCGTTCGATGCTGACGCTGGCGCTTTTGGCGGCTTTGGGCAACTTTGACGAGATCCCCATGCATATCCGCGCCACCGCGCGCACGGGGGCGAGCAAGACCGATGTGCTGGAGGCGTTTCAGCATGTGGCAATCTATGCCGGGGTGCCGCGCGCCAATCACGCGCTGAAACTGGCAAAAGAGACCTACGCCGAGATGGACCGGGAGGGGAAACAGGCATGACCAACGGATTTGTGAACCGCGACCGGCGCTGGCATCCGCCCGCCATCACCCCGGACTACAAGACTTCGGTGGCGCGCGGGCCGCGCCATGCGCCCTTGTCCTTTCCCACCACTCTGGTCGAGGAAACTGGGCCTGTGTTCGGTCATGACATGCTGGGCAAGCTCGACAACGACCTGATCCTGAATTTCGCCAAGGATGGCGGCATGGCCATCGGCCCGCGCATCATCGTGCATGGGCAGCTGCACGACGAGTTTGGTCGCGGCGTGCCCGGCGCGCTGATCGAGGTCTGGCAGGCCAATGCGGGCGGGCGCTATCGCCACAAGAAGGAAAGCTATCTGGCGCCGCTGGACCCCAACTTTGGCGGCTGCGGGCGCTGTATCACCGATGATCAGGGATTTTACGAGTTCCGCACCATCATGCCCGGCCCCTACCCCTGGCCCAATACGATGAACGATTGGCGCCCGGCGCATATCCACTTCTCGATCTTCGGGCAGGGGTTTGCCCAGCGGCTGATCACCCAGATGTATTTCGAGGGCGATCCCCTGATCTGGCACTGTCCCATCGTCGACACCATCCCGACCCGCGAGGCGATCGAGAGCCTTGTGGCGCCCTTGGATATGGCGCGGACGGTGCCGATGGATGCGCGCGCCTATAAGTTCGACATCACCCTGCGCGGTCGCCGCCAGACGATGTTTGAAAACCGCATGGAGGGGCTTTGACCATGGTGCAACCTTTGTCCTATCTGAAGGAATCCCCCTCGCAGACCGCAGGGCCTTACGTCCATATCGGCTGCACGCCGAATTTTGCCGAGATCAACGGGGTTTACCCGCATGATCTCGGCCATGAGATGATCACGGGTGAAGTGCAAGGCCAGCGCATCCGCATCACGGGCCGGGTGATCGACGGCACCGGCACGCCCTTGCGCGATGCGCTGGTAGAGATCTGGCAGCCGGATGCGGCGGGGCTGTTCAATTCTCCGGGCGAGACGCGCGGCACGGCGGACCCGCATTTCACCGGCTGGGGGCGCTGCCCCTCGGATATGACCACCGGCGAGTTCGCCTTTGACACTGTTAAGCCCGGCGCGGTGCCTTATGTGGATGGCCGTACTCAAGCGCCGCATGTGACCCTTTGGATCGTGGCGCGCGGCATCAATCTGGGCCTGCACACTCGGATGTATTTCCCCGACGAGGTGGAGGCCAATGCCACCGACCCGATCCTGAGCCGGATCGAGCATCAGGTGCGCGTCGCCACCCTGATCGGCGAGGCCAAGGGCGAGGGCCACTACCACTTCGACATCCGCCTGCAGGGGCACAATGAAACCGTGTTTTTCGATATCTGAGGCCAGATCATGAGCAACCCTTGTATCCTCTGCGTGGCGATCACCGGCTCGCTGCCGACCAAGGCCAATAACCCGGCGGTGCCGATCACTGTCGCGGAACAGGTCGAGAGCACCCAAGAGGCCTTTGAGGCCGGGGCCACCATCTGCCACGCCCATGTCAGGAACGATGACCAGACCCCCTCCGCAGACCCGGAAAAGTTCGCGCGACTGAAAGAAGGGCTGGAGAAACATTGCCCCGGCATGATCATCCAGTTCTCCACCGGCGGGCGCTCTGGCGCGGGCAAGACGCGCGGCGGCATGTTGCCTCTGGCACCCGATATGGCGTCTTTGTCGGTGGGGTCGAACAACTTCCCCACCCGCGTTTACGAGAACCCGCCGGATCTTGTGGACTGGCTCGCGGGCGAGATGCAGACCTATCAGGTGACGCCCGAGGTGGAGGCCTTTGACCTCAGCCATATCCTGCAGGCGATCCGGCTGCACAAGGAGGGGCGGCTTTACGGCAAGCTCTACGTGCAATTTGTGATGGGCGTGAAAAACGCTATGCCGGCGGATAAGGAGATTTTTGACCTCTACGTCGATCTGGTGAAACGGCGCGCGCCGGAGGCGAATTGGTGTGCGGCGGGGATCGGGGCCAACCAGCTTTTGGTCAACGAATGGGCGATTGCGGCGGGCGGCCATACCCGCGCGGGGCTTGAAGACAACGTGCGGCTGGATCGCGACCGGCTGGCACCCTCCAACGCGGCGCTGATCCGGCGGGCGGCGGAGCTCTGCGAGAAATACGAGCGCCCGGTTGCCACTTGGCAAGAGGCGCGACAGATTCTTGACGTGCCGCTGCGCGCCTGATCTGTTGCCCGGACCTGAAAACTCAAGGACGTGAGACGCCCGTGAACCCGCTGACTGCGACCAACCCCTTTTTTGCCGGCCTCTTTGAGGATGCGGAGATTGCCGCGCTGTTTTCCGGCGAAGCAACCGCCACCGCCTTTCTCGCCTATGAGAAGGCGCTGACCGAGGCGGCGGCTGAGGTGGGGGTGATCGACGCGGATCTGGCGGTGCGGGCGGTCACCGCGATGGCGGGGTTTGCGCCCGACCTGGGTGATCTGCAGCCCGATCTGCAGGCGGATGGCATGGCGGTGCCAGGTTATGTGCGCCAGCTCAAAGCCCATGTGGGGGCAGAGCTTGCCCCTGCGGTGCATCCCGGCGCCACCAGTCAGGACCTGATCGACAGCTATATGTCGCTGGCGCTGAAAGCGGCCAATGAGGTCTTTATCGCCCGGATCGAGGCCCTGATCGCAGCGCTCACCGCCTTGGAGACCGCACAAACGGGCCATACACTGATGGGACGCACCCGGATGCAGGCGGCCTTGCCGATTGCCGCCACGCATCGCATCGCCACATGGCGGCGGCCATTAGAGCGGCATCTAGCCCGTCTTCACGCTCTGCGCCCCGAGGTCGAGCTGCTGCAATTCGGCGGCCCGGTGGGGGATCGCCAACGCTCCGTCCCGCATGGGACAGCGCTTGCGGCAGGACTGGCCAAACGCCTCGCCTTGCACAATCCGCCCGCCAGTTGGCATACGGAGCGCGATGGGCTGGCCACATATGCCGGATGGCTTTCCGCGCTCACCGGGAGTTTGGGCAAAATGGGCCAAGACATCTGTTTGATGGTCCAGCAAGGCGTGGATGAGTTGGAACAGGACGGCGGCGGCAGCAGCTCCGCTATGGCGCATAAGCAGAACCCGGTGACATCCGAGCTGCTGGTCACACTGGCCCGGTTCAATGCTGGCCAATTGCCGTTGATGCATCAGGCGGTAGTGCATGAACAGGAACGATCTGGCGCAATGTGGACGCTGGAATGGATGACACTGCCTGCTATGACTTGCTGCACTGGCGCAGCACTGCGATTGGCGACCGAACAGGTTTCCGCCATTCGAAGCATCGGCGAAAAAACAAGCATCTGAAATGCTTTGAATGCACCCTAAAGTTGCACCAAAGGCTCTAAGATCGCGCTGTTAAATATTGTCGCGCGGAAAGTTTCCCTTGTTCCAAGACCTTACCTGAACCAAGTGCGAATTGGTTTTATTTGCGCAGGGCGTGCAATTTGCTAACTTCGTGTTAGAGTTGAGTCGTTCAAGAGTGCCGCGAGGCGTGTTTCACCTCATGCGGATGGTTTCACCGGGGGCGCCGGAGCTCACTCCCCTCCCCCGGAATTAGCACCTGAAATGTCAAAGGGGTGCTCGGTTCGAGCACCCCTTCGGCATCGTCCCTGTCAGACAACGGCTTTCGGTTCAGATCACGCGGCAGCCTTGATCGGCTTGTCTTGCGCGACATCCTTCTGTTCGACCAAGGCCCCATGCAGAGCAGTGATCACGGGCTTCAGATCCTCCCGTTCGACAATGAATTGCACGTCCACATTGCGCGGCCCTTGCGAGGCACCAAGGCTTGCCAAGCCCACTTCGGCAATCGCCTGCAGGCCGTGTGTTAAGACAGACAGCCCTTTGAGGTCACGCCCGATGGCCGAGGCCATGGACAACAGCCGCGCCGAGATTTCGGCGTTGGGGTAAAGCTTGGCCAGATCCCTCTCAACCCGCTTCATCACCGTGAGCGATGTGTCGAGATAGTGGGTGATCGTATTGGCATTCGAGGTCTTGGAGACGATCCGCACATTATGGCGGGTCAACACCTCGAGAATGGCTGCGTCATAGCCTTTGACGCCGACCATATCCTGCTCGAACACTTCCAGCGCGATAATATCCAGACCGGTAATCATCTCCACCGCCGGGGTGTCGGCGGGTTTGTCATCGATCAGAGTACCGGGGTCCTCAGGCTCGAACGCATTGGTGACGCGCAGCGGAATATCCGCCTGTCGCAGGGTCTTGGCCGCCTTGGGGTGGATCGCCTCCATCCCCATATTCGACATCTGGTCTGCCACATCATAGTTGGTATGACCAAGCTTTTGCGCCACGCCCTCACCGACCAGCTTGGGATCGGCGGAGGAGAGGTGGAATTCCTTGTGGATGATCGCCTCTGCCGCGTGAGTGAGCGCCGCAAGGCAGGAGAAGGTCACCTCGGAATAGCCGCGATCAAACTCGCGCATCAGCCCTTCGGCACATTGCGCGTAGCCGGTGACGATCGGCATTTCGGTCGCAGGATCAACACCATCCAGCGCCTGCTTGATGCGTTCCTCAAGGGTTACATCCCCCTCGTCGCGCCAGCCTGAGAGGTCGACGAAGCGGGCATTGACGCCAGCGCGGTGCAGCAACAGCGTGGTGACAAAGGCGGAATGCGCCTCGCCCAGACCAGACAGCAGCTCGCGGATTTGCAGCATGTGCTCTGCCAGACGGAAATGGCCGTAGCTGCACAGGCGTTGCAGGTCGATCAGGCAGTTACGGGCGCCCTCAATACGATCAGAGACGAAGGCATCCGCCTGCACAATATCGCCCGGGTGCTGCAGGACCTCGGCATGGGCCCGGCGCATTTCCTCGCCCACGCAGGAGAGGGCTTCGTGCCAGCCATGGTCGGTATCCGCATCCGCGAACCGCGCATAAACGCCCGGCTCGCCGGTTTTCTTGTGCTCCAAGAGCAGGTTGGTGATGCCACCGAAGGCGGAGACCACAAAGACGCGACCATAGAGGTCGCTGCCCTTGCGATCA
This sequence comes from Epibacterium sp., assembly GCA_048263945.1. Taxonomy (GTDB): domain Bacteria; phylum Pseudomonadota; class Alphaproteobacteria; order Rhodobacterales; family Rhodobacteraceae; genus Epibacterium. Next base: position 64,648 of record JBLXDQ010000012.1, on the reverse strand, counting down.
CCGATAAACAGCGTGTCGACCAGCTCATTGACGCGGGACATGGAGGTCCCGCCGATTTTCTCAACGGTATGGGTCATGACAGAATCTCCCTCAGGCTGCTTCCTCCGCCGGGGCATAGGAGCCATCCTCGCGGTGGACCTCAGTGCCCGTAACCGGCGGATTAAAGCAGCACGCCATATGCAGCTCTTCCTCGGCGCGCAGCGTGTGCTTGTCGTGCAGGTTCAGCGCATACATCACACCCGGCTTGATCTCATGCGTCTCGCCTGTGGCCAGATCGGTGATCGAGCCTTTGCCGGCCATGCAATAGACGCTCTCGAAATGGTGCTTGTAGTGGAAGGTATGCTCAGACCCGGCCTTCAGCACGGTGATGTGGAAAGAGAATCCCATCTGGTCATCCGCCAGAAGCATACGGGTGGAGGTCCATTCCGCATCGGAAACGGAGCGGTCGGTGTGTTGCAGTTTGTTGAAATCGCGTACGATCATGGTCTTGGTCTCCGTTAAATTCAGTTATTGTGCGGCCAGTTTCGTGCGACCCACGATGTCGCGGGTGGCCGCCGTCAGAATGGCGAACCCTTCGACAAAGATCGCCTCGGGCGTGGTGAGCGGCGCGAGGATCTTGACCACCTCGTCGTTCGGGCCGGAGGTTTCGATCACCAGACCCAGTTCGTAAGCCCGCGAGCAGATCTCTGCGGCCAGCTCGCCCGAGCCCACATCAACGCCCTGCATCAAGCCACGGCCTTTTAGGTAGGCGCCCGGCACCAGCTCTGCCACTTCTTGCAGGCCGTGGGTCACAAGGGTCGCTTTACGCTCCAGCTCGGTCTGGAAGGCATCGTCGGCCCAGAATTTCTCGATCGCGACGCGGGCGGTCACAAAGGCATGCGTATTGCCGCGGAAGGTACCGTTGTGCTCGGCCGGGCCAAAGACGTCGTGTTCCGGGCGCACCAGCGCCAAGGCCATCGGCAGACCAAAGCCTGAGAGCGATTTCGCCATGGTCACCACATCCGGCTTCACGCCCATCTCCTCGAAGGAGAAGAAGGTGCCCGTGCGACCGCAGCCCGCCTGGATGTCGTCGATGATCAGCAACGCGCCATTGTCATGCGCGATCTTCTCGAGCTTCTTGACGAAGGCTGCGGAGGCGGCGTTCAGCCCCCCCTCGCCCTGCACGGTTTCCAGCATGATCGCGGCCGGAGCGTCGATGCCACCGGAGGGGTCGGCGATCATCTTTTCCAGCAGCGCAGCGCTGTCCACCCCATCAGCGTAGCCATCAAACGGCATCCGCGTGACGCCGGATTTATCCATGCCGGCCCCACCGCGATGGTAGCCGTTGCCGGTCGCGGCCAGTGCGCCCATGGTTACGCCGTGAAAGCCGTTGGTGAAGGAGATGATATTGGTCCGCCCCGTCACCTTGCGTGCGATTTTCATCGCGGCCTCGACTGCATTGGCACCGGTCGGGCCGGTGAACATGACCTTATGGTCCATGCCACGCGGCTTGAGGATCAGGTCAGCAAAAGTGCTGAGGAAGGCTTCCTTGGCTTCGGTATGAAAATCGAGGCCATGGGTGATGCCGTCCTTCAGGATGTGCGCGACCAGCGCATCCTTCATATCCGGGTCATTGTGGCCGTAGTTCAGCGAGGAACAACCCGCGAGGAAGTCGATATAGCGGGTGCCATCCTCGGTGAACAGCTCCGACCCTTTGGCTGTGTCGAAAGATGCGGTGAAAGAGCGGCAGTAGGAGCGCGCATTGCTTTCACGGTTTTTGTAGATAGACGAATGGGTTGCCATGTCTTTGGGCATGGGGGAAGTCCTTTCGGAATAGAAATATTGGGGAATGTCAGGCGGAAGATCAGGCCGCGCGTTTCAGGGTCCGAACGTCACCGTCGAGCGTGATTGTCACCATATGCTCGGTGTCATGGGCGCCATCGAAATGGGCCTCTTTCTCAAAGTGCGGTTCATCGCTGAGGTCGCCACCAACATCGCGGGCAAAGCTGCGGAACAGACCCCAGCTTGCAGCGTTGTCGCGGGTGATGGTGGTCTTCATCACCGCGGCGTCGCGAATGCCCTCGCGGGCGATCAGGTGCTTGAGCATCTTCTTGCCCAGCCCCATACCACGGGCGGCTTCGCCCACGGCCACTTGCCAGACAAAGAAGGCCTCTTCGCCTGGGATCATGTGGCCGGAGATCCAGCCCACGATCTCGCCATCCAGTTCCGCCACCACGCAGGTGTCACGGAAGTGATCCGCCTGGATCAGGTTGGCATACATGGAGTTTCGGTCGAGCGGCTCACAGGCTCTGACCAGCTCCCAGATTGCGGCCCCGTCCGTCGCCTCAGGTTTGCGCAGGCGGGGCTCCCGCGTTCGGGGTTTCGTGGTCTCAGTCTGCAAGATGTCTTTGGGCATCGCTCACCGTCTCCAAGTTTCGTTCGCTTAGCTAAATAATGGCAGAGGTTTAAAACTTCAACAAGGCTAAGAATTTTTCTTTTTATGGGAACAAAACCACTGAAATGCGCGTCCTACATAGTTCGCAACCCTAATCAAGAACACTAAGGAAAACTTCGGACACGCCAAATACCCCAATGATACTTAGGGCATTGAAGGATTTTTCGCGACGTGGCATTTTCAGATGATGAGCGAACACACCGACCAGCCACGCGACCGGACCGACGAGAGCTTGATTGCCCTGCGCCGCATTTTGCGCGCGACCGAGCTGTATTCCCGCGACCTTGCGGTGGCTTCGGGGCTGACGCCTGCGCAGTTGCGAGTGTTGCAAATCCTCGCGGCAGAAGGATCAAGCGCGACCCCCAAAACTTTGGCGCAAACCATGGGTGTCGCACAGGCCACGGTGACTGCATTGGTGGACAAGATCGTCAGCCGCGGCATGGCCACGCGCATGCGATCGGAGGCGGACCGCCGACAAACCAACGTCGTCCTCACCCCCGCCGGGCAACAGGCGGTCAAGGCCGCGCCCGACGCCCTGCAGCAACGCTACGTGCGCGCCTTTGAAAAGCTCAAGGATTGGGAGCAGGCCCAACTCCTCGCCTCACTGGAGCGGGTGGCCGCGATGCTGAATGCGGAAGAAATCGACGCCTCGCCCGTTTTGACGACCGGAGAGATCAAAGACGTAAACCAGCCGGGTCAAAGCGAGCTTTAAGCCCGCAAGCGCGCGTCCAGATCACTGAAATACCCGAGCCATTGCGACAGATCGCTCTGCTGTAGCGCCCGCACGCGCGCCCGCTCTGCCCGAAACGCAGCCGCATCTGGCGTGTCCAGAAGATCCTGAAGCGCCGCTGCCATCTCCTCCGCATCGCCCGCCCCAACCAGCGAAGCCACCTCAGCATCGACATAGTCCGCCACACCGGCAGAGCGCGTCACCACCAAGGGCACCCCGAGACGTTGCGCCCCCACGATGGTGACATGCCCATTCGGCGTCGCATCCGAGAGAAGCGAGACCGCCAAGCCAGCCGATCCCTTGGCAATCGCCCAGGTCTGTGGCGCCGGCAGGTTGGTGAAAACCCGCACGTTGTCAGGGAAGGTGAGACCCGCGACACTATGCGGCCGCGCAATGATGGCAAGCCGCGCGTGTGGCAAATGCGCCATCGCACGGGCCAACACATCATAGTCTCGCCCCTCGCCGCCAATGGCACAGAGGTAAGGTTCGTCAAATGGCAGGGTCGCATCCACATCAAATTCGGGCGTCTCCATCGTCCATGGCAGAAAGACGAAGCGCTCAGCTGGGATGTCGAAGAGGTCCGCGTAGAGGTCGACCTCGTACCGGGAAAAGACCACGAATTCGCGCACCGATCGAAACAGCTTGCGACTGAGGGCAAGACGACACCCCGTTGGCACATTTGTGTAATTGAAAGCAAAGGCGACATGCGGCACCCCCGGCGCAAGACGGCGTGCAAACCCTGCGGTCGCGAAGGTTTGGGTCGGCAAATGTGACACCAACACCGAATCTGCCCGCTTCCGGGCCGCAAGTACAGCCGAGAGACTTGCACGATATCGCGCCAAAGCCGGACGGGTCACTAAACGCTCTACCGCATTGGCAGGCCGCCCGATCCGCACATCCCAACTGAGCTTTGGGTCCTGGCAGGCAGCCTCGAGAAACCGCCAGTCGGGCGGCGCCAGATCCGAGATATTGACATAGTGCATTGGCGCCTCGGCATCCGGTAGAAATCGCGGGCAGTATTTTCCAAGGTCGCCCGAATGGCAATCACTGCGCGGCTTAGCCGTGCAACCTGATGCAGCAACTCCACGCACAGGGCGCCTCGCCCCCGTCTTCAGGCAACATTTTTCAGGTCTAGATATTTTAAGCTTGAAGTATAATTCCCCTGACGTATTCTGACCCTGCTCCAACAGAGGACCCGACTGTCATGAAGATTGCTGTTTTGGGCGGTGGCCCCGCCGGTCTCTATTTCGCGATTTCAATGAAGCTGCGCGACGCTGCGCATGACATCACCGTGTTTGAGCGCAACCGCGCCGATGACACCTTTGGCTGGGGCGTGGTGCTCTCGGATGAGACCATGTCGAACTTTGACCAGAACGACCCGGTGAGCGAGAAGATGATCCGCGATCACTTCGCCTATTGGGACGATGTGAAGGTGGTGCGCGGCAATGAGGAAATGACCTCGGGCGGCCATGGGTTCTGCGGCATTGGGCGCAAGCAGATGCTGTTGCTGCTGCAAGAGCGCTGCCGCCAGTTGGGGGTCACCCTCGCCTTTGAGACCGAAATCACGCCGGAACGCATCGAGGCGCTGAAGGCGGAGCATGATCTTTTGGTCGCGGCAGATGGCCTCAATTCCCGCACGCGGATGCAGTTTGAGGACAAATTCCAACCCGAAATCGACATGCGCCGCAACCATTTTGTCTGGCTCGGAACCAAGCAGAAATTCGACGACGCTTTTACCTTCATCTTCGAGAAGACCGAGCACGGCTGGATCTGGGCGCATGCCTATCAGTTTGACGCAGACACTGCGACTTTCATCGTCGAGTGCGGGCCGGAGGTCTATCAGGCCTTTGGCTTTGACAGCCTCGACCAAGACGCCTCGCGCCGCCTCTGTGAAGAGATCTTTGCCCGCCATCTGGGTGGCCATGCGTTGATGACCAATTCGGCGCATATTCGCGGCTCGGCCTGGATCCGTTTCCCGCGTGTGACCTGCGAAAACTGGTTCTTTGACAATGTGGTGCTTCTGGGCGATGCCTCGGCCACGGCGCATTTCTCGATCGGCTCGGGCAGCAAGCTTGGGATGGAGAGCGCGATTGCGCTGGCGGAGGAGCTGAACTCCGGCAAGCCCCTGAACCAAGCGCTGCAGGACTATCAGGACGAGCGTAAGTTGCAGGTGTTGCGGGTGACCTCGGCGGCGCGCAATTCGACCCAGTGGTTCGAGGAGGTGGAGCGTTACCTCGACCTCGACATGATGCAGTTCAACTATGCGCTGTTGACCCGCTCGCAGCGGATCAGCCACGAGAACCTGCGCCTGCGCGATCCCAAATGGCTGGGCGCGGCAGAGGAATGGTTCCAGACCCGCGCCGGGGGCAACGGGCGGCGCAGCCCGATGTTTGCCCCCTTTGCCCTGCGCGGCATGGCGCTGCAAAATCGCGTCGTCGTCTCTCCCATGGCGCAATACAAGGCCAAGGACGGCCAGCCGACCGATTGGCATTTTGTGCATTACGCCGAGCGCGCCAAGGGCGGCGCCGGGCTGGTCTTCACCGAAATGCTCTGCGTCAGCATGGAGGGGCGGATCACCCCCGGCTGCCCCTGCCTGAACAGCGAAACCGTCCCGGCTTGGTCGCGCCTGACGCAGTTTGTGCATGAAGAGACCCCGGCGAAGATCTGCGCCCAGATTGGACACGCGGGCCGCAAAGGCTCTACGCGCCTCGCATGGGACGGCATCGACCAGCCCCTACCCGAGGGGGAGAATTGGCCGTTGCTGTCGGCGTCTGCCCTTCCGCTGATGGCGGGCAATGTGGTGCCAAAGGCAATGGACCGCGCCGACATGGACGCGGTGCGCGACCAGTTTGTCGCCTCGGTCATAGCGGCGGAGGCTGCGGGCTTTGACATGATCGAGATGCACGCAGCGCACGGCTATCTCTTGGCATCCTTCCTGTCGCCGGTGACCAACCAGCGCGCGGATGACTATGGCGGCAGCTTGGAAAACCGCCTGCGCTTCCCGCTGGAGGTGTTTCAGGCGATGCGCGCCGCTTGGCCCGAGGACAAACCGATGACCGTGCGGATCTCGGCGCATGACTGGATGGGCGAGGCTGGCGTCACCCCCGACGAGGCGGTGAAAATCTCCGCCGCCTTCCAAGCGGCGGGCGCGGATGCAATCAACGTCTCTTCCGGGCAGACCGACAAGGCCGAGCAGCCGGTCTATGGCCGCATGTTCCAGGTGCCCTTTGCCGATCAGGTGAAGCAGGAGCTGAACATCCCGACGTTGGTGGCGGGCAATATCTACGAGCCGGACCATGTAAACTCGATCCTGATGGCAGGTCGGGCCGATCTGGTCTTGCTGGCGCGACCACATCTGGCCGATCCTTACTGGACGCTACATGCGGCGGTGGAGCTGGGCGATACCGAACAGCCCTGGCCTGCGCCCTATGAAGGCGGCCGCCGCCAGGCCCTGACCCTAGCCGAGCGCGCCCGCGCGATGAGCTGACCTCTATTGGCGGCGCCTGTCGCGAGGCGCAGCCCCCCTTTGACGAACGGACCCCGAGATGAGCACGATTTCCCCGCATATGTTCCTGCAGCCCGATGGCTGGATGCCCGCGAAGGGCTACGCCAATGGTGTGCTGGCAGAGGGCAAGATGCTCTTTACCGGCGGGCTGGTCGGCTGGAACGCTGAGCAACAGTTTGAGCATGCGAATATGGTCGGCCAATTTGCCCAGACCCTGCGCAATATCGTGGCGGTACTGGAGGCAGGCGGCGCCAAGCCCGAACACCTCGTGCGCCTGACGTGGTATATCACCGACAAACAGGCCTATCTGCAGAACCTGCGCGCCTTTGGGCAGCATTACCGCGAGATCATCGGCCGCCATTTTCCGGCGATGGCGGTGGTGCAAGTCACCGCGCTGATGGAAGACGCCGCCCTGATCGAGATCGAAGCGACCGCCGTGGTGCCGCAGGACTGATACATCCGAACTGCCACAGACCGGCCTCCGTCGCCCTGTCTTATATGTGTTCCGATATATGAGATATTGCGCCGGGGGCCGTTTTGCCCTTACACGGTCTGCGCTATCAGCCAGAGACCTAGCGCCCATGACCGACCCGAACCACATCATCGCAGACGAGGCGCTGGCCCGTCAGAGGCTGCGTCTGTGGCTCAATATGCTGAAAGCGGTGCGCCATGTGGAAGGCACCCTGCGCGAGAACCTGCGCGCGGGCCACGACATGACCCTGCCCCGCTTTGACGTGCTGGCCGCGCTCTATGCAGCCGCCCCGCACGGCATGAAAATGAGCGCCCTATCTGAGCATCTCGTGGTATCTAACGGCAATGTCACCGGCGTAGTCGACCGGCTGGTCAAGGACGGTTTTGTCGAACGCCGTCCGGCAGAAAACGACCGGCGCGCCTTTGTGGTGTCGATCACTGAGCAAGGTCGCGTTCAGATGGATCAGATGATGGCGGAACACCTCGCCTGGATCGACGAGCTGTTCCAATCAGTCTCTGAACCTCAGCTCGCCCAATCCATTGCTGTCATGCTTGGCATTCGCCAGCCTGCGACGCCGGAGCCCTAACCCGACTTCTTTGCGCGCGACAAATTTTGCGGTTTGAGATTGCCGCGATGCAGGCTACCCTCTCCCGACCCGCAAGGGTCCGTGCAGTAGAGATTATGACAGTGAGCCAAGCTTTGACCGCGACAGCCCCGCTGATGGCATTGGCCTCTGGCCTTTCAGATGGATCCATCCGGGTTGTGGATTGCTCTGCCCCGCTTGGACCTGACACCCCCTTGCTGAAACTGCCGCCGGAGCTTGCGGACAACACACCGCCAGTCGAAATCCACCAAATCTCGCGCTACGGCGCGCGTGGGCCGCATTGGGCGTGGAACTGGCTGAAACTGGGAGAGCATTCGGGCACGCATTTCGACGCCCCTCATCACTGGATCACTGGCAAGGATCACGTGGATGGCTCAGTTGACCGAATAGACCCTCAGTCCTTTGTTGCGCCAGCCGATGTTATTGACTGCTCGCAAGAGGCGGCGGAGGATCCGGACTTTCTTTTAACCGTCGCCCATATCAAAGCTTGGGAGGCTGAGCACGGCCCAATTCAACCCGGCGAGTGGGTGCTGATGCGCACGGATTGGGATCAGTACAACGGGGATGCGGCCGCCTTTTTGAATGCTGATGACAGCGGCCCACACACGCCTGGCCCCACGGCTGAGGCGATCGCATATCTACTGGAAGAAAAGCACATTCTGGGCTGGGGCACGCAATGCGTCGGCACCGATGCGGGGGCGGCTTGTACGTTCTCTCCCGCCTTCCCGGCCCATACTTTGCTGCACAAAGCAAACCGCTACGGGCTTGCCTCTTTGACCAACCTAAGAGAGCTTCCACCCAAGGGGGCGATCCTCATCGCTGCGCCGCTGAAGATCGTTAATGGCACAGGCTCTCCGATCCGAGCACTGGCGCTGGTGCCACGACAGGGAGGAGATGCGTGATATGAGCGAAAGACACACCGCACAGGCGACTACTGCAGGGACGAACAGCCGCCAAAACCCGCCCCTTCGGACCGAGCCCGAGGATCAGCTCGCTACCTTTACCCCCTATCTTATGAACCGGATTATTGCCGGGTATAACAAAGGGGTAGAAGAAGCGCTCACCGATGTGGGGGTCTCGGTCGCACAGATGCGGACGCTTGCCGTGCTGGCAAAAAGCGGCCCCTGCACCATCAGCGAATTGTCGGTTCAGACCGTCATCAACCAATCCACATTGTCGCGCCGCCTCGACGCCCTCGAGGCCGCAGGCCTGATCCGCCGTGAAACCGAAAGCGGCGATAACAGGGTGCGAAAAATTCACCTGACCGAAGAAGGGCAAGCGGGGCACGATGTCGCTTGGCCGGAAATGCTGTCGATGGAAGAGCGGATGCTTGCGGCCCTGACCGATGCCGAAAAATCCCTGTTGAACGCCTTGCTTCTCAAAGTGCTCTGCGATGGTGGCGCGGCCAAGACGTGACCTGCGGTTGGACTTAGCCTGAGGGGGCTCGGCAAACGCGAAGATAGCTTTCCTCTGCCGCCAAGACATAGCGCAGCACCACCAACTCCACCGCTGCACCGTCGCGCCGCGAGAAACCCTCGACCATCCGCTGATGGAGCGACACCAGCATCTGATGTGCGTCTCTGTCGCGCAGGGTTGCCATCCGAACCGCCTGAATTTGCGCCAAATAACGCTGGATCGTATCGCGTAGCTCTCGGTTGGGAACGGCCACAACCCAGGTGTGACGAATATCCTCCGACGCGCGATAAAGGGCCTGAACATCGCCCGTTTCCAAACTGCCCTCGGAGACCTCCAGCGCCTGCTTCAGGGTCGCTAGGTCACGCTCCGTTAGGGCCTGAGCCGCAAGGGCCGCCGCGCGCGGTTCCAGCAGGCGGCGCAGCTCGAATATCTCGAGGATCTGGCCGCGCTCCAGCTTTGGCAATTTAAAGCCGCGCGTCGTGGCCGCCAAATAGCCCTCATGGGTGAGCCGCATCAGCGCATCGCGCACTGGCATTCGACTGACCTGAAATGCCTCCGCCAGAGCGGTATCGACCAGCCGATCTTCGTGCGTCATCTCTCCACGCTGAATGCGACCAAGGTATTCCTCATAGATCACATCCTTCATATGGCGTTTAGGGGTATCCATGGCCGAGCCTCAACACGTTGCCCGCCCGTTATGCCCCTTAAACCATCTGCATTCCAGAGAGTTGGTCTGACCTGCCCCTCCGCGCCCTGACCTCGCCAGGACACAAAGGGGCCGCGTCATCACGCACTTTGGTGGTATTTTGCATCCACATCATTGATCGCGGTGACATTGCCGGCCGAGCGCCCGAGGGGATCGAAATCCGCCGACAGAAACGCCTGCACGATGTCCTTGGCGAGCTCCGAGCCGACCACCCGCGCGCCAAGCGTGATGATTTGCGCGTTATTCGAGGTCGCCGCCTTGGCTGCGGAATAGGTGTCGTGGCACTGGGCCGCGCGGATGCCGGGCACCTTATTGGCCGCCAAACAGACGCCGATGCCGGTGCCGCAGACCAGAACGGCGCGGTCAAACTCGCCCCGCACCACGGCAGAGCCGACGCGGTCCGAGAGATTGGCGTAAAAGGCGTCCGGCCCCGCCTCGGTCTGGCTGACCTCTGCCACCTCATAGCTGTCCTTGAAATGATCGGCGAGGATCTTGGCCAGGGCTTCCCCGGCGCTGTCGCCTGCAAATGCGATTTTCATGATGCGTCCTTCCCTAGGTTAACCGTCACAGCGCCCGCGCGCAGCGATCCAGAATGTCGAGGTAGCCTTCCACCGCCCAAGCCGAGCGCCCGATGAACAGCCCGTCGATATGGGGACAGGTGATCAGTTCGGCGCAGTTGCCGGGGTTCACCGAGCCGCCATAGAGGCAGGGCACCTTGCGCCCCAGCACCTCGGCGGCGACGGCGGCGATCTCGGCGTGGCGGGCATCGGCATAGTCCGAGGTGGCCGGAATGCCGCCCTCGCCAATCGCCCAGACCGGCTCATAGGCCAGCAGCACCGGCGCGGCCTTGGCGGCCCCCTCCAGACCTGAGAGCGCGGCGCGCACCTGCATCGCCAGCACCTCCGCCGCGCGGCCTGCCTCGCGTTCCGCCAGTGTCTCGCCAATGCAGATGAGCGGCGTCAGCCCGTGGCGCACGGCGGCGGCGGTCTTTAGCCCCACGGTGGTATCGGTCTCGCCAAAATGGCTGCGGCGTTCGGAATGGCCCAGCTCGACCAGATCCAGCCCGCAATCGACCAGCATCGGTGCCGAGACCTCGCCCGTCCAGGCGCCATGGTCCGCCCAATGCATGTTCTGCGCGCCGACCTTGACGGAGCTGTCCTCTAACAGGGATTTCACATCACGCACCGCAGTAAAGGGCGGGATCACAAAGCGCTGGATGCGCGGATCCGCGCCGCCATCCGCCTCGGCGAGGGCGCTGGCAAACAGCTCCGCCTCCGCGAGGGTCTTGTTCATCTTCCAGCTTGTACCAACCCAATACTGCGGCTCTGTCATGGCTCGTTTGCCTTCCTGTCACTGAGGGTGAGGGTGAGACCCGCGCGCTCCAGCACCTCGCGGTGCCCCTCGCTCGGCGGGCTGTCGGTGATGATGTGGTCGAACTCCTGCAGGCTCGCGAGGCGGTGCAGCGCGGCCTGACCAAAGCGGCTGTGATTGACCAAAAGACAGCGGCGCTGCGCCTGATCCATCATCGCGCGTTTGGAGCGCAGGACTTCGTCATCCATATGGTAGACCTCCAACCCCGAGACGGCGGGGGTGGAGATAAAGGCAATATCGGCGCGCAGGCGGGCCAGCGTGTCCTCGGTCACCTTGCCCAAGAAGGCATTGTATTTGCTGTTATAAACCCCGCCGAGGGCAATCAGCGTGATGCCGTGTTCGGTCTTTAGCGCGTCGATCACCGCGCCGTTGTTGGTGATCACGGTGAGCGGGCGTTTTGCGATACAATCCCGCCCCAGCACGGCGGCCATCGAGCCATCGTTGATCATCACGGTCATGCCCGGCTCGATCAGCTCCAACGCGGCGCGCGCCATCGCGGCCTTGGCATCGCTGCCCTGCCGTTCGCGCAGGCGGAAATCGCTCTCGAACCTCGTGCCCGATTGAATGGTCGCCCCGCCGCGGATTTTGCGGAGTAGACCGGCGCTCTCCAATTCGTCGAGATCGCGGTGAATGGTCATCTTCGACACGACAAAGCGATCGGCGAGCACATCTAGCTCCACCTCGCCGTCCTGCACCAGCAGGTCCATGATTGCCTGTTGTCTGTCATCACGCTTCACGGGAATCGTCCTCCTTCATCACAGATTTCACATCACATAAATCACGTCAATAATGTTATTTTGTGATTTTTGTTTTGTGATACGTTTCAACTCACGTTATTCCTAGCGCAACAGCAGGAGGAAGTAATGACCCTTGATTCGCCGACATCCGTGGGCGGGCGCGTAGACTTGCGCCCCGCCTCCAGTGCCCCGCTCGCCAATTGCATCCGAGCGCTGGCCATCGACATGGTGGAGGCCGCCAATTCCGGCCATCCCGGCGCGCCGATGGGCATGGCGGATGCCGCCACGGCCCTGCTCCGCGATCATCTGAAGTTTGACGCCACCGCCCCCGATTGGGCGGACCGCGACCGGGTGGTGCTGTCGAACGGCCATGCCTCGGCGATGCTCTATGCGCTGCTGCACCTGACGGGGTATACGGATATGACATTGGAGGAGCTGAAGAATTTCCGCCAAATGGGGTCGCGCACCGCAGGCCATCCGGAATATGGTCACGCCAAGGGGATCGAGACCACCACCGGCCCGCTGGGGCAGGGTTTGGCCTCGGCGGTTGGTATGGCGATGGCGGAACGGGCGCTGGCGGCAGAGTTCAGCGCGGAGCTGGTCGACCACCATACTTACGTCTTTCTCGGCGATGGCTGCCTGCAGGAAGGCATCGGCCAGGAGGCGATTTCCCTCGCCGGGCACCTCGGCCTGGGCAAGCTGATCTGCCTTTATGACGACAATCAGATCACCATCGACGGGCCGACCTCGGTGTCGTTTTCCGAAGATGTGCCCGCGCGTCTCAGAGCCTGCGGCTGGCATGTGTTAGAATGTGATGGACATAACATTTCTGATGTGAGTTCCGCTCTCGCCGCGGCCAAGGCGGAAACCGGCAAGCCGAGCCTGATTGCGATGAAGACCACCATCGGTTTTGGCTCGCCGAAAAAGGCCGGGACAGCCGCCTCGCATGGCTCGCCGCTTGGGGCCGAGGAAGCCGCCGCCACCAAAGCCGCTTTGGGCTGGACCGCCGCACCGTTTGAGATCCCCGAGGACCTCGCGGCAGAGTGGCGCGCGATTGGCCAAAAGGGCAGCGCGGCGCGCAGCGCTTGGGAGGGGCGATTGGATGCCTCCGAACACAAGGGCGAGTTCAGCCGCCGGATGCTGGGCGAATTGCCCGAGGCCTATGACGCGGCTCTGACAGCAGCCCGCGCGGCCCTGTTTGCCGCACCGCAAACCGTCGCCACCCGCAAGGCCAGCCAGATGGCGCTCGCCGCTCTTGCGCCCGCTTTGCCGGAGTTGATCGGCGGCTCGGCGGATCTGACGGGATCGAACCTCACCCGCGTGCCTGCGGTGGACAGCCAGTTCACCGCCACAGCACCGGGGCGTTATGTGGGCTACGGGGTGCGCGAATTTGCCATGGCGGCGGCGATGAACGGGATGCTGACCCACGGGGGCCTGCGCCCCTATGGCGGCACGTTCCTTGTGTTTTCGGACTATGCCCGCAACGCCATCCGCCTGTCGGCGCTGATGGAGATCGGCACGATTTACGTGATGACTCACGACAGCATTGGTCTGGGCGAGGACGGCCCGACCCATCAACCGATCGAGCATCTTGCCAGCCTGCGCGCCCTGCCGAACCTGTTGACCCTGCGCCCGGCCGATGCGGTGGAGACGCTGGAGTGCTGGGACATCGCGCTGCGCTCCACGGCGCGCCCGTCTCTGCTGGCGCTCAGCCGTCAGAACGTGCCGCAGCTGCGGCAGGAGGCGGGGGCTGAGAACCACTCCGCCAAAGGGGCCTATGTGATCCATGGCAGGGCTGCCCGGGATCTGACGCTTTTGGCCACCGGCACCGAGGTCTCGTTGGCGGTCGAAGCGGCGGAGGAGCTGGCGGCGCACGGCATCACCGCCGCCGTGGTCTCCATGCCAAGCTGGGAGCTGTTCGAGGAACAGCCCGAGCCCTATCGCGCCGAGGTTCTCGGCACCGCGCCGCGCCTCGCGGTGGAGGCGGCGGGCAAGTTCGGCTGGACCCGCTATGTGGCCTCCGAGGCAGATGTGATCGGGATGCCCGGCTTTGGCGCCTCCGGCCCGGCAGAGGCGCTTTATGCTCACTTCGGCATCACCAAAGAGGCTATTGTCGCAAAAGCACATTCGCTTTTGGGACGGGATTGATATGACCTCTAACACCTTGAAACTAGAGGGGGACGGCGCGATTGCCGCCCCCACGCTGACTGCGTTTCTGACTGAGAAGGCGGGGGATGACGCTGCGGCGCAGGCTCTGGCGCGGCTTTTGGCGCGCTTGGCCGAAGGGGCGGCCCCCCTCGCCACCCGGCTGGCACAGGGGCGCCTGCTGGGGGACCCCACCGCGACCGTGGGGGTCAACAACTCCGGCGACAAGCAAAAGGCGCTCGATATGGCGGCGCATCACCACTACCTCGACGTGCTGGCGCAGGCCGGGGTGGCAAAGGTCCTGTCGGAGGAGGCCGAGGAGGTCATCCCCCTGGCCGAAGGGGGCCTCTTTGACGTGGCGATGGACCCGATTGATGGTTCTGGCAGCATCGGCATCGGCGCGCCCTTGGGGGCCTTGTTCTGCGTCTTTCCGGCGGGTGAGACCTTTTTGCGGTCGGGTCGCGAGATCCTTGCCGCCGCCTATGTCTCCTTTGGGCACAGCGTTGATTTCGGCTTTAGCACCGGCGCGGGCACCCATATCGCCACCTATGATCCGGTGAGCGCGCAATTCTACGTCGACAGCCCCGATGTGACGATTGCGCCCAGCACTTCCTCGGTGGCCTTTAACGCGTCGAACCTGCGGCGCTGGCCCCTGCCCCTGCGCCGCTATGTCGAGGCGCTGTTGGCCGGGGTCGAAGGGCCACGGGGGCGCGATTTCAACATGCGCTGGATCGCCGCCGCCGTGGGCGATCTGCACCGCATCCTGCGCAAGGGGGGCACGTTTATGTATCCCGCCGACGCGCGCAAAGGCTATGAGGGCGGCTTTCTGCGCCTGCCCTACGAGGCCTTCCCCATCGCCTATCTGATCGAACAGGCGGGCGGCGCGGCCACCGATGGCCATGGCGCCATTCTCGACCTTATCCCCGACGATCTCCACGCCAAGGTGCCGCTCTATTTCGGCTCTGCGGATGAGATTGCCGTTGTCACCGCCGCATTGGGGCCGCGCCCCGTGCCACCCACCTAAACCCCACGCGACAGGAGGCTTTTTTGGCCCGTATCACCCTTCGACAGCTGCTCGACCACGCGGCGGCGCATGACTATGCCGTGCCCGCCTTCAATATGTCCAATATGGAACAGGGGCTGGCCATCATGGCCGCCGCCGATGCCACCGGGTCACCGGTGATCCTGCAGGCCAGTCGCGGGGCGCGGGCCTATGCCAATGATGTGGTGCTGGCCAAGCTGATCGATGCGCTGGTCGAGATTTACCCGCATATCCCGGTCTGTATGCATCTGGACCACGGCAACACCCTTGCGACCTGTGTGACGGCGGTGCAGCACGGGTTTACCTCGGTGATGATGGATGGCTCCTTGATGGCGGATGGCTGCACGCCGGCCTCTTACGCCTATAACGTCGAGATCACCCGGCAGGTGGTGCAGATGGCCCATGCCGCCGGGGTCTCGGTCGAGGGGGAGCTGGGCGTTTTGGGCTCGCTTGAGACCGGCATGGGTGATCAGGAGGACGGCCATGGCGCGACGGAGAAACTGTCGCATGACCAGCTGCTGACCGACCCGGAAGAGGCCGAGCGCTTTGTCGCGGAAACCGGCGTGGATGCGCTGGCGGTGGCGATGGGCACCAGCCACGGCGCCTATAAGTTCTCGCGCCAGCCCGATGGCGATGTGCTGGCGATGGATGTGATCGAGGCGATCCACAAGCGGCTGCCGAATACCCATCTGGTGATGCACGGCTCGTCCTCGGTGCCGCAGGACCTGTGCCAGCTGATCAACGACCATGGCGGCGAGATCAAGCCGACTTGGGGCGTGCCCTTGGAGGAGATCCAACGCGGCATTCGCCATGGGGTGCGCAAGGTCAATATCGACACCGACCTGCGCCTTGCCGCCACCTCGGCCATTCGCGAGGTGCTGGTGATGTCGCCGGGCGAGTTTGATCCGCGCAAATACCTGAAGCCCGCGATGGACAGTATGAAGGCGCAGGCCATGCTGAAGTTTGAGGCCTTTGGCACCGCAGGCCATGCGGAGACGATCCGCAGCCGCTCACTGAGCCAGATGGCCCTGGCCTATTGATGCAATCCGGCGGGGGCCCCTGTCAGGCGCCCGCCTCCGCCGCCAACAGGGCCTTGGCGGTGCGCTCATCGGTGATGAGACCCGACAGACGCCCGGAGCGTAGAACCGCGCTGATTGCCTCATGTTTGCTCTCGCCCCCGGCAAGCGCGATGATGCGATCGGCGCGCCCCTCGCCCAAGGAGACCGCCAGCGTGCGCGAGGTCAGTGTGGTTTCCAGCACCCGCCCCTCGGCGTCAAAGAAATGGCCGAGCATCTCGCCTTTGCCGCCCGCCGCGCGGATTTGCTCGATCTCGGCGGGTTCGATCATGCCGGAGGTGACAAGCTGCGTCTCCGCCTCCACCGTGCCGATGCCAACGATCTTGAGCGGCGCGGTTTCCGCCAGTTGAAACACCTCGGCAACGCCCTTTTGCGACAGCAGGACCTCGCGGTCCTCGCTAGTATTGGCGAAAAACGGCACCGGCATCACATAGGCCTGCGCGCCGGTCTTTTCGGCCAGTAGATGCATCACGTCATGCGGGTTGGCGGAGAAATTGCGGGTGAGCCCCCCGAGCAGCGAGACAAAGCGCAGCCCCTCGGTGGTGAGGCGCGGCATGGCGCGCACCGCCTCTGCCAGCGTGCGCCCGTGGCCAAGGCCAATGGTCGTCTCCTCGCCCGCTTCCAGCCAAAGCTTCAACCGCCCGGCCCCGGCGCGCCCCAGCGTACGCAGCGGCAGGCCTTCTTCCTCAAGGTCGGGGGCAACTTCGCAAATCTCAAGGCCAAAGCGTTCTGCGAGGGCGGCCTCCAGCTCGATGCACTCGATGATTTCGCCTTCGATGCTGACTTTCACGGCGCCCTCGGCGACCGCGCGCTGGATCAGCCGATGCGCCTTGACCGAGGGCACGCCGAGCCGTTTTGCCACCTCGGCCTGCCGCAGCCCCGCCACGTAATGCAGCCAAGCGGCGCGGATCGCGAGCGAGCGTTCGTGGTCTTCGGTCAGCCGGTCACGGGCCATCGGGGTCTCCTGTTGCGAGGGGCCTAGCGCGCCGCCTCCATGATGCCGAGCAGGGTCTCCGCGTCCAGCGCCACGGGATTGGCCTTCATCGACGAGGAGGTGGCGGCGGATTGTGCAGCCATCTGCCGCATTTTGGCATCAATTCCAAGCGCATCAAGACCCGGCAGCCCTTGGGCGCGCGACCAATTGGCAAGTGTGACACAGGCGGTATCTGCGCTGCCGCCAAAGGCCTCGGCGATCCAGCTGCGCACCTCCGCGAGGCGGGATGCGACGTGGCCGGTGGCGCGGGCGCTATTGGCCGCGATCCCATAGGGCAGCAAAGCGCCGCAGATCGCACCATGGGCAGCGTTCGACAGGCCCCCCAGCGGCCCCGCCAGCCCATGCACCACACCAAGCCCGGCATTGGCCAGCGCCAGCCCGCCCGCTAGCGAGACCCAAGCCATCACATCACGCGCGGCCTTGTCCTCGCCCGCCATCAGGCGCGACAGGGCAGAGAGCCCCATCGGGATCGCAGTACGGCAGAGCGCGTCGGTCATCGGATTGGCACGAGTGCAGATATAGGGCTCGATCACTTGGGTGATCGCATCAAGGCCGGAGGCCAGCGTCACCCCGCGCGGGCAGTGATCGGTCAGGCTGGGGTCAACGATGGCCATGCGCGGCAGCATCTGCGCGTCGCGCAGGCTGACCTTGCGTTGGGCCTCTCGCACCGCGATCACCGCGTTGCGGGTGACTTCGGCCCCCGTGCCGGAAGTGGTCGGGATCGCCACAAAAGGCAGCGGCGGATGGTCGAGCGGCAGCCCCTGCCCCACGACCTCCAAATGATCAAGCATCGGGCGCGTTGCGGGCACCAAAGCGGCAATCGCCTTGCCCGCGTCAATCGCAGCCCCGCCGCCAAGGGCGACAACGGTAGTGACCTCCGCCGCCCGCGCGCGCGCCACGCCGGAGGCAATCAGCTCCACATCCGGCTCCGTCGGCGTGGGGCAGAGGGTCACGCTGCAGCCTGCATCCTGCAGCGCCATCACCAGCCAATCCGCCCGCGCGGTCGAGGCGCCGGTGACCAGCAGGATACGGGGCCCGAGGGCCGCGATGTCGGGAACTGCCCGCAGCCCCTCGCCCCGGCCAAAACGGATCGCCCCGGCGGTGGCAAAGGCAAAAGCGGGCAGCTCCCCCCGCATCAGAGGTTCAGGTCCGCGATCATCAGCACGGCATTGGCCGCCTCTTCACCCTTTTTGACGAAGTGCTGGTGATAAAAGCTCATATGCTCTTCGCTCGGCTGGAAGTGGTGCGGCGTCAGGGAGACGGAGAAGACCGGCACGCCGGTGTCCATCTGCGCGCGCATCAGACCTTCGACCACGGTGGCGGCGACAAAGTCGTGACGGTAGATCCCGCCATCCACCACCAGAGCGGCGCAGACCACGGCGTCGAACGTGCCGCTTTCGCCCAGTTTCTTAGCCAGGAGCGGCATCTCAAAGGCGCCCGGCACGTCGTAAGCCACGACCTCGGCCTTGCGGCCCAGCGCGTCGAGACGTTTGTTAAAGCCGACGTAAGCCTGATCAACGATCTCGGCGTGCCAGCGGGCCTTGATGAAGGCGATTTTCAGTGTGTCAGTCATAGAACCATCCTATCTTGTTCAAATGGTCCCAAGGCATATTGTACCCGCCCAAGGCCGCAGCCCGACCCTTGGTCGGAGCACGGCCCTGCACTGGTTCTCTACCATCCGGACTTTAACCGTCGGCTCCGGAGTTCCACCGGTATCTGCTGACCCTGCCCAAAGGCAGGCGCTCGCGGGCTATCACCGCCGGTGGGGAATTTCACCCCGCCCTGAGAACGAGAGTTGTCATGGCGGGTTTTGCCCGCAAAAACAAGTCCTGCTTTTGGCGTGTTGGGTCAGACCTTGAGGTCGCTCGCACCAGTGTCGATATGGGGCGCCCAAAAGGCGATGCTTTCGGCGATTTGCGGGATCACTTGGCGGTCGTTGGGCTCGCGCTCCTTGAAGGACAGCTCAAGACAGATCTCGTTGTCCTCCGCCCCGCCTTCGGCAAAGGCCGCCAGCAGGGGCGCAGGCTGGATCGCCCCCTTGGCGTTGAAAGCGGCGGTAAAGGGGCGGTGGCCGGATTTATCCATCATCGATTGCTTGATGTGGATGATCGGCGAGACACGCGGCACGGCGCGCGCCCAGGCATAGGGGTCGGTGTCGTCGGGGTTGGGGCTGGTCACATCACCATGGTCGATATCGGCCATCATCCACATCGGCACTGCCATATTGGCCGCGGTCAGACGCTCTTGCAGGGCCATACATGCGGCAATGGTCTCGCCAAATTCGCGCCCGACGCTCATCGGTTCCCAATAGACATAGGACAGCCCCGCCGATTTGGCGTGCTCGGCCACCTCGGCCCAGCAGTCGATGGCGATCTGGATTAGCTCGTCGCGCCGCGCCGGGTCGTCGTAGTCCTTATAGGTGAAGATGGCGAATTGGGTGCCGACCGAGGTGCCGCCGAGGTCACCGATGATATCGGCGAAGGTTTTGAACCAATCGACATAGTATCGGCGCACCTCGGCATCCGGGTGGCCAAAGTGGTTGAGCCGCCCATAAGGCCCGGTCATCCCCGAAGTGCAGCGCACGCCGGTGCGCTGACAGGCACGGTCCATCTCGCGCGTCAGCCGCCGGATCACCGGCGCGGGCCAACTTGGGTTGATGAACTCATGCGTAAGCTGCAGATCGCGGATGCGCAGATCGCGGGCGGTGGTCTCGATCAGGTCCACAGGCTCGGCAAAGCGGTTGACCAGCGGGTTGGTGTTGAGGCTGAGGGTCAGGGCCATGTTACGCCGCCTCCGCCATGCTGGCGTTGAACCAATCGGCAAAGGCAGCGATCTGCGCCTCGCTCATCATCAGCTTGTTCTTGGTGCGCCGCCAGATCACATCCTCGGGCGTTTGCGCCCATTCGTTGGCGACGAGATAGCGCACCTCGGCCTCATAAAGATTGCCGCCAAAATAGCGGCCCAGCCCCTCCAGCGCGGTGGCCTTGCCGACGATGGTCGCTGTAAGCGTGCCATAGCGGCGGCCGTAATATTCGCGAAGGGCGCGGCTCATCCACGGATAATCCGCCTTCATCCGGTCGCGGAACAGGTCGTAGTCGGCATTTTCCATATCGCCGCCGGGCAGCGGCGCGGCATGGGTCCAGTCGCCGCCCATCTGCGGGAAGAACTTCGCCAGCCGGTGCATGCCGCGCTCGGCCAATTCGCGGTAGGTGGTGATCTTGCCGCCGAAGATGTTCAACAGCGGCGCACCCCCGGCCTCATCCAGATCAAACACATAGTCCCGCGTCACCGCCGAAGGGTTGCCCTGCCCGTCGTCAAACAAAGGCCGCACGCCGGAAAAGCTCTCCTGCACATCCGCCGCCGTCAGCCGCTCCTTGAAGTAGCGATTCACTGCGTCCAGCAGATAGGCCACCTCGCCCGGATCGCAGGCGACATCCTCGGCCCGCCCCTCGTAAGAGATATCGGTGGTGCCTATTAGCGCCTTATTGCCCTCGTAGGGGTTGATGAAGATCACCCGCTTGTCGTGGTTCTGCACCAGATAGCTGTGCGGGCCTTCCCAGAACTTTGGCGTGATGATGTGGGAGCCTTTGACAAGCCGCACGTTGCGGCTGGAATTTGCCCCCGCCACCCGGGTCAGCACATCGGTGACCCAAGGGCCGGCGGCATTGACCAGCACCTTGGCGGTGAACTGGCGGCTCTCGCCGGTTAGGGCGTTCTTGGTGGTCACCAGCCATTGGCCGCCCTCGCGCCGGGCCGAGACTGCAGGCGCGCGGGTCAGCACTACCGCGCCGCGTTCTGCCGCATCGACGGCGTTCAGCACCACAAGGCGCGCATCATCCACCCAGCAGTCGGAATATTCAAAGCCGCGGGTATATTGATCCTTGATCGGTGCCCCTTCGGGCGCGCGCCGCAGATCGAGCGTCCGGGTGCCCGGCAGTTTTTTGCGTCCGCCCAGATGGTCATAAAGGAACAGCCCCAGCCGCACCAACCAGGCGGGCCGATCCTGCGGGCTATGCGGCAGCACAAAGCGCAGCGGCCAGATGATATGGGGGGCTGCATTCATCAGCACCTCGCGTTCGATCAGCGCCTCGCGCACCAGCCGGAACTCGTAATATTCCAGATAGCGCAGGCCTCCATGCACCAGCTTGCCAGAGCGCGACGAGGTGCCCTCGGCCAGATCGTCCTTCTCACAGAGCGCGACCTTCAGGCCCCGCCCCGCCGCATCGCGGGCAAAGCCTGCGCCGTTGATTCCGCCGCCAATCACGAAGAGATCGACATGTTCCGTGGTGCTCATGCGAATAGATCCTTAGTCAGAGCCGCCGGAGCGGTCGGTTGAGGAAAGCCCCGCGCGGTGCTGCGCAAGCCCGTGCCAGACGGGCGCGAGCGCGCGGCGGGAGGATTGATAGGTGGAAAACAGCGAGGCATAGGCGCGCACCAGACCCGCATCAGGGATCTCAGCCTCGCCCAGAAGCGGCGTCACCCAATCGGCAACGCAAGCCTCCATCGTGTCATAGGCGCCAATGGCCACAGCGGCCATCATCGCCGCCCCGGCCGCGCCCGCCTCCTCGCGGAAGGAGACCCGGACGGGCGTGTCGAGCGCGCCAGCCAGCATCGCCCGCAGCGCTTTAGAGCGTGCCGCGCCGCCCGTGAGGCGCAGCTCCGAGGGCATCGCCCCCATCGCGCCGTAACAATCACGTGCCGCCATGCCGAGGCTCTCGATCACCGCCCGCACCACATCGGCGTAGCGATGCGCCGAGGACAGGCCCACAAGGCTCGCCCGCGCGGCGGCATCGACAAACGGCCCCCGCTCGCCCGCATCCGAGATATAGGGGTGATAGATCAGCTGCCCCACAGCGGAGCGCGCCATCCAGCCGTCGATCCGCGCCACAAGTTCGGCATGCGACAGGCTGAGGCCAAAGTCCTCGGCGATGCCCCCCGCCAACTCCAGCGCCCAATCGAGGTTGAGGGTGGCGGCCATATTGGTCTGCACCTGCGTCACCATGCCGGGGCTCGGCAGGCAGATCACATAGCCGGTACCCTCGGCATTGAGATGCACGCGATCTGCGGTCACCGCCCGCATGTGCACGCCGGTCGACCCAACCGTGGAACAGGCCGCGCCCGCATCGCCGGTGTGAACACCCGCGCCCAGCGCGGTCATCACCATATCGACATAGGCCAGCGACACCGGCGTTCCAGCCAAAAGCCCGGTCTGCGCTGCGGCCTTCTCCGACAGTGGCAGGGTCACTTCGGTGCCCTCGATGATCTCGGGCAACAAATGACGTCGATGGCTGAGGCCCAGCGCCTCGATCACCGTGTCGCTATAGGTGCGCGTGCGGAAATCGCCAAAGGTGAAAGAGGCCTCCGATGGATCGGTCGCCCGCACGCCGGTCAGGCAGAAATAGAGCCAATCCTTGCAATGCAGCGCCGTGGCGGCCCGGTCCAGCATCTCGCCGTGGTGGCGGTCCATGTGGGCCAGCTGCGCGCCCTGCTGGCAGCAGTTGAGCCCGGTGCCCGTCGCCTCAAACCGCGCCCTCTCGGCGGGTCCGCCCGCCACACGCGCCACCGTTGGCGCGGCGCGGGCATCGAGCCAGAGCCACGCATCGCCAACCGGCGTGCCCGCGCCATCGATCAGCCAAGTGCCATCGCCCTGAGCGGTGACCGAGATAGCGGCGCAACGCTGGGGCAGTTGGTCGATCTTCTCGCCCAGCCCGCGCAAGGCAGTGGCGCAATCAGCCCAGGTGCGCGCCAAGGGCTGCGTCGCCGCCCCATCCGCGCCGGTCTCATAGGTATTGCGCACCGCCGCACTCGCCAATTGGCGACCGCCCAGATCAAAGGCCACCGCCTTGATCACCGAAGTCCCGGCGTCGATGCCGATCAAAATGTCGCGTGACTCTGTCACGTCACTCCTCCCCTGCCCGATGTGGTGCGCGTCGTTTCGCGGCCCCTCGGGATCAGTCTAGTCCAGCGATTCGCCCACCGTCTCCCCGCCTTGCGCCTTTGGGGGTCATTCCCCTTGCGCCCAACGCCCGGTGGCTTTCGTCGCCTGCGCGCCCGTCCTGAAGAGACCGCCCAAGCCATCGCCCTTGCTGAACATGGTGTAGCACAGGATTTCGACCTGTTGTGTATTTTTTTGCAGACAGAGTAATTTATTTCACTTATGGTCAGATCAACCCGGAGACAGGGTCCTGCGAGGAGGCAGGCCCCATCCACGCGAAAACACTGACAGAATCGCAGATCAGCAGGTCAGGACTCGCAAGGGACAACGCAAGGGAGGAGACGGCGCGCCCAACCAAGGGCGGCAGAGATCTCCACATCAGGGACCGCCCGTCCGCCTAGGTCGGGCCATCGCAATCAGCGGGCAGCGACACGCGCAGCCCGCATCAGGAGGGGTATATCACATGGCACTGAGCGAGACCCGCGCCGCCGATCCGGCGCGCATAGCAAAGACAAAGTGGCTGCTGCCGCTCTGTGCGGTAGCCCTTTTGGGGGCGATTGCCCTTGATACCAAAGTGGTCACCGTGGGCTCCGATGCGGATCTGCGCCAGCAAGCCTTCAACCCGGATCGCTTTGGCACCGAGCAATTCCCCGCCGTGCGGACCTATGTGCTGGACAAAGCCCCCGAGGCGGCAACGCTCGCTGCTGCGATTACAGCCGACAAAAAGGCCGCGATTGCGCAATATGGCACCACAGCGGGCGTCGGCGCGGTGATGCCGGTGACGGTGACCGGCACCGTCGGGGCTGGGCGCTCCGGCATCTTTGACCTCTCGGTCCCCGGCCTACCCGAGACCCTGCGCATCCGTGTCCAGACCGGCCCGGCGATCAATGGCACCGACCTACGCGATGTGACCGGCACCGTGGAATTTGGCGCCTTCACCAATCAGATCGAATATCAGGACGCAGGCTCCGGCCTCAACCGCGCGATGGCGGCGGCAGTGCTGGAGGGGCTCGACCGCGAGGCGCTGACCGGCAAGACCGTCACCGTCACCGGCGCCTTTACCCTATTGAACCCGAAAATGTGGCTGATCACCCCGGTCGCCTTTGAGGTGTTGGAATGAGCGTGCAGGACATCCCGCAAGAGCGCCCCAACGCGGGCGAAGTGGTTCTGGCCGCGCGCCATGTCACCAAATCCTTTGGCGCGGTGCGCGCGCTCAAAGGCGTGAATTTCGACGTGCATCGCGGTCAGGTCACCACGCTGTTTGGCGAAAACGGTGCGGGCAAATCAACGCTGATGAAGATCCTGTCGGGCGTGCAGCGCCCCAGCACCGGCGAAATTATCCTAGATGGCGAGGCGGTCGACCTCGGCTCTACCACCGAGGCGCAAGAGCGCGGCATCTGCATCATCCATCAGGAGCTGTCCCTCGCCCCCAACCTCAGCGTGCGCGACAATATCTTTATGGGCCGCGAGATCCGGGGCCGCTTTGGCGTAGATTACGCCGAAGAGGAGCGTCAGGTCCGCAAGCTGATGGAAGAGCTGGAAGAGGACATCGACCCCTTGGAAAAGGTCGAGAACCTGCGCCTTGGCCAGCAGCAGATCGTCGAGATTGCCCGCGCCCTCTCGGTCGATGCCCGCATCCTGATCATGGACGAGCCGACCTCTGCCCTCTCCGCTGCCGAGGTGGAGGTGCTGTTCAAGGTGATCCACGACCTCAAGGCCAAGGGGGTGTCGATCGTCTATATCTCGCACCATCTTGAGGAAGCGCTGACCATCACCGATCACGCAGTGGTGCTGCGCGATGGCACCATGACCGCCTATGCGCCGCGCGCGGAGATCGATCTGGAGTGGATCGTGCGCAATATGGTGGGCGAGAATTTCGACCTTGGCAGCCCGCCCGAAGGCTATGCCTTTGGCGCGCCTGCCCTGTCGATCAAAGGGCTTGCGGTGCCGTCGCATTCCGGCGCGGGTCTTGCGGTTGATCACATGGACCTAGAGGTCAAAGCGGGCGAGATCGTCTGTATCTATGGCCTGATGGGCGCCGGCCGCACCGAGCTGCTGGAATGCGCCGCCGGGCGGTTGAAACCCGTAGCGGGCGCGGTTGAGCTTTATGGCCGCGACGTCTCGCGCCTGACGATTGCCGAGCGGATCAACGCCGGGCTGGTCTTGGTGCCTGAGGATCGCCAGCGCGACGGGTTGGTGCAGACGATGAGCGTGGGCAAGAACCTCTCGCTCGCCTCGATCCAGAGCTTTACCCGCGGGCTCTTTACCTCGCGCAAGGACGAAGACCAGATCATCGCAGACTCGATCCGCGACGTGACAGTCAAGACCGATGGGCCGGGGGCCGCCATCGGCTCGCTCTCCGGGGGCAATCAGCAGAAGGTGGTCATCGGCAAGATGCTGGTCACCGACCCTTCGGTCATTATGCTCGATGAGCCCTCGCGCGGTATCGACATCGGCGCCAAGGCCGAGGTCTTCCGTCTGCTTGCCGAGCGTGCCCGTCAGGGGCTCGCGGTGGTCTATACCACCTCCGAGGTCAGTGAGTGCCTCTCCATCGCGCATCGCATCATCGTCATGCACCGCGGCAAGATTTCCGCCGAATTCAGCCACGACACCACCAAGGAGGCCATCATGGCCGCCTCGGGCGAGTCGCTGGTCGCTTAAAGCCACTTCAGGGAGATAGAGATATGTCGGCAACGACCACAAACGGCGCAGGCGCCAGAGGCCAAACGGCCCAGAACATCGTCCGCATCCTGTTGGAAGGCCGCGCGTTTTTTGCGCTGATCGCAATTGTGATCGCCTTCTCCAGCCTGTCGCCGAATTATGCCTCGGTGGGCAACTTCCTGATCATGGCGAACCATGTGGCGATCTTTGGCCTCTTGGCGATCGGGATGCTTCTGGTGATCCTGAATGGCGGCATTGACCTCTCGGTCGGCTCGGTGCTGGGTCTCTCTGGTGTCTTTGCCGGCTGGCTGATGCAGGGCGTCGAAGTCGGCAACGTGATCCTCTACCCGCCGGTCTGGGCCGTAGTGGTGCTGACGCTCTGTGTTGGGGCGACCGTGGGGCTGATGAACGGCGTGCTGATCGCCTTCTTCCGGGTGCCGGCCTTTGTGGCCACGCTGGGCTCGCTCTATGTGGCGCGCGGTGTGGGGCTGTTGATGACCAATGGTCTGACCTACAACAACCTCTCTGGCGATGTGTCGCTCGGCAATACCGGCTTTGACTGGATCGGTTTTAACCGGCTGGCGAGCGTGCCGATTGGGGTGATTATCTTTGCCGCCATCGCCGTGGTGACCGCGCTGGTGCTGACCCGCTCTGCCTTTGGCCGCTGGCTCTATGCCTCTGGCGGCAACGAGCGCGCCGCGCAGCTGTCCGGCGTGCCGGTGAAGCGGGTGCAGATCCTTGTCTATGTGCTCTCCGGCATCTGCGCCTCGGTTGCGGGTCTGGTGCTGAGCTCGCAGCTTACCTCCGCCGGGCCGACCGCAGGCACCACCTATGAGCTCACGGCGATTGCGGCGGTGGTGATTGGCGGCGCGGCGCTGACCGGCGGGCGCGGCACAGTTCTGGGCACGGTGCTGGGCGCCTTTGTGATCGGCTTTCTGTCCGACGGGCTGGTGATCATCGGGGTCTCCGCCTACTGGCAGACCGTCTTTACCGGCGCGGTCATCGTCCTCGCGGTGCTTTTGAATTCCATCCAATACGGCGGGTCTCGGGGCCGCTAAGCCCCCACCCCACCACAAAGAATTGCAGCATCGGGGTCGAGGAGCCCCCGGCGCGCAAGAGAGGTCCGACCAAAGATGCCCGCGGGGCCAGCGGTCGGCAACATATCCAAAAGGGAGAAAACCACATGTTCAACTTTACCAAACGCGCATTCCTTGCCTCTGTCGCAGTGCTGCCCTTGATGGCGAGCACCGCCTGGGCCGAAGGCCTAATCTCCATCATCGTGAACGACCCCGCGAACCCCTATTGGTTCACCGAGGGCGAAGTGGCCAAAGCCACCGCCGAGGAGCTGGGCTATACCGCCACCGTGGCCGCGCACAAAGGCGACACCAACGCGGAAAGCACCCTGATCGACACCGCGATCACCAACAAAGCCGAAGCGATCATTCTGGATCCGGCCAACGCGGATGGCTCCATCGGGGCGGTGAAAAAGGCGGTGGACGCGGGCATCCCCGTCTTCCTCGTCAATGCGGAGATCAACCAGTCCGGTCTGGCGGTCGCTCAGCTGGTGTCTAACAACGCCCAAGGCGCGGCTCTCGGTGCGCTGCACTGGATGGAGCTGGCCACGGCCTCCGAGCGCTATAGCGCCGACAGCGGTGCAAACTACGTCGAATTCTTCGGCAACCCCTCGGACAACAACGCCGCCACCCGCTCCAACGGCTATGAAACCGTGATCTCGCAATACCCCGAGATGACCGAGATCGCCGAAGAAGTCGCCAACTGGGACCGCACCCAGGGCTACACCAAGATGCAGTCGATCATTCAGGCGAACGACGACATCGATGCGGTGATCGCGGGCAACGACGAGATGGCTCTGGGCGCGATTGCGGCGCTGAAAGAAGCGGGCAAGCTGGACGGTGTGATCGTCGGCGGCTTTGACGGCTCGCCGGATGCGGTGGACGCGGTGAAATCGGGAGATCTCGCCTATACCGTGCTGCAGCCAGTTGCGGTCTTCTCCCGCGAGGCGGTGGTTCAGGCGGATCACTACATCAAGAACGGCTCGGCGCTGGTGGGCGACGAAAAGCAGCTGTTTGACTGCCTGCTGATCACCCCGGAAAACACCGCCGCCTATACTGCGCCGTTCACCCTGTCCGAATAATCGAGACACCTCCTCCCCTGACGGCCCTCCCTCGGGCCAAACTGAAAGAGGCGCCCTCGGGCGCCTCTTCTTTCGTCGGTTCGTGAGATATTGCGAAGGGCGCTTAGGCCGCCGCTTTCTCCAGCGTCAGGAGGGTCATCATGCCAAGGGGCGGCAGTTTTTGCTGTGCTCGCAGCGAAAGTTTGGGTTCCTTGAGCACCGTGGCAATCTGGAAATCCGAATGCCAGCCGAGAATATCCGCCAAAGGTGCTGCCGCACGGCTAAGGCCGCCCAACAGACCGCTGGCGCGGGCAAAGTGGTTGGTGATCACCACCGTCCCGCCCGGCTTCAACACGCGGGAAATCTCCGCCATCACCCGCTCCGGTTCCGGCACCACCGACAGGACATGCATCGCGGCCACGGTGTCAAAGCTGTCATCCTCGAACGCCAGTTCGCGCGCGTCCATCCGGTGCAGCTCCACCCGATCGGCAATCCCCAGACGCGTCACTTTAGATTGCGCTTTGGCCAGCATCTCGCCGCTGAAGTCGATCCCGGTGACCCGCATGTGCGGCGCGTAATGCGGCAGGGCCATTCCCGTGCCCACGCCTACTTCCAGCACATGGCCGCCTTTTTGGTTCATATATCGAACTGCATTGCGGCGACCGATGTCGGTCAACGCGCCAAAGGTGCGGTCATAGACCGGCGCCCAGCGCGCATAGGATGTCTCAACAGCTTTGAGTTCCACTCTAGGATCCTTTCTGTGTCGCATCCTTTCTGTGGGTCAGGATGCTCCAGATCACGATAAGCAAATAAACGAGGCAGAGTGCCACTAGGGTAATCCACGCGTAGATAAGCACAGCGGACCCCAACACTGCAAAGCCTACGAGAAAGAACTTCACATTATCGCGAGAGACTTTGGCGGTCTTGAAGGACCACACCGGAAAGCGCGCGATCATTGCCCAGCCCACAAGGATCAGATGCAGGCAGATCACCGCGTCCGGCAGCAACGGCGCTTCGGAGAAGGCGAAGGAGATAAACATCGGCAACATAGCCAGCAAAGCGCCTGCGGGGGATGGAATTCCGGTGAAATACGCGCCTGCGTTCTCTTTTTCCGTATCGCGATCTTCTTTGGCCGCGACGTTGAACCGGGCCAGACGCACCACGCAGCAGACCGTATAGATCAGCACCGTGATCCAAGCCATGCCCCGGAAATCCTGCAAGGCCCAGAAATAGAGAACCAGCGCGGGCGCCACGCCAAAGTTCAAAAAGTCCGCAAGCGAATCAAGCTCGGCGCCCATCTTGCTGTCGCTATTGAGCAATCGCGCCAGTCGCCCATCCAAACCGTCCAGAACGGCGGCGGCGAGTATCAACTGCACCGCCAGCACGTAGTTGCCCTGCACCCCAAACCGGATCGCCGTGAGACCCGCACAGATGGCAGCAATCGTCAGCATATTCGGGATCAGCTGCACAATTGTCAGATATGATCCCTGCTGTGGGTCCTGTTTCTGATCTGGCGTCTCGGACATCAGGCGTCTTCGCCTCCGCCCAATTTGGCGATGACCGTCTCGCCCGCGATCATCGTCTGGCCGATCTGCACCAGCGGCACCTCACCTTCGGGCAGGTAGACATCCAGTCGCGAGCCAAAACGGATGAGGCCAAAGCGTTCACCGCGCCCCAGCTTGTCACCTGGCTTCACAAAGCACACGATGCGGCGCGCTACGAGACCGGCGATCTGCACCACGGCGAGGTCGCGGCCATCTTCCATGCGGATGGCAATCCCGTTGCGCTCGTTGTCGACGCTGGCTTTGTCGAGGGAGGCATTAAAGAACTTGCCTGCGCGGTAGGCCACTGCGGAGACTTCGCCCGCCACCGGAGCGCGGTTCACATGACAGTTGAATACGCTCATGAAGACGCTCACGCGGGTCAGCGGCACAGCAGGCAGGCCCAGTTCGGCGGGCGGCACCGCAGGCTCGATCAAAGAGACCACACCATCCGCGGGAGAGATCACCAAACCCGGGCGCGGCGGCGTCACACGCTCGGGGTCACGGAAGAAGTAGTAACACCAAACCGTCAGCCCGACGCCGATCCAACCAAGGATTGGGGTGAGCCAGAAGAGCCCAGCGGTGATCACTGCAAAGATCGCCACGAATTTGCGCCCTTCTGGGTGCATAGGCTTAACGAATGTCCCGATCATGTTCATTTTTGTTAGCTTCCTTTTTGGAACACGAAGTAGTGCCGCTCACCGGGGCCGCAAAGCCTGCCGTCGCCGCGTTGTCGCCTTCTGCCCTAACACGTCCACGCGCCTGTCGCCATGGGGCGATATCGCAAGAGGGCGATGTCACATCTGCTGCGGGCAGAGTGACACCAATTTTGGCGTAGCCGCCGCGCAAAGGCGCGTTTTCCCACCCCTTCGCGTCGCAAGAGGGTAAAATTTGAAGCACTCCCTCCCACTGCGACAAGCAACTCTTAAGGCAAATTTGGCAAGGATTAGGTCGGTTGAGCGACGTGTAAGTTAAGTGGGGATTAGAGGGTATCGTGTCGAAGTCAGATCCCGTAAGCCAAGACACCTCGGCCCTCGGTTTGGTCGATCTGTTGCAGCATACCTCCCTGATGGGAGTGCTTCTTGATGCGGATCAGCGCGTTATAGAAGTCAGCGATGCGGCTCTGCACGCGCTCGGGCGTCCGTTGACGGCTGTTTTGGGCTGCCGCCTGCAGGATCTCGGCGTCACTCAGCGAAATGCGCTACAGGCAGTACTTGCACCCGCACAGGACCATCTGTTCATTCAGTCGAAGATCGCGGATCTGCACGGTGCGACCTTGGTCTTGTTGCATTCCTCCTCAGAAGAAGCGCGTGGCAAGGGCCTCAGTGCTGATCTGGGTACTGATACGGCAGAGCGTCTCTCGACCTGGCTGGACACCACAGATGCGGGTGCGTGGGAATGGGATCTCGACACAGGTGCGGCCTATTACGGCCCCCGCTGGCTGGACATGCTGGGCTATGACCCCGAGGACCTCGCCCCCTATCGGCTCTCCACCGCCGAAGACCTCACGCACCCTGACGATCTGGAAACCGTTCGCGCAGCCCTCAGCACGCATCTAGCTGGGCAAACCTATTCGTTCCGGGTTCAAATCCGGATGCAGCACAAGGCCGGATATTGGGTCTGGGTCGCCTGCAATGGCCGCCGTCTAGACACCACCCCTGCGCGGATTTGCGGCACGATCCAATGCCTCGAACAGCTCCGCGCGGTGCAACGCCACGCGGATGGTGCAGAACTGTTGATGAACCGGATTGGCCGCGCGGCCGGCGTCGGCGGCTGGAAAATCGATCTGGAAACTGGCGAGCTGATCTGGACCGAAGAAACCCGCCGCATCCACGGCGTCGGACCAGACTACGCGCCGACCCTTGAAGAGGCGCTGGAGTTCTATGACCCCGAGGCGCGCGATGTCATCAGCAAGACGATCGACACCGCGATTGCCGAGGGCACCTCTTGGGATATGGAACTGCCCTTCACCCGCCGCAGTGGCGAACGGATCTGGGTGCGCGCGGTGGGCGAGGTCGAATACCGCGGCGGCGTCGCGGTCAGCCTCTTTGGCGCGTTTCAAGATATTACCGAGCGGGTCAAACGAGACCAGGACCTCGCCATCGCCCGCCAACAAGCGCAAGAAGCTCGCGCACGTCTTTGGTCTGCGATTGAATCGCTGCCCGAGGCTTTTGTGCTCTATGATGCCGAAGACCGGGCCGTGATGTTCAATGCGAAATACCGCAACCTCTACGCAGAATCCGCCGCCGCGATTGAGCGGGGCGAGACCTTTGAGCAGATTTTGCGCGCTGGTCTCGACAATAAACAATACCCCGAAGCAATTGGCCGCGAGGAGGCTTGGCTGGAAGAACGCCTAGAGCGGCACCGCAATCCCAAGGGCCCGATCGAGCAGGTCTTGCCAGGCGATCGCCACTTGCAGATCCAGGAGGTGCGGCTCGACAATGGGGACACCGTCGGCTTTCGCGTGGATGTCACGCAGCTTAAACGACAACAAAGAGAGTTGGCGGACAAGGCCCGCGCGCTCGAAGTGGCCGCCACCACCGACCCGCTGACTGCCCTGATCAACCGCCGCGGCCTTGAAGAGATCATGAGGCAAAAAGCCAGCACAGGTGCTTTGACCGAGGTTGTGGGCCTGCTGCATGTCGACCTCGACCGGTTCAAGCCGATCAACGATGTGTTTGGTCATGCTGCGGGCGATCATCTCCTTGGCCATGTCTCTGAAATCCTCAACCGCAACGTGCGCGGCCGCGATTTTGTGGCGCGTGTGGGGGGCGATGAATTCGTGGTGATCCTCTCCGCTCCGGTGGATGAAGAAAGTGCCGCCACGATATCAGACCGGATTATCGAACACTGTAGCCGCCCTGTGCCTTGGCAGGACAAGACCCTGCATTTTGGCGCCAGTATCGGCATCGCCCTTGGCGCGCCGAAAGACTTGCCAGTGATGCTGCACAACGCGGATATCGCGCTCTACGAGGCTAAAAAAGGCGGGCGCAATCAGCATCACTTTTTCAACGCCGATCTGCGGGATTGGGTCGAAACCCGCAAAACCCTCTCTGATGATCTGCTTGTGGGCCTGCAACGGGGCGAGGTGATTGCCCACTACCAGCCGCAGTTTTCAGCACAAGACGGCCGCCTTGTTGGGGTCGAGGCGCTGGCGCGATGGGACCACCCCACCCGCGGCACCCTGCCCCCGTCGATGTTCCTCGAAATCGCCGAGGAAATGGGCGTTCTGGCCGAGGTGGATCGGTTGGTGTTTGAACATGCTCTGGAAACCGGGCACCGGTTGGAGGCCGCCAATTGCGGATTGGAAAAGGTCGCGGTGAACGTCAGCCTGCCTCGCCTGACGCAATCGCCCGACCTTAGCTGGTTGCCTCATGCGCGGGATCTTCCTTTCCAGCTGTGTCTCGAAATCCTAGAGGCAGTGGACGTGGATCGCGACTTTGACGAGATCGCATGGGTGTTTGATGGGCTGCGCGAGCGCGGCATCAATGTCGAGGTCGATGACTTTGGCAGTGGGCGCGCCTCTTTGACGTCGCTGCTGAAAATTCGCCCAGATCGCATCAAACTCGACACGCAAATTGTCCGTGCCGCGGCACTTGATCCGGCGGGTGCGGGTTCAATGGTGCGCGCCATTGCCGAGATGTGCCGTGGCCTCAACATCCCCATGACGGCCGAAGGGATCGAAACAGCAGATCACGCGGAGCTGATGCGCGACATGGGCTGTGACATCCTGCAAGGCTATCATTTCGCGCGCCCCATGGCGCGGTCCGAGCTTCAGGCGCTGGCCCTCCGCCCCACACGCCGCCTGACGGGGCGCGCATCGGGCGAATAACCAACTGCTCGTCGCGTGATCCCACGCTGTTGGACTGTGCGTTATACTGAATTTCGCGCCTCCGGTTGATCGTCACAGGGGAGAAAAAGGAATCGCATGAGCGCCGCGAGGGCCCGAGAGCTGATTTTTGACAGCTCGTCATCAATTCTCAACAACACCCCACATTGTGTCAGGGATCACGGTTAACACACCCTGAATCCTGCGCACGCAGCGCATTCATTTGGTCAGGCCTCCGCTAAAAAGTATGGAATTGATTAAATTCCCTCCTTTTCCGACCAAGGATTCCGACACATGGCCAACGCGTATCTTCAGAGCCTTCATACTAGCCCATCCTTGCAGAACCTGTTCCAACTGCGTCCCTTCAATGCGCCTGTGTCGTCAGAAATCGGCGACACCCGCATTGTTCACTATGCCGAGGACGGAACCCGTCTGATCCTTGATGGTTCGTTCGCCTCTGAGGATGAAGGCAGCTGGGTCATTTATTCTTTGGCTATCTATGATGGCGGCGACACTATCATTTCGATTTCCAGCATGGCGCTACCTTACGAGGATTTCTTTGCAGCCTCTGGCAGCGAACGCCTAGGCATGGTTTTCCAAAACTCCGACCAGGTGAACTCCAATCTCGGGTCTAGCCTGCGATTGAACTTTCAAGCGGGCGATGATGTCATCACCCTCGGGTCCGGCGACGATGTGGTCAATGGTGGCCGCGGCAACGACACAGTCTTTGCCTCTTCGGGGAACGACACGATCAATGGCAGCGCTGGTCAAGACCGACTGCAAGGACAGGCTGGCAATGACGTCCTCAAAGGCGGTGGTGGTCGTGACCGGCTGAACGGCGGATTTGGTGACGACGAGTTGGCTGGCAACAATGGTCGGGACCGCCTGGTTGGCGGCACGGGAAGTGACACGCTGTCCGGCGGCGCTGGAAATGACATTTTGCGTGGCGGCACAGGCGACGACATTTTGACCGGTGGTGCGGGCGCAGACGTGTTCCAGTTCCGCGCGAATGACCACAGCAACGTGATCACAGACTTTGAAGTTGGCGTGGATCACATCGAAATCCTGAAGGGCGCGCGTGGGATGGGCGGCGTAGATTTCGAGCAAGTCGGCGACGACGTGGCGATCTATTTCGGCAATGTGACCTTGATTGTGGAAGACACCACAGTCGAGCTGATGGACGACAGCGACAACTTCTTGTTCTAAGTGCATTTACATTTGAGGGGCCGAGGCGAACGGCTCGGTCCCTTTTGCTTTTCAGCAATGGGATCTTGGCCCCCTTCAATCGGTTTCAAGTCAGCCCGCCCCACCTCAAGGTCACACAACCTAGGCCCATTCTCCCGGGAATAAGAGTGTCGCATGCGCTTGCGGTTCGGCCTCGCCCAACTGCGCGCGCATGCCAAAATCTGAGAAGGTGAAAGTCTATGGCGGGGAGACAGGGATTCGAACCCTGGGAACGCTCTCACGTTCAACGGTTTTCAAGACCGCCGCATTCGACCACTCTGCCACCTCCCCGGTCGCTTGATCGCGCTGGGTGGCGGTTTAGGGTGCGCAAGCGGCGGTGGCAAGAAGAAATCCGCAAATGACTGGCACCCTCCGCCGTCCAGCGAGCGCGCCACCAAATCGATCACGAACGCGCAATCTGCCGCCCATCCCGACGTTTGAACCAAACGGCAGGGTTTTCATAGCTTTCCGCAGCGTTTATGGTTTCCTGCAAAAGGCGGTCCTGCATCGGCAAACGACCCGTCTCTTGTGCCTGTACATCGCGCCTTTTTGGTCCGGATGCGCAGCGCACCGGCGACGATAAGAAGGTCGACCCATCAGCCCCGCCGAACGCACGACAGAACGAAGACAGAGCATGAGCAGGCAGGACAGGCGCATGAGCGACAGAATTTCGGACCGGACCGGCGCACGCCTCGTGACCCGGACGGGCTTGGCATTAGCCCTTCTCAGCAGTCTCGCATTGACCGCCTGCGAAGAGGGAGGGGCGAACCTTTCCTTCCTGAAGCCCAAAGCCCAAAGCGACCAAGGCAGCCCGACGAACTCGACCAAGCTGGTGGAGCGTGATGTCGAGGCGCCCGACGTCTTCCAAGTCACCGAGGCAGGTCTGTGGGACGGGCGCCCCTCGATTGGAGGGGTCTGGGTTGCCCACCCCGATGTGGCTGACCCAGAGCGCGTGATCATCCGCAACAACTCCAACGGCAAGTTCGTGATTGGTGCCCTGTTCCGCCGCGAACGCGCAATTCCCGGACCACGCTTGCAAGTCTCCTCGGATGCGGCGGCTGCCTTGTCGATGCTTGCAGGCTCTCCGGTAGAGCTGAATGTGACCGCCCTGCGTCGCGAAGCGGTAGAAGACGCCCCGCCCGCCGCTGACATTCCGCCGATTGAGGGGCTGGAGGGGGCCGCGCCAGTAGAGAGCGCCGCTGCGATCGAGACGCAAACGCTCGACCCGATTGCGGGCGCTGCTGCAGCCATTGAGGCTGCGCCGGCCCCGACCGCATCGGCCCCGACGCCGCAGCCAGCCGCGAGCCCTGCCCCGCAGCGGTCTGCGCTTAACAAGCCCTATATCCAGATCGGTATTTTCAGCATCGAAGCCAACGCCAAACGCACGGCCGACCAGATGCGCAATGCAGGCATCGTGCCTACGATCTACGAGCAGTCCTCGAACGACAAACCCTTCTGGCGCGTGGTCGTCGGACCGGCGCAGTCAAAGAGCGAGCTGTCACAACTGTTGAAGAGTGTAAAAGGCGCAGGCTTTGCTGACGCCTATGCTGTGACCAACTGATCCCCGCGGCCCGCAACCGGGCCCGGGACCTGCATCTTGAAGACCAGCGAACCAAGGGAGGATCTCCCCCGTGACCCTGCGCCTATCTCCTGCCCTCCGCCTCGGCGTGCTTGCCATTGCCTTTGCGTCGGTCTCCCCACTTGCCGCTCTCGCCTATGACACCAAGGCCCGCGCGGCCTATGTGGTGGATCAGGGCACCAACACGGTCTTGTTGGACAAGAACGCGAATGTGCCGCTGCCGCCAGCTTCGATGTCAAAGCTGATGACGCTCTACGTGGCCTTTGAAGCGGTCCGCGATGGCCGCCTGACCATGGACGAGCGCCTGCCGGTCAGCCAGCACGCGATGGATTACAAAGGCTCGACCATGTTCCTCGACACCACCGACCGGGTGCGGGTTGAGGACTTGTTGCGCGGCATTATCGTCCTGTCGGGCAATGATGCCTGCGCCGTCATCGCCGAGGCGCTGAGCCCGGATGGCACCGAAGCGGGGTTCGCCCGCTACCTTACGCGGCGCGCGCGTGAGTTGGGCATGATGGACAGCACCTTCATGAACTCGAACGGCTGGCCCGATCCGGGTCATCGCATGTCCGTCAAGGACCTTGCCATTCTGGCCGAACATCTAATCGAGGACTTCCCGGAATTCTACCCTTTGTTCTCGGAACGGGAGTTCACCTTTGACGGGCGCGCGCCGTCAAATACTCAAAACCGCAACCCCTTGCTGCAACTGGATATTGGTGCAGATGGCCTGAAGACCGGTCACACGGAAGAGGCCGGATACGGGCTCGTGGGCTCTGCCAAGCAAGGCGACCGACGGGTGATCTTTGTGATCTCCGGCCTTGGCAGCATGGCGGAGCGCGCCGAAGAGAGCGAGGCGATCGTCAACTGGTCCTTTCGCCAATTTGCCAAGAAGACGATAGCCAAGGCAGGCATCGCGGTGGAACAGGCCGAGGTCTGGATGGGCAATAGCCCCACTGTCGGTCTGGTGCCTGCTCAGGATCTGGAAATTCTCCTGCCAACGCTATCGGATGATGCAGTCAAGGCAGAAGTTGTCTATACGGGCCCCGTAACCGCGCCGATCCAGGCCGGACAGCAGCTCGCCGAACTGGTGGTGAAACCCGACGATCTGCCCGAAATGCGCCTGCCCCTCGTGGCAGAGAGCAATGTGGGCACCGGAGGGTTCCCGGTTCGGGTGATGACCGCTGCCCGTGTGTTGGTGAAGCGGTTTCTGAACGGACCCGAGGACGACGCAACGTGACACGACCCCAAGGCCGCGGCCTGTTTCTGACCTTCGAAGGGATCGATGGGTCAGGGAAATCCACGCAATGCCGCCTGTTGGCGGAGCATCTTCGCGCAATGGGGCGCGAGGTGGTTTTGACCCGCGAACCCGGTGGCTCTGCCGGGGCCGAGGAAATCCGCCGCTTGGTGTTGGAAGGCGATCCGGACCGCTGGTCCGCAGAAACGGAAATCCTGCTGTTCACCGCCGCCCGTCGCGACCATCTGGAGCGCACCATTCTGCCTGCCTTGGCCGAGGGCAAAGTAATCATCTGCGACCGTTTCGCGGATTCCACACGCATGTATCAGGGTCTGTCTCGGGGGGATCTGCGGGCCACCGTCGACCAGCTCCATAGCTTGATGATTGGACGCGAGCCCGATCTGACCATCCTCATCGACATGGACCCCACCACCGGCCTCAGCCGCGCCAAGGGGCGTCAGGGCACCGAAGAGCGGTTTGAAGATTTCGGCCTCGACCTTCAGGAAAAGATGCGCGCAGGCTTTTTGTCGCTGGCCGCTGAATTTGCCGACCGTTTCACCGTCATTGACGGCGCACGCCCGATCGAGGCTGTCGCTGGTGATGTGGCCGCAGTTGTCGAGGCCGCCTTGGCCCAGCGCACATGAGCGAGGCCGAGGATCTTCCCCGCGCCGATCAGGCCGAAGGTGCGCCGCACCCGCGTGAGACGCAACAGCTGATCGGGCACGCGCAGGCGGAGGCGGATTTTCTTCAGGCCTTCAACTCCGAACGGTTGCATCACGGCTGGCTCATCATGGGGCCGCGTGGCGTCGGCAAGGCCACCCTTGCGTGGCGCATTGCCAAGTTTCTTTTGGCCACGCCCCTGCAGCAGGATGATGGCTTGTTTGGCGCGCCCCCGCCCCCTGCGCGCCTCGATATCGACCCGGACCATCCGGTCAGCCACCGCATTCAGGCGCTGGCGGAGCCCAGCTTGGCGGCAATCACTCGCAGCTACAACGACAAAGGTCGCCTACGCGACCAGATCGTTGTCGACGACGTGCGTCTGCTGAACAAATTCTTTGGCCTCTCCTCTGCCGAGGGTGGCCGGCGGGTTGTGATCGTTGACAGCGCCGACGAAATGAACCCCAACGCGGCCAACGCACTTTTGAAGATGCTCGAAGAGCCGCCTGCCCGCACCACGCTTCTGCTGATTTCGCATCAACCCTCGCGCCTTTTGCCGACGATCCGGTCGCGGTGCCGCACCCTGCGCCTTGGCCCCTTGGGCCCGCAGGATATGCAAGCCGCACTGGAGCAAGCAGGCGCGGAACTGCCTCAGGATGCCACTTACCTTGCTGCCCTCGCCGGAGGCTCCGTCGGGGCTGCGATGCGGTTGCTGGCGCTTGATGGCATGAAACTCTATGCCGATATCCTGAAGATTGCCGACAGCCTGCCGCGACTGGATCGTCAAGGCGCGATGGCGATGGCGGAACGGGCCGCCGCGCGCAATGCTGGCGAACGGTTTGAGCTGATGTTGACGCTGTTTGACGTGCTCCTCGTCCGGCTTGCCAAGACCGGCGCCACTGGCCAGCCGCCATTCCCGGAGGCGGCACCAAATGAGGCGGCCATTTTGTCCCGCCTGTCCCCCGATCCGCACAAAGCGCGGGCATGGGCGGATCTGGCAGCGGTTGTGACCGACCGCACACGTCATGGGCAGGCGGTGAACCTTGACCCTGCGGCGCTGGTCCTAGATACGGTGTTCAAGATGCAGGACACCGCGTCGCGCTGATCTCGGCGATGCTGCGGCGGCCTGCCCGTAAAAAGACGTCGACCGAGGCCCCCGACATGAGCACCCCGCAGATCACTGACAGCCATTGCCATCTCGATTTCCCTGATTTCGACGGCGAACTCCCCGAGGTTCTCGCCCGCGCGGCAGAGGCCGGGGTGAGCCGCATGGTGACGATCTGCACCCGGCTGAAGAACGAACCCAGTGTCCGCGCCATTGCCGAGGCGCACGCCCCGGTATTTTACGCCGCAGGCACCCACCCGATGAGCGCCGCCGAAGAGCCGATGGCGACGGTGGACCAACTGGTCGCTTTGGCGCAGCATCCGAAGTTTGTCGGTATTGGCGAAACGGGTCTGGACTACCACTACACCGGCGACAGCGCCGAGGTGCAAAAAGAGAGCCTGAAAATCCATATCGAGGCGGTGCAGGAAACTGGCCTGCCGCTGATCATCCATGCCCGTGCGGCGGATGAGGATATGGCCCGCATCCTGTCAGAAGCCCATGCCCGCAAGGAATATTCCTGCGTGATGCATTGTTTCTCTTCCTCGCCGGAACTGGGCCGCGCCGCGCTCGACCTTGGGTTCTACCTGTCGATGTCGGGCATCGCCGCCTTCCCCAAAAGCCAAGAGCTGCGCGATATCTTCGCAACCGCTCCCATCGACCGCATTCTGGTGGAGACGGACAGCCCCTACCTCGCGCCGCCGCCCTATCGCGGCAAACGCAACGAGCCGGCCTATACCGCCCATACCGCTCGCGTTGGTGCCGAAGTCTTTGGCCTCGATTACGCCGAATTTGCTGCCCGCACGCAGGAAAACTTTGACCGGTTGTTCTGGAAAGCCGCGCAGTATGAGGCTGCCGCCTAATGCCAGAACTGCGCTGCACGATCCTTGGCTGCGGCTCCTCGGGGGGCGTTCCCCGGCTGGGCGGCCATTGGGGCGCTTGCGACCCGGCAAACCCCAAAAACACCCGCCGTCGCTGCTCGATGCTGGTGGAGCGTGTCGGCCCTGAGGGCACCACCACTGTGCTGATCGACACCAGCCCCGACATGCGCAGCCAGCTGCTCGATGCGGGCGTCGGGCGGCTTGATGCGGTGGTCTATACCCATGCTCATGCCGACCATGTGCATGGGCTCGACGACCTCAGGATGATCGTCTTCAACATGCGCGAGCGGGTGCCGGTCTATGCCGATGCCCCCACCCGCGCGGATCTGATGGATCGCTTCGGCTATGCCTTTGTGCAACCCGAAGGGTCGAGCTACCCGCCCATCCTCGAGATGCGCGCGATCGACGGCGCGTTTGAGGTCGACGGCCCCGGCGGCGCGATCCCCTTCCTGCCGTTCCTTGTGAACCACGGCGCCATTGACGCGCTTGGCTTTCGCATTGGTGATCTCGCCTATCTGCCGGATGTGGCCAAGATCCCCGAGGCGGTGGTGCCGCATCTGGAAGGGCTTGATGTTTGGGTCCTCGACGCGCTGCGTCACAGCCCGCACCCGACGCATTTCTCCTACCCCGAGGCGCTGGCCTGGATCGACCGGATGCAGCCTGCGCGCGCGGTGCTCACCAATATGCATATCGACATGGATTACGCGACGGTCGAGGCGGAGACGCCCGACCATATCACCCCCGCCTATGACGGGATGGTGATCCATACTGATTACTGAAGACCTTTAGAGATATCAGGACGACACCCCTATGATTTTCAACCTTATCAATGTCGTCCTGCCCGTCTTTGTGGTCGTGGGCATCGGCTACGCTTTGACCCTGCGCGGCATGTTCAAACCCGAGCAGATCGACGGGCTGATGAAATTCGCCCAAGGTGTCGCCATCCCCTTTCTGCTGTTTCGCGCCATGGCCGGGATCGACTTGCATTCTGGCTTTGATCCGAAACTGCTCTTCAGCTTCTACACGGGCGCCGGCACCTGTTTTGCGGCCGGGATGCTTGGCGCGCGGTTCATCTTCAAGCGCGAATGGGAAGACTGCGTCGCCATCGGATTTTGCTGTCTGTTCTCGAATTCGGTCCTTCTGGGGTTGCCGATCACCGAACGCGCCTTTGGTCCTGATGCGCTGGTGGGGAACTATGCGATCATCGCCTTCCACTCGCCCTTTTGCTATGCGGTCGGCATCACCGCGATGGAGGTGATCCGCAACCGTGGCAACGGCGGGCTGCGCACGGTGACCTCCGTGTTGAACTCCGTTTTCAACAATAAGCTGATCCTTGCGATCCTTGCGGGTTTTGCGGTGAACCTCTCCGGCTTTACCATTCCTGAACCCGTTGACGAGGCGCTTGCCATGGTTGCCCGGGCAGGCCTGCCGACCGCGCTTTTCGCGCTGGGGGGCATCATGGTGCAATACCGCCCCGAGGGCGATTTGCGCACCATTGCCATGGTCTGCTGCATTGCGCTGCTCTTGCATCCCGCCATCGTCTACACGCTCGGCTCGGCGCTGGATGTGCGGCAGGATCTGTTCCGCTCTGGCGTGCTGAATGCCGCCATGGCACCGGGAGTCAACGCCTATATCTTTGCCAATATGTATGGCCGTGCCAAGCGAGTCGCCGCCTCCTCGGTGCTGATCGCAACCGCGTCGTCAGTGGTGACGGTGCTGTTCTGGCTGACGGTGATTTCCTAAGGCACAAACCGCCCGAAAAACGCCCAAGAGCGCCCCAAAAGCGCCCTTTGTAGGCGGGGTTTTGAATCACTTCTGTGAAGTTCCGCGCGCAAGGTCTGTGCCCCCTTGCACCTCGGGACAGATCCGCTAAGACACGGGCCGCACATTCTAAATCTTCCAAGGATCTCCCATGTTTGCTGGACAAAAACTCCCCCAGGTGACCTTCCGCACCCGCGTTCGCGACGAGAGCATCGAGGGCCCGAACCCCTTCCGCTGGCAGGACATGACCACTGCTGATTACTTTGCTGGCAAGCGCGTGATCCTGTTCTCGCTGCCGGGCGCCTTCACCCCGACCTGCTCCACCTATCAGCTGCCGGGTTTTGAGAACGGCTTTGCCGATTTCCAAGCCGAAGGCATCGACGACATCTACTGCATGTCCGTGAACGACAGCTTCGTGATGAACAAATGGGCCGAAGCCCAAGGCATCAAGAACGTCAAAGTGATCCCCGATGGCTCGGGCGAATTCACCCGCAAGGTCGGCATGCTGGTCGCCAAGGACAACCTCGGGTTTGGCATGCGCTCCTGGCGCTATGCGGCCATCGTGAACAACGGTGTTGTTGAAGCCTGGTTCGAAGAGCCGGGCCGCGATGACAACCACGCCGAGGACCCCTATGGCGTCTCCTCGCCGGAAAACCTGCTGAAAGCGTTGAAAGAGAAAGTCTCCGCAGCCGCCTAAGCCCGATTTGATCGGTTAAATGAAAGCCCCGCAGCGCCGCCTGCGGGGCTTTTGCGTTTGCCTAACCCAATGCCCGTCTTGCCATTGGGATCACAGAGGCCTATGACGCCCGCCACCGGTCGCAGCCTACCCGGTCACCAAAACAAGGACTGAAAACTTGAAAACACTTGTCATCTGCTCGGGCGGATTGGACTCCGTGTCCCTCGCCCATATGACCGCTGCCACCCGGCAGCTCACCCGTCTGGTCTCCTTTGACTATGGCCAACGCCATAAAAAGGAGCTGGAGTTTGCCCGCGCCGCGGCGGATCGCCTTGGCGTACCCTTCCATCTGATCGACATGCGCCCCATCGGCGCGGCCCTCACCGGCTCGGCTCTGACAGACGATATCGACGTCCCCGATGGCCATTACGCCGAGGAGACCATGCGGATCACCGTGGTCCCCAACCGCAACGCCATCATGCTATCGATTGCCTTTGGCATCGCGGCGGCCAATGGCGACGAGGCGGTGGCGACCGCTGTGCATGGTGGCGATCACTTCATCTATCCCGACTGCCGTCCCGCCTTTACCGAGGCCTTTGACGCGATGCAGCAGGCGGCCTTGGACGGGTATGCGACCACCCGTCTGTGGACGCCCTTTGTGCACCGCAGCAAAGGCGACATCGTGACCGAAGGCGCGGCCCATGGCACGCCCTTTGCGGAGACCTGGTCCTGCTACAAGGGCGGCGCCCATCATTGCGGACGCTGCGGCACTTGCGTCGAGCGGCGCGAGGCCTTTGATCTTGCGGGCGTTACCGACCCCACGGTCTATGAAGACCCGGAGTTCTGGCGGCAGGCGATTGCCGATCGGGCCCGTTCCGAAGCGGAGGGGGGCTGATGTTTCGGATCTCCAAGGAGTTTCACTTCTCGGCCTCGCATCAGCTCTCTCACCTGCCCGACGACCACCAATGTGCCCGCCTGCATGGGCACAACTACGTGGTTGTGGTGGAGCTGGCGGCGCCCGAGCTGAACGTCGATGGGTTTGTGCGCGATTACCACGAGCTCGCGGCGCTCAAGACCTATATCGACGGCACCTTCGACCATCGCCATCTGAACGATGTGATGGAAGGCCCCTCGACGGCGGAGAATATGGCACGCCATTTCTACCACTGGTGTCACGCCCGTTGGCCCGAGGTGAGCGCCGTGAAGGTCTCGGAAACCCCCAAGACCTGGGCGGAGTATCGTCCTTGAGCCTGCGCATCGCGGAAATCTTTGGCCCCACCGTGCAGGGCGAAGGCATCCTGATCGGCGAGCCGACGGTCTTTGTGCGCGCCGGCGGCTGCGACTATCGCTGCGCCTGGTGTGACAGCCTGCACGCGGTCGAAAGCGTCTATCGCCAGACCTGGACCCCGATGTCGCCAGAAGCGATCATGGACGAGGTGCGCCAGCTCTCCGGCGGGCAGCCGCTGACTGTTTCAGTCTCTGGCGGCAACCCGGCGATTCAGGACTTTGCGCCTGTGATCGCTTTGGGGCGCGCCGAGGGTTATCGCTTTGCGCTCGAGACCCAAGGCTCCATCGCGCAAAGCTGGTTTGCCGATCTCGACACGCTGGTGCTCAGCCCCAAGCCGCCCTCCAGCACCCATGACACCGATTGGGACAGGTTCACCGACTGCCTCGACGCGGCGGGGGACGGGCCGACCGTGGTGATGAAGATCGTCATCTTCAACGACGCCGACCTCGCCTATACCCGCGCCGCCCATGCCCGCCATCCGGAGCTGCCGTTGTTCCTGCAACCCGGCAACCCCGAGGTGGACCCCGAAAGCCCCGTCGACCTCAACGCGGCCACCGCCCGGCTGCGCTGGCTCATCGACGAAACCGTGGGCAAGGGCTGGTTCGCCCCCCGTATCCTGCCACAGCTGCATGTCCTTGTTTGGGGCAACCAGCGCGGCGTGTGACCATTTTGAAAGACAGACCATGACCGACAGTATCTATCGCAATCTCAAGCAATTGGGCGGCGCAACTGTGCTGCCCGACAACCCCGAAACCGCTGAGCTGGAGCGGGTTG
Organism: Epibacterium sp.; assembly: GCA_048263945.1. Classification (GTDB taxonomy): domain Bacteria; phylum Pseudomonadota; class Alphaproteobacteria; order Rhodobacterales; family Rhodobacteraceae; genus Epibacterium. The sequence goes on along the minus strand of JBLXDQ010000012.1, from coordinate 20,140 downwards.
CGAACCCGCAAGCCGATGTGGCCTATAACGTGCGCTTTACCGCGCCCGAGTTCACCTCGCTCTGCCCGATGACGGGTCAGCCGGACTTTGCCCATCTGGTGATCGACTACGTGCCGGGCGACTGGCTGGTGGAGAGCAAATCGCTGAAGCTCTATCTCGGGTCTTTCCGCAACCACGGCGCTTTCCACGAGGATTGCACCGTCTCCATCGCCCGCCGTCTGGCGGATTTCCTCGATCCGAAATGGCTGCGGATCGGCGGCTATTGGTATCCGCGCGGCGGCATTCCGATTGATGTCTTCTACCAGACCGGCCCGCTGCCCGAAGGGGTCTGGATCCCCGACCAAGGCGTGCCGCCCTATCGCGGCCGCGGCTGACACACCTCGAGCCAAAGCGCGTATCGTCGCATTCCCCTCTCGTCCCAAGTCACCTATGACTTGGGACGAAATCATTGTGGAGCACGCCGATGGAGACGCCAACACCGGACCTCATCGTCTTTGATGCTGACTGTATTTTCTGCTCAGGCTTCGCCCGGATCATCACCCGCTATGACCACGCGGCCCGGTTCCGCTTTGTTGCGGCGCAATCGCCGCGGGGGCAGGCGCTCTATCGCGCGCATGGGCTTGATCCCTTTGATTGGTCGACAAATATCGTGATCGTCGATGGGCGCGCCTACACCAAACTGGCCGCCTTTTGCGCGGCGATGCGCAGCCTTGGCTGGCCTTGGCGCGCGCTGGGTGTTCTGGACCTGATCCCGCGACCGCTCGGCAATTGGTGTTACGACCGCATTGCCAAGAACCGCTATGCCTTTGGCCGCCGTGCCTGCCCCCTGCCCTCGGCCGAGCTGAGAGGGCGGCTCCTTGACTGACCGCATCCTCGTGCTGGGGGGCTATGGCGTGTTTGGCGGCAAACTCAGCGCCTATCTCGCCCAAACCACAGGCTGCGAGGTGCTGGTCGCGGGGCGCTCGATGGCGGCGGCGACACGATTTTGCGCCGCGCAGGGCGGCACGCCGGTCGAGATGGACCGCACCGCGCCGAGCCTTGCGCGCGACATCGCCGCGCTGGCGCCCAAAGTGGTGGTCGATGCTGCGGGTCCGTTTCAAGCCTATGGCACAGACCCCTATGCCCTTGCGCGCGCGGCGATCGCCTGCGGGGCCCATTACATTGATCTCTGTGATGATGCAGCCTTTGCCGCGGGCATAACGCTGCTCGACCCGGAGGCGCGCGCGGCCGGGGTTGCGGTGATCTCGGGGGCTTCCAGCGTGCCGGGCCTTTCCGCTGCGGTGGTGACGCAGCTTGCGACCGGGCTGCGCGACATCCAGCGGATCGAAAGCTCTATCCTGCCGGGCAACCGCGCTCCGCGCGGCCTGTCGGTGATGCGCGCGATCCTAGCGCAGGCAGGGCAGCCCGTTGCGATCACCCGCGCCGGGCACCCCGATCACGTGATCGGGTGGAGCGGCTCACGGCGCCAGAGCCTCGCCCTGCCCGGCACCGCGCCCCTGCAGCGCAGCGCGGCCTATATCGGCGCGCCGGATTTGGCGCTGTTTCCCGCCCATTTCAAAGCTCGAACTGTGCTGTTTCGCGCCGGTCTAGAGCTACCGCTGCTGCATCACGGCTTGGGCCTGCTGAGCCTGCTTGTGCGGGCTGGCTTTATCCGATCGCTTGAGCCCCTCGCCCCCTTGCTGCGGCGCGTGGCGCAGGGGTTTGAGCCCTTTGGCAGCGACCGCGGCGGCATGAGCGTGCGGCTGGTGGGCACAACCGAGGCCGACGGGCAGGAAGAGCGGATTTGGACCCTGATCGCCGAAGCCGGTGACGGTCCGCATATCCCTAGCCTGCCTGCCCGGGCGCTCTGCCTGCGGGCGCTGCGGGGCGCGCTTGGTCCCGGCGCGCGCCCTTGCCTGTCGGAGCTCGATCTGGCAGAGATTTTGCACACTGCCGAGGGGTTGAAGATCGCGACCGGCAGTCAAACCAAAGAGATTTCCTCGATTTTCCAATCGGCGCTGGGGCCAATCTGGGCGGAGCTGCCCGCGCCAATCCAAGCGCTGCATGAAAGCGTGGACAGCGCGGTCTGGCAGGGAGAGGCCTCGGTGACCACCGGCAAGACCCTCGCCGCGCGCCTCATTCGCCGCCTGATCGGCTTTCCCAAGGCAAGCCCTGCCGTGCCAGTGCGCGTCACGATCCACCGGGACGGCGCTCAGGAGGTCTGGACCCGCACCTTCGGCACCAAACGGTTTCACTCGGTGCTAAAAGGGTTTGGCACGCCCGGCGCTGCAACGGTGACCGAGCGGTTTGGCCCCTTGCGATTTGTCATCGCGCTCAACCTGACGAAGGGCTGCCTCGCCTACCCGGTCACCCGCGGCTGGGCCTTTGGCCTTCCCCTGCCCCGCGTGATGTTGCCCAAAAGCGAGACCGTGGAAGAGGTTGTGCAGGGACGCTTTCACTTTGACGTCGCCGTGTCGATGCCGCTCATTGGGCTGATCGTGCGCTACAAAGGCTGGCTCACGCCTGCTTGAGCGCCTCAGTGACCGCCAGATCCGCCATCGCAAGGATCGCCTCGCGGCTGTCCGCCACCGCGATGAACCGCCCGTTGTGGCAGAATTTCGCGCCTTTGACGCCAGAGGCTGCCTCAAGTGCAGCATCGGTCAGCCCCGCCCAGGCCTCCGGCAGGTCGGCGCGGTTGTCGAACGTATCATCGCCCACACGAATTGTCGTCAGCGTCCAGTCGCTGCCGCGCGGGTGCACCACAAACAGCATGTGATCCGCGCCCGCCTTCTCAATGGCCGAGCGGAAGGGCATCCCCATTTCCAGTTCCAAGACGCGAGACGAACCCGCCGCCGTGATCGCCCCCATCACCATGCTTTCGGCCCGGCGCTTCGCTGCCTTGCGGCGCAGGGTCGCCTCAACAAAAGCACGCGCGATGCCCAAGGCCTCGCCAAAGGCACGGTCATCGGCATCTGGTGCCTTGTCGTCGAACGAGGGCTTCAGCGTCTCCAACAACGCGGGCAGAGTCAGATCCGCCAAGGGCCCTGCGATGGAGGGGTCCAGCGCACCATTGTCCATCAGGTCAACCGGCAGGACAAAGCCCTTGTCAAAGGAGGCGTGGATCGCCTCCCGATCGGCTTCCGGCACGTCCAGCGCGGCAAGATAAGCCAGACCGTAGTGTTTCCACACCAGCCCAAAGCTGCTGTAAGGCTGACCATCCTCCCGCAAGGGCGCGTTTTTCTGGTGGTGGTCATAGATGCCCAGAGCGGGGTCATAGGCACGGCCCACGTCATAAATCACCCGCCCTTCGCCCGGCGTCGTCCAAGTCTCGTCCCGCGTCCGTATCAGCTCGGCCGTCGGATAGAGGCGGGTCAAAACCACCGAAGAAAGGACCTCATCCGCGTGAAAGCCGCCCGAGTGGGTGACGAGATGGGTGATGGTCATGGTCGAGATCTCCGACGATTGGACAGAAGAAAAGGAGGGCAAATCTAGGCGGTGTCCTAGATCCTCCCTCCTCCTTGCACAAGCGAGATGTCAGCAGGATGCGCCCGGTTTCGCGGCCTGCTCACGGTTTTTCAGGCCGACATGCGGTATGCGGCTGGACTGGCTTCGATGGTGAATTGCGCCACCAACTGCGTCAGCTTGGTGGCCTCTTCCTGCAAACGAACGGAGGCTTGATTGCTCTCGTGCACCATAGCCGCGTTTTCCTGTGTCACCCGATCAAGGCTCGACACGCCCGCGTTGATCTCATTGATGCCGTGGGATTGCTCGGAGGCGACGCCTGCGTAATTGCCCATCAGCTCGGAAATCTGCTTCACCTTCGCAACCACTTGGTCCAAGGCGCCCCCCGCGCTTTCGACCAAACGGACCCCTTCGGAGACCCGCTCGTGCGAACCGTCGATCAGCGTCTTGATCTGCGCCGCCGCCGAGGAAGACCGCTGCGCAAGCGCGCGCACCTCAGACGCCACCACCGCAAACCCCGCCCCGGCAGAGCCCGCTCGAGCCGCCTCGACCCCGGCGTTGAGCGCCAAAAGGTTGGTCTGGAAGGCAATGTCGTCGATCAACGAAATGATCTCACCAATCTTTTCCGAGGATTTCTCCACCTCGCCAATCGCAACAATCGCACGTTTCATTTCGGCACCGTTGGCCTCTGCCAAGGTGGTGGTGGATTTCACAACGGTATCCACTTCGCCCGCGCCGGATGCGGCAGATTGGACGCTGTTGGAAAGATCATCCAGCGCTGCGGAGCTTTCCTCCAGCGTGGCGGCTTGGGTTTCGGTGCGACGGGACAATTCGTCGGAGCCGCGCGCGATCCCTTCGGCCCCGCTGAGAATGCTTTGCGCGCCACTTTGCACCTGCAAGATTGCCGACCGCAGACCTTCGATCGCGCTGTTGAAGGTTTGGCGCAGAACCTCGTATTCCTCGGGGAATTCTGCCTCGATCCCATGCGACAGGTCGCCCTGCGCCAATTGGTTCAGCCCTTCGGTCAGATGTTTCACCACCTCAGCCTGGGTCCGCGCCTCAATCTCGCGCTCCTGTTCGATTTCGCGTGCTGCAGCGAGTTTCTCGACCAGCGCCTCAACCTTCAGGGCCATACCACCGAATTCATCCTTGCGGCGGACCATGGCGACCTTGAGGTCATAGTTGCCCTCGTAAATCGCTTCGATAGACCCGCTGAGCGATTTGATCGGGGTGCCGATAATCCGTTTGTTTAGAACGACAAAGCCGATCAGCAGCACGACAAACACTGCCCCTGTCTGAGCCAAGAGCACCAGTTTGTCCTGCAACATGGAGGCCATCGCCGCATCCGCGCTCAGCATCACGGCCACCGTCCCCATCGGTGGCAGGTTCGCCATTTTGCGCACGGGCACGACCTGTACCATGCCCTCATGCGCCACAACCGGCTCGCCCGTTTCCACAGCTGTCGCCGAAAGCGCCTGCAATTCAGCAATCAGCGCCTCGTCCTCTGTGCCCGCGCTCAGCAGCAATGTCCCCGCCTTATCAAAGGCGGCCGCTGCCTGTCCGGCCTCGCCCGCCGAGGCGAGTGCTGCATCCAGCGCTTTTTGAATATCAGGGGTCACATTGTAGCGAATGGCATTCGGCAAGGATTCCGCAGCGGCGACTGTCACACTCTCTGCGCTGGCCACGAGGTCCTTTGTCACCATCCGCTCGATCATCTGCATGGAACTCACCATCAAGATAAGCGACACAACTGCCGTGACCGCCGCTGTCAAAAGCGTGGTTTTGAAGAACACCGAAGAAAACAGCTTTCGCGAGGGCCGTAGTCTCCGCAGGAATGCAAGTCGGTTCGCCATATAGTTACTCCTCCCGGGTCGCAGGCTGCGGGACAAAACTTGCCGCGCGTAAAAATGATGCACCCTGCGCGTTAAAAAATGCGGAACAGATAAAATTGTCGGGATTTTTAGCGCTGAGGCCTCAGAACGGTTGCGCTGGTTTCACGTATTGGACCCTGTCCCAGAGCAGGGCGTCCTGCGGACCGCTTCCGGCGCAAATCGTCAGTTCTTTCGGCGTCGTTTACGAATCGAAGGATACAGCCGCAGCCCAAAGGGATAGGTTTGTGCGCCTCGCGTGAACAATCGGGCGCAACCACGTGGATTGAAGCGCGAAATTGCCTAAAATCTGCCGTAAATTGGAACTCAAATTAAGAGAATTTTGACAAATTCCCCAATCAGCGGGATTCTCCTCCTAACCCTTTGGGGCTTCAGGGATGCACGTATGAGACGGGGGTCTCACTTTCGACGTGGTCATCTATGACCTGAAGCTTGCACCGGGTTCGTGGGGGACCGTGCCAGCTGCCGCTGAGATCATAACAGGTACAAGCACAGGCTTGTCGTATCAGGTTGTGGGACCGACGCATCGCGAGGCGCTGATCTCGTGAGCCGTTTTGCCTTTCATTACGAGCGCCTGAGCGCCGACAAGAAGACGGCCGCTGTCTTTGACGACCCTCGCCGGGTGCGCGCACGGCGTTTGCGCGCGCTGATCGCATTGATGATCCTTGGTCTGGGGTTCTGGGTCTGGGTGTTCTTCAACGGCGCGTTCTCCTGGCATACAGCCTATCGCGAATTGAAAGACTATTGGTCCGGCAGCGCCCGCGCGGATTATCACATGAGTGCTGCTCAGGCACAGCTGGACGACCTGCAACTGGCAGCTTTTCAGTCCGGCGTGGCCAGCCAGCCGAGCTGCGAAGCGCCCAGCCAACCCTATCTGGCCGCCATGGCCACACCGGCAAATGCGATGGTCTATGCGCATCTGCCGATGACCTATGACTGGGGTGCGCTTTCGCTGGAGGACAGCTGCGGCTCTATCGGCGTGGTGATGCCGGAGTGGATGCGGCTTGAAGCGCGCAACGGCTCCTATGTGCTGGAAGCCGAAGACAAAGCGACCCGCATGACGGTCGAGGATTTCCGCCGCGATGCACCGGCACCGACGCAATTGATGCCCACATTGACCGTGGACCCCGGTCAGGACCGCGCGGCATTTTTTGCCACTCTGGCTGCGGACGCCCCCCGCGCTCTGGCGCAGCTCGTGGCGCAATTGACCGAGATATATGCTCAGGGCGCCTGCCTTGACGTGCAAGGGCTGCGCGGCAGTGACCTGCCGCAGCTGGCCCCCTTCTTGTCGGCCATGCAGGACGGGTTTCACGCCGAAGGCCTGCAAAGCTGCATCGTGCTCAGCGCGACGGAAACCCATTGGCAAAACACCCAAGCCATGGCGCATTTCGACAAGGTCGTTCTGAAGATGTTTGCCGAGCCGTGGGTGGGCACCGCCCCTGCCCCGCTCGCCCCCAACGCCTGGTTCGCCGAAACCGCGCGACTGGCACAGGAAACCTTGGGCAAGGACAAGCTGGTCGCCGCATTGGGCAGCTTTGCCGTTGAATGGACCTCGGGCACCGCAATGCCGGTGACGATGCCCTACGCCAAGGCCATCGACAAAATCGCCGCGGCTGGCGCCACCCTGCGCTATAGCGAAAAGACGTCCGGCAGCTTTGCCTCCTATCAAGACGCCGACGGGCGCAGCCACAAAATCTGGCTGCAAGACGCAGCCTCTGTCATCAATCAGATGCAGGTTCTGAACGAGCTTGGCCTCTATCGCGTTGGCATGTGGTCCATGGGCCAAGAGGATCCCGGTGTCTGGACCGTGCTGCGCTCCCCGGACCTGTCGCCAGAGGCGCTGAGCGCAGCGCTCGCCGTGGTGCAATTTGACAATTACATCGACTACATGGGCGAAGGTGCATTTTTGCGGATCACGGACCGCCAGTCCCCCGGTATCCGTCAGGTGCGCATTGATCCGGAAACCGGTCGCGTGAGGTCGCAGCACTTCGACCTGATGCCGCGTCCCTATAAAATGGAGCGCTACGGCAAGCCTGAGGGCCGTCAGCTCGTCCTGACGTTTGATGACGGACCTGACGCTGTCTACACAGCGCAAATCCTCGACAGTCTTAAAGAGACAGGCACCCCGGCGACCTTCTTCGTCACGGGCAAAAGCGTCATGGACGCCCCCGACATGCTGGAGCGGATCATCGCCGAAGGGCATGAAATCGGTGCTCATACCTTCTCGCACCCGCGGATGGATCAGGTCTCCAAGACCCGGATGGATCTGGAGTTTTCCTTGCTGGATAAGATCGTCGCCGGTGCCGTGGGCCGCAAACCTGTGCTCTATCGCGAGCCCTTCCAGCGCAGTGGCGGCCCGATCAGCGCCGACCGGATGCCACCGCTGGAGGCCGCACAGGCACGCGGTCATCTGATCGCCGGCATGGATATCGTTCCGCGCGATTGGGAGGGTTGGGATGCCCAGCAGATCACCGATTTCATCCTCGACGAAGTGGAACATGGCGCAGGCAATGTGATCCTGCTGCATGACGGCGGCCTGCACCGCGAGGCTTCTGTGGCTGCGGTTCCAATGATCATCAAAGCCCTGTCCGAGCGCGGCTACAGCTTTACCAACCTGTCTGACCTGCTGGGCACCACCCGCGGCGACCTGATGCCCGTGGCCGAGGGTGGTCACCAGACCTTTGACCGTGTGTCCTTCTCGTTTGTGGCGGGCACCAAGTCCTTTATGGTCACCTTGTTCTGGGTCACCTTGGCGATTGGCGTCATCCGCTCTCTGGCGATCCTGATCCTGAGCCTGTGCAATTGGCGGGGGCATCAGGCCGTCACCCTGACCACTCCTCGGGTGGCTGTGATCATTCCCGCACATAACGAGGAAAAGGTGATCCGCTCCTGCATCGAAAGCGTGCGGGCCAGCACCTATACGAATTTCGAGATCATCGTGGTCGACGATGGCTCCACCGATCAGACGATCACCGAGGTGCTGAAGTTCAGCCACAAGCAAGACGTGCGCCTGATCTCTCAGCCGAACCAAGGCAAGTGGAGCGCGTTGAACCGGGCGCTTTTGGGCGTGAAAGCCGATATCGTTGTGTGTATTGACGCCGACACGCAGATCAAGCGGAACGCGATCAGCCAATTGGTCAAGCATTTCAACGATCCCAAAGTGGGCGCTGTCGCAGGCAAGATCATCGTTGGCAACAAGGTGAACCTGCTGTCGCGTTTGCAGTCCTATGAATATGCCACCTCGCAGAACATGGACCGCATGGCTTTTGACCTGATCAACGGCATCATGGTGGTTCCGGGCGCGCTTGGCGCATGGCGGGTGTCGGCGCTGAAGAAGGCGGGCCTTTATAGCGATTCGACCATGACCGAGGACGCCGACCTGACCATTCAGGTGAACCGTGCCGGCTATCGCGTGGTCTATGAGCCCCGCGCCCGCGCCTATACCGAAGTTCCGGAGCAGATCGGCCAATTGCTCAAGCAACGTCTGCGCTGGTCCTTTGGCATGTTCCAAGCCGCATGGAAGCACAAACGTTCGGTGTTCGAAGGCCGCATGGTGGGTCTGGTGACCATCCCCGACATGTTCATCTTTGGCTATCTCTTCCCGCTTCTCGCGCCGATTGCCGACCTCTTTGTGATCGCGCTTTTGTGGAAACTCGCCCTCGGCGAATGGAGCGGCGAGGTCGGCACGACGCTCGGCCAGCAACCGACCCATTTCCTCTGGGCCTATCTGACCCTGCCTGTGCTGGAATTCCTGATTGCCGCCGTTGCGCTGGCCCGTGACGAGGATGAGAGCCTCTGGTCCTTGCTGCTTTACCCCATTCAACGGGTCTTTTACCGTCCTGTGCTGTATTATTCGGTGTTCCGTGCCATCCTGCGCGCGATCACCGGACGTCTGGCCAGCTGGGGCGCGCTGAGCCGTCAAGGGCGAGACTACAGCCTGGCAACGGGGCGCACATGAAGCGACGCACATTCCTACAAACGGCGATGGCGGCTCCCGCCCTCGGCCTTATCCCCTTTGCAAGCCACGCCAGCAGCTTTCGTGGCGCGATTGCCCCTCAGGGCTATCCGGTCATTACTGATGTTGATCACCAGACGTCCTTTTCCCATCTGATTGCAGTCTTGGACGCCTTTGGCGCGCGGGCGATCCCGGTCACCTGTCTGGTGTCCCCCTATGACGAGACAGGCCGCGCCCTGAGCCCGGCCAGCGATCTGGGGCGGCTGTTGTCCGGGTTTCTCCTGGGCGGTGGAAGTTTTGAGGTGGCGCCATTTTTGCCAGACCTCGCCGCCCGGTCGCAGTATTTTCAGGCCCGCGCTGCACATGATGCCCTGCGTGACCTGCGCGCCCTCCTGGCGCCGGTGGAAAAAGCGCTGCAACGGCCTGTGCGCCTGCACACCATCGGCTGCGCAGACGTCCCCCGCCCCGCCTCGCCAGAGGCGCTGCGCTCGGCCGGGATCACCAACGTTCTGGCGGTTCCCAAAACCTCGACCGAGGTCACATCGGAAACATGGGACAACGGCGTCGCCCGTCTGTTTGGCGGCAGCCTCTGCCAGCTCGCCACGCCGCCTGATGCGCCTACAGAGCCTGAAATCACCCAGTCTGTCTTCTACCTCTCTGCCAGAGAGTTCTCGGACATGCCATTGGAGGAGTTGACCGCGCTGGCCGAAGGCTTTGCCGAGGCGCTCTCGCTGCATGAATTGGAGGGCACCTATTCGCTCTTGCCTGTCTCCGACCTCCAGCTGCGAGATTCCTACCAATTCAAACGGGCGCTTTGCCTGCACCTTGTGGAACCCATGGCGCTCAGCGGGCCTGACCGCGCCGCGTTTGAGGCGCTGCGCGAGGTCTTGATCGGCCTAGACCTACCGCATTCCCACGGCGCGCGCCTTGGCATGGCAGAGCCTGGACGAGTTGATGGCCTATGGGTCCCGACCGAGGGCCTCGGCAAATCTGCCCCCAGTGCCATCCCGGTGCGGTTCATTTCTCAAGACGCAGAACATGCCCTCACCGTAGAAACGGCACGCCCCCTGCCCGCTGGCGTGGGCCTGCGCCCGTCTCAGACGGCGATCGAAGGCGGGTTGGATGCCGAAGGTCTGCTGACCTTGCCCCATATCGAAATCCAAGTCCCGTTGCGCGCCGAGGAGATCCGCGCGTCTCTCATTGGTCTCAAAGATTTGTTAGTGCAACTTCACCCCGCCGCCTTTGCCACGCCCGATGCACGCGCAGAGCTGACCGCCTTGCTGGAGTCTCTGCCCAGTGATGGGGTGACGCGGTTCGAAACCATCGATGCCTTGGCCCGGTCGATCTCCCCGCAGGGCGCGCTGCCCATTCGCTATCGCCGGACAGAGGCTGCAGCCCCGGCGATTTCCATCGCCGTGCAAAAGGTCACGACAGACGAGTTGCTGGAAGACGCCAAGGTCGCCTGGCGGTACCTTGAGACCTTTACGCATCCAGAAACCGGGCTGTGCCCCGCCACGGTGAACCTCGCCCCGGGTGGCGAAAAGCTGGAAGCCGTGACCATGTGGGACGTCGGCAGCCAAATCAACGCATTGGTCGCAGGGCGTCAGATCGGGCTGATCAATGACAAGACATTTGACCGTCAAATCAACAAGATCCTCCCCAACATTGCCGGGCGCGTCTCCGATGACCGACGCCTGCCGCAGGGGTGGATCCGCACCGACCGGATGCGCTGGGGCAACAAGGATTTTGACGGCAGCGATGCGGGGCGTCTCTTGTCCTCCTTGGACAATCTGCGCCGCAACAGCAGCTTTGGCGATCGTCTGGCAGAGCTGGTGGCGACCTATGATCTCGACAAGATTATCATTGATGGTCATGTGCATTCCGTCATCGAGGGCGAGCTGAAAAGCAGCTACATCTCTCACAGCGCCCATTATTCCGCCCGCGCCTTTCGCCGTTGGGGACATGACGTGGCCTCGCCCTATGAGGTCTTTGACAATCGCTCGGTCACGGATGGCCGCATGGCGCTGCTCGAAGCCGCCGCGCGCATCGGCCCCTATGGCGCGGAGCCTCTGCTGCTAGAGGCCATGGAGTTGGGCATGTCCCCAGAGAGCGCCTATCTCGCCGAGGTTCTCTTTGCCGCGCAACTCGAGGATTACAACGAAACCGCGCGCCTGATCTGCGTCTCCGAAGGTCCGATCAACCAAAGCCCCTGGTTCCTGTATCAGGGCCTGCAATTGGATGCAGAGACCCGCACTTGGGCGATTGATACCACGGACAAAGACCCGAAATACCGCGAACAGGACTATGTCGCGGAAAATCTTGTCCTGAGCTGCAAGGCGGCTTTCTTGTGGTCGGCCTATAAACCGCATGAGCATTCGGAACGCCTGCGCAATTACGCGCGCCGTATTGGCGTGACGGAAAACGGATATGCGTCGAGTATTTTTATAAAAACCGGAACGCCTACAAAATCCTATAGCGATCTAAATACAAATAGCGTCATTCTTCAGGCGATTGCGCACCGCCTGAAGACAATAGACGCCGGATAAGGCATCACCCCGTCAATTGTAGGTATTGCACCCGGTCGCGGCAATTTCACCAGAGGCCACAGGATAATGCGGCTTGGGATTGAGGATCACCTGCTGAATACCGGTGATACGCCGCATACAGCTGTCCACCCAGGCCTCGTTTATGCCACGACCGCCGACATAGATGTCAATCCAATCATGTCCCTTGTGACCACTGTGGCAGGGGCCGTTTTGCGGGCTGGGACCATCTCCGCAGAGATCCTCAACAATCGCATATTTCTGGAGATTTCGGATGTAGAACCTTGTTCCAACGGGATAATCCATGACCGTACGCCCCCCTAGTCGAGCATGTCCCACCGCCAATGTCACCGGATCATGATAGGTTCCGGTGCCCCCAGCCGACCGGTGAATGACAGGCCGCGCGATCGCAGCGGAGCCGCGCGGGGTATTGTCCCAATAGCTGTAGCCCGTCAGATAGGCATTCATTGTTTGCTCGGCCGTATTGTCCACCAAATTCCGCCGCGAATAGTCCAATCCATCCGAGAAATTCAATTGCGCGCCAGATCGGCTCAACGTATCGTAGTTCTCAATAGGCGCCGATCCGCATGCTCCCAACAGGGACAAGATCGCAACGCCAAGGGTCGTTTTCAAAAAGCCACTCTTCATTTTCACCATCCCAGCAAGCAAGAGCCAAAGGGTCGGAGGACATTGTGTCCAAATCCGAAACGATGACGCCAAGATGGCAAAAGAAATCTTGAGTTCCGTTAATAGATAAAATTGCTATTTTTCAAATTTTACGAAATCCCTCTATCGCGCCTCCCCCCATAAACAAAGGGCAGAGCACTCTCCGTCTGAGAGGCTCTGCCCGTTGTCGTGCACAGTCGCGAACCGGGATCTCTCCCTCGGGCGTTACCGCCCGCGTCGTTTCACATTGCCGCCGCGTTGACCTGCTCGCCCAGCGGTCGAACGCCCCCGCGAGTTGACCGCCTTTTCGGCGGCCGCATCCACGGCGGATTGGCGGGCCAAGGGATCATCCGAGATCGCAAGGTCCACGGCTTCCAACCGTTTGACCTCGTCCCGAAGGCGGGCTGCCTCTTCGAACTCGAGATTTTCGGCCGCTTTGCGCATCTGCTCGCGCAGACCTGCCAAATGCGCCTCGAAGTTGGCCCCATGCAGAGGCTTGTCGACAGTGGCCGTGACGCGGTTCATATCCGTATCGCCTTGATACAGCCCCGCCAGCACGTCCTCGACGTTCTTCTTCACCGTCTCCGGCGTGATACCGTGTTCTAGGTTATAGGCCATCTGCTTTTCACGCCGCCGGTTGGTCTCGTCCATCGCCCGCTCCATCGAGCCGGTGATGCGGTCGGCGTACATGATGACCTTGCCCTCCGCGTTCCGCGCAGCCCGACCGATGGTCTGGATCAGCGATGTTTCCGAGCGCAGGAAGCCTTCCTTGTCGGCATCCAGAATGGCCACCAAACCACATTCCGGAATATCCAGCCCCTCGCGCAACAGGTTGATCCCCACCAGCACGTCAAAGGCCCCAAGCCGCAGATCACGCAGGATTTCAATCCGCTCCAGCGTGTCGATGTCGCTGTGCATGTAGCGCACCTTGATGCCCTGCTCGTGCAGATATTCCGTGAGGTCCTCTGCCATACGCTTGGTCAGCACCGTCGCGAGGGTGCGGAATCCATTGGCCGAGACCTTGCGGATCTCATCCAACAGGTCATCGACCTGCATATTCACCGGGCGGATTTCGACCTCGGGGTCCAGCAGGCCGGTGGGGCGGATCACCTGTTCGGAAAAGACACCGCCCGATTGCTCCAACTCCCAGGCCGCAGGCGTAGCCGAAACAAAAACCGACTGCGGGCGCATCGCGTCCCATTCCTCGAACTTCAGCGGGCGGTTGTCCATACAAGACGGCAGGCGGAAGCCGTGCTCGGCCAAGGTAAATTTGCGCCGATAGTCGCCCTTATACATGCCGCCGATCTGCGGTACGGATACGTGACTTTCGTCCGCAAAAACAATGGCATCGTCAGGAATAAACTCGAACAGAGTCGGCGGTGGTTCGCCCGGCGCACGCCCCGTCAGATAGCGAGAGTAGTTCTCGATCCCGTTGCAATGGCCGGTGGCCTCCAGCATTTCGATGTCGAAATTGGTTCGCTGCTCCAGACGCTGCGCTTCCAGCAGTTTGCCCTCGCCTACCAATTGATCCAACCGCATCCGCAGCTCATTCTTGATCGAAATCACCGCCTGATTGAGCGTCGGCTTGGGCGTCACATAGTGCGAGTTCGCATAGACACGGATTTTCTCAAACGACCCTGTTCGCTCGCCCGTCAGCGGATCAAATTCCGTGATGCTCTCCAACTCCTCGCCAAAGAAGGACAGTTTCCAAGCGCGGTCTTCAAGGTGGGCAGGAAAGATCTCCAGCGTATCGCCACGCACCCGGAAGGAGCCGCGCTGAAAGGCGTGATCGTTGCGCTTGTACTGCTGCGCCACCAGATCCGTCATGATCTGGCGCTGGTCATAATCCTTGCCCACATGCAAATCCTGCGTCATCGCCGAATAGGTCTCAACCGAGCCGATACCGTAGATGCAGGACACAGAGGCGATGATAATCACGTCATCGCGTTCGAGCAGCGCCCGGGTGGCCGAGTGGCGCATCCGGTCGATCTGCTCGTTGATCTGGCTTTCCTTCTCGATATAGGTGTCAGAGCGCGGCACATAGGCTTCGGGCTGGTAATAATCATAGAAGGACACGAAATACTCGACCGCGTTCTCCGGGAAGAACCCTTTGAACTCGCCATAAAGCTGCGCCGCCAGCGTCTTGTTTGGCGCAAGAATAATCGCCGGGCGCTGCGTTTCTTCGATGATCTTGGCCATGGTAAAGGTCTTACCCGTGCCCGTCGCCCCCAACAGAACCTGATCGCGCTCGCCGCTCAGGACGCCTGCGCTCAGTTCCGCAATCGCGGTGGGCTGGTCGCCGGCCGGAGAAAACGCCGTGTGCATGACAAAGGACTTGCCGCCTTCCAGCTTCTCGCGCCGCTCGGGCGCGCGATCCGCCATCATCGGCAGGCTCTTGTCAGAATGGGCATAGGGCATCAGGCGACTCCGTGTCAGCGCAGCTGGTCGAAATGTGCGGGCAAACAGACTTTGGTCCGTTTTTGTTCCAGTTCAAGGGGGGAGTCAAATGTCGCGCAAAGGGCGCGCCCACTGTCCCGAAGGTGGCGGGGCTGCAACCCTCGATAAACCCTTGCGCAATTGCGATCTTGCCCGTGGCTGCCAATTCTCGCATATAGGGTCAAAGGAATCTTCTCAAGGAGACAGCCATGCGCGCGCGGATTTACCGGCCAGCACGAAACGCCATGACCTCTGGCATGGCAAAGACGCGGAAATGGGTGCTGGAATATGCCCCCGCCAGCGCGCGTGAGGTTGATCCGCTGATGGGCTGGACGTCGTCCTCTGACACCCAAAGCCAGGTGAAACTGCGGTTCGACAGCAAGGAAGAAGCGCTGTCCTACGCCAAGGACCACGGCATCGAGGCTGAAGTGCAAGAGCCGAAGACCCGCAAAGCCAACCTGCGCGCAGGCGGATACGGTGAGAACTTCGCCACCAACCGTCGCGGTCCCTGGACCCACTGAGGTGTAAATCGGGGCAAAGTTGTCTCGAAATCGGGGCAAGGATCCCGCGAAGGCTTGACATGATCAAGATGTAGGGCGCCCACTGGGCGCTCTTTCTATATGTAGACTTGAGGGCAGACATGGCCGGGAAAGCGCTCAACAAGACCAACCTTGTCGCGCTTGGCGCGGAGGCCCTCGCGGATTTGCTTTTGGAGAGCGTCAAAGGCGATGCAGCCCGACAGCGTCGGGTCCGCATGGCGCTCGCGGCGGGCGAAGGGCCGGACACGGTCGCCGCAGATGTGCGCAAACGCTTTGCCTCCATCCGCCGAGCCCGCAGTTACATCTCGCGCAAAACCCAAAAGACACTGGCCAAAGAACTCGCAGGCCACACGGAGTTGATCGAAACCCGCATCGCCCCTCATGCGCCGGATTTGGCCTTTGATCTCCTTTGGGCGCAATTGCATCTCGCCGCGGGCATTCACGACCGTACCGATGACAGTTGGGGCACCATCGGCGAGGTCATGCAGGAAGTGATGGAAGCGATCTCACGTCTCTCCCCCGCCCTGACCCGTGACCCAGAGGCCTTGGCGGAAGAAATTTTCGAGGCCATTTCGGCGGATGGCTACGGCGCCTTTGACACCGCGATACAGGCCTTGGCCGAAGCCTTGGGCGAGGCTGGCCTTGCCCGCCTCAAATCCCTCGCCGAAGCCGCAAGAGACGCGCCTTTGTCGGATGCGGACCTCGTGCTCTACGACTTCATCACCGACCGGCGCCAGCGAGAAGAGCGCGCCCGCACTGCGCGCAACCGGACGATCGAGATGGTCCTGCAAGACGTGGCCGACATGCAAGGCGACGTGGATGCTTGGCTGTCGCGCTACACGGCAGAACAACTCACCTATCACACCATCGCGCCAGAGGCCGCCGCACGCTTGCTCGAAGCCGGTCGCGCCGAAGAAGCTCTGCGCCTCGTTGAGGGCGCTTTGCCCAACACGGACCTGTGGCACGACAAGTCGGATTTGGACGAGGCGCATTTCGCCTGCCTGGAGGCTTTGGGCCGCTCCGAAGACTTGCAGGTCGCCCTATGGCAGAGGTTTGAGAGGCGCCTGTGCCCGACCTCCTTGCGACGTCACCTGAAGATGTTGCCCGACTTTGACGATATCGAAGCCGAAGACCGCGCACGTCAGCATGTCCTGACGTTCCAGCCTATTGAGGCCGCGCTGATCTATTGCCTGACCGCGCCGGATCTGGCCCTTGGGACGGAACTGGTCCATGCCCGCTTTGCGGAGATTGACGGCGAGGCCTACGACATCCTGACGCCTATTGCCGAGGCTCTTCTGCCGTCTCATCCCCTCGCCGCAGTGTTGCTGTTGCGATCCATGATCGGTTTTGCCCTCAGCAAGGGGCGCTCCGGCCGATACGGCCACGCCGCACGCCATCTGGCAACCTGCGCAGCAGCAGAACCCGCCATCACAGACCACGCAGGCCATGCCTCACATGACGCCTATGTCCAAGGTCTGCGCAGCACTCACGGGCGCAAAGCCGCATTTTGGGAGCGAGTTGAGTAAAAGACGCATAGACAGAACTAACTCTGACCTTCGATAAGTCCGCAGCCGTCATACCATCTCTATCACTGATATATGCGGACTATTTAACCGTTCGCCATCGCTAAAGAGATGTCAGTACCCAGCCCAACCACGACATCCGTGCGGTGCGCAGCGAAGGCGCTGCTGCTTGCGCGAAAGACTTTCCCAAAGCGGTCCTTTGTCGGCCCTGGTGAATGCTTCCCAACGCTGCGACCTGCACCAGTGTCAGCGAAGCGCAGGAAGCGCTCTTTGCAAAGTCATAGCGCCAGGGCTAGGATGATAGGCATGGCGGCCCTAACCTGCCGATAATGGGTCGTCTCGTCGCTGCATTGCAGCTTTCCTGAACCGGTCATCGGCAGCACCGTGCAGCACGATCTGAGCGGCGGGGCTCGGCAGTGCGGGAAGCTTACAGCCGTCCGCTGCAAAAAGCTCGATTTGGTCCATCCGTGAGGTTACCGAAAGGAAGAGCGGTGGGCCGACCTTCACTGCGGAGCGCACGCTGCCGCCGTCGACGAGGGTAACTGAGGGATGCGTTGGCCATGATCTTTCGCTGGCGATAGAAGAGGCTTCGCAAGCCATGGAAACTGCTACCTGTTCTTTCTTCAATGCTGTATCAGCCTGCTGAACCACAAAATTATGCTTATTGATATGAGAGGCTCGAGATTTGGACTGGAATGAACTATTGACGGTTGTTGGAGCCCTTGGTGGTATTGCCTCAGTTTCAGCAGGCGTCGCCGCTTTTTGTAGGGAAATTGATATCCTCCCGCGCAATAGAATCGCACAAGGCGAAACTGCTTTTGCAACTTGAGACCCACAAGAGCGAGCTAAATAGCGTCGCGGACAGGCAACGACTACTTTTGAAGCGTCAAGAGCTCATGTTTGAAAGAGAGTATATAGCGGCATCTGAGTTCTACAGAATATTCACGGAGGTGATGCCTGACCCATGGGCCCCTGATCTGGATTGGGGCGATGCTCAAGCCAGAATAGCCGAGAACTTTCATAAGCATGAGGCGGCGTTGAAAGCATTTTTACTTTCGCATTCTGCCTCCCTTAGCCAAACTGTGCGACAGACTGTGGAAAAGGCGAAGCAAGTGGCAAATGAAGGTGTGTTTGAGGTTGGTTATGACACAAGAGGAGAGGACTACGAAAACAATCAACTCCCACATGAAAACGTTCAGAAACTTGTCGATGAATTTTATGAACTGGTTAAAGAAGCCAATGCGCAGATCAGGTTAGATCTTGAGAGTGGATCGTTCTCACGTTGTGAGGATATTACGTCCACCTAATTGGGCCAACTCTTGGACCCTCGCAAGACAACTTATTGTCTTGCGATGATATTCAATTGTGGTTCGATCGACTCAATATGGGCGCATTGGATACGGATAATTGCATCGCAAGGTGATATGCAAACTGGATGGAGGCGGCGCGTCTCTTTGAGGGGAAGAGTTTGAGCAAAAGTTACTTCACGGACCGCGAATATGGCGCTCGGCCAGCAATATCGGAAACTATCGACGAACGAGTTTGGGGCGCCCTCCATGCGCTTGTGGATATGCGCATTGGAAATGGCTCGTTCGGCTATCGTTTCACCGAGCAATGCCCGGACGGAAGGGGGGCGTGCGGTTGCGACCGGGAGGCCTTTGGACAATTCCTCCAAGCCGAAGTTCCGTGGATCGAGTGGCCGCTGCGACGCGACGAACTCCCCGATACCCCCGTCGTGCTGGATCTACTGGAGTTCTGCGCAAAGGCGGTCGGCGAACCCATTCTCGGCAGCTACCATTCCTATTATGGTCATCATCACCTAACATGGGACAGACCCGCAGGTCTCGCCTCCTTCGTTGAGAGCGTGAACCTCCTGTTCCAGCGGAATTGCATCGCGTTCAAGCTCGATGACGACGGCCGTGCGCAGAGAATACTCCCGCAGCCGGTCGCACAGGCGCTCGGTTGGCAGATGTTCGATACAGGTGAACCGGAGCTCGATCGCCTTCTGGAATATGCTCGTTC
Organism: Epibacterium sp.; assembly: GCA_048263945.1. GTDB lineage: Bacteria > Pseudomonadota > Alphaproteobacteria > Rhodobacterales > Rhodobacteraceae > Epibacterium. The sequence continues at coordinate 1,126 of JBLXDQ010000012.1, read as the reverse complement.
TCACTTCCTTTCGCCGAAGCTCGATGACCGCCGGGATGCCACCGAAAAGCTGTGGGACGCCTTCGAGCGCATGAAAACGATCGAGCCAGGTTCGGATAAGCGCGTGCAGGCCGATGCTCTGCTAGATCGCGCCGCGGCTTCCGGAACGAGGATGCGTGCCACGCTCGCTGACGAGGCGAAGGCGCTGACTTCTATCGGCAACAGCCTGCGCATCCGCCATTCAGAAGTAGCGCAAGAAATTATCGATCGGTCGGATCAGCTGGACTGGCTCTTCGTCCGCATGTTCAGCTTCTTGCGGCTCCTGTTGCAGTCGTCCGGGCGGAGCACCAATCCAGCGCCCTCAGGAGGAGACGATAGGGGATGAGCAAAAATGTTACGAATGCGGATGTCGGCGTCGCTGTTGGAACCGTAACCGCCATCGTAGGTGTCCTCGCTGACCTGAAGTTCGACAGTTCAGTTACGACGGCTTTGACCGCAGCGGGCGTCATCGCCACCGCATTGTTAAGTTATTTCAAGTCGCGCAGCGCGGCCAGAAGTGCTCGGCAAAGCGCGCGCGACGTGGCCAATATCGCGGCTGCGACTTCGATTGACAACACCGCCAAGACGGTGTTGGTGCAAACGGACACGGCAGAGCGGGCGAAATGGCGAGCTGAGATGCGGGACCAAACTGAGCGGCTCGCGGCACTCCTGCGCGCCCATGAACGCGGCGGACCCGAGGTCGACTGGGTGCAGTTCGACCGTCTGCGGACTGGGATCAGGCTGCGCCTCAATCCAACCGGACGCATTTCGGCTCCTGCCTCTGGTGACACGCATGGTGCCGATCGCGCGGTGCATCAAGCGCTTGACGCAATCGCGAAAGTAGGCAAATCGGAGGGGTCGCTGGCCATCGTGTTGGCCGACCAACTCGAAGAGCATATGGCGGCCCTCCTCAAGGGCGAGTGGGACAAGTCGAAGCGCGAAGCGGTGTCGGGGAAACTTGGTAATGAGTAGTGCGATGCCAACGGGCCGACAGTTGAGGACAAAACTCCATTCAGCTACCACATCTTCGACTGATCCTCCCCCACTGAAGTGGTCCGCCCCTATAGTTAGGAAACGGAGGATCAGAAATGGGAATCAAGCGACACAA